>CABTOK010000009.1:0-312299 GCA_902486425.1 uncultured Eubacteriales bacterium | reverse complement strand
CGCCAAGCGGTTTAGCGGCGAACGCCCCGTTTCGCTCGGCTTTGAGTTGACCTTTTTATCCGAGTTTAAGCGAGTTGTTTGGCGGGTGCTTGACCGCGCCGCATAGCGGCGCGCTTGTATAGTCAAGCACCCGCCAAAGTGCCATAAAGTCATTTATACGGTATTTTGCTTGCTTTTTAGGTGTAAAATCAGTATAATATTTTTATGCTTCAAAAAGGTGGTAATTGCATGCAAAAGTTCGGGCCTAACCCAAATGAAATATTTCCGAACAAAAAAATTCCGAGTCTTTGTTATATTAAAAATGTGATTACAAGACCGAATATAATTGTCGGTGACTATACATACTACGACGATATCGACGGTGCAGACAAATTTGAAGAACACGTTACTCATCACTATGACTTTATTGGCGATAAATTGATTATCGGGAAATTTTGCGCTATCGCCAAAGGTGTTGAATTTATTATGAACGGGGCTAATCACCGTATGAGATCGGTTACGACGTACCCTTTCAATATAATGGGTGGTGGCTGGGAAAAAACTACGCCTAAATTGGAAGATTTGCCATTAAAGGGCGATACGGTTGTTGGCAACGATGTTTGGATAGGGCAAAACGTAACTGTTCTTCCCGGTGTTAAAATTGGCGACGGCGCAATAATCGGCGCAAATTCCGTAGTATCAAAAGATGTGCCGCCGTACTGTATTGTCGGGGGCAATCCCATAAAAAACATACGTAAACGTTTTGACGACGAAACAATAGAGTTTTTATTACAACTGCAATGGTGGAATTGGTCTGACGAAAAAATATTCGCAAATATTGAATTATTGTGTGATGGCGATATAACTAAAATCAAAAATATTAAATAAAATTCGATTTACGTTACTAACGCTCCACCAAGATGAACCTGAGCTGAACCCGTAAAAAGGTTAAAGTTCGGGTTCATTTTTTTATGCTCAAAGTACGGGTTCAAATCATAAGCGAATAGCAACCGAGATTTGAACCCGCGGATAAAATTCAATAATTTTCAGACAAAACACACCGCTGAAATAATGAAAGAGAAAGCTCTCGGCATGCAAAAAGCTTTCTCTTTTGAACCTAAGCGCAACTTCGGGTAGACGTCGCAAAACGTCTGCCCGTTTTTCTATATAAAATCAAATTTATTTTCCATATTTTATTGCCTTCCGTGGTGGCACGATAATGCTTAACTTTTTTATTTGCAGTTAATTTAATTAACGGAGTTTATACACTCCTCTCGTATTTTTCTTTCATCGAAGAAATAATTTCGCAAAGCTTTTTTCTTGTTTTTTCGGGCGATAAAAGCTCGACGGATTCGCCGTACTGCATACACCAGTAAATAAGAGCGCGTTCGTTTGCACAGACGGTTGCGAATATTTCGCCGTTTCTTTCGTAAACGTTCGCTCTCTCGTCGAACCATTCGTACACGGCGTTTACTATATAATCGCCGACAAGCCTGAGCGTGGCTTTTACAGACTCGCCGCCGAAGGCGTAAATATTTTCGTTCGCATATTCCGCTATATCTATGCCGTTTTCGTATCCTCTTACGCTCTCTACGGGCTCGGCCGTTTCTTCGCTCACCGTTATCCCCGTCATACGCTCTATTCTGAAGTTGGTAAGTCCCCAATCTTTGCGGAACGTTCCGACAAGGTAATACTTCCCCTGACTGTTTATCATAAAGTAAGGCGAGACAACTCTCTTTTTAGTTTCCGTTTCCTTTTTTAACGTATAGGAATTATAGTCGAATTCTACCTTTTTCTTCTGTTCTATCGCCGATTTTATCACTTCGATATTATAAAAAATCAGATTGTTGTCCGTACGTGAAATTTCATCGGCTTTGTAAATATAATTAAACGTTTTACGCTGTCTTATGCTGAGCGGACGATACAACTTTTCGGCAAGTTCCCGGCTCTGCTTGGCGTTTATAATTTTACTCGAAAAAACCGAGTCTACCAGAAAAGCTATTTCGCTCGGTTCGAATTCTCTTTCGCCGAGATAAACGCCTTTGTTTTTAATGCGTTCTATATCGTAGCCGAATTCTTCGAGACAATTTATATTCGCGGCGATAGCTTTTCTTTCGCAATCCATTCCGTAGCGGGTAAATATTTTATCCGCTATTTCTTTTTGCAGTAATGGGTGATCTTCGTCGCTGTAATCTTTCAGAATTTCGAGAACGTATAAAATAAGTAACTTTTTATTATCCGGGTTTGCCATGACAGATCCGTCCTTTTTTTGAATATTTATTTTTTACTTTTGTTTACATAAAAACAAACAGCTATTTCTGCAGTCTAAGACTCAATATTTTTCGACGCTTCAAGCTTTTTTGCAAAATCGTACGGAACGGCAAGATCCCCGCATCCGCTACCCAAACTTATTTCCGGTTTATTTTCGCCGTGAAAATCGCTTCCGCCGCTTTTTAACAGTCCGAATTCTTCGGCAATGCTGTCCGAAAACTCCCGATCGCCTTCGTTATATTTCGAGTATCTTGTCTCAATCGCGTCAAGTCCGTACGTTTTCGCCTCGGTTAAATATGCGGGCAATTCTTTCTTTTCCAAAGAAATAAGCGGATGAGCGAGAACAGAAACTCCGCCTGCCGATTTTATAATTTTTATTACGTCGAAAGAACTTACCTTTTGCGACGGAACGTATATTCCCATGTTTTCGGATAAAATCGTGTCGAAGCCTTCTTTTACCGTTTTTATATAGCCGTTTTTTATAAGTTCTTTTGTAAAATGAACTCTGTTCACCGATCCGCGGGTTTCGCTTTTTATCTCGTCGTAATTTACGTTATAACCGCTTTTATTAAGCCTTTCGGCTAAAAGTTTGTTACTCTCTTCCTTCTTTTTTCTCTGCCCGGCTAAAAACTCGTCTACCTGCGAATAATCGGTATTTTTGAAAAATAAAGCCACTATATGCAACTCTTTATTTTTATATCCCGACGAAATTTCTACTCCCGGTATACACTCTACGCCGTATTTTTTACCTGCTTTGACGAATTCTTTTATTCCGTCCGTCGTATTATGGTCTGTCAGTGCCACAGCTCTCAGATTTTCGGATTTTGCGGCTCTTACAAGTTCTTCCGGCGTAAAAGTTCCGTCCGAATAAGCCGAATGCGTATGTAAATCGCATAAATCTGTCTGCGAAGTTTTATTTGTTATATTTATCATCTTTATCCTTCTGTTTATCCGTTATAAATAACGATCGGGCAATTATTCTTTGCTTGCGAATATACTCTTTCTTGGCGAAAAGGCGTGATCTTCCGGAAGATTACATGTAATAAATCAGAAAATACGAAAATAAAATAACGGACATTGCATTTCCTTCCGTCGATTGCTTTTCGCAATAATAAACACAATGTCCGTATTATAATAGTAGATTTAAGAATATTCCGTCGGATTACCGTAGTATATTTACAAATCTTCTCGTAATATTCTGCGGACGCGTAATCGCACCGCCTACAACAGCGGCAAATGCGCCGCTTTCCAACGCTCTCTTCAGTTCCTGCGGCTCCCATATTCCGCCTTCGGCAATCACGGGTGCGGATATTTCGCCGGAAACTCTCTTTATCAAATCAAAATCGGGAATTTTTACGCCTTTTGTATAGTCTGTGTAACCGCGCATAGTTGTTCCGACGAAGTCGAAGCCGAGCTTGTCGGCATAGATCATTTCGTCGTAATCCGAAGTATCCGCCATCAATACGACGTCGGGATATTTTTCTCTGATTTGTTTTACGAAAGTGCAAAGATCCACTTTTCCGGGACGCATACGCTTTGTCGCGTCGATCGCCATAATATCTACGCCGACAGCCATCAGCTCGTCAACCTCTTTCATCGTGGGAGTAATATACACATCGCTCCCTTCGTAATCGCGTTTCACGATTCCTATCACAGGCAGCGACGTATTTTTTTTGATTTCCTTAATATCTTCCGCCGTATTTGCTCTGATTCCCACAGCCCCGCCTTCTGCTGCCGCTTTTGCAAACCTGCCCATAATAAACGAACTGTGCATAGGCTCGTTATCAAGCGCCTGACACGATACGATCAGTCCGCCCCTTATAGTCTTTTTTATTTCTTCAATCGTTCTCATTTTATTCTCCTATCCGTGTCTGTTTTTTTAATTTTTTCAAAGCGTATACCGCCGCACCCAATGTGCCGCAAGAATTTTTCGCCGTACAGAGTCTTGCTTTTTTTCGATACGGAATCGGCAAAATCTCTTCTTGTTCTTTCAGATATCTCAACAACGTTTCGCCCTGTCTGCTTATTCCGCCGCCGATAACTATTCTCGGAGGATCGCAATATCCTATAATCGCCGCAATAACTCGCATTACTTCGGCAGACCACTTTTTTAAAGCGGCTTTCGCTTTAATATCGCCGTTTTCGGCATCTGCAAATAATTTTTCGCCTTTATTCTTGCCGGTACTTTCCAATCCGCGGGCCGAAGCGGTCCGATCGATCGAATCGCGCCCGTCTGCCGACGGCAGATACCCGATCTGTCCGGATATACCATGCGCGCCCGTTTCAACCATTCCGTTTTTAACGACGATTCCGCCTACGCCCGTGCCAAGTGCGAGATAATAAAAATTATCAGCCTCTTCCGACGTAACGGCCGATCCTTCGTTTTCGGCGGACGAATATGCTTCAGCCATCGCGCCAGCCGCTATATCGTTTAAAACGTACGTCTGAACGCCGTAACGAGTTTCAAAGATTTTTTTAAGTCTTACGCCGGTATAGCGCGGTATATTTTCGTTCGCATACACGATCGTTCCTTCGCCGGAAACCATTCCCGCAGTGGAAATTCCCAATAAATCGAAGTTTACATTATCGCATACGGTAAACGCCTGCGATAACAATTTTTCGGCGCCTTCGATAGCTAACGAATCGATTTCGCCGCGGACTTCTTCCTGCAAAAGCTCATTATATATCGCGTACTTCAACCGCGTGCCGCCGATGTCCAATGCCAGAATTTTCATTTTTTATTCGCTCCGTTCAGATATTTTAAAGATTTGCATACGATTTAAAAGTCAGCCGTTCAATCAACGTCTGCGAATTTTCTGCAGGCTTCTTCAATTACTTCTGTTCTGCACTGTATCAAAATAATAACTATATTTTTATTATATCTTTCTTTTTTTCCGTTGTCAATACTTCCGCCGTCGATGCCGTTGCATCTCCGACTTTTAACAAAGAAAAACGCACTGTTTCCGGAATTCCTGAAACAATCGCAAGCCGGACGACTTATTCGCCGTTACCATTTATCGGCTTTTTATTTTAATTGTTTCGAAAGGTTCGGGATCTGATAAAAACGTTGCAAAACCTTCATATATAATCTGCGCGCTCATAAGAGTACAACAATCCGTACTCTCTAAAAAAGAAATAATCTTAGAAGCGACATTGTTTTCCGTATTATCAACGGCGATAAAATCGTCCGTAACCCACGCTTCGGGAGAAGACGACCACGGACTATACCGTCCGGAAGAAGCCGATAGAAACTTTTTGAATTCGTTTAATACGGTTTCAGCATTCTGAACGGTGATTTTTCTGTAAAAATACCGTTTACTATCGGTCTCTGCCGAAAATACTCCCGCTTTATCCGAAAAATAAACGTAAATCTTATCGGGAATCTTAAAAAAAGCATCTTTTTTCTCCATAGGATATAACATTTTCATATTTTTATCTCGTTTCCATCTGTGCGTAGCCGGTTAAAAACGACCACAACAAACCGTCGAATTCGGATATAGTTTCCCACTTTTTATCTTCATACGCCCATTGCAATATAGCGTTGCCGAGCAATTCGTTTTCAACCGCCGATGAAAGCCAGTCATCTGTCCAGTTCTCATAAAGTTCTTCGTTAAAATCTTCGTCGGTTTTATGTTCGGCGAGTTGTTTTTTAAGATACTTTTCGATTATATCCGATTTTTCATTTTCCGGAACGTCGTAACGCTTCGTCGATATTTTCAAAACATAATACATAATAATCGAAAGGATTTGCATTTCGAGATTACTCATCGTACAAAAGTATTCGTCTTTTTCCGCCCACTCTAAAACTTTATCGCTTACTCTGTTGTAAACCATAATCTTTTCGAGCGTTTCTTCTATCCATTGTTCGTTAAAATACTTATTGTCAAAATCCTCTTCGTTTTTATAAAGTTCTATCTGCTTTTTAAGATAGTCTTTTATGATTTGTTCTTTACCTAAATTACCCATGTTTCTCTCCTCTTAAAAGTTTTAATATTATTTTTTTCCGATAATGTATTTTACAGCAACTATTCCTACTATCACCCACCAGAACAATATATAAAATATCGCCTTGAAAACGCTTTTCATAAATTCTCCTTTCTATCTAAAATCGCCATACTAAAAAGTCGCAAAATTAAATATTTTTCTCATTTACGATTACATTATACAAAAGAGCAAGTACCAAAAAACGGACTTGCTCTTATTTTCAGCCTCTGCTTCCAATGGCTATAAACATTACGATTACAACCAATGCTATGATAGCTATTATGGCTCCTTTTATTCCTTTATTTTGATTATCCGAATTTTTATCCGGGGCTTCATTACTGCCGTTTACGTCGTCAACCCGTTCGATTGTTTTGTCGCTTTTCTCGGTTATGTTTTGCTGTATTTCTCTACGCGTCTTATCGGCGTTTTTACGAATACTATTGTTAACGATTATATCTACAATGGTAGCTAAAAGAGATACGCCAAGCGAGTCCGACGAAGACGGAGCTAATCCGGCATGAAAATAAAGCAGTAAAAAAGCCGCTCCTGTCTGCATCTTTCCAAACCGATCGCCGGCGGAACACTTTCCTACTTTTTCCCCCGATATGATAACGTTGCCCAAAGAGTCTATTTCGCCGACTTTTTTATCGTAATAATACAGTTCGCACACAGCGTTACAAAAATCAATCCGACCTATTTTCTCCTTTGTTCCAAAAGGAGATTTTGGTTCGGCGAAAACGTCTCCCCAAGAGTTAAAATGTCCTGCCTTTTCATATCGTCCGAATCCTTCGAGCGAATAAATATTTGAATTATCGTCTGCATAGCCGTATTCTTTTCCGTTAAGAACCAATGTTGTTTTCATGTCGTTTGTTCCTCTATCCTTTCGTTTTCTATATTTTTTAAAAGCTCGTAAGCGAAATCTTCGTCGTAAAGCCTTATAAAAAATGTTTTTATTTCGATTTCCGCATCAACCTTTCTGCCGTTTTTAAGCGGCGTACCGAAATTTTTAAATTCCGGCGGAGAACATACCGCCTTTGCGAACTCTTTTGAATACGGATATAACACGTATACGTAGCGAGTGGACGGGTTTTCTTTTTTATATTCTTTGCAATAAGCGTACATCTGGTACATATCCGCCTGTGAAATGCCGTAATTTTTGTATCTGTCGGGTTCGAGGCGTTTCCACTTGGTGTCCATTATTATCGCCTCTCCCGACTCGTTCTCTTTGCCTCTTTTTCTCACGACGATATCGGGGCGCAGCGAAAACATGCCCCTTTCGGAGCCGTCCGAAACTTCTGATAAAAGTCTGTACTTAGATTCTTGCGCGGTCACGTTATAGCCGTGCATTGCAAAAGTCTTTTTCACTTTTTCGGCAACGTACGACTCAAAAAGTTTTTCCATCGGGAACAGGAGCGCGAGCGCGCCGGTCGAGCCTTCGAACGCTGTAAAACTCTCGTTCTTCAAAAAAACTTTGGTCCATACAAGGATATTCTCGTACGAAGTCATGCCCCGGTCTTTTTTTACCGAAGAAAAATCGTTGTCGATATCAGGGCTTAACCCGATGTTTTCGAAAAACGGAAAAAGCCTTTTTATGTCTCTTTTGTTTCTGTCCGATACCGAAATTCTCAAAAGTTTATAAAGAGCGGCTTTTATCAGTCTGTTCTCAGGACGATTTTCGGAAAACAAATCGTAGGTTACGTAAAACTTTTCTTTATGAACGAAATTCACATTTACCTGCTTGTTAAAAAGCATTTTGCCCTTTAAAAAATTCGCGTTTTCTTCTATAACGGAATAATCGGATTTTAACCCTTGTTTAACAAGCCTTTCGACTGAAGATATATACATTGCGATAAAAATTTCGTAAATATCGCCGCCAGAAGTTTCGAGATCAGCCGTCTGAAAAACCTTTGGCGAAAAATATCCCAATGTTTTGAGCATTTTTAAAAATACTCTTTTCGTTTCCTTAAAGCCCGATCTTTTTTCGTCTTCTTCGGGATCGGACAAATCGAGTTTAGGCAAAATCTGAACTCTGAAACCGTTTTTTAGCTGTATTATACCGACGTAATTTTTAGCCTTTACGTACTCTCCGTTTATACGATCGAAGCATATTCTGAATACGTCAGTCGAGTCGGAGCCGTTATCAGCCTTTTCGGCATAAGTGTCGTATTCGGTAACGAATTTTTTAAGCTCGGCAAAGTTCCTTTCTCCTATTCCGCCGAGACTTATATCTTTTTTTATCGGTTCGAATTCACAAACCGTTATTCCTTCTTTTTTCATGATTTTCAGTTGTTTTTGAACGAAGTCTCAGTTCCGTTTTGGTCGCGTTTCGACGAACCTGTGCCGCTTAAGAGATACTTATAACTTTCAGACTTATCAAATGCAAACTCATTTATCTCAAACACTTCGGCATCGTTTATTTCGTCGGTTGCACCGAACAAATCGTTTTTATTATAATTCTCGTTTTTAATAACAAAACAAGTTTTTTCCTCTGCTTTTGTTTTCTGATTATCGCCGAGAACAAGTCTTATTTTGTTGTAGTCGTCGTAAAAATATTCCTGCAAAAGCGGCAGAACGGAGTTAAGCATTACGTTTTTAAGATCATCCATTGATTTAGTTTCATTCAGCTTCATAAAAAACGAATGACCTATGGTATGCTCTCTGTCGTAAAGATACTCTATACGTTTGTTCATCGTTTCGAGAATATTTTGAACGCTTAATTTTTTTTCGGCTTCCGCTTTCGTGCCACTACCTGCTATCTCTGCATTTATAAGCGCGGGATTCGGCATCATTTCGACAAAGCGGAATCTTCTTCTCAAGGCGGTATCCATAAGCGAAATCGAACGATCCGCAGTATTCATCGTGCCTAAAATATAAACGTTATTAGGCACGCCGAAGCTCTCTCCCGAATACGGAAGGGTGGCTCGCATTTCTTCGGAAGCTCCTATGCGCTTGGTATCTTCGATAAGAGTGATAAGTTCCCCGAAAATTTTCGAAATGTTTCCGCGGTTTATTTCGTCTATAATAAAAACGTAATTTTTATCGGGGTTGTTTTCCGCCTTTTTGCAGAACTTTTTGAATACTCCGTCGGCGATTTCGTACCGGATTTCGCCGTTTTCGGTTCTCGGCTTTATGCCTTCGATAAATTCTTCATATCCATACGACTGATGGAATGTTACAAATTCGATCTGACCGTTATCGGCATTATCACTATGTACATCGTGTTTTACTTTATAATCGTTGAACTTTTTTAATATTTCGCTATATTTGATACGCTCGGTTTGTCTTTTGTCGGTTTTTTGCTTTTCGTCGGTTCCTATACCGATATTTTTATCAATGTCTTCTTTAGACCATTTTTCGATAATACCGACGGCGTATACAACCGAATTATAAGTTTTGCCCGTTCCCGGCGGCCCGTATAAAATCATATTTACAGGCAACTGCGACTTAGAAAAGAATCCGGAATTTTTGTTTTCTTCGCTGTCAATGTTAACGTCATTTTCGTCGTCTCTTGGAATTTCAATGTTATGTTCTTTCATTACTTTATCCCCCACTACGTCAATAATCCTGTAATTAAACTCCTTATTTCCGTCTTTGTTTAAATGATAAAGTCCGTTTTCTTCGCAAAAGTTATTTATTCTTTCACAATCGTCAAGGAAAGTTAATTTTATAGATTTATTGAGCAGTTTTATTCCTACATTAGTATATAACGTTCTTCCTGCACTATTTAAAATCGGAAATTTTCCCGGATTTGCACAATGCAAAATCTGTGATAATGTTCCGTAATTTACTCCTATTTTTCCATCTGATAATCTGTCTAAATATTCTCTTTTTATTATGTTTTTTGCACAACTGCAGATAAACATAAACAAAAATTTAACATCCTGCTGCGGAGTACTTTCAAAAGTCCTTGTAGCCAGATTAAACATGCCGATTGCTGCCTTTTTAGCTTTTGCATTATGATTAAATTTTTTTCTTCGGACTTTTTCCACACCTGCTGTATTTTGACAAATAATTCATCCTTTGATTTCTGACTTAAATGAACTTCATTATTATAAACTTTTTCTTTATAGGTATTTAAATTTACCGTAATACCGGATATTTGATTTAACAAAGCAAAATCTTTGTTACTCAAATTATCAAAATTTTGTTCCTTGTCGTATAAAGAAACCGCTGTCTGAACAAGTTCGTAACTTCCGTCATATGAAAACGGATCAAATTTTTTGAATTCTTCTTCATCATTAAAAATAGCTTGCGACATTTCGATTATCTCTTTTTTAATAACTTCATCTTGCTGAGTTTTTGCCATCGTATTTTCTCCTTATTTTGTTTTTTATTATTTTATCTTAAAGCAAGTACGAAAAAACGGACTTGCTATTTTGTATAATGTTATACGATAAATATTTTATATGTTTATTTTATAGTTATGGTACTATTTCGGCGGTACAGGTATTATATAATTATACCGTTAAATAAAAAAGGCGCCGTATTGAAAACACGACACCTATAGCCTATGCCGTTTCGCTTAAGTTGCTACACTAATCAATATCCTTATGGGATTTGTGCGAAAAAACACAGTACTACCGAAATAGTATTGCCATAAGGAAATTATTCAATTAGTGTAGCGTCTTTATTATAGCAAAAAAACGGTTTATTGTCAATAGCGACTTTTATAAAGATTGATATAACGCCCCGTTGTATCGGCAATTTTTTATGCAAAATAAATTCCGTCCGAGTAAAAACTCAAACGGAATTTATTTTGCTGCAGTTTACCGATAATTCAAATTTCTGCTTTTCTTGATTTCAAATATAAAAAACTCCCGATTTTACAGGAGTCAAAGACTAAAAATATAATGTGTAAGAGTATTACAAAATAACAAAGCTCTCAAACGAACGCGCCGGCCTGAACGTCAACTTCAAGGTTTAAGAGTATTACAAAATAACAAAGCTCTCAAACTATAATACTTTGCCAATCCATAAGTTTTTTGTTTAAGAGTATTACAAAATAACAAAGCTCTCAAACACCTAATGTTTCCGTCCGTTCTTTACGTGCGTTTAAGAGTATTACAAAATAACAAAGCTCTCAAACCTCAAATAAGGTTCAAAAACACGCGCTGCCGCGCGGTTATTTTGTTTTCATATATATTTTAATACATTTCCGGGAAATTTTCAACTATTTCGCACAAATCTTCGGTAATAATTATTTTACGTTCGTTACCCGTCTGTTTTTCAGGTCTTCCCCGTTCGATTAAAAGGAGTTCTATCTTATTAAGCTCGCAATGGCGGTATAATAAAGCTAACTCTTCATCTGATAAAACGTCGGTTATTCCGACCAGCACGAAAAACGAAACCGCTTTGAGTTCTGTAAAAATATTTATGTAACAGATAAGCTTTTCTAAAAGACTATCGTACGTTTCGGACGGTTTTACCGAACAGACTTTTAACAAACCTTCTAACGAGACGCATTCATGCCCGAGCGAAAAATCAACCGTCGAACACAAATCGTACAAAAACATTTCGATTTTAGCGTTTATTTCGTTAAATTCGGTAATAAACGTTCCGTCGTTAAAATTATTCTGCAACTTTTTGTACAATAAGTTTACAATCTTTTTATCGGTCATTTCAAAATAAAACGGGCTGATAATTATCTCGCCGCGCTTATCGGGCGAAACGGATTCGTTGCCGTTCCAGAATGAAAATTCGCTCTCTTCCCCCGAAAATGCTTTTTCGAATTCCGTAACAAAATTATAATATTCTTTTGAATTTTCTATCGACAAAACAGCAGGAGATCCGCTGTCCAGTATAAGAGGGGTTTCGATATTTTTATGAGATACTCTTATCATACTTCTATAAGCCTTTCCATACTTTCTTCGACGAGCGTCTGCCTATCGCCGACAAGGTACTCGATACGTGAAAATTGATTTTCGGTTACTTCAAGCATTTCGACGATACCCGACGGCGGAAGATTGTCCGAAACCTTTGTTTTTACGGCTTCGCTTGTTACATTGTTTATCACAAGTTTCGAATACACCGATTTTTGCATCATTATAAATCCGCTTTTTATAAGGAATTTATGGAATTTGGCATATTCTTTGCGGTCTTTTGAAGTTTCTACCGGCAAATCGAAAAATATCAATAATCTCATAAATTTATTGTTCATACAACTATTTTTACTTCTTCGGGGAAGGTTATCAGAGAGTGGTCGTCTTCTTCGAGAGCGTTGAACACGCTTTTTACGTACTGTCTTATAGCAACGTCGAGAGTGGTATTTTTACCCGTAAAAGCGGCTTCGTAATTAAGTATGTTAGCCATTTTACGCTTGAACGTTTTGTCGCCGTCCGCAATAGACAAAGCCGTTTCGTCTACTATCGGACGGAGCGGTTCGATAAGGTCGGAACCGAGATTAAATCCGTTAAATTCGTCATCGTGCCATATTCCGAGTTGCGTTATATATCCGCCTGATACTATCTCGCGATTTATTGCGGATAGAAGCACCGCATAACCGTAATTAAGACATCCGTTTACAAAACTCTCGCTGCGACGGGTTACCCCCGTCGGCAGAAGAGAATTAAAATAGACTTTTGCGGCATGTCCCTCGCGGTTGGTTATATCGCCATCGGTTACCTCGGCGGCGTAAGCCTTAAGCATATCCGATTCCGTCAGAAAGCCGTTTTTATATAAAAGGTCGCTTTGATAAAGTATCTTTTTTTCGATTAAAACCTTCCAGATTTTATCTTTGGTTTCCTTTTTCCACTTCGTCTGCATTTTTATACGCTTCGAAGTATTATGCGCGCCGTAATACGGCAAAAGTTCAGACGAAGGATTGCATTTTTCGTCGCAGAATACGACCTTTACGTTATTGCGGACAAGCTCAGACAAAAGCGCCGCCGTAAGCGAAACCGCCGTGTTTTGCACGATAAGCATATTTATCTCGTTAATATAAATACGTTTTTCGGTTTCGCCACGTATTATCAGAAAATTAAGACGGCACTCGAGCTTACTCCTTGAATTGACAACCACCGTTCTGAAGCCCATAGCGTTATACCTATACCCTTCTTATTCTTTCGGTAAGCCCCGCGGGCGAGAAATCTATAAGCTTAAAGTCAACATCAGTTATGTCCTTATTTAAGCATATCGTTCCACTTCTTCCGCTTCCGCCGATAAGCCTTGTATCCGCAGTATCACCATTACATTTTAAAAATTTTAATATTTGTAATAAAACTTTAGATTGATCTAATGTACTTAATGAAATAAATGCTTCTTCGCCTTTTGCAAGAGCTTTACTAAACTTTTTAAACGTAGAAATTCCCGCAAAAATTTTGTCATTCATTTTATCTTTTAGATATCTATAAAATTTAATATTCATTTCGGCGGTTACACTCAATTTTTTCCCTTCTTTACTATTTACTTTTGTAGGATATTCGGATTCATCTTTTTTAATCATATTCTTATCGTTCAATTTTAAAATCTTTACCAATTCTCTTACATATTCGTCCGTTTTGTTATCGGTAAAAAGTTGATTTGCATTATATGCAATAATATAATTACCCGTTATTGCAGCAATATAACAAAGCGTATTATTGTAAGAAACAAGTTGATATTTTTTGACTTTTGAAAGCAAGAAATCAGGATCTTTAAGATAAGTCGCAAGGTACTTTTGTACCGCTTCGGGATCGCTTTTAGCCATATACGAAGTAAGTACGGGTATCGCCTCAATAGTTTTTATTTTTTTATCATTTTCGTCTGTCGAAGAAACTATTGAAAAATAAGCCGTAGTTTGTGTATTGTATCCACCGTATTTAGAAGTATCGGCAAGCGGTCCTTTACCCTTTCTCGGGGCGGTTACGCTCTTATCGTTTTTACCGCAAACGGTCTGATTGTAAAATCCGCCTTTTTCGCACGACGCATACCTTGTTACCATCATAGAATGTCTGGCAAAAGTATCTTTTACTATCTTAATGCTTTTTTCGGTATTCCACGCTCCTTCAACGCCTATGGCAAACATCTTTTTAAGGTTATAAGTACGCCATTTATCGCCGTCCTTATAGAACATTTCCATAGGAGTCGAAAATACAGTATTGTAAACGTTGCCCACGACTACGTTAAGATAAGCGTCTCTCGCATGGTGAAGGTCGTTCGTTTCCCTGCACTTGAACAAATCGAATTTATTCTTAAAATCGCTTACGTTTTTAGCCTTACTGAAAACTACTTCGGTATCCGGATATTTTTGTTTAAGTAGTCCTATAACCGCCTTTGCCGTCTGGTCTGTTATAACCTTCTGACGGCTTATGAAGTCTTTATAATCGTCATCACTAAGAGGCTTGGTTCTGGTAAGACGGTCGTACGTAGTACGCGAGATAAGCTCTTTACTCAGAAGCATTTTCCAGAAATCATATTGAGCCTTACCCACAAATCCCGCCGGAAGCGGATAAGTATCCGATTTTTGCGCGTTTTTAGTACGCAATACAAGAACTTTGTTATCGAGACTGTCGTCTTTTATATACGTTCTCGGTAAAATATGATCTACGTCGTACGTATCGGTATTCAGGTTTTCGAGATCGATGCGCGCTCCCGTATACATGCAACGGCCGAGCTGACGGAAATACAAATACAATCTTTCCTGACGGAGCCTTAAATCGGTATACTTTTCGTCTTCGAGAGCGGCTTTTATATCGGCGTACGCGGCGTCGATGTTTTTATACTTTTCTTCAAGCTGATTTTTACGCGACTTGGTTCTGCCTTCGTCGCCTTTTTTACCGTCTTCTCTCGTTACTTCGACAAAAATTTTATCGGGAACCCTTCCGACGGCGGCAACGTATTCGTCGATCATCAGAAGAGTTTGCCATATTCCGCGGCGAACTGCGGGCGAAACGTACAATTCTTCAACGTCTTCATAAGTTATTTCGGTATCATTTCCGCCGTTTGCTTTTTCTATACGAGTGCCGAAATCGAAATTATCGTCAAACAGAAGTTCGTTCAGATTTTCGTTCGTTTCGTACAACGCTTTAAGAATAGTCATGCACTCGCCCGTTTCTTTGTTTACTCCTTCTATTCCGCTCAAAAATTTAGCGGAGAACCTGCCGAAATCGTTAAACGTAAGACCTTTAAGCTGCGGTATAGCGGCTTTTATTTCGGGAATATGACTGTAATTTTTGTCTATAAGCCCTTTGACTATGTTTTTATCGGTATTCAAGGTGTGCCATAAAATAATATTTTCGCATACGCCACCACTACTTTTGATGTCTTTATCCACAAAATCGCCGAGGATCTTTTTAAGCCTTATGTACGAGGACATGGAAGCCTTAAAATCGCCGTCCTTGCCTGTAAGAACGATATTCTTTTCATCTCCGGGAGAAAACAGACCTTCTTTTACCAAAAATTCTTTTATCTTTTTATCCGTAACTTTGGGATAGGTAAGGAATAATTCGTCGAAAATCTTCTTTTTAAGTTCTACGGGGATAGGCACGTCGTTTATTTTGAGCTTATTAAGCTGGTTAAGCGTATCGTACTTCTGATACATGATCGAAGCCTTGGGAAGAACGTCTTCGCCACGGAGATAGGTACACTTGTTGGTCATTCTCCGCATAAATTCTTCGTTGCTTCTGGCTTTGTCGACTACGTCGTCAAAATTCCACGGTGTGATTTTTTCATCCGTTCTCACTACCCACGATTTGTTTTTGGAGCCGTCGCCGCTCTTGTCGCCCGTAAGCGGTCCGACGTAATAAGGAATTCTGAATTCGAAAAGTTTTACTATTTTATCGGCAAAAGCCTTGGTTTCGGGATGGTTTTTTACCATGTTAGCGACTATTTTTTCAAGTTCCGCTTCGTTTATCTGTCTCGGAAACAACCCGTTGTCGCTATGCAGAATTTTGGGTAAAAACGTGCCGCTTTCGAGTTCATTTTTTATTTCGTCGCGGGTATTTTCGTCTTTTACGTTTGGAATGTCAGATAATTTCTTTTTTAGATAATCAAAAAAGTCTTTGTCCTTGCACTTTTTTACGTTTATTTTTTTGCCGCCTTTTTTAGTATAGCCGATATAATTTACGTAATTGGCTTTTTGATCTGTATCTTTGAAGATATTATTATAAATTTTTTTGAAATCTTTGTTACTCTCGGCGTCGCAATTTTCTTGCGGAAATTCGTCTTTTATAAAATCCTTTAACTTTTTAAGATCAGCTTTATGCTTATCGTATACCGCTATCATTGCCGAAGATATGTCGGGATGACCTTCTAAAAGTCTTTCGAACGTAACGAAGCCGTATACGGAACGCATCTTTTCTAAAAGAGCGAAGTTATCGCCGTATGTAAGTTTCATCGCCTCAAACTCTTCGTCGGTAATCTCCTTAAAAGAAAAGCCCTTTTCTTCTTTTAATTCTTCGCCGAAAAGCGTTGCCGGCGATATTTTGCCTCCGGTTATGCCTTTTATGATTTCCTTTTGAATTTTTCCGCTTTCGGAGAAAAGCTCAAAAAGCTTAAGCTGCTTGTCCTTTATGCCGGTATCGCGACTTAAAAGAATTTTTTTAGCGTCGTCGGCTTTAGTTAAGTCAAAGCCTTCGACTTTATTCACGGTATCGTCCTTTTCGCTTTCGTCGGTAAGATTCAAATCTTCGATCACTGCGTTAAGTTCGCTTAATAATCTTTTGAAGTCGCGTATATCGTCCATGCCGCCTTCGAACAAAAAATGCCCGCGGTATTTTATGATATGATGAAGGGCAAGGTAATATAAACGGAGATCGTAATCGCCGCCGTCCACTAGTTTTTTACGAAGATGATAAATCGTCGGATTATCTTTATGGAACTTTTTATCGTCGTACTTACCCGCAAAAAGATTGTTCTTGTCGCTAAAAAGAAGTTCGTCCTCGTCTTCGGGCAAATATTGGCTGTTATTGAGACGAATAAAAAACGTTTTGTCCTCGATAAACGGCGCGAATAATTCCTGCAGCCAGGCTATACGCTGTTTGCGACGGGCGAGTCTGCGTCTCGCCGTTCTGAAACCTCTTCTTTTTGCAGCGGTTTCGCCCTCTTCAAAAAGCCTTACCGCCCAGCAATCTTTACCTTTGGCGCGCAAAAGATTATAGTTTTCGTCCGTACACGCAATGCCGACAGAGTTTGTACCGATGTCGGTACCGATATAAAACTTTTTCATAATTTTAAAATCTCCCTTGACAAATATAATTTTTTATGTTAAAGTTAGGTTACAAAGTAACAAAGCGAAGTTCAAATAAAGACTTTGTCTGATCACTTATTCACATTGGTGAAGCAAAAGTTCTGCTACTGCAGAGTTTTTTTTGCGCCCTTTATTAGCTTTAAGACTTTTATATGTTGGTTTGTAGCCTTTTTACGTCTACTTATATTGTAGCATAAAATTAACGCAATTCAATACTTTTTTGAAAATTTTGCAGATTTTAACTGAAGATTTTTAAAATTATAAAAGCGGCATATAAAGCCGCTTTTTATGATAAAAAGGTCAATTCGTCAGAAAAATATTGACAAATTTACAGGTATAATCAAACTAATTCCGTATCATTCTTTTTTAAAATCGATTTTATGGCAAAATCTTTTTCCGAGTCGTCAATAACGGCTTTTACCGAAAATTTATCCGATACCGTAATAATTGCTCCGACAAATTTTTCGCTTTGCTTGCTCACCGGATTATCTACGGATAAATTATTATTCGCTTCCCCCAGCAAAACGGTTATAAGCGAAACGTTTTCTCTTATAAAAACGTAGTCTGTATCAAGATTTTTTTGGCAATACAGATACAGTTCGGTAAAAAATTCGGAAGCCTTAGCGAAAAATATCTTTTTCCCGCTTGCGGAATCATTTTTGTTAAGATCGAAGATAGCAGCAAACTTTTTTCCAATAACCGAAACAAGCTCGGGCTTTATGCCGAAATCGGAAAAAAATTTTAATATTTTTGCCGGATATTCGCAGCAAAAAGAACCTGCCGAAATTGTTATTAACGATAAGCCTTTTTTAACTGCGATTTTGATTTTCGGGCTTTGTTTGACGAACCTGTTTTGCCGAAACACCGCCGTGCCGGTATAATAATCTTTAAGGTTCTTTCCCGTATACTCCGAAGCGGAAACGATTTTTTCATACTCCTTCGACGTGTTTTTTATGGCGACGGGAATATTTTTTACTTTTAAGGGATAAATTGCGTCTTCGGAAAAAACTTCCGCTCCCGATCCGGACAAGACCTCGAGTTCGCCGTAACTTAAAAACTTAAGCGGTTTTTGTACCTTTATGATTTTTGGACTTATCGCATAAACGCCGTCCACGTCTGTAAAATTCTCGTATAAAGCGGAATTTGTCATCTCCGCTACAACTGAACCGGTAACGTCGCCGCCGCCGCGTTTAAGCGTTTTTATTCTGCCATACTTATCCTTGCCGTAAAAGCCGGGTATAACCGAATATTCCGGTAAAGAAAGATCGCTTACGGAATTTACATAAACGCCGTTCTCGTCAACCGATATAAAATTCTCGGGCGAGATAAACTTATACCCGGTTATATACGAAAATATTTTGGCAGAAAGATATTCGCCGCGGGATATTATGTAGTCGTTATAAAACGGATGCTCGTTGATTTTTAGTTTTATTTCGGCGAGACAGGTCCCGATAAACTCACCCGCGCCGAGACCGTTTGCGATAGAAAGGATTCTCTTTTCGACATATGAAAACGCCTTCTCCCGAGCTTCGGTAAAAGGCGCTTCTTTTGTAAAATTTATAAGTGAGTCGGTAATCTTAACGTCTTCCTCTGACCGCTTCCCGGGTGCCGAGACTACGATATACTTTCGGTTTTTATCCGACAGAACTATTTCGGCGGCTTTTAAAAATCCGTCTTTATCGGCGAGAGAAGATCCGCCGAACTTACATGTTATACAAGGCAATATTTTACTCCCGATATTCCTTGCTCTCAATCCGAAACGGACAATTTACATCGTTATTACGATAAACGTGAAAAGAGCCATAACGAGAGCTAAAATTTTAAATCCGAAGTTCGAAAATACTATTTCGACAAATCTGTTTTTCTTCTTTTCCATAATAAATCTCCGATTTTATTACCGCTTAAAGCGTGTAAAAATAAATTTTTATGAATGTAAAAATTTTATGAATGTAAAAATTACTTTTTGAGTTTAAGTAAATCCTGCCAGTAGAATTTGCTTAAAATCTTTTTAAGAGTTTCGGTATCGGCGTAACGGGATAATTTGCCGCCGTAAACGGTTGAAATAATACCCGTTTCTTCCGAAACTATAAGAGCCGTTACGTCGGCGGTTTCGGTTATTCCTATGCCCGCTCTGTGACGGGTGCCGAGATCTTTCGGAATATTTTCGTTCTGCGTGAGCGGTAAAAAGCAACCTGCCGCGACTATTTTGGTTCCGTCGATTATCATCGCGCCGTCGTGGAGCGGAGTCTTCGGGAAGAAAATGCTTTCGATAAGTTCGGATGAAATATCGCTGTTTATCATAGTTCCGCTGTCCAGAATCTGCGACGAAATATTACCCTTCGATAATATTATTATTGCGCCGACGTCTTTTTTAGACATATTCTGAAGAGCGTTTATTATTTCGCTTATACACTTTTTAGCTTCTTCTTCGTCGAAGTTCCTGTTAGCCTTCTGGTCGTGCTTCTTCTGTCGGCGAAACTTTATAAGATGTTTTATTTCCGACGAATATAAGAATATAAACGCAAGTATGATTACCGTCGGAACGAATATATACAAAACGTTGTTGATCTTATTCAGGAACATAAACACGAATCCGAACGCAACGAGAACAAGAACTATTACGCCGATTATTATCGAGGTGTCGTTTTCTATTAAAAACCGGAACATTTCGTAATACAGAACCGTTAAGGTGAGTATTAAAACAATCGCCGAAACAGCGTATTCCCACTGTGTGAAATTAGTGAATACCTTGGCTATTCTCTCTAATATTTCCATAATTTTCTCCGCCGGTTAAGGCTGTCTTCCTTTTTCTTTATCGTGAATGATTTTTCGGCTCGACGGCTCGCCGTTTTACCCGTTTGTTTTTATCGCAGATATTGCTTTTATCGAGCCTGACGTCTTACCCGTAGCCACTCAGTCCGTCGTAAGATTAAAAATCGCAAGATTGAGCGCCGAACCGAAATCGAGACCGCCGGACTTCGCCATATAGTCGTAATCCGCAAGCGCGTCCACCGTCTTTTTCAGTTTTTTAAGTTTGAACATTTTAGCCTGTTCTCTCGCCTTTTTTATCGCGAACTCTTTTACGCCGAAAATCCTCGAAAGTTCGGAATCCGGCTTATCGGATATCGCGACGTCGAAAAGTCTTCGCATATAAAAATAAACGTTGCTAAGTAGTTTTTGCGGTTGTTCGCCGCCGTAAATCATATCGTTTAAGATTTTAATAGCTTTTTCGTAATTTTTTTTGCCGATGCTGTCGGTAAGTTCGTAAATTTTATATTCCGAATCTTTAGTGACGGCGTTCTCGATATCAGCTTCGGTAATCTCATCGGCGTCGCCGACGTAACAGATAAGTTTATCGACTTCGTTTGCGATTTTTATCATATCCGAAAGCGTGTAGGTGACAAGCAGATTAGCAGCTGTGACAGATAACTTTTTACCCGCCGATTCCGCGCGTTTTATAGCCCATTTCGAAAGCGTGGCTGCGTCCTGCCTTCCGCAAGACACTACCGTCACCGTCTTTATTTTTTTAAGCGCGTCGCAAGATTTTTGGTTCATTATAACAAACACTGTATCGCTGAAATCGCCCCGCATAAGCGGTGAAAGCGCACCGGACAGAACAGAAGATTTCGGGTAATAATCCCTTACCGCGACGATTCGTTTTTGGCTTAAAAAAGGAAGAGCGGATACAAGAGGCAAAAGGGCTTCGGGCGTTAAACCGTCGCCTTGCAGAGTAACCGCGTTTATTTCAGGCGAAGTAACGCATAAATCGGTTATAGCCTTTAAGCCGGTTTCGAACAGGTAAATTTCTTCGCCTTCGAAAAGATAGACGGGCATTACTTCTTTATTAAGACTTCTTCTGAATTCCGCGTACTCCAATTATTCCCCTTTTGTCTTTCAAAATGCTTAAAATTCCGACCGTATCGGATTCCTCGATTTAATCTTTCCGTTTAATATTATTATAATATCATTTACTTTTATTTTTTGCAACGATTTTTAATAATTGCGGCGGAAAATAAGGCGATTTACCGTCGCTTTAAGATAAATTGCGGAAAAGAGCGTCTTATTAAAAAACTTCGATAGTTATTCCGCAAGAATTTTTGCGGTATTTATCATATAATTCCGGCTTTAATCTGCGTTTTATCTCATATACCCCGCGTGAAGCCCCGTACCTTTCTTTTACGAATTTTTCGCCGTTTATAAAGATAACCCTGTCGTAATCATTATCGGGAAGCAGCGGATAAACGTTTCCTTCGGGAAGCTCCGAAAGAATCAGAAAGTCTTTTCCGCCCGCCGTGAGCGAATACCCGTAACCGAGCTTTGTAAACCCGCCCTTTACCGCCGACGGAAACTCCGTCATTTCATTTTCGCCATAGTCGGACAGCGGTATTCCGAAGTATATTTCGGGATAGTCCGAATCAACGCCGCCGAAATACGAAACGGATAAAATTTTTATTTTATCCTTCATACCTCTGATAACGTTTTTAACGTCAGACGATTTGTTTAATACAACAACGTTTTCGATGACGCCGTCCTTAACTTCTTTTACAATGTTCTTTATAAAGTAAAAATCGGTGGTTTCAGACGTTATTATTAAAATATCGGTATCGTTTCGAGTAACCAGTGTCGCCGAAACGTACCCGTCATAATAAGTTTTAAGTTTAACCAAATTATCGTAATACACAGTATACGAAACGGACGAAATTATCGAAACCGAAATAAGAGTTATCGTTATTATGCGGTTTGCTTTTTGCCCGATATTAAAAATTCCCGAAAAGAATAAAAGGGCGAGATAAAAAATAATCGTCGGAATAAAATAAAACGGCAGACTTACGGCGAGCGGCGCGGCGTTTATTCTCCACATAATAATTCTTATCAGCCTGATAAAAATCTTCGGAATAAACAGCGTGACTCCGCTTATATTAAAAATTCCGCCGATGACCGCACCGAGTATAACGAACGGAAAAAGAAGCGAAATTATCGGAACGAATATTACGTTTACCGCCGCCGAAACGGAAGAAAAATATCCGAAAAAGTACACGCTTAAAGGCGTCGCCCCGAGCAGCGAAGCTATCGAAACGGCCGATACCGCGGATATTTTATCTATTTTTTCGTCGCGCTTTTCGAGTTTTATTTTCTCTTCGATAATAAGTCTCGCTTCGTTATCGCTAAGTTCGTAAATGTGCGGATTCCGGACAACGGGTTCCTTTTCCCTGTTCCTGAAAAAGCAGAATTTTATTGCCTTTGCGAATATCCTTTTTATCGGATCGGTTAAAAGAATAAGCGATAAAGTCGTTCCGAACGAAAGCAGAAATCCTGCGCCGAAAAGTTCGTACGGGAATACGGCTAAAAGTACCGTTCCTGCAAACGCGACGGAAGAAATCGGATCGTATTTATTAAACGCCGCATCGACAACAGTCATAACCGAAAACATTACGGCGGCTCTTAACGACGAAACAGTGAAACCGCACACGCCCGAATAAAAGAACATCGAAATAACGGTTATTATCGCGCCGATCGGCTTTTTTACCTTTAAAACCTTGGTAACCAACGATAGTATTCCCGCAAGGAAAGCTATATGAAGTCCCGAAACCGCAAAAATATGCGCGACTCCCGCAAATCTGAACGTCGACAAAGTTTCGTCCGAAATATTCCCGCCGCCGCCTAAAATAAGACCTTTTGCTATTCCGTACTCTTCGGTGTTTTTAAGTCCCTTTTTAAGCGAGTTGTTCAGAAAATCCGAAACGGCAGCGAAAACATCGCTCCTTGATTTTACGAATTTTATCTCCGAAAACGAACTTATTTTCGCCGAATATTTTATGCCGTCCGAAAGATATGAAACCGACGGGCGGTCGTTATAAACCGTTCCGAAATTTTTTATGACTGCGGTAAACGAAATATAATCGCCGGGTTTTACCGGCATATCGTACGAATCGGCGTTAACGCTTACGACCATTTTATATCGTGAAGTAAAATCGTCTGTATCTTCGAACACGAGATCGCCTAAAATAATATCGGTCGAGTCTTTGCTCCCCGAGACTGCGGTTATTTTTCCGCTTACGGTATAAGATTTTTCGGTTATGTCCGCGGCTTCGTAATTTTTATGAACGGTTATACCGGAAAACGCCCCTGAAATACATAAAATAAGCGACGCTAAAACCGTTATCGTCTTTTTATTGAAAAGTTTCGTGTTTTTGGAAAAAATTATGAAAAGAAATATAAAAACAGAAAGATAAACCGCCCATAAAGCGAAGAAAACCGTCGAAGAATAAAAAACGAATATATATGCGGATATAATGCCCGAAATTATCCCGGCGGCAAGTAAAACCGCAGGTCTTAAATTTATAAATCGTTCTCCCTTCTTCATCCGTAAACTATCGGCAAAAAGCCGCCCCTTTATATATTACGACATAATTTTAAAATACTACTCATAATATGTCAACGGCATAAGCAAAAGTTTTTGCAAAATTATTTATATAAAATTGATTTTTTTATTTTTTGGTGATATATTATATTTGTAAATAAAAAATTACCCGATATTTTACCGTAAGCGACCGGCAGAGTTGCCGCTTAAAGGTAAATGTCTTTTGATTTATCGATACCGCAAATTTGCCTGCGGTGTTCGATTGGACGACTATTTTGGGATCCACAATGATAATATAGAGGTCCGGAGTCCAATGTCGCGGAGCGGTGTTCTTGACCGGAAGGTCGCTAAAAAAGAAATGCAGAAACGACAGGCAGGACGCTCACCGTGTAAAAACGGATTATCAAAATTCGTCCGTCGGCACAGGCGGGTTTTTTATTTTTTGAGCTATTTAATCTTAACGCGTCAAAACGCTTGATAAATTAAAAGTTATTTGTTAAAATATATTCGATCTTGTTCAAGGCCTCATGGTCAAGCGGTTAAGACGTCGCCCTCTCACGGCGAAATCAGGAGTTCGAGTCTCCTTGGGGCTACCAAAAAACCCGTTTCTTATGAAACGGGTTTTATTTTTATTTCTTATTTTTGGTTACTCGGCAGGCACTCTATAAGCGTAGCGGAAGAATCGGTTGTAACGGAAAATTTGCCTTCGGCAGCGTATGGAAGATAAAAATAATCTCCGCGTTTTATTTTACGTTCGTAATTTTCTCCTTTTATAACCGCTTCGCCGCCTAAACAAATCCATACGCTCGGCGCGTAACTTAAAGTAAACTTTCCGCCCTTACTTATTGTGTGTCTGTTTTCGGCAAAACACGGCGTATCCGAGTAAGTAATAAGTTCCTCTTTTTTATACCACGGTTCGTTTACGGTAATTTTCGGGCTAACCTTCGCGTAGGCGACCGCCGCGTCGCCGTAAACGTCGTAATTTATCGCGTCCAGAGCCGTTTCCTTTGTAAGGCCTATGTATTCTTCATTATAAGAAATATGGTAATCGCCGCACCAGCGTTCGGGCTGAATTGTAAAATCGGTCGGTTCCTGCACTTCGATAACGGTGCATCCCGCACCGAGAGCGTGTATAAGTCCCGCTTTTATGAGCCATACGTCGCCCGGCTTTACGTCCACGCCGAAAAGGAGGTTGCCCATTATATCTTTTTCGGTTTCGCTTCTTTCTTCGAGTGCGGATAATTCTTCTTTTGTAATTTTATTCTTAAATCCGAAGTAAAGTTTTGCGTTTTCGCGCGTTTCGACCACAAGCCACGCTTCGGTCTTTCCGTATTCGGAATTAAAATTCTTTTTGGCAAACTCTTTAGTCGGATGGACCTGAAACGGCAGTCTTATCGCGCTGTCAAGAAACTTTACGAGGCAGTCGTACTTTCTGTTTCCCAAAAGTTCTTCTTTATTATTTTTGAGCAAATCGTCGAAGAATATATCGGTACCCTTTATTACAGAAACGCCGTCGCGCTTGCCGAAGTATACCGGATTTATCGCTTTTACTTTGCTTGCGATCCATTCTTCCGGAAAAAAGTTATCCGTTCCGTCGTCGTAACCGTCCGCTCCGTCGAAAATTTCGGAATACTGCTTTCCGCCGGAATATATCCTGTAAACTCTGTTGCGTTCAAAAAATATCGGCTCTCTTACTAATTTTTTTATATCCGTCATATTTTTACGGCTCCTTTGAATAAAACCGTTCCGGCTCCCGCTTCGTTACCTTTTTTTAAGGCAAACTCTATATTTTCTTTAGTAAATTCTTTTTCGTCAAGATATGCGAGCGCCGTTCCGAAGAATGCGTCTCCCGCGCCCGTCGTATCGACGGGAACGACCTTTTTTGACGGGATTACTCCGCTTAAATCGTTATAAACGTACATGCTGCCGCGGCTTCCCATGCTTATGAGTAAAAGAGTATTATCTTTTTTAACCGCTTTCACGGCGGCTCCGAGATCTTCTCTTTTTGTATAGGTTTTTATCTCGTCATCGCTGAATTTTAATATATCAGTAGCTTCGATAAAAGGCTTATATGCTTTTATCGCAGACTCCGTATCGTTATATAAATCCATTCTGAAGTTCACGTCGAAGGATAAAAGTTTACCTTCTTTTTTTACCGTTTTTACGATGTTTCCGGCAAAGACACGGCCTTTTTCTTCGGACAGCATAAGAGAACCCAGATGAACGATATTAAGATCCGTATACCGCTTTATATCTATTTTTCTTATGTCTATATTAAAATCCGCAGCGTCGTGTCTGAAAAACGCGAAATCGCGCTCGCCGTTGTTAAGCGAAACTATTGCAAGCGTGGTATTTCTTTCGCCGTCCGTCTGAATATCCGTATAGTCCAGATTCGCTTTTTTTGCGGTAGATATAAGGAATTTGCCTATCGGATCTTTTCCGACTCTGCCGACAAACCCTACCTTCGCGCCCGCGCGCTTCGCATTTACGGCAACGTTGAACGGTGCGCCCCCGATAAACATATCGTAAGAATACCGACCGTTTTCTTCTTTTCCGATTAAATCGGCTAAAATTTCGCCTATACAAAGTATCATTTTATTTTTCCGCCTGACCGACCGCCGTTTGTACGGTTTACTTTCGTCTGATATTTTATCACGCTTTATTTTTATAATCTATACACAAAATTGTACTGTTTTAAATATTTTTTATATTCTTCCGTCCCGAAAATAATTTTATTCTCCGCAAAAATTTGCAATAATTCATAAAAAATCTATGATTTTTTTCGATATAAATATTGTTTTGTCGCTGTTTTGGTGATATTATGATATAAAAAATATTATCACTTTTTTAACCGCGGAGATAAAATGGATAATAAGAATATGCCAGTAAAACTCGGAATGGCGAAGTCAAAAGACGGAACCGTCAGAGACGTTAACTTATTCGTAAACAGCAACCAATGCCACTACAAAGCGGAGCATTGCCATACCTTTTTCGACTTCTCTTTTGTTGAAAGAGGTCGTTTTTTTCAATGTTCGGGCGGCAAAAAAATCGTTGCCGAAGCGAACGACTTTTTCGTAGTACGCCCCGAATGCGTTCATAAAATAGAAACCGACGGAGACGCCGAGTACGTACTGTACAACATGGAAGTAAGCGAAAAGATTTTGTCCGAGATTTTTCCGCAAGGCGAAACTTCATACGAAAACGAAGTGATAAAAAAACCTCTGAACGTTTTGCATCTTTCAAATTCCGAGGCGTTCAAGATACTAAGACTTATGAATCTTTCGCAATCTACGCCGGATATTCAAAAAAGCAGATTCTATCTTAAACTTGTCGTTTCGGATATAATCTCGAAACTTATAACCGAAAAAGAAACCGAAGTAAACCCAAAAGCAAACAACGCCGTAGTTTCGCTGATTTTAAGCGAGCTTAACAAGCCCGAAAATTTTACGCTCACTATTGCAGAGATATGTTCGAAAGTAAACTATTCGCAAGGATACGTTATAAAAATTTTCAGAAAAAGCGGATTAGGACTGCCGAATAAAATTTTTCTGAAAAGCAAACTGGATTTTGCCGCAACTTTACTTAAAACTTCGGACATAAAAGTAATTTCCATTGCGGATATGTGCGGATTGTACTCTTTAAGCTATTTTAACAGAGTGTTTAAAAGCGAATTTGGAGTTTCGCCGTCAATATACCGTAAAAAATACAAAGTAGTTCTGCCCGACACCGGCGGGATAAACAACATCTGATTTTGATACAAATATTTCAAGCTATATAAAAGATATTATAAAAAACGAGCCGTTTTCAGGCTCGTTTTTTAGTTTTATTCCTTGACTTTGAGACGGACGTCAACCGAAATTTCTTCTGTAATCGCGAGGACTCGATCCCGTAATTTTTTTAAATGCGCGGCTAAAATACAGCGCGTCGGAAAAGCCACATGCCTCGGCTATATATCCTATACGCATATCTGTCGAAGACAACAGCATTTTTGCATGCTCTATTCTGCACATAAGCGCATATGCGCGCGGGGTAACTCCGTTGTAACTTTTAAAAGAACGGATAAAATGCGCTTCGCTCATACCGAAATTTTCTGCCAGCCGGCTTATCTTTACGTCGTCGCAGCAGTTTCTAAGCTGTTGCTCCGCACGACGAAACGGCGAACCCTTTGTCGTCTTGTCCGTTATGAGCGCAAGCAACGATAAAACGCATCCGACAGACAATAATTCTCTTCCGGATATATTATTCTCGAACGCGGTAACCATTAAACGAAAAGTCCTTTCTGTTTCGGCATAATCTGAAATTGATAAAAAACTCCCTTTTGCCCCGCAACTTTCGACGATTTTTCTGCTTTCGTATCCGCAAAAATGCACCCAGTAGTACATGCTTTTATTTTCAGCACGATAAATATATTCCTGTTTTTGTCCCGGTTCGAAGATATAAGCCCCGCCGGAGTGTATTTCCGTGCCGTTCGCAATCAGCGTTCCGCGTGAAACGAATATAATCTGATAATCTTCTCTTCCGAGAGGGCGCGACACGGTTAAATCGCGCTCCGGGTTGCGGTAAAATCCGCAATTATTAATAAAAAAAGTACGGTGTTATCAGCCTTGGTAGGCGTTGTTTCTTTTGCAAAAAATGCACGCATAAATCTCCCCCGTATTTTTTGTTCACACTATATTTATTATACAATACCAGAACAAAATAATCAATTTAATCTTGCTATTTTACGACATAATGGTTATTTTACGTTTTTTTAATCAATTTTATCCATATAATATAAAATTGTCTCTGTACATTCCGTATTCAAAGCGATACAATATAAAAAACTCACAGGAGAAAATATATGAGAGAAACAATAGACTTCGATAATGAATGGCTGTTTCATCGCGGCGAATTGAAAAACGATTTCCTGCCGGCGTATAAAGGAATATGTTACATGGGCGCAAAAACAGAGCGCATGCGAAAAGGTCCGGCTTCACGTTATTACAACGATGATACAGACTGTTATTCCGAAAATAAAGAATATCCGCTTGACAAGTGGGAAAAAGTATCTCTGCCTCACGATTATCTTGCAGGCGACGTTCCCGATAAAAAGTACAATCCCGCGCTTGGTTTCGTCCGTTACGACGGTGCCTGGTACAGAAAACATTTCATTCTTCCGAAAAGCGATGAAGGCAAGCGTATCGCCGTCTTTTTCGAAGGAGTTGCGACAAATTGTACGGTTTATCTGAACGGCTGTATTATAACGCGCAGTTTTTCGGGCTATACTCCGTTTGAAGCGGATATAACAGACTATGTCTTATTTGACGATGACAACGTTCTCGCCATAAAAATCGAACCATGCGAGCCGGAAGGATGGTGGTACGAAGGCGCAGGAATATATCGCCACGTCACTCTTATTAAAACCGACAGACTGAGCGTCGATCTTTACGGTATTTACGTCAAGACATCCATTTCGGACGAAAAGTGGCAGACAAATGCGGTAGTAACCGTACTCAACCGTTACGATAGGGATAAAATAGCGCATGTAGAGTGCGAAATTATCGATAAAAACGGACGAACCGTCGCAAAAGCAAGCAGAAACAAAAAAATTGCGGCTTACGCGGAAGCAGACGTCGAATGTAATTTTAAGCTTATTTCTCCAGAGCTCTGGTCGCCGGACCATCCGGTACGCTACACTTTGAAAGCAAAAGTTTTTTCCGGAAAAACACAAACCGATTGCTCGTTTGTAAAATTCGGTTATCGTTCGGTAAAAATGACGTCGGAAAGCGGCCTTACGATAAACGGCACCCGCTATCCTATAAACGGCGTTTGCACTCATGCGGACTGCGGTCTCTTCGGTAAAGCCGTACCGGACAACGTTCAGAAATATAAAATCGATTTAATTAAGCAAATGGGAGCCAACGCATATCGGACCAGCCATTATCCTCATGCGGAATGCGTAATGGAAGCACTTGATGAAAACGGTTTTATCGTTATGGACGAAACGCGGCGATTCGAAAGTACCGAAGAAAGCAAAAAACAGCTGGAAACGCTGATAAAGCGAGACCGCAATCGCCCGTCGGTTATTTTCTGGTCGATAGGCAACGAGGAACAATATTTTGGTACAGGTCAGGGCAGAAAAATCTGCAAAAACCTGATCTCCTTCATTAAATCACTGGACGACAGCCGCTTAATTACCATTGCCTGCGACAAAGTTGACCGCGAAAAAGTTCTCGACCTTGTCGACGTTATCGGAATAAACTACTGCTATGATCTGATAGACGCCGTCCACGCGAAATATCCGGATAAACCTCTTTTTATGAGCGAATGCGTGGCAAGCGGCACAAAGCGCGGTTGGTATGAAGAAGCCGACGACAAACAAGCCGCTCGTCCGGCATGGGACAACGATACCGGCATGTATTTCCGTAACCGAGAAATGACTTATACTTTCATTTCGGAACGTCCTTTTATTGCCGGCAGTTTTCAGTGGACGGCATTCGAACACAGAGGCGAAGCCGACTGGCCGAGATTATGTTCGCTTTCGGGTTCTATAGATATGTTCTTGCAGAAAAAAGACGCATTTTATCAGAATAAATCTTTTTGGACTGATGAACCTATGATTCATCTGTTGCCTCATTGGAATTTCACGGGATTCGAGGGTAAGCCTATTCATATAGTCGCATACACCAATTGTAAGGAAGCTATACTCGACGTGAACGGCAAAAAATATCCTCCCGTCAAAATAAAAAAATACGGTAAAGCCGAGTGGAATATTCCTTTCTGTCCCGGTTATATAGAAGCTTACGGAATAACCGACGGAAAAATTGTTTGCCGCAAAAAAATACAAACCACGGAAAAACCGGTCGCTCTTAAGCTCTCTCTTGACACTGAAAACATAGAAAGAAACGGAAAAGACGTTGCCGTCTTTTCTTGTCGCGCCGTAGATAAAAACGGGAAATTCGTTCCCAATGCCACTCCTCTAGTTACTTTCTCCGCAACCGGTTGCGGACAGGTTTTATCAACAGGCTCTGATAATGCAGATCACGAATCACTGTACTCATCCACACGCCGTATGTATGCCGGAGTAATTTCGGTTGCGGTAAAAATTATTGATAATGACCTGCCGCTGACACTTACCGCGTACGACGCAAACGGTAACCTTACGCCCGCTTTTATTTCGCTCGGAATTCCCGTAAAAAAATAATTTTTCCGGAAGTTGCGGTATGCCGAAAAATAATCGATGTATCAAAACTCTGAAAAACAAACTGTAAAAAAGTCCGGAAACCCGGACTTTTTTATTAAGTTATCTTATATCGTAAACGGATTTTACTTTTAGTCCTTCCGGAGTTCCGCTTATAACGGAAACGGTCTTTTCACCCTTATTCATATCGAAGTAATTATCGGACAAAATCATTTTGCCGGTTTCGTCGGTTATTTCGACGTATTTTGCGTAAGCGTCCGAACGAACCGTTATTTTATCGCCAAATACCGAAAGTTTTAGCTTCGGATCTGGAAAGTTAAAATGTTTCGGCTTCGTAAAGATCACCGTTCCCGACGAGACTGTTTTTCCGGCTACGTTAAACGCAAACCACAGGTAATTATTGCGTACGTCGGTTTTATTAAAATCGATTTCTTCGATCGAATTTACCGATAGCGCTTTTACTGTTATATTCTCTTTACCTGTTTCCAGCGTTTTGCCGTCGTTTCTTATAAGCCGCCACTCTATTTCTCCGCAAACGTCTTTTAAGGTTTCGTTATTTACATAGAGTTTAGCTTTTGTTTCGTAGCCTATTATTCTTTCGTCGGTTATATCGCGGCGAACGGTATATTCGCCCGTTTCTTCGCACGAAATATGAACAGGTTCGTAAAAGCGTTTGGCTTCGTAATGGAGAGCCTTGTATCTCTCGGACGAATCTATGCTCGACCAGCTCGCCACCGGCCATATGTCGTTAAGCTGCCAATACAAAGTTCCCATACATCTTCCGCGGTTTCTTCGTAAATGTTCCACACCGTACTTCATGGCTTCCGCCTGCAAAAGTTGCGAAGCGTACACAAGATTTTCGAAAGACGAAGGATACAGATACGTTTGCGAAAGATAATTGAGTATTTTACCGTTTGCCGAAGGGTTGCGCTGATGAAGCTCCATAACTCTGCCAAAAGGATTTCTGTCTTCGGGGAGCGTAAATTCTTCGATTGTTTTTATCGACGGGAAGGACTGAAAACCGAATTCGCTCAGATATCTGAAATAATGTTTGCGATAATCGGTAAACGGCAGATTGCCGTGCCATACCATCCAGTAATGGCTGTCGCCGTAATTTTCGTCCGTAGGGCTATTAAAACCCCCGAAAGACGACGGCGACGACGGGACGTAAGCGATTTCCGGACAAAGCTCCGACATAACGGCGGGAATTCTGTTTTCGAACAGTTCGAGATAGCCTTTTTTTATCTCTTCGCCCCAATATACGGTTTCTTCCTCGATCTCGTTATTGCCGGATATAAGACCTATACATGCGTGGTGACGTATTCTTTTTATATTGTCCGTTATTTCGGTAAGGGCGTTTTTATAAAATTCTTCGCCGTAATCATAAGACGAGCATGCGAACATGAGATCGAAAAACACTATAAGTCCGAGTTCGTCGCACAGATCGAAAAAATAATCGTCCGGATAATATCCGCCGCCCCATACCCTTATTGCGTTAAAATTAGCATATATGCACGAACGGAGCAGTCTTTCGGTGCGTTCTTTGTTTATTCTCGATAAAATATTGTCTTCCGGAATATAATCCGCGCCGAACGCGAAAATCTTTTTGCCGTTTATTTCGTGACAAAAACTTTCGCCGTACTCGTCCTTTTCGCGGACGAGTTTCAAAGTACGCAAACCGATTTTCCTTATCGATTCGTCCGTTACTTTACCGTCTGCAACGGACTTTACGATAACGGTATACAGATTTTGCTTGCCGAAGCCGTTCGGCCACCATAAAAGCGGGTTTTTAATCTCTGTTTCCGAGCCGTTTTGAAGCTCAAAAACTTCGCCGTCCGAAGATTTTACGGTTATTTTTACGTCCGCAAGTTTAGTCGTTTTTGCGGTTATTTTAACAAAAACTTTACCGCCTTCATGTCGTTGAAGTATCCTTACGTCGTCTATATGCGGTTCGGTTTCGTCAACAAGATAAATATCGCGCCATATTCCCGCGTCGGGGAGTCTCGCTCCCCAGTCCCAGCCGAACATACAGTGAGCCTTCCTTAAATGCATATAGCCTTTAAGCGGATTCGCACAGCCCGGTCTCGAATTTTTTTTGTCGGCTTCTTTAACGTATTTATCGGCGGAATAAAAATATGCCGATATAAAATTTTCGCCGTTTGCTATAATATCTCCGACCGGTATTTTATAAGTGCGGTGCATATTGTTTAAATGCGCTATCTTTTTTCCGTTTAAAATAATATCGCATAAAGTATCTATACCTTCGAGAACGAGCGTTATATCGTCCGATTCTTTTTTATAATCGAACTTTCTCGAAAATTCGAAATTGTTGTCGCATATTGCGAGAACCTTTTCTTCGTTATCCCTGTAATACGGATCGGGCATAAGATTTTTATTAAGCAAAAAAGAATACACGGATCCTGGAATCGTGCCGTCGGTTTCGTATCCGCCGCCCTTCATATGCCATATTCCGCTAAGATAAAATTTTTCCATATGATCTCCCTGAGCCGCAACGAAAGCCGAAACGACTCGCAGATTGAATTTTATACTCTAATTTTATAACCCGTATTTACTCTTTTCTATATCCAAAATTTATCCGTAATGACACTATTTTGATTTTTTTATTAAAAAGGTTCGCCGTAAAAAGCGAACCTTTTTGTTTGATTTTCGGTTTTTCGTTTGATTTACATTCATTCTATAACGTTTTATCGGATCATTCGAGAATGAAATCTTTTTCAAAAAGCTTATCGCTCGAACCGCCTACCTTTAAGGTAAAGTCACCGGCTTCGGCGGTAAATTCGCCGTCCGCATTATAGAAGGCGAGAGTGTTATCGGTTATATCGAAGTTTACCGTCTTTTCTTCGCCGGCTTTTAAGAATATCTTTTCAAACCCTTTGAGTTCGAGAACGGGACGCGCGCATGAAGCGAATTTGTCGTGAATGTACCATTCTACGACTTCTTTCCCGTCGACGCCGCCGACGTTTTTAACCTTTACGGAAGCCCTTATCTTTCCGCCCTTGTTCATCTTATCGGACGAAAGTCTGAAATCCGAATATTCGAACTCCGTATAAGAAAGTCCGTAACCGAAAGGATAAAGCGGAGAGTTGAGCTCGTCGAGATAAGACGAAGTAAAACCAAACGATCCGGAAGGCTTGTCGTCGTTCCGTTTAGGTCTTCCTGTGTTAAAATGATTGTAATAAATCGGACATTGTCCGACTGATCTCGGAAAAGACATAGTAGTCTTTCCGGACGGGTTGGCCCTGCCGTACAAAACTTTTGCTATTGCGGTACCGCCTTCTGTTCCCGGCTGCCATGCGTAAAGTATTGCGTCGGCAAGCGGTTCGACGTCGGTTAAAGCAAAAGGTCTTCCTCCGAAAACTACGAGAACGAGCGGTTTGCCGAGCTTTTTGAGTTCTTTTATAAGGTCTGACTGAACCTTGGTAATGCGTATATCGGCGCGGGAATTGGATTCTGCGGAGTCGAACTGATATTCGCCGACGCAGCAGACTATCGTATCGGCTGCCGCCGCAAACTTTACAGCGTTTTCTATTCCGCTTTCGTCGGTTTCCAGAATTTTATAAGAACAACCGCTTTCGGTCTGTATTTTTTTGTCTAAAAGGCTTTCTACGCCTTCTTTTACCGAGACGGTTTCTTCTCTTTTCGCATAACACGACCAGGCGCCGTGTATACCCTTTTCTGCGGCGAAAGGACCTACAAACGCTACTTTCCCGGTATCCTTTAACGGAAGAACGCCGTTGTTTTTAAGAAGAACGAGAGATTCCTCGGCGGCGAGTTCCGCAAGATCGCGATGAGCCTTGCAAAGAGTTACTTCGTCTCTCTTATCAAGGTCGGTTTTACCGTAAGGATTTTCGTAAAGACCGAGTTTGTCTTTTAACTTTAATACTCTTAATACGCATTCGTCAACGTCGGATTCTTTGACCTTGCCTTCGCTTACGAGTTCTTCGAGATGTTTTGCGTATGCGGGCGAACACATTTCGATATCGAGTTTTGCGTTCATAGCGGTTTCGGCGCAGTCCTTAAGATCCTTTTTGTAGCCGTGGTTTATCATTTCTCTCACTGCGTTGTAATCGGAAATAAGAACGCCGCCAAAACCCCAGTCTTCACGCAGTTTGCCGACGAGAAGTTTTTTATTACCGAGAACAGGCGTGCCGTTTAACAGATTAAAAGAAGTCATAACCATTTCGGGGTTCTCGTCCATGCAAGCCTTATACCCCTTAAGATAATACTCGTCAAGGCTGTGTTCCGAAATATCGGTCGTGTTATAATCTTTCCCCGCTTCGGCAGCGCCGTAACCCGCAAAATGCTTTACGCAGCAGGCTATTCCGCCCTTATGATAGCCGCGGATAAACGCTTTGCCGACTTCGCCGCCGAGATACGGATCTTCGCCCGCGGATTCGACCACTCTTCCCCAGCGCGCGTCTCTCGCAAGATCGACCATGGGCGAAAACGTAAGATCGGTCCCGTCGTATTTCGCTTCCGTTGCCGCCATTTCGGCGCAGTCTTCGATAAGCTTTGTATTAAACGTGCAAGCCATGGCGAGCGGAACGGGATAGTTTGTGCGGTAGCCGTGGATAACGTCGAGCATTGAGATAACGGGATCTGTTATGCCGCTGTCAAGTCTCTTTTTACGAAGATTCTTAAGTGCCTCGCCGTCGGGTTGGTTGAGAATCGTGCCTACGTTTATATATTCTTCGGGCGTAAGATCTCCGTCTACGTTCATTCCGGTAACGGTAAGATCTTCGTAACCCTTCATAAGATCGCCGTAATTATACTGCGTAAGCTCGAGTGCTTTTTCTTTAAGCGTCATTTTGCTTATCTTACTTTTAAGTTCCTGTTCGGTCATTGTTTCTCCTTTATTTATAAGTTTATCTTAAAATAACGGCATTTTGCTGCCGCCGTTCACCGCAGTTTTTCTGCGGTAAAAATATTCTGATTTGTCTTACGATATAACTATAACATCAAAGACAATATTTGGGTATAATTTTGCAATATATTTTTTTAAAACAGCAATATTTGAGAATTTTTTCTTACTTAATGAAATTTTTCGATTAAATTTAACGGAAAATCTTATATCGCTTATCGCTGTTTCGGTCCGATAAAATCACTTTTCAGCGTAATGTATCGCCTAAATCATACCGTAAAATAAAAATTATTATAATAAACGGTACGGTTTCGGCATACCTGTCTTAGCGAAATCATACCTAGGCTAAACGATTTACTTTTTCTTCTTTCTTGCCGGAGTACAAACGTAAACTAATTTTATAATATCATTCAGAAGTTCTGTATCGTCGGGATCTATAACGTAATGAAGCTTTGCTCCGTCATACGGGAAGCCTGTTTCCGCTTCTTTTAAAAACGCCGCGGTTTCAGGTAAAATTTTTACAAAAACATTATTGTCGCATATAAGTATAACAGGTTTATCATCAATATAAACCATATATTCACCGAACATTTTTTTGTAACGTTTTTCGCCGAGGACGGTTATTTTTTCGAAAATGTAAGTTAAAAAGTCCATAGAAGTAGCCATTTTTTCTCCTTATTTTTCTTCGCCGGAATTACTTTTGTATTTTGCGATCATTTTTATGCCCTGTTCGTAATTGCCGAATTTTTTGCCGAATATATTGAAGCCGCCTATATACTTTGCCGTCGGCTTGATCTTTATCCCGAAGACAATTTTATTTCCGTCTGTCAGATCCAGATTCTTTATCGAAACGTCGGAACATTTTTCGTTATTCAAAAACGTGCCGCCGCTTCTTACGGACAGAGTGATAAAATTGCCGAATTGGGTGCTTTCGTTCGGCCACCATGACGGATTAAGCCTTCCCCTTACCCCGCCGAAATCGCCGGGCGAAGTATATGTGCAGATTTCGGTGTCGTTTATATAAAAAGTTATGTCGCTTTTCCAGTCGTTACGATAAAAGGACGTTTCGGAGCAGATTTCGAGAGAAAACGAGAGCTCTTCTACATCGGCGTTTTTCGCAAAATAATTCTGAAACGGATAATAAACTCCGCCGTAAGGCTTCATCCATATGAGTTCGGCGTTTTTGCGTTCGGATAAAAATGCTTCTTCGCTGTGCAGAAGCATCATTTTTTCTTCGGTGGCGATACCGAAAAATTTACAGTCGATATCAATATAGTCTCCGACCGAATCTTCCTGTTCGAAAACTTTGAGAGTTTCTTCGGGGAGTTCGCCCCTGTCGAAAGTTATGCGCGTAAAGTTAACGAAAAACACCTGGGCTTTGCCTTTCAGTCCCGGTAGATACCTGTTGTCGACTATTCCGCCTTCGATAAGGCAGTTTAAATGAAACAGAGCCGTCGAATTGGTTACGCCGTTCAATCTTGCGATTTCGATAAGAGTCATAGGCTTTTCGGTCAGTTGCTGTATCATTTTGAGTCTTATCGGCGAACCGAAGGCATGACAGACCTTTTCGAGTTTGTCGTAATTATTCTGATCGAGAACAAAGTACGTTTTAGATTTGGTCGCTTCGTCCTGAACGACGCCGTCCGACTTTTCGGGCGAGGCGGGAGTATAATTTTTATCGTCTGAACGATCCTTCATTTTTATTACTCTTTTTACGATTTTTCTTTTATTATACAGCGGGGAAAGCCGACCGTCAAGCGCCTTGCAAAAATAAGTTGATAAATCATCAACCGATTGTCTTAAAAGGTTATGAAAGTATTTTTAACGGGAAGGTGTTTATTTTTAACCCCGATTATGCTAACATTATAGTGAAGCCCTTTGTAACACGCTTAAGTTTTACCGTTTTCGGTTTAAAAACCGATAAAAAAGAGTAGTCCCAATATATTTTACAATATATTGTTCCTAAAAAACGGAAAAACGAGCGGATTGAGGTAAAATAAAAACGTATTAACCCTTCATAACCGAAAAAGCGTAAATTTACGCTTAAAAGGAGAAAAAATGTTATCAACCGATTGCAAAAAAAAGCGGAATAAGTCCTGGCTGAAAACGGCGATCAAAGCGGGAACGTCGCTTTTACTTACGACGATGTTTTCTTTTATCGCACTTTCCGGTTCTTCCCCTTCTTTAAAAAAGGCGGAAGCCGAAACGGAAAGCGGTTCAAGTAAAAAGATTTATTTATCGTATCTCGAAGATAAAAACGACGATATAGCCGTTCCGTTATATGCGTTAAACGACGGGGCTTCAGACATAAAAATCGGTCTGGAACAACCCGAATACAATAAGTTTTTGCGCCTTGCAAACTTTAACGGATTAGATTCGGAATACGCGGCGGTTTCGGTAAACGTCGGACTTTTTACGAGTTCTTCCGCTTCTATATCTCTTAAATACAGGTTTTCGGAAGGATACAAGGATTTTAATACGAACGAAGCGATATTTTCGGTTCGCTTCAAAAACTCCAAAAAGACTTTCACAAAAAGCGAACTTACGGCGAACAATCTCTTTTCTTACGAGTGGCAGAGTCTTTCGTTCAACATTGATACGGACGAAGTAAGCGGCGGAAAAATCTACCTTACCTTTAACCACGGCAAAAACGCTTCTTATGATAAAACGCGTACCTGTTTCGATATAGACGATCTTTCGGTAATATCGGGCGAAAAAAATTATATAAGTTCCGGTAGCTTCGGTTCGCTCGCCGTATCCGAAGCCGATACCTTAGATACGGACGTTTCTTCCTTAAAACGAGATGAAAATAAAGCTCTTATGCTCGGTAAAAACGAAAGAGCTTTTTCGGTCAACACCGAATATTCGGATACGTTAAAAACAGATTTCAACATCGGAACAAACGCCGTAAAGCTCCCTAAGGGAGCAGGCAGCGGACTTTATACCGATTCCGCAAGCGGAAGCCAGTTCGTCGTATATAACAAGGCGGAAAATAATTCGTTTATAAGAATGGGCAAGTTCGATTCGGCAAAAGATTCGCCGTCCGTATATATGCCGTTTTATAACAACGAATCCGGCGTTAAAGAAAACATGCCTTTAACCAACAGAGTTTATATAAATTTTAAATACAGATTGTATCTTCCGGACGAAACGAAAGAAGCACTTACCGGGAACGAAGTCATGCTCGAATTCAGCACGAGAAGAGCAAGTCAGAATAATTCCGGCAAAATAACTCTCGACGCGATGACGATAAACGAGCGTGATGACGGAACGTGGCGTACGGCTTCGCTCGTTCTCGAAACGAACAGGTCTTCGACCGACTACATGATAATTATTTTTTATCCGCACACCGCGGCTTCTTTTACCGCAAACGCTTATCTCGACATAGATTCGCTTTACGTAAGCTACGCCGCCGGCAAGCAGAATTACGCTTACGATCTCGGCGAGTTTGAAAGCATGACAATAAAGTCGGAAAGTTTTACGTCTCCTCTTCTCCCGGCGATAAGCGGAAACGGCATAATTTATGCCGAAAGCACCGTAAATTCTTCAATTAAAATGAAAAATGATTCTTACATCTCGGTAAACACGGGCTTTGCGGGAACGACGGGAACGTTCGACGTTACCGCCAAAATAAAAGCCGCCGCGGACGATAAGCTGAACGTTTACTTCGGCGGGAAAAACGGCGTTAAATTCGTTTTGACCGCAGGATCCGACAAAGAAACAGACGATCTTACCGCAGTATGGACAAAAGAAGCGGACGGCTATACTTTGGATATGACTGCGGTAACAGACTTTTCGCACGGACTTAATAAAGTAGTTTTTGAAAACAACTCCGATAACGATATATTCCTTGACAATCTTTTTATAGGTCAGGTAAAAACCGTCGGGAAAATCGCCGGCGACAAAGCTGCTTTCGATAAAAAAATTGCGGAAGTAAAAAATAAAGACCTTTCTTCTTATACAGACGGTTCGAAAGCGAAGGTGCAAAAAGGCCTTCTGAAAGCGGGAAAAATTACTAAATTCCACTCTCAAAAAGCTATGGACGAGGTTTTATCCGCAATAACCGCAGTCTTATCGGAAGCGACGGTAAAAACCGATTTAACCGAACTTAAAAAGACGATTTCCGTCGCGACGGCTATAATCGAAGGCGGCAAATCCTACAAAAAAGCCGGATATATGATCTTTACCGAAAAATACTTTGCCGCGAAGCGCGTTACCGAAAACGATTCTGCGGAAACGGCCGAAAATGCGGATAAAGAACTGAAAGCGGCTATTAAAAATCTCGAAGAAGCAAATTACTCCGCCACAGCGGCGGCTGTCGCCGGCGCGGCGTTATGCCTTGCCGCAATAAAAAGAAAAGCGTTATAGGAGCGGAACATATGAAAATAAGATTATTTAAGAATTTGATATTCATACTCGTTTTCGCCATGGCTTTCAATATCGCCTTCTCTCTTCCCCTGAACGCGAAAACAGCCGCCGCGGAAAACTTTTACGGAGTGGACTTTTCGAGCGGAGTAATAAAATACGCCCTTTCGGACAGACTCCGCGAAACTCCTGATACCTTCGAAGCGGTTATAAAAATAAACAAAAATACCGAAGGCGAAATCGGCAACATATTCTCGAACGAACTGAAAAGCAAAACGCCTATGCTTTCGTATTCGATAAACTCTTACGGCAATCTTACCGTAAACTGGAACTCTTACGAAAAATACTTTTCGTTCGATAAAGTCGATTTGAGAACGGGTAAATACGTTCATATAGCGGTCGTAAGATATAAAACCCGAGGTGTGTTTGCTTTATACATAGACGGGACTCTCGCACAGGAAGTAACTTGCGGCGCAGGTACGAACATTACCGAATTCAACAAACAACACGCCATCGGCGGCGACTGGTTCAACAACGCCGAAAAAAGACCTTTCAGGGGATTTATAAAACAGATTACGCTGTACTCATCCGCTCTTACCGCGGCGGAAGTTAAAAACGACTTTGAATCGTCTTACGATATTTCGTATAAAACGAGATCGGACCTTATGTTCAACGTATATCTCTCGCTCGGAAAAACCGTCTTAAAGGATACTTCGATGTATCGCAACGACGCGTGCCTTTCTTCAAACGATTTATACTTTAACGGAGATCTTTTCGGGACGAAGGATTATACCCTTGCGGTTCTCCCCGATCTTCAGATGCTCACAAACCATTATCAGTCGGCTCTTCACTATTCGTTCGACTATCTTATTGACAACAAAGAGTCCAAAAAAATAGGCTTCGCACTGTCTACCGGAGATATTACCGACGGTTACACGAACGGCAGAAACTGGGAAAGACAGTATCCTCTCGTCGCTAGTCAGTTCGAAAGACTTAAATCGGAGGCAGATCTCCCCTATGCGGCGATACCCGGCAACCACGATTACGATAACGAATGTCGGCTCGACCATTCGGTTACGGAATTCAATAAGGTCTTTCAGCCTGAAAAATATACCGTATGGAACGAATGGGGCGGTTCTTTTTCGGATGACAGCATCGTAAACGCCTACTATCTTATAACTCTCGGCGGAGTGGATTATATCATATTCGCCCTCGACTTCGGTCCGTCGGACGACGTCCTCTCCTGGTGCTGCGAAGTGACGGAAAGATACCCTGACAGGAGAGTTATCGTAACCACGCACGGGTTCCTGAACCCCGACGGATATTTTATCGCGACCGGTACCGAAGCTCCCACCGACTACGGCTGGAACGGGAAAACCTCGGTAAACAACCCGGACGCGATGTGGAGCAAATGGCTCAAAAAATATCCGAACGTATTTATGGTAATATGCGGACACGTATTTTCAGACGATATAGTACAGAGAGAATTCGTCGGCGATAACGGCAACGTCGTTTCGTGCTTTCTGATAAATCAGCAATCGATTATAATGAACGACGGTCTCGACGGACTTTTAGGACTGTTCACATTCGATGAAAAAAACATGCTATGCTATATCAATTACGTAAGTTCGACAACCGATAAAATGTACAACTATCAGAACCAGTTCGTTTGGGATTTCAAGGGAAACACTTCGATACTCAGCAAAACATATTATCCGGACGGGATTATTTCGGACGATATGAAAACTTCTTCGAGAGAAGAAATACTCGATACGTTTGTATACGGCAAAACCGTATCCCTAAAAAATTCTTCGTTAAAGAGCGAATCGGTTAAAATCGCTGTTGGGCTGATTATCGTAGCTTTGGCTGTCGGCGCAGGTTCGGCTTTAATCTTAAAATTAAAAAAAGACAAAAATAAAACGGAGGCTGCGGAATGAAAAAGTCGATAATACCGAAAACACTTTTAATTATTTCGATTATTTGTACCGCTCTTTTCGCTTTTTTCGCCTGCGACAAAAACAAAAGCGGCGAACCGACGGAAAAATCGTTTAACATAACCGCAGAAAGCACAGATTACGGAATAATCAAGGTAGCCGCATCGGCAAATGCGGGCGAAACGGTAAAATACACGATAAAACCAAAGAGCGGCTACTATGTTTACGCAAGCTACTTAAACGGCGAAAAACTCTACGGAAACGAATTTATTATGCCGGAGACCGACGTCTGCGTCACCGCGGAATATGCTGCGGAAGACGGCTTCGATATAATAAGCGGTAATAACGAATACGGCGTTGTTTTACCGAACCCGTTATCGGCAAAGGCTGGCGACAAAGTCACTCTTAAAACTTACGTTTCTTACGGCAAAACAGTCGACTATTACACCGTAAACGGCGAAAAGATAACCGGTAAAGAATTTATAATGCCCGAAAAATCGGCGAAAGTTTCGGTTACTCTTAAAGATCTTTTCTCGGACAAAGACATAATTCTTTCGGTCGAAAAAAGCGGAATTACCGCAAAATCGCACTGGCAGGCGTTTTACGGCGAAAAGTCGCTTACCGTTACCGCTCTTATAGAAGACAGCGTGGTGTTTACCGACGGAAAAACGCAGCAGGTAGCCGGGTATCTCGACAACGCGGAATTCATAATCGGCAGAAAATCTTATAACGAAACTTCGTTCAACCGTTATAATTACAGATTCCTCGTCACTGCTGACGGCAAATACTTTTCATACGTCGCTTCAAACGGCATATGGCACGACTTCGGCGGAACAGTCTCGGTTAAAACGAGCCTTACCGACATATTGACCGACGGATTTGCGGGATATAAAGTTACGGTGGATATTCCATACTTTTCGATCGGATTAACACGTAATACAGCTCTTAACGAGCTCACATTCGCATGTTCTTTGCGTAATACCGTAAACGCCCTTACTACGAACTGGAATTACTATTCCGAAAATAGCGTCGAATGGGATAATCCGAAATCTCACCTTGTAATAATCGAAAACGGCTTTGTAAAAAACACCTTACCCGAAAAGACGGAAGTTCTTTTAATCGGCGGCGGCGTTGCGGGCAGCGGCATAAGCGGCGGACAGGTAAAAAATCTTTCCGCACTCGGAAAAACGACAAGTATTGCAAAAGCCGATTCCGATATAAAATACTGGACCGATAACATAGATCTCATAAACGCTTATTCGCCCGAAAAAGTTCTGATGGCTTTAGACGGCGATTTAAGTTCGGGCGTACTGAATTCTTTTAACAACGCAAAAACGTTCATGGACGAATTTATCTCAAAATATAAAAACACGGAACTTACGATATTATCCGCTCTCCCCGTAAAAAGCGTAAGTTTCGACAACGAAGCATTAAAAGCGTATAACACTTCTGTAAAAGCTTATGCGGAGAGTAAAAACATAAAATTCATAGACGCCTTCGCCGACTTATACGACGGCATTCCGTACTCCCCCGCTTATTCGGAAGCGACCGGGCTTTCTTCGGACGGATATTCGTATCTTAACAGAAAAATATTATCCGCTTTCGGAAAATATGCGGAAAGCAGCGGCGTCTGGGGCGATTACGGAATATTTACCGAAACGGACGGAGTTAAAGAAACTTCTTCCGAAGTCACCTTTTACAAAGCCGGCGTGCAGGAAACCTATCTTAAAGAAAACGCCGGCGAAAACTTTGTATTTTCGGTATCGTTCACGGTAAAATCGAACATAACCGGCGACGAATGGCCTAAATTCGGGTTATCGGTGAAAAACAGGAACGAATCGGTTTACCTTTACGTAGACGGTTCTTCAAACCTTACTTCGACAAACGTAGGTACGGTAAGAAAAGTAAACGGAGATTTCGACTGGAGCACTTCAAAAGAATCCTCCGCCCCCGCTTTTAAATATACGGACGGCGTTTATGTTACGCTGACCGTTAAAAAGATCGGAAACGAACTCACGCTTTTTCTAAACGGCAACGAAACCTTAAAAAGAGAATTCGACTTTAACGGCGGCGACTGTACGGTCGGGATATTCGGATTCAGTCTCGAACTCACCTGCAAAAACCGGTCGCTCGAAAGAATAAGCGAAGGAGCGTAAAAATGGAAAACGAAAAGATCAGAAATTTTTATAGCAAAAAATTACCCTCGGTTTTATTTTATCTGCTTGTTTTTACCTTTTTACTCTCCTTCTGTACGTTTTACGGCTGTAAAAAAGGCGGGAACGACAAGCCGGGAAGCGAAACCGTAACGGTGAATTTTACCGATTACGACGGCACTCTTTTACTCGCGAAAACGGTGAAAAAAGGTTCCGTTCCCGTTTACGATAATTCTATCCCCGAAAGAGAAGACGAAAACGGCGTGAGATTTACCTTTGTCGGCTGGAATGCGGACGGAACGGTTTATAAAAATTTACCTGCAGTAAGCAAAAACACCGTATTCACCGCGACTTATTCCGAAGCAGCCGCTACCTATACCGTAACGTTTATAGTGGACGGCGAAGCGACGGAAAAAACTTATAGTTATAACGAAATCCCTTTTTACGAAGGCGAAACTTCTTTTATAAAGAACGGAATTTATATCGAAATTACGGGTTGGAATAAAACGTTTGCGGCGGTGAAGTCGGACGTAACTTATACGGCGATAATAAAAAAGACTTCTTCGGCGGAAATAAAATTCATAGTAGAAAGCGAAAGCCTTACGCTATCCTTCCCCGTCGGTTCGATTCCGAGGTTTTACGGCACTCCATATAAAAAAGCGGACGAAACCGTAAGTTACGAATTTGCGGGATGGAAAGCGAAAGACGGAACGATTTATTCCGGCGATCTGCCTAAGGTGTCTGCGGACGGTGCGGAATACGAAGCGGTTTTTAAGGAGGTTAAAAAATCGGTAAAAGTCAGGTTCTTAAACGAAACTACCTTTTTATCCGAAACTTCCGTATTTTACGGCGAAACGCCCGAATATAGCGGAGAAACTCCCGTAAAAGCCGAGACCGACGAGTATTACTACGATTTTATCGGTTGGAGCTTAAACGGAACGGTTTATAAAACTCTCCCGGCGGTTTATGACGACGTCGCCTTTACCGCAACTTACAAAAAGACGTTAAAATCCTATCTTTTAACCGTTATTTACGTTAAAAACGGCGAAAAGATTTCAAAAACAAGCGAATATATATTTTACGGCGATATTTACGATATAACATCGCCCGATATAATCGGATATTCCCCCGACAAGCCTTCGGTTATGGGTTACATGACCGAAAACGCGACCGTTACGGTCAGCTATACTCCCGTTTCGGTATGGGACGGTTCTGCCGTTTCTGACGTGTACGAGTCGGGAAGCGGCTCAAAAGAAGATCCTTATATAATAAAAACCGCGGCGCAGCTTAAATACATGCAGAAGCAGAACTCCGGCGCGGCAAAACAACAATATTCTTCGGGCAAATATTTCAGGCTCGAAGCCGATCTCGATATGTCGGCGGCTTTCTGGACGCCGATCGCGAACAGGGGTTCCTTTACTAATTACAGCTGGAGCTACTTTGCGGGAACGTTCGACGGGAACGGACACTCGATAAAAATTTCAGCCGAAAACGACAAAGCTAACGCTCTGGGGCTGTTCGAAGGAATTTCGGGAACGGTAAAAAATCTTACCGTTTACGGAAGCGTTTCTTCCCTGTCGAGAGCGGGTGGCATCGCCTATACTTTAGGCTCCGGCGGCATCCTGGAAAACGTTTATAACTACGCTAAAATAACTTCCTCCGGAGATTACGTCGGAGGCATAGTCGGTATGGCGGCAAACGGTTCGGTTATAAAAAATTCGACAAACTACGGAACCGTTACTTCTTCCGCGGCTAAAATCACGGGCGGAGTCGGCGGTATAGTCGGCAACGCTTTCGGAATAACCGTAAGCGGCTGCGTTAATTACGGCGGCGTCTCGTCTTTCGGAAGAGCGGGCGGAATTATCGGAGCATTCTTTACGGCGGCTGCGATCAATATTTCGAACTGCATAAACTACGGGATAATTCTCACAAAATCGAACGGATCCGCCGGCATAATCTCTTACGCTTCGAAAGGCACCGGCAAAATCGAAAACTGTTACAACTACTCCCCCGTTTCCGGTACCGGTTACACGGGTGGCATAGCGGGACTTAACGAATGTCTCGAAGTTTCGTCCTGCAAAAATAAAGGAATAATAAAAGGCACCGTTTACGTCGGCGGAATAGTCGGAAAAATTACCGAAGCGAACCTTGACTTATGCGAAAACCGCGGAACGGTTTACGGAAGCGGATCTTCGATCGGCGGCATCGCGGGTGCGGCGCAGGTTACCGCAAAACCCTTTACGGTAAGTAAATCGAATAATTACGGCTCGGTTTATAACGAAAGTTCTTCTTTAAATTCCGTAACGGGCGGCGTTACGGGAAGAACGGACGGAAGAAACGTGGACGGGGTTCTTATAAGAGCGACCGTTTACGAATGTGTAAATTACGGACTCGTGAAAGCAAATAAAAATTACGTCGGCGGAGTATCGGGCGCGGTAAACGGCGGAGTTACGGATAAGTCCGAAAACCGCGGCGAAGTTTATTCCGAAGGCGTTTACGTCGGCGGCATAGCCGGTTCCAATTACGGATACGGTGCGGTAAAAAACTGCATAAATTATGCAATGGTTACGGGCGGCGGCTCGGTAGGTCAGATCTGCGGACAGCTTACTTCGACTTCTTCGTCCGAAAATTGCTCCGAAAAAGGCTCTTTCCGGCTCATCGGCTAAACCTTTACCCTATCGTTTGGAAATAAATAAAAAATTTTTACGGCGGAAAAATATTCTCAATCCGCCGAAAAGGAGAAAATTATGAGAAAATCTTTTGTGACCGCTCTTATTTTCGCCCTTATACTCTCGTGCTGCGCTTTCGCGGGATGTACAACGACGGAAAACAAGAGCTTCAGAATCAGTTTCGTTAACTACGACGAAACTGTTTTATACGAGACTGACGTAAAGTCCGGTGAAGCGGTAAGCTATAACGGTGAAACGCCCGTTAAACCTTCCGACGACGAATTCGATTATTCGTTTGCGGGATGGGCGGGCGAAGACGGAATAGTTCTCGCAGAACTCCCCGTTGCCGGAAAGGACGCTACATACAAAGCTACCTTTAACGGAACGAAGCGTTCGTATACGGCTTCTTTCGTAGTGGACGGCGAAACGATAAAAACGGTCTCGCTTAAATACGGAACTGTCATAACCTATGACGAAGCAGCTCCCGTAAAAGCAGGCACCGCGCAGTATTCTTACTCGTTTAAGGGCTGGAAGATCGGCGAAACCGTTTACGAAGCGGAACTCCCCGCGATAACCGCAAACGTTACGTTAACCGCAGTGTTTGACGAGACCGTGAACAGTTACACAGTTACGTTTATAAACGGAGAGAATCGGACTCCCGTCACCGCAAATTACGGCTCTGCTCCATCATATACGGGAAGCGAACCGACAAAAGCCGCAACAGAAGATTACCGCTACACATTCATCGGCTGGTCTGAAACGGAAGACGGCGAAACGACAGATCTTTCCAAAGAAACGGTAACGGGCGATATAACTTATTACGCGATATTCTCCGAAACGAGAATAAGATTTACCGTCAGGTGGATTACGGATGGAAAAGAAACTTCTTCTTACGCCGCTTTAGACTCCGTCCCCGTTTACGACGGTGAAACTCCGGTAAAAGCCGCTTCCGACGAATTCGAATATACTTTCAAAGGCTGGTCAAAAACCCAAGACGGCGAAACTGTAGATTTAAGCAAAGAATCCGTAACCGCCGACGTTACTTACTACGCGGTATTCGCAAAAACAACGAGAAGTTACGAAATAAAGTTCGTAGTAAACGGCGTAGAAACAGCAAAAACGTTTTTATATAACGAGGTTCCTTCTTACGGCGAAACAAAACCTGCCAAAGCTTCTACCGAAACCGCCGATTACGTATTCGCCGGCTGGGCTACAGAAGAAGGCGGCAACGCTTTGACTACTCTCCCCGCAGTTACCGGAGCGGATACATACTACGCGGTATTCACCGAAGTAAGAACCAATTACATTATAAAGTGGATCGTGAACGGCAAAGAGACTTCTGCCCTTTATCATAAAGATACCGTACCCGCGTATGACGGCGAAACGCCCGTAAAAGCGGACGACGAACTTTATACCTACACATTCGCCGGATGGGCGACCGAAGAAAACGGCGAGGTTTTATCTTCTGTCCCCGCGGCGACTGCAGACGTAACTTATTACGCTGTGTTCGAAGCGAAGAAAATTCAGTTTGCATTGACCGTTTCATATGTTTATGAAAACGGCGGAACGGCTGCGGAAAATAAAACCGTTTTAATCGACAAAAATGCGATTTACGGAAAAGAACTCACCGAATCGCCCGAAATTGAAGGCTATCTCCCCGACAACTTCTGGTTTTCCGGAATAATGACGGGAAACAAAACCGAAACGGTAACTTATAAAACCGCCGACGTATGGGACGGAACGACGGTTGCGGAAAGTTACGAATCGGGAGACGGCACGGAAGAAAATCCGTATATAATAAAAACCGCCGCTCAGCTCAAATACATGCAATCGCAGTATTCGGGAGCAAAAAGTCAGACTTACGCCAAAGGTTTGTTCTTCAAACTTGCTGCGAATCTCGATATGACGGCGGCAAGCTGGACGCCTATCGCAAACAGAGGCGTAAACACCAATTCGGGCTGGAGTTATTTCGGCGGAAATCTCGACGGCGACGGATATGCCGTAAAATTAACGGCGGGAAGCTCTTCTTTCAACGGGGCGGCTCTTTTCGAAGGTATTTCGGGAACGGTTAAAAATCTTGTCATCGCAGGTACCGTACAGGGATCTACGAGAGCGGCTTCGGTCGCTTATACCGCCAATACCGGATTTATTATCGAAAACGTAAAGAATTTTGCTTCGATAACGACTTCGAACGCAAAAGAAGCTTACACGGGCGGAATTTTAGGTATGACGAAAGCCGCGGGAACGATAAAGAACTGCGTTAACTACGCTTCCGTTACAGCTGGCGCAACATACTGCGGCGGTATCGTAGGTTATACTTCGAATACTCTCGAAATAATCGGATGCGTAAATTACGGAACGATTACGACTGCAGCAAACGGAGCGGGAGGCATTGCCGGCGGCGAAGCTAGAAACGGCGGAGCAACTTATACGAATTGCTATAATTACGGAACGGTTATCGGCGTTTCGAAAGTCGGCGGTATCATAGGATCAAGCTACACCGCAATCGTTACAACCTGCTATAACTACGGTCTGATAACGACCGCAGACAGCTCTTCGCTTACAAAATCAAATACCGGTTTCGGCGGAATTATAGGTTGGACGACGACTAACAGCAGTATAAACTCCTGCGTTAACTACGGCGAAGTAAATTCATACACAAACGTAGGCGGCATAGCGGGCTATCTCGGCGCCGGTTCCACTGTTTCGGACGATTGCTCGAACCACGGTAAAATAACCGCTACGGATACTAAATGCAGCGGAGAAATAATTGGCTACGACGCAAATAACGCGTAAGTCAACCTTATAAACTTAAAACAATAAAAAAAGCCACGGCGACATTTTATCGCCACGGCTTTTTTTATTTGCATTTGTTTTTATATACGTTTTTCCTTTTTCAAGCCGAAAAACGAACTTAATAAGCAAGCTTATTCTTTCCGTCGGTAATTATAAGATTTTTAAGATTTACGCCGTAAGAAGCGATTTCGGTTTTTGTATATCCGTCGGGGACGACCGCAAAGCCGTTGTCCACAAGGCACTGAACGTACTTTTTATAATTTACGAGCGTAGGATGAACGCCGTCTCTGAAAAATCCGGTATTTACCGACCCGTTCGCGTCAAAACACCAGGAATAGCTGTCCAAAACAGTAAAATAATCTTTATCTGCAGCAAATCCGGTTATTTCGGAATTGATATACTTTATGTTCTCGTTATCGGAACCGCTCTGATTGCCGCGCGGTTCGATTGTGAACCAGTATATATCAGTCTCCGGGAGATATACGTGTATATGCATTACAAGCGTTTTTATGCGATCCGCTATCTTCTCTTTCGACTCGTGAGCGTCGAATATATCGTTCGTACCGATATGGAGAACGACGTTTTTCGGATTGTATTTTACGACGAGTCTGAATAAAAGAGCTTCGAAATCTTCGGTAACGGCAGAACTTATTCCGACGGTGTAGGTGTTTTTGTTCGCCCAAGTGGTATAAAAGTCCGTCCAATAACCGTTTCCGGTACCGCCTTTTGAGCTGCCCGGGTTAAAGAAGGAATCACCCACGAAAAGAGCGTCGACGTCAGCTACTTTTTCGCCGTCTAAATAAGTACTGAGTTTATTCGCTCTGTCGGTCAGAAGATTTTCGTTATTGCCGGCCATATAAGCGTTATTATACCCCGCTCTTACCGTGAAAGAAGCCGTTCCTTCCGCAACGGACGATTCCGCTTTTATTTTGAAAACCAATCCGTTCGCCGCCGAAGAATTTACGGTGACTTTACCGTCCGATACGCTTACGCCGCCGTAAAATCCGTCGAGAGAGAAGGTAATATTTTCATCTTTAAGCTCTTCCGGGAAGTTTTTAGCGTACGACCAGCGACTTATATCGAACTCTCCGTAACCACCATATACGGTGGTTATCGCGGAAGAATCGTAATAAAGCTCGGTTTTGGTTACTTTTACCTTAAATTCCGTGCGGAAGTGTTCCGAATACGCCGTTACGTTTATAAAATCGCTTTTTACTTCTTTGGCGGTAAGCCTGTAACCGTTACCGTCTTTTCGTATTTCGATCGCTTCGCCCTGATAGTCGAAAGTAAGATCTTCGGCGCGGACGGGATTCGAATACTTAACCGACATAATAAAGGACGATCCGACGTCGCACTTTATAACGCCGTTGGAATTGCCGATTTTCAGAGTTCCGTAATCGATCGGTTTTACGGTAACGGTAAAGACTGCGGTGTGATTTGCCGTTTTAGCGGTAACGGTTATCGCCGTATTTTCGGTAACTACCGCATTATAACTTAATTCGTTTCCGTTAAATACGAGATTGTTATCGGTCGAAGTATAAGTTATTTCGCAAAAATATTCGGGCTTGGAAAATACGGGCGTTACAATAGCCGTTCTGTCGCACTCGAATCCGGTATCTTCTATCGTTAACGTTCCGTAACCTATCGGTTTTACCGTTACGTTGAAATTTGCCGTATGACGAGAAGTTTTTGCCGTTACGGAAATGACTTTGTTTTCGGTAACTACCGCGTTATAACTTAGTTCGTTGCCGCTGAAAACAAGGTTTTTATCTGCCGGATTATAAGTTACGGATTCTTCGTATTCCCGGTTTGAAAACACCGGAGATACTACTGCGGTTTTGTCGCATTCGAATTCGACGTCGGCTATGGTAAGCGTTCCGTAATCGGTCTTATTCCCTTTATTATCGCCGCATGCGGTCATAGCGAGCGGCAACAAGACAAGGAGTACGGACAAAAATTTTACAATTATCTTTTTCATCTTTTTTTCTCTTTCGGACGTAAAAATTATGACGTTCGTTTATTAAAAAACCGGGCTGAACAAAATATTCTGCCCGGTTTTTTTCACGCTGTTAAGGCGTTTTTGTTTTATACGGTTACTTTAAGAATGTTCTTAAAGATTACGCCTGCAAGCTTCTTACCGATTTCGATATGATCGGTATATTTCCAGTGCCAGCTGTCGCTTCCCGTCGCGTAGCTTGTTCCGCTCGAATTAAGTGCGTTCGTCGCATAACCGCTGCTTTCGTTAACATAGCAGTTCGGAATTTCTTCGGCGAGTTCGCGCTGCATTCTGATGAAGGTCTTATTCATAGCTACGGTGTTTGCATAAGCGTTTTCTTCCGTTTCGCAGATAAGACCGATGATGAACGGAAGTTCGCTCTGGTCCTGACCGGTGATCTTTGTAAGGTCGGCTTTCATATCGTTTACGAAATATTTGAAAGCCTTCTTGTATTCCGCTTCGTATCCTCTGTTAGATTCGCCCTGCATCCAGTAGAAGCCTTTGATTACGGGGTTGAAGCCCATATCTTTGTACATCTGCCATGCTTCTTTGAATTCTATGAGGAAGTTTCTGTAAAGACCGCCTGTAAGTCCGCCGGCAACGCTCGAAAGCGTCTTCTGATAAGACGGAGATACCCAGTTGCCGTCGCTTCCGTTATATCCGCTGAGGTCGTCGAGAAGGCTGGTGCCGCCTACCGCATACTTGATCATACCGGCGTATTTGCCGCTTTCCTTATTGTAGTACTTCGAAAGTCCTTCGGCTAAACCGAGTTCGCCGCCGATTCTTACGGTAGTTTCGCCGAGACCGCCTCTCGCTAAGCCTACGCTTACTTTGTTCATCCAGTTAGCTCCGGCGTTACCAACGTAGTAAACGTTTTCGAATCCGTAAACGTACTTAGTATTGCCTAAACCTAAAAGTTCGGCGGGAGAAGCGTTGGTGCATCCCGAAGCGTTTGACTGACCTGCAATAAGATAAATATCGATATCCTTAACGGCTTCGGTAACCTTTAACGCATTGATCACTTCGGTTCTTACCGAGTAATTGAACTTCTTGACGGTTACGTCTACCGTACCTGCCGCAGCTACGCCTATGCCGCTCGCGTTCGTTATTGCCGAGTAAACGTATTTGCCGACGTAAACGCCGTTTACGTAGCAGTAGTAAGTCGTTCCGTCGCGGAGAACGCCGAGTTTTACGTTCGACATATCTTTGATATTCATATAGTCGAAGTTAGCTACGATTGCCGAGTCGTGGCTGTCCCAAGCGGTGCCGAGACGAGTAGCTATAACGGACGTTCCTCTTAAACCGATTACGAGTTTATAGGACTGCTGATTGTTGTTTCCGGAAAGTTCGTCAAGGCCGTGAGCTATAAGTATGCCTGCGGACGAAGAACCGATTTCGGAAGCGTAAGACTGCTTGTCGAGATCGAATATGCCTTCAACGTAAATTTTGTCGGCAACTACGGTGTTCTGCATCGAATAAGTGTAGCCCGTCATATTTACGGAGTTGGCTTCGTTATCGGAGTATTTCCAGTTGCTGCCAAAACTCTTGAGTTCGAAGTTTTCGGTGCCGTCGTATTTTGTGAACGTTACCGAACCGCCGAGCGATGCGAGCGATACGCAGCCGGTATATTCCGTAGTACCCTTTCTTATCGCCAATGTTTCGGACCATACCGCACCCTTATAGGTATAAGTTACGATATATTCCGCTGTAACGATTTCGTACGCGTCTTTTGCAGATTTAAGGTTAAATTTGGTTGTCTTTTCGGTATAAACGTTGTAAAGAGAAACTTCTACGTCGGAAGCGTTTATTCCGCTTAAGTCGTAAAGGTAAACCTTTTCGCCGTTTGCGTCGAGGACGTAAGCCGACTCATAACCGAATTCTACGGTTATATTTTCAGCCGCCATCGGGAGCTTGTTAAGCTTTTCCGTCTTTGTTTCACCGCATTCGGTGCAGGTAAAGGTCTTTACGCCTTCGGTATCTACGGTGGGTTCGAGTGTTACTACGCCTTCATCCCATGCGTGATAACCTAAGGTGCAAAGTTTTTCCTGAACTTCGGTCGTGAACGAAATATTTTCGTACTTAATTTTGTCGTGGTTTACGTTGTAGAAAGCAATACCGCCTTCTACGTCGTTAAGTCCGGGAACGGTTATCGCAAGATATAAAGTATCGTTGATAAGAACGTAAACTTCGGTGTTTCTTCTTATTACGGTAAGATCTACCGTCGCTTTGTAAGAAGATTTGCCGGTATAGTCTCTGAGTGCGGGAGTAATGATTCTTCCGTTGTTTTCTTTTACGGTCGCGCCGTTGAATACGTTAATGCCGGACTTAGTGATACCGAGATCGACACTGTTGTTGGCGGGTGCGCCGTATGCGGCTAAGTTCTGAACTACCCAGCCGTTGAACCAGGTGAAGCAGAACAATCCCTGACCGGGCTTAATAAGTATGCCGCAGTTGGTGTCGGTTCCGTAGGTAAATTCTATACCGGAACCTTCGTCGGGACTGGTGTGGAAGGAACCTACTTCCATAGTGATTTTAGCCGAAACCATAATGGTTTTTGACTTGAATCCGTTGGCTACCGCATAGCGCGAAGCTTCCTCGGGATTGTTTGTCTTTGTCATAGATACGGACTTTGTCTTTGAGTCGTAAGACCAGCTTACGCCCGAGCCCTGGAATTCGTCCACCGGACCGTAAGCGTATTCGTCGAATTCAAACGACAAGTCGGTTTCGTTTAAAGCGAAGTCTTCCGTCGACTTATCCGCATAACGGAGATAGCTTCCGCTTATATAATAATAATCGAAAGGAAGTTTGCCTTCGAACACGCCCTCTCCGGCATAGGTCAGGAAGTAATTGTAACCTTCGCTGTCCGTCATGCTTATGTTTGCTTCCGCCCAGTTTATATCGTCGGCGCGTACTTCTTCGGCTGCGGTGACCGTAACCTTTACGTCGTTTGCGTCGAGAAGGGCTTGTTTATTAAGAGTTTTTGCGTATATTTCGAGCGACTTGGACACGGTACCCGTGTAGGTAACGCTTCCGTCGGCATTACGTACGCCTTTGAAAGTAGCATCGTTAAGCTTGCTGGCGAATACCTTCGCGGTTTTGGGAGCTACGGTTATCGAAACGGTTTTGCCTTTAAGGGCTTTGCCGCCGATGTCGCCTTCGAGAGTAACGTTGACTTTGTCTTTCCCTTCCGCTACGGTTACGTCTACAAGACTATCGCCGAATTCTTTATAAATTAGTTTTTCGTCGGTAACGAATTTGATATTCGAATAAGTAACCTTATCGTGGTTCATGTTTATGAACCCGAACGAACCCGCTACGTTTTCGATTGCGGGAATTCTGAAATCTGCGTAAAGAGTACCGTCTACGAATACGAATACGTAAGAGTTAAGTCTTACGAGTTTAAGATTTTTGGTTAAAGTGTATTTGCTTCCGCCTGCGGGGAATTCGTTTTCGCAAAGAACTCTGCCCTTTCCGTTCGGACGGGTGCCTTCGTAAAAGCTTACGCAATCTTTGGTGATGCCGGCATCGATGCCGTCTCCCGCCCATGCCGCAAGATTCTGCAAGGCATTATCGGTAAGACAGAATAACTTCTGACCGGGTTTCATGATTACGCCGAAGCCGCCTATACCGGTGCAGTTGGCGATCATAAGTCCCGCGCCTTCGTCGGGGCTGTCGTGGAATAAACCTACTTCCATCGTGATGTCCGCGGAAATCATGAGAGTAGTAGCGGTATTACCGCTTGCCAATGCGTAGAAAGACGTGTCTTCTTTGTTTTCGGACTTTTCTACAACGGCAATTCCGTCGTTATTCGACCATGCGCCGGAATTACCCGCGCCGATCTTGACTGCGGGACCGAACTTGTATCCGCCGATGCCGATTTCAAATTCGTTGGCGGCGCCTCTTGCAACCGTTACGGTTTTACTTTCGGATTCGAATCCGTCGAGCGAGCACGTAAGTTCTACCGAGCCGTCCGGGAGGCTTGCTTCGTACTTTCCGGTAAGAGCGTTATAATCGAACATTATGCCGTCTTTGGTGGAAAGTCTCACCTTGGAAATAAGGTTTGCGTTTGCTTCCGGAAGAGTTACCGTAACGCTTACGGGCAAACCTTTTACTTCGACTTCTTTATCGAGAGTTTTTTCGATATTATAGCCCTGATAACGCACGTGAGCCTGTACCGTAAATTTACCTGGATTTTCGGCAACTACGGTGTAGTCTGCGTTCATTTTGGCTTTGGCGGTATTACCCGCGAGCAGCGTATACGTTACCGTCGGAACGATGTTTTTGAACGTAAGGCCGGACGCGTCGATTTCGGGCGTGTAAACTTCGTTCGCCTGCACAGTGTCTTCCGACAAGAAGGTAAATTCAAGCGCATCGATGGCTTTAAGATCTGCGAGAACGGTCTTAAGATTTTTAAGCGTATTGTAGTTGGTTACCTTCGCTTTGTCGCTTTCGGTAAGCTTGTCGTAAGCCTTCTGAATCTTTTCAATTTCGGTTTCGTCTGAAAGCGAAACGGATTCGGGCAGTTCGTTGATACTTTCGATTATCGCCGTCACTCTGTCGGAATCGCCGCCGTCGTCCTTATTGCCTCCGTTGCACGCAACGAGACCTAACGTGAACGCGGCTATCGACATTATCGCCAGAAAGGTCGAGATAATTACGAGTAATCTGTTCTTTTTCATATTTTACTCCTTATTTATTTTTAGAACGCGGCTTCACGGAATTTTATTCCTTTATTTTATTCTTTTTCGGGTTAAAGTTCCGCAAAGCCGTATTCAAAGTTCCTTTTATGAGAACGATACGTTGGTTATCGGATCCGAAGATACGGGGTTGCCGTTTCTGTCGGTTTCATAAATGCCGTCCGCCGTTATCGAAACGTACTTCGCGCCTTGTTCGTCGCCGCTCAGAACTATCTTGTAATAGCCTAAGCCGAGATTGAGAACGGCGTTGCCGGTTGTTCTCGAAGTCGTAGCTTCGTAAGTGAACTTGTAATTTTCAAATCCGTCTTCACCGTATGCGTAAATAACGAGTTTGGCGTCGGTTTTTGTCGTTTCGGCGGTAAGTTTTCTTACGTTCGCCTTTTCGACGTTTCTGAAGGTTGCGTTAACGTTCGTCATGCCCGTTACCGTAAATTCGTAAACGCCGTCCGTTATTCTGTCGGTTACGTCAGCTCCGTCGGCGGTAAGTTTTTCGAGAGCGGATACGAAAATCGAGGACTGAACGGCTTTTACCGATACTTTTACCGTATATCCTCTGGGAACGAGCGTCGACGTTGTGAAGCTCGATACTTCGGTTCCGCCGATATCGTAGACCTTTCCGTAAATTTCGCCGTCGACGTAATTCTGCGTCTTGGTAAGATTTATTGTGTAAAGTCCCGATTTTTCAAGCATGTCGTCAATGTCGGCATCACTCGTCGAACACGAGACGTCCGAGAAAGTTCCTTCGCAGTTATAAGCGTAAAGTCCGGGAACGGTCGCGCCTTTTAAAGAGTCGTTGGTTACCGAAGTCCAGTATCTGCCGTTTACAAAGTAAACAAGAACGTTGTCTCTTTTTACCACCGCGAGTTCTACTTCGGACGAAGTCGAAAGATTGCCGTAGTCTTCGCCGAGAGAAGTCCAGCTGTCCTTATCTATCTGTCCGCCGTTGGGGCCTAACTGACCGCTCCAGGTGTTCGTCATGAACTTCGAGTTGAAGTTGATGTAAGAAACCTTGGAACTCGTGTTGGATCCCACGCCCCATACGAGAGCGTTGAAAGGCGAATAGCTCGCGCCGTTTTCGTACATACCGGAAATGATGCCGAGTCTTGCCGTCGAAGCGCCCCATCTCTGTCCGTCATATTTGATTTTGGTTTTGATTACGTAATTCTGCGCGGATACGTTTTTGAAGAAAATCCACTGCGTGTCGTAAGCTTTTTTAAGCGAATATTTTCCGCTCGCCGCTTCCGAAAAGTCCCACGCCGCCGTCTTTGCGAGTACGTTTGAATAATCGTCTCTCGTAAAAGTTCCGTCTCCGAGTATAGCGTCCGGATATTCTTCGGCTATTCTGTTGTCGCCGTTGATATATCCCTTTTCGTCGAAATAGTACCAGCTTCTCGCTCTGTTATAAAATGCCTGCGGACGAATGTAGTCTACACGGGAGGACTTATCCTTGCTGTCCTGGTAGTTATACTGCGGGAAGATTTTAATCTTTTCGGGAAGACCTTTCGCGCTTACGTCGTAACCTATGGCGGACCAGTCGATGAATCCTTCCATCATAAGTCCTTCCATATTGCTTTCGTTAAGTTCCGCACCTTCGCCTATGAGAGACCATTTGTGATAAACAAGTCTCTGTATCTTATCCCAGCCGTCCTGCCAGTCGGGACTTCTTCCGTGAAGAGACATGCAGTAATCGGAAGTATCCTGTCTTATCTGAAGAGAGTAATTCTGCGGAGAAGTGGAATCGTCGTCCGCCGTCGATACGAGAAGTTCGAAAGACGTGTTTCCTTCGGGCGAGTTGGTGAAGTTCCAGAAAACGCCGCTATCTTTGGACTTCATCGCCCAGAAGATGCCGTTTTCGTTATAAGTAAGGGTGAAATTTATCGTTTTGCGATACTGTCCCCAGGTCTGCCAGCCTAAGCCGTTCCATACGGCTTCGTCAACCTTGCCGTCGACGGTTATGCCATCGTAAACGGGATTTGCGTTGGCCTTTACCCATTCTTCACGGTAATTTTTATCGTATAATTCCTGTTCCTGTTCGTACGCGACTCTTCTGCCGGTCTTAGCGCCGTCGTCTTTGTTGTCTTTGCCGCCGCTGCACGCCGCCGCGCCTATCGCCGAAACGGTCATAACTGACAGTAACGCAATTTTAAGGAAATTTTTCATTTTCATAAATTAAGCAACCTCCCCGTAAACGTAAACGTCGCCTACGCCGATTTCGTTATTGGCTTTCGATAACTTGGAATTGATTTCGATGGTTATCTTGTTGCAGGTTATCGGTTCGAAAGCCATTACCGCTGCCGAAGACGGATATACGAAGTATCTGTTTTCGTCCGATTTTTCTTCAACGTAATCTTTGTTGAACATAACGTTGTTCATAACGTATTTTACGTTGCCGTTATAAAGCGTAACCTTTGCGAGCTTGTCGAATGCGTAATCGTACTGTCTGCTGTTATATACGAATATGCTGCTTACCTTGTAATCTTCGAGGAAAGTAAGAGTTATTACGGTAGAACCGTTCGCTCTGAATTCGATATTGTCGCTGTAAGCGTGTGTAGGTACGAACTTATCCGTAAGATAAGCTTTTTTGCTTCCCTGCTTTACGTTTGTCGCCGAAACCGAAGCTTCGCCGGCAATGTTTTTAAGTCCGCTGGTTACTTCGGGAACGGGCTGTAACGACCAGGTAGGTCCGTTGGTATGATAAATGTCGTAACCGAGTTCTTCGTTATACTGCCAGTAAACTCTGTCCGCATCGATGGCTCTCGGATTGGGATAAGAAGAGCTTCTTGCGGCGTGAGTGTGGTAAACGATGAACATTTCGTTTCCGGCAGTTGCGATGGAGTGATGTCCCGCACCGGAAATGTGCTTCCAGCCTTCTTCACCGATACCGCTCATAGGTCTGCCGGTAAGGTCGCCTATCTTATCGAAGTCCCCCAAAGGAGCGTCCGCTACGGCTACGTCGACGGAATATCTCGAATCGCCGTAACCGGGGTTGGAATAAGTAAGATAATATTTTTTTGTTTTTACGCCGTTTCTTTCGGTGTAATGATACTGAAGGAAAGGTCCTTCGTTAACGCCGGAATCTATCGAAGCTACAGAACCCGTCGCCTTGTATTTGCCGCTCGAGTCTTTGGAAATAATTTTTCTTCCGGCGACTGCCAAAGGTCTTAAAGTCGAATAATCGGGAGTAGCGATGTCCTTCATCTTAACGCCGTAGATAACGCCGTTCGATTTATAACTGTCCGCATGTCCGACAAAATAAAGATATTCGTCGCCGTTTTCGTCGAAAAACGCGGAAGCGTCGATAAGCGCCCAGACGCCTTTGTCAATCGCCTCGGAGCTCATATAAACTCCGCCGTTATAACCTTCGTACGGGAGGACGTCTATTATTCCGTCCTGAATTTCGCCCGCATGCTTGGTAAAGTCTATCGACGGGATAAGATTGCTGTAAGTTTCTTTATATGAATTTTCTTCGCCGTTATGAAGCTTTTCGTACAATACGAAGGGACCTGCCGGCGTGGGAGCGCATGCGAGAGCGAGATGGAAGTTATCGTAAGATACGTCGCCGGTAGCCGCAAGCGAGTTTGCCGAGAAATACATAAGATATTTTTCGTTTTCGGCGGCGGGGTTCGGGTTTACGATTACTTCGGGAGCCCATATGTCTCCTCTCGCCCAGTCGTCTTCCGAAAGCATGATTACGGGACCTAAATTTTCGTAAGAAGCGAAGTCTTTTGTTCTTACGCCCAGAAGAGCGTTATCGGACTTTCTCGTAGTGCCGTAGATGTAAAAGTATCCGCCGTATTCAGAATCTTCTTCTTCCGAAACGTAAATACAGCCGGGATCTGCGAACCACTGTACCAGATTATCGTTACGATAGAAGTATTTGGTATTATACGAACCGCTTTCGGAAATGCCGTCGTCGTAAGTAAAGTCCGAAGCAGCGGCTTCGGCCTTACCGCCGGCGTTGCAACCCGCCACGGCGAATACCATCATACCCGCAAGAGATAACGATATTATGCTTTTTAAAATCTTTTTCATTTAAAACTCCTGTTTTTTAAGATAAAATCGTTTAATAAAAGCGGTAGTACTTTATAAAAAAATCTTGCCGCTTTTACCGTTTGCTATAAATTATTATTTGCTAAGTCCCGAAACGGATACACCGTCGATGATTTTGTCCTGGAAAATAAGATACAAAATTACAAGCGGAACTATCGCTATAAGCGAGCCTGCCATGTTACGTCTTACCGCAACGCTGCCCGCTTCGCCGCCGGCGATGTTTCTCAATACGACCTGAAGAGTGTACATAAGAGGCTGCCCTTTAAGATAAAGGGACGGACCCAAATAGCTGTTGTAACTTCCGATAAATCCTAAAATGAACTGCGCTATGAAAGCGGGTACGGATATCGGAAGCATAATTCTCCAGAAAGCTCCGAAACGGCTGAGACCGTCGACTTCGGCAGCTTCGAAAATTTCGTTCGGAACGCCTCTCATATACTGCGTCAGGAAGAATACCATGCCCGCGCTTCCGAAAAGTCCGGGAATAACGAGCGGCCACGGAGTGCCTACCCAGCCGATTGACTTGTACATGAAGTACGTGGGAATAATCATTACGGTACCCGGAACGAGCATCATAAAGAGAGTGAATCCGAAAAACACGCCCTTCCCCTTGAAGTTGATCTTGGCGTAAGCGTAAGCGGAAAGTCCCGAAGCGATAACGCCGACTACAAGAGTAGGAACGGTCATCCACATGGTGTTCCAGAAGCCTATAAGAACGTTACCGAGCTGTTCGGAAACCGAAAAGTCGAATGCGTGCTTGTAGCCGGAAAAGTCGAAACCTTTCGTCGGGAACCAGGTAAAATGCACGCCTAAAAGTTCTTCGTCGGTTTTGAAGCTCGAAATAAGCATTATATAGAACGGAACGAGTATAAGAAGCGCTTGCAAAATAAGCACGAAGTACACGAAAAACTTACTCCAGGAGAAAGGTTTTTTAATCTTTTTCTTTCCTTCGTTAAGTTTTTCGATCGTTTTTTTTGCGGATGCTTCTTCACCCTTGTCGGATAAAGTTACGTTTATAGAAGAGTTATTCATATCAGTCATCGTAATACACCCACTTTTTGCTTAATTTGTTGTTGACAAACGTTATAATCGCGACCAAAACTGTAAGATACAACGTAGCCGCGCACGCAACGCCGAGACCGGAAACGCACGTTTTGCTTATAGCTCCCGCTGCCGACGTCTTGTAATAAATGTCGTCGTTTCTGTTCATGTACCACATTATGTACGCAACTATTGTGATTGCGGAGTTATTTTCGCCGTAACACTGGTATCTGTAAGTAACGAACGATTCCATGGTAACGTAGGACTGAAGCGCGCCGATAATACTCGTGATAAGAACATAAAATATAGTCGGCGTGATGAGCGGCATAGTTATCTTGAAGAACTGCGTGAACTTGCCCGCCCCGTCGATTTCGGCGGCTTCGTAAACTCTGGTGTCTACGTTGTTCAGTCCGGCTTCGAGAAGAACTATGTTTCTTCCGAGAACCGTCCATATGGTGATAAAGATAAGTATTATCTTTGTCCACCCCGCCGCCCACTGGAAGTCTATTACTTCGGAGTTTGGGTTAAAGAATCTTATTATCTGGTTTACGAGTCCCGTAGGCTGATATACGCCGGGCGACGACTGAACGAAGCTGCCGCTGAAAATATATCCCCAGACGAAAGCTATAGCGACCGTCGAGCATACGTACGGAAGATAAAAGATAACTCTGAAAAGCTTTCTGCACTTGATCTTGGAACGCAGAAGCTGCGCGAGAAGAAGAGCGATAAAGATTTCGAACGGAATGGATAAGCAAAGGAACAACGTATTGCCCGTCGCCTTCCAGATAAGATGTCCCCCGACTTTAGGCATCAGACCGCTGTCTGCTTCGGTAAACATATAAACAAAGTTATCGAAACCGCAGAAATCGGCGTACTTAAGCTCTTGTTTGTACGGCGGAAAGTACGAGAAAGCCATGATAAAGCTCATGATAAGAGGTATCGCCACGAACAACGCAAATCCTATGAAATGTATCGAAACGAGCGATATTCCGAGAATATTATCTTTCTGCTTTCTCGTTAATTGTTTTTTGGGTTTTTTAATAACCATAAAAAGCGCCTTTTAGTTTAGTATTTTAGTGTAGTTTTTTATCTGGTGTAAGTCTGAAGTCTGTCGTTGGTTATAGAAACGACTTCGTCAAAATACTTTTTCATCGTCTTGCCGTTGTTTCTTACCGAGTTCGAATCTTGGTTAAGCGGCTGAGACCAGTTGGAAATCCATTCTCTGTTAAAGAAGTACCACCAGTCGCCCGCCTGCTGCGTTTTTGCCGAAGTGAATACCGAAGCCCAGTTTTTGCTTCCGTCTACCTGATTTTTATAGTAGCTGTTAGCAAGGTCGTAAGAGTTCGGGATAGCGTAACCGTCAGTCGCCATGTATTGCTGACCTTCGGTAGCAAGCCATTTGATTGCCTTTGCGGCAAGTTCTTTCTTCTTGCTGTTGGTTGTGATCGCATAACCCGTGGATTTGGACTGCGAAGCAGCCTTTCCTTCTTTAACTACGTTTCCTTCGTCGTCGTATTCTTTGTATACGGGAACGGGAGCCATATCATAATCGACGTTCTTTATAGCGTTTACTTCGTCGATATAAGTGATATAAGAAGCAAGACCGCCGTTGTTGAACTGCGAAGTAGCCTTTTTATAAGTAGAGTAGTCCGTAGTACACTTGGGGGTAATGCCTATTCCCTTGTATCCGTAATCGGGATCGGTGTAGCCTTCAGGTCTTGTAAGCATGCAGAATTCACCGAAAGCGTCGCGGGTGGACGGGAACTTCTGAACGGAATCGCCGAGAGCGGTTACTCTCGAAGCGTCCGCTTTGAGCCACTGTTTGTCCTGATAGCTTACAAACGTGCCTGCTTCGGAAGGAGCATAAGAAGTGCCGTTTATCGTAACAGCCTTAACTACTTTATAGTTGGGCGCATCGTCGTTAAGAGTGAAAACGTATTCGCCGCTATTCTGAAGTCCTACGCAGTCGCCGCCTACCGACCAGCCGAAGTTGAACCACCATTCGGTATAAAATCCGTAAGTTGTCGGGCTGCTCGGATTAAACGATTGAGTGAGAACCTTTCCGAATTCTTCAAGTTCTTCCCAGCTCATAGCGACTTTGTTGTTGAAGATTTTAGCTGCGGAGTAATATCCTCTTTCAAGGTCTTTTGCATAATTACCCTTAAATCTTACAAGGTCTTCATACTCGTCGATTTTTTTGCCGTAAGCGTCCGCCTTGGTACCTGCATAGAAGCCTTCAACGTCTTCCTTTTCAACGCTTATGACAGTGATGCCCGCATTTTTAAGTGCGGTTTTGTTGTAGATGAGAACGGTCGGGTTGATGTCTTTGGGAATAGCGTATAAAGGATCGTTGCTGTTAGAAGTATTAGTCTTTTTATTCCAGCGATAACGGGTAACGGCGTTTTCCCACATGGACGAAGTATCGAGACCTGCCTTATCGACAAGATCGTCGATAGGAGTAATATAATTAGCTCTTACCATACTCTTATAATATTGGTCGTCTACATAAGTTATATCCGGAAGACCAACGCCGTTGGTGAAACCGCTTACGATATCGCCGTAGCTTCCGTTAGCAACGATTTTAAGCGTGGTGCCTTCTTCCTTATGCGCTTCGTTGAAAGCCTTTTGAATTGTCTGAAGGTTTTTCGTTTCGAGCGTAAGGTCGCCGTATTCTTTAACGGTGTACCACACAACGAGTTCGCCGCCGGACGAACCGCTGCCTCCGTTACCGCCTTTGTCGCATGCGGCGAGCGTTAAGCCTGCCGTACAGAACATAGCTGCGGCTAAAATTGCCGATAAGAATTTTTTCATAATTTATCCTCTTTTATTTTTATTTCGGAACGGTTTTCGTTTTAAGAACCTGCCCCGATATTTTTCTTCTTTTTTAATCGTGCGTTAAACGCTTTTTGTTACGCCTTCGGGTTATCCCCCGGCGATTTTATCGGTATAAATCGAATAATATATGTCTTTTATTTTAATGAATAATATATGATTTTTGATATTAAGTCTTTTTTTGTTACAATTATGAATTTTTAGAACAAGTTTTCTGTTTTAAAGATAAATTTTAACTAAAATAAGATAAAAATTTTAAGGTGTTTTCTACGGATATATCCCCGAAACTGAATTTCGGGGATACACCATAGAGATTTTTCAAAATTTGGAGGTTTTGAAAAGGATGATTAAATTTATTTACGCTTCGGTAACCGGAGTGTAAAGTTTAGCGGAAGTTACCGTTACGTCGGCTTCTCTCGTCATGATAGCAACGCCGACCTTTTCGACCGCTTCGCCGTAAAGACCTGTGGTGTTTATTACGAAGTTAGTAATAATTCTGTATTCTCCGGCAACTATCGTAATCGCATAGTATACGGTATCTTCGGAAACTCTCGTTACGGTTATCGTAGCTTTCGCATCGTTCATCGCATTGTTGTATTTGTCGCCGCCGGGGTTACCGTTAGCAACCTGCATTACACTTATGTTTCCGCCGTTTTTATCTGTATTGTGGCAATAGGTTGCACCTTTATTGAGCCATACGTCGTAACAGTTTCCCCTATCTCTTGCAAGAAGATTATTTGCTGCGATATGGGTGTTTTCGCCGTTAGCCGCATAAATATATGCAAAGTAATTCTGCCAGTTGTTGTTTCCGAGCGTAGTGTTCGGATTTCTCTTGGAAGTAAGTTCGATGGTTACATACTGACCTACTTCGAGAAGAGCTTCGAACGAAGCCTGCTCCTTTCCTGCCGGCATTTCGGCAAAGTGCTGATCATTGCTTGCGGTAGCGGGTTTTTCAATCGCTACGGGAGTTTCCGTAAGATTGGTTTCGCTATAGTTAAGTGCCTTGAACGTATATTCCGAAATTTCCGCCGTTTCGCCTTCGGTAGTAAATACAAGGTTAGACAGTATCGCTTTTTCGAGGTTCGCGTTAATATAAATATTCGTTCCGTTTTCGGGTTCGGTAGCATTTACGGAACCTGCAACGAAGGTAGCCGTTTCGTCAAATCTCTTGGTGTTGACGTTCATATAAACGTGGTTACCTATTCTCTGAACTGTAACGACGCAAACGACCTTGCCCTTATAGTAGCCTTCGGTAGTGAAGTGATTACGCTGTGCAGCGCCCTGACTCCAGCTTCCTGCAGGTTTATTATAGGCGTTCTGATAGTTCTGCGTTCTTACTACGTCGATATCGGGAGCATCCGTTCTGATAGATTTTTCAAATTCACTGAAAAGTTTGAATGCTACCTTGAAGTGATTGTAGCTGGTATTTCCGTCATCACCTTCCGAAACAACCTTAAAGGTTAAGTTAAAGTCGCCTTTATATTGATTAAGAAGCGTTACGCTTTCACCGCTTACCATATTCTTTTCGATTGTTTTGTCGCCTCTGGTGCAGGTAAACGGATCTTCTTCGGTATAGTTGTGTCCTAAAGCCTTGATTAATACGGGAGCGGTTATAACGTTTTCACCGGCTTCGTCGGAGAAGAGCTTGCCGCAGTCGGTACATCTGTAATATGCTTCGTTGCCGTCTTCAGTACAAGTAGCTGCCTTTGCCGATACGAGTTCTACGGTTTCATGCTTGCAGGACATATCGTAACCGCAGTATTCGCAAAGTTCGTTGTCGCCTTTAACGTGATCGCCGAATTTTTCGTCGTTGCAAACGCTGCAAACCTGTTTATGCTGGTTAGCGTCAACGGATACGTATTCGCCGTAGCTGTGAGCTACTTTAGCTATTACGAGCGAAGCTTCGTTCGCATAGGTGTAGTTTTCGCCTTCTTTTACAAAGGTAAGTCCGCATTCGTTGCAGATATAGTGAGCTTTAACGCCCGTTGCCGTGCAGGTAGCTGCCTTTCCGGCAACTTCGGTATAAGTATGGGTGTGAGTATCGTCAAGGTAAAGTTTAGCCGAAGTAACGGTTAAGGTTGCGCCACGGGAGCTTAAAGCTACGCCGAGTTTGTTTACGCCGCCTTCCACGAATTCGGGAAGGTATAAAAGCGAAGAACCTACCATGTTAAGGTTTTCACCCTTTAACGTTGTATAAGTATACACAACGTCTTTGCTTACTCTGTAAATAGTGATCGAAACGGTCGAGTTTTCCATCGGCTTGTTATAATTAGCTCCGCCGGGGTTGTAACAGAAGATACCGTTAGCAGCAGACATACCGTTGTGGGTATGAACGCCCTTCTTCCAGGTTTCGCCGTTGTTTCCGCGTTCTCTTAAAAGAGCGTTGGTCGCGTTACCTGTGCCGTTGTGCGTTCCGCTGCCGCCTACGAGCGTTGCGTTGGCGTCGGCGTTGTAAAGGTACATAATGTAGTTCTGCCAGTTGTTGTCGCCTGCGGTCGTTCTCTTGTTGTTGAATTCAAGTTCGAGCTTGCCGCCTACGGGGATGTATCCGAGATCGAGTCCCGCTTCTCCTACGTAGTTCGATTCCTGACTGGGAGTACCGTCGGTAGCTTCGGTTACGTTGACTACCGTACCGTCCAGACCTAAATCATTAGCGGTAACTTCGCCTAAAAGGTCGTAAGCCGTATTCGAGAAAGAATAATTCGAGATAGTCGGAGTAACGTCTCTTGAAGTGGTTGCCGCAAGAACAAGATCTTCGACATTCGACGACGGAGAACCCGCCGAAAGAGACGGAACGACAGTCTTCACGCCGTCCGCATTTACGTAAGTCGTAAGAATGTAGAAGGTGTAGAATTTGCCGGTTCTCGTAATAGTGTATTCCGAAGTAAGCGATTTGCACTCGGGAACGGCGGGAGCTTTCGCGCTTCTGAAATAGTAAGGTGCGGTACCGTTATGAGTATTCCAGCCTGCAGAAGCGTATATATGACCTTCGCCGTAAATAGTCCAGTTAGCATTTTCCGCCTGAAGAACGCCTACTTTCGCTATGAAAGCCCACGTGGCTTCATCGACGCTTGCTACGTTCATAGAAACGGAGAACTTCATTGTGAAGTCGCCCTTTTCCGCAGCGGGAATAATTATCTGAGGAACGCCTTTTACAAACGTTCTCTGTTCGTTGCATACGGTGCAGTGGAAAGCGTCTTCATCTATATTGTAATTATGATCAGCTTTTTCGAGAGTTACCTCTTCCAAAGTCTTTTCTGCCCATACATCGTTTTCTTTTACCGCGAGAGTTCCGCAGTTGTTTTTACATTCGTTATATTCAACGTTTCCGGCGACGAGACAGGTAGAAGCAACGGCGTCATGATGGGTGCCGTTTTCAAAGTCGTGTTCGAGCTTGGTTAAAGCAAGAGCTTCCAGAGTAGTTTCGGTAAGCTTGTTTTCGCTGTCCTTTTCAAAATACTTTTTGCAAGAAGCGCAGTATTCGTAAGCCTTATGACCGGCTTTGAAGCACGTTGCGGCTTCGAGATCGAAGTGCTTTAAGCTATGAGCTTCGGGATCTACGGCAAGGACGACTCCTTTTTCAGCCGTATAAGTGTTGCCGTTTAATTCGGCGGTAGCAACGTAAGTATTAAGACCTTCTCTCTTGCAGTTCGCAGGATAAGTCTTATCTTCGTCGTCGCTTAAAACTACGGTTGCGGTAAGAACTTTGGTATCGTCGCCGTTTACGCAGTTAAGCGTAAGGGTTGCGGTATAGCCTTTTTCCGCTTCGGTCCATGTCCAGGCGGAAGCTTCGACCTCCGCAGGATAGGTATGACCTTTGGCGGCACCTACCGTGAACGTTTCCGTTCCTTTTACTCCGCATACGCAGGACTTATAATAAGTTGCGGGTACGGTATCGGTTGCGTCGGATTTTTTGTATTCGTCCTCGGCGACTTCCTGATCGTACACATGGTCGGCAAGGTCAAGTTTTTCCTTGCAACCGTCGAATGTACATCCGTGCCAGTGCTGTGTTTCGGAAGTCTGCCATTCCGTAGCGGCAACGTGATCGTGCTTCTTTGTGGAATTGCAGCCCATACCGAACAATATCGCCGACATCGACAGGCATAAAGCAGTTAATAATACTAATAACTTCTTCATTTTCTTTCTCCTTCTTATATTTTTTACGTCCGCCGTTCTGATTCCGGCAGTACGTTTATTCCTTCCTTATTTTCCCTATCGGCTGAATAAAGCCTTATTTGCTTGCGGTTCGGCGCAAGCAAAGGGGTACCCCTTTGCCGTTTTATCTCAAATTACGGCTTTTCGATATTTCGGGCGTTTTTGCCTTAATTTTACTTTACCGCTTATATGGCGGTTTATCGGCTTTTACGCAGTTACGTTCAAAACGACTTATCCTACGGCGGTATAAAGATACGACTTTAACGTAAAAATTTTACCCGTAAAATGTAAAATAAACGTTAAATTATAAACATTAAATTCCGTTTAGATTTTTGTTTTATATTCTGCGATTTATCCGCTTATCCGCATAGTTTCAAACTTAATTTTAATGTATTACGTACTATAAATATTATACTATACACTATACTATCTATAATATGTAGTTATCGCTTTACAATGCAACTAGCATATCACAATACGTTATTATTTTTTGATTTTTATCGGATTTTACCGGGTTTTTCAAAAATAACTGAAATTTTTCTGTTAAAATATGAAAAGTTTCATATATAATGAAAATACTTTTCGTTTTGCTTTTCAATATTCTCTAACGGTTGACATTCAATTACAAACGTATTATAATATAATCGCTCTCCGATTTCAATAGCATTTATTCTTTTATTTGTGTCATATCTTTGGTTCGGGGAGTTTTTGGAGGCAGAAATGGCATTTTACGAATACTACAGGGACAGCAATAATCAAAAACTTTTGGTGTCTTACGCCGACCTTACCTATCAGGAGCATTTTCATAAAGGAATTGAGATTTTGTTCTGCAAAGACGGCTATATAGACGTATACCTTAACAAAGTTAAGTACGTCGTTAAAAAGGACGAAGCGTTTTTCGTCGACTCCGGTCTCACTCACAAAATAGACGACTTCGGAAAGAATAAGCAGAACGCTTTTATACTTATCCCGGTAAAGTACCTTTCCACCTACTTCGATAACGTCGTCGGAAATATCGTCAACCCCGTTCTTCCGCCGAAGGTCGCCGCGCCGATTTTTAAAATCGCGGAATCTTTAATGCACAAAGTCAGCCAGACCAACGAGCTCGACCTGACCGCCAAAATTTATGAAATTTTAGGTCTGGTCTATCGCAACTGCGCTTTTAAGGAAGCTTCGCCGGATACCGAAATAAATTACGATATAATTCAGAAGATAACCGACTACGTTTATAAAAATTATCACGAGGACATCACTCTCGACTTTTTGTCTGCAAAATTCGGATACAACAAATCGTACCTTTCGGAAATTCTGCACAGGAATCTGCACGTTGACTTCAGAGAATACGTCAACTCAATCCGTCTCGATATGATGGTCGATAATTTTAACGAAAACGACTCTATCGACGGACAGATATTCTCTTACGGTTTTAAGAGCAGAAAAACTTTTTACAGAACCTTTGAAAAGTATTTCCATACCACCCCGAAGGAATACTTTACCACACGCGCTCGCTCGGGCGCAAGAGTAAGAACGGGCGCTCCCAATTCCGAAAAGGTAAAAGGCAAAACCAAAAAGGAAGCGAACGGAGCCGAACTCCCCCGGGTTGCCGACGACAAAACCGCTTTAAGCGAACAGGCAAAAGAACCGGTAAAAGAATTACCCTTTAAAGAAGCAGAAAAAAAAGAACATAACGCGGCGCATGGTTCCACAGCGAAAAACGGTTCCAAAAAACAGCCGTAAAAGCGTAATCATTTACCCAGTTCCGATAATAATTTTATAAAGCATATAAAAACGACCGCGATTTTTGCGGTCGTTTTTTGTTGTGTTTTTTAGCTTTTTATAAGCCTTATATTGTTTTTTGTATAAGTTTTATGGCAACGTTTCGGCTACCTATCCGGCATCATTTTGTTATACCTGTATCACCGAAACGCTTCCTTTGAGCTATTTACTCTCAATAAATCGGAATGTACGATACCGAGGCGGAAACGGTCATCATTATGAAGATAAGACACCATGTTATCGCCCCTACCCACACGTTGCCCGTCTTTTTGTAAGCAATACGGTTGAATATGGGAAGTATGAACATCATTACGACGAGCGCGAATACCATGTTCACGAAGAGCCATACTTCGTTGTTGTTTCCCCAGTAGCCGTAGTAAGGCGTTCCGGTTACGAAGTAGCAGACGTAATTGATTAAAAGTATAAACGCAAGTCCCAGGCTGTTTGCGAGCGCGCCGGTAAGAAGAACCTTCCACTCTTTCCAGCCTTCTTTGCCTATACTGCAATTTACTCTTATAGAGTTAGAAATATAGAATACGAAGATTATCGGAACGTATTCGAGCATGGTTACGAACATTCTGCCGTTTATAGGCGATGCCGATACGAGCATAAATCGGAAATCCTGATGGAAACACCAGAACGAAAGCTGCAACGTAAAGTAAAATGCGACGAACATTATTATCGGAAGCAAGAGCGTTTTTAATACGTTGAACAGAACGTTTTTCCAGCCGTTGCCGCGGATCTTTATCGCTTCGTACTTGCTCCAGTCGTAGTGCGGAGCTATGCCCTTTGCCTTATACATTATGTATTCGTACAAGTTTTCGAGCGCGGTAACCGCGAAGAATATCACAAGACCTATCGCGCCGTTTATGAGCGCCCACAAAAGTATGGCGTTGACCATACGCGCCGGGAACGTAAACGTGAACACGCTTGCAAGATTGCTCGTCGGGAAGATTTCAATCGACAGGTTCGCGAGAGGTATGTAGTCGAGACACGCTATAATCGAAGTTAAAATCATGCTCGTCCAAAAAATTATCTTCCTTGCGACCGTCTTGGACGGAACGGGCGAATCGAGCGATTTAAGCTCGGTGGCTGCCGCTTCCCCTTTGACATTGCCGCATGTTTTAAGCATTGCGAAGAACGGGGTTTCCATCAATACTCCCAAAAGAGCTATGATAAACGTGAACGCAGCCGCAAGAGCGAGACCGTTAGAAAATTCTTTACCGAACCAGATCTGCTTTGTTCCCTTTACCGACGAACCGATCTGCAACGTTTCGTTAAAAAAGTCAACTGTGTTTGCGATACTTAAGTTATCGTACATTTCGAAGCAGTGGTTTGTCTTTTCGCGATGGACGATACGATAGGTGCCGTCCGCCATGCTGCCGTAACCCTTTTCGTATTCGACGTTTTCAATGCCGAGATTCGAACCGTTTACTTCGTTGATAAATCTCTTAGCAATTACTTCTACTGCGGTGGTATCGGTCTGATAACGGAACGCGCCTTCGTCGTAATAAGCGTAAGACATAGCTGCGTTGCATTTTAAGTTTTTGAACTTGTTCGCAGCCGAAATTTTGATATAACCGGAATCGTAAACGGCTTTTATAACGCTCTCTTCATAGCTATCTCCCGCCATATCGGAAGCGAGAGTTATAACGTTGCCACCGCCTGCCGAGTGTCCTACCGCACCGAAGCGTGTTTTGTCGCAGAACTTAAAGTCGTCGGTATTGTTATAAACGTACTGTACGAGATATTCGATACCGTTTGCGCCGGCGGTCGAATTAGCCGTGGTCGAGCCCTGAGCGCCAGGATCCATACAGAATACTACCGCGCCGCGGCGTGAAAGTTCGATACAATACTGCGCCATTGTCGTCTTGGTACGGGTAAACCCCGGAAGAACGAATACCGTGGGAGCGGGATTGGCTTCGGTAGCCGTCTTAGGAACGTACATCGTTACCGAATAACTGCCTGTGTGCGTTTTGCCGTTTGCGTCGGTTTCTTCACCTATAACGTACTGTTTGCCGTGAATTTCGCCATTGTTATACTTTTCGGTCATCTCTTTGGTGAGAGTAAAATCTTTCACCTTGACTTTGAAGCCCGAAGTTTCGAAACACATGCCCGAAAATCCGAATACGAATATAAGCAAAAACGACGCGCACATCGTTATGAAGGACGCCTTTTTATAGAACGGCTTCCCTTTACTCTGCTTTTCCTGAGCTACGTTTACGGGTTTTGCCGTTTCGGCTTCTTTCGAATCCGCAGGAACAACGGGAATTGCGTTTACGGCTGCTACCGAAGTCTTTTCTTCTTTTACCTTATCCGCTTTTTCGACTTTAATTTCGGTCTGCTTTGTTTCGGTCACAGGCGTTTCTGTCTTTTCGCCTTTTTTCTTATAAAAATAAGCTATTGCGAGAAGAACGAACGAAGCCGGCGATAAAATGCTGATGATCCAGCATACGAGAAGTTTTGTATTTTCTTTTTTGGTTAAGTTAACGCCCGTCATGTTGTCTTTTACGGACATCGTTACAAAACCGGTGTAAAGCGTTGCAAGCGCGAATACCAGAAACATCCAGTATAAATTGTTCGACAGCGCAAAGAAGCACGCCGTTACTATAAACCACAATGCGGTAAACGCATAATCGACTATCGCCGCGGCTTTAATAAGATTTGCTTTTGTTTTCATTACTCGGCGCCTCCTTCGGTTGCCTTCGGGAATTTTTGTCCCGACATAAATTCGTACAATATGGTTGCAAGCTGTCTCGGGTTGTCCTTGTTGAGTACCGCAATATATCTTCCCGCGGTCATATAAGGCGTATCGTTAATCTGAATCTTTTCGAGATTAGTGAGATTGCCTGCGCTGTTTACGTTATTACCGCATGCAAGAACAAAATCTACGTCTCCCTTTTCATTAACCGATTTTACAAGATCGGCAACCTTGGTTGCGGTTTCGATAATCCAGTTATATTTTATAGTCGATACGTCTACTCCGCGTTCGGTAAGATATGCGTTAAAGTCAGTTTTAAGACTTTCAAGCTGTCCGGTTGTTATCCATTCGCCACCTTTACTCCATACCGATACGGTAAGCGTAGTGTCGGTAAGAGTTATCGGGAACTTTTTACCGGACATAAACTTATACAGTATGGTTGCAAGCTGTCTCGGGTTGTCCTTGTTGAGTACCGCGATATATCTTCCGGCGGTCATATAAGACGTATCGTTAATCTGAATCTTTTCGAGATTGGTGAGATTGCCTGCGCTGTTTACGTTATTACCGCATGCAAGAACAAAGTCTACGTCTCCCTTTTCGTTTACCGATTTTACGAGAGCCGCAACGTTTGTTACGTCTTCTTCAACTCTCCATTTGATCTGAAGGTCGTTTACGTTAACACCGCGTTCGGTAAGATATGTGTTAAAATCGGTCTTGAGCTTTTCAAGCTGATCCTGTGTTATCCACGCGCCCTTAGAGTTATTCCATACAGATACGGTTAACTTGGTATCGGTAATCGTTATAGGCGTAATCGGATCGGGTTTGGGATCGGGATCGGGCGTGGGATCGGGAGTTACAGGAGTATCGGCAACGTCGTAATCCTTTTTCGCTCCGTCGCCGCCGTAAGTGGTCAAAATCCAGTTGTAAACCTGTTTTACGAGATCTGTATCGCCGAGTCTTGCCGCATAACGCGCTTTTGCCGCGTCCGTAAGCGTAATATTGCCGTAGTTCTGTAAGAAGTCTTCGCCGGCTTTAAGTCCGCCGGTGCCTTCGATATTAGATCTTGTAGCCCAGCCGATCATTATGTCGATGTCGGCGTCCTTCATGATGTTTCCGCACGAAGTACCTACGTTACCGTCGTATCCGCGGACTACTATATCCATTTCGGAAGGGTTCATTCCCTGCTCGGTAAGGTACGCTTTAAGCGCATCGGTAAAGTCGTCCATTACAGACTGATTAAGTCCCGATGTACCCGATTTTGCATACCAGGCAATCGCTATATCGTGACGGGTAATTTCGCCGAATACGGGATAAAGAGTTACCTTACCCTTTTTGGCGTAATTTTTTACGTCGTCGTAACGGATAAGACCTACGTTTTCGGAAACGGAAACGTTTTTAACGTCCTTTTCGCTCCAGTTTTTGTCGTCTGTCCATCCTAACTGCTTTTTGCCTTTAGGCGCTTCCTGTGCGGGAACAATCGCGTTATTGAACGCATTTACCGTGTAGGGACCTAAAAGTCCGCCGCTTGTTTCAAGATATACCTGAACGTCTTTTTCTAACTTGCCCGCAAGCGAACAAGCCGAAAATGCGCCCATGCACATTACTACGAGAAGCAACGCGGCAATAAAACGTTTTTTCATTTCTTTCTCCTTTTCTCTCATTACCGCATAGCGGTAAATATTATTCTTCCTTTTGCTGATTAAAGCGTTTTTGCTTGCTTATGAATAGAAGCAAGCAAAAGAGGCGCCTCTTTTGAACTTTAAATTTTTACCGTTTTATCGTAAAACCGTCGCTTGAATTTTAGAATATTTTATAATATTATTTTTAAACTATTTTCAAGCTTAATTATTATAACCCACAAAAATAGCGTTGTCAATATCGGTTTTGATTTTTATATGCTTATTTCAGCAAATATTCATACGTTTTTATATAATTTACGTATTTTTCGGTCGGTTTAACATCAGGTAGCTTTTTGTCGCCGTTTTAATAACATAAAAGAGCGAGGCTTATGTGTAAAGCCTCGCTCCTTTATTTTGTTTTAATTACTTCATTATTACGACAGATACTCCTTATCTGCCGAATACCACGTTATAAGCGGCTTGCTTTAACGTAGCTGCGACTTCGGGCGTGATTTCGGACGAACCGTTGAAGCTCGAGGTACGCGGATCTATACCCAGTATCGTCGAAACGTGTACACAAGCGGATAAAAACGCGCCGTTATAAGACGGGTGCTTATTGTCCTGATAGTACAGATTTATATCCTTGTTTTCGGTATAAACTTTAGTAAATGCTTCGCCTACATTACATACAGTTGCGCCGATCTCTTTGGCAACGGATGCGTATTCCGCGCGGATCTTCGCTTCCATCTGCGGTATCGTCATATTATTTTTGGACGCATATTCTTCATATCCCCAGGTTGCGTATAAATAGATTCCGCACGATTTTTGAGTGGAATTTATCTTTTCAGCCATGGCTTTTATACCGGACTCGAAGCCCGACTTGTTGCTAAGCGGTCTCGTACTCTGATCCTGCAATATAATCGCGTCGTAATCGCCGGCTGCGGTGAGTTTTGCGTGAACCTTAGCGCCGTATTCGTCGGTTTTGTCGGCGAATTTGGATAAAGTCCAGGAGCCGTTCGTTACAGATTCAACCGTTATGTTTTTGCCGGCTCCTTTCGCTATTTCTTTAAAAAGTCCCGGAATATCGCTGTAAAAAGTAAAGCTGTTGCCTATAAACAGAACTTTTTTAACGTCCTTTTGCAGAATCCACCTTTCGGGTTTGCCGTTCACGAAGTGCCAATAGTCCCCGGAGGACGGTTCGGTTTCGCTGTACATTAAGGTCTTTGCCCCGGCATAAACCGCTACGTCGCCGTACAGGTACAAAACGGTATTATCCGAAAACGCGTCCGTATAAATCGTGGTTACGCTTTTCGGGATAACCACCCTGCCGACTTCTACCGCCGAAAAGGCGTTCGTTCCGATTTCGGTTATTCCTTCGCTTAATTTTATCTCCGATATTTTGTTACGGTATTCGCACCACGGGGGATCTATTCTGGACGAAAAGTCTTTTATCGCGCCCGTTCCCTCTACGTTAAGAATATATCCGCCGCTATTGTCGTCCGTCAGACTCGCTTTTACCGTTTTGCCGGAAGCGGAAACGTTCCAGCTTTCGGAATTATCCTTTTTACAACCCGAAAACGCCGCCGCAGAGCCTGCAAGCACGAGTATAAGCGCGGTCATAAAAAAAATATTTAAGCGCTTTTTCATTTTTATCCGTCCTTTTGATATGTCTTTTATCAGATACGTTTTTATTATCGGTAAAAATTCCGACTTATATTTACGCTTTATTATAATTCGATTATTTTCCGAGCTCGGCAAGCTCGGATTTAAGAACGCAGTCCGCGGTGGAAACATTGGTCGCTATCGGAATATCGTAAACGACTGCTATTCTTAAAAGGGCTTTTACGTCCGGATCGTGCGGTTGCGCCTGCAACGGATCCCAGAAAAACACTACGTCGTCGATTTCGCCTTCGGCTACTTTTGAGCCGATTTCGAGATCGCCGCCCATCGGTCCCGAAAGGTAACCTTTTACTTCGAGTCCGGTTGATTTTGCCACGAGTTTAGCGGTGGTTCCCGTTCCGCAAAGATTGAATTTTGCGAGAGATTCTTTATTTTTCATTGCCCAGCCGACTATTTCGGCCTTTTTGTTGTCGTGCGCTACGAGCGCGATGGTCTTTTTCTTATCCATATTTTCTCCTTGGTATCATGAATATATTTTCAGTATAGCATAAAAATTTTTTATTGTAAACGCGGTTTTGAAATATTACCGCAAAATTATGCCGCTTAAAAAAACGGTTTTAAAAAAGCAAAATAAAAAACGCCCTTTGAAAACAAAAGGCGTTTTTTATTTTTAGAAGTTCTTTTTCGGCGAATAAGCGTAAATCAGTCGAGTTCTTCTACATAGTTGACGTAGTCGAGCTGAGATATGGCTGCTATAATGTCGTCGTGCTTCACGAATTTTTTGAAGTTGCCCGAAACAATGGTAAGCGCGATCGAATATACGTACAAACCGCTGTTCAGATATGCGGTATTAAGTTCGATATCGTCGATCTTAAGACCGAGTTTACGGACGGTCGCGATGAAGTCCGTAAGCGATGTTTTGCTTTTAAGTTCCAGATGAATTTCAAAATGGTTCGACCTGCGTTTGAAGCCGTATTCCACTTTCATTAAAAGTTTAAGGCTTATGACGAACGCAACGAAACTTATAAGCCCGGCGGTATAAAGGTCGAGGCCGATAAGCACCGCCACGAAACACATTCCCCATAACGCCACCGAAGTCGTAAGACCTTTAAGCTGGCTTTTCGAGCTGTACAAAATGGTGTTGGAGCTGACGATTGCTATGCCTATTACGGTCGCGCCGATTACGAGCGAAAAACTTGCTCCTATCTTGCTTACAAGATAGACGTCTATCATTGCGGCAAGCGTCGAAACGAGCGATACGAGCATGAAGGTACGGAGCCCCGCAGCATGACGCTTGGTAGCTCTTTCGCACCCGATGACCGCTCCCAAAAGAAGCGATAACGCAAGTTTAATCACTACGCCCCAGGTATTGAAACCCAGACACCATGAACCTAATAATTTTGCGATCGGATCCATGATTTCACCTCCTGTTTATAAATTTTCTGTTTTTTTCGTTATTTAGTAATAATTCTTCCGTTTCAACGTCGTCCGCGCCCTCGGCTGCGTCCGTAAACGCTTTTTCTTCTTCGCTGCGGGCGTAATTTTCACGGTCGATTTCCGCCTGAATGGCGTTCATCCGTTCGATTAAAAGTTCCCTTTGCGATTTAGCACTCTCTATAGGAGTATCGTCCGCTGCGGATGAAGAAGCGCCTTCCTGCCCTTCTTTTATCGCGCCGGAAAGCGTAAGAGCGAGTTTAGCCATCGCGGGACCTATAAGTTCATACAAAATACTCGACGACATTATTATCGTCTGAATAACGGTACCCGTCGTTCCGCCTATCGTACGGGCGGCAAGTTCGGAAAGACCTATCGCAACGCCCGCCTGCGGAATAAGCGCAAGCCCCATCGTGTAAGTCGTTCTCTTAGGCTTTTTGCAGATTTTGCAGCCTAAAAACGCGCCTAAATATTTCCCGCCTATTCTTACGATAAAGTAAAGACATCCGATAAGAAGAAGCGGCACGCCAGCCACTCTCGACTCGACGTCGAAAAGCGTATCGAGACTGAAGGTCATACCCGACCGCACGAAGAACATTAAGAGAATCGGCGGCGAGAAATAGTTGAGTTGTTTAAAAAGTCTGTCGTCGTTCGACGCGTTTATATAGACCATGCCCATGACCATGCACGCGAGAAGCGGCGATACATTGAGCGCGGCGCCTACGCCGCAGAGCGAAAATAAGAGCGCTATCGAAACGATAAGTCTGTTGTCGGTGGAACGCTTCGCCATAAGCACTTTTAAAAGAAAGCCTACGCCCGCTCCGAGAGCGATCATCAGAAGATTGTATACGAACGGCAAAAACACCGTCTTACCGTCGAACGCTCCCGTTGACGAAGCCATCGCCACCGATATTGCTATCGAGAATGCGAAAAGCGAAACCACGTCGTCCAATGCAACTACCGAAATAAGCGTATCTACGAAATCGCCCTTCGCTTTAGTCTGACGGATCGTCATAAGCGTGGACGCGGGCGCCGTCGCCGAAGCGAGCGCGGCAAGCACGAGCGAAAACGCAAGTCCGAGCCTTAATATAAAAAACGTCAGAATAAATACGAGAAGCGACGCCATAAGCGCTTCGAGTACCGTGATTATTATAAGCTGTTTGCCCTTCCCTTTAAACGAAGAAAATCTGAAAAATTCCCCTGCGCTGAACGCTATGAAAGCGAGAGCGATATCCGATATGAACGAAGAACCTTTGATAACGTTTTCCGGAACGGCGTTAAGACAATACGGTCCGATGATTATACCGGCAAGTATGTAGGCGGTAACGTTCGGTAGCTTCAGAAGCTTCGTAATACGAGTCATCAAAAAGCCCGCAAGCAGAATAATCGCTATCGCAAGTATTACCGCGGACACGGGCGAAGTCGCCTCTAATTTTTTGTAAAACTCTGCCATACATTTACCCCCTTTTCGATTTACGGCGGTATTTTACCGATAACGTTCCGCCGAAACCGAGCTTATGCCGAATTTGCGACACGACTTTTTGTTATAAGATAATATACTTACCGAATATGATTACTTGAGTATACTACTTTATTTTTAATAAGTCAATAGCAAAATGAAAATTTTCGTTATTTTTTGTTTTTTGCTCAAATAAAGGATTTGATTAAAATAATGAGCAAAAACATAAAGAAAAACGTTCAGATAAGCAATGATGGGCGAAAATTATAACATTAAACGGTTATATCTTTATTTAGTTTTTATTCCGCTTAAAGATTGACCTTCTTAATTTAAGACCGTTTTTATTCTGACGGGCAGTTTGTTCCGTCCTTCTTAAAAGCGACAAAAAGGTGAAATTTTTATTTTAAAACGGAAAAACGGTCGTATCCGGACGATAACGGTACCGTCCGGACATAACCGTTTTTGTTTTTTAATCGTTTAAGATTTTATTTGTTTTTACGCCTGAACTTTGTCGTAAACGGATACAACCGCGCCGAAGGTCGTGCTGCCAACGGGAAGCAATATACCCGAAAGATCGCCTTTTATAGCCGTCGTCTGCATGAGCTTCTCATTTATCTGAGCCAGTTCTTCGTTCGTAGCAGTGCCGCTCATTAACTTTTGTACAAGCGCGCCGAGCGTTCTGCCCGTGGGATCCTCTTTCATAAGTTTCGTAACTTTTATGCCGTCTACAAGGTAAACGCTATTACCCTGCGGAACAATTATGTTAAGCGAGCCGCCGTTCGTTATAGCTACGGGAGCTCTTTTTCCTAAAAGTCCGGAAACCTGATTAAACATCGAGTATGCCGCGGTAAGCTGCTGATTATCTGCGTCCGCATAGGTCGTGAGAGCAAAATTGTTACCTTTCATAAACGTGCCGCGATAAGAAGGATCGGTAGAAGTAATTCCGCCGGCTTCCATGATTACCGATACGAGATTGAATTTACCGTCCTTAACGATAGTCTTGCTATAGGTTTCGTAACCCGAGTAAAGAGAGATAATGTTGGTAGCGATTTCGGTCGCGCCCTGAAGAGCGAACCATGCTTCGGTACCGTTTACAAAGTTTTCTACAACCGTATCGTTATCGAATTTTACTATAGAAGCAGGATTACTGTCTGCAGAATTTCTGCTCTGGTCGACCATAGTTGCGGGACCGCCGAAACGCTTGAATTCGGAAGTCTTTACGTCCGCTATAGCGTTGTAAGTGAATATAGCGGTCTGGAAGCAGTCGTAAACCTTGGAATCGGTTATAACGGTAGCGTTCTTATAATCGCCGGTGGTAGAAGTCTTTTCGGGGAATATACCGATAAAGTATTCTTTAACGATATTGTTCACGAAGTTCATCGAGGTTCCTCTCGCCTTTATAAAGATAAGACCGGTAACTTTGTCGATGTCCTTTTTTGCTTCGCCGGAAGTATCCGCTCCGGTGTTGCCCTTTGTATCTACGTTTTTGAAGTTTATGTTCGAAACCGCAACGTTCTGTCTGTCGCCGTATTTACCTACCGGGCAGAAGAGAACAGCCTTAGAGCCGTACGGAGCGTTTTCGCCTTCAAGGTACACTTCGAAGTTTCCTTTATCGTTATTACCCATCTGCGAACGGCATCCGCGAATAGCCGAAGCGTCGATTTTGAAATAGTTGCCGTTAAACGTGAAGCCCTTTTCGGGAGTGGTTACTATATAGTAAACCGCAGCGCCGTCTCTGAAACGTCCGGTTGCGAATCCATCCGGGGATTCGGCAGCGGTAATAAAGAATTCGGAAGGAATGTCCGCTTCGGTAACCGCAATATTGCCGTGAACGAATGCGCCGTTGATTTTGGTGAAGTTAGTTAAATCGTAACCTTTTGCCGTTAAGAAGTCCGTCCAGAACTTAGAATAATCGCCGTATTCGTATTCGCCGGTCTCTTTATTATAGAACTGCTCATGCGCGCCGTGGCTGTCGTTTGACGCAGCGTCGTAAAAATATTCGTATTCGCTTACGTTATTAAGCCCGTTGTTTATATTAAGAAGTCCTAAATCGAGGGCATTATACATATTCCAGCCGTCTTCTACCTTAACGGTAAGAGTTTTCGCGGTTGCGGTTTCGAAACCTACGGGTTTAACCGAGATTTCAAACGTTTTGCCGACAGCGTCTTCGGCAAAGTCGATTTCGGTTCCGTTTACGGTATACAAATCTGCAGAAGCTTCGGTCTTGGTTTCGCCGTTTACTTCTTTTACCGTCCATTCCGCCTTGAACTGGCTGAAGGTCTTTAACTTTCCGTCTACCATAACCGAAAGTACGGGAGCAAACTTAAATGCATTGTCGTCGCCTACGGTGTAAGCTTCGGCTACGCTTTTAAATCCGCCTTCGCTCGCCGCGTCGTTGTCTTTGATTTTTCTTCTGTATTCGGCGATAAAAGCACTGTCTTCGAATGAAACGAAGGTCGAGTTTGCGGAAGAAATTTCGGCTACCGTAACGGTTTTAAGCGCGAAAGCATCTTTGCCGCCTACGGCTTTTAAGGTAATGTTATAAACGCCTTCGGTGAGTTCGCCGCCTTTTTCGGCGTAAAGACCTTCGGTATTAACTATTACTTCGGTATCTTCCTTAGTTGCGGATTCTACGTCGAATTCATAGTTTTTTACCTTATAGTCTCCGTTTTCGTACGTAAGAGTAAGTTCGATCTTCGTCCAGTCGATGGTCGAAGCAGTCGTGTAGTCGGCTTCGAGACCGGTCATTTTCGCTTCCTTTATTCCTTCGGGCGAAAATTCAACTTCTTTGTTCTTGTCGCAACCGACAAGAGCGAAAGCCGAACAGGCAATCATGCTCATCGCAAGAATGGCAGACAAAATAGTCTTGATTGTTCTTTTCATGTTTTTCTCCTTTAACTTTTTTATTTTTTTATATTAACGGATCGTCCTGCGGATTTATTGCGGGGCTTCCGATTTTTTTTACGGTTTCTGAACAAACAGATTGACGTTGTCCGATACGTTCGATCCGTCTACGGTCGTCACGGTTATTCTGTAAGTGTGACCTATGGCGTTTTTGAATATAACGACTTCGCCGTTAGCGTTGATTATTACGGTATTGTTTACGGTGTAATGTCCGTCTTCGTCGGTGTCCGGCTTGCAGACCTTGCCGCTGTTCGCGTCCACAACCGTATATCTTACGTTGGTATCGTCGGCGTTAAAAGGATAACATTTATAATCGAGCATAAATGTATCGGTAAGTTCGCCTTCCTTCATTTTGAATATTATCCACTTTTTTTCGCCGCCCTGACCGTCAGGAAACTTTTCGATAAGTTCGCTTTCGATTTCTACCTTCTGAACGTAGTTCTTGAACTGGTCGTTACGAATAGCGAGTCCGAAAAAGTTGATCACGACTACCGACAGAGCGAATACTATCGCTATTACGAATAAAACGGGTTTCTTCACGAGCGTACCTCCCTGTACAGAGCGTTGACTACCGAACGGAACGTCAGAAGTCTCCATACGAATATTCCGGCGGCTAAAATCACGAGTTTCAGATAAATATAACCCGAAGATTTTAAGAACAACAGGAATGCGAAGAACGCAAACGCCACCGACAATATAAACGAATACATCATAGAAGTCGTTTCGTTTTTATTTTTTACCGAAGAACCTTCTCTTCTGAAAGCGTCGTTCTGAGGGAATGAAAAATCCACCTGCGCGCTCCACACCATGTGAGCAAGAGCGAGAAGATAAATCGCAAGTCCGGTGAGAACCGCGTCGAGAGCGGTTATCTTTGCGCACCAGGCGTATATGCCTACGGTAACCGCGGTGAGAGCGAACGTTACGGCGGCGTTATAAAAGAGTCTCGACAGCATTACGCCGAAAGGTCTTATCGGAATGATTCTTCCTATATACCAGGCTTCGCCGTCTCTCGAATATATCGATCCTACGTTTATATTGTTCGACAAAACGAACAGACATATAATAAGAAGATTGAATCCTACGATCATTATATCGCCGAGTTCTCTCGTCTTTATCGCAGCGTATATCGTGTTCAGCGCGAATATCGTTATCGGCGCGACTACTAAGGAAAGCACCGACGATGATACGACTTCGGGTATTCTCAAAAGTTTTTTGGTTTCGTACTTCATCGATGACAAATTCTGCGAAGCTTCTTTATTTTTGCCTTTTTTGCCGTTACCCGCCGAGAACTCGAAGCCCTTCGCTATCATTTTGAGATATACAGGGCGAGAAACGAGCATATTCACGATAAAGAATACTATTATCACGCCAAGCATTATAAGAAACACCGCCCACGAGTAAGTCGTGAAAAACTGCTTGAATATACCGTCGTTCTTTCCGCAAAGGAAAACGGTAAAGATATAAAACAGTCCGAAATGCTTTGTAAAGTTGTCTATGACTCCCCTTAATACCTTTGAAACCTTAACCCAGCTTTTTATAAGGTTTATGTCGGAAGGTATAAGACCTATAACGAGTATCGCAAGATACGCGACAACGCCTATAAGAGCGAGATAAAGTATCGTTTTAACGAGTTTGTATCTGTTCAAAAAAGCTATTACGTACGAACACGGTATAGATAAAATTCCGCATAAAAGAACGAGCACCGCCGAATAAAAGAGCATCATTACCGGAAGCCATAAATAGAATACCGGATTAAGCCCCGACGACATACCGTACGCTAAAAACACGGGTACGGTAAAGGTAAAGTTCTTTTTAACCGAGTCGAAGTAATATACTAAAAGCTTCGACAAAAACAGCATGTCCGCGTTTACCGGATTGGTAACGAGAACAAGATTGTCGCGCGAAAAGTAGAGCGACTTCGTAAGATCTACGAGCGAAGACACTAAGTTAAACAGCGTCATCACCGCAAAGATAAGAGCCATTACCCCGAGCGGTACGTGATTCAGCGCGGAGAACAGGTTTATGAGCTTACAGAAGTAAAACATTGCGTAAGCAACGCCGGCAACCGCAACGATTTGGGTAATAAGAAGAAGAGTTTTTATAAAAAGCTTCTTCTTATTTTTCAAAACCGTAAGGTTCCATTTTTCTTTAAGCTGCATTTTTACGAGAACGGCGAGTTTGTCCGCGTTTATTCCCTTAAAAAAGCCGCTTATTCCTCTCCCGATTTTCCGGAAGAAGTTCGTTATGCCGGAGCCTGCCCGGCGGAAGAAGTTTTTCATTACTTGTCTTCGCCGTCCTTTTCCGTTTTTACATCGGCTTCTTCGTCTGCCGTTTTACCGCCGTCCGATATTTTGTCCGAAGATACCGCTTTTACTTCGTCCCCGACGATTTCCTGTCCGATGGTCTTTAAGTAGAATTCTTCGAGACCTATTCCGTTTTCGGCAAGTTCCTTAAGCGTTATGTTGGCCGCAACGTGATGATTGTTTATGATTATTATTCTCGTACAGATCTTTTCGATTATATCTATAATATGGCTCGAAAAGAATACTATATTGCCTTTTGCGGCGTGATCCTTCATACATTCCTTTACCTGGAATATAGAGATCGGATCGAGACCGGTAAGAGGTTCGTCGAGTATCCAGAGCTTGGGATTATGAATTATCGAAGCCATTATGGTCATCTTCTGCTTCATCCCGTGAGAGTATGTGTGCATCTGGTTGTCTATCGCCTTTTCCATATTAAGCGTTTTCAGAAGTTCCGCCATTTTTGCGTCGCGGTCTTCTTTACTTACTTCGTAAAGGTCTGCGATATAGTTAAGGTATTCTCTTCCTGTAAGATTTTCGTACAGAGCGTAATGGTCCGGTACGAAGCCGAGCTGTTTTTTAGCCATAACCGGCTGACGGACTATATCGTAACCGTTTATTTCGATTTCGCCCTTCGTCGGCGGCTGAATACCTACTATACATTTTATCGTGGTAGATTTGCCCGCGCCGTTCGGTCCCAAAAAGCCGAGTATTTCGCCGCTGTTTACTTCGAAGTTAAGATCTTCCACCGCGAATATCGCGTTTTTACCGTATTTTTTAGAAAACCCGCTTACTTTAAGTTTTCCTACAGATTCAGTATTCATACAATCGTTTACGTCCTTTTTACCGTATTTTGAAGCAAGAATAAGTTCATCCTGCTTTATCTTTCTGTTTTTTAACCTTACGTCCGTATAAAAATCCTGCGCCGAGAACATACCCACGTACACGAACCACATTCCGAGCCCGAAGGCAACATACACCAGATAGAACAAAGCCTGATATACCGGGTAGAACGTAAAGGTCAGATCTTTTATATTGAACGACACGACGAGGTTTCTCGTATCTTCCGCCCATTTACCGAGCTTGTCTACTATAAAGTCGCTGTTCAGGAAAAAGAAGTCTACGTCTGCGTCATAATTGGTGAACCAGGCGTTTATGAACAGCACCCCTATAAAATATACCGCAAACGGTATCATCGAATATAAGAAGTGCTTTAACTTAGGTCTTTCGTACACGTCTAAGAGAACGAGAAGCAGCGGCATTATAAACGCCTGAACGTGGTTTATCCAGAAGACAATCACATGCGGCGTAGTGGCCGCTATATCGTTGTAGTTCGGCATCAGCATCGCAAAAAGCGCGCCTATTACGTTAATGAACAGCGTAAAGTAATATAATTTTTTCGTTCTGAACAAAAGACATATCGGCGTTAAGAACATCGCCGTGTTGCAAAGGTGCAACGGCCATTTCGTCGGCGTTATGAATATCGTTATATAGTAGTTACGCGTATACGATATGAGGGCGGCGATACTTATCCATAAAAGAACCATGCGCGAGTATTCGCCCTTTTTGTCTTTAAGAACGCAGTATATCCATACGAGCGATAAAAACGTAAAGTACAAAAAGAATCTGTGAGCCGCGCCGAAGTCTTTGTTCGGAACGTTTATCAGTCCGAAAAGATTCTTTATTATATAAGGCGGCATCGACCACAATATCGCGAGCGGAAGGAATATCAAAAGAGATTTAAGCTCTTCTTTATTCATTTTGTATCCGTCTTTGAATATCAGAAACGCCGTATACCCCAGAACCATGCCTACGTTTATCGCGTATAACGCGCCCTTGTATTCGAAATCGTAAGTTTTGGTAAAGTTGTACGCCGTGTATTTTATAAGGACGAACGACAAAACCGTTCCGACGAGTCCGGCGGTTTTCAATAAGTTTTCGGGAAGCTTGAATTCGAATAACCCCGAAACGAGCACCGAAACGTGAGCCAGAAAGAACAGCCAAACGCTTATCGCAACGAAAAAGCACATAACGGAACTTTCATAAGGATTATATACTTTTAACTTTATAACCTTTTCGAGAAGCGGTTCGCCCGTCATTATAAACCATGCGAAGAACACTATCGCTATAAGTCCCGTAAAAATATTTCTCGCGAGCTTCGATTTATCGCCACGCTTCTTTTTTATGAGCAGCGCGCCCGAAAACGTAAGTCCCGCACTCAGCGCCGCCGTAAGATATAAAAACATTGTTTTCTCCAAAAACGATCCCTAGGTCAAGAAATCAAGACCGTCGTTTTGTTATCATTTTAATATCGTTTGTAACATAAATTTAAAATAAAAAAGGTCTCCGAATAAATGTATTGTCGGAAACCGATTTTTGACGTATTTTTATTATTTTTTATATGCATAATACCCACTATAAACGGTCTTATGCCGAAAAAACATAATACGCCAAACGGCTGAAAGCCTAATTATTCGATTTTATTATACCGGTATATCCGCCGGATAAAACGGGTACATTCGCGGAAAAAGAAAATCCCGCACGGGAAAGGCGCAAAGAAGAATCTTCGCTTCCGTCCATATAAGCAAAAGTTTTGCCGGTAAAAAGTCTGAATTCTTTTCCCGCAAACATTTCAACTATAAAATATAGAATCAAAGACAATGCAAGCGAGAGAGAAAGAAAAACGAAAATTTCGGCATTAACCGCCGATATTTTGTTCAGATTAAGATCTTTTTTACCGGATGAAAAAGGAACAAGCCCGGTCACGTCGAGAAAATTTATAAAATCCGAAAGACCGGTTTTAAACGCTCTCGAACAGAATAAGGTAAAATAAAAAGCAATAACGGCTATATAGCAAATCGGTTTAAGAACCGAAACCATCGACTCTTTCTCGGCATTGCTGAAACATCTCATTACTCTTTTTACCTCCTTTTATTTCTGTTTTGCCCCGGAATAGCGTAAATAAAACGCATTCGTTGCGACTTTTAGTATATTTTACCACTTTTTTTCAATTGTGTCAAGGCTTAGCCGATATATTATGACCGGTTATGCTTTAAGAAAATATCGCTTATGTTTTTATCACATGTAGGACGTGTAGGACGCAGAAGCATTTTTATCCGGATTCCGGAACACGAACTTTAAAAATCAGATTATCGCTGATACCTTTTTTATAATAACGCAACCGCTTGGAATATCGCAGAACACCGGATTATTTTTATAATGCGATATTTACTCGTTTACCTTTATTTTTTAATTGACGAACTTGAGTTTGACTTTTTTTATTTTTTGGTTTAAGATTAAAAAACAAACTTTTACAACCTTTTACGGGAAAATGATATGCAGAATATAGAAAGATCAAAAAACAAAAAAACAGCCGTAGTCGTCGGCGCAGGACTTTCGGGTTCCGTTGCGGCGAGAATTCTTGCCGAAAACGGTTACAACGTTACCGTTTACGAAAAAAGGGATACTTTAAGCGGAAACGCTTACGACTACGTCGACGAAAACGGCATACTTATACAAAAGTACGGACCGCATATTTTTCATACTTCGGATAAAAGCGTATTTGACTTTTTATCGCGCTTTACCGATTGGTTCCAGTATAACCACAAAGTAAAAGGCAACATAAACGGGAAACTCGTCCCGATACCTTTTAACCTTACTTCTCTTCACGAGCTTTTTAATAAAACAAAAGCGGACGAAATCGAAAACGTTTTGTTATCCGAAGTCGGAGCAGAGAAAAAAGTTCCCGTTCTTTCTCTTAAAGATCATAAAAATCCCGCTGTAAGAGAACTTGCAAAATACGTTTACGACAACGTTTTTTATAAATACACCCTGAAGCAGTGGGGATTCAAACCCGAAGAATTGGGCGGATTCGTTACGGCAAGAGTTCCTGTTTCGATTTCGTATAAAGACGGATACTTTTCCGACGAATATCAGTTCCAGCCGAAGAGCGGTTTCGCGGCGATGATAAAAAACATGCTGTCGCATAAAAACATCATGGTAAAAACAGGAACCGATGCGCTTAACCATATAAAGGTTTCGGACGGCAAACTTTACCTCGACGGTAAGCTTTATTCTTCCCCCGTTATCTATACCGGCCGACTCGACGAACTTTTTAATTTCGAACTCGGCAAGCTCGATTTCAGGAGTCTCGACTTTAAGTACGAAACTTATAAAACAGATTCTTATCAGCCGGCACCCGTAGTAAACTACAACACGTCCGAAGACTATACGAGAATTTCGGAATTCAAAAAATTCACTATGGAGCAAAAAGCCGCTCCGAAAGATATTACCGTCATAATAAAAGAATACCCGAAGCCTTGCGAAGATAACGACGTGCCTTACTACCCCGTTCCCGTGAAAGCCGCCGAAGACAATTATCTTTTATACAAAGAAAGGGCTGATAAAATACCCAATCTTTATCTTACCGGAAGGCTTGCCCTGTATAAATACGTAAACATGGATAAGGCGGCCGCTATGGCTGCGGAACTCGTGAAAGACTTATAATCCGCGGTACGCTTCCGGCGATACATACGGCATATATTCAAAGCACACGGTTACGTCGAAACCGTACCGGAACACTACACAATAAACAGAGGTTATTATGGAAAAGGATAATCTTAAAATAGCAGAAATGCTCGATACCTTTTACCCGAGCATAGACGGTCCCACGAACGTGGTAAAAAATTATGCGGAAAACCTGAACGAACTGGCTCACTGCAAGGTAGTCGTTCCAAAATTCCCGAAAAAGAGAAAATATAAAGACGAATTTTCGTTTGAAGTAATGCGCACCAATTCGATCTGGGCTCCCGAAGGCTACCGCTACGCCACTCCCCTTTTCGACGCGGAAATAGTCAAAAAAATGGACAACGAAAATTTCGATATTCTTCACGTTCATTCTCCTTTCACCATCGGCAGACTTGCTTTAAGACAAGGCAAAAAACATAAAATACCCGTCGTAGCGACTCTTCACACAAAATACTACGACGATTTTATGAGATCGGTGCATATTCCGTTTATATGCAGACTTATGGTAAAATACATAATGCAAGTCTACAAAAAAGCGGACAGCGTATGGACGGTAAGCGATTCTTCGGTACAGGTTTTAAGGGATTACGGATATAAAGGCAAAGTTGTCGTCGTAAGAAACGGCACAGACCTATCCTACCCCGACAATGCCGGAGAACTTGTCGAAAACGTGAATAAAACGCACAACCTTTACAGACAGAAAAACGTTTTTATCTACATAGGCCGCATCGCCATGTATAAAAATCTCGAACTGATGGCAAAGTCTCTTTCGATACTCAAAAAACAGGGACTGGACTTTAAAACGATTATCGTAGGCGGAGGGTTCGATCTCGATAAATTCAAAGAAGTCGTTAAAGAAAACGACCTCGAAGACCGCTTTATTTTCACCGGATCGATCTCCGACAGAAAAGTTATTCAGGGCTACTATTTAAGAGCGGATCTGTTTCTGTTCCCATCGACCTTCGATACGAGTTCGCTTGTTCCGATCGAAGCTGCGGCACATAAACTTCCCGTCCTTTTAATAAAGGGTTCATGCACTGCGGAATATATAACCGACGACGTTAACGGATTTTTATCGGAAGAATCCTCCGAAGCTTACGCTAAAAGAATAAACGAGATAATCTCCGACGAAAAGCATCTTAAAGAAGTCGGCGAAAACGCTTCGAAAACAGTTTACAGAAGCTGGCGGACGGTTTCGGAAGAAGTCCTTGAAAAATATAAAGAAATAATCGAAGAATATAAAAATTCTCATCCCGAAAAGAATAAAAAATCCGAAAAACATACGAAAACAAAAATTAAGTAAATTAAGTCATTATAAAAAGACGCCGTAAAAGCGTCTTTTGTTTTGCATTTTTAATTTTAATACTTTTATCCGATTATTTCCGTTCCTTGCGGAAAAACGATATTTATCTCTTCTTCTTTAAAATCTCCGGCGATCGAAAGATAAAACGTTTTATTGTCCAAAACGAATTTTTTTATGATAAACTTCGGATCTTTTTTATCCGAACCGATTTTATAAGCGGATTCGTACTTCACCCATTCGGTAAAAAATCCGCGAAGCGTACTTACGTTTGAAAAGTTCATTCGTTCCGCCAACTTTTTATAATCGCAATCACGTTCGATTTGTATATCTATTCCAATATTTTTTTTGCTTACCGCAGCCGCCGCAAGTCCGCCGGAATGGCTTATACTCGGCGATACAGGTACCATGTAAGGCTTACCGCAGTCGAATTTTACTTCTGACAAATCGCCGCCGTATATTTTTAGAATCTTCCCCGCCGCTTCCCATGCGGCGACTCTTTCCGGAAGGCTCTCCTTACCGAGAGAACAGGCGAGATGACTTTGTATATTTTCTGGGAAAGTTTTATATGTTTTTTCCGTTTCTTCCGCCTTTACCGTAACTATTTTAACGGTAGCGGACGGTAAATTTTTTTTCATATCCATATTACTTTCTTATCCAGGTGGACGGAGAAAACGTTACTATCAAGGGATAAAGTTCGAGCCTCCCTAAAAGCATGGCGAAGGTAAGCACTATTTTCGAAAACGGCGAATAGAACGAAAAGCTCGCCGCGGGACCTACCTGCGCAAATCCCGGTCCTATATTGTTGAAGCACGCCGTCGCCGCAGAAAAGTTCGTTTCAAACGCCGTAGCGCCGGCGACCGCCTCGTCGAACGACAATAAAAAGTAGATAACAAAGAAGCATAAAACGTACAGTAAAAGGTATGACGTAACGCCCGAAACCGTTTCGTCCGAGAGAGTTTTGCCTTCGAACTTTATAGAAGTAGCCGTTCTCGGATGCAACGCTTTTTTAACGTCGTTAGCCGACTTTTTCACTAAAATTATGACTCTCGAAATTTTTAAGCCGCCCGCGGTCGAACCGGCGCATCCGCCTATAAAAGTGAGCGCAAGCAAAACATTTTTGGATAAAATCGGCCATTTGTCGAAGTTTGCCGTCGAGTACCCCGTCGTGGTGTATATGGACGAAACCTGAAACGACGCGAGTCTTACGGATTCTTCGACGCTGCCGTACATAGAGTAAATATTAAAAGCTATTATCGCGGACGAAACGACAAATACGCCTAAATACGTCCAGAGTTCGAGACTTTTTAATACCGGTCTGAACTTACGCATAAGCATCAGAAAGTACACGTTGAAGTTTACGCCGTAAAGCAGCATAAATATCGTTATTACCCACTGGCAATACTTGCTGTAAGAGGCGAGACCGTCGGTCTTCATAGAAAAACCGCCCGTTCCTGCTGTGCCGAATGCGTGTACGAGACTGTCGTAAAACGGCATGCCTCCGCAAAGAAGCATTATTACGAGAATTACCGTAAGTCCCAGATAAATAAGGTACAAAACCGATGCTGTCTGCTTCGCTTTAGGCATTATTTTATCGACTTTAGGTCCGGGCATTTCCGCACGGAAAATGTGCATCGCATGGTCGGAATATTTCGACGTGAACGCCGCAAGGAACACGAGAACGCCCATACCGCCGATAAAGTGGGTTAAGCTCCGCCACATTATCATGCTTTTCGATAAATATTCCACGTTGTCAACTATCGAAGCGCCCGTAGTCGTAAAACCGCTGACCGTTTCGAACAGTGCGTCGATATAATCCGGTATGTCTCCGCTTATAACTAAAGGCAGCGCGCCGAAAGCTGATAACGCTATCCAGCTGAGAGAAACGGTTATAAGCCCGTCTTTGGCGAAGAAGTCGTTAGTTTCGGGATTTAAGAATCTGTCCAGCAATATTCCGCAGACGGCAAGCACTGCCGCAACCGTGACCGAAGCGAGCACGTGCCGCAAATCTTCGCCGTAAACGAGCGAAACGATAAACGGAATAAGCAGAAGCACCGCTTCTATTACAAGAACTTTTCCTATTGTTTTTAAAATTATCTTAAAATTCATTATTCAAGCCGAAGCGTTGACTTACGCTCCTCTATCCTTTGAAATTTTATTTCTTTGTGTTTTTATTGTTAATTAAAATTTTATTTGAATATATCCGAAAGCGAATTGAAACCCTTTTCGGAGGTTATTATTACCACTTTATCTTCGGGGAATATAACGTCGTTTCCACTCGGAATAAGTGCTGTTCTGCCCCTTATTATGCCGGCGATAAGAACTCCTTTTGTTATTTTAAGGTCTTTTACGGGGATACCTGTCTCTTTGAAACCTTCAAGAACTCTGAATTCGAGAACTTCCGCTCTGCCGCCCATAACGGAATACAACGTTTCGATATGACTGCCCTTGGACTTTTCGAGCGCTCTCGCATACTTCACCACGATGTCGGCGGTTATGTTTTTAGTCGACAGCGAAGATTCGAGTCCCAACTTTTCCGATATCGAAGCGAGACCGTCATCGTTTACTTTTGCTACGACTTTTGGTACGTTTTTGGATCTTGCGTAAAACGATATAAGGATGTTGTCTTCGTCTCTCCCTGTAAGCGCGACAAATGCGTCCGTCGAAGAAATACCTTCTTCCGACAAAAGCGTCTGATCCATGCCGTCGCCCTTTATAAGATGTAAAGATTCCGGCAGATTTTCTAAAATCTTATCGCAGACTTCGGGGGCTTTTTCTATCATTTTTACGCCGTTACGTGCTGATAAAAGCATTTCGGCAAGATAGCACGAAATTCTTCCGCCGCCCATAATCATAACGTTTTTGAGCGGTTTAGACTGTTCCCCAACAATATCGAAGGCTTTGTTTACCGAGCGTGAAAGAGCGACTATACCTATCTTATCGCCTTCTTTAAGTACGAAATTACCATTCGGAATTATAACTTCGTCGCCGCGCTTTAAAACGGCTACAAGGAACTTTTCGCCTACGCTTTTACGTACTTCGAACAAAGGCTTGTCTATATATTTTGAACTTTTTTTGACGTAGCACTCGACAAGTTCTATCTGTCTCGAAGAAAAGGTTTCGACTTTACTTGCCGTAGGAAGTTTTAATATATTGAATATCGCTTCGGCAACGGCCTTTTCGGGATTGACTATAAGGTCTATGCCGAGTTCTCTTCTTAAAAATGCGAGATTGTCTTCGTTATGGCCTAAATCTCTTATTCTCGCGACGGTATGATCGGCGCCCATTTTTTTCGCGAGATAACACACAAGCATGTTTACTTCGTCCGAGTCGGTAGTCGCGATAAACAAGTCCGCCTTGTCTACGTCGGCTTCTTTAAGAACGCCGTACTCCGTCCCGTTAGCCAGAATTGCCCTGACATCGAAGGAGTTGCTTACGTGTTCGACGACCGACGGATTACTGTCTATCGCCACGACGTCGTGTTCTTCTTTTACGAGATACGAAAGCACCGTTTTGCCGATTTTTCCGCAACCGCAAATTACAATCTTCATTTTTTATTCCTTTTTATTTTAAGCTTTATAATAAAGTTTTAATAATAATCGTTCATATTTTCGATAATATTTCTTTATATTATATCATAATTTTCTACAATTTGCCTATTTTAAACATTCGTTTTATATTTATTTTTCATCCTTTACAGAATCGCAGTTTTTTTCGGTAAAAATCAGAGCAGCTCGGATCGTCGATAACGACGAAACCGGCATTTTTGACGACTTTAACAAAAACGCTTGACAAAATAAAAATTATATCGTAAAATAAATCTAACCATAAAGAGTATGCGAGGGACAAGCCCGTCGACCATACGCCAACCTGCGTTTGCAAGGTGGCAAAGCTTGAACGATGGGTTATGTTTTTTCGATTTTAAGCCCGTCGTACGATGGGCTTTTTTGTTGCTGCTTTTTATGTAGACTATAAAGAAATACAAGGAAAAACGGCAATGAATAAAGAAACATTACAAAAAATACTTGAAACCCGCAATATGTGGAAGATTTACAACGAACTCGAAACGCTCGGTTACAGAAACGCAAAAAGCGATAAAATTTTAAGAGAAGCGTCGCTCGTCGATATAGCTAACGGCGAATGGGAAAAGGCGGACGGCGTGGAATTGCCGAAAGTCTGTTTTTGCGGAACGATAATCCGCAACGTAAAAGGATATGACGACATTGAATGGGTATGGCTCGAACGCCTTGAAGCGTTCAAGGATAGCTATATCCCCCAAAAGGCCACGATTTACGCAAAAAAAATCGTAAATAACGAACCGGATAATTAACCGTAAAATACACTTAAAAATAAACGCCATTATACAACGTATGTAATTTTATATTATACTGTCCGCATTATATAGTATCAGATATTCCTATTCCGTATCTTATTTAATATAAAACCGACAAAAATAAACCTAAAATCGAATATTAAACCTGTTATTAAACCCGTTTAACATAAAAACAGCCGTTGCGTAACGGCTGTTTTTATTATTTTTATTTATCGTTTTTTAATCTTCTTTCTTTGTTTCGAGAGTGCCTAAAGCGAATTTTAATATTTCTTCGTAAGCCGCGCTTCTCGAAGTGTCGTTAAGATATTCGTGTCTTACGCCTTTATACAAAACCGTCGTAACGCTTATGCCGTTTTCGACATAACATTCTTCGAGACGTCTTACCCCTTTGCCGTAATTTCCGACCGGATCGTTTTCGCCGGAAATGAGCAGAACGGGAATATTTACGCTTTCAAGCTTCTTTTTATCGTAAAGCTTTGACAATCCCTTGAAAAAGTATTTATAAAATGCGTAAGAACATGTAAAATTGCATTTTTCGTCGCGTTCGTAACGCTCCACTTCTTCCGGAATAGACGATATAAACGAACCGCCGAGCTTCTTTTCGTAGCTTTTGAAGGTTGCACTTTCGAGCATTTTCGCAGGTTTGGTTTTACCCTTGAAAACATAACCTATATTCGCTATAAACTTGCCGGCGGGTACCGACGCGTTTTTCATATAGCACGAGCCGCCTATAATAATCCCTTCTATATCGGCGGAATAATTTTCGAGATACGCCTGCGAAAGGAAGGATCCGTAACTGTGTCCGAAAAGAACTACCGGGAGTTTATACTGTTCCTTAAAATAAAGAGTCAGTTCGTGAAGATCTGATAAAGTCGAAGCGAAAATATCGCCGTCGTCATATCCTAATACTTCGGCAGTATCGCCGTGAGCGCGGTGATCGTCGGCAAAAACGGTTATTCCGTTTTCCGAAAGGTATCTCGCAAAAGCGTCGTAACGTCCCGCGTGTTCAACCATTCCGTGAGAAATTTGAAGAAGCATTTTCGGGTTCTCGGCTTCCCAGACTTTTACGGATAATTTTTTGCCGTCTTTTGCGGTAAATTCTACGGTTTTCATAATAAACACCTCTCTATGGCTTTAAGATAGCCTTTATAATAATTTTCGAATTTTTCTCTGTCCCCTGACGGAACAAAAAGTTTTTCTGTCCTTCTCAAAGAATCTGCTTCTTCTTCGCTCATTGCTTTTATCGCTATCGCCGACAGGTATACCGCTCCGAGCGCGGTGCTTTCTCTCTCAAGCGGTCTGTCGATGGCTACGTTCAGAACGTCCGCCTGAAACTGCATCAGAAAGTCGTTTGCGGAAGCTCCGCCGTCCGCTCTTATCACGGCTAAATCGTAACCGCTGTCGGCTTCCATGTTTTTACATAAATCCTTCGCCGCGTAAGCCATACTCTCGAGTATTGCGCGGACTATGTGATTAGAATTGGTTCCGCCGGTTATTCCCGTAATGATGCCGGTGGCGTCGGCTTTCCAGTACGGCGCGCCAAGTCCCGAAAACGCCGGGATAACGTACACGCCGCCGTTGTCCGGTACGGAGAGAGACATTCTTTCGGTATCGGCGGAACGGTCGAAGAGTTTCAGATTGTCCCTCGCCCACTTTATTGCGCTGCCGGCGTTGAATACACTGCCTTCCAGAGCGTAAACGATTTTATCTTTAACAGAATAGCCTATGGTTGTGATCATCTTCGTTTTCGACTTGCACACCGTATCGCCTGTATTAAACAGTAAAAACATACCGGTGCCGTAAGTTATTTTCGCTTCGCCCGGGCTTGTACAATTCTGTCCGAAAAGCGACGCCTGCTGATCGCCGGCAACGCCCGCAACCGGGATTTTCTTCCCCAGAATTTCGGTATAACCGTAAATATCGGTGGAACTTTTTACCGTCGGAAGAATACTTTCGGGAATACCGAAGTACTCTAAAAGTTCCTTATCCCAACAAAGAGTTTTTATATTGAACAGCATCGTTCTCGAAGCGTTCGTATAATCGGTGGCAAATTCGCCCGTGAGCTTAAAAATAAGATAGCTGTCCACCGTGCCGGCGCAAAGCCTACCGTTTTCCATAAGTTCTTTCGCTTCGGGTACGTTATTTAAAAGCCACTTTATTTTGGTTGCCGAAAAGTATGCGTCAACTACGAGCCCCGTTTTATCCCTTATCTTCTCAATAAAGTCCGCCGGGATCTCCTTACAGTAATCCGCCGTTCTGCGGCACTGCCATACGATGGCGTTGTAAACAGGTCTGCCGGTCGCTTTGTCCCACATTATAACCGTTTCGCGCTGGTTCGTTATCGCTATGGACAAAACGTCTTTTACATCAACCCTTCCCGAAAGATCAAGAAGAGCCGCTACTGTGTTTGCGTATATTTCCGAAGCGTCTTCTTCAACCCAGCCGGCTTTAGGATAAAACTGGTGGAGCTTTCTCGACTCGTGATCGACGAACGCTTTTTTTCCGGTATCGTAAAGCATCGCCCTCGTAGAAGTGGTGCCTTCGTCAATGGCTATTATGTAACTCAATTTTTTTCTCCCGTTGCATTATATTAACGTTTGCGTTTTTGTAGTATTGCCTTTAATATTATTTTAGTATATTTTTCAGGCGTTTTCAATAGGTAACCGCAAATTTTTTGTTAAATAATCACGTTTTTTATACATTCCGCCGTAAAACGTTACTTATCAACATCTTTTAATAATTATTCCATGCAATAAAAAAACAAAAAACATATTTCATGCCGTTTATTTTTAACCTGCTATTGACAACGGCGAAAAAATATTTTAAACTGTTTTATGGCGGACGACGCTATAAAACCGCTTGAATACAGGCTTTACGGCAACCCGATGCGTAAAAGCGCATAAAAAGCGGGTTTTATTAACCAAAGAGATTTTTATACGGAGATTTTACTATGAAACTTATTAACGAAACCAAAGTAAAACAAACATTCCAGCCCGATCCGTTTATTTTAGAAGCGGACGGCAAATTTTACATTTACTGCACATCGGGACACGGCGTGCAGGCTTATGAATCGGACTTGCTCACGGGCGAATACAAAGACTTAGGCAAAGTTTTCAAACCCGAAGGCAAAAAGCAGTTCTGGGCGCCGTCGGTAATAAAAACTCACGGCAAATATTATATGTACGTTTCCTGCATGAACGAACCGGAAGAAGACGCCCACATGCAAACCATGTACGTCGCCTCGTCCGACTCGCCCGAAGGACCTTTTGTAAACGCGAAGCCGCTTATCAAGCCCTTCTCCATCGACTCGCACGTTGTCGAAAACGAATCGGGACTTTACATTTTTTATTCGACCAACGACTACGAAGGCGAAAGAATAGGAACTTATATATGCGTCGACAAAATGACCGATCCCGAACACGTTTCCGGTCACCCCGTACCCGTCGTAAAGCCTACGCTCGATGAAGAAATTTTTATGAAAAACCGCTTCGGCGACGGCAAAGACTGGCACACGCTCGAGGGTGCGTTCTATTTTAAGGAAGGCGATTATCAGTACGTAATATACTCCGGTAACTGTTATCAGAGTAAATATTACTATTTAGGTTACGCCGTCGCAAAGACGAACGAAACCGACCTTACCAAAGTCAAATTCAAAAAATATCCCGCCGACAACATTTACGCTCCGCTTATTGCCAAAAACGAGTTTGAAGAAGGCACCGGACACAACAGCGTTATAAAATATAACGGCGAATATTACGTTGTATACCACGGAAGAGACAAAGGCGTTATTGAAGAAAACGGCGAAGATAAGCGCACCGCGAGAATCTGCAGACTCATAGTCGACGGCGAAAAGCTCACCGCCGTAAGAAAAGAAAATTCTTTATAATACAGACTTGTTAAAACTTTATAAATCGTTTACTATAAAACGCATTAAAAAAGACGAAGAGTTGTTCTTCGTCTTTTTTTGTTTTTATTATAGTCCGAGCCATGTCATTATTACGTGAGTAGTAGTCACGAAGCTTCCGCCGCCAAAACGTCAATATATAAAATGCTTGCCATATAAAAAGCTCCGCATCGGACATACAGCCGCAGCGGAACTTTTTATATCTTTTAATACTTTTTATTTTTGTCTTTTTTTAGCGGATAAAACGTTCATTAAAACGTAAATTCCGACAAGCAGAATTATCGAGGCGATTAAAATAACGTACATTACCCCGGTAGAAACGTTATGCCCGAAAAAGTAAATATTACAGTCTATTCCGTCTTTTATTCCGGCAATGGCTTCGGACGGAAAGCCTAATTTACTCATTTGTTCAAACGCTCCGCGAAGAACGCTTTTTCTTAAAAGGCTCGTGCCGTAAGTTCCGGGAAAGAATGCAAGCATGTTCTGCAGTCCCTTACCGAAGCTCGCTATCGGCATATACGCGCCGCATATAAAGCCATACCCCGCGCTCACTATCGTCCCGACTGCGGAAGCCTGCCCGTCGGTCGTCAGAAAGAAGTTTACGCACGACGAGAGAGCCGTTCCGAAAGCCGTAAGCAAAATAACGTTAAGAAGAAGCGTAAGAACGTCCGAAAAGTTCATATGCCAGCCGACTATGGCGAGATACACGAGACATACCGCCATTGCCGAAACGCTTATTATAAGCGTGGACGCGAGAGTGGACAAAAAATAGCTTACGCTTAAAGTTCTCGGTTTTATCGGAGCGATCGTCAGATCTTTAAGCGCGCCGCTCGTCTTATCCCTTATCATCAGAAGATTCGAGCAGAAAGCCACCGTAACGCAGCTCACCGCAAGAAGCGACGATACGAGCTGACCGCCGACGGCGGCGTTTATCACGGACTCCGGGACCATACCCGCCGCCCCAGCCTTTTCGAGCGAAGAACGGAAAGCATCGTCGTAGACGTTCTTCAGAAAGGTAACGTACAGAACAAGAAGAATAATCGGCGTGATAAGCGAACTGAAAAACATTCCCTTATCCTTAAAATACATTTTTATATTGCGTTTGGAAAGGTTAAGTAAAGTTTTCATTTATTATTCTCCGTATCGGACGCCGCGGCGAGCTTTTTGCCCGTTACCGCCAAAAATACGTCGTCCATTTTGCCTTTTATTATTTCGTAATCCATAAAAACTTCGGGATACTTTATTATCAGAGAAGTCGCTTCTTCGGTATCTTTGACCGAAATCCTGTATGCGCCGGCGATACTTTCGTAAGGTTTACCGAGTTTTTTCACGGCGGCTTCATCCGTATTATAAAGCGTTATATAGTCGCCCGTATACTTGTTTTTGAGATCTATAGGAGTGCCTTCGGCAACGATGCTGCCCTTATCGAGTATAACTACGTAATCGGCGTCGGCGGCTTCTTCCATATAATGCGTGGTTAAAAACACCGTCATGTTTTCGGTTTTACGCAAATTTTCGATAACCTGCCATAAAAGGCTGCGTGTCTTAGGATCGAGCCCGGTCGTCGGTTCGTCGAGAATCAAAATTTCGGGCTTATGCAAAAGCGCGCGGGCAACGTCTATTCTTCTTCTCTGTCCGCCCGAAAGTTTGCCGAGCGTTCTCGGTAAAAGGTCCTTAAAATCGAGAAGAGCAGAAAGCTCATCGAGTCGTTTTTTGAACTTTTCTCCGAATATTCCGTAAAGCGCGGCGCGCGATTCGAGATTGTCTTTAACCGTAAGGTCTTTGTCGAGAACGGAATTCTGGAACACTACGCCGAGACTTTTTTTAACGGCGATTTCGTTTTCGTCGAGATCGGTTCCGCATATTTTTACCGAGCCGCCGTCCTTTTTAAGCTGACCGCACATAATGTTTATAGTGGTCGATTTGCCCGCGCCGTTCACTCCCAAAAATGCGAAAAGTTCGCCGCGCTTCACCTTGAAGCCAAGGTTATTCACCGCAACGAGATCGCCGAATTTTTTATACAGGTTCTTAATTTCGATTACTTCGTTCATTATTTATTTTACGCCTTTTTGTTTCTTATTTATATTCTATCATAGCGTGCCTTATTTGTCAAAGCCGAATTAAAATCGGCTATACATATATAAGAAACAAAACGCATAAAAAAGACCGTTATTCAAAACGGCCTTTTAAGATTACTGCTATTTTTTACGGCAAAATTGCTTTAAGAATCGTTTTAACCGTCGTCGGGTTCATTCTGAAGAGTGGTTTTGCCGCCGACTATACACTTTGTCGGACGTTCGTCTTTAAGCTGCATTATATAATTTTCGTAATCTTTTTCGGATAATTTTTTAGGTTTGTTTTTACTTTTCTTTTTCATAAAATCGTCTCCCGACAACATTATTGCCGAAAAGTAAAATAATATTCGCGCTATCAAAATTATTCGAAACGTTTTGCTCGCTCTTCCTTTTCCTTCTGAACCGCCTGATAAACTTTATCGGAAGTAAAGTCTCTCTTTTTGTTATACTCGCCGCCCAGAGCTTCGATAGCGCATCTGAGTTCCTGAAAATCGCCGTAATTTATTTTCGGACTTTCGATTTTTTCGGTTAAGACTTCTATCGCTCTGTCGTCGCCGTAGCGGGATAAAAGATTGGAATAAAAAGGAATTTCTCCCGGATGAGATAAAAATTCCGCAACCAAGGCTTCGTAAATTTTATCGGCGTTTTCAGCAAATGATAAAATCTCGGCAAGATTGGGTTTTTTATCTTCCGGCGCTTCGGGCAACGCTTCCAGAACAGCGGCTGAAACTTTGTCGGCGTTTTTGGATAAAATTTCGGTAGCGAGTTCGGTAACGGCTTCCGTATAGTCCGATAAAATAAAATTAAGGTACGTATTCAGAGCTCCCGTATAATTTTTATCGTTTAATAAATTCATGGCGTACAGAACGGCTTCGTCGTCGCCGTCCGAAAGCATTTTTACAAGCTCTTCTTCTCCGCCCTGTTTTGCCGCTATCGCTTCGCAAAGGTACGAAGACGGTTCAACGTCCTTTTTAAGATGCTCTTTAAGAGCGTTTACGAGTTCGTCCGCATTGAAGGACATATAGTAGTCCTTTATGCTTTTGCCGCCGAATTCTTCAAGCTTTTCTTCCCCGAAGGCTTTGTACAATTCGTCTATTCTTTCTTCAATCTGTTTAGGAGATAAACCCTTCATGTGGGTTTTGATATATTCGGGCGCGAATTTTGCGAAATACGCGTCGGTATCTATTATTTTTATCATGTTATAACCTTTTTATAAATTTCATCTATGAATTTTTGTCTTGTTTATCCGTCGTTCCGGGTTCTGAAAAGCCGCTCTTATTATCGCCGTTAAAAAATTCGCAGAGAAACTTTTCGAGCCGATCTTTTTTCACTCTGAAAAGTTTTGCCGTTTCGTTAGTTCCCGACACTATCGGGTAACCCGACTTACAGCACATAAGAGCGGAAAGCATAGCTCCGTCGACGCGTTCTTTACTTGTTTTTACCGCTTCGTACACATTTGAAGCCGCCTTTACGAGTTTCGAAAAGTCGTCGATTCCGACGGGAGCGAGTACCGAAACGCAACCCGCGTAAGCGTATAAAAATTCGTCCGGGAACTCTTCGGAAAGAGCGGGTATTTTAATCTTCTGATAAATATTGCCTATAACCAGTCCGACCTTGCCGCCGACTCCGTTTATTACGAGAACGGTTAAAATTATCCTTTTTATATAGTCCGAAACGCCGACTTCGATAAGCAGATCTTTTATGACCTTGTTATACTTGCCGCCGGCCGCCGCAAGTATATAGACGGAAGTCTTCTGCACTTCGGAATCTCCTGCCGAAAACGCCCATAAAATTGCGTCCGATACTTCGGGATCTTTGAGTTTTAAGTTAAGTTCGCGCGGAGTCTTTTCTGCTAACTTGGATATGAGCTTTACACGCTTATCCGTTTCTTTTTCGGGAAGCTGCGTAAAATACGGATAATCGTTAGGTTTGCCGTCGAGATTCAATTCTATCTTTTCGTCCGTAAGTTTAACGTAATACTTATAGACCGCGTCGAACGGTTTAAGCGCGTACGCCGCATGGAAATATTCTCTCGCCGCCGTTAGATTGCCTAAGTTAAGATACGCCATGCCCGACAAAAACGTATAATGCGTGTCGTAAGGTTTGTCGTCCAGTAAAATCGCTAAAAGTTCGAGAGCCTTTTTATGTTCCTTTTCTTCGCACGAAGCCATGGCTTTTTTGAATATGTCTTCCAGATTATCCGATTCTATCGCCATCGCCTTGTCGTAATACTTGCGCGCGTTGACGTAATCGCCCTTGGAATAAAACATACTCGACAGATTGCTCGCCGCAAAAACGTTTTCGGGATCGGCGCGATAAGCTTCTCTCGCGAGATTTATGCCCTTTTCCGCGTCGCCGTGCAAAAATTCCGCCACAGCCATTTCGGAACGTGCTTCGGCATAAAACGGAGACTTTTCTGGAACCTGTTCGTAAAGAGCGAAACTTTCTTTAAGGTTGCCCGCTATAAAAAGGTCCTTCGCTTCGTCTAAAAGGTCGTTGTAATCCACGTCTTCGGGCGGATAAACTATTTTATAATCGGCAGCCTTATCTTTGTTTTTGGTGAAAAATTCCAGCACGCTGTCGTCTATGAGATCGGGATCGAGCGCGCCGCCCAGAACGAACGCTTTGTTGAAATAGTAATTTGAAACCTTGTCGTTGCCGAGATAATAATATCCGTTGCCTAAAAGGGTATACGCGGTAACCGTTTCTTCCTTATTCGAAGCTCTGTCGAGATACTTATAAAGATATTTTACCGACGTATCGAAGAGTTCGGCGCATTTATAAAGATCGGCAAGGCGAAGATACACTTCCTTTTCCTTGTCGCCTATGTTTTTTCGCGCGGTCTGATAGACTTCTATTCTGCCCGCCAGATCTTCGGCGTCCTTTTTGTCCTCCAATCTTTCGTAAAAAGACAAATCGGTTCCGAATCTAAGCATTTCCGCCATTTCCTTCTCCGTTGTTTTTATTTTGCATTGCCGCTTTTTACGCCGTATAATGTTGCGGCGCGGTATAGTTTCGTTGAAACAGGTTGCTTATTTTGCGTCCGTTTCTTTATCTCCGTCTTTTTTTATCAGACCTGCGGCTTCTAAAATTTTGTCTACGTCTTCTTTATAAAACGTATACGTCTTTTCACAGAATTGGCAATTAACTTCTATCTTGCCGCGTTCCGCTATAATCGAGTAAAGTTCGTCCTTACCCATCGAAATCAGAAGCCCCTCTATATATTCTCTCGAACAAAGACATTTATATTCGGGATGAAATTCCGTAAATTCGAGTTTCCCGAAAAAGTATTCCGAAAGTCCGTCGAGTCCCTTTTCTTCTATTATCGAAGAAAGATTTTCCATTCTTAAAATAGTGTCTTCCGCCATGAACAGAGATTCGTCAGTCGCCCCCGGGAGAGCCTGCATTATAACGCCGCCGGCCGCCGTGCACGTTCCGTCAGTTCCTATTTTTACCCCGAGCGAGATCGCCGTCGGAGTTTGCTCCGAAAGCGCGTAATAGGAAGTAAAATCTTCCGCTATTTCGCCGGTAACGAGATTCGCCGTCCCCGAATAAGGTTCTTTGAGTCCCATGCTTTTTACTATGGTTATCTTGCCGTTCTTGCCTACGCATCCGCCGACGTCGAGATGTCCGTTGCTCTTTAACGGGAGTTCGGCGTTCGGGTTTTCGATATAGCCCCTCATTTCGAGTTCGGCGTTGCCGCAAACGACTATCGAGCCGCCCACGCCGTCGCCTTTTACCGTTACGTAAAGTTTATCGCCTTCGCTTTTTAACGTCGACGCCATAAAAGTAGAAACGGTCATCGTTCTGCCGAGAGCCGCCGCCGAAAGCGGGGATAATTTATGAATTTTTATAGCTTCGTTAACCATGTCGGTCGAGTCGATCAAAGTTAACGCTATCTGCCCGTCGTATACGAGCGTTTTTAAAAGTCTGTCCATATTTTACCGTGTTCTGTTTTTATTCCGGAAACCGTTCTTTTTACTACGGCGTTTGCCGCCGCTTTTATATTATTCGTAATTGCCTTCCGCTTCGGCTACAGGCGGATGACCTTCTTCTCCTTTATAAAGAGCTTTTAAGAGTATCGGCGCGAGTATCGAGCTTACAAGCACAAGCAATACCGTCATCGAGATATATTCGTTCGCAATGAGTCCTGCCGAAATTCCGGTCGTAGTTACGGCAAGAGCAACTTCGCCGCGGGCGATCATTCCCACGCCTACTCTCGTCGAATCTTTAAGGTTTTCGCCCGTAAGAAGAGCTACGCCGCCGCAACCGACAATCTTACCGAGTATCGCAATGATTACAAAAAGGACGGAGATGATTATAACGTTTGCGGTGAACGACTGAAACGAAATCTGTATGCCGATATACGCAAAGAATACCGGCGTAAAAAACGTGTAAGATCCGACGTCCAGCTTTTTATCGGCATAAATAGCGGTGTTGTGACAGAGCGACAAGATCGCGCCGCCGATATACGCGCCCGTTATATCCGCCACGCCGAAAACTTCTTCCGCAACGTAAGCGTATAAAAAGCATACTACAAGGCTGTAAATGGGAACTCTGTGAACGTTCGGCTTTACCTTATTTATGTGATTGAAAAGCTTTACGAGAAGATACCCGAAGCCTATCGCAACGATAAAGAACACGAACATCCACAGTATCGTTATAATCGGGTACGCGTGCGGATTGATAAGCTTTAGTACGGCGTTCTGATCTTCCGCGCCTCCTTCGATACTCATAACCACGGTCAAAACAATCATACCGAGCACATCGTCTATAATCGCCGCGGAAGTTATTATCGAACCGATTTTTGTATTATATTTACCGAGCGATTTTAGCGTTTCGACCGTGATTCCGACGGAAGTCGCCGTCATTATCGTGCCTATAAAAAGCCATGTGTGCCAGGTTTGGTCCGGAAGCATTACAAGTCCCAGCAAAAAACCGAGACCGAGAGGCAGCAAAACTCCGCCCATAGCTACTAAAAGAGCCTTTATTCCGAGACTTTTTATCTGATTTACGTCCGTTTCGAGCCCCGCTTTGAACAATATGAGCAACACGCCTATTTTTGAAAACAGTGCGAGATTGTCGGATTCTTTTATCGGGAAAATAAAATTCGTTTCCGGTAAAAACAATCCCCATATCGCATTGCCTAAAATAAGCCCTGCAAAAACGGAGCCCACTACTTCGGGCAAACCGAGTTTTCTCATAAAAAGTCCGAATAATTTTGATAAAAGTAATATTGCCGCGAGCTGTAATATAAGCTCCATGACCGATTTTGCCATAACCTGTTCCTTTGAAACGCTTCCGTTTCGACTTCTCTCAAATGTAAACGGAACCTAAGTTCCGTCATATATCTTTTCTGTTTTTATAAAACTTTATTTTGTTTTCACATAAGCCCTAAGGCTTCTTGGCGGTAAAAATAAACCTTTCTCCGTTTTCGATCTCTTTTATCGAAACGACTTCGAACCCCGCCGCTTTGAGCGAGTTTTCAAGAAAATCTTTCTGATGGACGTACTGAACGTGCCTTTCGTCTTCCCTTACGTAACTGCCGTCGTCCGCAAGTTTGAAAAACGTAAGGTCCATTATCATTCTGCCGTCCCTAAGGGTGTTGAACCATATATACGACACGTCCTCGCCCGCGTCGCAGAAAACGTTTTTATCGAGAACGTTTTCATACTTATAAGGGGACGAAACGTCGAACACAAGCACCCCGCCGTTTGCAAGCGAGCGGTACGCTTTACCGAAAAATTTTGTCGCCTTTTCGGGAGTGAGATAATTGACCACGTCGTTTACGGCGGTTACGAATCCGAGATTTTTAAATCCCGTAAGTCCTTCCGCGCTCTGTTTGTAAAAAGGTATTCCTCCGCCCGAAGTAAAGTAAGCGACGCTCAGCATTTTTGCCGAAACGTCGGTACCCGAAACGTCGTAGCCGGCTTCCTTTATGGCTATTGTGGAAATACCCGTTCCCGCGCCAACGTCTACGCCGGTCTTGTTCGGAGCTTTTTTAAGAGAGCCGAGTACTGTTTTCATTCTTTTTTTATCTGCCGAAGAATCGGTAAGTTTATCGTATTCTTCCCATAAGGCTTCGTATGCTTTCATAACCGGTCGCCGCTTTTTTGATTATTTTTTGTTCCTTTTCGCTTTTTTGCCCAAAAGGTCTTTTTTGACTTCTTCTTTTAAGTCTTCGGATTTTTGGGTTTCGGCTTTAAGGTCTTCTTCCTGTTTTTTCATCTCTTCTCTCGCCTTGGCGTAGCGTTCGTCCTCGTAATGTTCCGCTTCGTAACGCTTTTCGTCTTCTATCATTTCCTGTTTCTGACGGTTAAGCTTTTCGAGATCGGCTCTCGTGAAGTTCGTCGGGAGTTCGTCTATCACTATATCGTCGTCGATAGGCTTTATCGGACGTGAAGTAAGTTTTGTTGCGATGATTTTTTGCTGTTTGTACTTTTCGGCTTCGTCCGTGCCGTCCGGCTTTTTGTAGATGCCGCGGTTTCTATCCTTTTCGGAAAGCTGAACGTTAATATATCTGTCGAATATCCACTGCGTGTAAACCGTCCATAAAAGTATAAACGCAGATATACCGAACGACAGCACGAAAACGTAAAAAATAACGGTAAATATATTGCCTATAAAAAGCGTAACCGCGGGAACAGCCGACAAAAGAGCTATTACGAGATTCAAAGGAAATGCGCCGAGCGTAAACAAAAACGCATTTTTTATAAGGTATCTGTATTTAAGTTTGTAGGTAACGCCCATGGATACCATATAAATCGCCATGATCGTGACAAAAAACATAAAGAAGTACGAAAGAACTTCTGAAATCACAAAAAGCCACTTTATTTCCGGCTGTATGACCATAAAAAGCCTTGCGTAATCTTTAAGAAGAATAAGCCCGATCAAAAATATGCTGTATATCATCGAGGTAGCCGTTACGACAAAATAATTCTTTTTTATTCCCCTGAAATAGTCGTTTACGACCATTACGCCTTCGCCCCAGGTCATGTTTCTTATGACGTAACACGAACCCGATATTCCGAGCCCAGCGAGTATCATCGCAAAGGGCAGCCATATAAGCGTCGTCGCGTCTGCGGATAAAACTACGTTTTCGGCAATTCCTTTAAGTGCGGGAATGGCGGGATAACCTATTCCGAAAGGCTGGTTGAACGACTGAAGCGCCCCGCCCGTCGTATGTGCGCCCGAATTGAAAAGAAGAATCAGAAGGACCGGAATAAACGTAACGAAGGTCATTAAATTGATTCCGACGAGCTTTAAAAAGTTCGTTTTGAATACGTCCCCGAAAAGTTCCGTTCTCGAAGTCGGAAGAGTACTTCTCGCATAATCTTCGCTCTTTTCGGAACCTATTACTATTTTACCGAATAATCCTTTTTTTACCATGTTTTCTCCGCGGCTTCCGTAAGAAGCGCATTTTGCTTTTTGTTTTGAGCGGCTTGATTTTAATCCGATTTGAAAATAAAACCGCGGGTTATAATATTTTTAATATTATATCGCCGTATTATTCTACAACACTTTTTGTTTTTTTACAAACGATTGAAGGGCTTTTTTGCTTCTTTATGCTTTTTAAGACTGTCTCAAGCGTTTTTTATTCGTTTTTTCGGATAATTTTTAATACAAATCTTGAATTTTTTTTTGGAAAGTTATATAATTTCCGTATGGAAATTTTTAACGGCTTTTCGAATAAAAATTTATCCGGAAAAACGGATATCCTTACAGAAGAAAGAAAATCTTTTATAAAAAATAATCTTTCCGCCGTGTTCGAAAACATAAAAAACGGCAATAATTACGGCGAACCCGTAACTCTTGTCGCAGCTTCGAAGCTCGTAGACGTACCGTCGATAGAGTACGCCTTAAGTCTCGGAGTAAAAATTTTAGGCGACAACAAGGCGCAGGAGTTCAGAGACAAAACTTCTTTTATTAAGAATGCGGACTTTCACTTTATCGGCAGGCTCCAACAAAACAAGCTTAAATACATCGTCGGTAAAGTTTCGCTGATACAGTCCGTGGATTCAGAGACCATTCTCGAAGCGATAGATAAAGAATCCGAAAAGAAAAACGTTATCTCGAACGTACTTTTGGAAATAAACTCCGGCGAAAAAACGAAGGCGGGGTTTTCAATCGATAAAATATACGGGGCGATAAACGAAGCCGCAAAATATAAAAACGTTTTGGTCTGCGGACTTATGTCAATGCTCCCAGATACGGACGATATGGCGTTAAAAGAAAAATTGTGTTTGCAATTACGCAAAATTTATGATACAATAAAAGCGGATTCGGATGAAAGCTTTAAGTATTTATCCGTCGGCATGAGCGGAGATTATAAAACCGCCGTATCCCACGGCAGCAATACCATCCGTTTAGGATCCGCGATATTCGGCAAACGAAGCTATAATGTTTAACGTTTACCAAACAAAAAGAAGAAGATTTTTAAGAGTAAGGTGATAAAAATGGGCGTATTCGATATTTTCGGAAAAAAGGACAAAAGAGAGCAAGCCGGCGTTTCTTTCGACGAAGAAAAGAGAACTTCCGGCGGCGAAAGACAAGCTAAAGGCAACGTTGCGGTGTTTTTTCCGCAAGGTTACGGCGACGTCGAAAAAATTATAGACAACATGAAGGCGGGTAAAGAAGTGCTCGTTCATCTCGAACACTTAAAGCCTTCCACCGCGATAAGAGTTCTCGACCTTCTATCGGGAGCAATCTACGCGTTAAACGGCGGTCTTACGGAACTGCAGAAGGATTTATACTTCTTCACTCCGAACGGGATCGACATGAACTGAAACATTCGATTTTTCCTTTTTTTTTTAATTTTTTACTCATGAAAAGGAAGGGACGCTTTACGGCGTCCCTTCCTTTTTGTCTTTTTTCCGTCCGGATTATAAAAAAACGACGATTATACTTTTATATATTTTTATTCGGTTTTTACTTTATAATATTCCCGAAAGAGTTTTTTCTTTTTTATATCTCTCGAGAGCGGACAGGTATCTCGAAGAAAGTTCTAAAAGATACTTTTGTCTTTTTTCGTACGGGAGCGATAAAAAGTAACTCTCGTTCATGAGTTTTTTAAGTATGTCCGGAGTTTCGCCGTACTCGTCGAGATAGTCTTTGACCTTTTTGTAAAACTCTTCGTCGCCGGTAACTCCAACGCCTGTAGAAATTTCGGCAGTAGTCTTTTCTTTATAATATTCCTGAACTTTAGACGCTGCTATCCCCATCTCTTCCGCTTTTACCGTCTTTTCGCCGAGATTGGATTTATAATCTTCCCAAAAACCCGATTTGAGCCGTTTTTTAGCTTCTTTAGCATAGTCTTTTATCGTTTTGTTTTCCATAAGTTTTCCCCCTTCTTTTCTTATGAATTTTTATTTATTCCGGCAATTTTACGGTTTTCGTAACAACCCGAAAATTGTCGTAATACGTCGTTTTTTGTCGAATGTAAAAAAATAGACCTGCCGAAATTATCTTCGGTAGGTCGTGTTTTTTAGCCTTTGATGCTTCTCTTTCTCGCAGCTTCGGATTTCTTTTTTCTCTTAACGGAAGGCTTTTCGTAGAATTCTTTTTTACGAAGGTCGCCGATAATACCGTCTCTCGAACATTTTCTCTTAAATCTTCTCAATGCGCTGTCGATAGATTCGTTTTCACCAACTCTTACGGTGGACATAATACAACCCTCCTTTGCCTGACGCGTTTAATATCTTTAACGTTACCTATTATACAAAATCACAGATTAAGTTGTCAACGGATTTTAAGCGTTTTATCCGTTTTTTTGCATTTTTGCCTTAAAAGTTACGTTTTTTTTATTTTATGCCGGTTGCCAGCCCATTTTTTTGCCGGCAAGAATGTGAATATGCAGATGGAAAACGCTCTGTCCAGCGTCGTCGCCCTGATTGATAACGAGTCTGTATCCGCCTTCTAAACCGAGTAGTTCGGTAAGCTCGGGAATCTTTTTCAGACATCTTTTAAGCATTTCCGCCTGCTCGTCGGTCATTTCGGACAAAAGCTTGAAATGAGACTTAGGCACGCACAGATAATGCTTAGGAGCTTTAGGATCTATGTCGCAGAAGATATACATATCGTCGTCTTCGTACATTTTTTTCGAAGGTATTTCGCCTTTTATTATTTTGCAGAAAAGGCAGTCGCCGGCGTAAACTTTGTTTTTATTGTCGCTCATAATTTCTCCTTATATTTATATGTTATTGTAATAATCGGCAGTACGGAATGATTTTATCTTACCTGTATCGCCGAAACGTTACCTCATAATTCGATTTCCGGATTTATACAAGTTCGGCGAGCATGCCGTCCTTAAAGCGTGAAACGGCTTTAACCTTGTAAAATTCGTTTTCTTTTATATCGCCGCCGTCCTTAATATAAATTCTTATATAATTTTCGCTGTAACCGACGGCGTAACCGTCCTCGAAAGTTTCGGTTAAAACGGTTAAAATTCTGCCGATATTTTTATTTTCGAAGTTCTCTTTACAGATGCTTTTCAGTTTTATAAGCTCGTCGGCACGCTTCTTTTTGATTTCGCCGGGAAGATCCGGCATTTTGAGTTTGTCGCAAGCCGTACCCTTACGCATGCTGAACGGGAACGGGTGTATGTCGGAAAATTCCACTTTTTTAACGAACTCAGCAGTTTCCGTCGCGTTTTCGTCCGTTTCCGTCGGAAAACCCGCTATAATATCGGTCGTTATCCCCGCGAACGGAAAATATTTTCTTATGAGACAGACCTTTTCGTAATATTCTTCGGTCGTATAGTGGCGGTTCATCTTTTTAAGCACTGCGTCGGAACCCGACTGCAGCGACAGATGAAAATGCGGAGCGAAATTTTTTAACGACGCGCACGCCGATAAAAGTTTGTCGTCTATGACGTTTACTTCGATGGAACCGAGTCTGAATCTGACGTCGAGATCTTTAAGCATATAAATAAGGTCGGCAAGTTTGACGCCGTTATAATCGTAATCCGATATGTTTATGCCGTTTATAACGCACTCGGTAGGCTTTGTAGCTTCGATTTCTTTAATAATATTTTCGGGGTTTCTCGAACGGCTTCTTCCTCTTAAATACGGGATAAGACAGTACGAGCAGAAATTATTGCAGCCGTCCTGAATTTTAACGTACGTTCTCGCCCTTAAAGAGTCCACCGTCATAAGCTCTTCGAACTCTTTGTCCTGTCCGGCTTTTTTAATGCCTTCTTCCCGTAGCATTTTCGGGATGTCGCCCTTTTTAAAAGTTCCCGTAACGAGCATCGTATTGGACTTTTTCATAAAGCTTTCGGGATTGTTTTCAGCCGCGCAACCCGTAAAAATAATTTTCGCTTCGGGGTTTAAGGCTTGTATCCTCGAACTCATCTGCCGGGATTTTTTCTCCGCTTCGCCCGTAACTGCGCAGGTGTTTACTATATAAAGGTCCGCGGGAACGAGTTCGTCCGTTACTTCGTGTCCGTCTTCGGTAAGAGCGCGGATAAGAGAATCGCTCTCGGACCTGTTTACTTTACATCCCAATGTAAAAACAACTATCTTCATTTTATCCTGATTCCGTGTATGAATAACAAGGCATTTTACGCTCTTATTATTCGGGTTTTTTGAAAACTTCGCAGCACCATTCGCCCTGCGTTTCGGTATAAACGTGAGTGAATCCCGCGGCGATATAGGCGTCTTTTACTTCGACCTGTTTCGACGAAAGTATACCGCTTAGTATAATTATACCGCCCTTTAATACGTTTTTGCTTATGTCTTTAGAAAAGCCTATGAGTATCTCCGCCATAATGTTCGCGACAACTACGTCGCCGGCGATGGCTTCGTCGTCTAAAAGGTTTTTCAAAAGCACTTCGGCGTTTGTTACGCCGTTTAACTTAACGTTATGATTTGCGGCTTCCACCGCGGTTTCGTCTATATCGGTCATAACGACCTTCTTCGCGCCGAGTTTAGACGCGACCATACCGAGTATGCCGCTCCCGCACCCCACGTCTATTACGGTGTCCATCGGTTTTACGAACTTTTCGAGGGCGGATACGCACATCGAAGTCGTTTCATGCTCGCCCGTGCCGAAAGCGGTGTTGGAGTCTATCACTATCTCCGTTTCGCCGTCCTTAAGCTCGTAATTTATCCATTCGGGACGAACGACGACTTTACCTATATGGATAGGCTTAAAATTTTCTTTCCACTTTTCGCGCCATTCGTCGCCGTCTATGCCGCCCGAGTCGATTTTAAGCGAACCTATATCGATACCCGAATCTTTAAGTCCTTCTATTCTTTCTTTTATCGCTTCGAACGATTCTTTGTCGTCCTCTGGTATAAAACCTTTGACCAGAACGTCTTCGGACGTTTTGAAAAGATTTTCTTCGACGTAATCCCACGAACCCTTTTTCATTTCATTCAAGACCTTTATGTCGTTTTTATCTTCGATAGCGACGCCCTGATCGGAATATTCCCACATTATTTCTGAAACGAGTTCGGAACCGAACGTATTTGTATGAACGATTATTTCGGTATACTTCATATAAAAGCCTTCGTTTATATATTTTGATTTAATGATAGCAAAAAATCAAAAAAAAATCAAGCGACGGCGCATTTATATACGTTTTTAACGGCATTTTTAATAAAATAAAAAAAGAACGGTTATTGCCGTTCTTTTTCAGATGTTTTTATTTTGGGAATTTATTCTTTGTAGGGATTCTTCCCGTACATGGTCTGCATGTTTGCTGAAAATTCCTTCATCTTGGGAGTCTGTTTTATTTCGAGCGTATCCGCGAAGTCGTTGAGTTTCGCTTTCTGGTCTCTCGTGAGCTTGGACGGAACTTCGACGGTTACGACTATGTAAAGATCGCCGCTTCCTCTCGAAGTCTTTATACCTTTGCCCTTTACGTAGAACACTTTGCCGCTCTGCGTGCCTTCCGGAATATCATAAACGAGAGTATCGTCGATAAGAGGAACTTCGACCTTGCCGCCGAGAGCAGCCGTTCTGAACGAAATCGGGAGATCAACGTAAAGATCGAATTGTTTACGTCTGAATATCTTGCTGGGTTCGACTGTGAACGCGATTATAAGATCGCCTGCGGGACCGCCCGTGGAAGACGCTTCGCCGTACCCCGCCTTTCTCATATAGCTGCCGGTATCCGCGCCTGCGGGGATATCTATGGTAAGCTTCTGCGTGGTCTTTATATAACCTCTTCCCTTACAATCGGGACACGGTTCGGTAATTTTTCTGCCTGTGCCGTGACATTCGTCGCATTCTCTTTCGGTAACAGAGGTAAAGAAGCCCGATCTCGAAGTATACTGAACTCTTCCGGTGCCGTTACACTTCTGACAAGTCGTAAACGCCGTACCGTCTTTCGCACCCGTGCCTTTACAGCTTGCGCAGGGAGCGTTACGCGTGTACGAAATTTCTCTGCGGCAACCTTTCGCCGCGTCTAAAAACGAGAGTTTTACTTCTATCGTTATATCTTCGCCCTTTACCTTAGCCGCCCCGCGCGAACGGGAGCTCCTTCCGCCGAAGCCGCCGAAAATATCCGAAAATATGTCTGAAAATCCCGAGAAATCCGCTCCCGAAAATCCTTGTCCCGAAAAGCCGGAGAACCCCGCGCCGCCCATATTGGGATGCTCTAACTGGAAGTCGTACTGTTTACGTTTTTCGGCGTCGGACAAAACTTCGTTCGCTTCGTTTATCTCTTTGAACTTTTCGGCGCATTCGGCATCGCCGGGATGAAGATCGGGATGGTACTGTTTTACGAGTTTACGGTACGCCGACTTTATTTCGTCTTCGGTGGCGGTCTTCGAAACGCCTAAAATTTCGTAATAATTCTTTTTGTCTGCCATATTTTACCTTAAAACGTACCGGGGACGACGCCCCGGTACGTTTACGTCAGTTCGTTTTCGGTCGACGTTAAGCCGCCGATGTTTACGGCTTTCAGCCGTAATTTTTAGTTCTGATGGAATTCGGTATCGCCGTTATCCGCAGAGCCGTTGTTGTTATTGTTGTTAGCGTTTTCCGCCTGAGCCTGCTGATAGAGCTTCGAGAAGATCGGCTGAACTTCGTTCGAAAGTTTTTCGGTAGCCGCCTTCATCTTATCCATATCGTTGGTTTCGAGTTCGGTCTTAGCCGCTTTTACCGCTTCTTCTACTTTAGCTTTATCTTCTGCGGTAAGCTTATCGCCCGCTTCTTTAACGGTCTTTTCTACCGAGAAGATAAGCCCGTCGAGCTGGTTGTGTACGTCGATGACTTCTTTCTTCTTCTTGTCTTCCGCTTCGTAAGCCTTAGCGTCGTTGACAGCCTTGTTGATGTCTTCTTCGGAAAGGTTCGAGGAAGAAGTAATCGTAATGTTCTGCGATTTGCCGGTACCCAAGTCTTTAGCCGAAACGTTTACGATGCCGTTAGCGTCGATATCGAAAGTAACTTCGATCTGCGGGATTCCTCTCGGAGCGGGAGCAATGCCGGTAAGCTGGAATCTGCCGAGAGTCTTGTTGTCTGCGGCGAATTCTCTTTCGCCCTGTACGATATGAATATCAACCTGAGTCTGGTTATCTGCAGCCGTCGAGAACACCTGCGATTTTTTAACGGGGATGGTAGTGTTACGGTCGATCAGTTTCGTCGAAACGCCGCCAAGAGTTTCGATACCCAAGGAAAGCGGAGTAACGTCGAGCAAAAGTACGTCTTTTACTTCGCCGCTTAAAACGCCGCCCTGAATAGCCGCGCCGATAGCTACGCATTCGTCGGGGTTGATACCCTTGAAGGGTTCTTTGCCGGTAACTTTTCTTACTTCGTCTACGACTGCGGGGATTCTCGTGGAACCGCCTACAAGGATAACTTTGTCGATGTCGTTAAACGTAAGTTTAGCGTCTGCCATAGCCTTTTTAAGGGGTTCGATCGTTCTTCTCACAAGGTCTTCGGTCATAGCGTTGAATTTCTGTCTCGTAAGATCTACGTCAAGGTGTTTGGGACCTGTTGCATCAGCCGTTATGAACGGAAGGTTGATGTTTGTCTTATCCATGCCGGAAAGTTCGATTTTAGCTTTTTCGGCAGCTTCTTTAAGTCTCTGAAGGGCGAGTTTATCGTTAGAAAGGTCTATGCCTTCTTTCGCTTTGAATTCTTCGAGAAGGTAATCCATAACCTTTTTATCGAAGTCGTCGCCGCCCAAGTGAGTATCGCCATTCGTCGCGAGAACTTCGAATACGCCGTCGCCGATTTCCATGATCGATACGTCGAAGGTGCCGCCGCCGAGGTCGTAAATAACAACCTTCTGGCTCTTGCCTTCTTTATCGAGTCCGTAAGAAAGCGCAGCCGCGGTGGGTTCGTTGATAATTCTTAAAACGTTGAGTCCCGCGATTTTGCCTGCGTCCTTTGTAGCCTGTCTCTGGCTGTCGTTGAAGTATGCGGGGCAGGTGATTACCGCGTCGGTAACGGTTTCGCCGAGATAGCTTTCCGCGTCTTTTTTAAGTTTTGTAAGAATCATTGCGGAAATTTCCTGCGGGGTGTACTTTTTGTCGTCGATGGCTACTTTGTAGTCTTCGCCCATATGTCTTTTTATGGAAGAAACCGTTCTGTCGGGATTCGCTATAGCCTGACGTTTAGCGACCTGACCTACGAGTCTCGTTCCGTCCTTCTGAAATCCTACTACCGAGGGGGTAGTTCTGGAGCCTTCCGCATTTGCGATAACGACGGGTTCGCCGTTTTCCATTACCGCTACGCAAGAGTTAGTTGTTCCTAAATCGATACCAATAGTTTTTCCCATAATATTTATCTCCTTTATTAAAGAATAGTTTTTTAATTTATCTGATAACGCTTACTTGAGCGTATCTTATGATTTTACCGTTCATCTCGTAACCCTTTCTGAAAGTCGCTTTGATGAAACCGCTCTTTTCTTCTTCCGACTCTGCGTCAACCTGCATAACGGCTTCCGCTTTTGCCGGATCGAATTCTTCTCCCGTCGGATCTATCGGTTTGACTCCGATCGACTCCAGGGAAGAAACAAATTGCTTCAAAAGTTTTTCGACGCCTTCTCTCGACTTATCGTCCGGAATCATTCCGATCGCCGTCTCGAGATTGTCGCCTATAGAAAGTATTTTTGATACTACCTCTTTTTTTCCTTCGTAAAACGCGTCCTGCCATACGTTCGCATTGCGTTTTTTATAGTTGTCGAATTCCGCAACCGAACGCATCCATCTGTCTTTGTAGTCGGCAGATTCCGATTTTATTTTATCGAATTCCGCTTTCTTTACTACTTCGACTTCTTCGACTGGTTCGTCTTTTACTGCATTTTCTTCCGTCCTTACGGATTCTTCCTTAACTTCGGTTTCTTCCGTATTGACTTTTGATTCTTTTTCTTCGTTATGAAATTTGTTCTTGTTTTTATCGGACATTTTTCAATCACCTTTATCTTCTAACGTTTCTTCGAGAATTTTTCCGATACATTCGAGTACCGAAACGACCTTTTTGTAATCCATTCTCGTAGGTCCTATAACTCCGTAACTTCCGAGATTTACGCCGTTCACCGAATACGAAGCCGTAACCACCGAACAGTCGTCGGGAGTTCTGCCGTCGTCCGAACCTATTTTAACGTTTATTTCTATACCGTCTTTATCCGACGATAAAAGATTTTCGACTTTTTCTTTATCACCGACAACCGACAGAAAGTTTTTAACCTTTTCTACGTCGTTGTATTCGGGATTATTCATTATTTTGTCTTCGCCTTCCAAAAGAAGCTCGCCGACGTGTTTCGAAACGTATTCCTCGAGAGCGTCTATAACGCCGTTGAATACTTCTTTATATTCGTCGAATTCGTTCTTCGCGGACTTGGAATAAGCAAGCACTTCGTCGAAGTTTTTACCCTCGAACATGCTGTTCATTATGTTGTTCGCGCGGGCAAGTTCGTCATCCGTCATCTCTTTGGGGATCTTTATGAACTTATCCCTTATAAGAGTCTTTTCGGTAACGATAAGCAAAAGCGCAACGTTCGGTTTGAACCTGAATACGTTTACTTTTACTATTTTGTCGTTCTTGCTGTGCGACGAGTACGAAATCGAAGTGTAGTCGGTAAGTTCCGAAATAACCTTTAAGGTATTCTTCATAATCGATTCGAGATCGTTAGTCTGCTTTTTGAAACTCTCCTTTATGAAGCTGAGCTCCTTTGCAGTAAGTTTACCTTTCTTCATAAGTTCGTCCACGTAAAGTCTGTAAGCTTCCTTCGACGGAACTCTGCCGGAAGACGTATGGATATGCGAAAGATATCCGAGCTCTTCGAGCTGGGCCATTTCGCTCCTTACCGTCGCGCTTGAAACGTCCGGCATATACTTTTCGGATATCTGTTTGCTGGATACCGGCTGAGCGGAACTTATATAATCGCTCACCACTATTCCCAATATCTTCTTTTTTCTTTCGGAAAGTTTCATTTTTACCGCCTCTTTTCGGCTTTTACGATCTTCTTCGACTTTTACCAGCGTCACGGTTAAGTATTACCGTACGGCTTGTTTTTAACCCGCCGTTTTTTGCCGCATCCGGTCTTCGATTTGTTTTTAAAGCCTTGCTTTGCAGTTAGCACTTAACCACTTGTGTTGTTAGCACTCATTACACCCGAGTGCTAAATTCTGCCTTAATGATATATCCCCTTTTTATGTTTGTCAAGAGTTTTTTGCAACTTTTTAAAAATTTTTTCAAAAAAAATATTTTTTATGATTTTTTGCGGGCTTTAATAATGTTTTGAGTAAAATCATACATTAAAAAAGCAGCGAACATTGTTCCCGTTCACTGCTCGGCTTTACTTCCGTTTTGCGGTATATAAATATATGTGAAATATAAATATATGTAAAAAATATAGAAGATTTTTAATTCTGTATCTGTATATGAATTGTGTATATGAATTGGTTGTTTATAAATTATAGTCTTTAAACCGTAAATCTTAGCTTATACATATAAATAAATAACGGTAAGGCAATAATTATAAAACTTTAAAGTCCCGATCTGCCGATATGATTCGGAAAAAAGTTTCTATGAACGTTTCTGCGTTTACCGATTCGGAGACGGTAACGGAATTTCCGGAAAGTTTATTCTTAAAATCGTCGGAATATTCCGCAAACTTAGAACGGCTTAAATTTTCGGTCATGCCGTAAAAATATCCGTTAGTTACGACGTTCACTTTTATACTTTCGGTTTTTACGAGATCGCCCGTCAAAGCGTAATACACGGCAAGCGGATCATGCAGAACGACCTTTTTATCGGTGTTTTTTCCACGCCAAAGCGTAATATCTTCGGATAATTTTTCGGTAAGTACGCTCCTTTCTGATAAAAACTTTTGCAAAAATTCTTCGGGAACTTCGAGCAGATGAGTTACGTCGGCACCTATCGCCGTCAAATTTTCGGCTTTTTCAAAAACGATCTTCGCCGCTTTAACGTCGCAAAAAACGTTCCAATCTATATACTGCGTGTAATACGCGCCGCCCATCATAACGAATTTTACCGGCTTCATAACCGCTTCGTCCCTGATAAACGCCTTGGCTATGTTGGTAAGCGGTCCGAGACAGATTACGGTAAGAGCCTTGCCGTACTTTTTTGCGGAAAAAATCAAAAAATCGACCGCCGCTTCCGGATCGAACTCTTTTTTTATAAGCTCGTCCTCTTTAACCGCTTCGAGAATATCCGAATGCCAGTCGGGAGTATAGTCCGAAATCGTCTCTTTATATCCCGCGTATACGGGAATATTTGCGTTTAAAATTTTAAGGTACTCTTTTAAAAGCGTTGCTCTTTTTACCGTATTTTTATAAACGGTAGTAATCCCGATTAAATCCGCCTTTGCCTTTACCGCAAGACTCACGGCAAAAGCGTCGTCTACGTCGTCGCCAATATCGGTATCTATTATAAACTTTTCGATTTTATCCGTTTTTATCATATATTCACTTAAATGCTTCCCTTATTTAATAAGGTATTTTCTGATTTTATAACATTCGTGATTTTAATTTATAAATAAGGTTACATATGTTGCATAACGCATATGCACAGCTACTCACTCATACAAACAAGTTGTCTTTATCAGGCCGGCAAATAGTCATGCGGCCTTCATATATTTCCAGTCGGGCGGCAGTTTGCGATTAGACTTAAACCATTCGCTCTCCAGAATCGGTCTCGAATGATTGTCGCCCTTAACTCTGACGATATTTTTATAGGACGTAACGGTAATCGTTCCGTTATACGGAATAGCCGAACCGTCGTCATGCTCTAAAACCGTAGTCGGCGCGTAAATTCTCGCGGTGTAATTGGATACTCTGTCTATAAAAGTCTGCGTCGGAAAAGAGTTATGTAGCTCCTCGTCCTTTATTCCGCCCATATTACAACAAATACAGACTATTTCGGGCTTAACCGCAGCAAGGAACTTCGGCGTCGAAGAAGTTATCGAACCGTGATGAGGGGCTTTTAACAAAACTACGTTTTCGAGTTCGCCGTTATTAACAAGATACTCTTCGCCTTCCGCCTCAAGGTCGCCAGTGAATAAAAAGTTGCGGTAAGATCCGTCGGTACATTTCTGCTTTATCATTGCGCAGACCGAATGATTGTTTTCTGTATTCAGATTTACGTAATCGGGTTCGTAATAATACTTGTTATCGAGTATTTTAAGCATAACCGTGTCCGATAGCTTAAATTCGTAATTGCCGCTTTCGCGCGCTTCTTTCGCCGTATAGTGCTTTGTCCCGCGTGAAACGGCGGCAGAAAGTTCTTTCTGATATTTTTTATAACGCTTTGTATTTTTGCGTATATTTTTCCCGTTTTCGTCGTAAGTCGGCGTAACCTGTGCAAAGTCTATCACTGTGCCGATTTCAAAACGGCTGAATATTCCGCCGCTCGTCGCAAAGCATGAATAATGGTCGATATGAGCGTGCGTTACTATAACGTACTCGATTTTGCCGTCCGTGCATACGCGACTTAAAAATTCCGATATATCTTCGAGCGCATCGGTATTAGGTCCGGCGTCTATCAGGACTTCGGTATCGCCGACCTTTACGAGCGAACAATCGCCGTTCTTATAATTTTTAAGATCCGGAAAATATACCTCGACTTTTTCGTCGGCATAATTGCTTTTACTTATAATCGGCGAAGTATCGTTCGGTCTTCTATCGCTGAGTCCTAAAAGTTTGTACTCGAATGTATAGATTGCGTCCTTGACCTTCGCATTATTCAGGTTGAATTGAGTTACGACGATACTTAACGGAGCAACCGACAAAATAAAAAGCGCCATAATAACCGCGACGAAAATTCTTAATCGCTTCAGCCGTTTTTCTTTTTTATTCACGTTTGTCCCGCCGTCCGCGGCTCTTTTACTTTTAATATCTTCTCGCATAAAATTTCTTTATATGTTTTTAACCGTTCTGTTTTACGTTTCGCAATATTATTACGCACGTCATCGGATTGCCTGCCAAAAAACGACAGGATCCGATCAGAAATGCCGAAGCCGCCACAAAAAGCAAGCGGCGGCGTCATAAGTTTGATTTTTATTAAATTTATTCCTTAAAAGCATACTTTTTATCGAAAAAACTTCTTCCGAAAAATTTCCGCTTAAATTTCTCATAGTCGCTATGAAGCCCAGTTTTCAGGACAAGTACGATTATTTTTGAACCAGTCAGTATCTTTAAGCACGGTATTGTTGTTGGAGCCGTTTATCGTAATTTTGTTTTCAAACGAAATCACGGTTATTGTTCCGTTCATCGACTCGAACGTTTTTGCCTTATCGTCCACTACAACCGTGGTAACGTAAACTCTCGCCGTCCAGAACGAAATTCTGTTTATAAATTCCTGCGTCGGGAACTGGTTTTCCTGCGTTTTGGTGTATTCGCTCGTGCCGGCGCAGCAGCATACGCATACGATTTTCGGCTTTATCACCGCCAGAAGGTCGCTGTTGGACGAAGTCTTGGATCCGTGGTGTCCCGCCTTAAAGAGTTCTACTTCGGGGAGATTATCGTTTGCCGCAATCCAGCTTTCTCCTTTCTTTTCAAGATCTCCCGTGAACAAAAAGTTGCGTTCCTTTCCGTCCGCACAGGTCTGAGTTAAAAGCGTGCATACCGAATGATCGTTTTCTGTTTTGCTTACGTTGTAATAATAGTAACTGTCTATTATAGTGAACGAAACGGTTCCGGAAAGAGGAAAGATATAATTTCCGCTTTCTCTTACCTCTTTTGCGGTGTAATGAACCGCTCCCGCCGTAACGGCTTCCGACAGTTCGCGCTGATAGTTTTTATACATAGCCTGCTCAGATTTAGGACTTTTCGGATCGTTTGTTATCTGTGCGAAATCTATAATCGTTCCGATTTCGTAACGGTCGAAAATGCTTTTTACGTTGGAACTCGTCGCAAAGCCCGCGTAATGGTCTTCGTGCGCGTGGGTTACTATAACGTATTCGAGTTTGCCGTCGGTGCATTTAGTCTTTATAAAATCGTCTACCGTCGCGACGCAGCTCGTTTTGGAACCAGCGTCGATCAACACTTCGACGTTACCGACCTTTATAAGAGTACAGTCGCCCGTATAGTAAAACTGAAGTTCCGGAAAATAAATCTCGAGTTCTTCCGAAGCATACGAATCGGTTTCGATTATATCCGAAGTTTCGTTCTTTTTGCCGCCGTTGTCGCCTTTATCGTTCTTATCTATCTTTAAGATTTCGTACTTGATATAGTCGACGTACTTTTGCGGAATAAGTCCCGCTTTGTACGCAGCGAAAGCAAGTATCGCGATAATAACGATAACAAGCAGAATTATGAGTAAAGCTTTAAGTCCGACTTTTGATTTATAAGCAGCGGCGGAAGATTTCTTTTTACCGCCGCCGTTTTTACGTTTTGCCGCCATAAATTCCTTTTATTTTTCTTTTGAATGTTGAGTTCCGTCCGCTTTATCAGCCTAATCTGAACTTTTCCTGCAGACGTCTGACCGCTTCTTCCAAAGATTCTTCTTTTCTTTCGGGTTTGCGGCCGGCGTTATAGTTCCCTTTGCCGCCCCTGTTATTGTTGTTTCTGTTTTTATCGAAAGGCTTTCTTTCGCCGTTATTCTGCGTTTTAGGTCTTTCGGTCTTTACTTTTAAGCCCGCGGGCATTTCGGAAGTCTTCATCGTGAGCGAAATCTTGTTCTTTACAAGATCTACGTCCAGAACTTTGACTCTTACCTTCTGGTTTACCGAAAGCACTTCGGACGGGTGTCTGATAAATCCGTCGGCTATCTGCGAAATGTGAACGAGTCCGTCCTGATGAACGCCTATATCGACGAATACGCCGAAGTCGATGACATTTCTTACGACGCCTTCGAGTTCCATGCCGGGTTTAAGATCGTTTATCGAAAGCAGGTCGCCTCTTAAAACAGGAGCAGGTAAAGTGTCTCTTATATCTCTGCCCGGTTTTAAAAGTTCTTCTACTATGTCGTCAAGCGTCGGAACGCCTACTCCGATAAGTCCGGCAACCTTTTCTTTGCCTTCGAGAGCGACTTTATTCGGAAGAAGCGCAAGCTTATTTTCTTTTACGTCCTGTTCGGTAAAGCCGAAATGCTTTAAGAGTTTATCGGTCGCTTCGTAAGTTTCGGGATGAACAGCAGTGTTGTCGAGAACGTTGCCGCTGTCGGGAATTCTCAAAAAGCCCGCGCACTGCTGATACGCCTTGGGACCGAGCTTAGGAACCTTCAAAAGATCCTTTCTCGTGACGAATGGAGCCGTTTCCCTGTACTTTACTATATTCTTCGCAATGGAAGAATTGAGACCGGATACGTATGACAAAAGGCTGGGACTTGCGGTATTAAGGTCTACGCCAACGCTGTTGACGCAGTCTTCTACAACGCCTTCGAGAACTTCGGAAAGTCTGTTCTGCGGCATATCGTGCTGATACTGTCCTACTCCTATGGACTTAACGTCGATTTTGATGAGTTCCGCAAGGGGATCCTGAAGTCTTCTCGCGATGGATACGGCGGAACGTACGTTTACGTCGTAATCCGGGAATTCTTCGGCGCCGAGTTTGCTTGCGGAATAAACCGACGCGCCCGCTTCGTTGACTACGGCGTACATAACCTTTCTGTCCGCCTTTTTAATCATATCCGCAACGAAAATTTCGGACTCTTTGCTCGCGGTGCCGTTACCTATCGAGATAACGTCTACCGAATATTTTTTGATTAAAGAGAGAAGCTTCTTTTCGGAACCTTCGATATCGCTCTTCGGGGGCGTGGGATAAACAACGTCCGTTGCGAGAACATTGCCGCTTTTGTCTATAACAGCGATTTTACAGCCCATTCTGTAGCCGGGATCGACCGACATGATTACTTTGCCTTTGAGCGGCGGCTGCATAAGGAGCGGTTTAAGATTTACTTCGAACATTTTTATAGCCTGTTCGTTTGCTTTGTCGGTAAGGTCGTTTCTTACTTCTCTTTCTATACTCGGAAAGATGAGACGATCGTAAGAATCTTCGATTGTTTTTAACACAAGGTCTTCGTAAACGCCCTTTTTAAAATACGCCGCCTTTATTACGGTAAGAGCCGAAGCCTCGTCCATTTCGATATTTACCGAAAGACATTCTTCCTTCTCGCCTCTGTTTATCGCAAGGATTCTGTGGCTCGGAATAGTTTTGAGCGGTTCGTTGTAATCCTTGTACATATCGTAAACTTTCGCGTTTTCTTTTTCTTCGTCGAGCTTGGTCACGAACTTCGCTTCGTTCATTAAAAGTTCTCTTAAGGACTTTCTTAAATTAGCGTCGTCCGAAATACGTTCGGCTAAAATGTCGCATGCGCCATGAACGGCTTCTTCGGCGGTTTTTACGCCCTTTTCTTCATCTATATAAACCTTTGCGAGTTCGTAAATATCTCCCTTGTTTTCGTCTCCGCCGATAACGTCCGCAAGCGGCTGCAAGCCTTTCGCGATCGCTACCGAAGCTCTCGTCTTTCTCTTCTGCTTGTACGGGCGGTAAATATCTTCGACTTCGGTCATCGTTTTCGCAGCTTCGAGAGCGGCGGCGAGTTCGTCCGTCCATTTGCCTTGTTCGGTTATAGAATTTTCGACTTCGGTCTTTCTTGTCTGAAGGTTCTGAAGATATTTGTATCTGTCGGCAAAATCTCTTAAAACCTGGTCGTCCATCGCGCCGTGCATTTCTTTACGGTATCTCGCGATAAACGGGATCGTATCGCCTTCTTCGAGAAGGTTTATTACGTTCTGGGAATATTCCTCTTTGATCGAAAATTCCTCTGCAAGTACTTTTGCGTATTCCATATTTTTATACTCTCCGGTATTTTTTACTTTTTATTTCGCATGACTTTGTCTCATGCGTATGCAAACGCAGACGCAAGCCGTTGCGACTTTCTTATATCATATCAAAAAAACAAAAAAAGGTCAACGCCCGCGCCGACCTTTAATTAAAAAAATATTTGCAATATAAAGAAAAAGAGAACGTCGCAAGTTTCCGCCTTTTTCTTGTTTGTTTTTATAAAAAACATAAAATCAATAAAGATCAACTAACGTTTCGTACGCCTTGCCCTTATCGAATACTATGTATGCATAAGACAGTTTGCAGGGCGAATACTCCTTAAGCGTTCCCGGGTTAACGAATTTTATATTGTCCTTCGTATCCACGGCTTTTATATGCGTATGTCCGTATAAAACGACATCCGCTCCGATAGCCTTCGCATGCGAATACAATCCGTAAAGGCTCTGCTTTACGCCGTAATCGTGTCCGTGAGTATAAAAAACTTTTACACCCTCGATCGTTACTTCGCCTTCTCCGGAATACCCGTCGCAGTTGCCGTAAACGGAATATACCTTTTCGGGAAATTTTTCTTCGAACTCGATTATATCTCTCCTGTAATCTCCGAGATGGAAAACATAATCGCTTTCTTCCATTATCTCGTAAAGTTTCCGTATCGTCCTCAGATTGCCGTGCGAGTCCGAAATCACTATAGCCGTCTTCATCTTTATTCCTTTCCGGTCTTTATCTTGCTTTTAAGATCCGCTATTGCGCGCGCCCTGTGCGATACCGAGTTTTTTTCTTCTTCGGTAGCGATACCGAAACATTTTTCCAAATCGTACGAATAAAATATGCAGTCGTAGCCGAACCCGTTTTCACCCGTTTCTTTGTCTAAAATATATCCCTTCGTTTCGCCGTAGCCGCTTATTATTTTCCCTTCGGTTCCGTCCGGTATAAACAAAACTACGCTCGAACAGAACTTTGCGTCTCTGTCTTTTATGCCGGTCAGTTCGGCGAGAAGCTTATCCCTGTTCGACTTGTCCATTGTTTCCTTGTTTTCGTCGCCGGAATATCTTGCGGAGTAAATTCCGGGAGCGCCGGATAAATAATCGACGCATATTCCGCTGTCGTCGGAAACCGTGGGAAGTCCCGTTTTCAAGGCGATCGTTTTAGCTTTTATAAGAGCGTTTTCATAAAAAGTTTTGCCCGTTTCTTCCGGTTCTTCGGTTATTCCGAGTTCGCCGTAAGGTACTATTTCCGTATCCTGCAAAATTTCTTTGAACTCTTTTATTTTTCCTTTATTGTTGCTTGCGAGAACTATCTTTTTCATTTTTATAAATCCGATTTGATTTTTTTATCTTCCGTTTTTTGCTTGCGGGTGCGTTTAGACGATACAGGTTTATCGAAAACATCCATTTTTTCGAGTTCTTCGGTTAAAATCGCGAAATCTCCGGCAGAAAACGTTTCGCCGCGCACCTGCGGATTTTTATCCATTTTTAATAATATTTCTTCCGCGATTTTCTTTTCTATTCCGAAAACCGCCGATAAATTATTCGAAAGCGTTTTTCTTCTGTTGCCGAAAGCCGCTTTTAAAACTTCTCTGAAATGTTCTTTATTCGTACCGTTTTGCTTAGACCTGTCTATTGTAATCGCTACCACGGCGGAGTCTACTTTGGGCGGCGGAGTAAATTTTTCTCTTCCGATAACCATAACGGTTTCCGCACTGCCGTAAAAGTTTATGGCGGCGGTTATCGAGCCGTACTCGGACGTTCCTTCTTTTGCCGAAAACCTGTCGGCGACTTCCTTCTGTACGGTAAGAACGAGCTTTTTCACCTTCTTCGCGCTTTCAAGGAACATCGTAACGATGGGAGTCGTTATATAGTAAGGTATGTTCGCTACGACGATATACTCGTCAAACTCCTTTTCGAGGACTTCCATAGGAACCTTCATAACGTCGTTAAAATTTATTTTTACGTTATTTTCTTCCGAAAGATAGTCTTCGAGAACAGGTTTCAGATTCTTGTCTATCTCATACCCCGTGACGGACTTTGCGTGACGTGCGAGGACTTTGGTAAGAGTACCCGCTCCGCAGCCGATTTCGATCACGTCGTCGTCCTTTGTGATGCCCGAGGAAACGACTATACTCTCCAGAAGATCGTCGTCTGTTAAAAAGTTCTGTCCGAAAGACTTTTTGAAGAAAAATTTGTATTTGTATAAAAGTTCTTTTACGTTCACTTTTTTGTCCTTTCGTTTGATTTATATATTCGGGTTACGCCGCCGCTAAGCTAAATAGTATCTATTCTTTTAAGCAATGTTTTTACGTTGCTTTTAATTATATCCGCCGTTTTTTCGACGTCGATGTTTTTTATTTCGGCGATTTTGCGGGTAACGTACAAAACGTTTTTGCTCTCGTTTTCTGTTCCCCGTAAAGGCACGGGAGAGAGATAGGGGCTGTCCGTTTCGGACAAAATCCTGTCCATAGGCAAAAACTTTACTACTTCTGGAAGATTCCTTGCGTTTTTAAATGTCAGCGTACCGGAAAACGACATGTAAAATCCGAGATTGAGTAAAATTTCAGCGGTCTCCACCGAACCCGAATAGCAGTGCATTATCGCGCCGTTTTTTATGAGCTTTTTATTTTCGGTAAGAATTTTTATAAGATCCGCCGTGCAGTCTCTCGAATGTACGGTAAACGGCAGATTTACTTCGTCCGCAAGTTCCATCTGCGATATAAAAGCCCTTTTTTGCAATTCTTTATCGTAAGGTTCGTAATGGTAGTCAAGTCCTATCTCGCCTATTAAAGCGCACTTCTTGTTTTCAGAAAGTTCTTTTAATGCTTTTACGTTTTCGGGAGTTATTTCTTTGCAGGCGTCGGGATGTACTCCGACCGCGGCATAAACGCCTTCGTGAGACGCCGAGAATGCTATTACCTCTTCGGACGATTTCATATCGAAAGCGGTGTCGATCATAAGACCGACGCCGCTTTTTAACGCTTCGTTATATACTCTTTCTTTATCTTGTTCGCTTCTGCCCGCAAAGTGGCAATGCGTATCTATAAACATTTTAAGCCTTGATTTTACCGGGAAGTAATGTTTTAAGAAATAACGCTGCCGTCTTCCATATCGGTTTCGGGCGATAAAAACGCTATTTTGCCTTCGCTGTTTTCGGCGCAGATAATCATGCCCTGACTTTCGATTCCGCAAAGTTTTGCGGGTTTTAAGTTGGTAACCATAACCACCTTTTTGCCGATAAGATATTCGGGCGAATACGCCTTTCTTATTCCGCTGACTACCGTCCTCGTTTCGTTTCCGAGCTTTACGGTGAGCTTTAACAGCTTGTTGGACTTCGGAACGATTTCGCACGCGGTGACGAGCGCGACCTTCAATTCCACCTTAAAAAAGTCGTCTATCGGAATAAGTTCTTTTTTATTTTCTTCGGTCGCTTCGGGAGCCGTTTTCGCCGCTTCTTTTTCGGCTGCGGCTTTACGTTCTTCGACCATTTTGTTTACCTTTTCCATAATCTCTTTTAAGTCGAGTCTTGTAAATAATATTTCCGGACTTTCGGCTGCCTTAACCGTTTCTAAAAGTCCGAACGTATTAAGTTTATCGTAATCTCTTACGTCCGAGCCGAAGTACGAAAGCGCCTTTTGGCACGTTTTCGGCATAAACGGGTACATCAAAGAGGTACCGACGATAATCGCTTCGGAAAGATTGTAAAGAACGGTTTTAAGTCTGCCTTCTTTTGAAGGATCCTTTGCGAGTATCCACGGAGTGGTTTCGTCCACGTACTTATTGGCTCTGCGGAACACCGTCATAACCTCGTTTATCGCGTCCGAAATTTTATATTCGTCCATATTTTTCGCAACTTTACTATAAGCGGAAGTAACGACTTCTTTAAGGTCATCGTCCACGGGTTCGTTTACGTTCGCGTTTTCGATAACGCCGCCGAAATATTTATTAGACATCGCTACCGTTCTCGAAACGAGATTGCCGAACACGTTGGCAAGTTCGCCGTTTATTTTGTCGACGACGGCTTCCCACGAGATAGTTCCGTCCGATCCCTGAGTCATCTCGGACAAAACGTAATATCTTACCGCGTCCGAACCGAAATATTCTACAAGATCGTCCGCATAAATAACGTTGCCCTTGGACTTACTCATCTTGCCGCCGTCCTGCAAAAGCCAGCCGTGCCCGTAAACCTGCTTGGGAAGAGGAAGCCCTAACGCCATCAGAAAAATCGGCCAGTAGATGGTGTGGAATCTTACGATGTCCTTACCTATTATATGTACATCCGCCGGCCAGTACTTCTTAAAAGAATCCCTGCTGTTGCCGTCTGCGTCGTAGCCTATGCCCGTAATGTAGTTTGTAAGCGCGTCGAGCCATACGTAAACGACATGCTTCGGATCGAAATCAACCGGGATTCCCCACTTGAACGACGTTCTCGAAACGCAAAGGTCCTGAAGTCCGGGCTTTAAAAAGTTGTTTATCATTTCATTCTTTCTCGAAACGGGAACGATAAAGTCGGGATGTTCTTCGTAATATTTCAAAAGTCTGTCCGCATATTTGGACATTCTGAAAAAGTAAGCTTCTTCCTTTGCTTTTTTGACTTCTCTGCCGCAGTCGGGGCATTTGCCGTCCTTAAGCTGCGATTCCGTCCAGAAGCTCTCGCACGGAGTGCAGTACCAGCCTTCGTACGAGCCTTTGTAAATATCTCCCTGCTTATAAAGCTTATCGAAGATTTTTTGCACCTCAAATTCGTGATCTTTGTCTGTCGTGCGGATAAATTTATCGTACGAAACGTCCACGAGATTCCAGAGTCTTTTTATTTCCGCCGAAACCTCGTCTACGAATTCTTTCGGGGTTTTGCCGGCCGCTGCTGCTTTTTCTTCTATCTTCTGTCCGTGTTCGTCGGTGCCCGTCTGAAAAAATACGTCGTAGCCCTGCTTTCTTTTGAATCTCGCCACCGAGTCCGCCAGAATCGCTTCGTAAGTATTGCCGATATGCGGCTTACCCGAAGTATATGCGATCGCGGTCGTTATATAATATTTGTTCTGCATGACCTCTCCTTTTCGGCGGCGTAGATTGCCGCAGCCTTACTAAGGCGTTTTACCGCCCGGATTTAATTCTTTTCTTATTATTTTATAATAAAAATAATAAAAAGTAAAACATAAATATAAAACTTTGCTCATAAAGTTTAGCATGAATGCGATTTTTACGGTATTTTTTATTATTTCCGCCATTGCTCTTGTTTTTATCGATCCGGACGCGGTTTTGTCTTCCATGCTTTCCGGCGGAGAAAAGGCTCTCGGACTTTCGATAAAACTCACTGCCGTTTACGCCGTATGGCTCGGAATATTCAATATATTCGAAAAGACGGGTTTCACCGCAAAATTCGCAAAAATATTAAAGCCTTTCAATAAAGCTGTTTTCGGAGAGCTTACCGAAAAAGAAAACGAATATATTTCGCTCAATATTTCCGCCAACGCTCTCGGAATGACCGGAGCCACCACGCCCATGGGAATAAAAGCCATCGAAGAACTCGAAAAACGCGACGGTACAAGAAGTAAAATTCTGACCTTTTTCGTGATAAACGCAACGAGTATTCAGATTATTCCGACGACCGTCATAGCGTTAAGAACAAGTTTATCTTCGGCAAGCCCGTCCGACGTTATTCTGCCGACGATAATATCCACTCTCGTTTCGACCGTATCCGGGATTTTACTCTGCAAAATGTTCCTTTTCGGAAACAAAAAAAGCTTTGCGGTAAATAAACAAAAAACAAACGCAAAAATTTTATTCCGCCATAAAAACAAAAACGCGGCGGACGCTATAAAAGGAAAAACTTTATGAAGTACTTTTTTCCGATATTTTTTATATTTATTTTTATCTATGCAATAATAAAAAAAGTAAGACCGTACGACGAATTCGTCGCGGGAGCAAAAGGCGCCGTTCCGTTTTGCGTAAATCTTTTTCCGTATCTTCTCGCGATATTCGTTTTAACAGAACTGTTTTCGGCAAGCGGTCTTACGTCGGTTATGACTAAATTTTTATCGCCCGTATTTTCGTTTTTCGGAATCCCCGAAGAAATAAACGAACTTGTTCTTATAAAGCCGTTTTCGGGCAGCGGTTCGCTTGCCGTCTTAACGGGAATTTTTAAAAAATACGGCGTAGACAGTTACGTCGCGCGGTGCGCTTCCGCCGTATACGGTAGCAGCGAAACAGTGTTTTACGTCTCTTCGGTCTACTTTGCGAGAGCCAGAACAAAAAATCTTTTTTTGCCCATTTTTATAAGCCTTGTTTCTTCGTTTTTATCATGCGTAACCGCCTGCATGATATGTAAAATCATGTAAAAATACATTAAAAAAGAGTAACCGTCGGTATGCTTGTTACTCTTTTTTGCTTTGTATTCCGGGAGAATTATTTAATCTTAAATTATTACTCAAAGTCCTGCTTTTTCGCCGGTTTTTAGCGCTCCTCCGTACGCTTCGATTGCTTTTTATACTCTTTTCTCACCACAAAGCCTTTTTACTTTACCGTAAGTCCCGTAAAAGCGTACGTTTTTTTCGGAGCGGACGTTACGATAAAGCCTGCAACGCAAGCTAATGTAAAACAAACCAATAAACATGTTACTATCTTCTTTAGTGTTTTGTTCATCATTATTTCTCCTCTGTTTTCTTAATTACAACACCTATTTGAGGATCAGTGTAATCATTTAAATACCCCGCATATAAAACTTCTTCCGTTTCTATATTAAATTCATAAAGAGTTATCGGAATCATCCCATCTACCCATAAATTAGATATTAGCCTTGTCTGCACCCCATTTGTTACAATAAACAATCTATTGTCGAATTCGCAGACGCTATACATTCTACTGTCAAGTACGGAAGATTGTGATTTATTTTTCCATCTGTTCCATATATCGTGAATATATACGTAAGCTTCGCTTTTTTCTCGCATATATTCATTGTTTATAACTATTTCCTTATCGTTATAACTTATTATGTAATAGCTATCAATACTTCCTTGCTTTCGCTGTATATTAATCTCTGTTCCGTTGACGGTTACCGTACCTTTAAAGTAAGCAATATCATCTCCACCTGCTGTTCTAACAATTTTATATCCTGTTACTTCAGGTTGCAGTTTGTCCATTTGTTTTTTAAGGAACGCTTTAGAACCGTTATCAAACGGATTGCAACTACAACCCGATATAAGTAAAATAACGGTCAGAAAAATAACTAAAATTATAGCGTTAAATTTAGTCAAATACTTTTTATCCATCTTTTTTTCTCCCTTTATTATAAATTTTTCTTATCTTGTTGATTGTAATCAAAAAATAGCCCTTCTAAAGTATAAACAAAATGGTTTTTACAATCATCAAAATAATCGCTAAAAATACAGAGTTAAATTTAGCCAAGTATTTTTTATCCATCTTTTCCTCCTTATCATAAAATTTTTTATCTTACAAAAAAGAGCAATTATATAAATAAAAGCATCACAATGCAGATAAAAATTTTTTATTAGTAGCTGATTCATATACCTTTCACTTATAAGACTACTTTTTTATATCAAAATGTGACACCTTTTTGAAAATTTTTAAAAAATTTTTTTATTTAAGCAAAAAACAAGCATATATTTACACTTATATTTAATTTTTATTCATTGATGTATCTTAAAAATATTATATAGCGTCTTATTTATAAAATCAATATCGCTTTTGAACAAAAATATTTCAATACATAAAAAACTCACGAAATCTGTTCGTGAGTTTTAATCGTTTAAAAACGTAATCCGAAAAAATAAATATTTTTTTAATATCCGCAATTATACTGTTTTGATTTCTGTTTTTATCGCGGTATCGTTTCGGCGAACCATTGCATCTGAAACACTGCCAAGTATCGTCCAAACCATACCATATTACTGCTTTACGCCGACTTTTTGATTATGACGGGTTTACCTTCGCCGGAAACCACGTCTTTATCTATAACTACCTTTTCGACGTCGGTAAGAGACGGAAGGTCGTACATGGTGTCAAGCATAAGCCCTTCCAAAATAGTTCTTAGTCCTCTCGCACCGGTCTTTAATTCTATGGCGCGCTTCGCTACGGCGCGAACGGCTTCGTCGGTAATTTCGAGATCTACGTTGTCTATTCCTATAAGCTTTTTATACTGCTTTATAAGGGCGTTTTTCGGTTCGGTCATAATGTTTACGAGAGCTGTTTCGTCCAAAGCGTTAAGTCCTACCGTTATAGGCACCCTTCCTATAAATTCGGGTATAAGACCGTATTTAATAAGGTCCTGCGGCTGAATATCTTTGATAAAGTTTTTAACGGTTTCCTGATTGGTGTATACCGAACCGCCGAAACCTAACGTTGACTTTTCTTTCCGCTTTTCGACTATCTTGTCGAGTCCGACAAACGCTCCGCCCATGATGAACAGAATATTCGTGGTGTCTATTCTGATACACTCCTGCTGGGGGTGCTTTCTGCCGCCCTGCGGAGGAACCGAAGCGACGGTGGATTCTATTATTTTAAGAAGGGCCTGCTGAACTCCTTCGCCCGATACGTCGCGCGTTATCGAAACGTTTTCGCTCTTTCTCGCGATTTTGTCGATTTCGTCTATATAGACGATGCCTCGTTCGGCTTTTTTAACGTCGTAATCTGCGTTCTGAATAAGCTTTAACAAAATGTTTTCGACGTCTTCGCCTACATAACCGGCTTCGGTCAGAGTAGTCGCGTCCGCAACGGCGAACGGAACGTCGAGTATTTTTGCAAGAGTCTTTGCAAGAAGCGTTTTGCCGCTTCCGGTGGGACCGAGCAAAAGAACGTTGCTCTTTTCGAGATCGACGTCATCACCCGATTTTTTAGCGAAAACTCTCTTATAATGGTTGTAAACCGCTACCGATAAAACCTTTTTGGCTTCGTCCTGACCGATAATATATTGGTCGAGGCGTTCTTTTATCTCATGCGGTTTTAAAAGCTTAAGGTCTTTGGTCGTTTCGGGCGCGGTATCGTCTTCGGCAAGTATTTCGTTGCAGATAGATATACATTCGTCGCAGATATAAGTTCCGTTAGGACCAGCTATAAGTTTTTTTGCAAGTTCTTTGGGTTTTCCGCAAAATGCGCAATATAATTCCTTTTCTTTCATTTAATCTCCGGTTTACGGTCTTTTAACGAAAATTTCGTCGATCAGACCGTAGCTCTTCGCTTCTTCGGCGGAGAGATAGTTGTCTCTGTCGGTAGCGACTTCCAGTTCTTCGTAAGATCTGCCGCAATTTTCCGCCAGAATAGAATTGAGTCTCTTTTTGATTTTAAGTATGTGTTCCGCCTGTATTTTAATATCGCTCGCCTGTCCCTGAGCGCCGCCCAAAGGCTGGTGGATCATGATTTCGCTGTTTTTAAGCGCATAGCGTTTACCCTTCGTTCCCGAGGAAAGAAGGAACGCCGCCATCGAAGCAGCCATACCGATACAAATGGTTGTTACGTCGCACTTGATATAGTTCATCGTGTCGTAAATCGCCATACCCGCGGTAACGGAACCGCCGGGGCTGTTGATGTAAACGCAAATATTTTTATCGGGATCTTTGCCTTCGAGATAGATAAGTTGCGCTACAACCGAATCCGCAACCGCGTCGGTTATTTCGCCCGTTAAAAATATAATTCTGTCTTCTAAAAGTCTCGAATAAATGTCGTAGCTTCTTTCGCCCTTGCCGTCGGTGTTGTCGATAACGTAAGGCACTACGGTATTTTTAATATTCATTTAAGCTCCTTTATAGGACTTCCGTCCCGTAATTTTTATGAAGCTCCGCCTTAAAATTTCCGGATTTTTATTTTTGGTCTTGCCTTTTTATAGTTATAAACCTTTTCCTTTATAAAATATCGCAAAAATGTATAAAATCTTAAAAAACTTCGGGTATCGGAACTTTTTCGCCGTTTTATAAGGATAAATACATAAAACGGTTTCAGATAAAATAATCTCCGCAAAGAATCATTTGTATCCGCGGAGAATATTTTACGTTTTGTAATTTTAATGCGTTACGCTATCGTGTTTTCTTTTTTGAGCATGTCGAAGAGTTTGTTGATAACTATGTCTTCTCTGAAGTAGTCGAACTGTCTTGCCGAAGTTTCCGAATTTTCAACGGTTTCGGGTACTTCTCTGCCCTGTTTTTTGTACATTTCGGTAACTCTTTCTTTAACTTCGTCGTCGGTAGCGACAATGTTTTCCGCTTTGATTATGGCGTCGATCACAAGCTGCTGCTTAACCGTCTTTTTAGCCTGATCTTTATAGCCCTTTCTGTATTCCGCCATTGTCTGGTGAGTATACTTCAGAAAATCTTCGAGTTTAAGTCCCTGATAAGACATACGATATTCTGTTTCTCTTACCATATTGTCGATCTGGTTTTCGACAAGAGCTTCGGGGATTTCGACTTCGGAAGCGTCGGTGATGAATTCTACCATCTTGTTTTCGAGTTCGCGTTCCGCTCTCTTTTCGTTGGATTCGGTAAGCTTCTTCTTCGTTTCTTCTTTATAAGCTTCTACGGTTTCGGAACCGGTCGCTTCTTTTATGAAAGCGTCGGTAATTTCCGGAAGTTCTTTAACCTTTATTTCGTGAAGAACGATGTGGAATACCGCTTCCTTTCCTTTTAAGCTTTCAACGCCGTAATCGTCGGGGAATTTAACGGTAATATCCTTTTCTTCGCCGACGTTCATGCCTTCGACCTGTTCTTCGAATCCGGGGATAAAGGTCTTGGATCCTAAAACGAGAGTCTGCTTTTCGGCAGTACCGCCGTCAAACTTTTTGCCGTCAACCGAACCCGAATAGTCGATAACTACTTCGTCGCCTTCTTTGGAAGCTCTGTCCGTTACGGAAACAAGACGGGAATTTCTGTCCTGAATTCTCGCAAGTTCGTCTTCGATATCTTTGTCGGTTACATTATACACAGGTTTTTCGAACTTTATACCTTTGTATGCGCCGAGTTTTACTTCGGGTTTAACGGGAACCATCGCTACGAAGGTTATTCCGTTTTCCGAAACGTCTTCGAAATCAACCGAAGGCTGCGCCACCATTTCGATGGAAGGTTCTTTTTCGAGAACTTCGTCCATATATTTCGGGAAAGCGATGTTTACCGCTTCTTCGAAGAACAATCCTTTGCCGTAAGTATTTTCAAGGACCTTCATGGGGACTTTACCCTTTCTGAATCCGGGAAGAGAATACTTGTTCTTATCCTTGTTGTACGCGTCTACCTGCGCCTGATTCCAGTCTTTGGCGTCAAGGGTGATTTTTACTTTAACGGTGCTTTTTTCAGCCTTTTCGAAAGTGTATTTCATAATTGCTCCTGATATATATCTTGTTATTCTTTTGTTTTGATTTTTTATGCGGTAAGACCTGTATGTTTTTAGCGGATAGCGTATATTATCCGCCGACAGCCTTACGCAAAGCATATTGTACCATATTTATTTAAAAAATGCAATTTTTATATCAATATTTTATAATTATCCGCTAAAATTGTAATTTTTAAATAACGTTTTCGATTTTTTACGACAAAATACGCATAGGTTTTGCCTGTGTTTTTATTTTGTCGCTCTATTTTGTTTTCATAAGGTTTGCATGAGCTTCCGGCATAACCGAAATCGTTTCGTAATCGGTGTAATTTACAAAGCCCGGATTCGCACCCTGCGGCTTTTTTACATACTTTTTTAAGGTATAATCGACTTCGGTCTTTCCGCCGTTTTTGGCTTCGGAACGGTACGCGCAGATCTCCGCCGCGGTCTTTATCACGTTTTCGGACGGGTTTTTGTCGCATATTATGACGTGCGCCGAATGGTAACCCTTTACGTGCATCCAATAAAAATTTCTGTCGGCGGAAGAAGTCAGTTCGTCGTTGCTCACGTTGTTTTTGCCGATCTTTACGGTTACGCCGTCAACAATAAACGTATCGTACTTTTCGGGCAGTTTATTTTTTTGCTTTTTGGCTTCCGACCTTATAAAGCCTACCGCTTTAAGTTCGTTTTCGACAGATAAAAGATCCTCGTAAGTCTCGGCGGCGTTTATGAAAGAATACAAACTGTTAACGTAATCGATTTCCTTAAAAAGTTCTTCGCGCTGCGGCACGAGAGCCGCCGTCGTTCGTTTTTCCTTATTATATTTTTTATAATATCTTTCGGCGTTTTCGGACGGAGTAAGCGTTTTGTCGAGCGGTATTTTTACCGTAGTTCCGTCGTAATAATTTTCGGCGATAAGAGTATCGTCGCCGCGTTTTATCTTGTAAAGATTCGCTAAAATAAGTTCGCCTTTTATTCTTATTTCTTCGGCGTCCGAACAGTTCTTCTCCTTTTCGTCTATGATTTTTTTGCGTTTTTTAAGCTTGTCGTCCGTCTTTTTCACGACCGCTGCGAGTTTGCGTTTGTAGTCTCCGAAAATTCTCGCCTCGTCTTTTTTGCAAAAGCACTCTTCCTGCGCGGTTACTATGTTATCGTAAAACTCCGTTTCTCCGCTCTCGGAAATATAATCGGTTATAAAAAAGTCCTTCGGCATGCCGTTTTGATTAAGTTTCACGCAAGGCTTTATACCGGGATCTGTCAAAAATTCGTTCAAAAACCCGTAAACCTTTCCTGAATCCAATATACTTTCTTTATTAAAATACCTTGTTTCAATCTCTTTTGCGGTGTTTTTGGCAAGCCCTGTTACGTTTTCGAACAAAAACGAACAGAGCGAAAAACCGTCTTCTTCCGACTTTTCGTCTAAAGCCGTTATGAGATTCGGATCGTCCGGCAAAAACTTGTCCTGTCTAGGCGGGAGAGCGTACTTCATTCCCGAAACGAGCGGACGAAGAGAGTCGAGACTTAAATTAAAAGACTTTAAGGAGCCGATTATTTTATCGTTTTCGGACAGCACTATGTTACTGTACTTGCCCATTATTTCGGCGTAAAGTTCGCGCTGCTTACTCTCGAAAAAGTCGTTCAGCGCCGACAGCGTGATTTTGATTATGCGCTCGTTTTTAATCGCTTCTACCCTGGTTATTTCGCCGCCGATAAGATATTTTCTGAGCAGCATGCAAAAACCGTAAGCGGTCAGCGGGTTAGGCTTTTCCTTTTCGATAAAAGATATACGGGCCGAAACCGCATTGGTCGAAACAAGCAGCTTTTTATTAGAGCCTTTATCGTAAGTAAAAAGCACGACCTCGTCCGGATTCGGCTGGTTTATTCTGTTGATTTTTGCTCCGACGAGTTCTTTTGAAAGCTCGTCCGCAATAAATTTTAATGTAAATGCATCCTGCGGCATATATTCTCCGTATATTATTGAACATAATGAAAACTTAATAAAAATACGGCCGGAATCGAGCCTGTTTTTTATTAAAATCAAATGACTTCTGGTCTGCGACTTAAAGAAAACGTTTTTTTATCGAGATAAGAAAGCGTTCCGCCATTAAAGAAAAACGTTATGGAACAAGAAGTAAGTTGCTGTTTTTTTACGTTAAGCGAACGGTTTATTTCTCCGTCGCCGTACTTGTAGTCTCCGACGATGAAATGTCCGTAAAACGCCAGATGCGCCCTTATCTGATGGGTTTTGCCGGTGTAAAGTCTGATTCTAAGAAGAGAAGTTTTTTCTCCCCTTTCCGCTTCCTCGTACCCCGTTACTATTTTAACCGCGCCTGGACGTTTTTCTTTGTATATTTTTACTTCCGAGCCTTCGGCATCCTTTATAAGATAGTCTTCGAGTATTCCCGATTTTTTAGCAAAAGCTCCGTAACAAAGCGCATAATAATACTTTTCGAACGAATGATTCTTAAATCCGTCCGAAAGCTCTTTTCCCGCCTCTTCGTTTTTTGCAAAAACTATAAGTCCGTCGGTGTTTACGTCCAGCCTGTGAATATAATAAAGTTCTCCCTTTTCGCCCTTTAAAACTTTGTAAAGTTTATCGGAATTAACGCCCTTGTTTTTATCGACAATGACGATATTTTCGTCTTCGTACACGGGCGAAAAATATTCGGATAAATCGAGCTGTTTTTCGGGCAAGTCAAACAGAGTGATCGTATCTCCCGCACTTACGGAAATATCTTTGTTCACTCTTTTGCCGTTGACTTTTACGTCCTTTTTTTTGAGAAGAGTCATAAGCTCCCCGTACTTTATAAAGGAATTTTCAAGAACGGCTCTCGATAATTTAGTTTCTTTATTTACTTTTATTTCCGTCATTTTCTGCCTTTAATACGACTAAAAACAAAGGCTTTAAGCAGAACGCTTAAAGCCTTATTGCCTTATTGATTGATTTTAACGAGCGTTCTTTTTGTTTTTCGGAAGCTCTTCATCCTTAGGTTTGATGCAAGCTACGACGATAAGTCCTATAAGAGCAAGCCCGCCGATCACAAGGAATATAAACGAAGCAAGGTTTTCTTCAACCCACGTCGGAGTTGCGGGAACAACGACGGTTACGTCTTTAACGTTTATAAACGTTTCGCCCGAAGCTACCTGACTGGAATTCTTTTCCGAAACGGTGCATACGATTTTGTACATACCCGTTTTGTTGGGAGTGAATTTACGTTCGCCGTTGTAGTTTATCGAAGCGATGTCGTCGTCGGTGTACTTAACGGCAGCATTTTTATACAGGTCGGTGTAATAATTTTTAACTTTTCCGGATTCGTACTTTTCGATCTTTACCCATTCGTCGCCGGATTTATAGAATAATTCGTACGTTTCGGAATCTCCCGAACTCTTTTCGATTTCGAATTCTTTTGCGGTTCTCGTAACGCCTTTGGACCAGTCTTCAGCAGCTGTTTCGGTATTGTTTTTGCCTTTTACCGAAATTTCAGCCTCACCGCCGATCGTAAAGCTGAACATATAGTCCGCCGTAAGATCGTATTCGTCAGTTACTTTTCCTTCCGAATCTTTCTTATGGAACATATCTTCGTTCATAGCGTTATCGAATTCGTCTTCGAACGTTACATAGAAGTAATATTCGCCAGCTTCGGTAACGGGAACTTTAAGCGAAGAGTTCGTCGAAAAGCTCGTCGAGGAATCTTTTTTTATATAATGAACGGTATAGTCCATCTTGTCGTAAGCCGTCACGTCGCTTGAAACAAGATTTTCGAGCGAGGGTATTTCGATCGTTTTGTCGGAACCTACTTTAACGTCTTTTATGGCGTTTTTGAGTGCGGTTTTGAAGAGCTTGTACGCAACGGTTTCGTTTTCTTCGGTCTTTTCCGCCGCTTTATACGCCGCGAGATATACGGGAGCTTTCGCTTCATTCTGTTCGTAATCTCTCGCCGTCTGAAGGTCTACGTTATAAACCGCGTAAACGGTTTCTTCGTTGTCTTTATTTACAATCTTAAGGGAATCGTTACCATAGAACATAGCCTTTCTCGTGGACGTTGATTCCTGATTGTTGAAGTTTGCGGTGTCGGATTTTAATATCGTTTCGCTCTTTCTTACCGTAGTTGCGGAAGGAAGCGCGGGATAAATATCGTAAGTTAAGGTATAGGTAACGCCGTCGATAAACTTAAGCGAACCATCGTCCCCCTGTTTTACGAAAGTGTCGTCAAGGTCGATTACCGCCAAGGCAGCCTTGGGAGAAGTCGCTTCGCCTTCTAAAACGAAAGTCTGTCTGTGGTTGTGGCTCGTTTCGGAAGCGGCGTTGTCGATGTAAACGAGTTCGAGTCCCGTCGTGGCGTCGGAAGTTGTCGCGGAATCGAAGCTGTCGGTATAGTTGATACCGAACGAAAGATCCGCCATCGTTTTATCGAAATTTTCGACATAAGCGCCGGCTTCTTCGGAAGCGGTATAAGCGTAGTTCGTTCCGTCGAACGAAACGCCGAGTTTGTTATTTTCAACCTTGAATAAAAGGTTTATCGCCGTATCCTTGTTATAAGCGGATCCGGTAATTTTTGACGAAGCCGTTTCCTCGGAACCTGCTACAACGGCAAGGTTGCCGCCCTCCTTTTTAAGAGTAAAAGCGGTAGAAACGGTTTCTTTTTCATAGTTTACGTAGTAAGGAGCTGTCGTTAAGGTAATAACAACGTTATCTACTTCTCCCGCCATATAGAAAGATAAACCGAGGTCGTTCGCCGCAACTTTTGCCTGATAATATGCGGTATCGTTTTTGTTTTTGGTTACGATCTTAAGAACGTCGTCTTCGCCGTGTTTGACGATAGGCGTGACGAGATCTGTCTTGCTTGTCGCGTCGCCGGCTTTGAAATAACTCTTTTCTGCCGCGGAAACGTTATTCGCCATTCCGAGAGAGCCGAGTAAGGCGCTCATAGCCAAAGCGATAATCGCTATTACGCTTAAGAATTTCAGCGTGAACTTTTTAGCCTTCATTTATAACTCCTTAGCGCATAATGCGCAATGTTACACAATATTCTTATATATTTTACATTAAAAAGGGTCGTTTGTCAATACAACCCTTTAAATTATTTTAAATAATAAATAAAAAATACCTGAATTTATCGCGTTTTAAATTTTCGATTTTTATTTACGCAGCGTTTTTTGCGTAAATAAGCCGCTTTATGCCGTAAATACGCTTAAACTTCGGGTTTTACCGTTTCCATAAAGCTTCCTGTATCGAAAAGCGTCCATGGAACGACATCTTCGGGCGGCTGGACCTTGAAGACCATTCTCTCCCCGGTGACCGGGTGAGTGAACGCAAGGTAATACGCCCACAACGCGAGCTTGCCTTTTTTAGCCTTTTCGCCGCCGTAACGCATATCCCCGTAAACCGGACAGCCTATCGCGCTCATCTGAACTCTTATCTGATGGCTGCGACCGGTATGAAGACGTACTTCCGCAAGACATAAGCCTTCCTTTTCGTCCACTACGGTATAGTCGAGCTGAGCCATCTTCGCGCCTTCGACCGCCTGCGAAGAAAGGTATACCATGTTGTTTACCGCGTTCTTTTTAAGGTAGTTGGTTAAAACGGCCTTCTTTTCCTTTGGAGTCTGAACGAGAACGGTAAGATACTTCTTTTCAAAGTCGCCGGTCTTCATCTGTTCGGAAAGTCTGCCGGCGGCTTTTGACGATTTAGCGAATACCATTACCCCGCCGGTAGGTCTGTCGAGTCTGTGGATAAGCCCGACGTAGACGTTGCCCGGTTTATGATAGGTAACCTTTATGTATTCTTTGACCATATTAAGGAGGTCTTTATCTTTGCTTTCGTCCTCGCACGTAGGCACGTTCTGCGGTTTAAGAACGACGATTATGTGATTGTCTTCGTATAAAATTATCAAGTCTTCCATATAAAATCCGTTTAAGTTTGATTTTATTATTTTACAATATTACGACTGAAAAATCAAGCGTAAATAAGCCGGGCTTTTTATAACCCTTTGTCCACAGGTCTTTCGGACCAGATTCCCGAGCAGCCGCACGGCAGAACTATGCCGTCTTCGGTCGGGAGTCCGACTTCGTAAGCGTCGAAATATCCGCCGAGATCTTTAAGATTGAGAGTAAGCACGTTTTTGATAACCTGCGGCTGAAGTCCCGTCGTGTAACTGTTTATTAAAAAGAACAGCGGTTTATCCGACAAAACTTTGCCGCAAAGCTCGACGAGCGGGAAAAGTTCGGTTTCGAGCTTCCACATTTCGCCGTTAGGTCCCCTGCCGTAAGAGGGAGGATCCATTATTATCGCGTCGTATCTTCTTCCTCTTCTTATTTCTCTTTCGACGAATTTTTTACAGTCGTCTATAATATATCTGACGGGAGCGTCTTTTAAACCGGAAAGTCTTACGTTTTCACCCGCTCTTTCGACCATTCCTTTAGCTGCGTCCACGTGGCATACCGAAGCCCCCGCTTTCAGACACGCAACGGTCGCGCCGCCCGTGTAAGCGAAAAGGTTAAGCACGCTTATCGGTCTCCCTGCATTTTTAATAAGGTCGGTCATTATATCCCAGTTGACCGCCTGCTCGGGAAAAAGCCCCGTGTGCTTGAAGCCCATAGGTTTTATTTTGAACGTCAGATCTTTATACGAAACGTTCCATTCTTCGGGAAAATTTTTGAGTATTTTCCACTTTCCGCCGCCCGTTTCGGAACGGATGTATTTCGCGTTCAGGTTTTTATAGCCGTCCATAACGACGGAAGACTTCCATATAACCTGCGGATCGGGGCGTAAAAGAATTATATTTCCCCAACGTTCGAGTTTATAACCGTCTCCCGTCGTTATGACGGAAAAATCTTTCCAGTTTGCGGTTCTCATAAATTATGCTTTTGCTATCGTAACGGTCGCTTTTTCGCCGTTTACGTCTATTTCCTGTGTATAGCCTTCGTTTTCGCCTTCGGTTAAAGTTTCCGCGAGAACTACGGTCATTATCTTGTCTTTACCCTTTTCGAAGGCTTCTTTCACTTCGCCGTCCGCTTTGTAATATACGTTTATGTGATCGGTTACTTCGAAGCCGGCTTCCTTACGCATGGTCTGAACTTTGGAAACGATTTCTCTTACGTTTCCTTCGAGTTTAAGTTCGGGCGTTACTTCGGTGTCGAGAACTACTGTCATGCCGTTGCCGCTCTCGGAAGCGAACCCTTCCTTCGATTCGGAAGAAATAAGAAGATCGTCCACAGTAAATTCGAATTCGTTGCCTTCGAATTCGGTTTTATAAGTTTTGCCTTCTCTTACCGTCGAAACTACTTCGTCCGCATTACAGGTCGATAAGAACTTTTTGACCGAGCCGAGCATCTTGCCGTACTTGGGACCTAACGTTTTAAGCTGCGGTTTAAGGGTATATGTGATAAATTCGTTTGCTTTGGTTAAATATTCGAGTTCTTTTACGTTGAGTTCGTCTTTAGCTATATCCGAAAGCTCTGCGGGAAGAACGCTCGCCGTTTCGGAGCAGACGAATACCTTTTTAAGCGGCTGCCTGTTCTTTATGTTCGAAGAGTTTCTTGCGGCTCTGCCGAGAACTACTATGTTAAGAACTTCTTCCATGCCCTTTTCGAGCTTTTCGTCGATAAGTTCTTCGTTTACGACGGGATAAGAGCAAAGATGTACCGATTCGGGCGCGTCTTTATAGAATCTTCTTACGATATTCTGATAAATCGATTCCGCCATGAAGGGAGTGAACGGCGCCGAGATCTTAGCCATCGTCGAAAGAACGGTGTAAAGCGTGGTGTAAGCGGCTACCTTATCGTCGTCCATGCCTTTACCCCAGAATCTTTCTCTCGAACGGCGTACGTACCAGTTCGAAAGTTCGTCGGTAAAGTCCTGCATTTCTCTCGCGCTTTCGAAAATTTTATAGTCGTTAAGACCTTTATCCACGTCTTTTACGAGAGTGTTGAGCTTGGATAAAACCCACTTGTCCATAGTGGTGAGTTTACAATTTTTAAGATCGTACTTCGAGGGATCGTAACCGTCGATGTCTGCGTAAAGCACGAAGAACGCATAAGTATTCCAGAGCGTCCCCATGAATTTGCGCTGAGCTTCGGATACGGCTTCTTCGTAGAATCTCGAAGGAAGCCACGGAGCGGAACCGGTATAGAAGTACCATCTTACGGCGTCCGCGCCCTGTTTGTCGAGTACCGACCACGGATCTACGACGTTGCCCTTGTGTTTGCTCATCTTTATACCGTTTTTGTCGTTGACGTGTCCTAAAACTATGCAGTTTTTGAAGGGAGCTTTATCGAACAAAAGGGTTGAAATGGCTATTAAGGTATAGAACCATCCTCTCGTCTGATCGATAGCTTCCGAAATAAAGTCCGCCGGGAAGTGCTTTTCGAACTCTTCTTTGTTTTCAAACGGATAGTGAAGCTGCGCGAAAGGCATCGAACCGGAGTCGAACCAGCAGTCGATTACTTCTTTTTCTCTCACGAATTTGCCGCCGCATTCGCAATCCCAGGTTACGGCGTCAATGTACGGACGGTGAAGTTCTATATCGCCGTCTATATGTCCTAATTCTTTAAGTTCCGCTTTACTGCCGATGACGTGCATCTTGCCGCACTTATTACACTTCCATACGGGAAGCGGAGTTCCCCAGTATCTGTCTCTCGAAAGTCCCCAGTCGATGACGTTTTCGAGGAAGTTGCCCATTCTGCCGGTACCTATCGTTTCGGGCATCCAGTTTATCGAAGCGTTCGCGGCCAGAAGTCTGTCCTTTACCGCGGTCATTTTGATGAACCAGGATTCTCTCGGATAGTAAAGAAGCGGTGTGTCGCATCTCCAGCAGAAAGGATAGCTGTGTGTAAATTCGAGAGTTTTGAATAAAAGTCCCTTTTCTTTAAGATTTTTAATGATAAGTTTATCGGCGTCTTTTACGAATATGCCCGCAAATTCGCCGCATTCGGAGGTGAGTTTACCCTGTCCGTCGACGAGTTTTACCGCGGGGAGATTATATCTGTCGCCTACCTGATGGTCGTCTTCGCCGAAAGCGGGAGCGATGTGAACTACGCCCGTCCCGTCTTCCATGGTAACGTAATCGCCGTTGGTTACGTAGTAAGCTTTGTATCCCTTGTTTTTAAGATCGTCTTTTACGAAATCGAAAAGCGGTTCGTATTCGGCGTATTCGTAATCTTTGCCGGTCTTTTCGGAAAGAACTTCGTAAGAACCTTCTTCGAAAAGTTTGGGGACGAGAGCTTTTGCAAGAATATAATTACATTCTTCGGTCTTTATTTCGACGTAAATTTCGTTCGGATTCATACAGAGAGCTACGTTCGACGGAAGAGTCCACGGCGTGGTCGTCCATGCTAAGAAATATTTATTCTCTTCGCCTTTTACTCTGAATTTTACGAAAACCGAAGTTTCTTTAACGTCTTTATAGCCCTGCGCAACTTCGTGAGAAGAAAGTGCGGTACCGCAACGCGGACAATAAGGAACTATTTTATAACCTTTATATAAAAGTCCTTTGTCGGCGATGGTTTTAAGCGCCCACCATTCGGATTCGATGTAATTATCGTCGTAAGTGACGTACGGGTGTTCCATATCCGCCCAGTAACCTACTCTGTCGGACATTCTTTCCCATTCTCCTTTATACTTCCAGACCGATTCTTTGCACTTTTTAATGAACGGCTCGATACCGTAACTTTCGATTTGCGGCTTGCCGTTTATGCCCAAAGATTTTTCAACTTCGAGTTCTACGGGAAGTCCGTGGGTGTCCCAACCCGCTTTACGAGCGACGTGGTAACCTTTCATCGTTCTGTATCTCGGAATAATATCCTTTATTACTCTCGTTAAAATATGTCCTATATGAGGCTTGCCGTTAGCCGTCGGAGGACCGTCGTAAAAGGTGAATTCGGGCGCGCCTTCGTTAAGTTTCAATACTTTTTCGAAAATTTCGTTCTGTTTCCAGAAGTCGAGAACTTCTTTCTCTCTCGGTAAAAAATTCATCGACGTATCGACTTTATCGTACATGTTGCTCTCCTTTTATTTATATGTGAATTTGTTTTTAAAATAAAAAACCGCCTCGTAAAAAGAGACGGGTTATCCGCGGTACCACTCTTATTCGCCCACAAAAAACGGACGCGCTTATTACTCTGTGACGGGAGTTCCCGCGGAAAGCTGATTTAATTTCGCAATCCGGGCTGAAAGGTGATATTTTTAAATTCCGTTTCCGCCGCATCGCACCAAAAGCGGCTCTCTTAGGGGCGTAAATATAAAAACTTGTCCTTCGTCATAGCCTTTTATTATATTTGCTATAATATTACTATTTTTTTTGCGTTTTGTAAAGCGTTTTTGATAAAACCGATTATTTTGAATATTTTTTCGTAAATTACTGCCGTTTTTAAGGCAAAGTTGCGGTAAGACGAAAAATATCTTTTAAAAAACGTTGATTTTTTTACTAAAATGGGTTAAAATATTTAAGCCGTGATAGGCGGGGAGATAGCGATGCCCTGTTACTTGCAATTCGCTCAGCAAGGCTGAATGTTTCACGAGGCGATTTTTATTTCGTGCAGAATTTTATAAGGGACGTTGATAACAAGGTCTTATGCAACGCAGTCCCGCGAACCGTGTCAGGATAGGAATATAGCAGCACTAAACGGTCTTCTGCGTGTGCCATAAGGTAGCTTTGAAGTAGTTACCTGTAAGGTCCCCGGCGGGATAAAATTCGTCGGATGAAATTCACGGTACTTTTTGAATATAAGCGGTAAAAAAGACGATAAGTTTTTCTTACCGCCTTTTATTTTTGTCTTTTATTTTACTTTTTATTTTTGTTTATTTTAAAAATTTACCGTGAATTTGCTTCCTTTGCCGTATTCGCTTTTAACGCCTATGCGCCAGCCGTGCTTTAAGCATATCTTTTTTACCACGGCGAGCCCGAGACCGAAGCCGCCGTTCTTTCCGCCGTGCGATTTGTCCGCGGTAAAAAATCTCGAAAATACTTTCGGAAGATCCTCCTCCTTTATTCCTATCCCCGTATCTTCTACCGTAAAGCCCGTTTTGTCGAGAGTGACTGTTATTTTTCCGCCGTCCTTGTTATATTTTATCGCGTTGCGGATAAGATTGCCCGTTATTTCGGTAACGTATTCGTTTCTGCTTGAAACGATAACGTTGTCCGAAATGTTTTCTTCAACCGTTATATTCCTTTTGTCGAGCTCCGGTTTGAGAGAGTCTATCATATCTCTCGCTATTCCGGAAAAGTTCACTTCATATTTTTCTGCGGCGTCGCTCTCTATCTCGCTGTAATTTATTATGCACGTAATGAGATTCGTGAGCCGCTCGCTCTGACTTATTATCGTTCTGTAAGCCGCGGATTTTTGCTCTTCGGTCATTCCGCCCGCCGATAAAAGTTCCGCATAGCCGTGTATCGAAGTAAGCGGAGTGTTCATTTCGTGCGTTACGTTGGAGATGAATTCGTCTTTTGAAAGTCTTTCCTTTTCGACGAGTTCTTTTTCTTCTTTTATTTCCGCCATCTGTTTTTTTATGTTGCGGCTTCTCTCGTTGAGAATATCGGCTATCGGTTTAAGCTCTTCTTCGTTTGTAACCACACTGTCCGTTCTTACCGCTTCTTCCGCGAGCTTTTTAACGGGTTTTAATACAAAGTCCTTGCTTAAACTCGCGAATATCACGCAAAGCGCGAGCATTACGAAAAAGAAAGGCGCGACAGTCGGAAGAGTTTTAATAAAAATCATCCAGTAAGTATCGGTAAACGCGGATATTCTTACAAAGTTTCCGCTTTCGTCCGCGCGGCAATAGTACATCATTCTTTTACCGAGAGTAGAACTCGACCTTACCGCAAAACCTTCGCCGGTTCTTTTCGCAAGAACGAATTCTTCTCTCTTCGAGTGATCGGATCCCGAAATATTCTCGCTGCTGTCCGCTATAACGACGCCGTTTTCGTCTATAAACGTAACGCGCGCCCCGCCGAGTACGGAAGAAAACTCCTCCGCTCCCGTTTTGTCAAACGAATATTTTGAGGAATTGAAAGAGTTCATATAAACTTTAAGGTATTCTTCGCCGGAATCGACCGAAGAATTATAGTACATAATCGTCGAAGCGATTCCGAACACGATTACGCTTATAAAAACCGTCGCCACCGACAGCCATAATATTTTTCGTTTCATTTTTCGCATTCAAATCAAATATTTTATGATTAAAATCTGTAACCGACGCCGAAAACCGTTTCTATGCCTATTCCGAGTTTACGGAGCCTTGCGACGTGATTATCGAGAGTACGCGTTTCGCCGTCGTCGTAACCCCATACCGAAGACAAAAGTTTTTCTCTCGTCATTACTTTGCCGGTATTTAACATAAGGGTTTTTAAAAGTTCAAACTCTTTTTTGTTTAACGTTACGTTTTCGCCGTCCACCGTTACCGCGAAAGTCTCCGTATCGAGCGTTACGTTTTTAACTGTAAGCAACGTCTTTTTTCTGTTTCCCCTGAGCCTCGCGTTTACCCTTGCCGTAAGTTCCAGAACCGAAAACGGCTTCGTTATATAGTCGTCCGCGCCGGTATTCAGTCCGTTTACCCTGTCTTCTTCTTTACCGAGCGCCGAAAGCATTATGCACGGAACTTCCGCATTTTTCGATTTTACGTATTTAAGCGCGTCAAGTCCGCTTCCGTCGGGCAGCATTATATCGAGCAGTGCGAGATCGGGTATCTCATCTCCGAACGCTTCTTCGAACTCTTTTACCGAGCCGAAAGCTTTTACCTTAAGTCCGTTCATTTCAAGCGCGACTTTTATAAGGCCCGATATGCCGGCGTCGTCTTCTAAAATATAAATTTTTCCTTCCATTAAACTTCTCTCTTTTTACGTTTTACACTACGATATTATACCAATACGAAAAAAATGTAAAGCGGAAGGCGATTATATGCCGGTTTACCCGCTTTTGCGATACGGATATAGAACCTTGGAATATTTTTATCAACCGAATCTCCCGTTTATATAATCGTCTGTACTCTTTTTTGACGGAGCGGAAAAAATATTTTTCGTTTCGCCGCATTCGACCATTTCGCCGAGCAGAAAGTAAGCGGTGTTATCGGCTATTCTGAAAGCTTGCTGCATATTGTGCGTAACCATAATTATAGTTACGTCTTTTTTGAGTTCGGAGCAAAGCTCTTCGATTTTCAACGTAGAAATCGGATCGAGCGCGGAAGTCGGTTCGTCCATTAATAGTATCTGCGGTTCGACCGATAAAGCTCTCGCTATGCAAAGTCTTTGCTGCTGCCCGCCCGAAAGTCCCAGAGCAGACTTATCGAGGCGGTCTTTCACTTCGTCCCACATGGCGGCTTTTTTAAGAGAAGATTCCACTATCTCGTCGAGTTCCGCGCGGGATTTTATTCCGAAAGTTCTCGGCCCGTAAGCTATATTGTCGTACACACTCATCGCAAGAGGGTTCGGACGCTGGAAAACCATTCCCGCATTTTTGCGGAGTTTCGACAAATCGGTGTTTTTTGCGTAAATATCGGTATCGCCTATTTTTATTTCGCCCGTTATTTTGCAGCCGTCGACCAGATCGTTCATTCGGTTAATCGACTTTAAAAGAGTAGACTTGCCGCAACCGGAAGGTCCTATAAGAGCGGTCAGTTTGTTTTTAGGGAAGTCTATATACACGTTTTTAAGCGCATGAAACGATCCGTAATACAGGTTGAGTTCTTTCACGCTCACGGCTATATCCCCGTTTATTTCATATTTTTCGACAGTATTTTTATTTTTCATATCTTTTTCCTCTTGTTGAATCCGTATTCTACGAACGAAACCGCTAAGTTAAGTATAACGACGAATACGAGAAGCACGCCCGCCGTTGCGTAAGCTTCGTCAACCTGCAAGCCGTTGCTCATGAATTTCCATACCAGCACCGAAAAGCTCGCCGCGCCGTCCGCATAGCTTTCGGGAACAAACGTCGAAGCCGAACCTACCGTAAATATAAGAGCCGCGCTTTCGCTTACTATTCTCCCGACCGACAAAATTACGGAAGTTATTATGCCGGATATCGCCTGCGGAAGAACTACTTTGAAAATCGTTCTCATTTTTCCCGCACCGAGAGCGAGACTCGCTTCCCTCATGCTGTCTGGTACTTCAGAAAGGCTCTGCTCCACGCTCCTTATTATCGTAGGAAGTATCATTATCGAAAGCGTCATTCCCCCCGCCGCGAGCGAGTAGCCGAGACCTAAACCTTTCACAAAGAAAACCATTCCGAACAGTCCGAAAACTATCGACGGTATTCCGGCGAGAGTATCGGTGAAAAGCCTTATTGCTTTTACAAAGATTCCGTTCTTTTTCGAATATTCGTTAAGGTATATCGCCGCGCCTATACCGAGCGGCAAGGCTATTAAAAGAGCGAGCGCGACGAGCATAAGCGTCGAAACGAACGCCGGAAGAAGAGTTGTATGCGCGTTGCCGCTTTTGCCGAATAAAAAGTCGAGACTTAAATGAGGAAGTCCTTTTACGAGAACGTATGCTACTATGAACACAAGAACAAATGCGGTTATTACCGCAAATATCCAGGACAAAATACAGAAAATACTCTGTACACCGCCGCCTTTGACGTAATTTCTGCCCGTAATCCTGTCTTCGCTTTCTTTTAATCTTCTCGTGAAAAATTTATTGCCCTCGGAAGGTTTTTTGATCGGTATAAGACATACGTTAAGAGCGAGTATTATAAGAAGCAGAATAAATCCGTCGGCTATAAGAGCGGCTTGTTCGGGAGGAGCTGCGTAACCCCAATTCTGTACGATATTGCTGGTAAGAGTGGTGAACGGGACGAACGCTCCGGCAGGATAGCCCGAACCGTTACCGACTATCATCTGCACCGCCATCGTTTCTCCGACCGCTCTTCCTATACCGAGTACGACAGCCGAAATTATGCCGCTTTTCGCTGCGGGAAGAAGAACCTTCCACACCGCCTGATTTTTATTCGATCCGAGAGCCAGAGCGCCTTCGTAATAGTGCGCCGGAACCGATTCGAGACTGTTTTTCGCAACGGAAGTTATAGTAGGCAGAATCATTACAGACAAAACAAGCGTACACGATAAAAGTCCGAAGCCCGCGTTGCCGGGATTGAATATTTTAACTAAAAGCGGCATCAGAAATTTATAGCCGAAAAGTCCGTACACTATCGACGGTATTCCCGCTAAAAGATTTATTATCTGAACGTACGCCTTTTTTATCTTTTTAGGACAGTAAAATACTATCCACACAGCGGTGAACACGGCGACCGTCCCGCCTAAAAGCGTCGCGCACAGAGTAAGAACGAACGTTCCGACTATCATGCGCCATATTCCGAAAACTCCTGTGGAAGAATTCCATTCCGAGACGAATATAAACTTGAATAAACCCGTTTCTCTGAACGCCGGTATACTTGCCGCCAGCAGGTATATAACTATGGTAAACACCACCAGCGCGGAAAAAGCCGCAAGAAAAGCAAAACTTCCCTTCGCGACGTTTTCTTTGGTGAAAATTTTCTTTTTTACCGGAATTACCATGTTATCTTACCGAAATATATCCCGCGCCTGCGATTATCGTCTGCGCTTCTTCGCTCATTATATAATCGTAAAATCCTTTAGCCGCTTCGGAAAGTTCGGTGCCTTCTTTAAGAACTATTACGAACGGTCTCTGTAAAGCGTAGGTATTGTTTTTGATATTTTCGACCGTGCAGGCAACTCCGTCGAGACTTACCGCTTTTACGCCGGAATTAAGACTTCCGTAAGAAATGTAACCTATGCTTACCGGCGAAGTCTTTATCGCTTCTATTACGTTGCCTGTTTCCGCAACGAGCGATACCGAAGTATGGTAACCGTTCTTTATTTTAAGAAGTTCGTCGAATGCCGATCTCGTACCGCTCGAAGCATCTCTTCCGATAGCCGCCGTTATTCCCGTTCCGGGGATAGCGGTACCGTGTTCGAACAAAGCCTTTACGTCCTCTTTTTTAACGTCCGAAACTTCGTTGTCTTTGCTTACGATAAGGGCGATGCCGTCCATGCAAAGCGTTTCGCCTGCGATTCCGGTTTCGGTATCTTTAAGCGCTCTCGAAGACATTCCGAAATCGTTAAGTCCGCTTTGGGTGTCGCTTATGCCCGCGCCCGACGAAGACATGTTTACGGTAATTCTTACGTCGTGAGTTTTTTCGTACTCGGCGGCGAGCTTTTCCATTATCGGAGTGACGGACGAGGAACCCGAAACGGTTACCTTGTTATCGTTTGTTTTTCCGCCGCAACCCGCGAAAGCGAGCGTAAACGGAACGACGAGCATTGCGCACATAACGCAAGTTAAAATCTTTGTAAGTTTTTTCATTTTTCTTTCTCCTTTTTTCTTTTCTCTGTTTTACGCCGTAAGAATAAAGCCTTAAAGTAAAATATTCGCCCCGCCTTTTGTAATAAAATTGTAAAATCGCACAGAAAATAAAAATTTCAAACAAAAAAGACGATAAGATTTTCTTACCGCCTTTTTTTCTTATTCTAGTATTTATGTTTATTTTATTATAATGTTTTAATCGATTTTATGTTTTAATCGATTTTTTTGAAAAGTTCGTTTTTATCCGATTCGTCTATTTTATAAAGTTCGGAATAAACGTAAAGGTTGTCTTTGTCTTCCCACTGCGGATCAACTATATAAAACAAGCCGTTTCCGACGGAATGCATGCCCATCGCTCCGATTTCAACCCCGCCGAGATATTGATAGTACCCGCTTATGCCGTTCTTGACCGTTCCGCAGTTTTTAAGCGTTAAAAATTTTTTGCCGCTTACCGTAACGGGAGCGATACTTCCGTCGATTACGAAGTTCGTATAATTCGGGAATTTTTCCTTATGCCCCGTATAAACCGAAGCGATATAATCGCCCGTGTACTCGTCGTATTCGAGATTCTGCACGCCGTAAGTCGTGTTGCCGGTAAATAAAAAGTATTTGTTTCTTTCTTCCGGTCCCGACGTATGCATTGCCGACTGCTTATGAACTTTTGCTGTTTCGTTCAGTTTTTCTATTTCGTACTGCAAAATAACCTGATTATCGTTGTCTTCTCTGTTAAGGTCGCCGTAAATCCCGTACGCCACATGAAGATATTTTTTACCGCTTTTATCTCCGAAATCAGGTCCTATCGCAAGTCCGTCTATACCGGAACAGCCGTAAATATGCTTTTCGCCTTCTTTGGTCGTTCCCGAAAAGTCGTCGTAAACCGTTTTTAAGTAGGCGGTCTTCATAACTTCGTCAGTTTCGGCGTCCATCGCTCCTCTTATTTTATCGGCGTCGAATATCGCTATATAAAAGCCATCTTTTATGTTTTCGTCCGAGTACCCGAGGTTTTTTAATATTCCCCTGCCGATTTCGTCGTTTTTATATTCGAGCGAAGCGTAAACTTTGCCGTCTTCGTCGTTAAAATCAATACATCCGAGATGTCCCGTTATGTTGTCGACATAACCTAAAACGTTGCCGTCAAGGTCGGTTTTTACGAGTTTTGTGGTAAAAGAATAATAAATATAATTCTTTTCTTTATCCATGGCCATTCCCTGACAATGGCATTTGCCCCATTTGCCTGAATTTATTTTTTTGTGTTCCAACAGTTTTTCGGTCAAAATATCCATACTTTACTCCGTTTATCACCGTCTTTTGCGGTTACGAATATAGTTTACCACAAGTTTCAGAATTATTCAATAATTATTCAGAATTTATAAAGCCGAAAATGCGGAACACATTTTACAGCAGCGGTTTGATTTTTTTATAAAAAATTGATATAATAGCCGTAACGATATAATAAAAGGTAAAAATAATATGGCTTATACGCTTTATCTTAAAAAAGGCGAAGAAAAAAGAATAATTTCGGGACATCCGTGGGTTTATGCCAACGAAGTTTTAAAAATCGAAGGTAAAGACAAAAACGGCAGCCTCGCTACGGTCAGAAGTGCGGACGGAAGATTTATCGGGAGGGGTTTTATCAACCACCTTTCAAAAATACTCGTGAGAATAATTTCAAGAAACGAATCCGAAATAATAGACGAAAACTTTTTTTACGAAACTATCCTCTCCGCAGTAAACTACCGTAAAAAACTCGGCTACGACAATTCTTTCAGAGCGGTGTTTTCGGAAGCGGACAACATGCCGGGGCTTGTAGTAGATAAGTACGGCGATTATCTCTCGGTTCAGATAGTCGCGCTCTCCGCCGAGGTTAACCGCGAAGCGATTATAAATTCGCTCATAAAAATATTCTCACCGAAAGGCATTTACGAAAGAAGCGACTCGGCGGTAATAAAAAAAGAAGGTCTCACGGAAAAGACGGGAGTTATTTACGGCGAAGTTCCCGAAAATATCGAAATAATCGAAAACGGCATAAAAATGCTCGTCGACGTCAGAAACGGACAAAAAACGGGTTACTTTCTGGATCAGAAGGACAACCGCTACGCCGTAAGAAAATATTCCGAAAAAGCCGAGGTTCTGGACTGCTTTTGCAACAGCGGCGGATTTTCGATGAATGCGGCGGCAGCCGGCGCGAAAAGCGTTACGGCGTGCGATATATCGACATTCGCACTTTCGCAGGTTAAACGCAACGCCGAAATAAACGGATTTACAAACGTAACGACGCTCGCCGGAGACGTTTTCGAAATTTTAAGAACGTTCAAAAAGGAAAAGAAAAGTTTTGACACCGTGATTTTAGATCCCCCGGCTTTCTGCAAAACGGCGGCGGAAGTAAAAGACGCGTACAAGGGCTATAAAGATATAAACGTTTTAGGCATGAAGATAGTAAAACCGGGCGGATTTCTGATAACTTCGTCCTGCTCTCACTATATGACTCTTCCCCTGTTTTCGAGAATGCTTTCGGAAGCGGCGGCGGAATCGGGAAGAAGAGTAAGAATCGCCGAAATGAAAATTCAGGGCGCCGATCACCCGTCCCTTATAAACGATGACGAAAGCATGTATCTTAAATTTTTCGTGCTGAACGTTTTGTAATTTTTTAATTTTCCGCTAAAAACCCCGTAAAAGGGGCTTTTTTATTTGCAGTTTACGCGGTTTTTGTCGAAATTTAGGATTTACCCGTTGATTTTTTAGGTAAAAAGTTATAAACTAAAAGCGGACGGACAAGTCCGTCACTAAACGCGCGGAGAATTATTTTGTTTAAAAAATTTGCGGCGATTGCGATTGCCGCCGTATTTACGCTTCTTCCGCTGTCCGGCTGCAAATGCGACCACCGCTATCTGGGAACGACGACTCTCGCGCCGGGATGCGAAACGTTTGGAGTCAAGCATTATAAATGCGACTTTTGCGGCAAGAGCTACGATAAACTTCTCCCGCCCGAATGGCATGTGAACGGCGGCGGAGATGAGTGTGAAATTTGCGGTAAAACGATAGCGGGTAAACTGAAATTCGATACCGACGATAAAAGCGGAACGGCTACCGTTACTAAAAACACGGGCGACTTTTATTATGCGGCGAAGTCCTTCGTAATACCCGCCTATTATAAAGAATACGAGGTAACCGCCGTTGAAGAAGATGCGTTTTCAAACCTGTCGTTTAAGAGTATTTCTCTCCCGATGACTACGACGGTAATAAAGGACAGAGCATTCAAAAACGTTCTCGGCATGCTTTCAGCCACTATTTACGGCGTTGAAACGATCGGCGAAGAAGCGTTTTGCGGCGACGGAACTCTTACTTCGGTAAAAATTTACAACTTAAAGCACATAGGTAAAAACGCTTTTAAAGGCTGCTCGTCTTTAAACAAAATTTACATTTATTCGAGCGAAGAAGAATTTAATTCTATAACGGTAGAAGACGGCAACGATGAATTTTTATCTGCCGAAAAGGTCTTTGTGGACGTAATAAAAAGCGTAAATCAAAAATAACCGATACCCAAAAAGGTTTGCGGAAGCTCCGCAAACCTTTTTTATCTTTCTGATTTGTTTTAATTTCTTTATATTTTTATAAATTCGTAATCATTTATAAACGTTCCGTTATACGCCGGCGGCGTTTATAAATCGTATTTGTTTTTTTGCGCGGCGTAGAGTTTATAATACTCGCCGCCCTTTTTCACAAGTTCGTCGTGCGTTCCCTGTTCGACTATCTTTCCGTCCGAAACGACCGCTATTTCGTCAGCATTCTTGATTGTCGAAAGTCTGTGAGCGACTACTATGGTAGTTCTTCCTTCGGACAAATCGTCGAGAGCTTTTTGTATAAGCGTTTCGGTTACGTTATCGAGAGCGGAAGTCGCTTCGTCGAGAATGAGTATCGGCGGATCTTTCAAGAACACTCTCGCAATAGAAAGCCTTTGCTTTTGTCCGCCGGAAAGTCTTACGCCCCTTTCCCCTATGACTGTATCGTAGCCTTCGGGTAAAGTCAGAATATAGTCGTGTATATTGGCGCGCTTTGCAGCGTTTACGACCTCTTCGTCGGTGGCGGTAGGTCTGCCGTAAAGAATATTTTCTTTAACTGAAGCGTTGAAAAGATAAATATCCTGCTGAACTATGCCGATTTTATCTCTTAAAGATTCCATCGTAACGTCCGCGACGTTGTTGCCGTCTATTAAAATTTCACCCTGATTTATGTTGTAAAATCTCGGGATAAGGTGGCACACGGTCGTTTTTCCGCCGCCGGAAGGTCCGACCAGAGCGAAAGTCTCGCCGGGAGCTATTTTAAAACTTATATTATCCAGAACTTCTTTTCTGCCGTCATATGAATAGGTTACGTTTTTAAATTCTATGCCGCCCTTTACGTTTTCTAAGGAATACGCGCCTTTTTTGTCTTCTTCTATCGGTTCGTCCATTATCTCGATAAATCTTTCAAAGCCCGAAACGCCGTTCTGGAACTGTTCGGTAAAGTTTATGAGCGTCATGAACGGAGTTATAAGCAGACTTATCGAAACCATAAACGCCGTATAGTCCGCAACGTCTATCGACAGAAAGTACAAAAATATTCCGCCGGCGATTAAAATTATAACGTTGAATACGTCGCTTACGAAAGAGTTCGCCGAATGGAATTCCGACATCGCCTTATAAGCTTCTTTACTCGCCTTTTTGAACTGTTCGTTGCCGACTTCGAACTTTTCTTCTTCGATCTTTGCGTTATTGAAGGCTTTTGTAACCCTTACGCCGGAAATGCTCGATTCGACCGCGGCGTTTATAACGGCGTTCGACTCTCTTCTTTTTTTGAAAGCCTTTTTCATCTTTTTACGGGTGAAAAACGATAGTAAGAGTATGAGCGGCGCGCATAAAAATATTATTAAAGTGAGCTTCCAGTTTATCGTACAAAGATATACGAACGCGCCTATAACCGTTATCGAAGAAATAATAAGATTTTCAGGTCCGTGGTGAGCGAGTTCGGATACTTCGAAAAGATCGGAAGTTATTCTCGTCATTATCTTGCCCGTTTCGTTATTGTCGTAAAAAGAATACGGGAGTTTTTCGAGCTTTCTGAATAAGTCCGTACGCATTTCCGCCTGCATCTGCACTCCCATGTAATGCCCGTAATACTGTATAAAGTAACTAAGAAGCATCCTTAAAACGTACAAACCCAGCAGCGTTCCGCCGAAAATCAGAATAAATTTTACCGTAAATTCTTCCGCTCCGAGAGTTTTTATCATCGTTCGCGTTATTATAGGGTAAGCTACGCCTATCGCCGCCACGAGAAGCGACGCCAGCATGTCCGTGATAAAAAGCTTTTTATGCGGTTTGTAATAATGTATAAATCTTTTGAGCATGATGCCGCCTTTATTTTTTATTAAAACAAGACTGCGGAATTATTTTTTATGGTCTAATTTAAGCATTTCGCCGCCGCGTAATCTCGATTCTTCCGCGGCGAACGCCATAAGATGACTTTCGATAGACTTTTCTAAAACGGTTTCGCCGTCGGAGCTTCCTGTAACGTAGTCGTAAAAGGCGTTTACCGTACCGGTATCGCCGCCGCCGTGTCCCGACTGCGCGTCGGTAAGAGACGAGATAGGTATTATTTCGGAGTCCGAACCGAATTTTTTAAGTTTCAGCGCGCCTTCTTCTTCGTTGAGTTCGAGTTCGCCGTAGCTGCCGTAAAAGTGGATTATTCTTCCGCCTTTAGCCGTGAACGCCGTCATTCTTAAATTCGCCGTGACCTTGTTATTAAACCGCATCATAACGATTTCGTTATCGACAACGTCGTTATCCGAGCAAAAAACGCATCTTCCGTAAGGTCCTGTTTTTAAACATTCTATCACGTTTTCGTCGGTATCGTCAAGTCCGTTAAGGACGGCGAATCTTCCCCAGAACTTTTTTGTTATATACGTTTCGTACGCGCTGTATTCGCACGTATGAACATATTTGCAGTCCATACATCTTTCCGCAGATCCTTCGGGACGGTTTTTCGGGATAAAAAATCTGAGATCGCCTAAAGAAGAAATTTCTTCGCAACCCGAATTTGCGTACCACTGCAAAAGATCGAGATCGTGACAGCATTTTTGCAAAATCATAGGGGAAGTTTCTTCCTTTTTACGCCAGTTGCCCCTTACGAAGCTGTGCGCCTGATGAAGATACTCTACCTGTTCGATATCGTCTATCGTTATAAGTTCGCCGATCAAACCGGCGTCAATAATTTCTTTGGCTTTTCTGAATGCGGGCGCATACCTTAAAACGTGGCATACCATAATTTTTTTGCCGTACTTCTTCTGCGCTTCGATAAGTTTAAAACAATCCTCCAAATTATTGGATATAGGCTTTTCGCACAGAATGTCGTAGCCGAGTTCAAGACCTTTTATCGCGTGTCTCACATGGTCGCCGTCCTGCGTCGCTACGATAAGAACGTCCGCCCGTCTTTTTTTGAAAAATTCGTCTTCCGACTCAAATACGTCCGAGTTCGTCAGACCGAAGTTTCTGCAGAAATTTTCACGTTTTTCTTTTATGAGATCGCAGCCCGCGACTACTTTGAATTTGTCGGGTTCTGTCTTCATTACGCTCGTATAATTCCATCCTCTCCCGCCGAGACCTATCGCCGCAACCGTTAAAATTTTACTCATTTTATTTTCCTTTTTGTTTAAACTTAAAATTCCGTCCGCCTTTTAATAAACAGAACGTTCTTCAGGTTAATATTAAAAAACAAAAAAATAAAAGTCAAACCTTTTTTAATTTTTAGTCGGCTTGACGGGTTTATTACGGCTAATTCCGTAAATTAAGGGTTAAATTTCTGAATTTTTGACCGTAAATTGTATTTTTTCGGCATGTTGTCTCAAATATCGGGCAGATTGCTTACTTACATTTATTTTTCCGCGGCAGGTAAATGAGTTCCGTCTTCGGAGGCGGCGGGCTTACCGATTATAATTGTTTTGCGGACGGGTTTATAAAAATCTTTGCGTAAAAGAGTTTTCGAGACGAGTTTGTTACCTTTGTACTTGTAAAGGTACGCTTCGGACTTAACGCCGGGCTTCGGGTAACTTATCACCTTTTCTTCACCGCTTTTTAAACCGTAAGTCCCGTCGTCTTCTTTTATCTCTTCTTCGGGCGGTTCGACCGTTTCGGTAACGACGGACACTCTTTTGTAGGTGTAACCTGAATTTTCGCCGTAAAATTCTACCGTCACGCTCGAATTTTTTACATAAGCCTTTATATAAAAGGGATTTTTGCCGGGATTTATTATCTTGAGATCGGCATACCCGTACGAAACCATCGCGTCGAACGACGGTTTGACGTAAGACACCGCAAGCGAGTGCGGATGATATTCTTTTATCTTAAGTCCCGCATTTACGGCAGCGTTGTAAACTGTTGTCGAAACCTGACAGACTCCGCCGCCTATACCTTCGGTAAACTTACCAGCTTCGATGATTTTTGCGTTTTTAAAGCCGTTCTTCTCGGTGCGTTCGCCCACCGCTTTGTTGAACGAAAACGCTTCGCCGCTCTCTATAAAAACACCGTTTATCCTTTCGGCTGCGAGAGCTATGTTGTACCGCCTGTTTTCGCCGGAACTTAAAAAGGAAGTAGTGAACTTTCCTATCAGTTTAAGCTCGACGGGGTTTATTCCGTAAAACGGTTGCGAATATGCTTCCGCCGTTTTTATATCGGTCGGGTTTACCGTGTTTATAAAGCCGATCCCGCAAACTACCGCAACGGAAAGCGCAAACGTAAAAGCCGCTCTTTTTACTGCCGTCGGCTTTTTGTTGTTTATCGACGCTGTCGTTTTTCCGCTTTCCGACGCCGCGTTATATTCTTTTATTTCAATCGTTTTATCCATAAATTACCCGAGACGTACATACTTTACCGCCGAAACGCCGTTATGTAAGTTCCGACAGTCGTAAATTCTGATACTTTTTTTAATATTATCCTTATTTTCGGAGTTTTTATGTACTAAAAAAGAGCCGCTTATAAAAAGCAACTCTTTTTATCATATTAAAAATAATCGGCGTTTAATAAAGTTTTTAACCGTTTATCCTATAATCGGATCGTTATTCGCTTATTTTTTTGCCGTGAGTAAGCAGATATTCTTCGGCTTCGGCGTTCCAGAGACCTTTGTGCTTTTTGCAAAGTTCGTCCAAGGTCTTATAAAATTCGTCCGTTTTCCCTAACTCTTCGAAATCCGCAAGAGCTGTCATCGGCATAGAAACGTGCGTATAGCAAACTTTTTTGCCTGCGGGATGAGAAGCGAGTTCGATAGTAGCCTGCGCCGCCGAATCGAGACCTCCTACATGCGTTACCATAACGGCGGGTTCGAGTCTTCCTTCGCTCATCATCTTCAAAGCTTCTTCGGTATCGGCTGCGGTGCCGCCGGCATTGCCCGCCACGTGCGAAAAGTTGTAGTGAACGTCGTAAAAATTGAATTCCGCCTTTAAGTTTTTATTAGTGGGACCTGCGAAGAAGTTTATACATCCGTCGAAGCCCAGAATATCGTCGGCTTGCTCGATGACGGCTTTTACAGGCGCATAAACGAATACGTCGTCGTAACCCTTTCCTCCGGTTACTTTTAATATATCCCCGACGGGATCGCCGCCCGAAGTATTGAGATAAACTATCTTTACTCCTCTTTCTGCCGCATATTCTGCCGAAAAAATAGCTTCCGCACGTTTAAGGCGTTCTTCGTTTATGTCGGTTACGGTGAGAACCGCCGGACGGACGTCTGCGTTAAGCGCATAGTCTATCGCGCCGAGTCCCATGGGACCTACGCCCGCGAGAAGCGCGCAGTTGCCGCCCTTTTTAATGCCCATAACGTGGGTATGATTGGTAAAATTCGAATGATAATTTACGTGGAATCCTCCTATCACGCAGCTGTACGGTTCGGTGAGCGAACCCGAAAAATAGTCGTTTCCGTCGTACTTCAAAAGACAGCCGTTAGCCATATAATCTTCGGGAACGATCGCATAAGTAGCGTCGCCGCCGCAATATCTTCTCGCATAGCCGACGGTGTTCATTTCGCCGTGCGGAAGCGCAGGCTGAAGAACTATCTTTTCACCCTTATAATACTTATCAGCATAGTTTTTGCCGACCTGTTCGACGATGCCGCACATTTCGTGTCCGATCATCGTCGGATTCTCCGCAACGTCGTCGGGAACTCTCGCATGGTCCGCTCCGAGGAGCTGAGCCTTGTACGTACTCATACAAAGGCTGTCTGTTATTACCTTTATCAGAACTTCGTTATCGGTGATTGCGGGAAGCTCGAATTCTTCGAGCCTCAGATCTCCTTTGCCGTATATTCTTATGGCTTTTGTCTTCATATTTTCTCCTTAATGTTTTTATGCTGAAAAACTTTTGCTTTTTTATACCTGTCTGCCGTTTATCGGATTCTTTATGATAAGGTGTCCCGTTCGTTTGTGTAAAAATCCTGTGTCACAAAATCCCTTAACTACAAAAAGCAGAACTCAACGCTCTGCTTTTTGTAATATCAAATTTGTCCGGCAGATATTATTCCGCTTCGGCTTCTTTTTTAGCTCTTCTCGCTTCACGGCGTTTTTCGAGCTGTTTCTGATGTTTGGCTTCCTTGTTTTCTTCCGAAATTCTGTAAGCCAGATCTACGCAGTGTTTAGCTAAACCGAACGTTTCGTCGTCGGTGATTCTTACAACCGTAAGTTTTTCACGAACCTGTTTGATGTTTTCGTCTATAAATCTCTGCTTGGTTTCGGTGGTGAGCATCGAGAAGCTGCATACTACTCTGGACTGCTTGATCTGAACTTTGATGATGCTGTCTCTTCCGTAAATAACGGTTTCGGCAACAAGGCTCTTCGTTCTCTTTACGTCCTTCTTTTCGTTGGCGTAAGCAAGAATGTCGTTATAGTAGTTTTTATCCTTTTCGTCCAGAAGTTCGTACTTTTCGTCGATGGTCTTTTTAATTGCGTTAAGGTTGAATGCGTCTTCCTTTTCGTACGGTTCGGAAACGCTTTCGGTTTCGGGAGCGATTACTTCGACTTCCGCTTCCGGAGCTTCTTCGCATTCGGAAGAATTGAGTTCTTCGGTAGCTTCTTCTGCGGTTTCGTCGGCTTCTTCGACCTGTTCTTCAACAGCTTCGGCGGGAGCGGCTTCTTCGGCTGCCGTTTCGTCGGTAACTTCTTCGGTCTGCTTCTCTGCGGGTTCTTCTGCGGGAGTTTCTTCCGTTTCAGGTTCCTCGGCTGCTTCTTCGGTTATCGTTTCGGTAGCTTCTTCCGCTACGGTTTCGGATTTTTCCGTAGTTTCGGGAGCGGGCTCTTCGGCAGTTTCTTCCGCAACGGGTTCTTCAACGTTTTCGATAACGGCGGGTTCTTCTTTTGCGGGTTCGGCAATTTCTTTGACTTCTTCGGTCTTAACTTCTTTTACTTCTTCCGCAGGTTTTTGTTCCTTCTTTTCAACGGGTTTTACGTTGTTTATTACGGTCGTCTTGAAATAGCCCTCTTTGGTGGCTCTCGTGAAAAATTTAAACTTCTTCTTTTCGATGCCGTAGATACAGAAAAGAGCGACTACGATGAGAACGCAGAAAATCAGCTTGAATAATCTGACAGACAGACTGTAGCCGTCGAACGACATGATTTTGTCCCAAATTTCTTTGAAAAACATAAGGTTACCCCTCCCATAAAATATGTGAATACTTCACTTTTCCTTTATTTTATCATTATAAATAGCGTTTGTCAACAGCAATTTTTCGTTTTTTTGCATTTTTCGCGAAATTTTTTAAAAATTTCACCGCAGTGTACCGATTTGAACGATAACGGTGTCGCCGAAACATACCGAATTTTCTTATAAATACCGTCGAAACACGCTTTTCGCACTCTTCTTTTTATCTCAAAAACGCATGATAATCGCTTGATAATCGCTGAAAAAACGGGCTTCGGTTATCTTTCCTTTACCGTCTCTCGCCTTAACCTGAACGCGACGAAAACGTAAACGGCGGCTTCCGTAAGAGCTATCGCTACCGAAACGGCGTAAGATAAGGCTTCGAACTTTTTGAAAATTATCGGAAACAGGGCTATAAATGCCGTTACCGTTATTTCCGAAACGATAACTATAGCCTTATTTACGGCGCCGCTGTCGGAAACAGCCGCAAGTATAAAGACCGCCGACGAAAAGATCGAACCAGCGGCGACCGCGATGAATATTTCCATATTCTCCCCCGACGGCTATAAATTATTTTCGTTTTATAACCGTTCGGTTTTAATTTACGGATTTTTTATATTTATATATTGATTTTTTTTGGCGAATATGCTCTTTTTCGGGCGGTTTTTACTGTTTTCACGCTTTTTTAGCGTAATACGGCGTTGTTTATTCATGCTCACGTCGGGCAATCTATCGCTTTTGAATACAAAAGACTTATTATAACGGTCTTTTCGACCTTGACTTTTAAGGAGCGTTCAACGGCTTCTTTATAGAGCGAAAGCTGTTTTTTATAAGTTTTTATAAGATTTTCTTCGCACTTTAACGAATATTTGTAGTCTACTATTACCGCTTTGCCGTCCTTTATGGCAAGAAGATCGATTACCCCCTGCAAAAGTACCGGTTCAGTAGAACAGGTGTCCCCGAATATGTCCTTTGCTGGAACCGAAGTCACAAAATACTGCTCTCTGTATAGCTCGTAATCTTTAAGCTCGTCGAATATAGGCAGAGAAAGCGTCTTTTTAAGTCTTTCGGTATTTATTTTTTCAAATTCGTCCTCGGTTAAAACGCCTTCCGCTTTTTGCCTCCCGATTTCCGCCTCTGAATCTTTATTGTTCTTAAAGTCGTAATGCTCTAAAATTTTGTGGGCGATTATGCCTTCTTCGAGAGTGGAAAGTCCGTTCGAGCGTAAACTCTCTTCTCCGTTTTTATCTATAACTACGCCTATATCGGCAGATTCCGTAAAAGTTTCGTCTTTCACAACGGATCTGTTGTCGGTATCGTCCCCTTTAAGGTTTGCGGTGACCGACGTTTTGAAGGGAAGCATTACTTCGCTTAAATGCGGGTAGACGAATTTTAAATTTCGCTCGATAAGCGAGCATACCTCTTCGTCCTTTTTGCCTATAAGCACGTTTTTTGTCTCGTTCTTTTTGGCGGATATAAGCGTTTCGCCGTCCACGATTTCGGTTTCGAACCCGTCCGGAATAAAGTCGAGAGGTCTTCTTACGTCCGTAACGGCTGCTCCCAAAGTATACCTTTCTTTTTCAATCGCGATTATATGCAGCGAATTTTTTGCTCTCGTCGTAGCGACGTAAAAAAGGCGGGCTTCTTCCTGCACGGTACGCTTCTTTATGGCATACTTCATAGCCGTTCTCAAAACCGTATCGTAACAGGTTCTCGTTTCGTCGTCGTAACGCTTAAGTCCGACGCCGTACTTCTTTTCGCTAAGAACGGTGTTCCGTAAATCGGCGGAATTGAATTTACTCTCCGCATGCACGACTATTACCACGGGGAACTCGAGACCTTTCGACTTATGCGAAGTCATGACCGTTATCGCGTCTCCCCCTGCGGTTTCGGCCGAAGTAAAACTGTCCGGGCTGTTTTTTATTTTGTAAAGGAATTCTTTTATAGTGAGTTCCCTGCCGCCCGCAACGCTTTCCCGCAAAAACCTTTCGACCTTATTCAGCTTTTCTCCGCCGAGACCGCCGGTTAAAGCGGCGAGGTTAAGTCCCTTTTCTCTTATCACTTCGTTCACGGCGAACCTTATACCTTTAAAGTCCGCTATGAATCTGAAGTTATCTATATAACCGTAAAATTCTTTAAGTCTTCCGGACAGTTCTTTATCGTCTTCTTTTTCGGAGTTCATTACCGCGGCAAAACAGTCCGAAAACGTTATAGGCTTTATTTTGTCTGTATCTTTGACGCCATTTTCTGTTTTTTCGCGTTCTCTTATTATCGCGGCGCCGCGACTTCGTATTCCGGAAATATCGGATACCGTAAATCCGCCGATACCCGAAATCATACATACCGAAAGAGGTGCGTCCTGATAAAAGCAGTCTGCCAGGTTAAGAAGAGATATAAGAAGCTTTACTTCCTTAAAGTCGCACACGCTCGTTTCGATTTCGGACACGACTTTTATTCCGTTTTCGGCAAGGCTCTTCGTTAAAGCGACGGTAGAACCGACCTTTTTGCGGCAGAGCACGGCTATGTCCGAAAGTTTTACGTCCCTGTAATCTTTTATTTCGGGATCGAATATTTTGTTTTTAAGTTCGCTCTCCACTATTCTTTTTATCTCGAGAGCGGTGTAATCGTCGTCGGTTTTCACGTTTTCGTAATAATCGGCTACTATGTCGTAAACTTCGCTCGCGGGCTTTTTGACCTTTGCGGGAACGTTTACTATATGAAGTATCGCGCTGCCGTCGCCGCCCGGATAAGTTCCGCCGAACACAAGTCTCGAAGTGTTTTTATAATCTATTCCGCAGTTGTCTTCGCGCATGGATGCGTCGAATATCGTGTTTACGCCCGAAAGCACGCCTTCCGTCGAGCGGAAGTTGTGGTTCAGGTCGATAACCTGACCGAGTTTAAACATCTTTTCTCTTTTTAACGAGAAAAATTCCGGATCGCACCCGCGGAAGCCGTAAATACTCTGCTTTACGTCGCCTACGGTGAAGGCGTTGTCGTTCGATAAAAGCGTGAACATTTCTTCCTGCAAGGCATTCACGTCCTGATACTCGTCCACAAAGATATTCGTGTATTTGCTTTTTACCGCCGATAATATCTCCGGCGTTTTCAGAAGCTCGTAAGCGAACCGCTCTATATCGCAGAAGTCGAATGCGTTTTCTTCTTTTTTAAGTTTTAAGAACTCTTCCGAAAATTCCGAGACGAGCTTCGATAAAATTTCGTAATCGTCCTTTGTTTCGGAAAGTTCCTTCTTCGCCCGTTCGCGTTCGGGAACTGCCGAAAGCGACTTTTTTATTCTCTTCGCCGCGCCGTCCTTCACCTTTTTGAAGTATTCTTTGACGGCGTCTTTATCGCTGCCTTCTTCCGTTCTTACCGTCGGTATTTTCGGGAATGCAAATTCTTTTCCGTAAAAATCGAAGTAATCGTCTTCGTCCGAAAATTCTTTTATGTCATTTACCGCGTCGTCGACGTAATCGGCATAATCACTCAGTCCGGCTTCGTAAAGTTTTTCTTTAGAACTTAAAAGTTCCGCTATACTGCAATCGAAATCCGCTTTTATGTACGCCAAAAGCTCGTCCGAGAGCCTTCTGAAGCCTTCGTCCGTATAATAAAACGCAGTGCGCGACAAATACGTTTCGGGATCGGGTTCGTTTTCCGCCGCGTAGTGAAGCCTTACTATAAGATCCCTTATCGGCTTATCGGTACGCTTTTCGGAAAATCTGTCTATAAATCTTAAAAACTTTTCGTCTTTTAATACGTAATACTTGTCGAGTACGTTTTTAAGAGATTCTTCGGTAAGTCTTTCTTTAAGAGAATCTTCTATTATCGAAAAGTCTCTGTTTATTCCGAGCGAGAAAAAGTAGCGTTTTACGAGTCTCGAACAAAACGCGTCTATCGTACATATGTCCGCCACCTGCAAAGATAAAAGTTCGTCCTTTAATCCGGCGGCGTCGCAGTCTCCCTGTTCGAGCTTTTTGAGTATTGCGGCGGAAAGTCTTTCTTTCATTTCGGAGGCAGCCTTTTCGGTAAAGGTTACGGCGAGCATGTTTTCGACGTTTAATTTACCCGAAGTGATAAGACGGATCATTCGAGTTATCATTACGAATGTCTTGCCGCTTCCCGCCGAAGCCGATACGAGAAGATTTTCGCCGTCGTGATTGTATATTGCGTCGTATTGTTCTTTTTTGAGTTCTATTTTCATATAAGTTCTTCCCGTTTAATCGTCGCTTTCGCCATCTGCCGAGTCGCTTTCTCCAGCAGTATCTATTTTTACCGCGGTTTCGGCTTCTTTATCTTCTTTTCTTTCTTTTTTTATCGCCGTTTTTGTTTTAGAAGCGACGGAATAATCTATCCCCGCAAAACTCTCGGAAGTTATGTCCAAGCCTTCCGCCTGTCTTACTTTGCCCGAAAGCCCGTCTTCGAATCCGCAGACCGCGCCGAAAGGACAGTGCTCGCAGACGAGTTTGCCTCCTTCGGAAAACGGAGTCGCCGCGATAAAACCGTCGTTCATATAGCCGACGCCCTTTTCGGCAACCGCCTTCGAGTAATCGGATCTTGATGAAATATCTTCGCCCTTAAAGCATTTTGCGGAAGACAACTTTCTCGTTCCTCCGGCGCCTTTACGGTACTTTACGCCTATTATGTCGCTGCTGTCCGAAACCAGATAGCCGGAGTCCGTCGCGACTATCGCTTCTTCTTCCGACAGCGTGTTGCCCGAAAGGTAAAACTTTTCGTCGTCCGCCGAAGAAAATTTGTCGGCTATACTCGCATAATACGCTCCGACGGGAGTACCTTCCGCTCCGAAGGCTTTAAGATACAGATACAGCTGCAACTTTTTGCCCATAAAGAGTTCTTTGTCAGAAACTTTGTCGGCACCCGTTTTATAGTCTATTATTCTGTAATAATTTTTGTATTTGTCTATCCTGTCAACCTTTCCGCAGACTTTATAATCGCCGTTTTTAGTGTTCAGTACGAGCGGCGGATACTTCGAATCTTTTTTGCCGAATTCGACTTCGGCTCCGAGCGGTCTGAAGCTCCCCGCCGTGAACTGACGGTAAACCGCTTTAAGAACTCTCTTTATTTCGGTTTTAAGTCTCTCCATTCCGCTTGCCGAACCCGGTTCGGAATAGAACTTTTTAACTTCTTCGTCCGAAAATATTCCGTCTATGACTTTATCCGCAACCTCGTTAAAATTTTCGTCCGTAACTTTGTTTTCCATATAAGCCTTGACGAAAAGTTCCGCCGCAAGATGGATTACGTTGCCCGAATCTCTCGGTTTAAGCTTGCCTTCTTCTCTTTCTGTTATACCCGCGCAGCGTTCCATGAACCATTTGAAGGGACATGCGTAAAAGCTCTCTATTCTCGAAACCGACACTGCGGAAGACGAAAACTTTATGCCGCCGTCGATGTATTTGCCTATTTCGGAATTTATTCCCGACAAAAGATTGTCGGCTCTCTTTTTCATATCTTCGTCGTCCATGTTTTCTATCGCGTAATAGTACGAAGCCGCGCCCGTCATATCGGAGGACAAGCCGTCCTTGAATCTCCCCGTTTCGAGCGCGAAACGTTTTTCCGCCTGCGACGGTGATATAAACCGCTCCGCTATAAGTACGGCTTCGTCCGTACTTCTTATAACGGCGGTTCCGTTGTCCTTTTTAAGTCCGAAAGATCTTCTTAAATATTTCAGAGCGTCGCTTCCGGAAGACTGCCCGCCCGATAAATTTTCGACAGAATACGAAAGATACAATTTTTCGGTAAAAGAAGTCAAGGCGGTGCAGAAAATTTCTCTTTCTCTCGCGTTTACCGTTTTTACCTTGGGTTCTATGATTACTTTAAGCTCTGCAAGGGCGGAAAGCTCTCTGTCCGAAAGCACCGCTATATCCTGCTTTACTTCGGGAACGCCGTCGTTAAGTCCCGGGAAGAAAAGTATTTTATTCACTCCGTTGCCGACGTCTTTATAGCCGCCTATATATACCGCATCGTTTTTTTGCGGAATAATCGAAACTTCCGCCGAACTTAAACCGCTGCTTAAAAGAGTTTTGAATTCTTTTACGTCCGTTTTAAGGTCGGGGATTAAGTTATTGACGTAGAAAAGGGTATCTTTTAACGTTTTGAGCGCGCCTTTCGCGTATTCCGCTTCTTCCGGATAGTTTTTTATAAGTCTTTCGGAAATATCTTCGAGTTTTTCTTCGACGTTAAGGTTTGTGATAAAATTCTCGGTCAGCTTTGCGAACCCGCCAGCCGTTACGGGCTTTTTTTCGGGAATAAGCGAAGCGAACTTTTTTCTGAGTTCTTCGAGATCGGGAACGGTCTCCGCATGAGGCAGCGGGGACAAAAATCTCGAATAGTTCAGATCGTATTTAAGAACGTAATTTTCGAATCTGTCGGTCAGGTCGTTGCTCCCCGCAAAAAAAGGATTTTTTACGAGAGCGAGTACGTTATCCTGCGAGCAGTTCTTTCTTAAAACGTCGAGATAAGTGAGAACGAGTCTCGATATCGGATGGGAAGAAAACTTTTTTTTAACGTCCGCATAGTACGGCACGCCGTAGTCGGTAAAAATTTCTTCTATTTCGTCGTAATACTCCCCGGGATCCGGGAGAGCGACCGTGTAATCTTTGAACCTCCTGCCGTTTATCACGCCGAGTCTTACGATTTTTGCTATTTCTTTAAGTTCTTCTTTTAAGTTCTGTTTTTCTTCGAGAACGATTTTGTCCGTTTTATATACCGGTAAATTGAAAGCCTTTTCGGAATACATTCTCTCTAAAATAACTTGCTTTTCTTTATCGCTGCCGTCGGCTTCTTTTTTGTGCGGATTATCGGTTTTTCCGCTGCCCGCCGCAAAAGCTTTCGCGGTTTCGCCGCCTACGGAAAGCGAAACTTTAAGACCTGCGCAGATTTTCATAAAGGCTTCCGGAGTTTCGTTGGTATATACGCCGCCGTTTGAGCCGCCGACGCATACCGCGGTTACCGATTTTGCGGAAATAATAAGCGTTTCTATAATATTTCTTGCGCTCGCCGTCCACCCGTCGTATCCGACTAAATAAACTTCGGTTTTTTGTATATCACGGTAGCTTTTTATCAATGACGGTATAGCCGAAAGCATACCGTTTTCGTCCTTATAGTTGTTTTTTGAAAGGCAGTCTTCGTATAGCGAATACACGGTATAAAGATCGCTTATCTTGTCTTTTAAAACGCCTTCGTCAAGGCATACGTCTTTTATTTCCTCGGGCGTTATTTTGGCGGATTTTAAAAGAGAAATACTGTCGTACAGATTTTCGGCAAAGCCGCCCGAAACGTGAGTAAAACATTTCAGATTATCGGTTTCGGACAGAATTTTGCCGATAAGCATGACCGACGCTTCTTTACTTAACACCTTATCTTCGGCGGAACCGAAATATTTTAAAAATTTGCCGAACGAAAACACTCTGACGTTCATAAATCCGCCTTTTATGGCGGCGATTTTACGTTCTATCGTCAAAGTGGCTTTTTCCGGCGCGAAAACGAGTATTTTTTTGTCTATATCTTCGGGTTTTACGCCTATTAAAGCGGATGCCTTGGTTATTGCGTCGTAATAAGTAGGTTCTTTGTATAATTGCGCTTTCATCGGTAAGTTCCTTGTATATTTTCGGGTTATCCCTTGTTCGCCTTTTTAATCTTAACGCGGCGGATGTTTCCCGCGGTTTTGTTTTATACGTCTATCGTTTATTATATTATAACATAGATTAAATATTTTTAAAGACTTTTTTACCCTTTACAAATTCTTTTTTATATGTTAAAATTATTTTTACGGGAAGCGTATTCCCCTAAAAATTCCGCAAAACACGAAACGACAAGCGAAATTTTACGTTCTGCTTATTCCGTGAAAAAACGCGGAACGAAAGGTATCATATGAAGTTATTCAAAAAATTAACCGCGGCTCTTATCGCAGGGACTTTTATACTCGGTCTTACGGCGTGCGGTTCGGAAAGCAAAATTTATTATGAAAGAAACTGGGCGGAAGCGGAAGTCACCCCATATACCGAAACTTGCGTTTATAAAGTAAAGTACCTTACCGACTTTGACGAAGACGGATATTCTTACAAAAGTTCCGACAAAATCGGCTGTAAGATAGAAGTATCGGACGATTCCGGATATGTGACCGAGACTTCTCTCGTAACGGCGAGTTCTCTCCCAGAAGAAGCGCGTAAAAACGTCGATTCTTCTTACGATAAACCCGTTTACAAAATTACTACCGACCTGAAAATAAACATAAAGTACACCGTCAAGGAAGAAGAAATGTCCTTTAACGATAAGGTTACTTCGACCGTTTATTTTTATAACTTTCAGGAAGGTTTTACACCGCTCTATTCCGAAAAGTCTTTCGATACGACGAGTTACTCTACTATGGAAAGGGTTTCGAGATACGTTTATTCTTACGCCATCTCCTACTCCGGCAAAAAAGCGAATTATAAAATCACCGATTTGTCCGACAGCGCCGTTAAATACGACTATACCAATTATCTTTTAAGCAAAGTCGCGGGTTCCGAAGGATCGTTCGAAACGACCGACTATTCCATCGACAACGAAGAACTTTTATTTGCCGCAAGAAACCTTCCCGAAACCGCAACTACCGATATAAGCGTTTCTTCGATGTCCTACGGTGCGGTCAAAAAAATAAGAGTCGCCAAACTTTCGGACTACACTTATACCGACGAATTTTTCTCGGTGAACGGCGTTAAAACCGTCGAAGGAATAAAAGCGGTTAAAAAGACTATAGGTCTCACCGATACGACTTATACCGGCAGTCCGATAATAGCCACTTACTCTTCGGGCGAAATAAAACTCGGCGAAGACGGAAGCTCGGTAAGAAAAGAATGTTTCCTTTTAAAAGCCGTAACAAGACTCCCCTCTTATACCGGAGCAATGGCGTATATTCTGGATTCGGTTACGATTACCAAATAAATATTTTAATTGTTAAATTTAAAGGCTCCGCCGATTCGGGAGCCTTTTTTGTTTGTTTTTATTTTTAAGTTTCGGCTCTTTTTGCTACTTTGCGGCAAAAACGTACCTTTTTCGCAAGAATAAGTTTTATAAAATTAAATACGGTAAACCTGAACTTTGCCGAATATCGCCTTTATAAAACCACATTGAACGGCGAAAGGATTTTTCGATGACGGAAGCGAAAACAGACGTTTATAAAAAAATTATATTATACGTTTTAGCGGAACTTGCGATTATAGCGGGTACTTTTTCGCTTGCCGACGTTTCGCCCGCGGGAATAGCGGCGTATTCGGCGTTTGCGTTCAACGGACTCTCGCCCGCCGCGCTCGCTCTGATGTACATAGCGACTCTCTTATTTTCGGCGGGAGTTAAAAGCACCGTAATATTCGGCTCGTCGGCGCTCGTTCTGTCGGTAATAGCTTACGTTTACAAACTTAAAAAACGCAGAGTAAAATTCGAACTATTATTATACGTTCCGCTGTCTCTCGTATACTATATCGTTTCGGCAAAATCTCTCTATTATTCGCTTATCGCGACTGTTTTTATCACCGTCGTCGCGGCGGTTTCCGACATGACGGTAAAAGTTGCGATTTACAAAGGGTTCAGAATAAAACCCAAGCCCGAAGAAATAGCGGCAATCTTATTGACCGTTATATTTTCGGAAACGGGACTTATAAACGCATTTTCGCCGGCGATAATAAAAGTCGCTGTCTATTTAGTATGCCTTATACTTTCAAAGGCTCTCGGCGGGATGGCTTTTATCGTTACCTGTGCCGCCGGAAGCATACCGTTTTGTATATACTTTCAGTCTCTCGAATACTTTGCAGCCGCCATGATCTCGGCGCTTATTCTTATCTTTTTTTCTAAAAAGTCTTCGTATTTTGCCGGGATTATGATCCTTTTATCCGATTATTCTTTTTATAAAATTTTCGGGATTTATAAAAGTTACGACGTACTTACTTTTTCGCTTACGGCGGCTGCCGTTTTGTGCTATCTTCTGCTTCCGAAAAGATTTTACCTTAATCTTTCGGACGTCATAAACGAATATGGAGAAAAAGATCTTAACCGTCAGAGCATAAATTCGTTCAGACGGGCGACGAGCGAAAAACTTTACGACATAGCGAACGTTTTTAAAGAAATAAGCGCGGCTTTCAAAGAACTGTCGGGCGGCGGTCCGTCGCCCGAAACTGCCGCCTTATCTATCCGCGACAAAGTCTTAAAAACCGTCTGCGATTCGTGTAAAAACGCTTTTAACTGCAAAATAAGGCGGAACGAACTGCGTACAGGCACCCTTTATAAACTCACCGCGATAGGACTTGCGAAAGGCAAAGTTTCGTTCATAGACATTCCTAAGATTCTCGCCGAAAGCTGTGTTAACCTTAATCCGCTGATTTACGCCGAAAACAAAGAAATTTCGGAAGTTTCATCCATAATCCGCTCGGCGGAAGACGGCAAAAATTCGAACGCCGTTCTTCTTAAACAGACCGAAGGCATCGCCGAAATGCTCGAAAAGCTCGCTTTTGACTCGTCCGTTTGCATAGACGGCAACAAAAAAGCCGAAGATTCGATTTATAAAACGCTGTCCGAGTGCGGAATTTTCCCTTACGAACTCGCCGTAACGACTGAAAGCGACCTTATAATAAACGTCGTTTTAAGCTCCGACTTCGGCGATATACCTTTGCTCGAAAAGGCTGTTTCTAAAGAAGTATCGAAGCCCGTGAGCGTTTCGGAATTTTTTAACATCGGAAACGGCAGAACGTTTTTTACGCTTTCATCTCCGCCAGTATATAAAGCGGCTTTCGGGTTTTCGACGAAAAAGAAGGCTTCGAGCGATTCTTCGGGCGACACTCATTCGGAGATACTTATATCTAAAAATAAATTTCTCGGAGCGGTTTCGGACGGAATGGGTAGCGGAAAAACTGCCAGAAAAATTTCGGAAGCGACGCTCTCGCTTATCGAAAGCCTTTACAAAGCGGGACTTAACGGCGACTCGGTTCTGCCGCTCGTAAATAAAATTTTAAGTCTTAATCTTACCGAGAGCTTTTCGGCGCTGGATCTATCGGTTATAGACCTTAATTCGCTCGATACAGACTTTATAAAGTTCGGCGCGCCGCCGTCGTTTATTTTAAGCGAAAAGGGCATCAGAATAATCGAAGGCGATACTCTTCCGATGGGCGTGACCGCCGATATAGAACCTGCTTTTTTAAGATTTAATCTCGAAGAAAACGACATGCTGATAATAGTCAGCGACGGAATATCGGACGCATTTGCAAGTACGGGCGATTTTATAGATTACATAAAAACCGTACCCGCTCTCAACCCTACCGCAACTGCGGAAGAAATAGTAAAAAAAGCTCTTTCTCTTTCGGGCGGCGAAGCGAAAGACGACATGACGGCTCTGTGCGTCAGGATTTATAAAAGATAGCGACGATTCTATAAAGAATTTATAAAAAAGGCGGAAATTATAAAAACAAGGTCGGTTTTTATATAACCTGTATCGCCGAAACCATTCCTTAATAAAAAACGGCATAAAAGAAGCGACGTTTTAAGAGTCGCTTCTTTTTTTATTTTATTTAATTATTTTTATAAAGCTCTATCCATGAGTCTACCTTATTAACGAATTCTTCGTTGGTCTTGGTCTTAGAAAGCATCGTTAAAAAATTTTCGGTAGCGTCTTCCGATTCTCCGAAAAGTTTGCGAAGTTTATAAACAGCCGTTCTCTCTTTGTCGGTAAGAAGCAAATCGTCGCGTCTCGTACCGGATTTTACTATGTCGATCGCAGGGAAAATTCTCTTTTCGGCAAGATCTCTCGAAAGGTGTATTTCCATATTGCCGGTGCCTTTGAACTCTTCGTAAATAACGTCGTCCATACGACTGCCGGTATCGACGAGCGCGGTTGAAATAAGTGTCAGACTTCCGCCACCCTCTATATTACGCGCCGCTCCGAAAAACTTTTTCGGAGCGTAAAGCGCCGCGGGATCTATTCCGCCCGAAAGCGTTTTACCCGAGCTTTCGACGAGATTGTTATACGCTCTCGTGAGCTTTGTTATCGAATCCATTAAAATAACAACGTTTTTACCGACTTCGACAAGGCGTTTCGCACGGTTTATTACGAGTTCCGCCGCCCTTATGTGGTGTTCGGGGTTTTCGTCGAACGTCGAATAAACGACTTCGCCTTTTACCGAACGCTTCATATCGGTTACTTCTTCGGGACGTTCGTCGATAAGAAGAATGATAAGTTTTATTTCGGGATAATTTTTTTCGATAGCGGAAGCCATCGCCTTCAAAAACGTAGTTTTGCCGGCTTTCGGGGGAGCAACGATAAGTCCCCTTTGCCCCATTCCGAGCGGAGCGAAAAGATCTGCGCATCTCGTGGATAAAATGCCGGGTTCGGTTTCGAGTCTTATTCTGTCCGTCGGATAGTACGGCACGAGATCGTCGAAATTTTTACGCTTCAAAAAAACTTCCGGAGATAAATCGTTTATCGAAACGACTTCCGTAAGCGCGGCGGCGTTCGCCTGCGTGGGACGAGCCTTGCAGGTAACTTTGTCGCCGCGGCGCAAATTATACTTTTTGATATTCTGCTGCGAAACGTACACGTCGCCGTCCGAATTTTCGTAATTGTTTACTCTTAAAAAGCCGTATCCCGAAACATGCTGTTCGAGTACGCCCGTTATTAAATTTTCACTGTCGTCGCGCATAATTATTTCAGAATTTTCAGATACGGTTTTAATGTTGTCATAGCTACATTCGGGGAGTTTTTTTTGCAAATCGGTTGCCGGCATATTATCGGTTTCGGCACGTTCGTAAAACGCGCTTACGTCCACCGGCTTACTCGGCGCGCCCCGCTTAACCTGCTTTACGGGAGCAAGTTCGCCCGACTGAATTTTGAGTATTTCGGATATAAGTCCAGGTATGGAGAGCGAACTCGGCGACTGAACGCCCATCTGTCGTCCTATCTCTCTTACTACGGATAAACTTTGCCCCTTCAATAACTCTTCGGATAATTTTATGAATTTAGGCATAAAAATTTCTCCTTTGTTTCAAAATCTCTTTTGAATAATCTCTTTTTAAACGTTTTATTTTATGTTTATACTTTTTATTTAGTTTTATGCTTTTATTTTGAAAGTTCTTCCGCTATATGTCTTACGTAAAGTCCCGCTATGTTCACGCCCGTTACTTCTTCCGACTTTTTGAAAAAAGCGTTTGAATTTACTTCGCACACATAGCTGTTCACTCCGTCTGACAATACGTCCACGCCTGCGTAATCGAGGTTCAATATTTTTGCCGAAAGTTCCGAAATCTCCTTCAAATCGTCCGTCAGTTCCGCCTTTCCGCAAGTTCCGCCGAGAGCTGCGTTCGAACGGAAGTCCGACATCGAAGTTCTTCTCATTGCGGAAACGGCTTTACCGCCTATGACGGTAACTCTTATATCCGTTCCGAGCGGCATTATCGCCTTCTGATAAAGGTGCGGGAAGGATTTCAGCTTGTTAAAAAGCTCGTCAAGCTCCGTGCGGTTATCCGCCTTATAAACTTCTTTTCCCATGGATCCGTAAACGTTTTTTACTATTATCGGATAGCCGAGCCTGCTTTCCGTCGTATTCAGAAAATTCTTATCGTCGGAAGAGCCGTACATTATCGGCGAAGAAATCGTTTCCGGCACGCTTACTTTGCCCGAAAGCTTGTTGTAGGTGAGCATTTTATCGTCGCAATCTATTATAGCCTGCGCCTTGTTAAAAAGCCTGTAGCCCGCCCTTTCGAGATTTTCGGCCTGATAACGGTCTTTGTTAAGATAAACTATAAAATCGTAATTTTTGAGCGGAATAAGCGTTCCGTTTTTTATTTCGTAAAATTGATTTTCTGGAAGGAACGAAACTACCTCGTTACTCTTCAAGACTGAGGTTTTTATGCCGAGGTTATCGAATTCCTCGGTAAGTCTCCCGGTCTGGTTCGATATAGATTCGTTCGAAAAGTACCCGTTTACTATTATTGCTCCGAACATAATTCTCCGATTAGTCAAATACGGCAGCCGGAATTTATGTATAATCGGCTGCGCTTTTTATTTAAAATTTCCGACCGGAAGTCGGTTAAACAAGTATAAGGTTTTATTTTTAAACAAAGTAAAATAAAAAACAGGCAAAATCATAAAGCGGTTAATAAATAGAAAATTCTGAAAAATGAAGAAAACAAACTTCACAGCCGCTTTATTTGCATTTGTTATTATAAAAAATCAAGTTCCTTTCCTGTAATCGCTTCCGCAGCGCACGCCGCCGAAGCAAACGCAAAATGAAGATTATATCCACCGCATTCGCCGTCTACGTCAAGCGCTTCGCCTATTATATAAACGCCGCGGGTTATCTTACTTTCGTAAGTTTTTTCGTCCACGTCTTTTACGCAAATTCCGCCGCGCGTTACCTGCGAATAGTTGAATCCTAAATCGCCCGTAACTTTAAGTCTGAAATTCTTTGCGGCTTTTGCAATACCCTCGGCATCGTCAAAGCGGGCCGTCCCTGCCAAAGTCTTGCCGATCATCTTATTGATAAGTCCGATAAAAACGTCTTTTTTTTCTATATACGGCATCTTTTCGAGCCGCAACGCGATTATGTTTTCAAGTTCTTTTTCGGTTATTTCGGGTAAAAATTCGATACTCAATTCTACGTCGGATTTTCCTGCCGTAAAAGCCGATATTTTGAATACGGAATTACCCGAAACGCCGTAATCGGTGAACAAAATCTCGCCGTCCGCGCGCCCGATAAACTTTCCGCCCGAAAAAGCGGTTATTTTTACGTCTGCTTTTAATCCTTTAAGCGACCTTATTTTATCCGTTTCGGTCTTTAACTGAACGAGCGACGGATATGTTTCGGTACACCTATGTCCTTGAGATACAGCCAATTTATATGCCGAACCATCCGTTCCGAACTGTCTACCCGAGTTTCCGCCGAAAGCGAAAACCACCCTTTCGGCATACAGCTTTTCGCCGGAAGACGAAGTTACTTCGAACAGCCCGTCTTTCTTTTTTACGGAAGTTACTTCAAACCCCGTTTTTATGTTTACGCCGTTATAGATTAAAAACGACCTTATTACGTCCAGCACCGAAGAAGCCTGTTTCGATTCGGGGTAAAACCTGCCTTCTTCGCCTTCGGTAAGAATTATTCCCGTCAAGGAGTAAAACGATACTATTTTGTTAAAATCGAAGCGATTGACGGCGTAAGAGCAAAAGCCTTTTACTCCGGAAAAATATCTTTTATCCGAAACGTTTTTGTTGGTCAGATTACCCTGCCCGTTACCGGTCGCTATAAGCTTTTTCCCTATGCGGTCGGACTTTTCGACAATGCAGAAGTCCTTAAAACCCGACTGTACGAACAAAGCTGCGAGATCGATGCCGGAAGCGCCGCCGCCTATTATTATAACGGAGAATTTTTCCATAAAATTTCCTTGAAGACTGTTTTTCGCAGCCGTAAAAGTTACATCTTTTCGACGGTGCCGATTCCTAAGAGTTTAAGAGCGTTCGTTAAAGTCATTTTTACGCATTTTACGAGAGCGAGTCTGAAATTTTTAACGTTATCCTCCGCCCCTAAAATTTTGCAGTTTATATAAAATTTATTGAAAAGCGACGCAAGATCGACCGCATATCTCGTAACAAACGACGGTTCGTATTTTTCCGCCGCGGACTTTACAACGTCCGGGAACTCGCCGAGCTTTGCGATAAGATCGTATTCCGAAAAAGTGAGATCCGGAACGGAGTACTTAAATTCAGAAATGCCGGACTTTGAAAGTATACTGTTGCAACGCGCGACCGTATATTGAACGTACGGAGCGGTTTCGCCATCGAAGTTAAGCACTTTATCTATCGAGAATACTATGTCCTTTATCTTGTTATTGGCAAGCGCACCGAAAATAACGGCGCCCGTGCCGACGGTTTTAGCGACTTCTTCTTTATTTTCGAGTTCGGGATTTTTAGCTTCGATAACGGCGGCTGCCTTTTCGATCGTTTTGTTTATAACGTCGTCAAGAAGAACAACCTTACCCTTGCGGGTACTCATTGCGCCGTCTTCGAGAGAAACCATGCCGAACGCCACGTGAACGAGATCTTTCGCCCAAGGCTTGCCCATAAGCTCTAAAACCTTGAAGAATTGTTTGAAGTGAAGATTCTGCTGATACGCTACGACGTATAAGCATTTATCGAAATCGTAAGTATTTTTTCTGTAAACGGCGGCGGCTAAATCTCTCGTCGCATAGAGAGAAGATCCGTCGGCCTTCAATATAAGACAAGGCGGCATGTTGTATTCCGAAAGGTCTACTATCTTTGCGCCTTCGCTCGTCTTTAACAAGCCTTTTTCTTCGAGTTCGTCGATTATCGGCTGCATTTTGTCGTTATAAAAACTTTCGCCCGCATAAGAATCGAAGGTAACGTTAAGTTTTTCGTAAATTTTGCCGACTTCTTCAAGCGTTATTTTTTTGAACAGATTGAAAAGTTTGTTGGCCTCTTCGTCGCCGTCCTCGATAAGTTTGAAATAATGTCTCGCTTCGTCGTCGAGAGCGGGATCTTTTTCGGCTTCTTCGTGGAATTTTACGTAAATTCTCGTGAGTTCTTTAAGTCTGCCTTCGTTTACGGCTTCAACCGAAGACCATTTTTTGAAAGCGACTATAAGTTTGCCGAACTGCGTTCCGTAATCGCCGAGATGATTGATGCCGACTACTTTATACCCTAAAAATCTGTAAATTTTACAAAGGCTCGAACCTATGACGGTAGTCATAAGATGCCCTATATGGAAAGGTTTTGCGATGTTTACCGAGGAATAATCGACGCACACCGTTTTTCCTTTACCCGTATCCGACGAGCCGTAATTATCGCCTTCGGATAAAATTTTATCTATGACCGAAGTAGTTTTACCCGCACGGTTTACCTTGAAGTTAAGATAACCGTTCACGGCGGATACTTCCGAAATAACTTCGTCGGTTACGAAATTGTTTTTGAGTTCTTCGGCAATAGCGACGGGAGATTTTCTTAAAACTCTCGCGAATTTGAAACACGGCAGAGCAAAATCGCCGAGTTCGTTCGTCGGCGGCACCTCTATAGCCGCGGCTATGCTTTCTTTATCCATTCCGTTTACGTCGAGTTTTTGCGCGATATATTCTTTATAGTCCATAATTCACCGTATTTTTACATTAGCAGTCTTTATATTAGAATGATAGCATAATTTTTAACTATTATCAATCGATTTTCCGAAATTCCGCCGATTTTTGTACAAAATTTGCAATTTGAGGCTATTTTGGCTTTATTTTGCAAAACAAACGAAAACAACTTGTTTTTTAAGTATTTTTGTCGTATAATTGATTGCGACGGTAAGGTATATTTAAAATATTTTACCGGTCTTTAAGATAAATAATTAAACTATCCGGAGATAAATATGAAATTAGGCGTAGTAGGACTTCCGAACGTGGGCAAGTCCACACTTTTCAACGCGATAACGCATGCCGGCGCCGAATGCGCCAATTACCCCTTCTGTACGATCGAACCGAACGTGGGCATCGTTGCCGTTCCCGACGAAAGACTCGAGGTTTTAGGTAAACTTTACAATACCAAAAAGATAACCCCCGCGGTTATAGAATTCGTAGACATAGCGGGACTCGTAAAAGGCGCATCCAAGGGCGAAGGTCTCGGCAATAAGTTTTTGGCTAACATAAGAGAAACAGACGCCATAGTACACGTCGTAAGATGTTTCGAAGACGAAAACATAACTCACGTTTCGGACACCGTGGATCCGCTCCGCGACATCGAAACGATAAATCTCGAACTCATCTACTCCGATCTCGAACTTATTCAGAGAAGAATAGACAAAACCCTTCAACTCGTGCGCGGCGGCGACAAAAAATACAAAGTCGAAGAAGAAATCCTCGAAAAGGTTAAAGCCTGGCTTGAAAAAGGTCAGCTCGTTTCGTCCATGCCGATGACCGAAGACGAACAGGAATTCGTTTCCACTCTCTTTTTAATTACCGATAAACCTGTTATTTACGCGGCTAATATTTCCGAAAACGATCTCGGTAAACCGGAAGAAGAGATCCCCCTTGCAAAGCAGGTCATCGACTACGCAAAATCGACGGGTGCGGAATGTCTCGTCATATCCGCAAAAACGGAAGAAGAAATTTCGATGCTCGAACCCGACGAACAGAAAATGTTTTTAAGCGATCTCGGCCTCGAAGAATCGGGACTTAACAGACTCGTTAAAAAGTCCTATTCCCTTTTAGGTCTTATAAGTTATCTTACCGCAGGCGAAAAAGAAGTAAGAGCCTGGACGATCAAAAAAGGCACAAAAGCTCCGCAGGCGGCGGGCAAAATTCACAGCGATTTCGAAAAGGGCTTCATAAGGGCGGAAATAGTGGACTACTCCGTTCTTGTAGAACTCGGCTCATGGAACGCCGCGAAAGAAAAGGGCAAAGTCCGTTCGGAAGGCAAAGATTACGTCATGCAGGATAACGACGTGGTTTTATTCCGCTTCAACGTATAATTTTATAACTATAAAACACTGTGGCGGAAGTCCCGAAAGACTTCCGCCTTTTTATGTTAAATCGGCGGCGGCACGTTTTTTATTGACTTTAATTCGTTTTAATAAATAAAAATCTTAACTTTTGACAGTACGACCTTTGTTTTTGCTATTGAACGGATATAAAAAATATGTTAAACTGTTTTTAGAATATAAGGCGAAAACCGCCGCATCAAAGGAGAAAACATGAAAACCAGCGAAGGAAAACTTTGCGTGATGCTCGACTGTTCGAGAAACGCGGTTCCCAATCTTACGTTTTTAAAAACTTTTATAGACGACATTTCGAAAATGGGATACAATTCCCTTATGCTATACACCGAAGACACTTATAAAATCGAAGGCGAAGATTACTTCGGATATTTAAGAGGAGCGTTCACCGCCGGAGAAATGAAAGAAATAAACGCTTACGGCAAAACAAAAGGCATAGAGCTTATCCCCTGTATACAGACATTAGCTCATCTCGGTTGTCTTGCACCCTGGTATCCGTATTGCGAATTTTTCGATTGCAACGATATTCTTTTAGTCGGCGACGACAGAACTTACGAGCTTATAGACAAAATGTTCAGAACCATGCGCGATTGTTTCGATTCAGAATACATTAACATCGGTATGGACGAAGCTCACTTCGTAGGTCTCGGCAAATATCTTGCTAAGAACGGATATAAAAACCGTCTCGATATACTTCTCGAACACCTGAATAAGGTTTGCAAAATAGCCGAAAAGTATAATTTTAAACCGGTTATGTGGTCCGATATGTTCTTCTCTCTCGTAAAAGCGAGCTATCGTTCGGATAAGTTCGTCGAATTCCCGCAGGACGCGCTCGGAAAGGTACCCGAAAACGTGGCATTATGCTACTGGGACTACTATTCCAAGGGCGAAACCGTTTACGATGCGATGATTTCTTCACACAAACAATTCAAAAACGAAGTATGGTTTGCAGGCGGATGCTGGTGCTGGAGCGGTTTTGCGCCGTGTAATTTCAACAGTCTCGAAGCAAATTCTTACGCTATCCCTGTATGCGAAAAGTACGGCATTAAAAACGTAATAATGACCTTATGGGGAGACAACGGTCACGAAACGAGCAAACTCGCAAATTATCCGTCGCTCTTCCATGCGGCAATGCTTTATAAAGGCGTTACCGATATGAAAGTAATCGACTCAAAATTCACGGAACTTTTCGGACTCACTATGGAAGAGGCTCTTGTTCTCGACAAGCCTAACCATATTTATCAGAATCTCTCGCTCGAAAACTTTGCGGATTCGGAAACTTACAACCCGTGCAAATATATGCTCTATAACGATTGTTTTTTAGGCTGGCACGACTCAAACGTTACGGCTGACGGAGCCGAAAGATACAAAAAATATGCCGAGGAACTCAAAAAATACGTTAAAAACGAAAAATTCGGCTACGTTTACGATACGTTATACAGGCTCTGTCTCGTACTCGAAGATAAATTCGATCTCGGAGTAAAAACAAGAGCGGCTTACAGGACTTTCAAAGCGGGCAATAAAAAAGAACTCGAAAATCTTATCGCCGTTTACGAAGCTCTGCCCGAAAAAATCGAATCGTTTTATCTCGCTTTCAGAAAACAGTGGTTTTGCGAAAACAAAGGCTGCGGCTTCGAAGTTCAGGACGCGCGTATCGGCGGACTTATTTTAAGAATAAAAAATTGCGCGGTAAGACTTAAAGAGCTTCTGGACGGAAAAATTCAGACTATAGACGAACTTGAGCTTGAAATTCTTCCCCCGTATAACGATCCCGAAAAATTCGGCACGGGCGAATGTTTTAACTCTTACATGCGTAACTATACCACCGGTCAGAATTTCGTATAATACGTTTCGTTTATAAAATTCAATCGACAGGATTTTACAATATAAAAAGTTCCGTTTTGCACGGAACTTTTTTGTTTTTTTTAATTCTTTTCGGACAAGCCCAGAAGCGGGCGTAAAAATTCGCCTGTGTAGCTGGTTTTTACTTCTGCGATCTGTTCGGGAGTGCCTTCTGCAATAACGGTACCGCCACCATCGCCGCCTTCCGGTCCGAGATCTATGATATAGTCCGAAATTTTTATTACGTCGAGATTATGCTCGATTATGAGAACGGTGTTACCGTTGTCTCTGAGCCTTTTTAATATGGAGCAAAGCTTTTCGACATCGTAAGAATGAAGTCCGGTCGTCGGCTCGTCCAGAATGTATAAAGTTCTGCCCGTCGAACGTTTGCTGAGCTCGGTGGCGAGTTTTACTCTCTGCGCTTCGCCACCCGAAAGCGTGGTCGAACTCTGCCCCAGTCTTATATAACCGAGACCTACGTCCTGAAGAGTCTTTATCTTATTGTATACCGAAGGAATGTGTTCGAAAAAATCCACCGCTTCGTCCACGGTCATATCCAAAACTTCCGCAATATTTTTGCCCTTGTACTTTACCTGCAAAGTTTCACGGTTATATCTCGTACCGTGACATACTTCGCACGGAACGTAAATATCCGGTAAAAAGTGCATTTCTATCTTCATCATGCCGTCGCCTTCGCAATGTTCGCATCTGCCTCCGGACACATTGAACGAAAATCTGCCCGCCTTATATCCTCGTTCTTTTGCGTCGGGAGTCGCCGCAAAAAGATCCCTTATCATAGCGAATACACCGGTGTACGTTGCAGGATTCGATCTCGGCGTTTTGCCTATAGGTTGCTGATCTATCGCTATTACGTTGTCGAAATATTCCGTTCCTTCTATTTTGTCGAAGTTGTTTTTGAGCGTTTTTGTTTTAAGCGCAGCCGCCGCGACCGCCGGGAGTATTACCTGATTTACAAGCGAACTTTTGCCGCTCCCGGATACACCCGTTACCGTCGAAATAAGACCGACGGGTATCTCTACGTTTATATTTTTAAGGTTGTTTTCACGTGCGCCGAAGACCTTCAAAAACCTTCCGTCCGACTGCTTTCTTTCCTTCGGAACTTCGATTTTTCTTCTTCCCGCAAGAAAGTCGCCCGTTATGGAATCTTTGCAGTTCATTATGTCTTCGACCGAACCGCTCGCCACGACCGTTCCGCCGTGGACGCCCGCGCCCCTGCCGATATCGACGATAAAGTCGGCTTCTCTCATCGTGTCTTCGTCGTGCTCTACTACGATAAGAGTATTTCCGAGATCTCTTAAATGTTTGAGTGTTGCGATAAGCTTTTTATTATCTCTCTGATGAAGCCCTATGCTCGGTTCGTCGAGAATGTAAAGCACGCCCGCAAGACCGCTTCCGATCTGCGTGGCAAGTCTTATACGCTGCGATTCTCCGCCCGAAAGCGTAGCCGCCGAACGTGAGAGCGTAAGGTAGCCGAGACCTACGTCCTTCAAGAAGTTAAGTCTCGCTTTGATTTCTTTAAGAATGGATTTCGCTATTAATTGCTGCGTTTCGGTAAGTTCGAGGTTATCGAAAAACTCAAGTTCTTTTATTACCGACATCTCGGTAAGATCGGCTATATTTACTCCGCCGACGGTAACCGACAGCGCGCTTTTATTGAGTCTTTTACCCCCGCAGGAAGTACACGGAGCCGAAGTCATATACTTTTCGATCTCCATCTTCGTCCAGTCGGAAGTCGTTTCGCCGTATCTTCTTTCGAGATTGGGAATAATTCCTTCGTATTTTGCCATAAACGAGCTTTTAGAAGTAGCCGTTTCGTACTCGAATTTTATCTTTTCGCCGCCGTTCCCGTAAAGGAGCATGTTATAAATGTTCTTCGGCAAATCTTTTACGGGTACATCGAGACTGAATCCGTAATGCTTGGAAAGCCCGGCAAAATACATTTCAGCCATTTTTGCGGAATCGAGATTCCAGCCGGTAACGGACATTGCGCCCTGCCGTAAAGTTTTGTTTTTATCCTTTACTATAAGGTCGGGATCGACGTATTTGCGGAAACCCAATCCCGAACATTCGGGACAGGCGCCGAAAGGATTGTTGAACGAAAAAAGACGGGGTTCGATTTCTTCGATGCTGATACCGCAATCGGGACAGGCATATTTAGTGGAATACAAAACGTCCTTTCCGTCGCAAGATATAACTACAAGTCCGTCGGCGAGTTTAAGTGCGGTTTCGATACTGTCCCAAAGGCGTTTTTCGATACCTTCCTTTATTATAAGTCTGTCAACCACTACGCTTATATTGTGTTTTACGTTCTTTTCGAGCGGAATTTCTTCTGTAAGCTCGTAATTTATTCCGTCCGCCACCACTCTCGAAAATCCGCTTTTGCGGTAACCTTCGAGTTCTTTTTTGTATTCTCCTTTTCTTCCGCGGACAACGGGCGCGTTTACGTAAATACGGCTTCCCGCAGGCATCGCCATAACCTTGTCGGCAATCTGCTCTACGGTCTGTTTTTCGATCTTTCTGCCGCATTTTGGGCAATGCGGTTCGCCGACTCTCGCGTACAAAAGCCTTAAATAATCGTAAATTTCGGTCACAGTGCCGACGGTCGAACGCGGGTTGTGCGAAGTAGTCTTCTGATCGATCGAAATAGCTGGAGAAAGTCCCTCTATCATATCGACGTCGGGCTTTTCCATCTGTCCTAAAAACATTCTCGCATAGCTCGACAAACTTTCGACGTAACGTCTCTGTCCTTCGGCGTAAATCGTGTCGAAAGCGAGCGTGGACTTACCCGAACCCGAAAGTCCCGTGAATACCGTAAGAGTATCTCTCGGAATGGTCAGATCTATATTTTTAAGGTTGTTCTGACGCGCGCCTTTTATTACTATATTGTTCTGCATTTTCTTATGTTTCCTTTTATAAAAGCTAATTTCCCTTTCTCATTTTCGCTTTGAGTTTTGCTATCTTTTCGCGGAGTTCTATACACTTTTCGAAGTCGAGATTTGTCGAGGCTATCTTCATTATCGCTTTAAGTTTTTCAATCTCTTCGGGAATATCTTTGTTCTTTATATTGAGCTTTTCGGTCTTTTTGGTTATTTCGAGAGTGTTGCCGATGCCCTTTATTATGGTTTTTGGAACGATATTGTGTTCTTTGTTATATTCTGTCTGAATTTTGCGGCGGCGTTCGGTTTCGTCTATCGCCCGTTTCATGCTGCCGGTAATCACGTCGGCGTACATTATAACCCTGCCTTCCGAGTTACGGGCCGCTCTTCCTATCGTCTGGATAAGCGCGGTGTCGCTTCTTAAAAATCCTTCTTTATCGGCGTCGAGTATGGCGACGAGTTTTACTTCGGGCATATCGAGACCTTCTCTTAAAAGGTTTATCCCGACGAGGACGTCGAACTCTCCCTTTCTTAAATCGGTAACGATGTCTATTCTTTCGAGCGTGTCGATATCGCTGTGCATGTACTTTACCTTCACGCCGTTATCGCGGAAGTATTCCGTAAGGCTTTCCGCAAGTTTTTTGGTGAGAGTGGTTATCAGCACTCTGCCCTTGTTTTCGACCGTTTTATGAATTTCGACGAGAAGGTCGTCCACCTGATGGGCGGTCGGACGGACTTCGATCTCCGGATCGACAAGCCCTGTAGGACGGATAAGCTGTTCCACCACTCTCGAAGCCTGTCCGAGTTCATATTCCGCAGGCGTCGCCGACATACATATCATCTGCGTTACGCGCGCGTCGAACTCGTCGAAAGACAACGGTCTGTTGTCGAATGCGGATTTAAGTCTGAAACCGTAGCTTACAAGATTTTCTTTTCTCGCGCGGTCGCCGTGATACATCGCCCTTATCTGCGGAAGCGTCATGTGCGACTCGTCCACGATGATAAAAAAGTCGTCAGGAAAATAATCCAAAAGAGTAAAAGGCGGTTCGCCGGGACGGCGACCGTCAAAGTATCTCGAATAATTTTCAACCCCCTTGCAATAACCGATCTCCTTCATCATTTCCATATCGTACGAAGTCCGCTGCTTTAATCTTTGAGCTTCTAAAAGCTTATTCTCTCTTTCGAAAGCGGCTACTTCGTCGTTCATATCGGCGGCGATAAAAGACAAAGCTCTGTCTAACTTTTCCTTTTCGACCGCATAATGGCTCGCCGGGAAAATAACCGCGTGTTTAAGCTCTGCTACGGTTCTCCCCGAAATAAATTCCACTTCGGTTATTCTGTCTATTTCGTCCCCGAAATATTCTACTCTTATAACGATTTCGGAATTGGACGAAGGAAAAATTTCGACCGTGTCGCCACGCACTCTGAAAGTCGAACGGGTAAAATCGACGTCCGCTCTCGCATACTGTATCGAAACGAGTTTTGCGAGAAGTTCGTCTCGTTTATATTCCTCGCCCTGACGGAGAGAAACAGCAAGGCGGTAATACTCTTCGGGCGCGCCGAGGCCGTATATGCACGATACCGAAGCCACCACCACGGTGTCTCTTCTTTCGGCAAGAGAACATGTGGCGGAATGGCGGAGCTTATCTATTTCGTCGTTTATGGCAAGGTCTTTTTCGATATAAGTGTCTGTACTCGGAATATAAGATTCAGGCTGATAATAATCGTAATACGAAACGAAAAATTCAACCCTGTTTTCGGGAAAAAACTCCCTCAATTCGTTGCAGAGCTGCGCTGCAAGCGTTTTGTTGTGCGCGATTAAGAGCGTGGGGCGGTTTACGTTCGCAATGACGTTTGCGACGGTAAAAGTTTTACCGCTCCCCGTTACGCCCAGAAGTACCTGAGTCCGCTCGCCGTTTAAAATGCCTTCCGTAAGGCTCGCTATCGCCTGAGGCTGATCCCCCGTCGGGGAATATTTAGATACGAGTTTGAATTTTCTGTCTTCCATTTTTGTGATTCCGTAAAAATTTCAATAAATCCGATAAATTGCTGCGGTTTTGTTTCGGGTTTTTAAATTTAACGCATGCGCATACGTTTTATCTTACCATTATATCACTTACATATGGCAAGGTCAAACATATGTTCGCATATTAAAAATATAAATAATTCCCGTTTTTTTATCGCTTTTCGCTTTTATTCTCTTTGTCGGCTGTCTCTGCAGCTTCTTTTTCGGCTCTTTTTGCGGCGCGTTCTTCTTCCGCTTCGAGTTTCGAGAATATGCAGCCGCAATAGTTTTGTCTGTACAAACCGAACTTTTCGGATAACTTAATCGAATTAAGATACCCGTTTTTCTTTTTGAAGTCGTTATATAAGTATTTTGCTCCGATAGCGTCTCCGTTATCCCGGATTTTTACCAGAGATTCGCCTATCTCGTTCAGCTTGTCCGCATTCTTATAAGGACTTAACGAAAGCGTCGAACAAAAATAATCGTATTTTAGTTCATCAGCCTTCGATTTGGTAGCGTTTAAACGCAACAGGTAGCACGAAAAGCATCTTTCGCCGCCTTCTTTTATATGCTCCTTGCCCTTAATTGCGGTAAAAAATTCATTTGTGTCGTACAAGCCTTCAATTACCGGAATGCCGGTTTTTTTGCAATAATTTTTCTGTTCTTCGAGTCTTTTTGAGTATTCCCCGCCGTCCGTAATGTTGGGGTTATAATAAAACACCGTAACGTCGAAATAATCCTTTACCGCATCTATAACGGCGGTCGAACAAGGCGCACAGCAACTGTGAAGAAGCAACGTCTTTTTTTTACCTGTATTCAGTTCGTACTCCCGGACGGTTTTTAATTCCGCTTCGAATCTTTTATAATAATCGTTCTTCATGTTTATTTTTCGTTCTGCAAAAAAAGGCAGCGTTTACTGCCGGCGATTACTGAATTATCCGTCGTATTTGCCGCTCAGTATATCTTCGTTCGTTATTTCCGTTTTAAATACGTTTCCGTTTTCGTTGTTAACCGTAAACGACTTTCCTCCCGAAGATAAAACCGCGGTAAGCCTGCCGTCGGTAAATTCGAGCGCGGAATTATTGCCTATGCCGTAACCCGAAGTAAAATTCCCGTTCTTTATCGCTTCGAAATAGTCGGGTTCGCGGTTATCGAAGTGCGGCGAGCAGAGACCTTTTATAAGTCCCATGCCCTTTAATATCTTATATTCTCCTTCCTCGTTGCGCATAATGTCGTAATCGGTGTACATGTCTTCAAACCAGCAGATCGCGCCCGCCGAAAGTCCGGATATTATCACGCCGCGGTTATATGCGTCCTTTACTAATTCCGTAACGCCCGTTTCGTTCCACTTGTCGAGCATGAATTTGGTATCGCCGCCGCCCACGTAAATCATATCGGCTTTATCGAATTTTTCTTTGATATGTTCGAAATTCATCTCTCCGTAAACGGTCAGAGCGACGTCGGCCTTTATATCGAAAACCGAAGTATAAGTCTTACGAAAGCTGTTGAAGTACGGCATGCTGTCGTGGCTTGCCGTACCCAAAAACAGAGCCGTCGCTCTTTTATCGCCGGCGTGCTTTTTTGCGAGATTTGCTATATATTCGTCTATTTTAAGGGTTGTTTTTTCTTTTATTTCGCCGCCGCCCACGGCAATTATCTTCTTTTGCATAGCGTATCCTTAATTCCGTTTGCTTAAAATTTTTAATATTTCGTCCGAAACCGACTTTTCGTCCAGACCGTTAAATTCAAATTGTCTTTCTATCGAAGCGTGTCTTACGAATTCGTCTTTTAACCCGAATGTCTTTACCTTTACGTCGAGATCGCTATCGAATGCGTATTCGCATACCGCCGAACCGAATCCGCCGATAAGAGAATTTTCTTCCAGAGTGAAAACGTAACCGCTTAAGTTTTTAAGAACGCTTTCGTCAAGCGGTTTTACGCTTCTTATGCTGTAAACGGCAGCGTTTATACCATACTTTTCAAGACTAGAAGCGACGCTTAACATTCTTCCGCCGACCGCTAAAATCGTACAGTCTTTGCCGTCCTTTACCTTTTCCCAGCTTCCGTCGAAAGGCTTATGATCCGAATATTCGGTTCCGCTCCCGGACGGGTATCTTATCGCGACGGGAGAATTGAGAGTTACGGCGTAATTTATTGCCGCTTCTAAATCATTATCGTCCTTCGGCGCGAGAACCGTCATGTTCGGTATATGCGTAAGATACGAAAGATCGAACGCCCCTTGATGAGTAACGCCGTCGGTTCCGACTACGCCGGCGCGGTTAACGCAAAAAACCACCGGGAGATTTGCTATGCAGACGTCGTGAACTATCTGATCGTACGCCCGCTGCAAAAACGTCGAATAAGCGAACACGAAGGGTTTAAGCCCGCCCGCAGCCATGCCTGCGGCGAGAGTCACAGCATATTCTTCGGCAATGCCTGCGTCGATAAATCTGTCTTTATGCTCTTCGGCATAACCGGTAAGTCCCGTCCCTGCTTTCATACCCGCGGTTATCGCAACTATTCTTTTATCCTTTGCCGCAAGTAAGGAAACCGCTTTTCCTGCGGTTTCGGCGTATTTGCTTTCGGGTACGGACAAATTTTCGCCCACGGCGTGATAGCGGTCGGGATGAATCTCCGCTTCTTTATACCCCTTACCCTTGATCGTTTTAACAAGCAAAAAAACGGGATCGGTTTCTTTTTTGATTTCCGATAACACCGAAATAAGATTTTCTACGTCGTTGCCGTCCGCAGAATATATCTTTCTAAAGCCTGCGGCGGTTATCATATTGTCTTTAACTTTTCCGGCGTTTTCCGAAATCGCGACGTTTTTTATCGCGGTTCCGAAAAATCCGTTTTCGTTCTTCGCTATCGACATTCCGTTGTCGTTTACTATAAGAACGAAGTTATCCGGTTTAGTCTCCGAAGCCGAAAACGCTTCGAGCGTCACTCCGTTCGTAAACGAAGCGTCGCCGATAACGTCGATTATCTTATAATTTTCGCCGTTCATGTCTCTCGCGGCGGCGTACCCCAAAGAAGCCGCAAGCGAATTGCCCGCATGCCCCGAAGTAAATGCGTCGTATTCGCTCTCGCCGATCGCTGTGAATCCCGCTATTCCGCCTTCCGTCCTCAACGTATCGAAAGTTTCGTTTCTTCCGGATAAAATTTTATGAGTATAGCACTGGTGACCTACGTCGAACAAAAGCTTATCGGCCGGCAGATCGAAAACGTAATGGATAGCAACGGTAAGTTCGACCGCGCCGAGATTGGCCGACAGATGTCCGCCTCTTTTTGAAACCGTTTTTATAATTTTTCCGCGGATTTCTTCAGCTAAAATTTTAAGCTCCGGTATATTCATTTCTTTCAGTTTTTTGTTATCGTTTAATTTTTCGAGATACATATCGGGGCCTCTTTTTCGTTATTTGAAGCGGCTTTCGCTCGCTTATGCGGTTTACGGGTATTTTTTGCCTGATTATCGCTTACTATATTATACAAGCGATATTATATTATTATACTATCTAATTTACCCGTTGTCAAACGGGAGTAAAATTGTTTTTGCCACCCGGTGGAATTTATAAACGACCGGAGCGGTATGTATTGACACGGATGCGAAAAAGTGATATGTTAAAAGCGTAAAACATCAAAAAGGAGACAATATGAAACCCGACAAAAATCTATTATATAAATACGCCGAACTCGCCGTAAAAGTCGGCGTCAATCTTCAAAAAGGGCAGCTTCTCGAAATCTCTGCCCCGGTAGAATGTGAAGAATTCGCCCTTATTTTAGCCGAAGTCGCCTATAAAAACGGCGCCGGCAGAGTCCTTATCGACAGAAGAAGCGATATCGAAAACAGACTCGCTTACACCTATTCTTCAGCGGAAGAACTCGAAAAGGTTCCCGCATGGTTTGTCGAAAAGAAAAACTATCTCGTGACCGAAGGCGCATGCAGAATAGCCATCGATGCGGACGATCCGGAAGCTCTTAAAGGTCTCGACGAAGCGAAGATAGCGAGACGCTCTTCCGCATACAACAAAGCGTTAAAAAGTTATTCTGACGCGATAATGGGTAACGCGATAAGGTGGTGCGTAATAGCGTACCCTTCTTATAACTGGGCTAAGCTCATGTTCCCGGAGTCAGGCGATCCCGAAGTGGAACTTTTCGAAGCGATTAAACACACTGTAAGGCTCGATTCCGACGATCCTGTAGCGGCGTGGAACGACCATATCGAAACTCTCAACCGCCATGCGAAGATCATGAACGATTATGATTTTTCGTATCTTCGTTACGAAACAAAGGCGGGTACAAACCTAAAAGTAGGTCTTGCGAAAGACGCCGTATGGCTCCCCGCACAGGAAAAAGCGAAAGACGGCGTTCCGTTTATCGCCAACATGCCGACGGAAGAAGTTTTCACCGCGCCCGACAATACGAGAATAGACGGCGTAGTCAAAAACGCCTTGCCGCTCTCATATAACGGCACGATTATAGACGGATTTTCGGTAACGTTCAGGAACGGCAAAGTCATAGATTTTTCGGCGGAAAAGGGATATGAAACTCTTAAAGCTCTTATAAATACCGACGAAGGAACAAAATCCTTGGGCGAAATGGCTCTCGTAGGCAAAAACTCACCCATTGCAAAATCGAAACTCTTATTCTACAACACCCTTTTCGACGAAAACGCAAGCTGCCACTTCGCTTTCGGTCAGGCGTACCCCACCACTATAAAGGGCGGCGGCGATATGACGACGGAAGAACTTGCCGCCCATAACGCAAACGACTCTGTAGAACACGTAGATTTTATGGTCGGAACCGAAGACCTTAAAATAACCGGCGTAACAAAGGACGGCAAAGAAGTCGTTGTATTTATAGACGGAGAATGGGCGTTTTAATCTGATTTTAGTAAAAAGCATATTAAAAACGGTAAACTTTCGCCGACACAGGTGTAAACATACATCACCTTAAAAATTAAAAACAATATAAAAACAAGCCTCATATAAATGCGGCTTGTTTTTTCTTTTTGCTTAGTCGTCTATCTTTTCGATAATCGGACTTGCGGTTATACCTATGGGCGAGAGAACGTATTCGAACGAGAATTCAGCTCCCTTCGTGTACCAGTGATACGGACCTACCCAGAATCTGTTGGTATTCGTGTTGTGAATACTGCCGGAGCAGTTGTTGCGGTTTCCGAAAAATTCGTAAATTATTTCGTGCTTGTCTTCTGAAAGTTCCGTTACAAGTTCGTACGGAGAGAAAACTATTCTTCCCTTGTATTCGCCGTCTATATAAACTTTTATAAGAGCTCCCGAATAGCAACTTGCGGTAATGCAGTATCTGCCGGCTTCTTTTGCGGTGAACTCCGTTTTATACTTTATGTTCCCGCCGTAGAAAGGCATGCCTTGCGCCGTTATGTCGCCGTAACCTATCTTTTCGGTTTTGTTTACAATCGTTTTTCTTACGCCTTCGAGCTTTACGTTAAAGTCGCCCGTTATATATACCGGTTCGAAATTGTCTCTCGCGCCGAAAGGCATCGTTATTTCTACCGTATTAAGACCTTTTTTAAGCTTCGGAAGAGCGAGTTTTGTGCAGGATTTATCTACAAAATATCCCGTCGGTTTTTTAACGAGTCGTCTTCCGTTTACCTTTATAAGAGATTTTTTATAATCCTCGGTCGCAAGACATGCTCCCGCGAAAGCAGTTTCGGAATAAAAATCGTATTTTACCGTTATTTTATGCTTGGGTTTTTCGGCTTTTATCGCCCACGGCTGACAATCCATAGACGGGTAGCCGAAATCTTTCTTCGCATCCGCGGTCATATGAAGAACGTACTTTTTCGGTCTGAACTCGCCGCCGTCGTAGCTGTAAACGCATTCGTCCAGAATAAGAGCATTGTCTTCTTCTCTCTCGTACGAAACGACGTCTTCTTCCCTTATGCCGTAATAGTGCTGATGCTCCATTCTGTCCGGGAACGATTTTATTTTAAGAGCGTAAAGCGGATCCTTGGTAATATCCTTTCCTTCGGGAGCGTCTGTAAACTTAAAGAGCAAACTGTCGGAATTATACAGCGACCATTTTATTACGACTTCGCCGTTTTCTCTCTCGAAAGGTATAACATACTTTTCGCCGGAAATGGTATCGTAAAGAACGGGAGATTTATCTGTCTTTACCTTTATCGCTATACGCTGATCGTGCGGAACGTTTTTACATTCCCAGCCGTCCTTGAATTTTTTGCCGTGCGCAATAAATATCCATTCGTCTTCGCCATCCGATCTTTCGGCATAAATAAGATTATCGGTCGGATTGCCGTCGTAATTGTAAATAGAAACGGTTTTAAGATCTTTAAGCTCGCCTACAACGCTCGACTCGTCGTACGGGATGATCTTTGCTATCTCGTAAAGCGTACCTGTTTCGGCGGAAACGGCTCCGTCGAGACGTTCCGGAACGGAATCCAGCACCACTATTCTTCCGTCGTTTTCTTTATATTTTATAAGAGCGCTTAAAGTGGTCTTTCTTATCGTTTCGAGCGCGGGCAGGACAACCGCATCGTAAGTCATTTCGCCTACCGTAAAGCCGTTTGTAAAGTCGGTTTTTATAGCGGCAAGCTCTGCTTCCGATACGAAGTCGAAGTCTATGGCGTTATACAAAAGCCATTCGGTGAGCGATAAAAATCTATCGTTCAACTGTTTTCTCTTAAGGGTGGTATTTTCGTTAGTGCCATCGTAAAGCCAGCACGTTTCGATCGGATGCACGACCGCAACCTTAACCACCGGTTTGCCCCTTGTGAGTGCGGTGTTTAATCTCGCAAAATGGTCTTCTAAATAAGAGTATTCTTTATACCAGGGCGACTGATAGCTTATCGAAGCGGGATAATCGCGCTTAGAAGAGCCCTTCATCGAAACCCAGCTTAAATGCGGCACTCTGAGCGTTACGCCGAGAGCTGCTTGCCAGTCTCCCTGAAATTTATATCCCCTGAAGTCGTAAGTCCAGTCCGTAACTCCGTAAAGTTCTGACAACATGCCTTCTTTACCGTACTGATGAACGGCGGACTGACACTGTTTTGCCGTAGTAAAATGCAGATTGTCGGACAAAAGGTCTATTCCCGGAATACCGAAGTATTTATAGTGTCTCATGGCTTCGCCTATCCAGCGCGTCTGAATTTCAAGGTTATCTTCCTGCATCATATGCCCAGTAAGATTTATTCCGTTTTCGTCGCACCATTTGCCTATCGTTTCGGAAAACGCATTCGCGAACATTCCGGTTATAAGATTATAGAAATCGTATCTCGTCTTTTTTTCCGTTCCGGTCTCGTAAAAAAGATCGGGGAGCTTGTCTAAAATATCGTATTTGTTGACCTTTAAAAATTCTTCGCCGAACTTTTCGGTATACGGTATCACGCCGTCTTTATCCGATTTTGCCGAAGAAAGCGGAACTCTTGCGGTAAATTGCGGTTCGTCCGTAAAAATCGTATTTATTGTTTTGCCGAACTCGTCGCCGACCGCTTTTTTATACTTTTCATGCGTGACGGAAATAAATTTTTTAATCGCTTCGGAAGATAATGTATCGACGTATGACTGTCCGTTAAACCTGTCGCTATCTTCTGCCGTCATAAAATATGCGTAACGTTTTTTACCATTTGCGGTATCGTTTTCGCCGATACGGTTCGCCGAAACACGGCCGTCATCACGTATAACAATATCGTAAACGGCAAGAAGATACGGCTCTCCGGTTTGCAAAGCGGTATTCATATCTATGGCGCTATCAAATTTCGTTTCGGTAAATTTTACCGAATGAGCGCGGTATTTTTTGGTTTTTGTAACGTAACCGCCAGCAAAACCCGACGGCCACATGTCTTCGTCGTAAAGGTAAGAAAGCATATCTTCTTTTTTAAACTTTTCTGTACAGGACTTAATAAGGTCCATGAATTCATCAGAAAGATATTTAGTCTCCATGCCCGCTCTTACGTGCATGTGCGCGCCGCCGAAACCCATTTTCTTAAATTCTTCTATCTGCCATAAAAGCTCTTCTTTGTCGAGTTTAGAGTTCCATGCCCAGAACGGTGCCGAACGGTATTCCGCAGTCGGATTCTTGAAAAGCTCGTCCGTAAGAGACGGCTCCGATTTCTTTTTATAAAGCATATTTTACCTCACTTAAAATATAACTGATTTCACTGAGTAATTCAGGTTACGATAATTATACTAAACTTTTGATAACGATTCAATACGCTTTATAAAACTCCGCAACTATTTTTAAAAAATATCCGATATTCTTTGATAAACCGCAATTTTTTTTCATAAAAAAACGCCCCTCAATGAACGTTTTTATATCTTTTTCAAATTATAAATTATTATATTATTCAAATTACCAAGCCGTCGCTTAACGCTATTTTATACGTTTTACCGCCGCAGAGACCGTAAAGTTTATCAATGCAATATGCGGTTTCGCCTATTCTGACTACGGAAGAAACTATAACACCGCTCTTTACTTCTTCCCCGGCTTCTCCGTAAATCTTATACGCTATATAGCACGGATTAGAATCTTCGTAAATGCTTTCGTCATAATCCCAGCTCTTTTTTATATAAAAACTTATCTCGGAATAATCGTACTTTTCAGCCTTGCCCTTCACGCACGTGCTAATTTTTACGCCGTAAATATCGAAACTAACGCGTGAATTCCCGATATGAACTTCTTCGTTTTCGACTTCGATGCACGGGTATTCGGGATTCACCTTACCGCATACCGCACATTTATTCGTTGTTCTATCGTATTCGTGCTCATGCCCCGGTTTGCATGCCGTAAGCGACAGCGCACCTATAAGCGACACGGCAACCGCCATACACGCAAAAGCAAAAGCCTTAAATCTCTTTTTCATTTACTTCCCTCTTTAATTTTTAATACCAATCGTCTATATTTTAATATAGAAATTTCTATACGTCAAGTATTATTATAGAAATTTCTATATACTAATTTTATGGAAGACACATTCAGCGATATTTTAAGAGAGTTTTTAGATTTGAATAAACTTACGCAGACGGCTTTTGCGCAGAAGGTCGGCATAAAACAAAGTCAGGTCAGCGAATGGCTTAAAGGCAAAGCAAAACCGGGTTACGACCTGTTAAAACAAATATGTCTTGCCTTCGATATATCCGCCGATTATCTGCTCGGGATAAAAGATAAATATTAAAATATTTTTTCTTCACCCGAACGCTGTTGATTTTTATTGCTTTTTTATATGCCTTTTGAATTTTAACCGGTATTGATTTTTATTTGCTTTCGATAAAAATCATATTGAAAACATATAAAATCATGCCTTAAATATATAAAATTCCTTACAAAACATGTAAAGTTATACTAAAAATATATAAAAAAGCCCCCTCCGGGACTTTTTTGTTTTTTAAATGTTTATATGGTTTTATTATCAGATTTTTTCACTTATTCAAAAGCTTTTCGGCTTGTTTATAGTCGGGCATCACGCTTTTTAAGACGGCGTAAAAGTTTTTGGAGTGATCGGCGTAAACAAGGTGACTAAGCTCGTGCAGGACAACGTATTTTATCAGATAATCTTCTTTAAAGTACAGGCGGGAGTTGAGAGTGACTATCTTTTTTACTACGTTGCAACTCCCCCAGCGACTGTTCATTTTCCGTACTTTGAGAGACGGGAACGGGATCTTATAATCCGCAAACATCGGAAAATTTTCGCTTAAAATAGTGAAAAATTTATCGTAAATAACTTTTTTATCGGGCAAAACTTCGTCCGTCCGTTCTTCTCTTTTAATATTTTCTGCCCGACTTTTCGCACGGAAAATAAAAGCTTGCTTTTCGGATAAAAACTTTTCGATACGGGTTAAAGGAACTCCCTTCGGCGCGGAAACTTTTATAATTCCGTCGATGCCTATCCTTAAATTAATGTTGCGTATCTTCTTATACGAAAGTTCGTATCCGATAGTCGTTCCGTCCGTAAACGTAAGCGTTTGTATCTGCATTTTTGCCCCGGCTCTTTTTTATAAATTATAACCCGTAAAAGCCATAAAAACAAGCGTAAAAATACGATTAACCGCTAAAAACCGCATTTTATACGATAATTTTTTAATAAAAAACGGAACGAATATTCCCGTTCCGCATGGCTAAGCTTTCGCCTGCAATAATATTTTGTTTTTCCGCACATAAGTTTAAGCTTTTACCGAATGAGCGACGTAATCGTAGTGGTCGCCGGCTCTTTCGAGATTGCTGACTAAGTTTATGAACACACTGCTCGAATCGGGCTTACATTCGCCGTTATTAAGCCTTTCGATATGTTCTTTTATGAGCTTCGTTCTGAGTTTGTCTATGCCGTCTTCGGTTTCTTCGACCTTTTTAAGCGTTTCCGCATTACCCGACAAAAGCATCTGTTTCGAAAGTTCCGCTATGCTTTTAAGTTCGCCGAACATAACGCCTATTTCCTGTTTTACCTTATCCGAGAACGAAAGCCCGTCGTTTACTGCGTGGGCGGTGTACTTCGTTATGTTTTTGGCAAGTTCGGAAATACGGCAAACGTCGCTTAAGTTGGAATACAGGGCGTTTATTTTGCTTTCTTCCGAAACGTTGGTCGTTCCTGCCGAAACTTTTATAAGATATTCGGTTATATTTTCCGAAATCGACGTTATCTCGTCGGAATCGGAATTTACAGATTCGGTATATTTTTCAGTCTTTTCGTTAAAGCCGGTAAGAGCGTTTTCGAGCGCGGCGACGGAAATATCTATCATAACGCCTACTTCTTTATACGCGGCGGAAATAGCTATCGCGGGGGCGTCTATAAAACGCTGATCGAGATAAGTTTCCCTCTTGACTTCTTTATCGGATTTGATAAGTTTTTCCGAAATCACAACGAAGAATTTCGTAAGCGGTAAAAATATTATCGTACAGATGACGTTAAAGAGAGTATGGAACATCGCTATCTGCGTTGCCGGCGCGGTAAAAAGCTTCGACCAGAAACCCGCCGTAAAATCCTTCCAGATAAGCAGAATAATAAAGAACAACAGCGAGCCGAACACGTTGAACATCATGTGAATAAGACTCGCTCGTTTTGCGTTCGCGTTGGTACCTATGGACGAAATAAGCGCAGTAACGCACGTCCCGACGTTGGTTCCGAGTATTACGAAGAGTACGGAGTTACCGCCCGCCCCTACCGTTACGCCGGCTGTTACCATCGAAATAAGTATGGTCGCCATAGCCGCGCTGTTTTGTATAACGGCGGTTAAAAGCGCGCCGACAGCGAAAAGCAGGAAGGGATTTTTAATCGCCGCAAGGACGTCCTTCACCTTGTCGCTCTGGCTGATAAACGCCATGGACGAAACCATAGTTTCAAGTCCCAAAAAGATAAGTCCGAGGCCCGAAAGCACGTTTCCTATAGATTTTGTGGTTTCTTTTTTTGCGAATAACGTTGTAAAAACGCCTATTCCGGCGAGAGCCATAGCTATTTTTGAAAAACTGAAAGCTTCGAGAGCGGCTATTTGCGCCGTAACCGTGGTACCGATATTCGCCCCCATAATAATAGCCGTCGCCTGATAAAGGCTCATCATCCCGGAATTCACGAAGCCTACAACCATGACGGTTATAAGCGAAGAGCTTTGCACCGCCGCGGTAACGAGCGCGCCTATTCCGCATGATACGACTTTACTTTTAGAAGTCTTACCGAATAAAAGTCTGATCTTGTCGTTGGCAAGCTTACGAATGTTTTCCGACAAAAGGTTGACGCCGATAAGAAAGGCGCCGAGTCCCGCTACAAAAGCAAAAATTTTATAAACGTATTCCATAATTTCCCTGTCTCCGCCCGGTCCCGACGGTAACTACCTTCCGTCACGGAGCTCTGTTTACTCGTTTTATTACAAAAAAAGAATAACACACAAATAAGAAATATGTCAAAAAAATAAAGCCCGTTTTTACTTGTACGCTTATTTAGCCAAATAAAAGACACAAAGTTATTATCAAAAAATCCGAATTTCTGAAACAAACAAAAATTCGGATTACAAGTATTTATCTATTGATTCGTTTTTTATACCCGAGCGATGCGGTAAAGATGAAATTATTTGCAAAACTTTTTAAGGTAACTTAAATCGAGAAACCACTCGGGAACTTTATTCCTTTCCTTTTGGAGCTTGTTGGCTTCTCCCATATCTTTACGCATATCCGCATAAGAACAGCCGTTCACCTTCATATACCAGTCTTCGACGGCTTCGGCGTTTTCGAACAAATGACTGCGTTCCATATGTATGGCTTTGTGACACATCGGACATACGGCTATAACGCCGACGAGCTTCTGTACCGAAGTTTTTGTATCGAAACTCCACCTTTCATGCGCTTCGAGCCGCTTTGACGGAGTTCCGCAGATCATGCACTTGCCGTTTGCTTCTTTTACGGCGTCCTTTCTCACAATATCCCAAAGATTTTTGGGCAGAACGCTTCTTAAATTGTACCCCCAGCTTCCGTCGGGAATGAGTTCTATGTTAAGCTTCCTTTCCATAATTATAATTATAGCAGACAAAAACCTTACGGACAAGTAATGATTGAATTTTGTTCGCTTTTTATGTTTTGTTAATGGAAACTATTGGTAAAACGCACGTTTTTACCGATAAGATTGACAAATCGTCTTCCGTATGGTAGAATTAAAATCCTATTGCAGCTTTTGCGGGCGGAAGCGTAATTTGTAGTAAAAGACGCGGTGAATTATGAATTATTTTTTGCTTGTTTTTAACGGGATACTGCTCGGAACAGGTCTCGCGATGGACGCATTTTCGGTCTCGGTCGCAAACGGACTCGAAAATCCTCTCATGAATAAACGCGAAACATGTAAAATAGCGGGAACGTTTGCGCTGTTTCAGTTCGCGATGCCGCTTATCGGCTATTTTTTTGTAAAAACGCTTGCGGACATTTTTAACGTTCTCAACAAATTCATTCCGTGGATTTCGCTTATACTTTTGTTGTTCATCGGCGGAAAGATGATAATCGAAAGCATCATAAAAACAAATAAGGAAAAATCGGGCGAACCTTACGAAGAAAAAGAAGCCGAAGTAAAAACCGGCTGGGGGCAACTTATTCTGCAAGGGATAGCTACTTCAATCGACGCGCTTTCGGTAGGCTTCACTATAGCGGAATATGAGGTATTTTCGGCAATTCTTACTTCCGCAATAATCGCCGTCGTAACGTTTATTATATGCTATGCGGGCGTATTTATCGGTAAAAAGTTCGGAACGAGATTTTCAGGCAAGGCGGAAATCGTCGGCGGCGCGATACTTATCGCCATCGGCATCGAAATCTTCGTCAAAGGAATTTTCTTTTAACTTTTAATTATTTTCCGGCGGGAGGCGTGCAGTACTATTATGAAAACAAAAGAAGAAGTAATCAAAAAACTTTTAAATTTCAGCGGCGTATACTTAGACTATCCTTTCGGTGACGCCGAATGGGCGGTTTTAAGGCATACGCAGAACAAAAAGAGCTATGCTCTTATATTCGAACGACAGAATAACGTATGGATAAACGTTAAACTCGAACCGACGTTTTCGCATATGATTAAAGAAACTTATTCTTCCGTCGTACCGGCGTATCATATGAACAAAGAACATTGGGTAAGCATAATAGCGGACGGTTCGATGACCGACGACGAAATTTATTCTTTGGTTTCGGTAAGTTACGATCTTACTAACGTAAAAGAACCGAAAAGCCGTAAAAAGTAAAATAACGGACGGCTTTGGATGATAACGGTATCGTCGCAACCGTACCGAAACGATTTTAACTACAATCAAAAAGCGGAAGCATCCGGCTTCCGCTTTTTAATTGCTTATTAAATTATTCGGCGGATTTGACTACGGTATAATAATCTCCGCTTAAAACGGATTCGTAACCGCTTGCCAAAAAGTTCGTGTCTGCGCCTTCGGCGTGGTTGTCTCCGGGGTTGAATTTATAAAACGTTCCGCCGTATACGGTCATTTTAGCGACGCCTTCCTTACGGCTTGCGTCGTAAAGATTAAGAGTAAACTCATACGGCAACGTTTCGCTGTAAATCTGCTGAACGCTGTAAGTACCGCCTTTTATCACCGCTTCGCCTTCGACAACGTATACCGCGTGGATGTTACCGACTAATTCGCCGCTTTCGACTGTGAGTTTCGCCGTCTTATCAAAAACGTCTACGGCATAAATGTCGTTTTCTTTCGCGAGCATTTTTCCGTTTCCGATGATCGTAACGTCGGCAGTTCCTCTTACCGAAATAAGACTCCACGAATTTTCATTTTTAGCGCACCAGATATCTTTGGTATTATAAATGGTTTTACCGTTTAAGTCGAGCAGAAGCTTTTTGTTTTCGATAACGAGCGTATCCGACAAATCCACGTCCTTGAAGAGAGTAACGGTTTCGCCGCTCTTTGCCGCGGAAATCGCTTCGCCTAAATCTTCGTAATAAGTTTTGCCTACGAGAGCAACCTGATTTTCATTCGGTGAGGGCATAACCGTACAGCCGGCAAACACGCAAAGCATCGCTGCGAAACAAACCGTTGCAAGCATAGCCGCAAAGCATTTTATTACTGCTTTTTTGTTCATTGTTTTTATCTCCTTTTTCCCTTCGTCGGAAGAGAATAAAATTTTACGGACTCATCTTCGGTCTGCGACAAACGTTTGCCGAGACTTACCGACAAGTAATATTTATTATCTCTATTTTACTATTAACTATAATATTTTGTCAAATAAAATAACAAATCGCGAAAAAACAATATTGATTAGGTAATATTATATAAACGGTTTTCCTGAAATAAAGCTTAATAGTTATCCAGAAAAGAACTCCTCTTCCCTTTGACTTTATAAGCGACGACAGTATCTAAATTTACATTTTCGACGCTTTTGAATATACACTGTTCGACTTCCGGGTTCGTCTTTTTAAGCGTTCTTATAAGTTCCTTTACTTCCTGTCTTTTAGAATGGTTCTGCCCGTTGTTGCAGGTCGTGCATGTATCGGTGAACTTACAGGCGCATTGTATAAAATGTAAGTTGTTGTAATCTCTCCAGGCTTTTATATCGTCTTCCCTTATAAAATACATCGGGCGGATAAGTTCCATTCCTTCAAAGTTGGTGCTTTTTAACTTTGGCATCATGGTCTGTATCTGAGCTCCGTAAAGCATTCCCATCAGAATCGTTTCGATAACGTCGTCGTAATGATGACCTAACGCGATTTTGTTGCACCCGAGATTTTTTGCAAAGTTATAAAGGTAGCCCCTTCTCATTCTCGCGCAGAGATAGCACGGGGACTTTTCGACAGTGTAGACCGATTCGAAGATATCCGACTCGAAAATATTAACGGGAATACCGAGCATTCCGGCGTTGTCTTCGATAATTTTGCGGTTCGCGGCATTGTAACCCGGATCCATTACCAAAAATTTTACTTCGAAATTTATCTTTTTATAGCGTGAAATTTCCTGAAAAAGTTTCGCCATCAACATCGAATCTTTTCCGCCGGAAATACATACGGCTATTTTGTCGCCGTCCTTTATAAGTTCGTACTCTCTTATTGCGCGTAAAAATTTTGAAGTGAGTTCCTTTCTGAACTTTTTTTGCAGACTTTTTTCTACGGATTCTCTTACTTCTTCGTTTTTACGGGATTTTATATCGTAAACGAGCCATGCGGGATAACCGCCCTTTAAGCTGTACGCCTTGTAACCCATATTGCAAAGATCTTCGGCAAGGTCGACGCTGAATACACCTCTTGCACAATAGACGAGAATATTTTTGTCCTTACTTAAGATAAACTTTGCAGGATCGGATAAAAACTCTTCGGACGAAACTTTTACGCTGTTCGGAATAAATCCGTATTCCCTTTCGGAATCGCTCCTTATGTCGTACACGGCAAATTCGCCCATTTTTTTATAAAAATTTTCGGCAGTGATTTCCATTTTTCTCTTTTTTGCGGGCGGAATAAAATTTATTATAGCTTACAAATACCGCCGCGGATACTTTACCGGAATATTATACTTTACAGACTTTGATTTGTCAATCCGTTGAGCTTTTTGATAAAAATAACGTTAAGGAGCATATCCTTGCAAAGCATTCCCCGTTTACAAGGGAAAGGACCGCTTTTTACAGCGGTCCTTTTGAGGGGATTTGTCGGGGTTAACCGACTTAAGTTAAGGGATTTTCTTACTTATGGGAGTAAGAGTATATGGAGAATTATGAGCTTAGTTATTGACGGTTATTTCGCCTTTTATTTCGATACGTGTATTCTTTAACGATTCGAGATACGCTCTGGCTTCCGTCTCTGCCTTTGTCAAAGCGTTATTGAGTTCGGTTTTAGCCGAAGTCATTTTGCTTATAACTTTTTCTTTTCTGGTTTCGATTTCTTTAAGTTCGTCTTCGGTTAAAGACCCTTTTAATGCGGTAAGATATTTGTCTGCCTTTTTCTGAAGCTTATCGGAGTATCCGTAAAGTTCTTCCACCGTTACGGTTCCGTCTTCGGTCATTGCCTTAAGGTCTTCTACCGTTTCTTTCAGTTCGTTTATCGAATTGTCAAGCATGGTTTTTACGCTTTCGGGGAGTGAAGCTTCGATAACGGTAACCATATCGTTTATCGCACATACGGCGGCTTCTATCTGCGGTTTATATTCTTCTTTGAGTTTTTCGACCTGAGCTTTTATAGCCGATTCGTAATCGTTCAGAGCTTTGGTCAACGCCGCTTTCTTAGCTTCGAGTTCCTGACCGGCTTCGCTGTTCTTGAATACTTTGTCTGCGTACGCTTCGATACTGTCTATAGTAACGGTACCGTCGCTATTTTTGATGGGATCGGAATTTTCAAGTCCCAATATTGCGACAACTTTAGCTATCTGTTCTTCCGTAAGAGGCTGAGCGCATGCGTCGGTATATAAGTCCGCAACTTTAGCTATCGCTTCAACGCTCTTGGAAGCGGAAGCGTAGAGTTGGAACATACTCGCGTTATACGCATACAAAGGATCTAACGTCTTTATCGTTTTCTGAATGCCGTATTCGGTGTAAACGCCGTAAGCGGCAAGTTCGGTAACTTTATCGTACGCTGCGAAAGCTTTGGTCTTTGCTTCGTTATAAGTTTTCGTTGCAAATTCCTGTACTTCTTTAGTAGAAACGGTAAGCGTTTTTATAAGTTCCTTTTCGTTCATCTTAACAGCGGCTTCAAAGGTGATATCTCCCGTTTCGGAAACGGAAAGCGCAAGTTTGAACTTTGCTACGCTCATCTTCTGAATGTCTTTATTATCGGGGTTTTCGGCTTTTACTTCTTCATATTTTCTTAAAAGAGAATACGCGCCTTCGAGATCGGTTTTAACGTTTAAGCCGAAGTTCTCACCGGTCACGGTTACGGACGATTCGACTTTTCCTAAAACTTCTTTTTCAAACTTCTCGTTACCGGAAGTTACTATGGCGTCGACAACTTTGTTGTTTTCGTCGAGATATCCGTATTTTATAGCGAGTTCGGTAATCTTTTCGACTGCTTTATCAACGCTTTCGCCCTTTATTCCGGCTTCTTCGTATAAAAGAACCTGCCCGTCTTCGTTTTCGCCTCTGACGCTTACTACGTTATTGTTTTTATCGACGACGAGTTCTACCTCAGGGTTTATATCGAGACTGACGTATGCTGTTTTGTCATCGTCCTTATTTCCTTTACATGCCGTAAAAGCAAACGCCGATGCCGCCATTACTGCAGAAAGCGATAATGCGATAATCTTACTTTTCAATTTCATAATATATCCTCCCGAAGCAACTTGATATGTATTGCGGAACTTTTTTGTCTTAAAAGCTCCTGGGCTGTCGCTTCATTTTATTTACACTCGTTAAACGCATGTAAGGCGAGTTTTGTTGCAACAAAAATAAAAAAATTTTAAAATATTTTTTAATTCGTTCCGATCGCTCGGTTTTATCTCTCGTCAGGTCAACCCTGACATAAATCAGACAATGTAATAAAAAATTAAAAGCCTTTCTCTTTCTTTTAAAAATAAAAATATAAACTATAGGCTATAAATAAAAAACATATCGGGAAATAAAAAAGCCCCGAATTACTCCGGAACTTTTTTATTTTGATTATCTGATTAAAGGATTATGAGCTTTTTATAACTATTATAACTGTCGCGCGATAAATTTATTTGGTAAACTTTCGGCGGAACAGGTCTGATAACCGCTGTCCTTACGCCTTATGCGTATCTGTCCAGAAGTTTGCAAGCGATCCGTAAGTTCTTATTATACTATTTATATATTCGTCGTAATCGGCGGATGTGATTTCGCTTCTTGCTTCTTCGTAAACAGCCGAAAACTTTTCGTATCTTGCGGTCTTTAACATAGAGACGGCGGACTTCATTTCGGCAATATACTTTTCGACGGTAGTCGGAACGGAATTTATAATATTTTCGATACCGGTTACGTCTATTCCGATAAGTTTAAGCAGCGAAATAAATTTATCCGGCGAAACTATAAAATCTTCCGAAGTGAAATTTTTCAATATCGCTTCTATACCTGTTCCGAAAACGTCGCCTAAATTCTTATATACGTTTCCGGCTTCTTCGAGATCGTCGGAAGATTTAAGTTCTTTATTAAAATATTCCTTATATTCTTCGACGGCGAGATTGGTTTTAATCATAAGAGCCGAAAAATTTTCGGAGTAATCATAGTCGAGTCCGTACCATTTTTTAAGAGTCCAGAAGTCTGCCGCCAATTTGCCGAATCTCTTAGGGTTATCGGGGTGATCCGTTATCTCGTTATTAAGATCGTAAATGTTTTTAATCATTTCGGCGTTCTTTTTTATCTTGTTAAGATTTTCGATAAGTCCGCCCCGCACGATATCGAGAATGTCGCTTCCGACAATTTCGCTTTCGTACAGATCTTTTATTTCGGCTTCGGTAGCGTTTTTGTTTACTTTGCCGTAATAAGTGTTATTCTCGGTTTCGAGAGTATTTGAAAGAGCTTTTAATCCGCCCTCCTCGTCGTATTCGACGTTAACTCTCGAACATAATTCTTTTACGTCCACTTTATCGTCTACCACTGCCGAAAAAATGCCGTGAGACTTAAAAAATCCTTCGAGCGAAGATTTCACCGACGAAATAATTTTATCCGCGCTTTCCGCAAACGAAATTCTTACCGCCGAAAGCGATTCCTTCGTTTCGGACTTTTTAATATCGAGATAGCCGAGTTTTGCTACCGCTTTGGTATAAGTTACCACTGCGGTTTCGAGCGGAACGTTTTTAATTTTATTTGCCGTTTCTTCATCCGAAAGAACGACGTCCGCGTCTTTATTTAACGACGAAACGTTTTTTACAACCCCGTTCTCGTCCGTAACGAAAGCCACGGCGGGGTTTATTTCATAAGCGAAAACGTAGTCGGTCTTTATCGTAACGCCGCCGTTTTTGAATATTCCCGTCGCCGCGAGAACGGCGAAAACAAGAGCGATAAGCACTGCGATAAACGCCGCTCCTATATACAGCTTGCGTTTACTTTCGGCGGCAACGGTATTGCCGTAACGCGCCGCAACTTCGATTTCAACGGCTTCTTTGCCAGTTATTATCGGAGCGTTTTTTACTTCTTCCGAAAGCTCGGGAGACGCGGCTTCGAATTCGTCGTTTAAAAGTTTTTTAAAGTTTTTCATACGTTACCTGTTTCCCTCCTTCCATGCTTTTTTCATTTTGTCCACCGCCCGTTTGTATTTTGAAGTTACGGTTCCGGTGGGACAGTTCAACATCTCTGCGATTTCTTTATGTTTATAATCCCACACCGCATGCAGAATTACTATTCTTTGTTCATCTTCGTCCAGAGTACGCTTCATAAGGTCGATTATCTCGCCTTTGTATTGCGGTTCCGAAACAGTCTCTTCGCTGTCTATGTAATTATCGAGCCGCTTTTCGTCCGACTTTTTCTTTCTCAGTTCCGAAAGAGCAACGTTCTTCGCTATCTGTAAAATCCAGGCAAGCCCGTTGGTCCCCTTTTGGTAGTGAGAAATATTCGTTTTTATTTTGAGATATGTCGTCTGAACGGCGTCTTCGCAATCGCACGAATTGTTGAAATACGAAAACAAAAACGCGTATACGCCGCGACGAGTTTCCTCGTAAAGTCTGCCGAACGCTTCGTTATCGCCTAAAGATACCCTGTAAAGCGCGGCGTCGATTTCCCTTTTATTCATTTTTATCCCTTTATACTCTTTTGTTCCCTTCGTTAACTTAAACGCTTTAACATATGGTTTTGTTGCAAAATTTTTATTTATTTTATATTTATTTTTTCGTTATGCGATATTCCGGCAAAAATTCCGAAATCATTTGCTTCGCCTTGTCGGGTGAAGGATTTTTTTCTGCTTCTTTTATAAGCAGATTAAGTTTTGGTAAAAAATCGTCCGCAACCTTTTCGGTTTTTACGGAACTTATTTTTTTGTTTTTTGTCGGCGTTACGGTCTCTTTTTTACCAAAAAGATCTTCCGATAATTTTTCTCCTGCACGTAAACCGGTAACGCGTATTTTTATATCTTTGTCGGGCGTCAAGCCGAAACTTTTTATCATTTTTATCGCTAAATCGTAAATATTTACGGGACTGCCCATATCGAGTATGAATATTTCTCCGCCGGCCGAAAACGCCGCCGCATGAAGAATGAGCGAAACTGCTTCCTTCACCGTCATAAAATATCTCGTAACGGTTTTGTCGGTAACGGTAACCGGACCGCCCCTTTCTATCTGCATTTTAAAAATAGGAACGACCGAGCCGCCGGAACCGAATACGTTGCCGAATCTGACTGCCGAAAAATTAGTTTTTGACCTTTCGTTCATATATCCGGCGATCATCTCGGCAATTCTTTTCGTCGCCCCCATAACGCTCGATGAACTGACCGCCTTATCGGTTGAAATAAGCACGAATTTTTCCGCTTTGTAATTATTCGCGGCAAGAGCGACGTTCAAAGTACCGGAGACGTTGTTTTTTACGGCTTCGGCGGGTTCTTCTTCCATAAGCGGAACATGTTTGTGCGCCGCCGCATGAAATACTATCTGCGGACGGTAAGTTTTGAAAACTTCGTTTATTTTATCCTTGTCTCTCACGCTCGCGATAACCGTTTTTATGTTTATATCGGGGTACTTTTCTTTCAGATCAAGCTCTGTTAAATAAGCGTTGTTTTCGTAAATATCTAAAATCACGAGAGACTCAGGCGAATACGCGGCTACCTGACGGCAAAGCTCGCCGCCGATAAATCCGCCCCCGCCCGTTACTAAAACGACTTTTCCTTTTATAATCTCTTCCGTTTCTTTATAAGTAAAAACTTCGACGCTTCTTCCGAGAAAATATTCTTCTTTTATATTTTCGTTTTCCATTTTTCAGTCCTTTTTCCCTTTATTTTAGATTAACATATAATGCAAAATTTTTCAAGCGTAAACAAAAGCATGTCTGAGTTATAAACCGAAAAAATATTTTTAAATAAAAAACCGGATGAAAATCCGGCTTGTTTATATTTTTATTGTTTATTTTTCCGCTTTTTGGGCGGTTGCTTTTATCAGCTTTTAAGCGGTTGTTTTTACCGCGGTTTACGTCTTAGCAACGTTTCCGATACGTTTATGATTTACAAAACATATTGTGGCAGCGTTTCGGTAAAACAGGTAGTGTGAAACCGCCCCGTTTTTGACAGCCTACAGATAAATTACTGTCTTTCGGCAAGCATTTCTTTTACCTTCATAAGTCTGGTTCTCGAACTGCGGTCGTCTTCTTCAAGTTTCATCGAAATATACTTTATGGTTTCCTTTAAGTTGGGGATCATAACGTTTTCGAGAGCGTTTACTCTTCTTTTGCCCTTTTCGATTTCGTCTGCGAGCATACATACGCTCTTTTCGACTTCGGCAAGACGGATAAGTTTATTAAGCACCTTTCCCGCAAGTTCGACGGATTTATCCGCTTCGCTCGTAACGTCTATTACGGAATAGGGCAGTTTATCGCCCGAACGGGTTTCTTTCAGTTCGAGTTTCGGAACTTCTACGCTCATTATGTTCGAAGTCGAACATTCGAGTTCCACCGAAACCGCCGGCATAGAAAAAGCAAGGTTTATTGCCGGTTCTGACATTAAGCTTCTCGCAACCGAAAACTGTGCGAGAACGCTTGCGACGTCGGCTTCCGCTTCGTCCCTTAAAGCTTTGTTTTCTCTTACTATTACGGAAAACCGGCGAACCATTTCGTCCGTTTTGTCCTTTAATAATTTATAACCCCTTTCCGCCGTTTTGAGTCTTGCTTTAAGCTTTTTAAGCTCCATTCGCGTCGGGTTAACGTTTATTCTTGCCACTTTTTACTCCGTTTTTTATATTTTCGGGTTAAGATATTTTCGGTAAATTATTCTTCTTTGCCGAGATGCTGTTCGATATAAACTTCTTTAATACGTTTAAGTTCCGATCTCGGTAATATTTTAAGAAGTTCCCAGCCGATGTCGAGAGTTTCTTCAATGCTTCTGTTTGCGGTAAATCCTTGCGAAACGTACTTCTTTTCAAACTCTTCGGCAAATTTTGCGTAAAGTTTGTCGATGTCGGTAAGAGCGGCTTCGCCTAAGATAGCGGCGAGTTCTTTCGCTTCTTTGCCTCTCGCGTACGCCGCGAAGAGCTGGTTCATGGTGTCGGCGTGGTCTTCTCTCGTTTTTCCTTTGCCTATACCCTTGTCTTTAAGACGGGAAAGCGACGGAAGAACGTCGATAGGCGGATTTACGCCTTTTTTATAAAGTTCACGCGATAAGATGATCTGACCTTCGGTAATGTATCCGGTAAGGTCGGGAATGGGATGCGTTTTATCATCTTCGGGCATGGTGAGAATGGGTATCTGGGTAATGGAACCTTTTTTGCCCTTTATTCTGCCCGCTCTTTCGTACATGGAAGCAAGGTCGGTATAAAGATAACCGGGGTATCCTCTTCTTCCGGGAACTTCTTTACGGGCTGCCGAAACTTCTTTCAGAGCTTCGCAATAGTTGGTGATATCGGTGATTATTACGAGGACGTGCATACCGAGATCGTAAGCGAGATATTCCGCAGCGGTAAGCGCAAGATGCGGCGTCGCTATACGTTCGATCGCGGGATCGTTTGCAAGGTTTGTGAACATAACCGTTCTTTCGATAGCTCCGGTCTTTTTAAAGTCCTGTACGAAATAATCGGCTTCTTCGTAAGTGATGCCGACCGCCGCGAATACGACCGCGAACTTTTCGTCCGTACCTAAAACCTTAGCCTGACGAGCTATCTGCGCGGCAAGTTCCGCATGAGGAAGACCGCTCATCGAGAACACGGGGAGCTTCTGACCTCTTACGAGCGTGTTAAGGCCGTCTATTGCGGAAACGCCCGTCTGAATAAACTCGTCCGGACATTCTCTCGCGGCGGGGTTAATCGGTTCGCCGTTTATATCCATGTACTTTTCGGCAATAATCGGCGCGCCGCCGTCTTTGGGGTTGCCCATGCCGTCGAAAACTCTTCCGAGCATGTCTTCGGAAACGGCAAGTTCCTGTCCTTTACCGATAAAAACGGCTTTGGACGTAGAAATCTGCAAGCCCTGCGCGCTTTCGAAAAGCTGAACGAGAGCTTTATCTTTATTTACTTCGAGAACCTTGCCGTAACGGACTTCGCCGTTTTTTTGTCTTATTTCGACGAGTTCGTTATACTTTGCGCCTTCGACGCCTTCGACGAGCATTATAGGTCCTACGACCTCTTTAATGGTTTTATATTCCTTAAGCATCGCTTTCTCCTCCGAGCGCTTTGAGTTCCGAGCAGAGCGTTATGTCGAGATCGTCGAGTTCGCTTATGTTTTCTTCGGGAACGTATTTCGCTCTGCCGATTTTTTCCTTTTCGGGAAGATTTATAATATCGGAATACTCTGCGCCTCTTGAAAGTGCAGCCTGTCCGAATTCGTTAAAGTCGTAAATAAGTTTCAGCATTTTGTGCTGTTTTGAAAGAGAAGTATACGTGTCTACTTCGTTGAAAGCGTTCTGATGAAGATAGTCTTCTCTTATGGTACGGGCGGTTTCCATCGTAAGTCTGTCTTTATACGAAAGCGCGTCTGCGCCAACGAGTCTTACGATTTCGTCGAGTTCGGCTTCTTCCTGCAAAACTGTCGCTATGAATAAGCGGTATTTTGCAAATTCCGCCGATACGTTGTCTTCGTACCACGGGGTAAGTCTGTCCGCATAGAGCGAATAACTCGTAAGCCAGTCGATCGCCGGGAAGTGTCTTTTATAAGCGAGCGAGGCAGAAAGTCCCCAGAATACTTTTACTATTCGGAGTGTTGCCTGCGAAACGGGTTCCGAAAGGTCGCCGCCCTGAGGCGAAACCGCGCCGATCGCCGTTATAGAGCCTTTTCTTTCGTCGGAGCCTAACGTGTAAACGTAACCTGCTCTTTCATAGAATTCGGCAAGTCTCGACGAAAGATATGCGGGGTAACCTTCTTCGCCGGGCATTTCTTCGAGACGTCCGCTCATTTCACGCAAAGCTTCCGCCCAGCGGGAAGTGGAGTCCGCCATGATCGCTACGTTGTAACCCATGTCTCTGAAATATTCCGAAATGGTTATACCCGTATATATAGACGCTTCACGCGCGGCGACGGGCATATCCGATGTGTTTGCTATAAGAACCGTTCTCTTCATAAGCGGTTCGCCCGATTTGGGATCTTTAAGCGCGGGGAATTCGTTAAGAACGTCGGTCATTTCATTACCGCGTTCGCCGCAGCCTATATATACGATTATGTCTGCGTCCGCCCATTTCGCGAGCTGATGCTGAACTACCGTTTTGCCGCTTCCGAAAGGTCCCGGAACGCATGCCACGCCGCCTTTTGCGACGGGGAACAAAGTATCTATAACCCTCTGACCGGTGATAAGCGGTTCATTGGGGGTGATTTTCGATTTATAAGGTCTGCCGCGACGGACGGGCCACTTCTGAAGCATGCAAAGTTCTTTTTCGCCGTCTTTCGTTTTTACCTTTGCGACGGTATCCGTTATGGTGAAATCTCCCGGATATATTGCGGTAAGTTCGCCTTCGACGCCGTAAGGAACCATTATTTTATGCGAAACGATAGCCGTTTCGTCGACGACGCCGATTATATCTCCGGCCGAAACCTTGTCGCCGACTTTTTTGACCGGTTTAAATGTCCACTTTTTGTCCCTGTCGATATTGTTTACCTTAATACCTCTCGAAATTCTGTCGCCGTACTTTGCGTAAACCTTGTCGAGCGGTCTCTGAATACCGTCGAAAATGCCTTCGATAAGTCCGGGAGCGAGTTCGACCGAGAGAGGAGCGAAAGTCGATTCGACGATGTCGCCTGGACCTAAGCCGCTGGTTTCTTCGTAAACCTGAATGGAAGCCTTGTCGCCGCGGAGTTCTATTATTTCGCCGACAAGACCTAATTCGCCAACGCGGACTACGTCGTAAATTTTGCTGTCTGCCATGTTTTCCGCAACGATGAGCGGTCCGGCAACTTTTATAACTTTACCTTGCATTATTTGTTTCCTTCCTTGTCTTTGACGTTAAATAAAATATCAACGCCGAGAGCCTTTTCCATAGCGTCTTTGAGTACCGCCGTGCCGTAACCGTTGCTTCCCTTGCCCGACGGAACGGAGAGAACTATCGGGTACGAAGCCGAAACGTATTTTTTTATCGTTTCGTCTATCTGCTCTGCTATATCGTCGGTTACGAAAATTATTTTATATTCTTTTGCGAGTTTTTTTAGTGTCGAGGCTGCTTCTTCCGCACCTTTTACGGGGAACGGAACTATACCTACCGACGAAAAGACGGTTACGCCGTCCCCGTCGCCGATTATCGCCATTTTACCATTCATAGCTCTTTCTCAGCCTCCCCTTTATATCCGCTTCGGACATGCCGTTCAGCAATCCTACCATTACTATGCGCACGTTTTCGAGTTCGCGTTTTTTATAATAGCAGTATAACATGAAGGGATAGATTTTTTCGGAAGAATACTTCTTTTTAAGAAGATATTCCATAATAAGATCGTCCGAATGTTTTTCAAATTCCGAAAGCGCGCGGTTTCCTTCTTTCGCCCTGAATGCGAGCGATAACGTTTCTGCCTTTTCTTTATTCTTTTTTACGGAACTTATATCTATAGTTCCCATAGATATGGCTTTAAGTTCGCTTTTATCGAAACTGCCACCCGGAACGAACGATTTTTCGGCTTCTTCGTAAGGTTTGCGGAGAGCGAGCGAAACGTTTATTTCGTCCGCCTTTAAGCCGTAAAGATTTTTAAGATCGGAATCCTTCTTTGAAACGACGTAAAGCCTTTTATAAAGAGCGGATTTGAAAAGTTCGTCTATTTTAGAGCCTGTCGCCGTGTGTTTGACGAACATTCTGTCGGCGGCTAAAAGAGCTTCTTTAAGTTCTTTTCCGAAACCGTCGTATTCGTCTACGAGAATCTTTTCTTTAAGCTCCGCGCATTTCATAAGACCTTCGGCCATAAGCATAGGTTCCGGATCGAATTTAAGATATTTTGCTCTTAAATATGCCTGCGCGTTATAAAAATCGTTGCCGGTAATAAAAAATTCGGTAAAAGCTTCCGACGTGCAGTATTCTTTTATAAAATCGAACAGCTTATTTTCTTCCGCGCGGATAAGAAGCTCGAATTCAAGCGGCGATTTAACGCTTACGCCGCCGCCGAAATCGACTTCCGCCAATATTCCGAGAGCCTCTTCGGGAGTTGCCCCGGTCATTCTGTTGATGCGTTCGTTGCCCAAAAAATACTTTTCGGAAGCAATGGCAAGCGCATTTGAGTACGTGGAATTTTTCATGTTTTAATTATCTTTTATTTCACGAAAAGAGTTCTTCCGCCATTTTTGCGGAAAGAGAATCCTTCTTTTCGTCAAGAACCTGTCTGAACGACAAATCTTTGTCGCATATTTTGCCTATAAGTTTTACGCCGCCCTTAAAGTCTCCCTTTTCGGACGAAACGGTTAAGTTTCTCTCTTTATAAACGCCAAGCGATTTTATATCGCCGTCTGCGATCACGCCGTCGTCCGATAAAACGACTTCATCCCCGTCTTCCGCGCTTAATACGAGAAGTTTGTCGACGAGAGCCAGATAGTCGGACTTTTGAAGGGCGCAAAGTTTGTCGTACGCTCTTGAAAAAACTTCGGACAAAACTTCCTGTTTCGCTTTGAGAACGAGCTTCTTCGCGTCGAGAGCCGCCACCGTTTTTCTGCGGCGGAGAGTTTCGGCTTCGTTAAAAGCGTATTCGCTTTTAAGTTTATTGTTAAGATCTTCGGCAAAAGCCTTCGCGTCGGAAATAAGTTTATCGGCGTCTTCGTTACCCTTTTGGGTGATTTTAGCCGCTTTTTCTTCTGCTTCGGACATTATCGTGCCGATTATAGCTTCTTTGCTGTCCATTTAATTTACCTTTTAATTTATTTCCGGCAAAATTAAGCGATTAAAAGAATCGAAACGACAAGACCTAAAATCGCGTAAGTTTCGACCATTGCCGGGAAAAGAATGAGCTTACCCGAAAGCGAATCCTGCTTTGCGATGGTGTTGATACACGCAACCGAAGTAAGTCCCTGGAAGATGGCGGTGATTAAACCCGTTACCATCATCGGAAGCGAAGCCATCAATACTTTTAAGCCTGCCGCTACCGTCATGGTCGCGGTTACGCTGCCTAAGCCGATGATTCCGAATACGAAACCGTAAATACCCTGAGTAGCGGGTAAAACTACGAGTACGAGTACTTTGCTGAACTTTTTGGGATCTTCAGACAAAACGCCCGCAGCCGCGCTGCCGGTTTTGAAAAGTCCGAGCGCAGAACCTACGCCGCAAAGCGCGGCGGTAAGAGCCAAACTCAAAATTGCGATAACTTGTCCTGACATAATATATTCCTCCGTTATTATGTTACTTTTTTATAAGGCGGCAAAGCCTGCCTTTTGTTTTATTTTTTGATGTATCCCGATTACTTTTCGGGCGAAACGTAAATATAATCGTACTTCGATCCGAGCGGTACGAAAGGTCTGCCTTCGCCCGTGTAGAATTTGCCGAAGAATTCGATATACTGAAGTCTGCTGTCGTGTATATACGCGCCGAGTACGCCCATTGCGAGGTTGAAAGCGTGTCCCGCAATCATTATAAGTATACCTGCAACTATACCGAATCCGCCGTTAGCCATTATTGGAGCGGCTAAGTTCACGTTGAATGTCTGAGCTATCATCATACCCGAAAGCATAAGTCCGAAAAGTCTCGCATACGAGAGTATGTCGCTCATAAGATTGATAAGTCCGTATACCGCTCCGAACGCTTTGGTAAATTTACCGAAACCTCTTTCGTGCCTTCCCGCAAATATAGCCGCAAAAGCAAGTCCGACGCCCGCCGTAATAAGTCCGGGGACAGTCATTGTTTCGAAAAAGTTTTTGACGTTCGGTTTAAGCGAATCGATAAATCCCGGAACGAGATAGTTGAGTATGAATACGAACACTCCGAAGACGAATCCTATAAAGAATACCACCCACGCAATGCCTTCGCATATACCGCCGAATATATCGCCTTTGCGGAAGAAATTTATCGCTTTTACGAGGTATCCCGCCGCGATATGTATAACTCCCATCAACAGACACAACAGTAGTATAAGTTTCATTCCGCTCGTGTCTCCGCCGTCCGGTATCGGACTCGGAAGAATCGCTTTGTACGGAAGAGCGAACCCGAAATACGAGTTGAACAACGCTCCCCATAAAATGGTGAAAGCTCCGCTTATCGCAATGACGTTCCAGAGTTTCGGCGATTTGCCGGGTTTGGTTCTTTTTGCAAGAACAAGTCCCAACATTATCATAAGCGCGCCGTAACCTACGTCCGCCATGATTACACCCATGAACATCATGTAAAAGAAGAACACAAAGCCGTTCGGATCGTATTCTCTGTAATCGGGCGTCGAATACATATCGGTTACGAATTCCGCCTGGCTTACGAGTTTGTTGTTTTTGCATAAGGTCGGCGGGGTGTCGTCGTCCGTCGGAACGGAATATTCGACAACAACCGCTTCCGTTACTTTATTAAGCGCGGATTTTACTTCGTCTTCCTTTTCTTTCGGAAGGTATCCTTCGAGAACGAAAGTCTTGGACGTATATCTGAACTTTTCGGAATCTTTGAACTTTTCGAGTCCGAATTTATAGTAATCGGCGAGAACATACAGATCTTTTATTTTATCCGCTTCGTCGTAAACGGCTTTTAATAATTCCGTTTCCTTTTTTAACGACTCTTTATATTCTTCGCTCAATCGTTTTATTTCTTCCGAAGCCGACACGCCGTCCGTAAACGGACATTTCGTAAATCCGTTGGACGAAAGAACTGGAGTTATAAGATCGTCGTTTTCTTTAAGGCTCACTATCGAAACGGTAACGGGATCAGACGTCGAATATTCGGTTACGACTACCGGAACGCCGGTCTCCGAAAGAGCCGAAAGAAGTTTTATTCCGTCTTTTTTTATCTGACCGAGTCTTACCTTGGTCTTTAACGTGTCTTTATAATCCGAAAACACGCCTTCGACCGCTTCGTAAGGAATATACTGCTCGTGTAAAGCCTTTATCTTCTGACGGGCGGAAACTTCTTCTGCGATTCTTTTTTCGTAACTCAAAGTCCTTTCGACGTATTCGTTAAGTTCGTCTTCCCTTTCTTTTATCGAAAAGAACTCGTCGAAGCCTATTACCGGCACGCCGGAAAGCCCCTTTACGTCGCGGGATTTATCGTAAAAATCTTCGCCTTTTACTGCGGATAAAGTTTTAAGCACGAACTCTATGCAGTCCTTCACTTCGCCCGACTTTTTCAAAAGTTCTTCGGGAACGGTTTCGGACGGCAGAAAAGTATCGGCTACCTCCTCGGTGTCGATAACCTCGACCGAACGCGTTTTCGTAAGCGCGTCGAGTATTTCGTTTTTCTGTGAGGACAAAGCGCAAAGTTTGAGCTTTGTCATTTCGACGATTGCCATTTTATCCGATAATTTCCTTTACTACTTCGTCCGCGCACGCGTCGATTTTTCCGCTTACCGCTTTTTTAAGCTCTTCGGCTTTTTCTTCGCCGCTCGCTATTTCCGCGGCGTAAACTTCGTCGGACTTTGCGGCGATTGCTTTCGCATTCTCTGCGCGACGGGTTTTGATTTCTTCCGCTGCGGCTTTTTTAAGTTTGTCCGCCGCCTGCTCCGCATTATAAACGGTTTCTTTCGCAGTTTCGGCAGCTTGTTCTATTATTTCTTCCGCCTGTTTTTCGGCTGCGAGTATAGATGAAATAGTTTCGTTCATAATCTTTCCTTTTTGCGTAGTATCGCGTCTCAGTACGAAATTTGCATTTTTTAATATATAAATATTTAATATAATAGTTGTATATTAAATCGCACTAAAATAATAATATAATAAAAAAACGACTTAGTCAACAGTTAATTTAAAATTTTTACTCTTTAACTTTAATTTTGTGGCTTTTTGCACAAATCGCTTGGTTATTTTTAGCCATATAACCGTTCCTTAAATATCGGCGGCGACACGGTCTGAAAGCAATCTTACCGTTACTTTGCGTTAAAAAAGGACCGCAAAGAGTCCTTTTTGTTTTTTTTATTCCGGTCTTATTTTAGTTCTGCGGTACGGTTTCGCCGCACCGTGTAGCGTTTAACAAGTCCTTTTTATTACAGCGACGAGAAAGGCGAGCCGTTGGCTTCGATAAGACTTCCTTTGTCGGAATCTGTCGTGAGAGGGGGCTTAGTTCCCTTTTTAAGTTTTTCGGGTTTTGCCTCTTTTACGGGTACCGAAGGAGCCGCATTAGCTTTTATGCGAACATCTTCGGTTTCGAAAAAATGACCGTAAACCACGTTTTCATAATAGGCGTTTCTGTCCTTGTTTCTTACGACGGTGTAGATAATCGCAAGAACTATCGCCGCGCCGAACAAAATTATATCCCACAGACTATCGAGAGTGAACAGCGAAGTTATTTCGGAAAAATCTTTCATTTCCATGAACTTGCCTACAAGCATGACTAAGTCGGCGAGAACTACGAAGGTAGCCGTTCTCAAAACTGCGTTGCCTACCGAATATTTATCGAAATAATCGGACATTCTCATATATCCGTTCGGAACAAAAAGTCTTAAAACGCACATAATGAGATTTGCCACAAGATATACTATCGAGAGCGTTGTCGCAAACATGAATAACGATTCGGCAAGAATCTGTATACATAAGCCTTTGGTTACGCCGTCGATCTTCACCGTAAACATAAATATCGACATTGCAAGCGTTCCGAAAGGAGCATCCGTCGCATAGTCGAAATATCCCTTGCAATTCATATTATCTTTAAATGTGTTTGCGCCGATTATCTTTGCGAACATTACAAGTCCGACAAGTAACGCCGCCGTGGATAAAAGAGCGAATATTTTAAGAAAGACAACTTTTCCGGACGAAAGAGCGACTTCGTTTTCTTTTTTAAATCTTCCGGCGTTCGAATACATTTTTATAACGTCGTATACCGAGCATAAAATAAGCGCCGCCGAAGTAAGATAGCCGGCGAGAGTAAAAGGAATAAGTCCGGCTTTTACGGGTTCTGCTAAGATAGTGCCGGAATAATAGAATGCTCCCATATTGAAAAGTTCTTTTACCGACATATACCATAACGCCGCCAAAACTATACCTGCGGTAAAGCTTAAGTTTGTATTCTTCTGCATTCTCTTTTTGAACATCGAAATAATCGAAATGATAAGATACAAAAGAGAACAAAAAATAAATACGCCCGTTATAGCGGCGTGAACTATCTGGAAAATTTTCCCGTTCCCGTTAAGTTCTTCCGGTACTACTATAGTTTTGCCCGTGGCGTAGTTTATTATATAGTCTAAAAGTCCCGCCGTAACGGTTTCGCCTCCGGCTGTCTTAAAGTTCGTTTTGAGAACAAAAAGTAAAACCATCGATACGGCAAACAGCGCGACCGATATAATTCCGAAGATTATTCCGAAGGCGCGTAAGCCTTTACTTTTTTTAACGACTTCTTTTCCGTAAGGATTGGTCTTCGGATAAGTACTCGCTACAAATTTTGCGCTCATAATTCCTCCATAAGCGGCCCCTGCCGCAATATATTCGTAAAATCCGGAAAGCCTTACTCCGTTTACCCTTCTATGATAAAGCGTTCCGTGTTATTACCCTTCTAAATATTATGCGAAAGTTCTTCGCCGTATTTATAAAATAAAATTTAACCCGATCAAACGGTTAACCGATTGAATAATCAAACGGTTTTGCCCGAATTTTTATCCGCTTCGGCTTTAAGTCTCGCTTCGACGTAATCGATGACGATTTTAGCGGCGCCTTCGATACCTAACTTCGAACTGTTGATGCAAAGGTCGTAAGTTTTGGCTTCGCCCCACTTCATGTTCGAAAAAAAGTTATAGTATTTGGCTCTGTTTTTGTCGTACTTGTCGACGGCCTTCTCCGCCTGTTTGTCCGAAATCTTTTCGTACTTCATTATACGGTCTACTCTGTCGGCTCTGTCCGCAGAGATAAATACCGAAATCATACCCGGTTCGTCGCGCAGAATGTAGTTTCCGGCTCTTCCGACGATAACGCACGATTCTTTTTTCGCAAGTTCTCTTATTACGTTGAACTGCGAAAAATACGCTTCGACATGAATGTCGTTATTCGCTCCTCTCGGAGAAAAATAAAATCCCTGTCCTGTTAAAAATCCGAGACTCGACACCGCTTTTTCGTCATAACTTTCAATAAATTTTTCGTTAAGACCGCTCTTTTCGGCAGCCAGCGCGAGAATGTTTTTATCGTAACATTTTATTCCGAAATGTTCGGCGACAAGTTTTGCGACGGTACGCCCTCCCGAGCCGAATTCTCTTCCTACGGTTATTACGAGATTGCCCATTAAAAATTCACCTCTTCGCCCTTTTATATTTATTATTTATAATATTATCATAAAATTTAACGGTTTTCAAGATTTTTTGTTATTTTTTTAAAATTTTAACTTTTCAAGCCGTTTTTCAGCGATAAAATCGCGTTCTTTTTTAATTTTACGGTACGGTTTAGCAGATACCGTTACCGCCGAATACCATCCGTTTTATTTGTTTTATGATTTTTAATATTTTTTTTGGTTTTATATAAAATACCGGTCGCTTTTTTATAAAAAATCATAAAACCGAAACGCAAATTACGCTACACGGGAATTTTTTACAAAGTCTGACTTCAGTCGTTTCTAAGACGTAAAAAAGAGCGGCTTACCGCTCTTTTTTATTTTTATTATGATTTTATTTCGTTCCGAAAATTCTGTCGCCCGCATCGCCGAGACCGGGAACGATATAGCCGTTTTCGTTAAGTTTTTCGTCGAGCGCGCCGCAGTATACGGGAACGTCCGGATACATTTCGGTGAACGTCTTTATTCCTTCGGGAGCGGCTATCATACACATAAACGATATGTTTTTGCAGTTTCTCTTTTTAAGAGCTTTAACCGCGTCTATAGCCGATCCGCCGGTCGCCATCATGGGATCTACAACTAAAACGTTTCTTTCTGCAATGTCGGAAGGAAGTTTGCAGAAGTATTCGTGCGGTTCGAGAGTTTCTTCGTCGCGGTACATGCCGATATGTCCTACCTTTGCCGTCGGGAAAAGGTCGAGTACGCCTTCGACAAGTCCGAGTCCCGCTCTTAAAATGGGAACTACCGCTACGTCGGAAGCGAGAACTTTGCACTTTGTAGTCGTAATGGGCGTTTCGACTTCGACCTCTTTCATCGGGAAATCTCTGAAAACTTCATAAGTCATGAGCATCGCTACTTCTTCTACGAGTTCTCTGAACTGCTTCGACGAAGTGTTTTTATCTCTCATCAGAGAAATTTTATGCGTAATAAGGGGGTGGTCGAAAACTACTACTTTTTTGTTCATATATATACCTCTTTTAATTATTGCCTTTTGTAAATAAACTTTCCGATTTTTATGTCCTGTAAAACTAATAAAGCCGGAAAACAGACGATCGCCGCGGCGGTAAACCCGAAATCAAAGTCCCATAAAAAAAGAGAGCTTACACCCTCTTTTTAGTTTACTCCCCTTTTTTAAGTTCTTCGTTAAACGCGTCCAGAATCATTTTAATGATCATTTCTCTCGTTTCGGTATTTATTGGATGAGCGATGTCCTTATGTTCGCCTTCGCTGGACTTTCTGGACGGCATAGCTACAAAATAGCCTTCGCTTCCTTCAATAACCTTGATATCGTGAACTACAAAGCAATCGTCGATGGTTATCGACGCTACCGCTTTAAGTTTGCTGTCGTCTTTTTTAACGATACGTACTCTTACGTCTGTAATTTTCATGTATTAATATACCTGCCTTTCATATACTACGGCTATTTTATCATACTTTTAAGACAATTTCAATAGGTTTTTAAAAATTTTTTTACGTTTTTTGTTTTATTTCGTTTTTGCCTGCTTTTTATAAGCTTTTATCGGATAATTCCGTCGGTTTTAATACGGTCCGCCGCCGTTACCATTTATAAACGATAATCATATAATATAGCATGATAAATTTCGAAGAAATAAAAAAATTCAGGTCGTTTTACTTTTCGGGAATTGCGGGAACGGGAATGAAACCGCTCGCGAAATTTTTTAGCGCAACCGGATATACCGTTGCGGGAGCCGATCTCAATACGGAATTTTTTCCGGAACTAAAAGAGTACGGTATAAAAGTTTACGATACGCACGACGGAAAACGCCTTAAAAATTTCGATGCGCTCGTCGTTTCGTCGTCTATTAAAGGCGATAACCCCGAAATGAAGTACGCCGTAAAAAACGGAGTGCCGATTATCAAGCGGAGCGAACTTTTAGGTTACGTGTTTACCCTTTTTAATAAGAGCATTTCGATATCGGGCACTCACGGCAAGACTACAGCCACGGCGATGCTCGGAACTATTCTGAAAAGATTTTCTTCCGCAACCGTTTTCGTCGGCGGCGATACTATAGAGTATTCAGACTACTATTCGGACAGACTTTACAACACCTGTGTCGCCGAAACGTGCGAATACAACCGCAATTTTTATGACGTAAAGCCTACCGTAGCGGTTATACTTAACGTTTGCTACGACCATGTGGACACTTACAAAAATCTGACCGAAGTAATAAAAGCTTTCAGAACGTTTTCGAAGAACTCGATAACGGTTAAAAACGCGGACGATCCGGGATCGGAAAGCATACCGGCTTATCTCACTTTCGGAATAAAAAACAATGCGGATTTTATCGCAAAAAATATAAAAGCCACCGAAAACGGCTTGAAATTTACCGTTTTACATAAAAATAAAAAATATAAAGCATTCGTTCCCGTTCTCGGTAAACATCACGTCTACAATGCGCTCGCTGCGATAGCCGCCGCATATATAACGGGCGTGCCCGTCGAATGTTCTGTCTCCGCACTCGAAAAATTCCGCGGAGTGATGCGCCGCGCCGAAAAAATAGGAACTATAAACGGAGCCGCCGTATACTCCGACTACGCCCACCATCCGGACGAGATCGAAAAAACTTCGAAAGCCTTTTTATCTCTCAAAAAAGGAAAAACTTTGGTAGTGTTTCAGCCGCACACGTATTCCCGTACGGCTGCATTAAAGTCTGATTTTATACGTGTTCTGAAGCCGATTAAAAAGCTCGTCCTGTTCAGAACTTACGCCGCGCGCGAAGACGTAAAATACATAGGCTCGGCAAAAGATCTTTTTATTTCGCTCGAAAAAACCGACTCAGCCTACTACGACGACGTGGAAGACCTGATAAAATCTTTTAAGGGTTACGATAACGTTCTGGTTCTCGGCGCGGGCGATCTAGACAGGCATCTTCGGGCGGCTATAAAAAACACAATAACGGCGATTTAATAACGATATTATTGTATAACGCCTGTATCGAAGTAAATTAAAAGCCGTTTATAACTAATTTTTACAAATTTATTACATTTTTCTGAAACAATTTTTCAAAGCGGTATGGACAATAAAGGTTTTCTGTGCTAAAATAGTTTAGGCGGCGGATATAAAAATAAGTCTTTCGGGACAAAAACGAAAACGCCGTAAGGAGACTTTATGAAACTTAACTACAAAAGGACCATACTCGTCGGATTCGCTTTCTTTCTGATAATGGCGTTCTGGCAGGCGTACGACAAAACGATTCCGCTTATTCTCGTAGACAAATTCGGCATGAACCATACGCTTTCGGGATTTATAATGGCGCTCGACAACATACTCGCTTTGTTCATGCTTCCCCTTTTCGGATCGCTTTCGGATAAAACGAACACCAAATTCGGCAGACGTACGCCGTTTATCGTATGCGGAACGATAGTAGCGATAATTTCGTTCATCTTTATCCCGCTCATAAACAGTATATGTCTCTTTATGATAGTCCTTCTGATAACGCTTATAGCGATGGCGACTTTCCGCTCGCCAGCGGTCGCTCTTATGCCGGACGTAACGTGTAAACCGCACCGCAGTAAAGGCAACGCCGTTATCAACCTTATGGGTACCGCCGGCGGTATTATAGTACTCGTATTCGGTATGATCTTCAAAAAGCAGACCGAAGAACTCAACTTCTTCCCGTATATTCTCGCAACGTGCGCCCTTATGCTGGCAGCTCTTATAATCTTCGTCTTAACCGTAAAAGAAAAGAAGTGGGCTGAAGATATGCGTATCGACACCGAAAAGTACTTCCCCGACAAAGAAACCGAAGAGCGTGAAGAAATCGGCGGCAAACTCACGAAAAGCCAGCTTTCGTCTCTTATCCTCATACTCGCTTCGGTAGCATTATGGTATATGGGTTACAACGCTGTTACTTCGAAATATTCGGTCTACGCAAAAGACGTGCTTAATCAAAGCTACGACTTAACCCTTATGATTGCTCAGGGAGCGGCTATAATCACTTACATTCCGGTCGGAATGATAGCTTCCAAAATAGGCAGAAAGAAGACCATTTTAGCGGGCGTAGCTCTCCTTGCGACAGCGTTTTTATCGGCGTCGTTTATAAGAAGCGGCTCCCCGACCTTCGTTATGTACATACTCTTTGCGGTTGCGGGCATAGGCTGGGCAACGATTAACGTAAACTCCTTCCCGATGGTTGTAGAACTTTCCAAGAACTCTGACATCGGCAAATACACAGGCTTTTATTACACGGCGAGCATGGCGGCGCAGATAGCCACTCCGATTTTATCGGGCGCAGTTATGGATCTTGCGGGAAACATGTATCCCCTGTTCCCCTACGCTGCGATTTTCGTTATAGGTTCGTTTATCACGATGCTCTTTGTAAAGCACGGCGATTCTAAACCCGAAGCCCCCAAAGATAAGCTCGAAATGCTTGCTGTCACCGACGACTGATAAATCGGTCGGTTTATCAAAACTCGATTTTATTATAATTACCTAATTTTGTAATAACTACCTATTTATAATTAAACAGCATAATAAAAGCCCGGTTTCGCCGGGCTTTTATTTTTTTATTCTTTTTTGCTCATATTTATTTGGTTGTTTAAGTTTATCTGTCTGTTTTAGTTCACAATGCAAATAGCGTTAAAGATTTTCCGCCTTGTTCACCCCTAAGCTTATCGCGAGAGCGGTATCGACGCGCTTCATAGTATAGGGTGAAAGTTCGCCTATACGCTCTTTTAATCTTCGCTTATCGAGAGTTCGTATCTGCTCCAGAAGCACCACCGAATCTTTTAAAAGCCCGTAACTTTTATCGGATAATTCGATATGCGTAGGGAGCTTTGCCTTAGTCATTTTGCTTGTAATCGCCGCCGCAATCACGGTGGGACTGTATTTATTGCCTATATCGTTCTGCACAACGAGAACAGGTCTTATTCCGCCTTGTTCGCTGCCGACGACAGGACTTAAATCCGCATAGTATAGTTCACCGCGTCTTATCATCGCTTTTTCCTTTGAAAGTATTTAAGGCTTTTATCGACCTATGTTATTTTATGTAAAAAGCCCGTAAAACGTTAATCCGCTTTGCTTTAATAAACGGCAACGCTTTAAATTTACCTTCATATAGTTGATTGACAATTTTTAAGGCTTTTATACCGTGATAAGCGGTTTTATCCGAATTTTTCGATTTTATTATTCAAAGTCTATCGAGAATAGTCTGAAGCTTCTTCCGTTTTCGATTTTTTCGGGCAAAAATTCCACATCCGGAATCCTGTGGCAAAAAGCACCCGCAAACGCGGGTGCTTTAAACAAATCGGCAACATACTGCAAATTTAATTTTGTCAATCGAACACAATGTTTTTAAATAAATCGAAATTATCCATAAAAAATTCCGCGAATAACGAATTGGCCCAACCGAACCACTCTCGCGTATATTTCGAAGGATCGTCTTTATCAAACCCCTCGTGCATATAAAACGTACCGCCGTGCGTATCTTTCAGCATTTTTAAAACTTCGATCTTTTCGTCGTCGTCAGAAGACGTCAGCCCCTGAATAATAAGCCCCAGATGCCAGATATAGTTTTCAGGCGTGTGCGGAGAACCTATTCCGCGAGCATACTTCCCTGCGTAAAAATATCTGTTCGATTCCGACAACAAGAAGTTTCTTGTGTCTTTATATATCGGCGAATCGGCATCGCAATAACCGAGATAAGGCAACGACAACAGCGACGGCATATTCGCGTCGTCCACAAAATATGCGTTTCCGAAGCCGTCGGTTTCGTAAGCGTATCGACGCACGCCGTTTTCGTCGGTGAAAACAGCGCATTCGTCAAGCCCGCGTTTAACCGAATCCCTTAACGCCCTGCATCTTTCGAGCAACCCCGAATCGGGAATTATTTTTTCGAAAACGTTGATTAAAAAATTCGTTATTACCACGATAAACATATTCGACGGTATAAGATAACCGTATTTGCATTTATCGTCGCTGGGGCGAAAAGCCGACCATACCAGCCCGTTCACTTTACATTTACAGCCCTTACCGTCTCTGTCGAGCGTATCGCCGGAATACATTCCCTCGCGTAAAAAATAATACCCGGATTTCAAGTCGTGATTTTGTTCGGTTTCAAATACGTCTAAAATTATTTTAATCGTTTTCACGAACGACTCGTCGAATATACCGCGGTCGCCCGTCTGTTCAAAATATTTTTCGGTAAGCCAAACCGGGTAACACAAACTGTCTATTTCGAATTTGCGCTCCCACACCCAATCGTTCCGCAAAGTAATATCTTTATGCCCGTTACCGTTGGGGGCTTCGTTGAAAGCGTTTGCATAAGGATCTATGCCGATATAGAAAAACTGTCTTTTTATAACGCCCTTAACGGTTTTTGCCATATCCGGATCGATTTTGCAAAGCCTTACATACGGATTTATTTGCGAAGACGAATCGCGCAGCCACATAGCCGGAATATCTCCCGTAAAAACGTATACGCTTCCGTCGCTCTCTTCTTTCACCGTAGTGGTAAGCGTGCTTAAAAAGCAGTTTTTAAACAGTTTGCGCAGTTTTTCGTCAACAATAAAATTGCATTTTTCTTCAAGCCACTTATATGTTTGTTGATATTTCATGATTTTTTTAATTGATAATCGCCTATAATGGCATAACATTCGGCAGTTGCGGTTTCCTGTAAAAGCGATACGTACTTATATTCGTCAAGGACGGCGCCGGCACCCCAGTTAGGCATAACGCAGCCGTTTTCGTCGCGCCCTTTTTGCCAGGCGAGGTCGAGGTTGGCTTTAAAAGATTCCATATAGGCGTCGTTGCCGTCGACTTTATACAATGCGTAATAACCTTGAAGCAGATAAAGGTTAAACCAGGAAGTGGACGGATAATACTCTATGCCTTTCGGCGTGCGTGAACAAAAATATCCGTATGCGCCTTCGGCTGTTTGTTTTGCTTCGGAAAGATATTTCTGTTCGTTTGTAAGTTCATACAACAAAACGCCCGCCCATATCATCGTACCGCTGTTATAGGTAAACTTTGCCGTTTGCACCTCTTCTTTGCCGGTATTCTCGTTATAAGTCGCATTATCTAACCAAACGCAGTATAATTTAGCTTCCGACTTTTTTACAACGGCATTATCGTCAAATTTTACCCCGCATCTTGTAATTTTAAAATTGTTGGGATTATCCCTGAAGCCGGGTTAATTTTCAACTTGTTTTTGTTTTTTTCTTGCGTTCTTTAAGCAAGAAAATGTACCTAAACAAAAAAGGTCACCGCTGTCTTTATAGTAAGCTGTCTTTATAGTAATCTAAATCGAAAAAATATTTAATCATAATTCTTTATTTTATTTTTAATGACCTCCGTATCTGATTATTTTTTAAAGTATACTTTTGCCTTTTATGGTTCTTAATTATTTTTTACAACAAAAACAACAAGCTGTCAAGTAAATATTAAAAAAATACGAACCCCATTAGAAAACAGAGTTCGTATTTTTTGTGGATAAAAATTATTTACTCGTCAAAAGGAACAAATCCTTTACTCCAATCGTTATAGGTATCAACCGGATCTGCATCGACAGAGATATTTTCCGGATGTTTCTTTCCCACTCGCGAATACTTCTTTTTATATTCGGCTACTTCATTCGCTTCGCGTTCAGTGGCATAATAACCGAAAATAGTAGGAAAATCGTATATTATTCCGTCAATGGTTTCTTCATACTCACCGTCGTGGCATATAAGGAACAGTCACGAACATAGTCGTTGCCATCTTTTCGCCACGCAGTGAATTTATGTCCGGTTCTGCTAATACTATTAGTTTCAATTTTGCCGCAAACAGAACATTGTCTTACTTCATAGCCGTCTTTTTCGCACAACGGACTTATATACAAATTCCGTAAAGCTACCGGCGAAGCTCCCCTTTTTACTCTGTTAAGAATAAGGCTCCAGTTATCGAAGGAGCTCATTTTATCCGGTGAAAAAAGCATCAAAGAAATCTCGGATATATGCGGATTTTCGGACGAATATCATTTCAGCAACAGTTTTAAAAAGTTTTACGGAGTTGCACCCACGATATACAAAAAAAATGCAAAAAAATAGCGACGGAGTTTTGCCGCCGCTGTTTATTTTAGCATTATTTTATACATTGATTTTAAGCGAATATTGCCATTAAAAGAGTGCCGGCGGTCATTATTATAAGGCCAACGGCAGACTTTAATTTAAGTTTTTCTTTTAAGAAAATGCACGAAAACGCCACAGTCAGAAGTACGCTAAGCTTATCTATCGGAACTACTACGCTTACGACGCCATTTGCGATTGCGTAATAATAGCAAAGCCACGAAGCCCCCGTCGATATGCCCGAAAGCGAGATAAACAAAAGCTCTTTTTTGTCTGTTTCTTTTATCATATGCGTTTTCTTTTTCGCTATTACGAGAAACCACGCCGCGACAAGCACGACCGTTGTCCGTATAGCCGTCGCAAGGTTGGATTCTACGTTTTCGATCCCGATTTTAGCTAAAATAGCTGTCGCCGCCGCAAACACCGCCGAAAGCACCGCAAAAACAATCCATCCGACGCTATGTTTTGCTTTTACCTTTGCGGGAGCCGGCTGTAGATCCCCTTTTTCGGTTGCTTCCGGCAATACCGTTTCCGTCGGAATGCTACCGCTATCGGCAGTTACTGACGCAGTTACCGTAACGGGAACGGACTTTATATCCTTCTTTTCAACGGTGAGCATTACCCCCGCGCCGATAAGTATAGTACCTGCAAGCTTAATCCATAGATTGTTCGTCTCGTGGAAAATCATTATTGCGAAGAGAACCGTTATTACCGTACTCGACTTGTCTATGGGTACGACTTTATTTATATCCGCCATAGAGAGCGCCTTGAAGTAACATATCCAGGACGCGCCGGTCGCAAGTCCCGACAAAATCAAAAACAAAAACGACTTGGCAGAAACGTTTGATATATCTTTATACGATCCGACCACAAAGGTCATTATCCAGGCAAAAATAAGAACGACTATCGTTCGTAAAGCAGTCGCCACGTCCGAATCGGTCTTTTTTATTCCGCATTTACACAATATCGCCGTAAGCCCCGCAAATACCGCCGACAGGCATGCAAAAACTATCCACATAAAAAAGCCTTATTTTGTAAAATTTTACAGAACTCTTAATTTCTGAATTATAAGTTTTTGCCAAGTTCGTAAGCCTGCTTAAGCGCAGTTTTATCGGCAATCGCTTCTTTGGCGTATTCGAGACCTCCGCCGGTAACCATGCCTTTGAGCTTGGCCTTCATAAAGCAATCCACCCAGCCTGTAAGCCCGCCGTAAGCGTAATCGAAAGTAGCGTCGCCGTCCTCGGCAGCCGTTGCGATCATATAAACTTCTCTGAACTTATAGTCTGACGAATATAAAGGGTTGAGCCTGTCGAGAAGCGTTTTTAACTGACCGCTTATCTCGTAATAATATATCGGCGTAGCGAATACGAGTACGTCCGCATTTTTAACCTTTTCCATAATCTCGGGGACATCGTCCTGTATAACGCACTTGCCCGTTTTCTGACACGAAAGACAGCCTATGCAGAATTTTATGTTTTTGTTTTTGAGCGAAATAAGTTCCGCTTTATTCCCGGCGTCAAGCGCGCCTTTAAGACATTCTTTCGCTAAAATCTCAGAATTGCTTCCTGCCCTTAAACTCGATGATACTATAAGAACTTTTTTCATATTGCAAATACCTCTTTTTTATATGGGATACCCCGATACCATTATACCACCTTTTAAGTCCGGGACAAACTATTTATAAAAATTTTTATATAGCGTTATAGTCGGCTGTTTATCAACTTTGTGTTCATCCCTTCAAATTTTCGGTTTAACTCCCCTTAAGCGGTTGATTTTTTTATTTTTATATACTAAAATTATATCGAAAATAAAAATAACCGAGAGAAAGGACGATATTTTCTTCTCGATAAAAGGACCGTTATGAACAAACAAATCACAAAAGACGTTACATATATAGGCGTAGACGACAAAAAAATAGACCTTTTCGAAGGTCAGTACGTAGTTCCCGAAGGAATGAGCTACAATTCTTACGTGATCACCGACGAAAAGACCGCGGTATTCGACACCGTTGACGCAAACTTCGGAACCGAATGGCTCAAAAACTTATCTGCGGCGTTAAAAGAAAGAAAACCTGACTATCTCGTCGTTCAGCATATGGAACCCGATCATTCCGCCAATATCGCGGCTTTTATGACCGAATATCCCGAGGCTACGATCGTTTCGTCCAGACAGGCGTTTACGATGATGAAGAATTACTTCGGAAAGGAATACGAAGACAGAAGAATTATCGTAAAAGAAGGCGATACTCTGAACTTAGGCAAACACGAACTCACCTTTGTCGCCGCGCCGATGGTTCACTGGCCCGAAGTTATGGTTACTTACGATTCTCACGATAAAATTTTATTCTCTGCGGACGGCTTCGGCAAGTTCGGAGCAAGCGACGCCGAAGGCGACTGGGCGTGCGAAGCGAGAAGATATTATATCGGCATCGTCGGCAAGTTCGGCGTGCAGGTGCAGGCTCTTCTCAAAAAAGCAGCTAATCTCGACATAAAAAAGATACTCCCCCTTCACGGTCCCGTTCTTACCGAAAATTTAGGCTACTACATAAACCTTTATGACATCTGGTCTTCATATAAGCCCGAAGACGAAGGCGTTACCGTAGCCTATACTTCCGTTTACGGTCATACGAAAGCCGCGGCGGAAAAACTTGCGGCTCTCCTTATAACGAAGGGACAAAAAGTAAGTCTTTTCGACTTAGCGAGATGCGATATGGCGGAAGCGGTCGAAGACGCTTTCAGATACTCTGAACTCGTCCTTGCAACCACCACTTATAACGGAGATATATTCCCCTTTATGAGAACGTTCATCGAACACCTTACCGAAAGAAATTATCAGTCGAGAACGATTGCGTTTATCGAAAACGGTTCGTGGGCTCCCGTCGCGACGAAGGTTATGAAGTCTATGTTCGAAAACAGCAAAAACATAACTTTTGCCGAAAACAACGTTAAAATTCTTTCGGCAATGAACGACGAAACGGTTACCGCTCTCAACGCTCTTGCCGAAGAACTTAAATAAGCGTTTTTATAAAACAAAGCAAAACAATGCTCTTTACGGCATAAAATCGCTTGACAAACTTAAAAGGCGTTTTATATAATCAAACAAAAGATTGCTTCAATTTACCAAAAGCAACAGAAAAACTTAATAATACCAAATGTATGGGATACATTTTGCCACCGGGTAAATAATGCAAAAGCATTTATGATCGCTTCGATAGGTCTTTGAAGAAGCGTTCATAGGTGCTTTTTTATTTAAGAAGTAAAAGCAATAACGGAACTGCGTTTTACGCTTATACAAAAACAAACAAATAACTAACCAAGGAGAATTCAACGTGAAAAAGATTTTAAACTACTTTTCAAAAGGCGAAATAATATTGTGGAGCTGCTCGGTAGCAACCATAATAATATCGTTTTTTATCTTCAAAGAACGTAACTACCTTTCGCTTGCGGCTTCGATCATCGGTGCGACCGCTCTTATATTTTGCGCAAGAGGCAACCCTTTAGGACAAATATTTATGATATCGTTCGGGATCCTTTATGCGATTATATCATATTCGTTCAGATACTACGGCGAAATGATGACATATATCGGAATGTCGGTGCCGATGGCTTTCATCTCTCTTATAAGCTGGATAAGACACCCCTTCAAGGGCAAACGCTCGGAAGCGAAAATAAACGCCAACCTGAAAGCAAAAGACTATATCTTAATAGCGGTTTCGACGCTCGTTATTACGGTTGTATTCTACTTTATTCTTAAATTTTTCGGGACGGCAAACCTTATTCCGAGCACGATTTCGGTTGCAACGAGTTTTCTTGCGGTAAGCTTCACTTTCAGAAGAAGTCCCCTTTACGCCATAGGATACGCATTAAATGATATTATTCTGATAATATTATGGATAATGGCTTCTTTCAAAGATATCTCCTATCTATCGGTCGTAATATGCTTTACCGTCTTTTTAGTAAACGATATGCACGGTTTTTTCAGCTGGACGGCGAGAGCAAAACAACAAAAAGCGCAGGAAAACGACTTAACCGACGAAATTTCCGAAAATACGGCAGCTTAATAATTACGGAGCGGCTTGAACGACACAGGTTCTTTTAAACCGCTCCTTTTTATGTAAAAAACCGGCTTTCTACTAATAAGAGAGCTGTAGAGAACCTTATTTTTAAGCTTGACAGCAACCTGTTTTAGCATTATAATTTAATTACTATGGAAGCAAAAGAAACAAACATCGAAAAAAACATTGCCGACAACATAAAGGCGTTACGACTTCAAAGCGGTCTTAAACAGTCCGAACTCGGCGAGCTTGTGGCATACTCGGACAAAACGGTCTCGAAATGGGAAAACGGTTCGTCGGTTCCCGATATAACCGCTTTGTGCGCTCTTGCGGAAGTCTTTCACGTTACGGTGGACGACCTTACCAAAGAAAACGCTTCGGACAAGTTTATTTCCCTTTCAAGCAAAGAAGCGAAGGAAAACAGGTCCAATGAAATAGCGATGGTCTGTCTTTCGGTTCTTACCGTTTATATGATAGCCGTTTTCGTCTACGTCGCTTTAAGAATTCTGCGCAATATCAATTTCTGGCAGATATTTATATGGGCAATCTGCCCTTCCGCCATTATCGTGTACAGATTCAACCGGTACAACACCGCCATAAAATGGCTGGACACTCTCACTCTCACGATTTTTTTGTGGACTTTGCTTACTGCAATATACTTACAAATGATCGAATATAATCTGTGGCCTTTATTCTTTCTTGGCGCGCCGCTTCAGGCGATGATAGTTATCTATACGCTTTTTACCAAACACAAGCCGGTCGAAAAAAAGAAAGGTTCCAAAAAAAAGTTCAGGATAAAAATAACGAAAGGCGAGGATTCGGATTCTGCCGAAGCTGCGGAATAATCGCAGACCGTATTAAATAAGCCGCAATATATCAGTTATATGGTTATACTAAAATAAAATATTATTCTCTTTGCGCCCGCTTTTACGGGCGCATTTGTTTTTATTATACTTCTTTTTTGCAACTTTTTTTATAAATAATCGTCTTTCGGCGATTTTTAATCATAAATATTCATTTTTTATTTTTTTGATATTGACAATTAAAGTAATGCAGTTTATAATATATATTGCAATAGTCGTAATATTGTAACGGCTACCGTAAAGATATAATAAGAAGGAGTATTTGTATGAAGAATTTTATTAAGCTCTTGTTAACCGGAGTGTTTTCGATAACCGCCGTATCAGCGGCTTTTCTGTCTTCCGGCTGCAACATAACCAAAATAACCGGAAACGAGGATCCTTATAAGGGAGCTCCGGTCTATACTCTCGAAGAATTCAACGCTCTCGAAGCCATTCCGGAAGGAACTAAAACTCTTGTCGTGGATATAGACAACATTGCCGCGACCGAAGGCTCTTACTTCGTTATCGGAAACAAAAACATGGCGGACTTTCATACTTCGAAAAAGACCGCCGACGTAACGGAAGAAGAACAACCTCACGTTATCGGGACAAACGGCGATATAAGCTATATGAACACAAATAAAGCGGGCTTTACCCTCGTGATAAAAGACGGCTCATATACCGCGCCGAAGTATTCCGATCCCAATCAGGTAAACAACAATAAGACCGCCCTCTGTTTTTACGTTCCCGACGCGACGGATATAATCATAGATAACGTGACGTTTACGGGTTCCGTGGCATTTTCGTGTCAATGGCAACAGATACATGCGGCAGGTTATAATCCGGAATCCGTTTTCCCGCATACGGTAAAAAGCCTTACGCTCAGAAAATGCATCTTTTCAGACGGCGGGATCTTTCAGAACGGCGGATTTGCGAAAAGCCTTACGATAGACGAATGTTACTTCAACGGTTTCGACAACGGCAACAACTCGAATCCCATATGGTTTATAAACGGCGGAAGTCAGGACTTAGGTTGGTACAAAGGTTCAGCCTGCAACCTCACTATTAAAAACAACACTTTCAAAGCGACGAGACCTATTAAAGTCGCAGAACAGTATGCCGAAAACGTTATTATAAACATCGAATACAATACGTTTGAAATGAGCCGCCTGTCAACCGATACCGACGACACGAAAAAGGCCGACGCAATAATCTTTTCTTCGACGAAAGGTTCTCTTGCCGGCGTTTCGGTTAAAAACAATACTGTATCGGGCGACGTTCTCGCTCTTATCGCATTTGCTTCCGAAACTTGCGTAAATATGGCGAAGAACGCTTCCTTTAAGATTATAGGCAACACATTAAGTTCCGCAAAACTCTCGGTTTTATGGAAGACGGATACCGCTTTTATTCCGGACTTTGCGGTTTTGTACTGATATAATCGGTATACCTTATAATTTACGATAAAATCATATTAAGCAGTTAAATAAAAAATTAAAGTTCCGGGTTTTACCGGAACTTTCTTGTTGCGATTTTTATTTCAACGTCTTTTATTCGTTTACGGTCTTATCTTACGCCGTCTGTATCGCCGAATTATAGCCGTACACCCCGTTTCGATCACGCTTAACGTTATATTCTTTTTTTGCCGCTGTTGACACGAAAGCAATTTAAGAATATAATAAATAACGGTATGAATAAAAAACTAACTTCGGAAGAACAATTTTATAAAATGACCGAAACGCCGGTCGGCAAACTTATTTTAACGCTCGCCGTACCGACGATTATAAGCGCGCTGATTTCGGTAATTTATAACACCGTCGATACGTTTTTCGTCGCAAAGATAAACAAATCCGCCGCGGCCGGCGTAGGCGTGGTCTTTACGATAATGTCGGTTATTCAGGCTTTCGGCTACGGAATAGGCATGGGCGCGGGTTCTCTCATCAGTGTGGTTTTAGGTAAAAAAAAGAAGTCCGAGGCTGACAAATACGCCTCTTCGGCGGTAATAGAAGCCTTCTTTTTCGGAACCGTTGTAGGAACTGTCGGACTCATATTTTCGGAACCGATTCTGAAAGTTTTAGGCTGCTCCGAAACAATGCTCCCTTATGCCGAGGGCTATGCTCTTTTTATATTTATCGTAGCGCCCGTAAACTGCGCGGCTTTCGTCCTTAACAACGCTTTACGCGCGGAAGGCAACACGACGCTTGCGATGATAGGCATAGGTGTCGGCGGCGTTATAAACGTTATTCTCGATCCGATTTTTATATTCACGCTCGATATGGGAACAATGGGCGCTTCGCTCGCGACGGGCGTCGGGCAGGCGGTGAGCTTTGTAGTTCTTCTCGTCCCCTATCTTATTAAAAAATCTGTTGTGAACCTTTCGCTTAAAAATATTTCGAAAAACATAAAAACTTACGGTAAAATATTTTCAACGGGTATTCCTACCGTATTCAGGCAAGGTTTAGGAGCGGTTTCTTCGGCACTCCTTAATATACAGGCGGTAACTTACGGCGACGCCGCAGTAGCCGCGATAACGATTTCAAACAAAATTTATATGTTCGTCCGCAATCTCGTTCTGGGTATAGGTCACGGGTATCAGCCCGTCGCCGGCTACAATTACGGCGCGGGGCGAAACGACCGAGTTAAAAAAGGCTTTTATTTTACGTGCCTTTTGGGAACGGCTGCGTGCGTCGTCTGCGCAGCTTTGCTCGGATTTTTCGCAGAAGGCGTTATGAAGCTGTTTTCGACCGAACAGGACGTTATCGGAATAGGCAAAACCGCTTTGATAGCGGGTTGCGCGGTAATGCCGTTTCTCGCATTCTCTACATACGCAAACCAGACCTTGCAGTCGCTCGGTTTCAAGTTTTCGGCAACCCTTCTCGCAAGTTGCAGACAGGGAATCTTCTTTATCCCGGTAATACTTATCATGCCGAGACTCGTCGGAATTTTAGGCATACAGCTCGCCCAGCCGATCTCCGACTTTTTAACCTTCGCAGTGTCGCTGCCGTATATGATAGTGTTCTTTAAAAAGCGCATGCAAGATAACGTCGATAAAATAATTAAAGCAGGCGGCAAACCCGAATTAAACGTAGTTTCAAACGCCGCGTTTACCGAAGAAAGCACTGACGATACAAACGCCGAAGTCGAGTAAAATACAAATTTAAAATTGCACACCACTTGTAAAACACTAAAAAATTTGATATTATTATATTGGAGTTTTTTATTACAAAACACATAGGATAAAACGGAGGATAAATATATGTCGTTAAAACCTGCAATTTGCACACAATGCGGTGCAAAAATTGAAGTAGACGATAGCAAAGAAGCAGGCATCTGCAAACATTGCGGCACTGCTTTTATTACAGAAAAAGTTATTGCAAATTACACAAACAATTATACAACCGTAAATAATATTACAAATCATGTTACAAAAATAATAAAAGGCGGCAAGGATAGCGACGATGCGGAAAACTTTTTTAACAGAGGATTAACTAATCTCAAATTAAAAAAATATGTTGACGCAAGAGATAATTTTGAAAAATCCATAGAACTTTCGCCTGAAGTTTCTAAGTACTATATGTATTATTTTATTGCTTCAACGGATAACTTCGAAAAAACGCCTTTCCCTTTTAGCGGTTTTAATAAGCCAAATGATTTAACCAGCTTTTTCGAACTTACAACGGAAGAAGAAAAACAAAAATTCGAAAAAGAATACGGCATGGATTTTTCTTGCTATGAAGCATTCATTGTAGATTCGGCGGAAGCAATTTACTTAAAAAACAATTTCGGCTATAGATTCAATCACGATAACGGAAAACTATATTATGATACACATAGTTTGAATAGCGTAATAAGAATATTTGACGCTTTGAAACAAGAAAAATACAAACAAAAATTTGAAGAAAAAGTATTTAATTCAGTTTGCAAAGTTTTAAAAGATTTGAGACCGGGCAACGTTGATGATATTAAATATGCTCTTAATTCAATCGATTATGTCTATAGCTTACAAAATAGCTATCAAAATATAGATATTTTTTGTATAGCATTGTACGATCGTTTATCCGATTATATGCCTAACAGAAAAGAAGAAATGTATGACTTGCTTGCGAAAAGAATGTATTTCGTAGATGAGAACGCCGGCATATTGTATTTAAAATCTTCTTCTTATTTGCCTTGTAAAAACTTTAAATATGCAACAATAGAAAATCGTGGAACCGAAAATGAATTTGTCACCATAAAAGTAGATGATCCTAAGATACATACTATTGTTTTAGGAGGAGGCTGTAGATGCTTCGAAAAATTTGTTTTAACAAAAAACATAACAAATATAATAGAAGCTGGTGAAATTTCTACGGACTTTTCAGGGTATTCCCGCAGATATCAGGAACAAAAACAAGAAGACGTAGATTATTTTGAAGTAGAAGCAGGTTGTAAATCAACTACTATAGCATTTATAAAAAGTCATTTTATAATTGAAAAAAAGTATTCTTTAAATAAGGAAGCAAAAAAAGAAAGCTTCAGAAAAACTCTTATCTTCGGAGCCGTTATTTTAGTTGCTTTGATACTATTATTTTTCTATTTTCAAAAACATTAACCATCAACATACTTAGTTGCAGGTTAATTTATGGTGAACATTTTAACCGAAAAGACGTGGTCGTTAACCGACTACGCCTCTTTTATTTTACGATAAATCGCCGCGGTCATGTTTCAAAGACACGTCCGATAAAAGCTTATATTTTTTTCGGTAATATTCAGGCGACACAGGTATAATTAAAACACAGCCATAATGTCACAATAAATTTTAACGTGAAAAGAGCGGAACTTTCGTTCCGCTCTTCCCTTACCCTTCTCCTGCCTTCCGCGTACCGCTTAGGTACGTCGATAGTTTTACGGAGCCATTAAAGTTTTAAGCTTATTTATTTTCCTTCGTACTCGTAATTTCTGTTTACGACTTTAACTTCGAGTTCTCTTAAAATAACCGCTTTTACTATTCCTTCGTTATTTTCGTCGAGAGTGAATAAACATACGGCTAACTTTAAATCGCCTTCCTTACCGTCCGGATTAACGGATCTGTACAGAACATACGCGCAATTTTTGCAGTAACCCAACGCATTTCCGACCGATTCGCCGTCCGAGTTATAAACTTCAAACCCGCCGTACTCTACTTCGTTTTCAAAGTTTATGATTTCGATATAACCGCAATCCGGACAATAGTTACCTAAAAGAATATGTTTACAATCGGTATCTTCGCCCGTTGTAAGCTCTACCCCGTTATTATAATGTAAGTGATAGTCATAAATTTCGGAACTTAACTCGCCCTCGCATATCGTGCAAACGCGAGAAACCTTTACGCCGTCGGTGCAGTATTTGCCTTGAAGAGTCGTTACTTCTTTGACTTCGCCGAAATGCTTGTGTTCCGTATGGGTATCGGTTTCGCCGCAAATCAGGCACCTTCTCGTTACTTCTACTCCGTCTTCGCAAGTCTTGCCGAGAAGTTTATATTCGGGAGCGGAATCTCCGTAGTAATGTCCGTAATGAGTTTCGGTTCTTTCTTTACCGCAATTACCGCATCTGAATGTTAACCTGAAGCCCTCGCCTTTGCCGTCAATATCGGTAAACGTTTCTTGATTTATAACTTCTTCGTTATGAGACTCGTAACTATAGACGCTTGATTTTTCGCCGTAAGTTTTTAATACCGTAACGGCTTTCGTTTCGTCGTCGATGCTTATTTGTACAAAAGTATAAGTTCTTCTTTCGGTGTGCAAGCAATTTTCGTTTGAAGATTCGTAAGTAAGTATGTAACCGATTTTACATTCGGAGCAGTAATTCAATTCACCGTTTACGAGTTCTCCGTTAAGAGTATATTCGTAGCAGTAATTATCGAAGCCCTCTATACTATCGATCCTATTGCCGCATAAGCAACCGTAGCAATAATGTTCGTGTTCCGTTTTCGGTCCGCCGATCGACGTAAGATCAATCAAAGTTCTTTCTGTATAATGATCGCATCTCGTTTCGCCGTTAAAGGTAGCGCCGCATTCGTCGCAACGATAAATATAATGCCAGCCGTCTTCGCAGGACACAGATCCGTCGTTAAGAGCTTTACCGACTTCGACATACTTTTCATGTCTTCTTTCATAGCTGTCGATAATTTCGCCGCATATTTCGCATTTTGTTACGATTCTGTAACAAACGTCGTTCGATCCGACGATTTCTCTTTTTTCTTTGTCATATCTGTGACCACGTCTTTCGCTCTTGTCTATAACTTTGCCGCAATCGCTGCATGTTTCTATAACGTAATAGCCTTCTTCGCAGGTCTTGCCGATGAGCTCGTATCTTTCGCTGACAGAACCGTGTCTTTCATAAGTATAAGGTTCGCCGACCTTTACGCCGTAATTAGCTTTAAGAACGGGATAAGCCTTTTCGGCAAACTTTTCGTACTGCCCGGTTCCGAGAGTATCTTTAACTTCTGCCCACATACGCAAAGCTTCTCTGTATACGTTACGCGCGTCGGAAGAGCTGTTTACTCTATTCTGCGCTTCTGCGTAGCGAGCTCTCGCTTCTTCAAGACGTCCCGAGAAATCGTCAATACCGTCGTATGTGCCGTTTTCGATTTCCTTATTGATTTCGCTGACCTTAGCTTCGAGCAAGCTTATATAAGCTTCATAAACTTCTTTATAATCTTCCTTTCCGATTTCGGTTTCGTAAACGAGCTGCATGAGCTTATAAGTCGGAGTTATGATATAAGTACATTTTTCGGTACCCGGTTTTACGTCCGCAGTAAGAACAAAGCCTAAATCGCACTCGCGGCAAAGGTATACGTCTCCGGAGACAAAAGTCTTTGTTCCGTCTTCGCTCTTTTCATAATATCCGTAGATGTTTTCAAACGAACTGTTGTATCCGCCGTTCATTTTGCCGCATACGCAGGTAAGAGTTCCCGTTACGTGCCTATGTCCGGCTTCCGGAAGGCCCATATCTTCAAACGCGTCGTTCTGATAAAGATATACGTGTCCGCCGCCTTGCGATCTGTCGATATAGATTACCTGATTGCAGTCCGTACATGTATAAGTTACCGTTACGCCCGTCGTACAGTTCGGGTTTTCGGGATCGTCGAACACTACTTCGCTCGTTACGTGCTTGTGTCCCGTTCTGTAATACTTAACGAACACTTCTCCGCAGGCGACGCATTTATAGGACTTCCAGCCCCAGTCGGTACAATTTTCGGGAGTGTGCGAATCTTCTTTTACAAGTACGTCGTTGTGGCAGATTCTGTAATCGTTACCGCTTTCTTCAACTACGTAAGAACCGTTATCCGCATTTACCGTAAACGAAGGGAAGTAACTATAGCCGTTATAATAGAAGTTATTGTAATTATAGAACGTAGCGTTTCTTCTTACGACATCCGATACTTCGTTTATTCTCATGCGGATTGCGGATTCGATCTCGTTTCTGTTTTCGTCGGTTATCTGGGTGCCGCTTTCCGAAGTCATCATGGCGATGATACTCTGAATTATGTTATCCGCGGTATCTTCATATCCGAGAATGCTGTTAATCTCTCTCATCGAAGCGGTATAAACAATATCCGAAGGTCTGTTATTGGCTGTATCGTCCACGCTCAAAGTTACTGTAAGATTGTAATAATATTCATTATTATTGTTGTTTTCCGAGCTGCTGCCGAAAGCAGATATCGGTCCGCGAGTCGAAGTATTGAGCGATACCGAATATTTGTTGCCGCAGGTCTTTTTGAACGAATACATATATCCGCCGACGCCGCTGCCGAAATAAAGTCTTTCGGTAAGTTCGTTTTCGGAAACCTTTCTGAACGAAATATTGAGCTTTTCGCCGTACTGTTTGTAAAGTTCGACGTATCTTTCCGCTCCGTATTCCGCGCCGCAACGATTCATCGCTGCGAGAAGAACCATAAGGCTCGTTTCTTCCTTGAAGCAACCTGCGTCTAAATTTTCTTCTTTATAATACGTTTTTTCGACATAATCGACGTAGCCTTGCTGATTATAAACGATTTCGTATTCGCTGCCCTTAAAATAATCTTTTATGACGTCCGTTATAAGCGAGCTTACCTTTTCGGATTCGGCTACAACTTCTTTAAGGAACGAAGCGTAATCCTGAGTAAGTTCTTTACCTTTTACAACGCTTATTTTGCCCGTTATGCTCGTGATGCCGACGCTTCTTAAAGACTGTTCGGGAATGAAGTTCGCAAGATTTATCGAAGTGTCTACGTCCGCTTTTACAAATTCGCCCGTCCCGTTAAGAGTAAACGAAACGTTTGCTATAGAAGTAATAACGTCGATCATCTGATTCGCCGTAGAAAGATAATTTTTCTTCATTTCGGCGAGCTGATCCGCTTCGGGGCGCTGTCCTTTAAAGTTGAGTATTATTTCGACAATACCCATTTCCGCGGTGCCTTTCAAGCCGTTTATTATATCGTCCGAAGTCATTTTCGTCTCGGCCGGCTGTTCGGTAGTTTCGTTTACGCATTCGTCCGCAGCATATTTTTCCGTCTTTTCTTCATTACCTTTGCCTTCGTTTCCGCCCGTTACGTTTCCTTCGCTATCCGAGCCGCCGGAGCCGCCGTTTCCGCTATTCGACATCATATTGATAACGTCTACGAGAGTCATCGACTTGAAGTCTTCCGATTCGAGCTGATCCAGAAGCTCTGCGGTAGTCATCGTCATCTGCCCTTTGGTAGACATATTGGAAATAATAGCTACTATATCCGCCTGCGCTTCCTGTCCTTCGGGTACGAATTTTGCAAGCAATCCGTTTACGCTTGCAAGAGCCGCTTTTATGTTAATGCCTTTTTCTTTCGCATTTTCAAGCATTTTGCCGAAAGGCATATCAAGGAGTTTTTTGAGTTCTGCGGTAAAGGCCTCAAACGAACCTTCGCCGGCAAAATATTCGAATACGTCTTTTACGGAACCGTTTATCAATACTTCGGCAACCGCTTTAAGTTTATCCGCGTCGAGAGCGTAAACGGTGTTGCCTTCGGCTTCCGACGAAGTAAATAAGCTATCTACAAACGTTTCTATAACGGAATTTATCACAGAATAGTTAAGGTCTATAACGTTTTCTATCGCGGGGATAAGTTCCGTCTTCATCCACTTTACGGTTTCCGGGAGAACGCCGTTCATCATCTGATAAACGCCCGATCCCACCATCGAAGAGAGCGGAATTACCTGATTCATGCCGTTTACTTTGAACCATTCGGTCTTGCCGAGATAATCGCTCGTCGAAGACGACGATATCATCGGGATATCGGCTTTAAGATAGAAGTTTTCGCTGTCGATAGCGAGAGTCGCTTCAAACCTGAACGTATCTTTGGGTAAATCCTTCGTGGTATAGTAACCTACGCCGTAGCCGTATACGCTGACTTCGCCGTCCGCAGTTACTCCTATGTAAAGTTCCGCAAAGCTCATGAAGAATTTGCTGTCAAGCGAAAGGTCTGCAAAATCCCACATTTCCATTTCGACGTTATTGAATTTTACGGTGAGTTCGCCGCCTAAAAGACTCTTTAACGTTTCGGTAAATCCGGTCTGAACTTTGTCTGTGATATGCTTGCCGCATAATTTGCAGTTTCCGTCGCCGCCGACCTTATGTCCCTTTGCGGGAATGGTTTCTACAGTAGAATCGCCGCATACCGAGCATACCTTTACAATATAACCCGCGGTTTCGCAAGTTGCGGATTCGGATTCGGTTACAAGATAATCGTGTCCGAAGGCTTTACACTTTTCTGCCGCCGTAGTCTTAGCTACAACGTAATAGGAAAAGTGAGTCGTCGTAAACGTAACCTTTCCGTCCGAATAAGTAACTTTTATAGATTCGACGGTTCCGTCGTCGGCTATCCACCATACGACTATATTATCGGAATCTTCGCCGGGAGCGAGCGTGTGATCGATGGTTATAGTAACGTTTCCTTTGAAATTGGTAACGCTTTCGCCGCCCGCAGTCATGGTGAAGTTATAAATCCTGGATTCGCCGATCTTTTCTTTAAGTTCTTCCGTGAGTTTCGGGAGTTCTTCTTTATTATAGCTCTTTGCGGAAAGCGTGATGTCTCCGTTCAAGCCGTTTCTCGTATTCTGATCGAGCGAAATTACGGTAGTGGTCGACTTTTCGTTCTCGGTTTCTATAATTCTGATTTCGCTTACTTCGTTTTTGGACTCCGCTTTTACGGTAGCGGTATATGCTCCGTCTTCGTCCTTCGTCGTTACCGAAGTCTGCGTTTTCGTTGCGCCGCAAGTCGTGCAGGAGTATACGACGTATCCCTTTTCGTTAACCGTTCCTTCGTCCCAGCTGTGGGCTTCGGGATCGGAGTAAGAATAATTTTCGCCGTAAACTACGTCGCAGTTTTTACAGATTTTATGTTTTAAGCCTTCTTCCGCACAGGTGGCCGCTTTTACGATTTCTTCGCGGTATTCGTGCTTATATATGGTCGAAGTCTTGCTGTCGGCCTTGTCGCAGCGCGAGCATTTTGCGGTGAGAGTTACGGTGTATTCGCAAGCATTTCCGGTAGCGACTTCGGAAGATTTTTCATACTTGCCGAAATTGTGTCCGAGCGCGGGAATAACTTCTTTTTCTTCCGCATAATCGCATTTTCCGCACTTTTTGTAGGATTTGTAACCGTCTTCTTCACAGGTCGCCGCTTTTCCTTCTATAACGGTGAGTTCGTGTCCGGCGTTTTCGGTAACTGCCGTCTTTTCTGCCGAAGCGATGTCTCCCGTGAATACAGCGGTGTATTTAGTAATTTCGTCCTTAGTACAGGTCTTTTCCTGTACAACCGTTTTCGTTACGGTGCCGTTTACGGTAAGAACGTGGCTTTCGTCGTTCGAACAAACTCTCGTAGCCGTGCATGCGGCGTAGTCCGTACTCCAGACGTAAGTTACTTCGCCGTAGTTATGACCGAGAGCCGGGATAGCGTTTCCGCCGACGGTGTAGTCGCAGCTCGCGCACTTATCGTAAGCTTCTTTGCCTTCCTTTTCGCAAGTTGCGGGAGTAGCTTCGTAATGGGTAAGCTTATGACCTTTTTTGGGAACAGCAACCGTCTTTTCAACCGCGGGAACGCCTTTTTCGAACGTTACGGTGATTTTTATTTCACCGTCTTCGGTACACGTCGCTTCTTTTGTTACCTTTTTAGTAACCGTTCCGTTTACGGTAAAGTTATGCGCACCGTCGTTTTTGCAGACCACGTTTACCGAACAAGCTGTGTAATCGTCGTTCCAGACCACGTCGCTGTAATCATAATCGTGTCCGAGAACGGGTATCTCTTCATAACCTTCGGTATAGTCGCAATTTTTACATTTTTTATACGCCTTGTAACCGGTTTCGGTACAAGTTGCGGCTTTGCCGGAAACGTCTGTAAGATCGTGTCCCGCTTTCTTTGTCGTTACCGTCTTTTCGGTCGGGGCGAAGCCGCTTTCGAACGTAGCTGTATACTTTGTGAGTTCGTCCTGCGTACAATTTTTTTCCTGTACAACGGTTTCGGTTATTGTTCCGTTTGCGGTGAGAACGTGCTTTGCGTCTCTCGAACAAACCTTTTCCGCCTTACATACGGTGTAATCGGCGTTCCAGACGTAGGCTACTTCGCCGTAGTTATGACCGAGAGCGGGCAATTCTTCATAGTCTTCGGTATAATCGCAGTTTGCGCACTTTACGTAAGCTTTGTAACCGGGCTTTTCGCAAGTAGCGGCTTTTGCGGGTACGTTTATAAGTTCGTGTCCCGCTTTTTTGGTAACTACCGTCTTTTCGTCCGAGCCGAGTTCGCCCGTAAAGGTTGCCGTATACTTTGTAAGTTCGTCCTGTGTGCAGGTTTTTTGCTGCACGACGGTCGCGGTAACAGTTACTCTTTCGGTATCGACGTGAAAATTATCTCTGACGCAGACTCTCGTCGCGACGCACGTCGAATAATATTTACTCCAGGCGTAAGTCGCTTCGCCGTAATTATGACCGAGAGCGGGAATCTTTTCATAACACTCGGTATAATCGCATACGGAACATTTGTCGTAAGCTTTGTAACCGGCTTCGTCGCATGTCGCCGCCTTTCCTTCGACGTGAACGATCGTATGCGCGATTTTTGCGATCGGCATAGTTTCTTCGTTGTTGCATCTCGAGCAAACTCTCTTTTGTTCGCCTTCCTTCGAACAGGTTGCGGGAACGGTTATTTCCCATTCGCCGTAGAGATGCTCGCATTCCGCCGCGCCGTCGCCGAAGTTGCACGCGGCAAAAAGCATCGAAGCCGACGCGAGTACGGCGAAAAGGACGCAGAGAATCAAACGCGCTTTTCTTTTCATTTTATTTCCTCCATAAAAAATAAATTTTAAGGTAATATCTCCGCCGATACCGAAGATATTGCCTTTTTTTAACCTCTCATTTAAATCATACCCCCCCCCCCGCAAAAATTGTCAATCATTTTTGTAAATATTTTATAAAAAATATTTTTACCGGTTTTTATTTTTTACCTTGACAATATCGAAAAAATTGCGGAGAAGTTCAAAGCGTAACGGGCAGCCGAAAAAGCCGCCCGTTATTTATGTCACTCGTATTAATATGTAATTTTACGATAAAACGTTCTTAAACGATAATAAAAATTAAGCATATACGTATACCTTAACAACCATTAGCGTTAAGATTACGACACTCCGACCGGATCGCCGTTGTATCTTTATATCGTTTATTCTATACCTTATTATTATTTATTATATATTGTTTTTAACAGTGATGTCAACTTATCAAAAAAAATTTCGACAAGATTTTCATATTTTTATGGGATGTAATTTTTAATTTTGTACCGATAACATACATGTGTGCAGAAAATAGCCTCAATATCGCTTTTTATAAAAATTAAAAAAATTTTAAAAAAACCTTGACAACTGAATTTTCAAGAGTTATTATATTAGCAGTCTTGAATATAGAGTGCTAACACTTACGCACTTCGAGTGCAAAAAACGTTTGAATCCGGCGCCTATATTCATACAAATAAAAATCACGGGAGAATTATTATGAAAAAGTTTAAAGCGGAATCGCAAAAAGTTTTGGATATGATGATAAACTCCATCTACACCAATAAAGAAATTTTTATGAGAGAACTTCTCTCAAACGCTTCGGACGCGATAGATAAATTGTACTTCAAAAGTCTGAACGGCGGAGCGAGCGGTCTCAACAGATCGGATTTTTCGATTAACGTTGCTTTCGACAAGGATAAACGTACCATAACGATTTCGGATAACGGTATCGGCATGACAGCCGAAGATCTTGAAAACAATCTCGGCGTAATAGCAAAGAGCGGTTCGAGGGATTTCAAGGCGGAAAATAAAGAAAAGTCGGACGATATAAGCATTATAGGTCAGTTCGGCGTAGGTTTTTACAGTGCTTTTATGGTTGCGGACAAGGTTGAAGTTTTATCTAAAGCTTACGGCTCGGACGCCGCCAATCTGTGGACGAGTTCCGGTGCGGAAGGATACGATATAAAGCCCGCCGAAAAAGAAGGAAACGGCACCGACGTTATTCTTCACTTAAAGCCGGACTCCGAAGAAGAAAACTACTCCGACTATCTTACCGAATACAAACTTAAAAGCCTTATCAAAAAGTATTCGGATTATATAAAATACCCCGTAAAAATGCAGGTTACGCATTTTACACCGACCGAAGACGGTAAGAGTTCGACGCAGACGGTAGCGGTTGAAACGGTCAACAGCATGGTTCCTTTGTGGAAGAGAAACAAGTCAGAGATAACCGAAGACGAATATAACGAATTCTACAAAAACATGTTCTACGATTACGAAAATCCCCTTAAAGTCATCCATACTTCTATGGAAGGCTCGGTAGACTTCAAGGCTCTTCTCTTTATCCCCGCGGTAGCTCCCATAAATTACTACTCGAAGAATTTCGAAAAGGGTTTAAGGCTCTACACCAACGGCGTTATGATAACCGAAACGTGTAAAGACCTTCTCCCCGACTGTTTCGGCTTCATGAGAGGTTTGGTCGACTGCGACATCGACCTTAACGTTTCGAGAGAAACCGTACAGAATAACAGAAGACTTAAACTCATTGCGAACAGCATCGAAAAGAAAATTAAATCGGAACTCGCCGATATGCTTAAAAACGACCGCGAAAAGTATGAAAAGTTCTTCAAAGCGTTCGGTTTGCAGCTTAAATTCGGTATTTACGAAAGCTGGGGAGCGAAAGCCGACGAACTTAAAGATCTTATCATTTACCGCTCGGTAAAACAGGATAAATTCGTCACGCTCGAAGAATACGTTTCCGCTATGCCCGAAGATCAGAAATATATTTACTACGCAACCGGCGAATCCGCCGAAGCGATCAAGCTTTTACCGAGAGTCGAAGCCGTTACGGCAAAGGGTTACGACGTTTTGTGCTTTACGGACGACGTTGACGAATTTGCAGCTAAATTCATGAAAGGCTCCGGAGAAAAAGAATTCCGCTCGGTATCCGATTCCGATCTCGGAATAGCCGGCGAAACCGACGAATCCGAAGAATCTAAAAAGATTTGCGAAGTATTCAAATCCGCTCTTGGCGACAAAGTCGAAAAAGTCAAGGTTGCTTTAAGATCCGATTCTCACCCCGTCTGCATTTCGACCGAAGGCGACGTTTCCGTAGAAATGGAAAAAGTCCTTAACTCCATGCCCAACTCGAACGGCAGCGTGAAAGCTCAAAAAGTTCTCGAAATAAACGGCAACCACAAGATTTACGAAAAGCTTAAATCGCTTATAACCGACGAAGAAAAGCTTAAAAAATACGCTCTCGTCCTTTATGCCGAAGCGCGTATAATCGAAGGTCTTCCCTTGGAAAACGCAACCGAGACGACTGACCTTATCGCAGAGCTTATTTCGGAATAATACTGCTATTTAAACAAAAAACACGGTATCGCGGTTCACTGCGGTCATGCCGTCGGTAGTGAAACCGCAACTTATAAACATATTTTTATCTGTTTAACGGTTACGGCACCGTTCCGGCGATACATTAAAGCAAACAATTATACAACCGGCAACTTTTCGGCAAAGATTACGGTATTATATTTATATACCTATATCGCCTATACCTATATCGCCAAATAATTGCCAAATACATAAAAGCAAACCCTTCATATAAAAGATAAAAACAACGCGGCTCCTCTATGGAAGCTGCGTTGTTTTATTTTGCTTTTATACACAGGAAGCATTTTTACTTTTTCAGGTGAATCTATTTTTATAAAGTTAATTTTAACATTATTATTTTTGGAATATTCATTTAGTTCTTTTACTTCGTATTCTGCATAAGGACACTCCTTACTATAGTAAATAGTAAAATCCTGATTATCTATTTTCATAGTTCTATCATTATCATTAAATTCAGGTGTTATATATCGGTAAGATATAAGTTCGTTCTTTATAAAACCGGATTTTTATTTTCAGATTTGTTTTAACACCCGAAACTTAATTTTACTTAAAAATTTCGAAAAATTTATTTTTTATTTAAAATTTTTTTTAAAAAAATATTTTTTAATTTTTTTGCTTTTTTTAATATTTTTTATGTTTTCCGGCTTAAAATTGCCCTGTAAATTTAATTTTATTAAACAATTACTTAATATTTAATAAATTGCGATTTTGTAAAAAAATATAAAAAACAGGCTAAAAATATCCTTTTGAGCCTGTTTTTTGTGCATTTTTGCCGTTTTTTATAAGATTTTACGGTAATTTTTAGATTTTTCCCGCCATTTTCTATTATATCAGAACACGGCTCCTTTGTCAAGCGGTTTTTGTAAATAAAAATTTAAGAAAATTTTCATTTACCTATTGACAAACGCTTTTCCGTCTGCTATAATAAAGGCAGAAATAAGGGAACGGCAAGAACTTAAACAAAAAATTCAGAGTTTCCACCCAAAATAAACAAGGAGGTACAGACCACCCGAAACGTAAACTTCAAACATTCTATAAAATAATACCAAGGAGGTACGGTCCGAAATATAACTGATCTTATAACGGCAACATAATAACAAAAAGGAGGTATACCCCGAAAATTCAAATAATCTATTAAAATAAAATTTAACCTTAAAACAGATTCTTAAATAATAAAGGAGGTGCAGACCGATGCAGAAGTGAAACATAAATCAGACTGAAAATAAAGGAGGTACAGACCACCGAAGATATTAAACGGAATTATGATATGATACCTTGCCCCGTAAAGGCAAGCAGATATAGATAAGCCACACAAGGAGGTACGGTCCGATGAAATAATTACAAAGTCGGTTTTTGATACAAAGATCGCAATTCAGCCAAAATTTACACAAGGAGGTATGGTCCGATGCACATCACAACTACTTAATATCAAAAGGAGGTACAGACCGATGCAGTTATAACCCGATAATTAAACCAAAATACAATACAAAAGGAGACATCAAGCGGTTTAATTTCAAACAGGCTCACACGAACCAAGCCTATATACAATCCTTAATAGGGAGAATTATTTATGATAAGGATACAAGGACGCATTTTATAAAGGAGGTATGGTCCGATCTACTCTATTAACTCCTGCTCTCAAACGTAAAAGACTTACTTAAAAGGAACAAACGATATTCATTCGCTTACAGCGGTAAAAGTCGGCTACGCAAAAACGGCAGGCACAACTGAATACTTTCGAACTATACAGCCGGCGGATAAAATCGTCGGTTTTTTACTTTTAAATTTTCGCAGAACGGTCTTTTTTTAAGAACAAATCTTCTCCCCCGTTCTTTTCCCGTTTTTTATTTTTAGTTCCACGACATATTTCCGATAAGCGGACAAATAATAAAAAACTCGTCCGAAGTTCTTAGTTTCAGACGAGTTGATTTTGTTAATATAAGATCATAAATAAATTCGTAATAAATACAGGTTTAGCCTATATTGTTTTCGTTATCGAATCTTTTTTTATCGAATATAGCGCGCTCACCGTATACAAGAATCGGAACGAGAGCCATTTGCCGTAACTTTTCGTAAACATTCTGACTGATCTGTTCCTGACTTTCGCACAAGTTGCCGGAATCGTCCGTATATTCAAACTTCAGGTTATATATCGTGTAATTAGATATGCATCCGTTGTTATTTTCGGTTACTTCGGTTTCGGATAAGTCTGTTATTCTTCCGTTCTCTGAGTGACCTTTACGAGAAACTTCAAACGACTTTTTGCCGTCAAGAATCATTTTTACGCCGTTACAAATAAAGCCGATCGACGCGACAATCATTATTCCCCCGATCAGACACATGAACACCGTTCCGAACTTATCTTCAGGATCGTACGACTTTATACCGGAACAGATAACCGTAACGGCAATTATCGCCGCAACCAACGCAATAATTATTCTGGCAATGCCGCCGCCCATAGTTCCACGGTTAAAATTTTTCTTTTCCATCAGATTAACCTCCTATACTAAAATAAAAAAATATATCTTTATAATGTCTTTTCTTGCTTATCGATATTGTATCATAATTTTTTTTGTTTTTCAATAGGCGTTAAGATTTAAAAATAGATTTTTTAAGACGCAGTTTTGTTATTCAAAATGTTACCAATTAAATAACTTTATATTATATTTTTATCGTAGCTCTTTTTATGTTATGATAGACTTTCGGCGAACCGTTTGCGAGAAAAAGCGACCGTTTTTTATACGGTCTCTATCTTTTATATAAAAATAATTTGCTTTATATGTGCCATTTTTTATGAGCAAAAAACGGCTTCATATATTTTTAATACCAAAAAAATAAACCGTCCCTTATTCAAGGAACGGTTTATGAATTATTTTATTATAAGACTTATTCGCTATATCCGATTATTCTTTAACGAGAACCTTTTTGAGTTTAGCAAATCTCGGAAGTCCGTCTTCGAGCGGAGCTTTAGCGTCGCCCTGAATAAGCGGAAGAGCGTATTTAACGTATTCGTCCGAAACGTTGGTTCCGTTATCGGTTATCCATTCGAGGGGAACGGTCTTTTCGGTATTAGCGGCAAGTTTAAGCGGAAGAAGTTTATAAGCGATCTTATATTTATCGCCGTCCTTTCTTTCGTAGCAAACCATCTTGTCGGTCTTGCCGGAAACCGCAGCCTGAACAGCCTTTCTGCCCGCTTTGAAGGTTTCTTCGACGTCGGTCTTCGACGCTAAATGAGCGCCGCATCTCTGCATAAGCGAAAGTTCGATTCCTCTCGTCTTGAAGCCCGTTTCGTTCTTGATAAGGTTAGCAAGTCCCGCAGCAACGCCGCCGAGCTGAGCGTGGCCGAAGCTGTCTCTCGCGCCGGTTTCGCCCAAAACTTCGCAGATAAGTTTGCCTTCTTTATTGTGGATACCTTCCGAAACGACAGCAATACACTTATTGTTCTTCTTCGCACAAACGTCTTTTACGTCCGCAACGAATTTGTCGATATCGAAATCAACTTCGGGAAGATAAATAAGATCCGCGCCGAGTCCTTTGTAGGTAGCGAGTTTAGCAGCGGCGGTAAGCCAGCCTGCATTTCTGCCCATACATTCGATAACGCAAACCATCGGGGTGTCGTAAACTCTCGCGTCGAGATTTACTTCCATAATGGTGGTAGCGATGTATTTAGCCGCCGAAGCGTATCCGGGGCAGTGATCGGTTCCGTAAAGGTCATTGTCGATTGTTTTGGGAACGCCGATTACGTTGCAATCGTAGCCGGATTTAGCAAGATACTTCGAGATCTTGTTGCAGGTGTCCATAGAATCGTTTCCGCCGTTGTAGAAGAAGAAACGAACGTTATATTTTTTGAATACTTCGAGAATTCTCTTATAATCGGTGTCGTCTACCTTCGCGTCTTTAAGTTTGTATCTTACAGAACCTAAAGCCGACGAGGGAGTATATTTCAAAAGTTCGAGTTCTTTCGGATCTTCTTTCGAAATATCGTAAAATTCTTCGTTAAGAACGCCCTTTATACCGTGAGCCGCGCCGTAAACAGCCGTAACGGCTTCGGATTTAAGACCTTCGATAAATACGCCTGCCGCACTTGCGTTGATAACTGAAGTAGGACCGCCCGACTGCGCGAACATTAACGCGCCTTTAAGATTTTTCATGATTAAGTCTCCTTTAACCTTTTTTATTAGTGTTTTATGATAATTCCGCGATATTTGCGGAAATTACTAACTTTTTAACGCCGTAACCGGCTTTTATTTTATTATTTTCCGAGAATCTGCGCTATGTTATAAAGTTCTTCGTCGAAAGTTTTCGGGGTATTGAATACTTCTTCGAAAGGAACGGCAACGACCTCGTTACCCTTTATGCCGATAGCCGCCGGAACGGAATTTTCGTCCATAAGTTCCTTTACCGCTCTCACTGCAAACCGGCTTGCGAGGATTCTGTCCGCCATTGTAGGCGAACCGCCGCGCTGAACGTGACCTAAGTGAGTCATCTTTATATCGACGCCCGCCTTTTCCATAAGATAGCTTACTATCTGGTCTCTGTCACCAGCGCCTTCCGCAAGAACTATCATGTTGGAAGTTTTTCCGCGGAGTTTGCTCTTTATCAAAGATTTTGCGATTTCGTCGAGATCGTAGGGCTTTTCGGGTATAAGAATATATTCCGCGCCGCCGGCTACGCCCGCATAAAGAGCTATGTCGCCGCAGCTTCTTCCCATAACTTCTATTAAAGAAACTCTGTCGTGCGACTGCATCGTGTCTCTTAAATTATTGATAGCCGTCAGAACGGTGTTCACCGCCGTATCGAAGCCAAGAGTATAATCGGTATAAGCAAGATCGTTGTCGATGGTTCCGGGAATACCCATACACTTTATGCCGAACTTTTCGGAAAGAATTTTCGCCCCGTGGAATGATCCGTCGCCGCCGATTACGATAAGTCCGTCTATTCCGTACGCTTCAAGCTCGTCCGCAGCTTTACGCTGACCTTCTTCCGTTTTGAATTCTTCGCTTCTCGCAGTCTTCAAAAAAGTGCCGCCGCGCTGAATCATATCGGAAACAGAGCGACTTTCGAGTCTTTCGATCTGACCGTGAATAAGACCTTCGTATCCTCTTTCGATTCCGTAAACTTCGAGCCCGAAAGAAAGCGCCGATCTTACAGCCGCTCTTATCGCGGCGTTCATGCCGGGGGCGTCGCCGCCGCTCGTTAAAATACCTATTCTTTTCATGCTAGATACCTCCTTGAAAGTACCCGATTTTTTAGGAAGCGGGATTTTATCCGCCGTCCGAATCTTAAATGATTTTATGAATCGGTTTATTGCAGAATTGCCGCAAAAACCGTAATAACTTTTAAAAATAACCGTTCTTTATAAAAACTCAAATCTTTTATACGGCTCTTTTACGTATATTTTAGCAAAAAAACTTTAAAAATACAACGATTTTTTATATTCTTAAGTTATTTTTTCTTTTTGAAGAAAACTATGTCGCCGTCGTCAAGATAAATCGAAAGTTCGCTTAAAAGCCCGTCGCACTTTCTCACGCTGCATTTCGCGTCGAATTTTTTGCCTTCTTTGCTTATAAATACGGGAATATCGCCTTCGTAACAAGTTAAAACGTCTAAAATATTGTCGAGATATCCGAGCGTTTTATCGGGAATTATAAGTCCTAAATATTCCTGATCGACGGGTTCGTTTTTTTCCGCCGCTTCGGTCTTTATAAGTTTAAGGTCGTCGAGATTAACCGAAACTCTGTTGTCTTTTATGTGGAGTCTTCCGCCGATTTCGACTACTTCGTCTTCCTTCGCGATGTTTTTATACTGTTCGTACGTTCTCGAAAAGAGAGTACATTCTATAGGACCGTACAAATCTTCGACCGTCATAACACCCATGTTCGTGTTCTTTTTTGTAACTATCTTTTCGAACTTGGTGATTATCCCGCCGAATCTTACTCTGTCGCCCTCTTTTACGGCAGTGTAAGTTCTGTCACCGTTTTCGTCTTCGTCGTAATAGGTGAGCTGCCTCGTGTCGAACTTGTATTTTGAAAACTGTTCCGAAAAATCCGCGAGCGGATGTCCCGTTATATATTCGCCTATAACTTCCTTTTCTTTCTGAAGTTTATACTTCGAATCGTATTCCGGTATGTCGGGATATTCGAGCTTATAAAGATCGTCGTCTTTTATGAGCGTTCCGAAAATCGACATCTGCGCGGAAGCCTTTTTCTTGTTTCTTTCAATGATTTTATCGGTAAATCCCGAATATACCGCGATAAGCTGCGATCTTTTCACGCCGAAGCAGTCGAAAGCGCCGGCGTAAATCAGGTTTTCGATCATACGCTTGTTCATTCCGAAGTCCGCACAGCGCGAAATAAAATCTTCGAACGACGTGTACTTGCCGTTTGCATCTCTTTCGTTTACTATATCGTTTATTACGTTTATACCGATATTCTTAAGCGAAACGAGACCTATTCGTATACCGTTGCCTTCGGTGTGGTAATAAGCCTTCGAAAGGTTTATGTCCGGCTGATATACTTTCGTTCCAATCGATTTTAAGTAAGCGAGATATTTTGAAATTTCGTCCGACTTATCTATTCTGTTGTTCAGAATGGACGTCATGAACTGCGTTGGATAATATTTTTTAAGATATGCCGTTTCGTACGCAAGCACCGCATAAGCCGCGGCGTGCGACTTGTTGAACGCATATCTGGCGAAAGGCTTCATGCCCTCGTAAATTTTGAACGCTACGTCTTCGGGGACGCCGCGTTTGACCGCGCCTTCTACGGGGAGACCGGTGTGTTCGTTTATACCTCCGTGGATAAAAATTTCTTCCTGCTCGTCCATTATCTTTATTTTCTTTTTACCCATTGCCTTACGAACGATGTCCGCGTGACCTAAAGTAAATCCGCCGAGCTGCTGACAAACCTGCATAACCTGTTCCTGATAAATAAGAACGCCGTAACTGTTTTTAAGTATGGGTTCCATCATCGGGTGGTCGTAAACTATGTCTTCCGGATGATGCTTGTTCCTTATATACTGCGGTATGGAATCCATAGGACCGGGACGATAAAGCGAAATACCCGCTATGATATCTTCGAAGGTGGTCGGTTTAAGTTCCTTCATGAACTTTTTCATGCCCGGACTTTCAAGCTGGAACACGGCGTCGGTAAGGCCGGAACCGATGAGTTCGTACGCGCCCTGATCTTCGTAACCTATTTCGTGGAAGTCGAGATCTTTGCCGAAGTCTTCTTTAACGTATTTGCATGCGTCCTGAACGTCGGTAAGAGTACGGAGCCCCAAAAAGTCCATCTTGAGCATGCCGAGAGATTCGACTTCGATCATGTCGAACTGCGTCGTGACGTCGTCGCCGTTACGCTGAAGCGGAACGTTGTTCATAATAGGCTTTTCGCATATAACTACGCCGGCGGCGTGCATGGAAGTGTTTCTCGGCAAGCCTTCGACCTTTACAGCCATGTCTATAATCTTTTTAAGCTGCGGATCGGAATTGTAAATATCTATTAGATCCTGAACGCCCACATAGGTGCCGTCCGGTAAATTTTCCATTCCGAGCGACTGCTTTATGGTGGACTTTCCGTCCATAAGCTTGGTTATTTTATCGCTGTCAGCGTAAGGTATGCGGTAAACTCTCGCGACGTCTTTTATAGCCTGCTTCGAAGCGAGCGTACCGAAGGTTACTATCTGCGCGACTTTGTCGAAGCCGTACTTGTGTCTTACGTATTCTACTACTTCGCCTCTTCTCGCATCCGAAATATCTACGTCGAAGTCCGGCATGGATACACGTTCTCTGTTCAAAAATCTTTCGAAAATGAGCTGATACCTTAAAGGTTCCACGTCGGTTATACCGATAGAATACGCTATGATGCTCGAAACGCCCGACCCTCTCCCCGCGCCGACGGGGATGCCGACGCTTTTGGCATAGTTGATAAAGTCCCATACGATCAGATAGTAGTCGCAGAAGCCCATCGAACTTATAACATCGAATTCGTAATCGAATCTGTCCTGAATTTCTTTGGTTATTTCTTTATATCTTTTGTGAAGTCCTTTTGTCGCGAGATCGAAAAGATATTCTTTCGGCGTCTGACCGTTTTCGGGATAATACTTCGGGATAAGCGACCAGTCTTTTATCGGAACGCCCTTATCGTCCAAAGGAAAAACTTCTTCGGTAACTTTATCCGCGATTTTTACGGTGTTTTCGATGGCTTCCGGAAGATATGAAAAAAGTTCCTTCATCTCTTCTGGAGTTTTAAGATAGCTTTCGCTCGCTTCCATTTTAAGTCTGTTCGGATCGTCGATTGTCGTTTTCATCGAAATGCACATGATAACGTCCTGCATTTCGGCGTCTTCTTTGTTGAGATAATGCACGTCGTTCGTTGCGACTATCGGAATACCCGTTTCCTTCGAAAGCCTTATAAGACTCGGGTTTATTCTCTTCTGATCGGCAAGTCCGTGGTCCTGAATCTCAAGATAAAAGTCGTCCTTAAACACGCTTTTTAAAAAGAGAGCTGTTTCCTTCGCTCCTTCGTAATCGTTCTGCACGAGACGCTTCTGCACTCTGCCCGCAAGACACGCCGAAAGACATATAAGACCTTCGCTGTGTTCGGCGAGAGTTTTATAATCTATTCTCGGTTTATAGTAAAATCCGTCTACGTAAGCTATCGAATCAAGTTTTATAAGGTTTTTATAGCCCGTTTTATTTTTGCAAAGAAGAATTATGTGGTCGTAATTCTGCTTTCCGGTTTTATCTTTATAATCGTCGCAGATATACATTTCGCAACCGATTATCGCCTTTATACCGGCTTGCTTTGCGGCTTCGGCAAATTTAAGCGTGCCGAACATGTTGCCGTGGTCGGTTATCGCGACGGTATCCATACCCCTTTTTTTGCATTCTCCGAAAATCTTTTTTATTCTTACCGCGCCGTCTAAAAGACTGTATTCGGTATGCAGATGTAAGTGAACGAAATCAGACATTTTTTCTTCCTTTGATAAATATGGTAACGTTTCCCGACGGAAAAACATTGTGTACGCCCTATGTATGGCAGTGTTTCGCCGATACATGCGATATGATGCTATCGCTCCGGAACGGATAATTTTATATTTTGGTTATGTTCCGGAAACACAGGTTTATTATAATTCATCCGCAATCGCCACGAGACGTCTCAACCTGTGGTTTAAACAGCTCTTCGATACGTTAAGCCTTTCGGCAAGTTCCGAAAGCGTATCGTCCGGATAATTTATTCTGGCTTCCGCCGCCGAACGCAATTCCTCCGAGAGCGAAAACAGCCCCACGGTAGACGCAATTAAGTTTATCGCCTGCGAATATTTTTCAAGCGCTTCGACCTGCTTGTTTACGTTCGCGAGATCGCAATTCTTCTGACGGTTTATACGGTTATTAAGCTGCTTTTCGACAACCTTTTCGGTAAGCTTGAGAACCGCCGAAGGACAACCTATAAGCGCTAAAAAGTCCGAGATTTCTTCCGCGCTCTTTATGTAGACGACAACAGACCTTCTTCTTACGATGGTCTTTGCGATTATACCGAACTCCGCCAGATATTCCGCAAAATCCGATGCAGGTACGTTGTGAGTGAACACGACTTCGAGATGATAGCCCGTAGCGGAAGAATTATTAGGTACGGTGCAGTGACCGCTTCCTAAAAACATTCCCTTTATAAACGCTTTTTTGCAACATTCTTTTTTCAGAAGCTCTCTGTTAGATTTGAGCCTTAATTCGAAAGCTCCTTCTTCGTCGTAAGCGATTATTCCGAGATCGAAAAGTATTTCGACGGGTTTATCTCCTATACATTCGAGATCGACTCTCGTTTTTTTGTTGAGCTTGTCTTCGGATGCGAAAATTTCCGCCCCTTCGTAACCATACAGAGCTTTTATAAGCCTTGCGGCGTATTCCGCGGCGGAAGGTGTTTCGGTCGAACACATGAAACCGTAATTCCCGCCCGATCTCACTATCGAACCCGTTGATCTTATAAAACCCGCCAAAAACGCCTTTTTGCAGCACTTTTGCCCGGAATTTTTTTTAATTATTTCGTCTTTTATTGTTTCGGTAAAATTCATAATTTTCCGCCTTGATTGCTTGTCCGGATTTTTTTAAGATCTGCCCGCCGCACTCTTGAAAGCAGCGAATCTGAAGTTCGGAGTTCTTCCGTCGACGTTGTCTATTCTGTCCGCAGGTACGCCGGCGGCTTCGGCTACTTTAAGAGCAAGACTTACTTCTCCCACTCTGCCAGGCGTGTGCGCGTCCGAAGAGAGAATAAATCTTGCGTCTGTTTTTAAAATCTTTTCGAGTTCTTCTTCCGATAAATGGATTTTTTTAGCGTTTATTTCAATATAAGTGCCGTAATCGGCGGCTGCTTTCGCCACTTCGTATGCGTCGGCAAAACAGCAGAAGTTAAGGTGCGTTATTGCGTCCACTGGATTGTTCTTTATAACGTTTATATACATTCCGGTCGTTTCTTTTATAAGACCTTTCGAAGGCTTTATTTTAAATGTTCCGTCAAATAAAGTCGGTACGAAATATTTGAAGAACGTACCCGTTTTGTACGCGACGAACTTATGCGCGCCCGCTAAAAACACGTCGAATTTATCATATAAATCTTCTATTAAGTCGCATTTGCCGCCGTCCGACAAAAAGTTCGATTCAATTCCGACGAGAGTCTTAACTCCCGTTACTTCGGTCGCGTTTTTGCAGTCTTTTATAAGCGAGTCGAGATCCTTCTTTTTCAATCCGAAAGCGAGCTGTCCGAACCCGTGGTCGCTTATTGCAATCTCCTTAAGTCCTGCTTTTTTTGCGGCTTCGGCATTGTCCATAACGCTGCCTTTGCCGTGGCTGTAAGTCGTATGTGTATGATAATCTGCCGTAAGAATCATTTCAGTCTCCGATTATTTTAACTTCTTTTTTAAGCTCTGTTCCGAATCTTTCGTAAACGGTTTCGTAACAAACGTCTATAAGCTTTTTCACGTCGTCGGACTTTACGCCGTCCGCAACGATAAAATTCGCATGTCTGTCCGAAACGTATGCTCCGCCGATTCTTGTTCCTTTAAGTCCCGCTTCTTCGATAAGCCTGCCGGCAAAGTCGCCTTCGGGGTTTATGAAAACGCTGCCGCAATTTCTCCCGAAAGGTTGGTTCTTTCTGCGGTTTATATAGTATAAAAGGTTCTCTTTTATCTTCTTTTCCGGTGCGGGTTCAACGATACAGGTCGCATTTAACACTACGTCGCCGTCCAATATAAAAGGTTCCCGATAACAACTTTTTTCAGGGAATACAGCCGTAACGACGCCGTTTCTTAACACTGTGACATACTTTACGGTATCCGAAAAGTTTTTGCCGGAAACGCCTGCGTTCATCGCCGCGACGCCGCCCATATGCGCTGGTATTTTTACAAGATACTCTATTCCCGTAAGTCCGTTGTAAAGACAAAATCTTATCGCCTCGGGTACGGTTACTCCTGCGCCGAACGTTACTTTGTTACCCTTTATAAAAATACCTTTGAGCTTGTCGGTTTTTATTATAAATCTGTCCGTGTCTTCGTCCGGAAATAAAATTTTGCTCCCGCCGCCGACTACAGTAAAATCATTTCCGGTCTTTTTTAAAAAATCGACCGCTTCTATAAGTTCGTATTCGTTTTCGGGCGAAAAAGCTCTTAATCTTCCGCCAAGCTTATATGTAGTGATTTCTCTTCCGTAAGTATAATTAAACGAAGAAAAATTCACCGTTTTCTCCTTTTTGCCGACTGTAAAACATAACGGCAAACTCCCCTTATATTATACTTATTATTATATTTTACTATAATAAAGTAAAATTATCAAGATTTATTCCGTCATTTTTAAGTTTAAAAATGCGGCTTTATTTTTCGGTTATTACGCTACCGCCGCAATAACCCCGTTTATTATATTAAAAAACCTGAAAATTGTTTAATATCCTGAAACTTTTACGAAGTTTTTATACACATTTACCGTCCGACTAAAAATTTTCACTTAAAAAGCCGCGTTTAAGCGCGGCTTTTTTGTATTCATTATTTTAGGAACGCAGTATAAGCTCCGCCGCACTTTCGACGGGTAATTCTTCGGTTATTTCTTCTTCTCCCTTAAAACAGAGTTTTTTAAGCGAAACGATTCTGGATTTTTCTTCCGTTTCGCCTACTACTGCAATAAAAGGAACGGGGTCGCCGTAAGCGTTTTTTAGCTTTTTCGAGAGCTTTGACGAAGAATTGTCGATCGCAGCCCTGACGCCGAGACTTAAAAACTTATTCTTCACCGTTTCCGCATAGTCCGAAACCTTGTCCGAAACGCTTAAAACTTTAACCTGAACGGGCGCGAATCTTACGGGCAGAACGCCTTCGTTTTTTTCGATAAGCATCGCGAGAACCCTTTCGTAACAACCCGCTGCGCTCATATATATAACAGACGGAGTCTTTTTTTCGCCGTCCGAATCAACAAAGCCGAGCTTCAACTTTTTAGCCGAGCCGAAATCGTATCTCAAAAACGACAGGAACACCTTTTTGCCGAAAACGTCTTTTACGAAAAAGTCTATTCCCGGTCCGAAAGGCGAAGTCGATTCGATATCGTCCGTAAAGTTTATTCCCCTCTCTGTCAGAACTTTTTTATATAAAGCGGTAGCCGCGTTCCAGTCCTTCGAAGTTCCGTAATATCTCTGCCGTCTGCCTTCGCCGAGACTGGAGACGGTAACGCATGCGTCGTCTAAACGCAGCTCTCTTAAAACCGTTCTTATAAAGTCCAGCGACTCGCCCACTACCCTTTCGGCATCGGAATTTTTAAATATTATATATTCTTCGCTCGCGGTAAGCTGTCTTAAAACGGTAAGCCCGTGAGCCTTTCCGCACGGAACGTTTTTGAATACCGTCGCCGTTTCGGAAATCCTGAACGGGAGTTCGCGATAGCTTCTCTGTCTTTCGGTAAAAGCCGAAAAAACAAACGGCGAAGCGTTGCTTTTAAGCGCGTAAGCATCTTTAGCCTTTCTGTCGTCGCCGACGGTAAAGCGGTCGCTTATTTTTCCGCTCGATTTAAGATATTCCGCCTTTGCCATGACGGGGGTAAGAACGGGAACGAATCCGCGTTTGAATTCTTCGTCTTCGACAAAGCGTTTCATCTCTCTTATCGCCATCGCGCCCTTCGGGAGTATCACGGGGAGTCCTCTTCCCGCTCCCGGAATGTCTGTAAAATAGCCGAGACGTCTTCCCGAAACGTTATGCTGAATCGTTTTAGCCGTTTCGAGACTTTTCAAAAAGCTTTCAAGTTCGGACCTTTTTTCGAACGCCACGCCCGAAATTCTCGTAAGCATTTTGTTCGTCGCTTTTCCGTTCCAGTACGCGCCCGATATTCCCGTCAGCTTAAAGGCTTTTATTCTGCCCGTGGACGGAAGATGAACGTTAAGGCATGCGTCTATAAAATCGCCCTGCTTGTAAAACGAAACGTATTCTTTTCCGCACTCTTCTATTTTCTGCGTAACGTACGGTTCCGAAAAGTTACGCATCAGGGTAACTGCTTCTTCCTCAGAAAGCATAAATCTCTCGATAGGAAGATCCGCTCGTATAACCGCAAGCATTTCGTTTTCTATTTTTACAAGATCGTCTTCGTTTATCGGCGTGTTGAAATCGAAATCGTAATAAAACCCGTTTTCGGTATCGTCGCCGCCGGCGCACTTACTCGTCGGGAAAATGGTTTTCACCGCGTGCGCTAAAATATGCGAAAGCGTATGGCGGTAAACCTTCATGCCTGCTTCGTCTTTTAACGTTACGGGCAAAAGTTCGCAATCATCGTCTATTTTAAATGAAAGCGGTAAAATATCGCCGCCGATGTTTACGGCGACGGCGGTTTTATCGTATCTGCCTTCGGTTCCGTCCGGATACAGGTACGCTTTATGAAGAACTTCGGCTGCGGTAAGACCGCTCGTCAATTCTTTTTTTACCCCTCTTTCAAGCGTTACGATCATTTAACTTTTTCCTTTCCGCGTTTAAGCGGCTTATAAATACTACTTATTTATAAGAAAAAAGTCAAGAGAAATTTTTTTTATTTTACCTCTACCCAAGATATAGTGGTCAAAATTTTTTTGATGCGTATCGGATATTTTTTAAGCGTCTCGCGGTTTTTATCCGCTTCATTGAATTTTTAAGCAAATCTTACGCATTTGCCGTAATATTCTTTTATTCCGGATAGTTCGGTTTCGCCGCAGAACGAATTTCTTTTAACTATGATTTCGGCGGGATTCGATAAAATAATCTCTTTTATAATGTCGCCTTCCGCCGATAAAAGCGTAGATAAGTCGAGTTTTTTGAAATGTTCGTCGTAAAGCGAATTTTTATCGAGATATACTTTTTTATCCGACTCCGCCTGCATGTAAGAAAAAAATTCGGTAAGATCTTCCTTTTCGAAAGTTTTCGGAAGCATAGCGGAGACTTCTTCCCACTTTTTTCTGAGATTTTTTATCCTGAAATTATAAAAGCCGTCTATTGCGACGTCCGTAAAACCTTCGAGCTTTTTTAATACGTACTCTTTGTCGTCCGGATAATCCGCGGCGATTACTCCGGTTAAAAACAATTCGTTTTCCGAGAGCTTCAGCCCGGAGCATTTTACCATTTTCGATAAAAACGAATACTTATAGCCTATCGTTATGACGTCCGCTATTTTAGATAATATTTCGCCGATTACGAGAGACGTATACATAGGTTTTTCGTTCACGGTAAGATAACATCTTTCGCTGTCGGACGACACGATTTCGGCGATACAAGTCATACTGAACGCTTCCGAAAGCGTGCTTTTTATATATTCTAAAAAATTTAAGTTCGAAAGTTTTTCGGATATTCTGATCATTTTAAGATATTTTGCCTATTAAAATAATAATTATTTATTTTACCGCCGTAATTTTGCGGAAAGCCTTTTTCGATTTTCCGATGCGTCTTATCGGAACGAGCTTCGATACTTCGGATATAATGATTATCGAAAATCCCGTCGCTACCGTTTTTACCCAGCTTATAAAGGACATCGGACATATTCCGAAGCCCGACGGAATAAACGTAACCGCAAAAACAAGTACCAGAAAGGTTATAAAAAACGTTACCGGCATCAGATAATTTCCGTGGGTTTTAAAAACGCTCGTTCTTCCGAGTTCCTTGGCGTTGAATGCGTTGAACAGCTGAAACGCAGTGAACAGCACGAAAACGCAAGCGGTTATTTCTTTTTCGGGAACTTTGAGAAAATTGAACCTGTACTCAAAAAGAGTTACCGCCGCCATATACACGCCGTGCAGAATTATCCTTATCCACATGCTTTTGTCTATGAGTTTTGCGTTTCTCTTTACGGGCGGTTTTTCCATTATGTCTTTGTCCGGCTTATAAAGTCCAAGCGTTATCGCGGGCGGTCCGTCCATAATTACGTTTATAAACAACAGCTCCAGCGCGCTGAACGGCATATTCAGTCCGAACAAGCACGAAGCCGCAACGAATATAAGAGCCGAAACGTTTACCGAAAGCTGAAACATTATAAACCGTTTGATGTTTTTATGTACCGTCCTGCCGAATTCTATCGCTTTTATGACGCCTTCGAAACTGTCGTTCAAAAGCACGGCTTCGGCGGCTTCTTTGGTTATTTCGGATCCCGAAACGCCCATCGCAATGCCGACGTCCGCATGCCGTATTGCCGGCGCGTCGTTTATACCGTCGCCTGTTACCGCAACTACTTCGCCGAGCTCTTTTAACGCCTTTACCACCCGAAGTTTCACGGAAGGAGTACTTCTCGCGATGACTTTTATATCTTTTATCGCTTCTTTAAGCTCCTTGTCAGAGAGCCTTTCTATATCCGCGCCGGTCACCGCCTGACTTTCCGAAGTTATTATTTTCAGCTGCTTCGCGACAGCTTTCGCCGTGACGATATTGTCGCCCGTGAGCATTTTTACGTCCACGCCGCTTTTTTTAGCCGTTTCCACCGCAGAAAATACTTCCTTACGTATCTTATCCGCAATAACCGCAAACCCGTCGAAAACGTACTTTAACTCTTTTTTGTTTTTGTACGCAGCATCTTCCGTTTCGGTAATATCGAGATGGGCAAAGGCAAGAATACGGTAAGAAACCTTTTCGTACTCTTCCATATTTTTCTTTACGGCTTTAAGCTCGTAATCCGTCAGATCGCAGTGGGTAAGAATAACTTCCGGCGCGCCTTTAAGGTATCTTCTTTCGCCGCCGTCCGTTCTTACCGCGGTCATCATATACTTCGTTTTCGACGAGAACGGTATCGTCGAAACCTTACCGTATTTGTTTCTTAAAACTTTATAATCTTTTTTTGTAACGTCGCGATAATGAGTTAAAAGGGCGGCTTCGGTACCGATTTCGGAGCCGATGCCCGGAATAAGATCGGCAGTCGAATTTATGCAAAAATTTTCGTACAATATATCGCTTTTTACTTCTTCGGCGTTTTTGCAAAACGTCGTCGTACAGATTTTTACGACCTTCATCTTATTCTCGGTGAGAGTTCCCGTTTTATCCGAACATATCACGCTCACCATGCCTGTTGTTTCGGTCGCAACGAGTTTTTTTATAAGAACCTTTTCGCCCGAGAGCTTTATCATATTGAGAGCGAGCGAAACGGCGACTATCGTCGGCAAACCTTCCGGCACGGCGGCGACAATTAAAACTATGCACGAAACGAAAATTTCCTGCACGGCGGAAAAGGTAAATTCTCCCGAAACGGCGAGTTTTATCGCTTCCGCTATAAATATGCACGCCGACACTATCACGCCTATAAGCGAAACCGTTTTGGAAAGCGAATTCAGCTTCTCGGAGAGCGGTGTTTTTTCTTCACGCTCTTTGCCGATTTCTTTCGCTATTTTTCCTATTTCGGCATTCGCTCCGACGGCGGTAACCACATATTCGCCGCTGCCGCCCGAAACGAAAGTTCCGGAAAATACATAATTTTTCGCTTCCGCTATATGTACGTTTTCGTTAAGAACGGCTTCAGCGTCCTTTTGTACGGGAGAACTTTCCCCCGTAAGCGCCGATTCGTCGAGCGACAGCGAATCGGATTTTAGCAGTCTTCCGTCGGCCGTCACCTTATCTCCGGATGAAATTATAACTATGTCGCCGCAGACAATTTCGGACTGCGGTATTTTTAAAATTTTACCGTTTCTTCTGACCTTGACGAAAACATTCCGATAAGACTTTTTAAGCGCATCGAAGGCTTTTTGAGAACTGCTTTCCATGATAAGGGTTATCGAAACCGAAAGCCCCACTGCAAAAATTATTCCGAAAAATTCCGAAAAATCGGCTTCGCCGCATTTAAAATACTTGCCGAGATTTATCCCGAGCGTTATCGCCGCAGATACGAGAAGTATAAGCATCATAGGCTCGGACAAAGCGGACAAAAGCCTTTTTATAAAACTCTTTTTTTTAGGTTTTTCGAGAACGTTTTCGCCGAACGATTCGCGCGACTTTAAAACTTTTTGTTCGTCTATGCCGTCGGGAAAGGAAGAAAACTTTTTTAATACTTCTTCCCTTTTTTCCGATATAAAATCCATATTTCCCCCAAAAGTTTTTTATCCGCCGCCTTCTGTCCGAGCATTATATAAAAATATAAAAATGCTGACGAGGGACGGAATATATTTAAAATTATGTCGTTTCTTTCTGCATTATGTATTGCAAAATACAATAAAGTGTGCTAAAATATTATGGTGTTTCGATACGGAACAACATATGACAATAAACGACAAACGGAGGATTTACCATGTCGGATAAAGTTTTCAAAGTCAACATCAAAGGTATGGAAGCGGAACTTCCCATACTTCCCCTTCCCAGCGGAATCAACATCGCATTTTTCAACCTTCACGGCAATCAGGTTCTTACCGAACATTGCGGCAAAGAACTTGCTAAACTCATGACCGGCTGCGACGTTTTGATTACGGCGGAATCGAAAGGTCTTCAGCTCACTCACGTTACCGCGAGAGAACTCGGCATGCCCTTCTACGCCGTTGCGAGAAAATCCAAAAAATTATACATGCAGGACGGCATCGACGTTGCGTACGGTTCTTCGATAACGACCGGCAAAGAACAGAGACTTTATTTAAGCAAACACGATATGGACCTTATAAAGGGCAAAAAAGTCGGCATAGTCGACGACGTAGTTTCTACGGGAGCTTCTCTTCTCGGACTTGAAGATCTCGTTATAAAAGCCGGCGGCGAAATCTATAAAAAAGGCTTCGTTCTTGCGGAAGGCGACGCGGCTAACAGACCGGACGTGGTTTACCTTGCGACCATTCCCCTTTTATAATTCTCGTTTTACGATAATAACATATTTAATTTAAAACCAAAAAAGACCTTTTACAAAGGTCTTTTTTTCCGTTTTTAAGTTATCGCTCTTTTCGGAACTTTCATCATAGTCCTGAAATTTTTATCATAGTCCGGAATCTGCTTTGATTTTTGCTGCCATTTCTTCCGGCGTATCGGCAAAGTCGTAACCGCCGTTTTCTTTTATAAAGTTTTTGCTTCTGAAACCCCACGTAACCGAAACGCACTTTACCCCGGCGTTATCCGCCGTTTTTACGTCTACGTCCGAATCGCCTATATATACGGTATGTTTCTTTTCGGCTCCGCAAAGTCTTATCATATCGTTAAGAGAAGTCGGATCGGGTTTACGCGGCGTTCCTTCTTTCTCGCCGGAAACAAAATCGAAAATACCTCCGTAATAAATTTCGGCAAGGTCTTTCACTGCAGCGTCGTATTTATTCGATAAAACGCCTAATGTAACACCGCTGTTTTTAAGCGATAAAAGCGCTTCCTTAACACCATTATAAGCATAAGTTTTTACCGCATAATGAGCGGAATAATATTCTTTAAAGTCCTTGAAGCATGCGTCAAACAGTTCTTTCTTATCGCCGATAGCTCTTAAAACGAGATTTTTCACCCCGTTGCCGACCATTTTTAAAACTTCTTCGGTAGAATACGTTTCAAGCCCGTTTCTTTTAAGACCGTAGTTCACTGCGTCGGCAAGATCTTCGGCCGTATTCAGAATGGTTCCGTCGAGATCGAATACCGCAAAATATTTCACGGTTTTGTCTTTTATTTCGTTTTTTTTGTTATTTTCTCTTGTCATACCATAATTTTACGATTTTACGGCAAAAAAGTAAAGCTCTTTTACTACTGCACGTTATTTCGGCATAAAAAAGTTTTCACGACAAAATCCGATATAAAACGGCGTTCTTTTTCATAAGTTTTAATAAACCGCAACGCAAAAATTTCGGGTTGCAAAATTTTTAACTACTTATAAGGAGCAAAAATGTTAGAAAAACTTTTATACTTTTTAAGCAAGATAATATTTTTTACCGGATCGGTACTGACCGGCAGTTCTTTTAAAAAGCCTCTCTCGGAAAAAGAAGAAAAAGAACTTATACTGAAAGCGAAAGCAGGCGACAAAGCCGCCAAGGAAAAGCTTCTCGAACACAACATGCGCCTTGTCGCCCACGTCGTAAAAAAGTATAAGGGTGCGGCGGAAACGGACGATCTTTTATCCGTAGGCAGTCTCGGTCTTGCGAAGGCGATAAACACCTATTCCCTCGATAAAAACGTGCGACTCGCGACTTTCGCCGGTCGCTGTATCGAGAACGAAATTCTGATGCTGATACGTTCCGATAAAAAGCACCGCGGAACAATCTCGTTAGATTCCGAAGTCGGTACCGATAAGGACGGGAACACGCTGAAAATCATCGACGTTTTGACCGAAGACGAAGACTCGGTATTCAAAAACGCCGACAATATGATGCTCAGAACGTCCATCTTGGGAAAAATGCGGAAAGTCCTTAACAAGCGGGAATTCACCGTAATCTGTTTAAGATACGGACTGTATAACGGCAGGTGTTTTGTACAGAGAGAAGTCGCGAAGATACTCAAAATTTCACGCTCGTACGTTTCGAGAATAGAAAAGCGTGCGCTTGAAAAATTAAAAACGGTCATCTCTCCCGAAACATTCGGGACAATTATCTGACGAAAGGAAATTCGTAAAAATAACTCCGCGCGAGATACCTTTTAATCTGTGAACTATTGAAATATAAAATAAAATATGGTAAAATATAATTTAAGAGAATATCTGATATCGCATTCTCTTAAACTTTAACATCGGAGAATATAAAATGAACGTTCTCGCAATACTCGCGATAGTCGTAAAGGATCCCGAAAGCACCGTAAAAATCAACGAACTTTTGCATGAAAACGCAAAATACATAAACGGCAGAATGGGAATCCCCCAAAAAGAAAGAAATTTGAGCGTGATAAGCGTTATTCTCGACGCCCCGCAGGAAGTTCTTAATGCGCTTTCCGGAAAACTCGGCATGCTTAAAGGCGTTACAAGCAAGCTTTTACTCGCAAAATAATTATGGAATACACCTTTATAACGGGCGCGACCGGCGGAATAGGCAAGGCTTTTTGCCGCTATTACGCAAAGGAAGGATGTAACCTTTTTATCACAGGACGGTCGGAAGAAAAACTTGCCGCATTAAAAGAAGAGCTTTTAATGCTTAACGATTCGATTTCGGTTAAATATCTCCCGGCGGATCTTACAAACAGACAGAGTCGCGACAATCTTTTCACTTATGCCGATAACAATGAAATATCGGTAACCCGTCTCGTGAACGTTGCGGGAGCAGATATTCAGAAAGCCTTTTTAAGCTACACGGACGATAAGGTGATTTTCCAGATTCGCGTAAACGTCGAAGCGACGATTTCTTTAACACATATGTTTTTGGAAAGGTTAGACTTCGGCGATACAGGTAATACAAAAGCCAACCGAAAAAATGCCGGTAATACAACAAGCGGAAAGAAAAGGAACTTGCCCGAAATAATAACCGTATCTTCGCTTTCGGGCGTTTCGCCCATGCCTTACTTTCAGCTTTACTCGGCGACGAAAGCTTGTCTTACGAACTTTTTCAAGTCGTTAAGAGTTGAACTCAAAGGCAAAGTAAACGTAACAACGGTTCTCCCGGGCGGAGTTTACACCCGTCCCGACATATGCGACGATATAAAAGGACAGGGACTTTGGGGCAAAATTTCGGCAAAGACGCCCGACTTTGTGGTTAATAAATCCGTAAAAGGCGTTCGCAAAAACAAAAAACTCGTAATACCCGGATTCTGGAACAAATCTTTATACACTCTTATGAAATTCGTCCCGGAAAACGTTAAACTCAAATTTATAGCAAACCGCTGGAAAAAACAGACAAAAGACGCGTTTTAACAAAACGCATAAGGAGCACAAATGAGCATAGCCGACGATATATTCATTTCAACCTGCAGGGAAATTCTGGATCAAGGAACGTGGGACACAAACTCAAAGGTCCGCCCCCATTGGGAAGACGGAACGCCCGCGCACACTATTAAAAAATTCTGCATAGTCAACAGATACGATTTATCGAAAGAATTCCCGATAATTACTCTCCGCCGTACGGCTTTCAAATCCGCCGTAGACGAAATTTTATGGATCTGGCAAAAAAAGTCCAACAACGTGCATGACCTTAACAGTCACATATGGGACAGCTGGGCGGACGAAACCGGTTCCATCGGCAAAGCGTACGGCTATCAGCTCGGTGTAAAGCACGTTTATCCCGAAGGCGAATTCGATCAGGTAGACAGGGCTTTATACGATCTTAAAAACAATCCCGCTTCGAGAAGAATAATGACGAACATTTACGTCCATCAGGATCTTCACGAGATGAACCTTTACCCCTGCGCTTATTCGATGACCTTCAACGTAACGGGCGACACTCTGAACGGAATACTTAACCAGAGAAGCAACGACGTTCTGACCGCAAACAACTGGAACGTAGTCCAGTACGCAGTTTTAATGCATATGTTCGCGCAGGTTTCCGGCTTGAAAGTCGGCGAACTCGTCCACGTCATAGCGGACGCGCACATTTACGACAGACATATTCCTTTAGTCGAAAAGATACTCAAGAACCCGAAGTATCCCGCTCCCAAATTTTGGATCAATCCCGATATAAAGAACTTTTACGACTTTACCGTAGACGACTTTAAGCTCGAAGGATACGAATTCACCAAACTCGAAGAAAAAATAGAGGTTGCCATATGATAAAAGCTATAGTTGCCGTAGACGAAAACTGGGGTATCGGCAAAAAGAACGGACTTTTGTTCTCTATCCCCGAAGACATGAAATTTTTCAGAACCACAACTTCCGGCAAAGTATGCTGTATGGGTTACAATACTCTTTTATCCTTTCCGGGATCGAAGCCTCTTAAAAACAGAACCAATATCGTTCTCGCCCCCGACTCTGTTGAAAGAGACGATTGCGTTATCGTACACAGCTTAAAAGAGCTTTCGGACAAACTTAAAGGATATGACGGCGAAGACGTATTCGTAATCGGCGGCGCAATGTTTTATAAGACCATGCTCCCCTATTGCGGAGAAATTTACGTTACCAAAGTAGATGCCGACGGCGAAGCCGAAGTTTTTTACGAGAACCTCGATAAAAGCCAAAACTTTGACTGCGTTTACGCTTCCGATCCCATTGAAACGAACGGCTATACGATAAGGTTCACCACCTACAAAAACAACAACGTATTAAAATTTTAATCGGATACTAAAACAAAATTACTTTAATATGATAAAAGCGACGCAGATATAAGGCGTCGCTTTTTTATATTAAGGCGTTAAAAAAGGATCGCATGCTATGAGCCGCGACCCTTTTTATTCAATTTAAGTCTTTTAACTATCAGGTCAAAAGGAAGGTAGCAAGGTAGATAACGCCGATAACCCAGGTGGAAACTTTGATATCTTTTACTTTGCCGGTGCAAAGGTTAAGGAAGATGTATACGAGGATACCCATACCGATACCTTTGGAGATCGAGTAGCCGAGAATCATTACGATGAAGGTGAAGAAACCAACAACAGCTTCGATGGGGCTGTTCCAATCAATCTTAACAACGGAGTTCATCATAAGAACGCCTACCCAGATAAGAGCCGCAGCCGTAGCACAGGACGGAACGAGCTGAGCGATGGGGCTTAAGAACATTGCTAAGATGAAGCAGCAAGCAGTAACAAGTGCGGTAAGACCGGATTTGCCGCCGGCAGCAACGCCCGAGGTCGATTCAACGAAAGTGGTAACGGTGGAAGTACCGCCGATAGCGCCTACGCATGTAGCGATAGCGTCGGCAAGCATACATTTGTTCATGTTAAGGGGAACGCCGTTTTCATCAAGAAGGTTACCCTTAGCGCATGCTCCGTATAAAGTTCCGATGGTATCGAACATATCGATCATGCAGAGCGAAAGAGCGGTGGTAGCAATAAGAAGGATAAGACCGCCGGTCGTTCCGGTATAACCCGAGAAGTTGAAGCCTTCGGTAAATACCTTACCTACTGCCTGTTTACCCCAGTCACCAAAAGCGGCGAACGGGTTAGAGAAAGAAATTCCCTCAAACACTGCTTTACAAGATTCGCTGCCTGCGGCAACGCCGAGACCTAAAGCGATGTAGTAAAGAACGGTCGATCCGAGGATACCCCAAAGGATGCCGCCTTTAACCTTTTTGTGTTCGAGAACAGCTATAAGCATAACGCCGAATATAGCTACAGCGGCCGTCAACATACTCATTAAGCTTTTGTTTTTAGCGAGAAGGTTGAACGATACGAAGGTTACGAGAGTGGAATCGTTGTTAACAATGATTCCAGCGTTCTGCATACCGATGAAAGCGATAAATAAGCCGATACCTACGGTAATAGCGTGTCTTACGGAAACGGGAATAGCTTCGAAGATCTGCTTTCTTAATCCGGTTACGGTAAGGATAACGAAGATAGCACCGTCAAGAAGAGTGAACATCATTGCATTTGCATAAGATATACCCTGTCCACCAAATATAACCAAAGTGTAAACGATGAAAGCGTTTACGCCCATGCCGGGAGCCTGAGCCAAAGGCATTTTAGCAAGGAATGCCATTAAAAGCGTTCCGACGATTGCGCCGATAGCAGTCGCTATGTAAGCTGCACCATAACTAAGTCCGGGAATAGCTGAGAACATGCCCGCGTTAACCATAAGAATGTAAACCATCGTCATGAAGGTTGTTACGCCTGCGATGATTTCAGTCTTTACGGTTGTTTTCGTTCCGTCGAAACCGAGGAATTTCAAAAACTTGTTCATAAAGAACCTCCATAAAAAAGATACCTTCATTTTACCACCGTAAAGCCTATATGACAAATTTTTTTTCGAAAAACTTTTTGTAAAAAAATACTTTTGGCATTTTTGTCCAAGTCATTTGTGCAATTTGTACATATAAATTAAGTTTATTTTATATATTTTAGCTACACATTTTTGTGCGGTGTTACTTTTTTATCATAAAGTGACAAAATCTCGTCGTTTTCGCATCTATCCCGATAAAACTTTGCAGCTGAAATTTTGCCGAAATTTTTCGGCTTTTATGCAGTATTGCGGAGCGGAAGCAATTTTACCGCCATTGGCTACTTCCCCTTTTATTTATCCGCTCTTCTCCTTTACCCGTCCGTTTTTAACTTAATTTTATAAAATAATATTTTCTTTTTTAATAGGTTTTTTTATATTATATATATTCTAATATTATATTACAGCATTACGGCGGCTTTACGGAAAAAGGGCCGGTTATTTTTACAACAGCTATCGTTCGGCATCTCAGTCTTGTATCGGTACGGTTTCAAAGATACAGGTATCTTTCTTACGCTCCCCTGATAAATTTTACGTTTTGGTTACCTTTCGGCAACACAGGTGTATATAAAATTTACCGCGATAAGTCCAAAACAGTCGGATTACATCGCCCGTTATATACTCCGAACCGAGAACGATTTTATAAATTAACCTTCATAAAACATGTCCTTTTATAATAATATTAAACTATGGACGGACTATTCAAGACGACGGCGGTTGTAACTGTTTTTTCTCTCGCCGAAAAATTTTTAGGTTTTTTATATCGCATTTATCTTTCCCGCACGATCGGAAGCGAAGGTTTGGGGCTTTATCAGATAGCTCTCTCGGTATTTGCTCTTTTAATGACTCTTTCTTGCTCCGGAATACCGGCTACCGTATCGCGACTTATCACAAAATATCGTTCGGAAGGCAAAGGCAACCGCATAGACGGGGTTTCGACTGCGGGATTTTTAAGTTCGATAGTATTCACCGTTCCCGTGACGATAACGGTTCTGCTTTTCCCGTCGCTTTTCGGTTTTTTATTCGCAGACGAAAGGTGTCTGCCTCTTTTCAGTCTTATTATACCCGTACTCGCGCTCAACTCGCTTTATTCTGTCTTGAGGGGAATTTTTTGGGGCAATAACGATTTTTTGCCGTACAGCGTTATAGAACTTATCGAAGAAGCGGTTATGATCGCGGTCGGCGTCGCGCTTATATTTACGGCTTCGGATCCTTTTACGGGAGCAAAGTACGCCATAATCGCGGTCGGCGCGTCTTACATAGTTTCATTTTCTTTGGGAACGGCGTTTTACATTTACCGCAAAGGCAAAATAAAAAATCCCAGGCGGGAATTGAAACCGCTTTTTAAAAGCAGTCTCCCCGTAACCGCCGTAAGAAGCGCGGGCAGTCTCGTGTCTTCGATCGTTTCAGTCGTGTTCCCTTTACGACTCATCGCCGCGGGGTTCGGAAAAGCGGAAGCGACCGCCGCGTACGGAGCGTTTTTCGGAATGGCTATGCCGCTTCTTTCCGCGCCGATGTCGATAACAGGACCGTTTACGATCGTGCTTATCCCGAAAATTGCCGAAAGTTTTTATAAAAAAGACGAAGCCGCGCTGAAGAGCGATATAGAAAAGGCTCTGAACGTAACTGTGTTTTTATCGTCGCTGTGCGTACCTGTGTTTTTATGCTTCGGCGAAGAAATCGGATTATTGATCTTCGGCTCGCAAGGCGGAGGATTATTTACTTCGCGAGCGGCGATTCTCACGGTGCTTCTGTGCGTGAACAGCTTAACCACGAGCATGCTTAACTCGGTAGGCGAAGAACTTTCAACATTTTTTTCTTTTTTGACAAGCACCGCTCTGATGCTCGTATCTATCTGGTTTTTACCTGCGGTTATGGGTGCAAATTCACTTGTTTTGTGCTACGTTCTCGTATTCGGAACAAATACTGCGGTCAATCTGTTTTTAATCAGAAAAAAGACGGGCGTGAAGCTTAAATTCGGCGGGTTCGCTTTTTACTCGCTTATCTTTCTGATACCGACTTCCGCACTCGGCTTTTTACTCAAATCTCTTCTTATCAAGTACCTCGGCGGTATTTTGACGGCAGTATTATGCTCGTGTCTTCTTGTAATATTCGACGGACTGTTCTTCGTTGTATTCGGTCTCGTGAATATAAAAGATTTTTTTAGCGTAATCAAAAATAAATTGTCTGAGCGTAAAACAAAAAACAAGCGAAACGGCAACGCAAAAATAAGATCAAACGGTGAAAACCGTTACGCTGAACATTAAAACTTTTTTACCTTAACGAAAATTCATTATATCTAAAAGAACGACGGATTTTACTCCGCCGTTCTTTTCAAAAGGAAAGTGAAAATATAATATCCGTAAAAAACCGGATATTTTTACCTGTATTTTTTGCTCGCTACTGACGATTTATCCGCAGTTAAAGCCGGATTCAGCAGGACTTAATAAGTCGTATATAAAACTCGACCGACTTTTTAACCGTTTCGATTTTTATTCTTTCGTTATTGCCGTGTATGGTTGAACGCTCTTCTTTACTTAATTCCACAGCGGAAAATCTGTAAATTTTATCGGTTATGCGCTGGTATCTGCGACTGTCCGAACCCTGAACCATCAGATATGGCGCGACGACGGTTCCCTTCCACGTGGAAGCGACTGCCGAAGCGACTTTTTTATAACCGTCGCAATCTATGTCCGAAACGATAGTCGGTTCCATGCCGTTACCGTCAACCGCAACGTTTACGGTTTCATCTCCGATTACTTTATTAAGATATCCGATAGCAGATTGTATGCTGTCTTCGGGGTTGAGCCTTATGTTCGAAAGCATCTTCGCTTCGGTCGGAATGACGTTGAATGCGTCGCTGCCCTTCATCTTGGTAAACGCTACCGTTGTTCGGACGAGAGCGTTGAGTTCGCCGCCGGACTTTACGCAAAGTTTATCGAGAACTCCTTTAAAAAGCCATAAGTTGGCGAAAATCATTCTGTAAGCAAAGGTCGAACGTCTGCCGAGCGTATCGAACATTTCGGCAACGGGTTTTGTAAGATGGAACCCGAAAGGATGATTTTCAACCTTTGCGCACGCCTTCGAAAGCGTTACTATCGGCGTATGCGGCTTGGGCGCGGAAGCGTGTCCTCCCTCCGACTTTGCCGTATAAGTAACGTTTATCATGCCCTTTTCGGCTATACCGACAAGACCGCATTTTTCTTTAACTCCCGGGAAAACGTCTTCTACAACCGCGCCGCCTTCGTCTATTACGAGAGAAGGACTTATGCCGGACTTTTCAAAATAATCAACTATATTTCCGGCGCCGGGACCTGCTACCTCTTCCCCGCCGGAAAACGCCATATAAATATCCTTTTCGGGAACGAATCCCGTTTTCATCAGTTCGTTTGCGGCGGTTAAGGTTGCGTTAAAAGTAACCTTCGTATCGATCGCGCCCCTGCCCCAAAGGTAGCCGTCTTTTATTACCCCGTCAAACGGCGGTTCTTCCCACGCGGACTCGTCGACCGGTACAACGTCGTAGTGCGCCATAAGAACGGACGGATCGCCTTCGGTTCTTCCCTTCCATTTAAATAAAAGAGCCCTGCCGTCGAATCTTTTGAACTCGCAGATTTTAAAAACTTCGGGATAGAGCTTCGGGAGTTCGTTTACAAGCTTTTCAAACTCTTCGTTGTCTTCCTTTTCGGGATCAACGTTGGAAACCGTTCTGAATGTGATAAGTTTTTGTAAGTTTTCAACCGACCTGTCGCGGTCAAACTCTACCGCATCGTCGGAAACTTTTATGTTGTTTTTCGGTTTGAACACAGCGGCTCTTATCAGTACCGTCGACAAAAGAACAAGGATAACCCCTAAAATTCCGCAAAGTATGTACACAAAAACCATTTAAAGCCCTCCTTTAATTTGCCGCGCGCAAATTATTTACCCTTCGTTTTTTTGATTTTAATTTTATTAAATAAACGATTATTTTAATTATATACTAAACGCTATCACAAATCAAGACTTTTTTCGAAAGTTTAAAATTTTTTATGAAAAACCGGCAGTCGGTTTTGTTTTCATCGAAAGTTCCTGAAAAAGTTTTTGCATATTATCGTGAAGTAATCTGCAAAACGCCGCAAGATAAAACGCGACGGAGTTTTCCGTCGCGTTTTAAGTTTATACATAATATTATTATTTGCAGTTAAAGGTTTTTATCCTGTTATTTATCGGATAACGGTCATGTTTCGACAACACAGGTATTAAAAATCGTTGCCGTTTCTAACCATTGTCTGCGCCGCCGACAGTCTTTTCAGACTCTTCACGCACGCCCTTGAAGATTTTTATTTTAAGAATTTGCGGTAATGCGACTATAAACAGAGCGTAATTTACAAGACAATTAAATATCTGCCCCTTAAAAAACAATCTGTACGCGACGTAACCGAAGTACCCTACTTCTCCGCCGAAAGTATTTTTTACATAATCTATAACCGCTTGCGAAAAGCCCATTTTATAGTTATATAAATAAAATCCCGTACTGTTTATAAGCACCGTGCAGAGTACGAAAGTTATTACCGAGACAATCGCCGCCTTAACATAGTCGGATCCCTTGAATCTGAAGTTAAAACCATTAACTACTATCCCAGCAAGGAAAGCGGTAACTCCCGTAGCGAGTCCAACCCATGGCATGTACATAAGTCCCCAGGAGTTAAACACATATCCCAAAAAGTCGCCGAGAAAGCACGAAACAAACCCGCAAAGCGAACCTAATACGGAGCCTGTGACGGCAGATATAAATATGGTCAGCGAGAACTGTATGTCGGCAAATCTTATTTCGACGACGGTGTTAAAAACAACGTTTATGGCCGTAAATATACCTAAAAGCGCAAGCTTTTTAGCTTTGCCCGCATTTAAAAACGCAGACGAGAAGAACAAGTTTTTTACGTTAAAATTTTTCATAAAAAAAGCACCCTTTAAGAGTGCCCGCAATACATTACTTTTTTCAGACGAATTAAAAAATTTTTCGCATTAAAAAGCAAAGCGGACGCAAAAACACACCGCGGTTATCCCTTCGTTTACTGACAACGTCCCGTTCAGCAACACTTGACGCGTGTTTTCTACTCTTGGGTAAAAGTATATCCTAAGACATAAAAAAAAGCAATCGTTTTCAATAACATTTTTTTGCCGTTACGCTTTTACACTCACTTTTATTATAAATAAAAAAAATCGCAAAAATATTTTTGGAGCCGACGTATTTTCACCTTTGCCCTACGCCTTTACTTTCTTTACAGGTCGTTGTTTTTTCCGTAAATAATTTTATAGAAAATAGGCATACTGAAAATATGATCGTTATTTTTTTAAGAACCGTCATCGTATTTATTACGCTTATGATAGTCATGAGGCTTATGGGCAAGCGGCAGATAGGCGAAATGCAATCGTTTGAACTCGTCATAACTCTAATAATTGCCGATCTCGCGTGCATACCGATGGCGGACGTTTCGATACCGCTTACTTACGGCATCGTCTCTATTCTCGCCCTTTTTATTCTGCACGAAATTTTATCGCTTCTCGAAAAGCTCGGTACCTTTCCGAAAAAAGTGATAAGCGGCAAACCAAGCGTTGTTATAAACAAACTCGGCGTTGATTTTTACGAACTGAAGCGTAACGATCTGGGAGTCGACGATCTTTTGGAATCCATGCGCGGCGCCGGATATTTTTCGCTTTCGGATGTAGATTACGCAATTTTCGAGTCGAACGGGAAACTCTCCGCCTTAAAAAGTAAGGAGCAGAAAGGTTCTTCGCTCTCGGTTATTCTTGTCGAAGACGGTAAGATAAACAAAAACAATTTGTCCGTCATACAAAAAGATTCACGATGGCTTATGAGCGAACTCAAAAAAAATAACGTAGAATTAAAAAAACTCGGCGTAATGACCGTCGACGGAGACGGCAAGGCGTATTCGCAATGCTATAAAGAGCCTTATAAAATTTTCGACGTCGACATGCAAGGTGTAAAATGGTAAAATCGCTCGTTTCAACATTGATTGCGGTTTGTATACTCGTCGGCGGAGCGATCTTCGAGCAGAATTTTGTTAAAAAACAGTTTTCGGAATTCGAAGTCACCGTCGAAACTCTTAAACAAAAAGCCGAAAGCGGCGACGCGAACGCCGATGATATGAAGGCTTTAAGGGAAAATTGGCTCGCAAGAAAAAAATATCTGCACGTTTTTATTCCGCATAACGAAATAAAAGAACTCGAACTATGGCTTTCAGAAGCGGTAAGTTTTTCGGAATACGACGATCAAAAGGAACTTGCGGATAAGCTTGAAGTTCTTTTGTCTCTTTCTAAAGAAATACCCAAAACATTTCTGATAAGCTTCGAAAACATTATGTAAATAAGAAATACATTTGCGCTTCGTTTTATCGTAAATTCGCAAAACAAGCGTTATATAACTTATGTTATTTTTGCAAAAAACAATATAAAAACATTCAGATCTGTTATGTTTTATTGATTATTATAAAATAACATACGTTGCGTAACTTATTTGTCTTTATGAAAAAACGACAATTAAAAAAGGCGGCAAGAGCCGCCTTTTTGTCTTTATATTTGTCTTTATATCAATTTTCCAGAGTGTTAAGTCCGTCGTTGTAATAAAGTATTCCCAACGTGTGTTCGCCGCAATGCGAAGTAATAGTTCCTCCGGCAGTCGTCGTAAATATATTTTTTACCCCTACGGATTCGAGTTCTTCTCTCGCCGCCTGAATCATCTCCGGCGTGGCATTGGGAAACGTTATGAAAGCCATGGACTTATCTATATTAAAGAACTCGTTAAGACAGTCCTGACAATACTTTCTTACAGCCTTGTCCATACTTCCTCGAAATTTTTTATCGCTTGACATCTTACCGTCCTTAACGACTATTCTCGGACGGAGCTTCAGAAGATTGGCTCCTAAAAGCTGGAAGCCCGAGCATCTGCCGCCCTTATATAAATAATCGAGTCTTTCGACGATAAAGCTCGCCTGAACTTTGTCCTTTCTCGCTTCGACAAGTTCTACTACTTTTTCCGGATCGTCGAACTTTTTCGCGACTTCCCTTGCGTAGATTGCCTGCATTCCTACTCCCGTAGATAAAGACCTGCTGTCGATAACGTAAACTTTCTCAAACTTCTTTGCCGAAGAAACGGCATTCTGGTATGTGCATGAAATTTCGGAAGAGAGCGATATATGAACTACAGCGTCGTATTCCTTCAACAGGTTTTCGAAAAACTCGTCGAACTCCGATTCGTTTACGGCGTTGGTTTTAGGCAAAACTCCGGTCTTTTCGACGTAAGCAAAAATCTCTTCGTTCGCCAGATCTCCGTCGTTATACTGTTTGTCCCCGAGAATAACTTTGAGGGGGATTGTTTTAATATCGAATCTTTCTAAAAGTTCTTTGGTTAAATCAGCAGTCGTTTCCGTTGTGATTGCAATTTTCATTATTTTCTCCTTTTAGGTTTTTTGTATTGACGGGCCGACGATCTTTGCCGCAAACGCCCGTTTTGATTTATTTACCGATTTTCAAAGCGGAACGTTCGCTTCCGCATTCAGCGTAAGATCCGCAAAATTAAGTTTTTTGTACTGAAGATATCCTTCCGCCGCTATCATCGAGCCGTTGTCGGTGCAATAGCGTTTTTCGGGAACAACGGTTTTTATTCCCTTTTTGTCGCAGACGGTCTTTATTTTATCCCGTAAGTACCCGTTTGCGGCAACTCCGCCGCATAGCGCTATAGTTTTTATTCCTGTTTTTTCGGATGCCAAAACCGCTTTTTTAACAAGCACATCGATAGCGGCCGACTGAAAAGAACAAGCTACGTCTTCCGGTTTTAACGGTTTGTTTTTCGCTTCGGCATTATGCACGGCGTTTATTACCGCCGTTTTCAGTCCGCTGTAAGAAAAATCGAAACCGCCGCAGCCTTTCAGCATTTGCGGGAGCTTTATATTATTCTGCCCAAGTTTTGCAAGCTTTTCGATATTAGGTCCGCCGGGATATTCGAGACGGAGAACCTTTGCCACTTTATCGAAAGCTTCGCCCACTGCGTCGTCGAGCGTAGAGCCCAAAACTTCGGTTTCGTAGTAATCTCTCACCGCTATTATAGCAGTATGTCCGCCACTCGTCAACAACGCGATAAACGGCGGCTCGAGATTTTTATCGGCAAGGTACGCCGCCGCCATATGTCCGCGTATATGCGAAATGGGTATAAGTGGCTTATTTTCGGCAAAAGCGAGAGCCTTTGCAAAAGAAACGCCAACGAGAAGCGCACCCAAAAGCCCTGCTCCGTACGTTACCGCAATACCGTCTATATCTTTTAAAGTCATATCGGCGTCCTTAAGCGCGCGCGCAGTCGCTTCGTATATAGCGAGAGTATGCGCCCTTGAAGCGATTTCGGGAACGACTCCGCCGAACTTGACGTGTTCGGTAGCCGAAGATATTATTACGTCCGATAAAATTTCACGCCCGTTTTTTACTATCGAAACCGCAGTTTCGTCGCAGGAAGATTCTATTCCCATTATAACGGCGTTGTCTTTTACGCAAAACGTTTTTCGTCTGTTTGAATAGTTCATATGCCGTACCGCTTATTGCGGCTTATACTATATATAATAACTTTATTATTATATACAGATACATTGTATTACTTATATTAAATAAAGCAGTATACTTAATTTATTGCATCAGCTCTGCGATTTTTTAAGATAATCGCATATAAAACCGTGTATATCGCCGTCCATAACCGCCTGAACGTTCGTGTTTTCGTATCCCGTTCTGTGATCTTTTACGAGAGTATACGGACAGAATACGTACGAACGTATCTGACTGCCCCATTCTATCTTTTTGATTTCGCCCTTTATGCTCTGTTCCTGTTCGAGCCTTTCGGATTCTCTCTTTTCGATAAGTTTTGACATAAGCATGCGCATACACATTTCTTTGTTCTGTGTCTGGCTTCTTTCGTTCTGGCACGAAACCACTATTCCCGTCGGAATATGCGTTATTCTTACCGCCGAATCGGTCTTGTTGATATGCTGACCGCCCGCGCCGCTCGAACGGAAGGTATCGAGTTTAAGATCTTCCGGTCTTATTTCGATTTCCCCGTCGTCGATTATTTCCGGCATTACTTCGAGCGAAGCAAAGGAGGTATGCCTGCGTTTATTCGCGTCGAACGGAGATATTCTGACCAGTCTGTGAACGCCCTTTTCGGCTTTAAGATAGCCGTAAGCGTTTTCGCCTTCAACCTTAAACGAAACGTTTTTTATGCCCGCTTCGTCGCCGTCCAGACGGTCGAGTTCCGTTACTTTGTAGCCCATCTTTTCGGCGTACATAATATACATGCGATAAAGCATTTCCGTCCAGTCGCAGGCTTCTGTACCGCCGGCTCCCGCATGAAGAGTCATAAGTGCGTTAAGCGAGTCGTATTTGCCTTTAAGAAGAGCTTCGAGCTTCATGCTTTCTATCTCTCCGGAAACAGTATCGAGTTCGTCTTCGAGAGCTTTTACCGTTTCTTCGTCTTCTTCCATTTCGAGAAGCTCTAAAATATCCGAAGCGTCCGCAAGCGACTTTTCGGCTTTATTAAAAGCTTTCAGTTTCGATTCGATGCCGGAAGCCTTTTTCGAAAGTTCCTGCGATTTTTTAAGATCGCCCCATACTTCCGGTTTTTCGAGTTCGGCTCGTATGTCTTTAAGCTCTTCGGTTATTTTGGGCACGGCGAGAGCGTCGCCCGTTTCCGCAAGCGATTCTTTAAGTTCTTTTATCCTGAATTTATATTTATCTGTTTCTATCATAAAGTCTTTACCGGTCGTAAGGAATTTAAAGTCGTTTAATACGTTAAGTTTAATCCTGATTAAATCAGTTCTTTCCGCAGCAGTCTTTGTATTTTTTACCGCTTCCGCAGGGACAGGGATCGTTTCTGCCGATTTTCGTCTTGGCTACAATCGGACGTTTTACTCCTTCGGTTTCGTTGGTTACGAGATTACGGGGAGAATCGTCTCTCTTTACGGGCGTTCTTTTAAGCTCCGCTTTAAGAAGTATTCTTACAGTATCGGTCTGAATGGAGTAAGTAAGATCTTCGAACATTTCGAGACTTTCGTTCTTATATTCGACTACGGGATCGACGTTGCCGTACGCGCGGAGAGAAATTCCTTTGCGAAGCTGATCCATTGCGTCTATATGATCTATCCACTTGGAGTCTACGTTTCTTAAAAGAATAAACTTTTCGAGATCGCCGAAGTTAACGCCTTCTTCCGCGTACTTGGCTATCTTTTCTTCGTAAACTCTTATGGTTTCTTCGTTGAGTTTCTGCAAAATAAAGTCGTAATCCCAGTTATCGAGCTTTTCACGTGTGAAAAAGTTCGAATCGGGAGGCAGGAGTCTCTGTTCGACGTTTTGGTTGAGAGCTTCGAGATCCCATGTTTCGGGTTTGTTTGCGTTGTCTGCGCTCATTCTTATGGTTTCTTCGACGTAAGTCGGGATAAACTTCAAAATTTCGTCGTGAACGTCTTTTGATTTAATAACGTTCATACGTTCGGCGTACATTACTTCACGCTGTTTGTTCATAACGTCGTCGTACTCTAAAACGTGCTTTCTTATACCGAAGTTCTTACCTTCGATAGTTCTCTGCGCGTTTTCGATGCTCCTCGAAACCATTTTGGACTGAAGCGGTTCGTCTTCCGAAATATTGAAGGCGGTGAATATCGACTGCATCCTTTCGCCGCCGAAACGTTTTGCGAGGTCGTCTTCGAGCGAGATAAAGAATACCGAAGAGCCAACGTCGCCCTGACGTCCGCTACGTCCGCGGAGCTGGTTGTCGATACGACGGGATTCGTGTCTTTCGGTTCCGAGAATATGGAGTCCGCCCGCCGCAATAACCTTTTCCTTCTCGGCGTCGGTTTCCTTTTTGAATTCGTCGTAAACCTCGCGATAATGCTTTCTTATTTCCTGAATATCTTCGGGAACTTCGGATATATACGAAGTCGCGAGTTCGATTTTTTCTTCTTCTATTCCTTCGTTTTTAAGTTTTCTCTTCGCTAAAAATTCGGGGTTGCCGCCGAGCAGAATATCGGTGCCTCGTCCCGCCATGTTGGTTGCGATCGTAACCGCTCCGAATCTTCCCGCCTGAGCGATTATATCCGCTTCTTTGGCGTGGTTTTTAGCGTTCAATACGTTGTGTTTGATACGCTGTTTGAATAAAAGTTTCGAAATTTCTTCGGACTTTTCGACCGTTACCGTACCTACGAGTACAGGCTGACCGGTAGCGTGGCGTTCGGTTATTTCCTGAATTATCGCTCTTTCTTTGCCGGCGTCGGTTTTGTAGATAACGTCCGGATAATCCTTTCTCGCAACGGGTTTGTTGGTCGGAATTTCGAGAACGTCGAGTCCGTAGATGGTTCTGAATTCTTCTTCTTCGGTCTTAGCGGTACCGGTCATACCGGAGAGCTTTTTGTAAAGACGGAAGTAATTCTGGAAAGTAATAGTTGCGTAAGTCTTGTTTTCGTTTCTGATTTTTACGCCTTCTTTCGCTTCGATAGCCTGATGGAGTCCGTCCGAATAACGTCTGCCGATCATGAGACGTCCCGTGAATTCGTCTACGATTATTACTTCGCCGTCCGAAACGATATAGTCGTTGTCTCTTTTGAAAATATAATGAGCTTTAAGAGCTTGCTGTATGTGGTGCGAAAGCGCGGCGTTTTCGACGTCGGCAAAGTTCGAAAGACCGAAAAATCTTTCTGCTTTAGCCGCACCCGATTCCGTAATCTGAACGGTCTTTTCTTTTATATCGAGAGTGAAATCTTCATCCGCCTTCAACGTTTTTACGAATCTGTTCGCCGAAAGATACATTTCGGAAGATTCCTGACCTCTTCCGGAAATGATAAGCGGGGTTCTCGCTTCGTCGATCAAAATGGAGTCGACTTCGTCCACGATGGCGAAATTAAGTTCTCTCTGAACCATCGCGTCCAGATTGTTTTTAAGGTTATCCCTCAAATAGTCGAAGCCCATTTCGTTATTCGTGCCGTAAGTAATATCGCATGCGTAAGCGGCTTTTTTGTCTTCGTCCTGCATGCCCGAAATAGCCACGCCGACCGTAAGCCCCAAAAATTTATAAACTTTACCCATCCATTCCGCATCACGCGAAGCAAGGTAGTCGTTTACGGTAACTATGTGAACGCCTTTGCCGGTAAGCGCGTTGAGATACGCCGGGAGAGTAGCTACGAGAGTCTTACCTTCGCCGGTCTTCATTTCGGCGACTCTGCCCTGATGGAGACAGATACCGCCCATTATCTGCACTTTATAATGGCGCATTTTGAGAACTCTGTAAGCGGCTTCTCTCACCACCGCAAAAGCGTCGTATAAAATATCGTCTATGGTTTCACCGTCCGCAAGACGCTTTTTCAATATATCGGTCTGGGAAACGAGTTCCTCATCCGTCATTTTTTCATACTTCGGCGAAAGGTCTGTTACTTTGTCCGCCATTTTATCGAGGCGTTTTAAGTTACGACGGCTTTCTCCGCCTAAAATATATCTTATAAGTCCCATATATTTTCTCCTTTACGTGGGCGTTTTTTATGTTTTTATGATTTTATTTTTCTTTTTTATGCGTTTTACGGTTGTTTTCGGCTTCCTTTCTTCTTAACTCGGTTTCTTTATCCGAGCCTACCGAAGCGACGGTTAAAAGAACGACTTTTGCCGCACCCGCCTTTTTAAGATACGATGCGACTACTTCTCCTGTGGCGCCCGTGGTCGTTACGTCGTCTATGAGAAGAACTGTTTTCCCTTGTACCGCCTGCTTATCCGTTACTTTGAACGAACCTTTAAGGTTTTCGAGCCGTTCTTTACGTTTTAATCCGACCTGCTTGTGCGAATCTCTCGTCTTTTCGAGAGCGTCTGCAACCAGAATACCCGACAAACGCGAAAATTCTTCGGCAAGCAGTTCTGTCTGATTGTATCCGCGTTTTTTAATTGCCTTTTCGGTCATCGGTATGTAACAGACTACGTCCGCGGTAAGATTTTCTTCTTTATAAAGATTATAAAGCTCTTCGGCGAAAAACTTTTTAAGATACGCTTTCCTCCTGAACTTGAAGTTTGTTATTAAAAGAATTATCTTGCCTTCGTAATTAAATACGCTTCTTCCGAGATCGGTTTCGGTCAGAATGTTTTTGCAAGCCGTACAGTAATCTTCTTCGTAATCGGTTTTTCTGCCGCAGTGATTGCAACTATTTACATTTTTCAGATACGGAAGCTTTTCTTCGCACTCTTTGCAGATATACCCGTTTCCGAACAACTCTTTTGAACAAAGTTCGCATTTCCAGGTTTCGTCCGAAAAAAGTTCCGTTACGATTTTTTTAACCGCTTCCGCCGCTCGTTTGATAAACGACTTTCCGTTTTTTATATCTTCCGCTTTAATATCGTCGTTTGCGGAAGTTATCGTTTTCCCCTCGTTATCCATACGGCTCAGCCGAGATATTTTTTAAGATCGGGAACCTTATCGGTCTGTTCCCAGCTCAAGCCTTCTTTACCGAAATGGCCGTAACTCGCGGTCTGCTTGTAAATCGGTTTTTTAAGACCTAACTTTTTTATTATCGAATACGGACGCAGATCGAATTCTTTAACTACGATTTCGGAAAGCTTTTCGTCCGGGAGTCTGCCCGTGCCGTTGGTGTCTACCGTAACCGAAACGGGATTTGCAACTCCTATGGCGTAAGCCACCTGAAGTTTACATTCGTCACAAAGTCCCGCCGCAACGAGATTTTTGCAGATATATCTCGCCATATAAGTAGCGGATCTGTCTACCTTTGTGGGATCTTTGCCCGAAAAACTTCCGCCGCCGTGCGGGCATTTGCCGCCGTAAGTATCGACGACGATTTTTCTTCCGGTAAGTCCGGAATCTCCTTCCGGTCCGCCGATTTCGAATCTTCCCGTCGGGTTAATAAAGTATTTGGTGTTGTTATCGCAAAGATTTTGCGGCATAACTTCGTCAATAACGTATTTTTTAAGATCGCTTCTCAGCCGTTCGGTCGTAACCGTGTTATCGTGCTGAGCGGAAAGAACGACCGTTTCTATTCTCTTAGGCGTATTTCCGTCGTATTCTACGGTAACCTGTCCCTTTCCGTCCGGGCGAAGATATTTTAAAAGTCCGCTTTTGCGTGCTTCTTCGAGTTTTTTACACATTTTGTGCGAAAGCATCAAAGGGAGCGGCATGTATTCTTCGGTTTCTCTCGAAGCGTAACCGAACATAAGCCCCTGATCACCCGCGCCTATAAGATCGGCGGGATCCTTTATGCCCGATTTGTTTTCGACCGAAGCGTCTACGCCCATGGCTATGTCGGGCGACTGCTTTTCGAGCTTAACTAAAATCTCGGCGGTATCGTACGAAAATCCCGTCGAAGGATCTGTATAACCTATTTCTTTTATAACGTCTCTCGCTATTTTCGCGACGTCCACTTCCGCTACGGAAGTAATTTCGCCCATGATAAGAACGAAGTTCGTTTTGGCGCATACTTCGCAAGCTACCCTTGCGTTTTCGTCTTTAGCAAGATATGCGTCGAGTATAGCGTCGGCAACTGCGTCGCAAACCTTATCGGGATGCCCCGCGCATACGCTTTCGCTCGTGAATAATTTTTTCATATGTTCCTCTTTCATTAAAATATTTCGTATTTCTGTTTTCTATAAACTGTTTTTTATAAACTGCTTTCGGGCACGCTGTTATAGCGCGTTTTTATATTATAATATATTTACAGACGATTGTCAAACGATGATTGACTTTTATAGCCGTATTTGATAATTAAAATCCGCGAATCGTGTCGATTAGAAAAAATAAAAAAATTTTCGATATTTTTGCGATTTTTTTACATTCTGCTTTATTTAATAAATAACTTGAATGGCAGACAATGTGCGTTTTAGACGAAAAAAGTGAATTTTTGCCGATATTGTCTTGCGTTTCGATAATTACAGACAACCCTCAAAAAACAAAAAAGAAAAAATTTAACTTTAATTTTGTCAAAACCCCGTTAAAAAAGTTGACAACTGACTTTAAGTTTATTAAAATACGAGTACCGGCGGAAAGCGGAGCGAAGCAAAAATCGGTTATTATCCGGTAAAACCGCAAAAGTTTTGCGAAGTCTGGACGCAATCGGGAAAGGAAAGAAAAAAATATAATAAAGGTAAAGGAAAATTTATTATGGAAAAAACAGAAAGAAAAGTAACCAAAAAAGCAGCTAAAAGAAGACTTAACATTATTCTCGGAGCAAATAAGGTATTTTGCAAGACCGGTATAAAAGCGGCTACCGTAGACGATATCTGTGAAGAAATCGGATGCAGCCACGGACTCTTCTATCACTACTATACCGACAAAAGCGAGCTTGTCGAATATCTCAGAACGGTTCAGAACAAGACCATTGCCGACAGAGCTCTGGCGGCTCTTGCTTCAAGCAATAACCCTGTCATGAAGATCAAAAATCTTCTTCTCGACGTAGAAAATACTATTAAAGAAGATCCTACCACGGCTTACAAGCTTTATTTCTTCTTGAACTGCGCTTCCGAAAACGGAATCGGAGCTTTGACGGATCCTACAAAAAACAAGACTCCCGAAATCAAAGTTATCAAAGAAATAAAGAGTACCATAAAAGCGATCGAAAAAGCAGGATACATCAAAGACAACTTCCCCAAAAAGGATTATATCAACACGATCATTTCCGCAGTAGCAGGCAACGTTCTTTCGTTCGTAATCGCATCTAATGCTCTCTGTCCTCATCTTGCTTCTCTCAATGTTGACCTTCTTATGTCGTTGTTCATCAAGGAGGACGCATTACAGGATGCAGAAAAAGAAAGCAACTGATAATCACGTTGTCGGAACGCTTTTAAAAAGCGTGAGAGAATATAAAAAAGTCTCTCTCGTTACGCCTTTCTTTATGTTAGGCGAAGCGGTTTGCGAATGTTTAATTCCGTTCGTGATGTCTAAAATGCTTGCCACTAATTCTCAGGGCAACGTTCCAATGAATCAGATTCTTTTATACGGCGCGATCCTTTTCGGTCTCGCCGTACTTTCTTTAACTTGCGGTATAATGGGCGGAAAAACCGCCGCCATAGCAAGTTGCGGATTTGCCAAGAATCTCAGAAAAGACTTATTTTATTCCGTACAGGACTTTTCGTTTAAGGACGTAGACAAGTTCTCTTCGTCGTCGCTTATAACAAGACTTACTACCGACGTAAGTAACGTACAGATGGCGTATCAAATGTGTCTTCGTATAGTTATAAGAGTACCCCTTATGTTCACTTTCTCGATCGTAATGGGTATGACGATAAACGCAAATCTCGCCTGGATATACGTCGTTATACTCCCGATTCTCGGATTTATACTCTTCGCCGTAATAAGAGTCGTAATGCCTTTCTTCAGAAAGATTTTCAAAAAATACGACGCTATGAACACTTCGGTCGAAGAAAACGTTTCGGGCATAAGAGTTGTCAAGGCTTACGTAAGAGAAGAACACGAAAAACAAAAATTCGATAAAATTTCGTCCGAAGTAAGGAACGACTTCACCAAAGCGGAAAAAATAATCGCATTGAACTCCCCCGTGATGATGCTCGCCATGTACGCGGCTTCGGTACTTATTTCGTATTTCGGAGCGATAATAGTTATCGGCAACGGTCATTCTTCGGCGGGCGGCGTACCTGTGTACGACTTTTCTCCGGCGGAGCTTTCCGCTATAATCACCTACGGCATACAAATGCTATCTTCTCTTATGATGTTCTCGATGATTGCCGTTATGATGACGCTCTCGGTAGAATCGGCGAATAGAATCGCCGAAGTGCTTAATACGAAATCGTCGCTCACTTCTCCCGAAAACGGAATTAAAGAAGTAAAAGACGGCTCGGTGGATTTTGACGGCGTAAGCTTCAAATATTCCGAAAACGCTAAAAAATACGCACTCGAAAACATAGATCTTCACATCAAATCCGGCGAGACCGTGGGCATTTTGGGCGGAACAGGTTCGTCGAAAACGTCCCTTATCCAGCTCATCCCCCGTCTTTACGACACAACCGAAGGCGAAGTGAAAGTCGGCGGAGTAAACGTCAAAGATTACGATTTGGACACTCTTCGAAAGGAAGTCGCGATAGTTCTTCAAAAGAATCTTTTGTTTTCAGGCACCATTGCGGACAACATACGCTGGGGTAACGACAAAGCGTCCCTTGACGAAGTAAAACGCGTTTGTAAACTCGCTCAGGCGGATGAATTCATATCGTCGTTCCCCGACGGTTACGACACTTATATCGAACAGGGCGGTACGAACGTTTCGGGCGGACAAAAACAACGTCTCTGCATTGCGAGAGCGCTTTTAAGGAAACCGAAAATTCTCATCATGGACGACTCTACTTCGGCGGTAGACACCAAAACGGACGCTCTTATAAGACAAGCCTTCGCAAATGAAATTCCCGATACGACCAAAATAATAATCGCGCAGAGAGTGGCCTCGGTCGAACATGCGGATAAAATTCTTGTAATGGATTCGGGCAAAATAGTGGCGATGGGTACTCACGACGAACTTATGAATTCTTCGCACATTTACAAAGAAGTGTACGAATCTCAGACTAAAAATTCGGAAGCTCCAGAAGAAGGAGGTGACGAATAATGGCGGCGGGAAGAAGGGGTGCTCCCCCTAAAAAAATAAACAAAAACACCTTAAGAAGACTTTTGAAGTACGTATTCAAATACTATAAGTTTCAGCTTCTTTTAGTATTTTTCTGTCTTATTCTTACGGCGTGCGGCGGTCTTGTTTCTTCAATCTTTATGCAAAAGAATATAGACGAAGTAATGCAGCCCGGCAGAATAAACGACCTTGCTTCGGTAAAGGACGTGCTTATAAAGAACATAATCATAATGATTGTCGCGTATGCGATAGCCGTTCTCGCAAGTTTTGCTTACAACCGCATAATGGCTTCGGTTACGCAGGGCATGCTCTATCATATCCGTAAAGATATGTTCGAGAAGATGCAGTCGCTCCCGATCAAATATTTCGATCAGCATCCTCACGGCGAAATAATGTCCACTTACACCAACGACACCGATGCCGTAAGACAGCTTATAGGACAGAGTTTGCCTACGATTTTATCGAGCATCATGACTCTCGCGGTAGCGGTGTTCTTAATGCTTTATTACAGCATTATACTTACTCTCGTATTCGTGATATGTTCGCTTTCGATGTTCTTCGTAGTCAAAAAAGTCGGCGGAAAAAGTGCAAAGCACATGGTCGCCCAGCAGATTTCGCTCGCTAAAGAAGAAGGCTTTGTACAGGAAAACATAAACGGTCAGAAAGTCGTAAAAGTTTTCACCCACGAGCAGGACGCCGAAAAGGACTTCGACAAACTTAACGAAAAGCTTTTCGAAGACGCTAAAGAAGCGCATATTTCAGGTAACATTTTAGGACCTATCGTAGGAAATATCGGAAACTTCTCCTATGTGTTTTTAGCAATAGTCGGCGGAATTTTATTTTCGCTCAAAGCTCCGAATATAGCTATTTCGAGCATGTTTACCGGAATTACCCCCATCACCTTCGGGTTTATCATTCCTTTCCTCGGAATGTCGAGACGTTCAACTCAGGCGATAAACGAAACTTCGCAGCAAGTTTCAATGATAGCGATGGGCGTAGCGGGTGCGGATCGTGTTTTCGAACTTTTAGATCAGACTCCCGAAACGGACGAAGGTTACGTTACTCTCGTAAACGCCACGATCGATAAAGACGGCACCGTTCACGAATCCGAAAAACGTACCGACGTATGGGCGTGGAAACATCCGCATAAAGCCGACGGCTCCGTTACCTATACACCCCTTAAAGGCGATATAGTCATGGAACACGTAGACTTCGGATACGTACCCGAAAAGATAGTTCTGCACGACGTTTCGGTCTACGCCAACGCCGGTCAGAAAGTAGCATTCGTCGGAGCGACAGGCGCAGGCAAAACCACGATAACCAATCTTATAAACCGTTTTTACGACATTGCGGACGGAAAAATCCGCTATGACGGAATAAATATCAATAAGATTAAAAAAGCCGATTTAAGACGTTCGCTCGGTATAGTTTTACAGGATACTTCGCTCTTTACCGGAACAGTCATGGACAATATCCGCTACGGCAGACTCGACGCTACGGACGAAGAATGTATCGCCGCGGCGAAACTCGCAAATGCCGACGACTTTATCACAAGGCTCCCCGACGGATACGACACCATGCTTACGGGAGACGGCGCAAACCTGTCGCAAGGACAAAGACAACTTCTCGCAATAGCGAGAGCGGCCGTTGCCGACGCGCCGGTAATGATCCTCGACGAAGCGACCTCATCGATCGATACAAGAACGGAAGCTTTGGTACAAAAAGGCACCGACGAACTGATGAAAGGCAGAACGGTATTCGTAATCGCCCACAGACTTTCGACCGTAAGAAACTCCGACGTAATAATGGTTCTCGACCACGGCAGAATTATCGAAAGAGGTTCTCATTCGGAACTTATCGCAAAAAAAGGTAATTATTACAAACTTTATACGGGAGCTTTCGAACTCGAATAAAATGCGGCTGAAAGAACACGCTTAAAGTCGAAGTGAAGATTTTTAATAAATTTTACGATAAATTCAATAAAACTCGTCCGCCGGCTTGATTTCGGCGGATTTTTATTTTAAAATAATACTATGTCCGAGATTTTTAACGAAAATTTTAATATAAACGTAACGGATAATCGTACCGGAGACAAAACTTCCGTCCGAAAAAAAGAAACCGACGTTTTAGATACGAGCGTATGCAGGCTCTGCCCCAACGACTGCCGCATCGACCGCAATACGTCTGTCGGAGCATGCCTTGCGAGGAATGAAATGCGTATAGCAAAATACTATCTCCACCCGTATGAAGAACCGCCCGTTTCCGGCACCAAAGGCTCAGGTACGATATTTTTTACCGGTTGCAGCTTAAAATGCAGATTCTGCCAGAATTACGATCTTTCGCGCAATAAACGCGGCAAGGAAATAACGGTAACCGAGCTTGCCGATATATTCAAAAAGCTCGAAGATATGGGTGCTCACAACATAAATCTCGTTACGCCCACCCATTATTACGACAAAATAATACGCGCTCTCGATATATACCGCCCTTCGGTGCCCATACTTTCAAACACTCACGGGTACGAAAAGGTCGAAGTTTTAGAAAGGCTTTTACCCTATATAGACGTTTTTTTACCCGATATGAAGTACTGTTCCCCCGCTGTTTCGGAGCGTTATACGGGGAAAAAAAATTATTTCGAAGTCGCTTCCCGCGCAGTAGAATTCATGATAAAAAACAAGCCCCCCATATACGAAAACGGACTTATAAAACAAGGCGTCATCGTAAGACACCTTATTCTTCCGATGAACGTCACGGACAGCAAAAAAATACTCGACTGGTTCGAGCCGTATAAAGGCGCCGCCGCGTTCTCGCTCATGAGTCAGTATACGCCGTTCGGCGATACCGACGGCTGTCCCGAACTTAAACGCAAAATAACGAAGCGGGAATATAAAGACGTTTTAGACTATGCGACTTCACTCGGGATTTACGACCTTTTCGTACAGGATTTTAAAAGCGCGGACGCGGAATTCATCCCCGATTGGGATTTTTAATCGTATCAGGTTCCGTTTCTCCGATACGGGTTCATTATACCGTCCAAAGGCAAACTTCATACTATCAAAGCTTTTATCGCCAGCGCGAAAAATATCACGGCGGAAAGTATCTTCATCAGTCTTCCGTTTATCTTTTTTATACGACACCCTATCATAAGTCCGCCTATCGAAAACAAAAAGCACACTGCAAATATGCATATGAAGATAAGGTAAGATTTCGGCGATACAGGTACCAGCGTAATACCTCCTAAAAAGGCGTCGAATGACGTTGCCGCCGCCGCAAGAATCACTGTTTTTAAATCCGTTTCGACTGCCTTTTCGTCGGTTTCGAACAATGCGAATATGCCTAAAATCATAAACAGAGCGCACTCCGCCATTTCAAAACATTCTGTTTTAAAAATCGTTATTTCGGACAAAGCGTACCCGAAAAACGCAAATAAAGCGTGCAGCGCGGCAAACAGACCGGCGATTAAAACTTTATTGAGTAATTTAAAATTTTCGTAAGCTTTTGCGCCCGAAACGAGCGTTAAAAAAGCATCGACGGAAAGCGCCGCCGACGTTAAAATCAATATAAAAACGTTCATACTTTATCCTCGGTTTGCACTTTATATAAAGTATGATTTTTAATAAAATTTTGTTAAACCGCCGTTTTGTACGGCGTTACAAGGAGACAGTATGGTCAATATCGGCAACGACTGGGATGACGTCTTAAAAGACGATTTTTCGGGAGAAAATTACGCTAAAATACGCGAATTTTTAAAGTCCGAATACTCCGCCCACACTATTTACCCTTCTATGTACGACATTTTCAACGCATTTAAGTTAACGCCGTTTTCAAAGGTAAAAGTCGTAATATTGGGACAGGACCCCTATCACGGCGAAGGTCAGGCTATGGGACTGTCGTTTTCCGTTCCGAAAAATAAGGAACTCCCGCCGTCGCTGAAAAATATTTATAAAGAATTAAAGGACGATTTGGGCGTAAATCCGCCGGATAGCGGCGATCTTACCGCATGGGCGAAACAAGGCGTTCTGCTCCTTAACACCGTGCTTACCGTAAGAGCGGGAATGGCAAACTCGCATGCCGGAAAAGGTTGGGAGATCTTAACCGACGACGTTATAAAAAAGATTTCCTGCGGAAGAAAAAACGTAGTATTTATTCTTTGGGGAAACAACGCCCGATCCAAAAAGAGCCTTATCGATAAAAGCAAACATCTTATTCTCGAAAGCGCACACCCGAGTCCCCTTTCCGCCTATAACGGGTTTTTTAACAGTAAACCGTTTTCTAAAACAAACACGTACTTATCTGCCCGCGGAATAGAACCTATAGACTGGTCTAAATCATCCGATTAACCGCTTTTTAGTCGCGGTGCGATTTCAATAATACAGGTATTACATTATTTAACCGGAATTTAAACTTAAAAGCCGCCGTTCGCAAACGGCGGCTTTTTGTTATTTCATTTTATGCTGCTCTGTGCCGGCAAAATCAATACTGTATATCTTTCATCTGACCTGTTACGATAAGACGCTTCATCAGCCATATTTCGGCGTCCATTCTGCCCGAAAAGTAGGGATAATTTTGCCACTTACCCCTTTCTTCGCCTTCCATAGCGGTGGATTCGGGATAAATTTTAAGATGCTTCGGTAAAAATTCTTCGGCTAAAGCCACGCTGCGTTTAGCGTGCGACTTGGAAGTTATTATCATTACGCTTTTTACATTTTCGAAGTTAATAACCCGCTGTATTCTTAACGCGGCATAAATCATATTTTCCTGCGTGGTAAGCGCCTCGGGCTCGTCGATGATAACGCTTTCCGGCACGCCATTTAACAAAAGATATTTTTTAATGTGCATGTATTCCGGTAAGGTTTCGCCGTTACAGGTAAGGTCGGGATGTCCCGTCGGCACGAGATATTTTACCCTGCCTTCCTTATAAGCTTTTAAGCCTGCTTCGGCTCGGGCAAGTATTACTTCTTCCGAACCGCCGAGAATTATACCGACGTCCGCGGTAAACCCGCCGTCCTTATCAATATACACTATCTTTTCTTTGTCTGAGTTACTCAAACTGTTTATTTTATCGTCTGAAAGTTCGGATAATTTCATATTTTTCACCATCATAAAACCTTTGATAAAAACTCTTTAAGTCTTTCATCCTTAGGTTCGTCAAAGAACTTTTCGGGCGAATTTTCTTCCTTAATAACTCCGCCATCCATAAATATCACACGCGTCGCGACTTCCTTTGCAAATCCCATTTCGTGCGTTACCACAAGCATAGTCATGCCTTCTTTAGCGATTTCCTTCATAAGGTCCAAAACTTCGCCTACCATTTCGGGATCAAGAGCCGAAGTCGGTTCGTCAAAAAGTATAACTTTAGGTTCCATCGCAAGCGCGCGGACGATCGCTATACGCTGCTTCTGCCCGCCTGAAAGCGTTGACGGATAGACTTCCGCCTTGTCTTCAAGTCCGATTTTTTTAAGAAGCTCCAAAGCCTTTTCTTTATTTTCCGCTTTTATTTCTTTAACGGTTTTGTTGGGTATAAGCTCCTTTTTATTGTCTTTTTTTCTGAAAAGATTTCCGAATTTTATAAAAAAGTTCTTTCTCGCTACTTTATTTCTTTCGTGAATTTTAACGTGATCCGGTGCGAGCGTGATGTTATCCAGAACGTTTTTGTTGTTAAAAAGGTTGAAATGCTGGAAAACCATTCCTATATGCTGACGGTGCTTATTTATGTCCACCTTCATGTCGGCAAGGTCTTCGCCTTCGAACATAATCGAACCGCCCGACGGATCTTCCATACAGTTCACGCAGCGTAAAAACGTCGATTTGCCGCAACCGGAAGGTCCTATTATAACAAGCACTTCGCCTGCGTTTACGTCGAGATTTATACCCTTTAAGACTTCGTTGTCGCCGAACGATTTTTTAAGATTTTTAATCGAAAGTATAGTTTCGCTCATATCTTACACACCCGCCTTTTTAGTTTTTTTGTTCTTTTTGGTTTTAGCGGTAAAATTGCGGTCGCTCTTTGAAAAAACCTTTTCGATAAGCTTTATTAAAAGAGTTATCAAAAGAACGAGAATAATATAAATCGCCGCCATGAAAAGATACGGCATAACCGAGTCGTAGTTTTTGCCGGCGATTGCCTTCATAACCGTATAAAGATCGTAAACCGTTATAAAACTTACTACCGAAGTTTCTTTTATAAGGGTGATGAATTCGTTGCCGAGCGTAGGGATAATGTTTTTAACCGCCTGCGGAATAACTATTTTGATCATCGTTACCGGATAACTGAGTCCCAAAGCTCTGCCGGCTTCCATCTGTCCCGCATCGACCGAGTTAATGCCGCCTCTCATAATTTCAGACACGTATGCGCCGGAATTCATTCCGAATACTATTATGCCGACGGTAAGCGCGTCAACGCCCTTTACTCCGAGTACCGGTAATAAAACGTAATACGTTATAAGAAGCTGTACTACCATCGGCGTTCCTCTGAAGAGCGCCACGTATACCGAGCATAATTTATCGAGAACTCTGACTACCGGACTGTATTTCGGCGAAACTTTGACTATCGCTATAAGGGTACCGATCACGATACCTATAATAAGGCCTAACACGGCAATCTCTACCGTGTTCAATATTCCTTTCAATAAAAGCTTCTGCCAGTACTCTCTTTTCAGAGTACCCCAGAACAATTCCCATTTTGCGGAAAAATTCATTTTTACTCTCTTTACGCCAAAAATTCCCGTCTTGCAAAAAGGCGGAAATTTTTAACGGTTTATCGTTATTTTTATTTTTTTTAATTAGTCGGTGGTTACTTTGTAGCCTACTTTCGTTCCGACGTTCTGATAATATTTAGCTTCGATTGCGTCGTAAGTTCCGTCCGCTTTAACTTTAGCGATAAATTCGTTGAACTTATCCTGGAGAGTTTTGTTGCCCTTCTTCATAACGAAAGCGTATTCTTCGTCGGTGAGTTTTACGTCGATGACTTTAACGCCGCTCTTTTCTTTTGCTATCGCATTAGCGGGACCTTCGTCTACGACTACCGCATAAAGGTTGCCGTTAATCATATCTTCTACTGCAAGGACAGCGGTATCGTAACCTTTGCCTTCGATATTAGCAAAGCCGTCGAAACCGAAATCTTCGTCGCCGTTTATATACATACCGCCGGTAGTGCCGGTCTGATAGCCGATCTTTTTGCCGCTGAGTCCTTTAAGAGCGTTTTCAACAGTCACAGCGTCCGTCATACCTTCGAAGTCGTTGTTCGTATCGAGAACGATAAGCTTCTGCGAAGCTTTGCAGTAAGTATCCGAGAAGTCGTAAACCTTCTGTCTGTCTGCCGTAACGGTGATGCCCGCCATGCCTGCGTCCGCATAACCGGATTCAACCTGAGTGAAAATCGCATCGAAGTCGATGTTTTTAACTACGAGTTCGAGGTTGTTTTCCTGAGCGAAAAGTCCCGCGAGTTCGATGTCTATACCGTAAATTTTTCCGTTTTCGCCGATATATTCGTACATACCGAACGGGCAGTTCGTAACTACGGTGAATTTGCCGTCTTCAACGGGATATTTAACTTCTTCTTTGCCGCAAGCGGTAAGCCCTAACGCGCCTGTTACCAATAAAAGCGCGCTTGCAACAGATGCAAATAACTTTTTCATAATAGATCTCCTTTCTTGCCTTTCGACCTTAATTTTTACGCGGAAGGTTTGTTCTTTTTTTGTATGCCAAAATACTATCACCGCGCTTTTTATTTGTCAAACGATTTTTTGCATTATTTTGAAAATATTTTATTTTTTTTGAATATTTATTTAATTTTTGTATATTTAACTGTATATTTATAATTTATATGCGATTTTGCAAGCAAATGCCGAAAAAATTTTAAAAAATATGGCATACCGATATTTACAAATAAAAAATCCGTTATACAATAGGCTTAGTGTCCGTAATAAAAAGGAGGTAAATAAGAAAAGTCTTTCCTGTTTCCTTTTCGGTTTGCCTTAAAGGCAGGGTTTATGGATTTTATCACGGTCATAAAAAGCTTAAAAGCCTACGGCGCGGATCTTATTTTAATATCGCTTGCGGTAACGGTACTCGTATGGATTACGACAAAACTTTCCAAAATCTCTAAGCTGAAACATTTTTTACCCTTTATATACGCGTTTTTCGTATACGCCCTGTACGAAACCGTATTTAAAAGCGGCGTAAAGTTTGACGAAGATTTTTTCTCAGGCGTATCGGTAACCGCCGCCCTTTCTTTCGCGGAATATTATATCTTCGGCAGAATATTATCGGGCAAAAAGATAAATTCGCTTAAATTATCTGCGATAATATCCGTTCTCGAAGCGTACGGCGCAGAAAACGCCGAAGAGCTTGCGGATAAAATAATTTCGGCTTTAACTACTCATGATTCTTCCGATGGTGCCGCGGATATAATAAAAAACGTCCTTTTAAGCGAGAAAAAAACTCTTTACGATTCCGAAGCCGCAGCGGAAACCATAAAGGCTATAATAGACGGACTTAATAAAAAGCCTTAAAAGAAAACCGCCGCAGGAAACTTCCGTTCCGATAAGTTTATAAGACTTATAAAACGGCTTTATTACGGCAATAAAGCCGTTTTAATAATGTTTATTGTGTTATCTTATTATATAAAATAATTTATCGTCTTATAATCTCGGTCTTACAGTATCTCTCGTCGGACGGAAACGCGTATAAAATATGTTTCAAGCAAAACCCCTGATTTTTTGGTATGACAAGCCGGCAGTCCGCAGCGAAAGTTGCGGACTGTTTTTATTTTAAAACGCATAATTAAACGTTAAATATAAATACTTTTAGTATGCAAAAGATATACTTAAGCATTAAAAACAACATCGGATATATAAAAGAAAAGATCCGTTCGGACGATCTTAAATTATACGAATTTCGTCTCGGCGACAAGCTCAAAACAAAAGCCGCGATATTTTTTATCGACTCCATGACGGATAAAAAGTCCGTCGCACAGGACGTCCTTAAACCGCTTAAAGATTTTAACGAAAAAATAACGGCAAGCGGAATTCTTAACGCCGTCAACTCCCCTGTCGCAGAATCTTTCAAGTCGTTTACCGAAGCGACAAAAAAGATTTTAGAAGGCGATACCGTCTTGTTCGTCGACGGAATAAACTCCGCGTTCTGTCTTTCGTTTCTGAATATCGAAAAACGCCCGGTTACCGAACCGCCTACTTCGATAACGCTGCGCGGTCCGAGAGAAGGATTTGTCGAAAACATAAATTCAAATCTTTCTCTTATCCGCCGCAGATTAAAAACGCCGAAGCTTGAAATCGAAACTTTCACCGTCGGTAAGCTTTCGGCGACACAGGTAGCGGTAATCAGCGTCAAAGGCGTTACCAAAGAAGGTCTTTACGATAAAGTAAAAGCCCGTATAAACGCGATAGACATAGACTCCGTTCCCGATTCTTCTTACGTCGCAAAGTTTTTGACCGAGCATAAAACCTCGCTTTTTAAGCAAGTCGGCACGACCGAAAAGCCCGATATTTTAGTCGCGAGAATTTTAGAAGGAAGAATAGCCGTCGTCGTGGACGGTTCGCCGTTCATTCTGACTCTGCCGTACGTTCTTGCCGAAGACTTTCAGAGTGCGGACGACTATTACAGTTCGAGCTACCGCGCTTCGATGATAAGAATTTTACGCGTAGGTTCGGTGTTCGCAGCGATAATGCTGCCCGCGTTTTTTGTCGCGTCGCAGCTCTTTCATCTGCAGTTTCTGCCTCTTTCGTTTCTACTAACGATAGTCAACAGCATAAAAGGCATACCGCTTTCGCCGAGTTTCGAAATGTTTTTTACTCTGATGATTTTCGAGATACTGAACGAAGCGAGCATACGAATGCCAAAATATGTCGGCATGGCGGTTTCGATAGTAGGAGGCCTCGTTCTCGGCGAAACGGCTGTAAATGCAGGAATAATTTCCGCCCCTGCGCTTATGATTATAGCAATATCCGGCATCTGCCTTTACACCGTGCCCGAACTTGTTCAGACGTTTTCGATACTGCGGTTACTGTTTTTGTGCGTTGCGGGATCTGTCGGCGGGTACGGTCTGATACTGTTAAGCGTAGCAGTCCTTGCCTATCTCGTTTCCTTCGAGACCTACGATACGCCGCTTATGGCTCCATTCGCGCCGTTAATAACGTCAGACCTTTCGGACACGCTGTATAAAGGCTTCATGGAAGAAAACATCTATAGACCTGCAACCTTCGGAAGCAAAAACTCCCGCAGAATGAAGATTTTAAGTTCTGCCGACAAATCGACCGACATAAACGGAGAAAAAAACGATGACTGATTACGAATTAACCTTAAAAAGCGGTAAAAATTGCGCAGAAAAATCAGCGACCGAAACAAACGCCAGCGGCAAAGCTCTTAAAGCGCGGCAGATAGCCTTTTTATTCATTGCGTTTTTACCCGTAACCAAATTCATGTCCATGCCGAAAACCGCAGCGGAACTTGCCGGCGAAAACCTGTGGATAGCGATACTTATAAACATTCTAATCGACCTTGCCTCGATAATAGCTTTACTTTTTGCCGACAGTTTTTGCGGAATGACTTTTTATGATCTTCTGGAAAGTTTCGGTGGTACCGTTTTCGCCAAAATCATACTATGTCTGTACTTTCTGTTCTTTTTGATAAAAGCTTTTCCGGGACTTATCGAAACAAGCGTTTTCGTACAGAACACCCTTTACGAAACGTCGCCCACGGCATTTTCGTTCGTTCCGTTTTTTATAACGGCGTTCTATCTTTGCTCGCTGAAATTAAGAGCGATAGGAAGACTCTCGGACGTGTTGTGGCTTTTTACTCTTGCAGGTTTTGTTATCGTCATGTCTCTGTCGTTTGAAAGCGCAGACTATGCGGCTCTTTTACCGATATTAAAGAACGGGAAAAACGTTATGAAAGCTTCTGCAAAAATATCGGGATGGTTTTCCGACTCCGCTTACTTTTTATTCATGATCGGAAGATTCGATAAAGAAAAACACTCTTTTTCTAAAATAATTTCCGGTTACTCGGCAGCGGCGGTGTTAATCTTAATATTTTCAGCGGCGTTCTACGCCGTATTCGAATCGCTCGCTCCGACGGAATTGTTTCCGCTCGCCGAAATCTCTAAATTTTCAAGCGTGATAAACGCCGTAGGAAGATTTGACTATTTAGGAATATTCATGCTTATTTTAACAGCCGTACCGGCAACGGCTCTTCCGGTATTTTTTGCCGCGAGAGCGTTAAAAAAAGTAACCGGAATAAAAAAGACATGGATAACAGCGCTTGTATGTATTCTATCGGAATTCGTCGCGGTAATAATCTTCAAAAATTACTATAAATCCATTTCGCTTTTTATAAACGAAAAGTTATGGTTGTGGCGGCTTTTGATCGGTAACGGTATTCCGTTAACTATGCCGTTCATCGCCCTTGCCGTCAGAAAAAAGACTAAAAAAGGAGAAACTCGGACATGAAAAACAACTCCGTTTTTATAAGGGCAAAAATATTCCTGGTGGCGTTCTTCGTTATACTTACCTACTTTTTTTCGAACGATTTCGGACTTATCGACATCGAAAAAACAGCAGTAGTAACCGCGATAACCGTCGATAAAGAAAACGATGAGTACGAAATAACAATGCAGATAGCCGTTCCCGAAGCGACTACCGAGTCGAGCGACAACGAACAGACGCTCGTAACGGGTAAAGGCAGAACGGTAGGCGAAGCGATAGGCAACGTCGGTTCTCTCACGGGGTGGTTCCCCAAGCTTTCCTTCTGTAATCTTATTTTACTCGGCAAAAACGTTTATAAAGAAGATATTTCCGCTTCCGCCGAATACTTTATAAGAAGCGTAAGAGTGCAGGATTCCGCGCTTATCGCAGCGACGGAAGGCAAAGCGAGCGACATTATAAAAAACGCCACTCCTCTCGATAACGTGAGTAGTTTCGCTATACAAAAAGTACTCCTGCGAAAAACAGGTATCGACGGTGCCGTTCTTAAGACGGATATAAAAGATTTTCTTAAAAATTTTTATTCGAGAAGCAGAACGGCTTATCTCCCGCTTATCTCCGTCGAATCCGACGAAAACACTAAAAATTCGGGTAATTCCGGACAAGGTTCCGGCAGCGGAAGCAGCTCGCAGGGCTCAGGGGAATCGCAAGGTCCAGAAGAAGGCAAAAAACTTTTTACCGCAACGAGAACGGTCGTAATAAAAGGCGGAAAAACCGTCGGGATTTTAACTCCTTCCGAAACAAACGCCGCGGTTTTTTTCAAACAAGCTATATTCGACTCCTCTCTCCCCGTATCGGACGTTGAAATAAACGGCAAAAGCGAAAACTTTCTGCTCCGGATAATACGCTCGGAATCGAAGAAAAAAATTACTCTTTCGGGCGAAACGGTATCGGTGAAAGTATACCAGAACGTAAGCGTAAAGACCGCCGATCAGACTATAAAATTCGGCTCGGACGAATATCTTCCGTTCTTTACCGTACTAAAAAACGCAAGCGAAAAAGCCGAAAAAGATTTAAAAGAGGAAATGCTCGGCTTTCTGAACGTCTGCAAAACGTTGAACGCAGATCTTATCGGAGTGGACGACGCGATTTACCGCTACCACCACGACAAGTACGATTTTCTTAAAGACAGACTGTTTGAAAATATAAACTTCGACGTGTCTGTAAACGTTTACGGACAGAAATAAAAAGCAGCGAAAAATCAGGAAAAGGACAAAAAAACAACAAAATAAGAAAAAACAAAATCAGAACTATAAAAACGGCTCGCATACGCAAGCCGTTTTTATCGGTAAAAATTATTTTATATATATATCCGGACTATAACCCGCAATCACATAAGCGATTTGTAAAGCTTAATTATATCTTCGACAGAAGTCTCTCTCGGGTTGCCGGGACGGCACGCGTCGGCATAAGCTGATTCCGCAAGCGCAGGTATATCTTCTTCCTTTACTATTCCTTTAAGAGTAGTCGGTATGCCCACGTCTTCCGAAAGTTTTCTTACGGCGTCCACCGCGGCTTTTCTGTATTCCTCCTGCGACATGTTCTCAACGCCCTTTACTCCCATCGCGACGGCTATATCGCGGTACTTTGTTCCCGTGTATCCGGCGTTATATTCCATTACCGTCGGAAGAAGTATCGCGCAAGCTTTGCCGTGCGGCGTATCATAGTATGCGGAGAGCGTGTGAGCCATCGAGTGATCCACCCCGAGTCCCACGTTCGAAAATCCCATTCCGGCAACGTACTGACCGAGAGCCATGCCCTCGCGGCCTTCGGGAGTGCCTTCTACGGCTGCCCGTAACGATCTTGCGATAATTTCGATAGCCTTAATGTGGAACATGTCCGAAAGTTCCCACGCACCCTTGGTTATATATCCCTCAATAGCGTGAGTAAGTGCGTCCATGCCCGTCGCTGCGGTAAGTCCCTTCGGCATAGAACTCATCATATCCGGATCGACTACGGCGACAACGGGTATATCTTTTGCGTCCACGCAGACGAACTTGCGTTTCTTTTCGACGTCTGTTATTACGTAGTTTATGGTGACTTCGGCAGCGGTGCCGGCGGTCGTCGGAACGGCTATTATCGGCACGCTTTTATGCTTTGTAGCGGAAACGCCTTCGAGCGATCTTACGTCCTTGAAGGACGGATTGTTTATGATTATGCCTATAGCTTTCGCAGTATCCATCGAAGATCCGCCGCCGATCGCTATAATGCAGTCTGCGCCGCTCTTTTTATATGCCGAAACGCCGTGTTTTACGTTTTCGATCGTAGGATTGGGCTTTATCTCGCTGTAAACTTCGTAAACGATCTTGTTTTCGTCAAGAACGTCCGTTACTTTTTTGGTAACGCCGAATCTTAAAAGATCGGGATCGGAGCAGACGAACGCCTTTTTGAAGCCTCTTCCCTTTATTTCGGCAGCGATTTCTTTAACCGCGCCTTTGCCATGGTAACTTGTTTCGTTTAAGATAAATCTGTTAGCCATAATTTCCCCTTTTATATATTATTTTAATTATTGACTAATAAGGCGGTTTTATACGCCTCTTCTTTAATATAGCACCCAAACGTCTCTCTGTCAATACCAATTTTTAATTCCGTTCCGAAAAAACCGGCCCGAAACTTCAGAACAGAAGAATAAACGAAAAACGGCGATAAATATTTTTAATATCGTAAAACGTTCTGTTTGCCGGAAACATAATTAAAAATTAAAGACGATATAAATTTTCTATTAAATAAAAACCGCAAAAAAACCGCTTTTTAAGCGGCTTTTTGTTTAAGTTCAAATTATTATTTATATTTATTTTTCTCTTCTGCGGTTTGAAAGTCTTGCGCTGCTTTTTAACAGCAGAATCGAGAACGTTATGCTCGCAATAAGAAGAATCGAAAGCGACACGACTACTATAATAAGAGCTACGCTTACTTTGTCCTTTTCTATTACGCCTGTCTTTCCTTCGTTTATCACAAACGATTTTTCAAGGCTTACCGCACCGTCTTCGTGAGCGAATTTATCTTCTCTTATAAACCCTATCACTACTTCGTTATTACTTTCAAGTTCGTCGTAAGTAAGAATTACTTCGCCGTTTTCAAGCGTTTTTTCGGTCTTGTTGACGAGTACGTAGTTGGTTTTCAAGCCGGCATCGGGAGTAATTTTGTACCTTAAAGTCTCACCCTGTACGAGCGAAACTATACCGAACACTTCGATTTCTTCTCCCGAAGAATTCTTTTTATACGCTTTGAGCTCACCGCCCGAAACGTTTCTTACACAGACGTTCTTTTCAGAAGTCTCGAGATTTTTAACCGCAACTATTTCAAACGGACTGAAGTCGTTAAGTGTAACGACGATGCCGTATTCCGTTACCACGCACTCGATTTCTTCCGTCTTGGTTTTATCTATTCTGCCGTCCGAGCCGCGTTTGAAGTGATAAACCTTGAAGGTAACGCCCGCGTCTTTTGCACTGTAACCTTCGGGGAAGCCGAAAGCCACTTTGACGTAAGAATGTTCCGGTATGCGGACGAGACCGCCGCAGATATTAAGGTTTATTTCGTACGTTGCGGACGATAAAATTTCGGCATTTTCCGATTTCTTTTTTATAAGCTCTTTTGAAGAAGAGTTCATATCCGCTTCGTCGCCTGCGCCGGGCTTTGTCGCGACGAGAACGAGCTGACTTCTTTCTGCTTCCGCAATCTGTTCGCCGTTAATCGTAAAACCGTTAAGGCTCAGATCGGAAGAATCTATAAGCGTAGGATTGCCGTAAGAGTTAACGTAAAGTCTGCCGTCAGGGTATACTTTACTGCAAACCTGCCACGGACGATTGAAGCTAAGGCTTACCGCTTTCGGTTCGCCGCCGTTTTCGCCGTTATCGAGAGCTGCAACGACGTTCGTCGGCAAAAAGTTATAATCTATCGAATCGTGTTCGTACATTTTGCTCGGTGTAAATTCAAACATTACGGTATCGGTTTTTCCGTTCTCTCCCGAAGAAAAAACGAGCTTCACTTCTGAAACGGTAACGTATTCGCTTAAATTATTCGATTTCGTGCTGTAAACATATATGCCGACGGGGGTTCCGTCATCCTTCTTTTTAAGCGCCGAATTATATCTCATTTCGATCGTATAAGAGTTTTCGGCAGATAAATGAGTTGTTACGAGCTGTCCGCCGACGTAAACGGTTCCCGCAGGTCTTACCGAAGACGGATCGTAATTTTCGTTTACGATAAGTCCGCTTTCTACTACTATTTCCGATTCGGCGAAAGATCCTTTGTTATAAGACGCATATTTATTACCGGTTTCGGTATTATCGGGTGCCTGCGTCGTCACCGCAAACTGTGCGAACTTGTAATTCGCAAAAGGAAATTCCCCGTCTTCGTCCCCGTAGTAACACCAATAATCTCCGAGATATTCAGCCGAATTATCCGGAATTTCGTGCCTTACGACGAGATATAAGCCGTATTCCTGCATTTCGGAAGAATTATTATATGTAACGTATTTGCCCGATTCAGCGTCGAATTTCGTATAAGAATACTTTATCGCGGTATTCTCTTCGTTTACATAAACGTTGAGTCCGTCGTTAACGCCGTTCGCGGCAAAGTCGTTTTCGTCCATGTTCTTCTGAATATTCTGATACGAAAATACCGTTCCGCAATCGGATATTTTGCCCGTCGGCTCGTAATTATTCATCGAGCTTTTGCCGAACAATATATAAGGCGTTTTGTCTTTATGCGAAGCTGCGAACGTCGGATCGACATGATACCATTTGCCGAGAATATAAACGGCGTTCCAGGCATGCGGCTGCGGATTGCCTTCATCGTAATAATTTCCGACGATTTCGACGCAACGCAAACCGAGCTTGTTTATAAGGTATTTGAAAGCCTTCGCATAGCCGTCGCATACCGCATAACCTTTTCCGAATACGCCGTAAGCAGTTCTTATCGTCGGCATGCCGAGTTCTTCGGCGGAAAGATTTTTATATTCGTCAGATAAAGCGTATTTCGCTATTTCGGCAATTTTTTCAACCGCAAGATGAACCGTATAAGCCGCCTGCGTCGCGGGATCGCCCGAAGACGAATCGGAGTCTTTTGCCGCTTCTTTTAATTTATTCTCTATTTCTTTTCTAACTTCCGAAACTTTGTTTTCGAACTTCGAAATTTCGTCATTTAAGTTTTCCGAAGTAAAGCCGTCGGTAAAGTACGTCTCGTTATTACCCGCATCTATATAAGCACGATACTCGCCTCCGTACAGCGACATACTTAAGTTTATCTTATCGGCGTCTACGTAAAATAGCTGCGGATTATCCATAAAGAACGCGTCTTTTGCCGCAGCGAATTCTTTGAGTAAAAGATTGCTGCCGTTCGCAAACGACATTATTCTGTCTTTTGTTACGACGTTGTTCGCTACAAGATCGTATCTCTCGCCCTTTTCGAAAGTCGACTTGGAGTTGCCTGCAAGTCCTTTGTCGCTCATGCTCTTAAAAGCATTATAGAATTTCTGTTCGCCGCTCTGCTCGCCGGTGGACGACTTTGCGGGAAGCTGATCCCCGTAATAAGTTTTAGCGGCAGAAGGCGTAACGTCCGCTGCGTAAGCGGTCTTACCTCCCGTCTTCGGTACAATAAGAGTTACCGCCGATATTATAAACGAGAACGCACAGATGAAATATAACGCTCCTTTTATAAACTTCTTCATATATACACCCTCTTGATGTGTTTCGGATTTATCCTTATATTTAACAAGTTTTTGCTTTTATTTTACGTAACAAATGTTATATAACGTATGTATTTTTGTTTTTCTTTGGTTAATGCTTTTATTTAATATATTCTCGCACTCTTAAAGGCACGCCTATTCTCTCAGATAGTTCCTTACATTTTTCAATATCAACTCCGGGAACGGCAACTATGCTTAATACGGTATTTATGCCGAGAGTTTTACACTCTTTAGCAAATTTAAGCATTTCTTCAAAAGCCGCCGAGCCGTAAACGCTGTGGCAGATTTTATCGTAAGATACTTCGTTATCGGCGTTAAGCGAAACCGAAACCACGTCGAGCTTTCCTTTAAGCTCTTTTGCAACGTCCTTATCGTTAATAAGGCTCCCGAGTCCGTTAGTGTTGAGTCTTGTTTTTTTACCGACAGAATGAACGTAATCGGCGATCTTTATCATATTGTCAAGGCAATAGGTCGGTTCGCCGTAACCGCAGAAAACGACTTCGTTAAAGCCTTTTTCTTCATGTAAAAATTTCTCGATCAGATCTATACATTCCTTCGCGGCAGGTTCGCGGTCGAGCCATAAGCAGCCGCTGTCGCCGATTCCGTCGCCGTTTTTGCGGATACAAAAATCGCACGAATTGCAGCACTTGTTGGTAAGATTCACATATAAATTATCGCCGTAACGATACACAAAATTTTCTCTCATTTTTCTCTTTGCGATTATAAATTTTTTAATATAATCCGATTTTTTCTTTTTTAATATTTTATCACCTTTTTATAAAAATCACAAGATTTTAACGGTCAATAAATAATTCCTTAAAAATCGTCTCCGAAAAAAACTTCCAATCATAAATAAATCGTTCGGCAAGTCTCTTTATCACAATTCTTCAATTATGCCGACAATCCGACTGCCTGCCGACAATTTTTCAACGCAAAAGCGGCGGAAAAATATTCCGCCGCTTTAACATTATCAATAATCGGATATTCCGCTGTCGCGGACTACTGATTCGCCGGTTATTTTACCGGGATTTCAATTATTCTACCGCTTTCAGGCTTTCGTTCATCTTTGTTTTTACGATTTTCGGTCTTAACATAAGCGTAACGAGTAACGTGAATATAAATACCACTATCGGGACAAGAAGCCACATAAACCAACTTACGTTGCCGACCGTTCCGAACCCTATCGTTTGGAATATAAGAGTCGCAAGTCCTATTCCGACGGGATAACCGAGAAGAATTCCGCAAAACGCGCTGACGTATATTTCGCGATAAATATAACCGCATATTTCCCCGTCATGATAACCAAGCACCATAAGAGTAGCTATTTCTCTTTCTCTTTCGCTTATATTTATCGTTGTAAGCGTATTTATTACCACAGCCGTCAAAAGCCCCGCAAAAACAACCACGACTATCGCTATCCCTATAATAGCAGGCGAGCCGAAGTCGCCGAACAAGCACATATCGAGAAGAGCAAGCCCCGCAAATACCAGTCCCGTCGATACCGCTATCGAGACGAGCATCATAAAAAACCTCATTTTATATCTGAAAACGTTTCTCATAGACGACTTATACTTAAATGAAAGGCGTTTCCAGATAAACGGGATTTTTTCAAGTAATATTCTCCTTCCTTTTTTAGGCGGTTTCGGTCTTAAAAGATCCGCGGGCATGTTACCGGCGAGTCTCATACCGATAGAGAATACCGCAATCAGCGTTACCGCTATAATAACGCCGAGCGACAAAAAGTAATAGCTTGGGTTGACCACCACCGATATCGGCGGCATAACGTAACTGTAACCGAAAACAAAACATATCAGCCACGAAACGCCGTATCCGACAAAAAAGCCGACGCATCCGCCGACAGCGAGAGCGACGAGAGCAAAGAAAACGTATCTCAGCACAATGCATATCGAGCCGTATCCGAGAGTTTTGAAACAAGCAATCTGTGAACGTTCCTCATCCATAAGTCTCATCATGGACGACAATACGACGAGAAGCGTTACGGCAATAAAAATTATCATTAAAATATTGCCTATTCCTCGTACCTTATCTGCGCTGGCGATTATAGATTTGAAACTATAATTATCGTAAAGCGTAATTATGCGTATATTATCGCCTAACATCCGCGTAAGTTCGGCTTTTTCTTTTTCGACGTATTTTTCGTAACCGGAAGAAAAAGATTTGAATCGATTACGATTTTCGGCTTTTATATACAAATCGCCTTTCGGCATGCTTGCGCATACGTCCGCCGGACAATATAAGATATTTTCAAGCAGATCGAGTTTGCTTATGTCGGACATGTTGTCCGGAATTTCGGTATCTTCAGGATTATTGTAACTCGGTTCTCCGTCTTTACCGAACGTCAGCGGACTTTTAACTATTCCTTTAACCGTAACGTTGATTTTATATCCGGAAGGCAAGTTAAGTGCGGACGCAAGATCTATTTCCGCTTTATCGCCGACGGAATACCCTTTTATTACGTTATCTTTTACTTCGGCATAAACGCAATTTTCATCGTCTTCCGTTATTCTATCGCCTTCGACGAGTTCTGTCTCGTTGATTTTTGCGTTTCCGAGATCGAGAAAATATAACCGAAGAGATCTCTTTTCGCCTGTTTGAATATCTATTGACATTCCCGATTCGACGTTATTCTCTCCGTAACGGTTTATTACCGCAGAAATCTGCTCGTCGGTAAAACCTCCCGTCTTGCTTTTCACGATAAAATCGCTTACGTTACGATTTTTATAATAGTTTTCTATACTGTCCTTTATCATATCGGTCGGCGATCCGATACCCGATATAAAACCTACCGAGATAAGGACGATGCCGATAAGAGAAAGAAGCCGTATAAGATGTTTTTTGAACATTCTGCGGACCGTCTTAAAATACGTTTTCACCATTCTATCTCCTCGACCGATTTAGGATTATCGTTTGTTTCGATACTTTCGATTTTTCCGCTCTTTATCTTTATTACTTTATCCGCCATATCTTTAAGCGCGGCGTTATGCGTTACGATAATAACAAGCTTTTTCCTTTCGCGGGATAAATCCTGTAAAAGTTTCAGTATCTTTTTGCCGGTGACGTAATCGAGCGCGCCCGTCGGTTCGTCGCATAAAATCAGCTTTGGGTTTTTAGCAATCGCTCGGGCGATGGATACTCTCTGCTGCTCTCCTCCCGAAAGTTCTGCGGGGAAATTATTCAATCTGTCCGCAAGCCCCACAGATTCGAGTACTTCTTTCGGATCAAGATGGTTATCGCATATTTCTACGGCGATTTCAACGTTTTCAAGCGCGGTAAGGTTAGGCATCAGATTATAAAACTGAAAAACAAAACCTACGTCGTGACGGCGGTAATCCGTAAGTTTCTTTTTGCCGAACGCCGTTATGTTTTCTCCGTCAAGATCTATTTCGCCGCTCGTTGCGGTATCCATTCCTCCCAAAAGGTTCAGGAGAGTAGTTTTTCCGGCGCCAGACGCGCCGAGGATTACTACGAATTCGCCTTCGTTCAGATCGAAAGAAACATCGTCGACGGCAGATACGGTGATCGAGCCCGTATGATATTCTTTTTTTACGTTTTTCAATGATAAAACTTTCATAATATCCTCCTCGATGGTCAAAAAAATTAAATGTAATAGAGTGGCGGCGAAAAATTATCGGTTAATTTATATACTGTAGGTTTTAACCGTAAATATATTTGTCGCGATATATCTCCGCCGGGTTAAATTTCAGGTCTGTAATCAACGCCTTTTTTTTACTATAGCATATTTTACAGACGAAATCAATATGATTTTCGCAAACAAAACGACAATCGTATGCCAGTCTGTTTTGTTATAATGCCATTTATCCGGGCAAGGAACGTAATTTTTCTTATTCGCTCCCTTTGGCCCAATATGTGAAAAATGATGCTCCCGTATTTCGTTTCGCTTTTGTATTTTAACCTCAGAAGAAGTCTCAAAAACGCTAAAAAAACATATAAAAAAGAGCCAAAAATGCTTGTTTTTGACTCTTTTTTGACCGAATCAGTAATTTCGGTCAACGTAGATGGCTGCCTCTCTGTCAGGGCTTGACAACTGCGTTGCCAAAATCTTACGTGCGATCTGACGTCAATGCGGAACTTTAAACGGCATAGCTATTCAGTATCAGAATACAAGCAAAAAGAGATAGCGATCAGCTATCTCTTTTTGCTTGTCTGCGTTGCCCAAAAAAACTGATTTTATCAGCCGTTTTGAATTTTCGTTTTTCAGTTTTCTCGCTTTTTCCGTTCCGTTTTTGAACCACGCACTTCGCGATTTCAACGGAGCGATTTCAAATACTCTTCGACATTTCTGTATTCGATTCCGTTTTCGAGAGTTGCATTTTCTCCGCGATAGATGACCGTTCTCTTCGTGAT
>CABTOK010000008.1:0-167469 GCA_902486425.1 uncultured Eubacteriales bacterium | reverse complement strand
CTTGGGCCTCTTCACTGCGGCCACATCGCTGTGGCTCCCCTTCTCCCGAAGGTACGGGGTCATTTTGCCGAGTTCCTTAACAAGGGTTCTCCCGTTCGTCTTAGAATTTTCTTCTCGTCTACCTGTGTCGGTTTGCGGTACGGGCACCTCCGAACATATTTAGCAGCTTTTCTCGCCAGCGTGGATTCATTGGCTTCTACGACTTAGTCGCATCCCCATCACGGCTATCGATTCCGCATGCGTACTTCACTACATGCCTCAACTTCCGCTTAGACGCGCTTTTCCATCCGCGCGCTCCAACTATCCTCCTGTGTCACTGCTTCATTTATGCGTTCTTCGGTGGTACGGGAATATCTACCCGTTGGTCATCATGTACGCCTTTCGGCCTCCACTTAGATCCCGACTTACCCTGGGCGGACGAACCTTCCCCAGGAAACCTTAGACTTTCGACGGAGAGGTTTCTCGCCTCTCTCTCGCTACTTATGCCGGCATTCTCTCTTGTATACTGTCCATAGCCCCTTTCGATACTACTTCTGCCTGTATACATTGCTCCTCTACCGATACGATTACTCGTATCCCCACGCTTCGGTGTCAGGTTTTAGCCCCGGTACATCTTCCGCGCATCATCACTCGACCAGTGAGCTATTACGCACTCTTTTAATGTGTGGCTGCTTCTGAGCCAACATCCTGGTTGTCTATGCAATAACACATCGTTTCCCACTTAACCTGTACTTTGGGACCTTAGCTGTGGATTTGGGCTGTTTCCCTTTTGACGACGGCACTTATCTGTCGCCGTCTGACTCCGTTACATCGATTATCTTCCATTCGAAGTTTGATAAGTTTCGGTAGGTCGTGAAACCCCCTAGACCATTCAGTGCTCTACCTTCAGTAATCTAATAACAGGCTAGCCCTAAAGCTATTTCGAGGAGAACCAGCTATATCCCAGTTCGATTAGAATTTCTCCGCTATCCACAAGTCATCACCGACTATTTCAACAGGCGTGTGTTCGGTCCTCCACAAGATTTTACTCCTGCTTCAACCTGCTCATGGATAGATCACTAGGTTTCGGGTCTACGTCTCGCTACTATACGCACTATTAGTACTCGCTCTCGCTTCGGCTCCGCGTCTGTAACGCTTAACCTCGCAACAAAACGTAACTCGCCGGCCCGTTCTACAAAAAGTACAAGATCACACTTGATTGCTCGTTGTGCTCTCTCTGCTTGTAAGCATACGGTTTCAGGTTCTTTTTCACTCCCCTCCCGGGGTTCTTTTCACCGTTCCCTCACGGTACTATACTCTATCGGTCACATGGTCGTATTTAGCCTTACGAGATGGTCCTCGCATGTTCCGGCAGGATTCCTCGTGCCCCGCCGTACTCCGGATACCCTCGGCCTTTGGTTAGTTTCGCGTACCGGACTTTTACCGTCTTCGGTCCAGCTTTCCAACTGTCTTCCGCTACCAACCTATCTCCTTATAGGGTCCTTCACCCCGAAAAGATTACTCCTTTCGGTTTGGGCTCCTCCGATTTCGCTCGCCACTACTTTCGGAATCGTTTTTACTTTCTTTTCCTCCGGGTAATTAGATGTTTCAGTTCCCCGGGTTCCCTCCGATAAACTATTGATTCATTTATCGGTAATGCAATATTACTCGCATTGAGTTCCCTCATTCGGATATCTGCGGATCTATGAATATTTGCTTCTCCCCGCAGCTTTTCGCAGCTTGTCACGTCCTTCTTCGGCGCCATGTACCAAGGCATTCACCTGTATGCTCTTCGTAGCTTGATCTTTTCTTGACTATCTCTAGTCCGTCGAATTGATTTTTAATTCCTTAATTTACTCGGCTAATTCAAAGTGAATCGTTTCCTACGCTCTTTTTTGAATTCGTATTAACCTTTTCTTTACTTTTTATTAGCTCTTTATGTCTAATTTTTGCTCTCAGTACTTTACTTTTGATTAAAAGTATTTTACTCTTAAGATATTTGCTTTTTATATCTCCTATGCAGTTGTCATTCTACGGTTGTAACCCGAAAACGATCGGGTTTGCCGTGCTCTTTCGCACAGCTTACCTATAATACCATTTAACCTTTTTTAAGTCAAGCGTTTTTTTAATGTTTTTTAAATTTTTTATTTTATTTTCGAAAAAGTTTTTAAAACGCCGTTTTTTGGCAAAAAACGGCGTTTTTTCAGGTGTTTTCTTATTGTTTTATTGAAAGCAGAAAAATAAATATTATATTTAACACTTTTAACAAAACTTAATTTTCGGAAATTTTTATTTTATTCCGCAAGAATTTTTTCGAAATCGGCTTTTACCGCTTCGTAAAGAGTTTCGGCAGAATTATATTCTTCCGCTTTTATCGTATAGTAAATTTTAAGTTTGGGTTCGGTTCCGGAAGGTCTCAAACAAACGAAGCCGCCGCCCTGAAGTTCGTAATAAACGCAGTTCGTCGCGGGAATATCTATCGCCTTTTTAACGTTTCTTACGAAGTCGTATCTTACGGGTACCGAATAATCGCGCTTGCCGACGAGCGGAACGCCGCCTATCGTTACGACCTTTTTAGTTTTCATTTTATCTACTACGGCGTTCATTTCTTCCATGGCGTTAAGCCCCGAGAAGGCTTTGCTTACGCCTACGCTGAAATAATATCCGTATTTTTTGAAAAGCGTCTGAAGTCTGTCGTATACCGAAACTCCTTTTTCGGTGTAATAGCAAACCATTTCGGCAAAAAGCATGCTCGCTACGACAGCGTCCTTATCCCTTGCGTGGGTGCCGCGGAGATAACCGCAACTTTCTTCGAAACCGAAGATGAATTTTTTAAGTCCGGTATCGTCGTAAAGTTTGATTTTTTCGCCGATGAATTTGAATCCGACCGGCGTTTCCATAAGTTCTACGCCGTAATCTTTAGCGATAGCCTGCGCCATCGAAGTGGTAACGAAGCTTTTTACGATAAATCCGTTTTCGGGAAGGGTATTCGTTTCTTTAAGTCTCAATAAAACGTAGTCGAGAAGAAGAACGCCCGTTTCGTTTCCGGTAAGAGATACGAATTCGCCTTCGTCGTTGCGGATGGCTACGCCGAGTCTGTCGCAGTCGGGATCGGTTCCGAAAACAACGTCCGCCCCCGTCTTTTCGGCGGTGTCGATAGCTATTTTAAGCGTTTCTTTATATTCGGGATTGGGAACGGCAACGGTCGGGAAGGTTCCGTCCGGTTTAACCTGACTTTCGACAACAGTGCAGTTGATGCCTATTCTGTTAAGCATTGTCGTTACGGGAACGTAGCCGCTTCCGTGAACGGGCGTGTAAACGAGCTTTATGTCCTTACCGATTTTTCCGACCGCTTCTTTTGAAAGCGTAAGTTTCATGAGTTCGGCGTAGTACGCTTCGTCTACGTCCTTGCCGATTATATGAACGTACTTCTTTTCGTTCTTTCCGTACTTAACGGCGGCGGACATGCAGCTGCCGATCGCCGCGATATTTTCGACTACAACCTCAGTGGCTTCGGGCGACATCTGCGCGCCGTCTTCGCCGTAAACTTTATAGCCGTTGTATTCCTTGGGGTTGTGCGAAGCGGTAATCATTATTCCGGCAACCGCATTAAGATGTCTTACCGCGAACGAAAGCATCGGAACGGGACGAACGTTATCGAAAAGATAAGCGTTTATCTTGTTGGCAGCGAGAACGGAAGCCGATTCTTTTGCAAATTCATCCGACTGAATTCTCGTATCGTACGAAATCGCGACGCCGCGCTTCATAGCTTCTTCGCCGAGCGAAACGATATAATCGGCAAGAGCCTGCGTAGCTCTTCTTACCGTATAAACGTTAAGCATGTTCGTGCCGAGTCCTAAAATTCCTCTCATACCGGCGGTGCCGAATTCGAGCTCTTTACCGAAACGATATTCTATATCGTTTTCGGAAAGGGATTTAAGTTCCGCCTTTTCGGTTTCGGAAAGTTTTTTGGAGCTAAGCCATTCTTCGTAAAGATCTTTATACATAAATCCTCCGTATAGCGAACGGCTATAAGTATATTCGCCGTCCGCGTCGTTTTTATATTAAAAGTTGTATTGGTAATATATAATAATATATCAAATTTATAAAGGATTGTAAAAACTATTTTGCGATTTGTAAAAATTTTTAATTTATTTTTTATAGCGTTTAAAAAGCGTTGCCGTACGGCAACGCTTTTTCTTTATCTTATATTTCCGTCTTGTTTATATTTACATTTTCCGCTCCGCTTTTATTATCATCAACTGAATTAAAATTGCCGACAACTCCTTTTGAATCGCCGTTTACGGAAATATTGTCGTCTGAGATTCGGTTAATGCCGTCTCGTTAACGCTCACGGCATTTTCAGCAACCGCGCTTTGCTTACTTTTATAATAGCAATTTATAAACAAAAATACTATTCCAGAAAGATAGAACACGCAGTGGATAGTGTCAAATAAACTATTGTTAGATTCAATCCAACCTCCTTCGTAAACGAAATCAGGCGGTAATTTACTTTCGTCAAATCCGGAGCAAAGAGATCCCGAAGTAACGCATAATTGAATCATAAATATTCCGACAAAAATCGCCAACGCGGAAAAAAACTCCAGAAAAATTTTTTACCGCCCGCCATTCCGATAATCATCGCACCGATAAAAAACAAATACGGAAGCATATCCGGAAACCATGAAATATTTATAAACGAAACATTCGAAATGAGCCAGACTCGCATACCGTGAGCCTGCAACATATTAAATAAAGATACAGCGTTATATTCTCCTCTATAATTAGTCGCAGTTATAACCGGCAACAGGAAAAAATTCAGAATTTCGCAAATAATAAACAAACAAAAAATACTATTTAAAATAATATTTTGTTTTTTATATTCAGTCATTATCCTATTTTCTCCGGCAAATTATATATTATAGAGTGTAACAGGTCTTGCATCGTATTGCCTTTTTTAAGCATAACCCTTTACGTCGCTTTTATTATACTTTTAATTTAATTATTGTCAATGCTAAATTGACGTTTTTATAAGGATTTTTTTCGGGCGATACTCATATCAAGTCAAAAACAATTCCGGAATAAAATACTGCAAAAATATAAAAATTTTCATACAAAAAAGCGGCTTGCCGTTAAGCGAAGCCGCTTTTTATCATTGGTTTGTTTTTATCTTCGGTAAAGCCTTACGCCGTAAAATTATTCAACGACGGGACCTGCTTTAACGAGAGCCTTGCCCGCTTCGGTATTTTCATACTTAGCGAAGTTCTTAACGAATCTGCCTGCAAGGTCTTTAGCCTTTTCTTCCCAAACCTTAGCGTCTGCATAAGTATCTCTCGGATCGAGAATTTCGGTAGCAACGCCGTTTAACTTGGTGGGAACTTCGAAATTGAAGTAAGGAATCTTCTTTGTGGGAGCGCCGAGAATATCGCCGTTAAGGATAGCGTCGATGATGCCTCTGGTATCCTTGATCGAAATTCTCTTGCCGGTTCCGTTCCAGCCGGTGTTTACAAGATAAGCCTTAGCACCGGAAGCCTTCATCTTCTTAACGAGTTCTTCTGCGTATTTGGTGGGATGAAGTTCAAGGAATGCCTGACCGAAGCAAGCCGAGAAGGTCGGGGTGGGTTCGGTTATGCCGCGTTCGGTACCCGCAAGTTTAGCGGTGAAGCCCGAAAGGAAGTAATACTGAGTCTGTTCGGGAGTAAGGATCGATACGGGAGGAAGTACGCCGAAAGCGTCTGCCGACAAGAAGATAACGTTCTTAGCCGCGGGAGCGGAAGAAATAGGACGAACGATATTCTTGATGTGGTCGATCGGATAAGAAACACGGGTATTTTCGGTTACGGTCTTGTCTGCAAAGTCGATCTTGCCGTCTTTGTCGAGCGTAACGTTTTCCAAAAGAGCATTTCTCTTAATAGCGTTGTAAATGTCGGGTTCGGAATCTTTGTCAAGGTTGATAACCTTAGCGTAGCAGCCGCCTTCGAAATTGAAGACGCCGTTATCGTCCCAGCCGTGTTCGTCGTCGCCGATCAAAAGTCTCTTCGGATCGGTGGAAAGAGTGGTCTTGCCGGTTCCGGAAAGTCCGAAGAATATAGCGGTGTTCTTTCCGTCAAGGTCGGTGTTAGCCGAGCAGTGCATCGAAGCGATGCCCTTTAAGGGAAGATAGTAGTTCATCATGGAGAACATACCTTTCTTCATTTCGCCGCCGTACCAGGTGTTGATGATAACCTGTTCTTTGCTGGTAATGTTGAAAGCTACGCAGGTTTCGGAATTAAGTCCGAGTTCTTTGTAGTTTTCAACCTTCGCTTTGGAAGCGTTGTAAACGATGAAGTCGGGTTCGAAGTTCTTTTCTTCTTCTGCGGTCGGCTTGATGAACATGTTTCTGATAAAGTGTGCCTGCCAGGCAACTTCGACGATGAAACGAACAGCCATACGGGTGTCCTTGTTCGCGCCGCAGAATGCGTCTACTACGAAAAGATCTTTGTCCGAAAGTTCTTTAAGAGCGATTTCTTTAACCTTAGCCCAGGTAGCTTCGGTCATGGGATGGTTGTCGTTTTTGTAAGAATCGGAAGTCCACCAAACGGTGTTTTCGGAATTCTTGTCCATAACGATATATTTGTCTTTGGGCGAACGTCCGGTGTAGATACCGGTCATAACGTTGACAGCGCCGAGTTCGGATACCTGACCTTTTTCATAGCCCGTAAGACCGGATTTGGTTTCTTCTTCAAAAAGCATTTCGTAAGAGGGATTGTAAACGATATTTTTAGCGTTTACAATTCCGTATTTAGCCAAAACTTCTTTTTGCATAAAAATTACCTCACTAATTTTATTTTTATCAACTCTATTATACACGCAAATATTTTTTTTGTCGCTTTTTTTTCACTCTTTTTTTAATTTTTCGCCAAAATTTTTTAAATTTGCAAACAGCGCTTACAAAAGCTGATTTTATCGGGTGATTGTTATATATTTTTATTCGCCGCGCTTATATATTCTCCCTTTTCTATATGTAAAAACACTTGCAAAAGATAATTTTATCGGAAAATTTTTGCAAAAAATAAATCCGAACGCAATGTGCGTCCGGATTTATCTTACCTTGGTCCGCCTTCGGGGACTCGAACCCCGGACACCCTGATTAAGAGTCAGGTGCTCTACCAACTGAGCTAAAGGCGGATTTTGGTGCTCCATCCGGGATTTGAACCCGGGACACCGTGATTAAAAGTCACGTGCTCTGCCAACTGAGCTAATGGGGCGTATTAAGTTCGGGGTGTAACTGGCAGGGGTGGCAAGATTTGAACTTACGAATGCCGGAATCAAAATCCGGTGCCTTAACCGCTTGGCTACACCCCTAAAAATAATGGGGCGAGTGATGGGGATCGAACCCATTACCTCAAGAGCCACAATCTTGCGCTCTGCCAAGTGAGCTACACCCGCCATTATCTGGTGCGCCTGGAGGGAGTCGAACCCCCGACACACGGCTTAGAAGGCCGTTGCTCTATCCTACTGAGCTACAGGTGCATGTGGAGCGGGTGATGGGAATCGGACCCACGCGGCCAGCTTGGAAGGCTGGAATTCTACCATTGAACTACACCCGCCTGACGCCTAAAGCAATTCAAACAGTTTCCTGCTTAATCGGCTTTATATAGTCTATATGAAAAACGTTTTTTTGTCAAACGTTTTGGTTGATTATTTTTTCAAAATTTTCTCTTTTTTTGAAACTTACTTTTTTGACGGGAGTTTTTCGGGCGAATTACTGCTTTTTACAAGCGTTTTTAAGCCGAGAAGCAAAAAATAAATTTATTTTGCCGAAAATTTGTTCGCGGTTTCGTCGTAATAGTACCCCGCATCTCCGAGTTTTTTTACGACGACCGACTTATTTATCCCCCATTCGGAGCAAAGTTCTTCAAGGTCTACGTCTTCGTCGCGTAACTTCATGTTGACCACGCTTAAAAGCATATCCGCATTTTCCGGAAGTTGCATAAAATTCTCCTTATACCCGCCTCGCTTTTATAAAAAAACGGATAATTTCAATAAACGGCGGAAGGTATCCCCCGCCGCCGCTATTATATCATATTATTTTAATAAATATAAACTTAAATCGTATTATATTAAAATTCTTTCGAGATAGAGTATTACGAATATGAACGATACCACCGTCATCGAAACGCCGATGTTTTCGACAACGATGCGAGCAAAGTTCCTTGTGAGCTTAATGGATTCTTTATAAGTGCCGAAATATGCCACAACCATTACGATAAGTCCGAATAATACTATCGGGAGATTGAACGTATATGTGAATTCGGTATATTCTTTGTTAACCCACATACTTCCGCTCGAAGTCTGCATTACAATAAGCGCGATGCCGGAAAGCATGCCCGCTATCACTCCGATATACTTGACGATCTTTTTATTCGCAAGGTCTCCTGCGAGCAACGTTACGAAGCTTACTGCGGTAAGAACAAGGTATGCCCAGAAGAAATAGTTCGGTATAAGGTCGGGATCGCCGAACGAGCCCGGCATAAGAATATATGCTATGCCCGCGGCGTTACTGTCCGATCCTATCATCGGCCACGGTTCGCCGGTAAGGAACATATTCTGTCTTAAAAATACCGCAAGCACTACTCCGATTACGAGAATAAGTACGGACGAGAACATAGCGACATGTCTTTTGAAGAATGCGCCGAAAGTCTTTTCGTCGCCGACTTTGCCTTCTTTTCTCACTTTCGCATTGAGAGTCGCCGTTTCGTAGAATTCGGATTCTTTTATGGCGTAAACGATCTGTTTTGCAACGAGAGCCACTACCGAAAGTATGGTTATTATCGCAACGAGTTTCGCGATACCGCTCATTTTTCCTATCGTGCTGGTTAAAATATGCGGAGCGTTCACGAGATTGCCGCCGGAAGTTTCGTTAACGAATGCATTCGCAGCCGTTACAAGATCCTTCGCGTAGCCGGTAAGAGCCATGCCGGTGAAAAGATTCGACATAAGCACAAGCACGGCGAGCAGAGTTATCATACCCGCCTTGACGTAATCGATAACGTTTTTGCGACCGCAAACCGCTTCGACCGTTTTAAGAACAAAGTACGTTATATAAAGCAAAAGTCCGATAATCGCGACGAAGTTGACTCCCGTGCCTTTGGACGCGCCGAAAGCGAGCGTCAGCAAAGATAAAGAAAGCGATTCGGGCGCGGTAAGTTTCGCATCGACGTGAACTACTATTTCATATGCGGGAACGATTAACAAAAGCGTCGCAAAGACGAGAGTCAGAAGTTCGCAGAATTTATGTTTGTCTTCTTTGAATACCGAAATAAGGAATACCACAAGCGAAGCAAGCAAGCCTATCGCAAACATCACGAGAAACAATCCCATAAAGATATTGTTGCTCTTTATTCCGGGAACCTGCACTATATACTGGTATTCTTTCCCATCTCCGACGAGATCGCCGTATCTGAAGTAGTCCCCCTGACGGAGAGCTTTGAACCACATAAAAAGAAGAGCGAAGCCCGCCGCGAAAAGGCGTACTATCTGATACATTACGACCGATTTTTTACCCTGACGGCCCTTTATGTTTATGAAAGCCATCACCACAGTGAACACGACAAAAGCGAACGAAAGAACTTCGATAACGAATAAAATCGCCGTTTTTAATCCGGAAGCGGGCATGTAGTAATTTATAATCATGTCCGAAAGCCCGAATATCGCGATAAACGCCGCCGAAAAAACTACCGACCAGATCGTTCTGCCCTTCTTTTCGGGCGTAGTGACGAAAAGCGTTCCGATAAGAGTTAAAAGGGCGAGAACGCAACCTAACTTGAAATAAGTTCCCGCGCAATTTTTTACCAAATATGAAAACATCTCTATCTCCCGATTTACGGCAATTCCTCTTTTTTGTACATTTTAAAAATGCCCGAAAAAAGCGAAAATATGCCTTTAATCTTCATTACTAATAAAGTATACAACTAATTTTCAAAATAGTCAATGCTTATTTCAAAAATTTTGTTAAAGCTTTTCATTTTACGGAAAAGAAAAAACGGCGTTTTATGCCGTTTTTCCCTTTTTGTATTGAATTTATTCTTTTAAGCTTTTTTTACGCTTAATTTTTGTTTTTAAGCTTGCGGAGCCCGAGTTTATCGAGAATTTTTCCGCAAGTATAAGCGTCGTCGCAGGTAAATCCTATCGCGCCTAATTTTGCGCATCTTTCGTAAAGTTTTTCGTCTGTGTTCCAGCTGTAGTAAACGCAGGGCTTTATCCCCATCATCTTAAACGTGTCGTAAACGAGTTTGTCGTCCTCGAAGTTCGAACAGGTCGTTCTCCATGACGGTCTGCCGTCGGGATATACTCCGCTGTCTGTCGAGAATATGCAGACTTCGTCCATATACTTATACGGATCGTCCAAATCGGAACCTCTCATCTTTACTTTGGGATAGAACCCGTGGATGGTTATGTCTTCTCCGGCGTGCTTGCGTCTTATCCAAGCGCAAAGGGCGGTCGAAAATGTTATGATGGTAAGCCTGTCTTTGCCCCATACTCCGTATTCTTTGCAAAGTCTCAGACTCTCTTCGCACGAAGCGTACGCAAAATTGCCGTATTCTTCGGGATAGTCTTTAAGTTCGAGTAAAAGTTTGACGTCCTTTCTGTCTTTCAAAAGTTCCAGAAGCTCGGTAAGCATGGGGACCTTTTCGCCCTTGAACTGCTCGCCGAATTTTATTCCCGCATCGGCTTCTCTGACCTCGGCGAGACTTCTGTCGCAGACGTGACCTTCTTTATCGGTCGTTCTCTGAAGCGTCTGATCGTGAATAACTACTATCTGATGATCGTTGGTCATTCTTACGTCGGTCTCGATAGAATCGATGTCGAGCTTCAACGCTTCTCTGAAAGAAATCATAGTGTTTTCGGGAAATTTCTGACGGTATCCCCTGTGCGCCGTTAAAGTTATTTTAGTATCCATTTTTTCCTCCCGCGTTATCCGCGCCACATTTTGCGTAAATAACGGTCGTTTATCTTTTTGCTTTATTATATCACCTGCGTGAATAAAGTCAACAATAAAACGAAAAAATTTTTCTGCTCGTTTTTTTGAAAAACGATAAAAAAATCGCTCGGTTTTTTATATGTCTTAAAATTTATCAGTTTTAAAGCTGTTTCGAGCCTTATTATTCCGTTTACGGTAAAAAAACGGCTTTTTTGTTTTACAAACTGCTTTTTTGCGGTTATAATTAAGAGCGGCCTGTAAACATCAAAACGGACTTTAAGGGGAAAACGATAAATAAATTATCCGGAGTAATATCAATGCCCGAACTTAAAAAGAAAAGAAACAAAAACGATATTTCGCAATCGCTCGTAATGCTTATTTTTATAATCATTTCGGGCGGACTTCAGGACGCATACTCTTATTTTTGCAGAGATCACGTTTTCGCAAACGCTCAGACCGGCAACATCGTGTTTCTCAGCGTGAACATAGTAAACGGTAATTTAAGCGGAATAACTAAATACATTATTCCTATTTTCGCATTTACGCTCGGTGCGATGCTTGCGAAAACGTTTTCGTTCATATTCAAAAAAAACAAAAACCTTTTCTGGAAACAAGCCGTCCTTCTCGTGGAATCGGCTGCTCTTATCGGAGCAGCTTTTATTCCTCAGAATCTTAACGTTCTTGCGAACGCCCTCGTATCGTTTGCATGCGCCATGCAGGTTCTTTCTTTCGACCAGATTTACGGCAACGATTTCGCAAGCACGATGTGCATAGGCAATATCGTTAAAATGTCGGCTCAGGTAGTAACGGCCGTTGCCGAAAAAAATAAAGCGGCTCTCAAAAGAGCGGGGCTTTATCTTCTCGTAATAGTAATTTTCGCGATAGGTGCGGGAACGGGGTATCTCCTGACAAAAGTTTTAGGCGACTATACAATACTTTGCTCGGGCACGCTTACGTTTATCGCTTCGTTCCACTTCTGCGGAAGAGAACACGAAGTCCATAAGGAAGACGCCGCTTTGAAAGAAAAATTTTCAAGCGAAAAGCTCCCGGAAGATATTCCGTCGGATAGTACGGATACTACCGAAAATAAATAAAACGAATCGGAAAACGTTAAAAAAGCTCCGCGGCGATTTTCGCTGCGGAGCTTTTCTGTTCTCGGAATTTTTTATAAAAATTATTTTTTATTTTGTTTTTGTTTCGGTTTTCCCGAATCCCGTAAGATCTTTTATAACTTCGCCTGCGATAATCAGACCGACGACGGAAGGAACAAAAGCATTGCTGCCCGGAACCTGCCTGCGCTGAGTGCATTTACGCACCGTTCCGGGGGGACAGATACAGTGAGCGCGGCAGCTTATCGACATGTCGTCGATCGGTGCGAGAGGCTGTTCTTTTGAATACACGACCTTTAATTTTTTTATACCCCTGCGTTTTAACTCGTAACGCATGACCTTTGCGAGCGGGCAGACCGAAGTCTTATAAATATCCGCAACCTCGAAAGCCGTCGGATCGACCTTATTACCCGCCCCCATGGAACTGATAATGGGAGTGCCGGCGGCGTTTGCGTTCATAACAAGAGCGATTTTTCCCGTTACGGTATCTATAGCGTCGACGACGTAATCATACTTAGAAAAATCGAATTGATCCGACGTTTCTGGTGTGTAAAACGTTTTATAAGTATTGACGACCGTATCGGGATTTATCTCGTGAATTCTTTCTTCGGCGACGTCGACCTTATATTTTCCGACGGTTTTTCTCGTAGCGAATATCTGGCGGTTTATATTCGTAAGGCAAACTTTATCGTCGTCTATTAAATCTATCGTACCGATTCCGGAACGAACGAGCGCTTCAACGGTATACCCGCCGACTCCGCCTATTCCGAATACTGCAACGCGTGAATTCGCCAATTTTTTCATCGCATCGCTTCCGAATATCAGTTCTGTTCTCGAAAATTGATTAAGCATTATCTCTTTTTACTCCTTCTTACGTTATTCCGCCGTCAAAAATAAAAATGCCGTCCGGACGGGACGCTGCGGATTACCGAATTGTTATAAAACGAATGTAATCGTAATGTTTTAGCTACATTATATCACTCTTTCGTCTGTTTTTCAATCATACTTACAGCCTTACCTCCCATATTTTTAAAGCAAAATAAAACCCGAAACGTAAAAATCGCGTCGGGTTTTTGTTTTAAGTTTTTATGGTAACTTAGTCTTTGTAGTTAACGATTGCCGCAAAGTCTTCAGCCTTAAGAGCCGCGCCGCCGATCAGACCGCCGTCGATGTTTCTTTCAGCCATAAGTTCTTTCGCGTTGCCCGGTTTCATGGATCCGCCGTACTGAATTCTCAAAGCCTTTGCTACTTCTTCGCCGAAGTTGGTTTTGATGGTTCTTCTGATATAGCCGATGGTCTTGTTAGCGTCTTCCGCAGTAGCGGTCTTGCCGGTTCCGATAGCCCATACGGGTTCGTAAGCGACTACGATGTTCGTAAAGTCGGTAATACCTTCGAATCCTTCGAGAATCTGTTTTTTAAGAACGCGGTTCGTTCTGCCTTTTTCTCTTTCTTCAAGCGTTTCGCCTACGCATACGATGGGTTTAAGACCGTTTGCGAGAGCCTGTTTGGTACGCTTGTTTACGGTTTCGTTGGTTTCGCCGAAGTACTGACGTCTTTCGCTGTGACCGATGATAACGTATTCTACGCCGATTTCTTTAAGCATTTCGGCAGAAATTTCGCCGGTGAAAGCACCTTTGTCAGCCCATGCTACGTTTTCCGCTCCGAGATGGATCTTGCTGCCTTTAACAGCTTCGGCAACCGTCCAGAGATCGGTGTAAGGAACGCAAACCACTACTTCGGGTTTGGATTTAGCTACGAGCGGTTTCAACGCCGTGATAAGTTCTTCGGCTTCTTTAGCCGTTTTGTTCATCTTCCAGTTTCCTGCAATGATAGGTTTTCTCATTTATTTGCTCCTGATGGATTTTATCTTCCGGGACGCCGTTTGTAATCGCCGTCCCCTGATTTTTTAGAGTTATTTTATAAATTAGTCTTTGTTGTCGAGACATTCGATTCCGGGAAGCTTTTTGCCTTCAAAAAGTTCGAGCGAAGCGCCGCCGCCGGTCGAAATGTGAGTCATCTTATCGGCAAAGCCGAGCTGAGTAACAGCCGCCGCGGAGTCGCCGCCGCCGATAATGGTCGTTGCGTCTTTTGCTTCTGCAAGAGCTTCCGCTACGGCGATGGTGCCTTTAGCGAGAATCGGATTTTCGAATACGCCCATAGGTCCGTTCCAGATAACGGTCTTTGCGGTCTTGATGATGTCCGCGAAAAGCTTTCTCGTCTTTTCGCCGATGTCGAGACCTTCCATATCTGCGGGGATAACGTCTACGGTCTTAACTTCGATGGGAGCGTCGATGGGATCGGGGAACGATTTGGCAACGACGGTATCTACGGGAAGAACGATCTTCTTTCCAAGATCCTGCGCCTTTTTAAGCATGTCGAGGCAGTACTGGATCTTTTCGTCGTCAACGAGCGAAAGACCTACTTCTTTGCCGAGAGCTTTCTGGAAGGTGTAGGACATGCCGCCGCCGATGATGAGAGTATCGCACTTTTCGAGAAGATTCGAAATAACGTTGAGTTTGTCCGCAACCTTCGCGCCGCCGAGAATGGCTACGAAAGGTCTTACGGGATGTTCGAGAGCGCCGCCCATGACTTCGAGTTCCTTTTCGATAAGGAATCCGCATACGGCTTCTTTAACGAGACCGTATTCTGCGATAGCCGCGGTGGTAGCGTGCGAGCGGTGAGCCGTTCCGAAAGCGTCGTTTACGAATACTTCGCCGTCGCAAAGAGCAGCAAGCTTTTTGCAAAGTTCTTCGTCTCTCTTTTCTTCGCCCGCTTCGAAACGGGTGTTTTCGAGAAGCATAACTTCGCCGTTTTTAAGGTTTTTAGCGAGTTCGCAAGCCGTTTCGCCTACTACGTCGTTTGCGAATTTAACTTCGGTGCCGAGCTTTTCGCTGAGTCTCTTCGCTACGGGAGCGAGCGAGAATTTTGCACGGTCTTTTTCGGCTTTTTTAAGGTATTCCGCTTTAGCCGCGGCCTGTTCGTTTTCGGGAAGAGCTTCTACAGCTTTCTTTTCTTTTTTGTTGAGACCGAAACCGGGAGTAAGCACGTTGTGGGGCTTACCGAGATGCGAGCAAAGAATTACCTTCGCGCCGTGTTCCATAAGGTATTTGATAGTGGGAAGCGCGCCGTTGATTCTCGTTTCGTCGGTGATAACGCCGTCCTTCATCGGAACGTTGAAATCGCAACGGACAAGGCACTTCTTTCCTGTTACGTTGATATCTTTTATTGACTTTTTATTCATAAGAAACCTCCGTCAATGTTTTTTCTTTCAAGTTGTATTTTACTTGCTTTTTATCGCTTTGTCAATGGTTTTGAGTTTTTTTTGCCGCCAAAACGCCTTTTTATACGTTTTTTATGTATTTTATGTGTATTTTTCCGTATTAAACAACGTTTTTACGGTTAGTCCGGTCTTCCCGTAAGGTGTCCTTCCGTTCTGAATTCGGCGTATCCTATCTGCCTTATCGCTTCGTATATTCCTATCGCGACGGAGTTCGACAGATTAAGGCTTCTCAGTTCCCCTACCATCGGAATACGCACGCACTCCGGATAATGCTCTTTAAGAAGAGGTTCGGGGAGCCCGTGGCTTTCCTTTCCGAATACTAAAAAGTCGCCGTCCTCATAGGTGGCTTCGGTATGAGTTTTAGCCGCCTTGGTCGAAAAAAATCTGAAATTGTGACCGTTATAAAACTTGTCCATAAGCTCTTTTAAGTTATCGTAATAATAAATATCGAGCTTGTCCCAGTAGTCGAGTCCCGCTCGTTTAAGCTTAGAATCGGTTATGGTAAAACCAAGCGGTCTTATTAAATGCAGACTCGCGCCCGTTGCGGCGCACGTCCTTGCGACGTTGCCGGTATTTTGCGGAATCTCGGGTTCGACGAGAACTATATTAAGCATATTTTCTCCTTTTTTATACGTTTTTGTTTATTTTATAATTTTTATTCTTTTATAATTTTTATTCTAATGTGTTTTAAGGGCGAAACCGCGACGTTTATAAAACACTTCTTCGTAATATTTTTCGGTTTTCACGTCGACGGCGGAATTTTCGGTACAGGAAAACGTCTTTTTCCCGCTCGGGACGGTTACGAAGGCGTATCCGTCCGATACGGCGACTATCGGTATCCCGTATAAAAAACTCATAGTTCTCGATACCGTCTCCGGCATATCGCCCGTGGGCTTTTTTATTACCGCCATAATTATTTCCGCACCCGATAAAACAAGAGTTTCGGCAGCTTTTGGCGAATACAGGTCGCTCGAAACGAGCACGCCGAGTCTCCCGGCAGACGTATCGTAAACGGTAAATTCCGCCCCGCCCGAATACTCCGAATCCCCGGACATAAAGACCGCGTCCGAAACGCCTAAAATTCTTCCGCCGTCCGCTATTACCGCCGACCGACGGAAATACCCGTAAGTGTCGGTGTCTAGTCCCGAAATCGTTACCGAACCCGAAGCCTTTGAAAATCTGGCTATGTCCTGAAAAAATTCCGTCTCTCCTTCGAGTTCGCTTTCGTAACTGACAACGCCGAGCCCGTTGAAGCCGAACGCAGTTATCTTCGCGCCCGCGGATTTTTTAACGTCGCGCTCCCAGAATTTGGAGAGCGAACCTTTGGTAACGAGACAAATTTTCATGCTTCACCGCCTTTTACGGCGAACCGCCGCTTCACTCTATATATTACTGCGACGGTAGATTTTTTTGTGAATGTAAAACGAATTAAACTTCGTCCAGAATATGTATTCTGCTTGCAAGAGCTTCTTTTATCTCATCGGTGGAATTAAGGGCGTACAGCTCTTTGCAGAGTTTGCTTGCGTTTCTCCTTCCCGAAAAATACGGTCCTAAAAATTTGCGGATGTTAAGAGTAACGTATCTGTCGGAAAAGTCTTCCTTCATATAATCGATATGCCTGAATATAAGCTTTACTCTGTCTTCGTCGCGTTTAAGCCCTAAAAGAGACGAAAACAAAAACGGATTCGCGACCGCGCCCCTTGCGAGCATAACTCCGTCTGCGCCGGTTTCTGACATAATCTTGTCGGCGTCCGCTACGGTAAAGATTCCGCCGTTCGCTATTACCGGGATACCGACGGCTTTTTTTGCCTTTTCGATTTCTTTGAAGTTAACCTCGCCCGAATAATATTTGTCGCGCGTTCTGCCGTGTACCGTTATCATCGCTCCGCCGGAAGCCTCGGTCATTTTTGCGAATTCTTCGGTAACGTAAGGGGAATTTTCGGATAAGCCTATTCTTATTTTTACCGAAACTATTTTGCCGGATTTTACGGCGGCTTTTACTATTTTTTCGGCGGTAAGAACGTCTTTTAAAAGAGCCGAGCCTTCGCCGTTTTTATAAACCTTAGGAACAGGACAACCCATATTTATATCGACGAGATCGTAATCCGTAAGATATTTGCCCGTACAGGCGTTATAAATATCGTCCGGATCGGAACCGAAAAGCTGCGCCGAGGTAAGACCGGGTTTATTCATAAACGGATCGTTTTTAAGTCCGTCGTAATCAAAACTCCCGCCCGACTTTTTTAAAAGGCTTATCGTGTTCGGACTGTCGTACAGCATGCCCTTTGCCGAAGTCAGTTCGGTAAAACAAAGTCCCGCACCCGCTTCGAGACAAATTCTTCGGAAAGCGTAATCGGTATACCCCGCCATCGGCGCGAGAAAAACGTTGTTTTTTATTATTACGGAATTACTTCCGTTTTTAAGCGTTATTTCTTTTATTCGCATACTTAAAAGTATACTTTAAATTGATTAAAACCGCAACTAAATAGCACAAAATCGAAGAAATAGCTATAACGAAAATATTTCCGCCGCGGTAAAACACCAAATACGCCGAAAGCAACGTTTTGATTATCATACCCGTAAAACAGCTTATCACCGTTATATAAGTTTTTCCTTTGGCTATAAGAATCGCGTTCGTCGTCTGAACGAGCGCGGCTAAAATCACCGTTACCGAAGAAACTCTTATTAATGTTATCGTAAGCGGAAAATATTCTTTAAGCGACGGGAAGATTATTCTTACCGCGGCGGGCGAAAAGATAAAGCACAAAGCCGCCCCCGCCGCCGAAAATAAGAAAGTAAGCGTTATAAGAGAAGCTTCGCTCGAACGCTTTTTTGAAAGGCTCATTTTTCCTGCTATCACGGGGATAGCCGCAGCGGCGAGCCCGTAACACACCGATACGGGTAAATTTATAAACGTTTTAACTGCGCCCGCATACACCCCGTAAACGCTTAGCGCATTACCTGTATCGCCGAAACCGCGCAAAAATATCGCGCTTTCGAGTACGTCGGCAAGCGGAAACGCAAGCGAAGCGAAAGTTACCGGAAGAGCCGCCGCGAATATCTTTTTGCCGTTTATTTTATCGGCGGAGATCCTTTGCCCGTCGTTATCGTATAAAAACGAAACGGATAGATCCTTGTTCTTTTCTTTTAAAGAATGTATCCCGTATATTATAAAAATAGCCGAAACCGCCGCAATTTCGGACACGGTTACCGCAAAAACAGCCATGGTTACTTTTGCTTTAAGATCGTATACCGCCTTTATCATGTAATATCCGAAAACGATTTTTACTATCTGTTCCGTAATCTGCGTAATACCCGTCGGATACATATTTCCGTTCCCCTGAAAGTACCCCTTAAAGCACGACAGTATCGCTACTAAAGCTATCGCAGGAGATATAACGACGTACATGATATAGCCGTACCTGTTTCCTTGAAACCACGCCATTTCCTTCGAAAATACCGCCATTATAACCGAAAACACCGCTCCCAAAGAAGCGAATACGTAAAGGGACTTATTAAGTATTTCTTTTCCCCTTTCGGGACGTTCGGAAACAAGCTTCGACGTAGCCGCAGGAACGCCGCTCGACGATATGTCCAAAAAAAGACAGTACGCAGGGAATACAGTCTGATATGCGCCAAGACCTTCCGCCCCTAAAAGCGCGATTAAAATTATGCGGTAGACAGCCCCGAATATTTTAGAAACAAGTCCGCCCGCCGCAATAACAGCCGCGCCCGATAAAGTTTTTCTTCCTTTATTTAAATCCTTTTCGGAATATACGTTTTCCATCCGGAATATTATCCTGATTTTTAGCCGATTTATACCTCGGCTTACACCGTTTACATATAAAAAACGGCAAATTTACATATAAAAAGAACTCCCGCATACGAAGCGGAAGTCCTTCTGGTTTATAAAAAATTTTTGTTCGGATTATAAATTTTTAAGCATGCCGGCGATAAGGTTTACAGACCTTTCGGCTGCGACGTTACAGAACTTGTTAAAATCCATAGCCGCGCCGTCTCCGTCAGAAATAGCGCGGATAACCGCGAACGGAACGTTGTTCACGTAAGCGACGTGTCCGATAGAACCGCCTTCCATCTCCGTACAACTCGCGCCGAAACTCGAATTCAGATAATTTTTGAAATCTTTATCCGCAACGAACCTATCCCCCGTCGCAACCACGCCGTAAACCGCTTCGTATCCGAGAGCGACGGCTGTTTTATAAGCGGCGGCTATAAGAGTTTCGTCCGCTTCGAAGTAAATTTTGTTTATTCCGGAAATCATTCCGACGGGATCGCCGAGAGCGGAACTGTCCATATCGTACTGGACTACCTTTTCAGCGATAACTATGTCTTTTATTTTAAGGTCGGATACGTTCCCCGCGACGCCGGTGTTGATAAGAGCGTCGACTCCGAATTTTATAATCATGGCTTCGGCGCAGATCGCGGCGAAAACTTTGCCTACTCCGCACTCCGCAACCACGACGTTTTTACCCGAGATAACTCCCGAATAAAACTTTACGCCGGACACCGTTTCGGTCGAAACGTTTTCCATAAGTTTTTTAAGCCCGTCGACTTCGACGCTCATCGCGCCGATTATGCCGATTTTATCAAACGTACGAGTCATAAATATCAGTCTTCGTAAGCGGACTTTTTAGCCATGGCCGCTCTGAACTTTTCCATAACTTCGTCCGAAAATTTCGGGGTTCTGTCGTAGTTGTAAAGACCGTTCTGTTCCTGCTCTACGTCGTAAAGCTGAGTGTAGCAAAGCGCGCAGAGGTCGGGATTTTTATGAAGAGAATCGCTCATCGAAATGTAGCGGTTTATAAATTCTTCTTCGGTCTTGGGCGCATTGCCGTAGCCCCAGCCCTTGCCGTCTTTTACCCATGCTATTCCGCCGTATTCGCTTAAAAAGTACGGCTGTCCTTCGTAAGTCTGATGGTACTGATCGTACGCTCCGGAAGAAAATCTCTTATCGAATTCTTCGGTTTCCTGAACGTAGTCGTGAGTGTCGAATACGTCAGTTTTTACGTGATAGTTCCAGCTTACGTCTATTACGGGACGGGTACTGTCGAAACGCTTCGTCGCTTCATAAACAGAAAGAACGAGACCGTTCGACTGACGTCTGTTTCCTACGTCCCAGTTTTCGTTCATCGGACACCAGCCGATAATCGCGGGGTGGTTATAGTCTCTTTCTACCGATTCGAGCCATTCTCTTACGTAGATATTGGTATAAGCTTCGTTATCGTAGCCGAATCCCCAGTTCGGGTATTCTCCCCAGACGATGTAGCCTGTCTTGTCGCAGTTGTATAAAAAGTTTCTTTCAAAAACCTTCTGATGAAGTCTTGCGCCGTTAAAGCCCGCTTTTAAAGAAAGATTTATGTCGTTCATAAGATCTTCTTTGGTGGGTGCGGTGTAAACGCCGTCGGGATAGTATCCCTGATCGAGAACGAGTCTTTGAAGAACTTTTTTGCCGTTTATATAAAATTTGTTGCCTTCGACCGAAACTTCTCTCATGCCGAAATATGTCTTTACAACGTCCTTGTATTCGCCGTAATCGGTGGTAATTTCAACGTCGTAAAGATTGGGATCGCCAACGTTCCAGAGTTTTGCGTCCTTTAATTTAACCGAAAAATACGCGAGTTTGGAATTCGATTCTACGGTAACTCTGTTCAAGAACTTACCGTTATAAGAAATCTTCGCGGTGATCGTTTTGTGCGCTATGCCGGAATAAGTAAGCTTAAAATACTGCGTGGAGTTGGCTATGTCCGACTCGGTCTTATAAGAAACAAGATATTCTTCGGGTACGTTTTCAAGCCATACGGTCTGCCAGATACCGGTCGTTCTCGTATAGAAGCATCCGTGAGAATCTCTCTGCCACGACTGTTTGCCCGAAGGCTGGCTGTAATCTCTCGCGTCGCCCGCGGCGTGAAGCATGATTTCAAACTCTTCGCCTGCTTTTACCTTATCGGTAATATCGAATGTGAAAGGCGTGTATCCGCCGTCGTGCTTTCCGATATATTCGCCGTTTATAAAGAGTATCGAGCGGTAGTAACACGCTTCGAAGTGAAGAAGCACTCTGCCCGTCCAGGTTTCGGGAACTTTAACCGTTCTTCTGTACCAGCACGCGTCGAAAAAGTCCGTATTACCGATGCCCGAAAGTTTGCTCTCCGGACAGAAAGGAACGTTTATTTTTTTGGTGAAAGTAACTTCGTGTTTTGCTTTTTTATATTCGGGGCCGCCGAAAAGTTTCCACTTGTCGTCGTAAACGCCGCCGTTGCCGTAATCGTATTCGAAATCCCATTTGCCGTTTAAGTTAAGCCAGTTTTTTCTGACGAGTTCGGGACGGGGATATTCAGGTCTTGAAATTTTCATGATTTTCCTCTTATGATTTTATTTTATTGCACCGCTCAGGGCGGTTGTCGGAATTTTATTCCGTTTTTATCTGTAATATTCTTCTTTAAGAACGCCGACTTCGGAAATATTTCTGTAAACGTTTTTGAAGTCGAGGCCGTACCCTACGATAAATTCGTCCGGAATTTCGAACGCGACGTAATCTACTTTTACGTCGACCACTCTTCTCGAAGCCTTGTTGAGAAGAGTTACAACTTTAAGCGAAGCGGGCTTTCTTTTCAAAAGTTCTTCGCGGAGTTTGTGCATGGTATTGCCGGAATCTACTATGTCTTCGACGATGATTACGTCCCTGCCTTCGATATCGGTATCGAGATCCTTTTTTATTCTGATATCGCCGGTGCTTTCAAACCCGTTGCCGTAGCTCGAAACCGCCATAAAGTCCATTTCGACATTAGTCTTCATCTTCCTGGTAAGATCCGAAAAAAAGTATACGCTTCCTCTTAAAACGCAGACCATAACCGGGGTTTTGCCTTCGTATTCGCGATCGAGTTCCGCCGCAAGTTCGGATATTCTTTTTTGAAGAGTTTCTTTGTCAATCAGAATTTTTTTAAGTATTTTCTCCATCGTAAACCTTTCTCTTACGTTTCTGAGCCGCCGGATTATAAACGATTTTTAATCTATTTAAAATCTTTTGACCCGAACTTTTATTATTTACATTCAGTTTACCACAGCGAAAACTCTTTGTCAAATTTTACCTGCGGTTAAGATACCGTTTTGTTGTTTTTTTATAATGTTTTTTCTCCCGAATACGCATTTTTAAGTCTCGTTGCAGACGCGGTTATCGTTATTTCGAACTTTCCGCTTTTCTTTTCGACGTTTATTTCCGGATAGCCTATAAGTTCGGCGTACTCCGACAAAAACTTTCCCGCGTCTTTAAGAAGCAGTTCGAAGAACTCGTCTCCGACCGAAAGTCTGTCTCTCGACAAAGTGTTTTCAAGCCGTAAAAAGGCTTTCGTTTTCTTTTTATCCATTATTTTACCTTGCTCTGAAACTCCTTTTTATTTTTCCGAAAAATCCGCCGTATTCTTTTACGGGATCGTACACGCTTGAATTTTCGCCGTTTATGACCTTTTTTGCTAAAAGCTTAAAAGCCTTCGCCGCCCGCTTGCCTTTCAGTTCGCCCTCCGAAAGAAGAACCGCGTCGTCTTCCGGAATAACTCCTGCTACTTCTTTTTTAAGAAGCGTTTCGGCTTCTTTTACGGTGAGCGTTCTGCCCGAAGCTATAAGATCGCCGCGGACTCTGTTCAGTATTATTCCTGAGCACGGAACGCTCGAATTTTCGAGCATGTCGATAGTCTTGTCCGCATCACGAAGACCGCTTTGGGTGAGACAGGTAACGACGAACGCTTCCTCAGAAAGCGCCGCCGCCCTCATAAAGCCTACGTCTATCCCTGCGGGAGAATCTATAAAAACGTAGTCGTAAAACCTCTCGTAAGAATATAAAACCGCCTTTATCGTCTGCGGCGTATAATCGCAGTCAGGTTTTAAGCCGTTCGAAAATATCATGTCGAGATTTTGTTCGTACTTGTCTTTGACTATCGCCTGTTTAAGCCGCGCCCTGCCCGTCATTACGTCCGATAAATCATACGGTGAAGAATTTTCCATGCACGAAACCACGTCGAGATTATTAAGCGAAAAATCCGCGTCGATCAAAAGCGTTTTTTTGCCGAGTTTTGCGATCGCTCTTCCGAGATTTACCGTTACCGTAGTTTTACCCACGCCGCCTTTGCCCGAAACAACGGCTATTATTCTCGTATTTTCCATAACCGCCCCTTTTTTAATACAGCTTTAAAAATTTCGTTTACGTTTATTTTAGCGCAAATAAAAAGGCGTATTTTACCGAAAACGGTCGTTTACGCCTTTATCTTGTCTGTTTTACGTTTCGTTTTGTAAAAATTTAATCGTTCTTTATCTTGATCTTTTTGAGCATGTCGGGATTGCCGAGCGCTATGCCGCCGCCGAAGGCGACGCACATATCGGGGTTAGCCGCAACGTTCACGGGCATGCCGAACTTTTTGAGATAATATTCTTCGAGCCCGTAAATTTTGGCTCCGCCGCCGGAAAGATAAATTCCCGCATGGCGGATTTCCGCCGATACTTCGGGCGGGAGCTTCGCCAAAACTTTAAGAGCGATGTCCGCTACCGTATCGTAAAAATCGCACAGAACTTTTCTGATGTTTTTGGAGCTTAACGATATCGAACGGGGTTTGCCTGTAGTCAGGTCTCTTCCGTTGACAACGGCTGAAAGCGTATCGTTTTCCATAAGACTGCCTATCTGGATTTTAAGTTTTTCCGCTGTTAAAATACCTATCTGCAAACCGTATTCTTCCGCGATGAAGTCTATAAGAGCGGAGTCTACTTTATTGAGCCCCGCGCTTACCGAAACGCCTGCGATAACGCCTTCCATCGATACGGCGGCTATATCTGTCGCGCCCGCCCCCATATCTATTATAAAATAGGGCGAAAATTCGGTAAGAGTAAGGTCCTGACCTATCGCCGCGAGTATCGGAGCGTATACGAAATCCGCCGTAGCTATGCCCGCGTCGGCGAGAACGGCTTCGTAACGCTTCAGAAAGTTGCCGTCCGCTCCGCACGGAACCGAAACGAGAGCCTTTCCTCCCCCGAAACCGCTTTTGTATTCTATCTTTTTCAAAAATTCGTCCAGAATTGAAACGGCTACCTTGTCCGAAACGATTTCGCCGCCCGAAACGGGACTTACTATCTTAGTTTTTTCGGCAGTTTTTCCGACGAGCTTTTTAGCTTCTTTACCGACCGCTCTTACCGAAGACTTTTCGCCCGCGGTGACTGCTGCGAGAGTAGGCTCCGACAAAACCATGCCGTAGCCGAGTTTATATATTTTTGTCTGCGCGCTGCCGAAATCTATCGCTATTTTGTCTGCTGCCATAAATCAACCTCTTTTAATATTTCTTCCGTACGTTCCATGGGCAGTCCCACGACGTTCGTAAGACTTCCTTCTATACTTTTTGCAAATCCGCCGTCCTGAATCCCGTACGCCCCGGCCTTGTCGGAAGCTTTGCCGGATAAAACGTAGCTGTTTATAAATTCGTCCGTCAGATCGTTGAAATAAACTTTTGTCGAAACGACGTCTGTAATAGTCTTGTCTTTTTTTACTACGGCGACTCCCGTTATTACTTCGTGCATATTGCCGGAAAGCTCTTTTAAGATTTTAACCGCTTCTTCGTCCGATTGCGGCTTACCGATGATTTTACCGTTAAAAACAACAACCGTATCCGCACCGAGACATGGCTTATTTGTTTTTAAGAACACGTCTTCAGCCTTTTTATAGGCGAAATATTTAACGGTTTCTTCGGGAGTCAGCGTTTTATCCGCGACTTCTTCGAAAGAAGACTTATATACTTTAAAGTTCTGTCCTGCGGACGAGAGAATTTCTCTTCTTCTCGGAGAGCCACTCGCAAGATAAAAAAATTTATCGTTTTCCATACGTTTGCGTTTCAGAAAATAAATTTTATAAAGCCCGGCAATCCGGATATAAACGTCGTTTGCCGGAAGTTTTATAAAATTTTGAAAAACGCCGTTTATGACGGCGTTTATCTTTTTTGCTTTAATTTTTATAATATTTCGAGATTCTTTTTGAATACTCGTCTGAAGTCAGGCGCAAGCTCGACCGCAGATGCGAGTTCGAGTTCCGCTTCTCCCGCGAGTTCGGTCTTCATGATTACCGAGTCGCCGAGTATATCGCAGTTGATACCGGTTACCACGCCTGTTCTCGAACGGTCGAGAGCTTCCGCTATTCTTAAAATGGTACCCATCTTTTTAACGACTTCGACGTCTTCTTCTGTTAAGAAGCACGAATATCTCGCCCAGTCTGCGGCGTTGATGTCTTCCATCGTAGTGTTCGCCGTGACGAAAGACGCGAGAACTATATCTCTGTGGCTCAAACCGTTGATGGCGGTATTGCGGATAATGTAACCGCTGTGCTTCGGGTAGTTGTAATACTGAACGGCTTTGCCCGATTCGTGAAGATAAGCCGCAACCTTTAATATTCTCAAATACTGTCTGGGGAATTTATGCAGAACTCTGAGCTGTTTGAAAAGCTGTATCGAAAGATTCACCACGTTGTCGGTATGCTGCTTTTCGCAATGATACAGTTCCGCAAGCGAAGCGAGGCTGAAAGTAAGTACGTCCGAAATCGGCTTGTCCACTGTGGTCGGCACGGAATAGTTAAAAATAAGTCCCGTTCTCAGACCGCTCGACGAAACGATGATATTGTCTCTTTCGGTATATTTTTTGAAAGCCGCTATCGCCGCGAAAGCACTCGGAAGTATGTCCGCTCTTCCCGACGAAATGCCTTTTATTCTCTTCTTTCTGTCGATGTCGAGAGTTCTCAGAAGTCCGTAAGTGTGTTCGAAATCTTCGCTTGTTACGACGTAATTATGAATAAGTCTTAAGGGGTACTTTTTCATAATTTTCGTGATGCGGCAAAGATTTCTTACCGATCCGCCAACGCCTATAAGCTGAGTTTCGGGATCGATGTCTTTAAGCCATTCGATACCCGTGAGCTGTTCGGTAACGTATTCTTCGATCTTTTCGGACTGTTCTTCGGGCGAAAGTCCCGCGAACATTTCTGTAAGCATTATCGAGCCGAAAGGAAGAGTCGCGTAATTGAGCAGGTTTCTTCTGTTATAATAAACTATTTTTGTGGAACCGCCGCCTATTTCGAATATAATTCCCTTAGGAACGTCCATGGTATTTATAACGCCCTTGTAAACTAAAAGAGCTTCTTCTTCAGCCGATAAAACCCTGAGTTTTATGCCTGTCGAAGCAAAAACCTCGTCTAAAAAGCTTCTCTGGTTTTTCGCGCGGCGAACGGCAGCGGTAGCTACCGCGATTATCTTCTCGACATTATACGCGTCGCAAAGTTTTCTGAACATTTTAAGCGTATCTATGGTCGCGCTTATTCTCGACGGCTTCAAAAATCCGTCCTTTTCCATACCTTCGCCTATTCTCGGCGTTTCTTTAAGCTGGTCAGTTATAACGAAATGACCTTCGCTTAAAATATCCACAAGAATCATTCTCGCGGTGTTTGATCCCAAATCGATTATTGCGATCTTTTCCATTGTCAACCGTCCTTTATGTGTATTAACCTTATTTTATCAAATATCCATTATGCGACTAAAGTATATCACAAAAAAAACGGCTTGTATAGACCGTTTTTATTTTTTTGTGCATTTTTTTGCGATTTTATTTTTAATTATTTTTAATAATCGACTTTTTCGGCGATTTTTTGGCAAAATTAAGCTGTTTTTAAGCAAATTCAGACGTTTTTTAAGCCGTAATACGGCTGAAAAGTTGCACAAAACCTTATTCTACGTCCCGGGATTTTATCGATCTTTTATAAAATTTTCGTCTTTTACGGACTTGCCGCTTTTAAACGCACCTTTTAAGTTATATGCCGACGACGCTATTAAAAAGAGTCCGAACAGCCGTTTTAAGACTTTACCGCTTAAAATTTTAACCGAAAGCGCGCCGAACGCCGTAAAAATACATGCGGGAATCATGATGTATGCGGTATACGAAAGCCGCACACGGTGGTTCCGAAAATGTACCGCCAAGGCGAAAATCGACATCGGAAAAAACGCTATAAGGTTTATCCACTGCGCGCTTTTTTGCCCTATTCCGAATATACCCGTAAGTATCGGAATAAGAAGGCTTCCTCCCCCTAACCCCATTCCGCCGACTATCCCTGCGGCGGCCCCGGCTATAAAAAGTCCTATGCTTTTCATACGATTTTACCTTTTTCCTTGTTTAAAATAAATTTCTGACGCCCGTTACAAGAAGTATCAGAGAAAATATGACGGCTAAAAGTTTGGGGTTGATTTTACCGATCAGAAACGCCCCTATAAGTCCGCCCGCAGTCACGCCGAGCGATACCGTTACGCCAGAAACGTTCCAATTTGCTCCGAATACGGAATAAAAAATCGCACTCACGACACTTATCGGAAGCATTATAAATATAGCCGTGGCGTGGGCTTCTTTAACTTCGAGTCTGAATGCGTTTAACAAAAACGGAACCACTATCGTTCCTCCCCCGCCGCCTAAAAGTCCGTTAAGAGCCCCCGTTAACGCGCCTATCAGGCAGGCTTTTATAATAAGCGACTTTTTCTTTTTTTCGTCGGAATCTGCGGCTTTCACCCCGCTTAAAAACAAAGCGGAATCGTTTACGTTTTCTTTTACCGAAGTATTCTTTTCCTGAATTCTTCGGTTTTTAATGGTTTTTACGTTGCTTTTCACCGTAATATTTTAAGCAAAATCCGGAATTTTATAGTAAAAATCGCAAAAATACCTCCGTTTTCGAGTTTTTTTATTTTCCGTAATGCACAAACGGCAAAAAATAAGATTTTTTTCTGTTTTTATATTGATTTTTAATTATATTTATTATATAATAAGTAAGCATAAAAATAAAAGCGGGGTTTTCGCCCCGTTTGACTTTACAATTTTTTATAAGGTGGCATATGAAAGAATCATTCATCAAGTCAAAAGTAAAATATCTTATAGTTTTACTTGCAACGTGCATCCTTGCTTTCTCGTGCGCGCTTTTTACCGCTTGCGATAAAAAGACGACCGAAGACAGCGAGTACAAGCCTTCGGTTTCGCATACCGATTATACGTCGTCTGACGATCTTATCACCAATAAGAATTTCAACGTCGGCGCGTTATCCACTAAATCGACTTCATTCCCGAAATCTTCGATAAGCGGCTGGTCGGTTTCTTCGGACAGCGGTTCGTCCAGTTCGAACGCTACTTCGGGCGTAATACCCACCGCGGCGAACGACGGAAAGGCTTTCACCGACTCTTTAAGCGTTGCTTTCAACAGCCTTTACAATAACTCTACCTTTATTTCGCGCGCGGAAAGCGAATACAACTTCAAAAAGAGCGATATCGAAACAGAAGTTAAAAACGCTCATTCCGACTGGTCTTCGGACGAAGTCGCGAAAGAAGTTAAAGAACAGGTAATCGCGAAATTCACCGAAAACCTTAAAAATCGCAACCCCGGCACTCACGAAGGCGCGAAAGATCAGTATGTTTATATGCTCAACAACTACGCTTCTTCTACCGCTGTATCCGACATCGGCGTTGCAATGGCTCTTTCTTCTTCGAAATCCGTTACGCTCGAAAAGGGTTCCGTAGCTAAGTTCACCGTATGGGTAAACACCGATGCAAACCTTTCCGACTATACCGGTAAATCCGCAGGTTATGCGAACATCAGACTCGCTACGACCGTAAACGGAGTTACTCAGGCTAAATATGCGGTAAAGGGCATCAACACGAACGGCGAATGGAAGCAGTATACCATATACGTACAGGGCAACGAATACTCTAATTCAACCCTTACCCTTTCGTTAGGTCTCGGGTTCGGCAACTCCAAGGCTGCAAGTTCTGCGGTAGATTACGCTTACGGCACCTGTTATTTCGACGACGTGGACGTTACCGTTTATAAAGCCGGAGACGAAGACATTCCTTCCAAAATAACGAGCATCGACTGGACTTCGGCAACCAAATACTCCAAAGTAAACAGCTCCTTCTCCGGTCTCCCCTACGATTACAGAGCGGAAGCGAATTCCGAAAACAAAGCTTACTATTCGCTCGCTTACGGCAATATCGACGGCTCCGTAAATACTTCGGCTGCCGTTGACTTCAATGCGGCGAACGTTACGAGCGGCTATATCGGCGGCGAATCGGCAGGCAATCGTTTCGGCGGAACTTCGGGCAAGACCGTTACACAGAACGATATTACCCTGACCGTAAACAAATCCGCTTATAAACTCGACGTTAAAAACGCAAGCGGAAACTTCTCTGTACCCGCGGGTAAATTCACTACCGTAAGATTCAAACTTACCAATAACCTTTCCAAATACGATACTAACGGCATCGGCGTTTACGTTTACGACGTAAAGGGCGACGTTGTCGAAAAGAAGTCTGTCTTCACGAACACCACCGTCTCCGAAGACGCGACCGAATATGCTATTACCGTTAAAAACAGCACCGAAGAAGACAGAGAATTCTATCTCGGCTTCACGGTCGGCACCACCACTCCCGAAAAATATTCGGCGGCTTCGTACTACTCCACCGGAACGGTTACTATTTCCGGCATGACAATGACGAGCGGCACGATGACCACGGACGACGTAAAGAACGAAGATTACGATTTCTTCGCCGCACTTGTTTCCAATTATTCTTCGACCAATGCGTCGTATTCGCTCCATGCCGAATACAACTCCGAGCCTTCGAAGTCCGACGATGCCGAAGATTACAACGTTAAGGTTTCGCTCGTAAACGAAAGCAACATCGAAACCGAAGCGGTTAATCCCCTTTCCTACTACGGCGTTACTTACAACCACAAATTCGTAAAACGTCCCGAAAACAACGAAACCCTCGTTTCCGAAGTAAACACCAGCAATAATGCGGGCGTTATCAACACCAAGTATCTTGCGGGATACGGCGATAAATACGGCAACGTACAGGCAGCTCTCGGCGACGCAGCTAAAAATTCCGACGGCGAATACAAAGTTCAGCCCCTTATGATTTATAACGAAAATGCGGATTCTTACGGCTTTATCGCTAAAGAATCGGTTACTGTTTCGGCAAGCTCCGCCACTAAGATCACTCTTAAGGTAAGAGTTACCGGCAACGCGGCGGCTTACGTATACCTTACCGATATGAGCGAAGGTTCTTCAAAGCTTAACGCCTTAACCCTTAAATCCGGCGAAACGACCAAAACTCTTATGGCGAAAATCACCGCCGACACCGTTACCAGATACGGCGAAAACGGATGGGTTACAGTAACGTTCGAAATAGCTACAGGCGCAAACGAAATGAAATACCGTCTCGAACTCTGGAACGGATCGAGAGACGGCGAAAGCAAATCGCAGGGTTATGTATTCTTCAACGATATCGAAACCGGCACGTTTACCGAAACCACTACCGTAGACGGATACAGAACTTCCGGTTCGGGCGCTCTTAACGAAGCGTACGAAACCGTTATCAACGGCAACAATCTTCTTACCAAAGCAAACGTCGATGCGGGCGTAAAATACACAAGAACGCTTACCGACGCGGAAATCAAATTCAACAAAACCGCGGATTCGGACAAAAAGATCAGCTATACCGAAAAATATATCTGGGTTGACAATACGAACGCAAAAGGCGAAACGACTTTCGTTTACGCGGTTTACAACTCCATCGATCCCGTTTACACCGATCCTTCGACCGACGACGACACCGACGACACAACGAAGTCCGGCTGTGCGGCTAAGTTCGACTCCGGTACATTCTGGCTCCAGTTCTCGACTATCGCTTTAGCCGTTATTCTTATCGCCCTTATCCTCTTCATCCTTATCAGAATGATCGTAAGAAAGCATAAGAAAGGAACAAAAATTAAATCTTACTATAACGTTTCGAGCAGAAATAAGACCTATAACGAACTTAAAAACAATACTTCGTCCGAAGAAAACGACGTAAACGACGGCGAACCCACCGAAGACACGCTCACTGACGAAGAAGCCGAAGAAGCTACCGATTCTTCCGAACAGGACGAAACCGAAGTTATGAACGAAGTCGTAGAAGATTTCGGGGACGACATATTCAAAGACGCTTCCGCAGAACCCGTCGACGGCGAACAGCAGGAAGAAGCCGAAGAAGCTAAAGAAGCTTCCGAAAATGCGGAAACTGCTACGGAAACGGCAACCGAAACCTCGACCGAAAACAAAACGGAAGAATAATAAAAGCTCTTCAATATAAAAAATCGAGAGACCTTAACGGTCTCTCTTTTTTTGCTCTTTTTCTCTTTTTATTTTATTGTATTCTTCCCCGCCACACAGAATTCCGCAGGACAAACAGGATTCAGCCTGTAATATGTTATAAAATCTTTTCTCTGTTAAGTCTGCGACGATTTCAACCCTATGTTATATATAAATATATATTATAGATAATAAATACATAATAAAATAAGTTACGGCATTAAAAGCGGTCCAGCGTAAGCGTCCCATTTTATACGATTTTATTTTTGTACGGTCTTATCTTCTACAATGTCAGCATTCTTTTATCCGGCGTAAAAGCAACGTGTTCCCCAGCCTGTTATCGCCGTTCATCTGCATGTTCGCAAAAAAATAAGAAAACGGCATATACTTATTATGATGTATAAAATCGTATTTACCGGCGGCGGCACGGCGGGACACGTCGTCCCAAACATCGCCGTAATGCAAAAAACAAATAAATACTTCGATAAAACTTACTATTTCGGTTCGGATTCCGGTATCGAAAAGTCTCTTATCACGCCTTTGGATATTCCGTTTTATTCCGTTCCGTGCGTAAAATTTTCGAGAGATAATTTTCTTAAAAACTTAAAAATTCCTTTTTCTCTTATGAGCGGAGTTTCCGCCGCAAAAAAGGTACTCAAAGATATAAAACCCGACGTAGTGTTTTCAAAGGGCGGATACGTCGCCGTTCCCGTCGTTCTGGCGGCGAAAAGTCTCGGTATACCGGTAGTTTGTCACGAAAGCGACTACTCTTTGGGCCTTGCAAACAAACTCACCGCAAAATTTGCAAAAGCCGTTCTGACCTCGTTTCCGTCCGCGGCAAAAGGACTTAAAAACGGAATTTTCATCGGACCGCCGATTAAAGAATTTAATATGAAAAATAAACGGCTCGCAAAGCAAAAATTCGGATTTTCGGGCGATAAACCGCTTCTTCTTGCATTCGGCGGAAGTCAGGGTGCCTCAGCGATCACCGCCGCAATAAAAAAGGCGGCTCCGCTTCTCGAAAATGACTTCGACATACTTTTAATAGCGGGAAAATCCGTAAAAGAAGCGCGAAAAACAGGCTCTATTTACGAAACGCCGTTTATATCGGATATGGAAACGGCTTATTCCGCAGCCGACGTAGCGCTCGCCCGTTGCGGTTCTAATTCCGCATTTGAAATACTTTCGCTTAAAATTCCCGTCGTTTTCGTACCGCTTAAAAAGGGAAATTCACGCGGAGATCAGGTTTTGAACGCCGAATATTTTTTAAAAAGCGGCAACTGTCTCGTACTTTACGAATCAGACCTTACCGAAAAATCGCTCGCTGCGTACGTCAATTCGGCATACCGAGGACTTAAACGAAGCCTGTCTGAAAGCGATACCGGAGTGCTTTATATAAAAACGCCCGATAATACGGATAAACCTTTAAAAATTACAAACTCCTCTGCCGATTCGCCGAAAAACGTTATAGATACGTCTTATATCAACCCGAAAATAACCGATTCGTCGGAAGATATAGCTAAAATTTTATATAATTATGCCAAAAATCATAACGTTAAAAATAAAAAACGATAAAGAAAAAGACCGTTTAATTCCTGTTGTAAGGACAAAACGGTCTTCTATTTTATAGCATATTAAAATTTATTCGTAATCTATTCTTTCGATCTTAAAAATTACCGGGCGCGTACCGTCTGAACAACACGTTATCATTTCGTTTTCGTTCGACATCCCTCCCTTCATTATCGAACCGCCTTGAAGTCCCGTATAAATATATTCTTGAAATCGCATCCCATGCTTCGGAACAAAACGGCATTTTCGATCCGCCCGCAACGGTTACTTTTGCTTTATATTTCATAATATATCATTGCTTATTATATAATTCATCGTTTTAAAATAAAAACTTACGAATAAAGCGAGTTGATTTCCGCTATTTTGGCGGTGATTTTTTTAACGAGCGATTCAGGTTTAACTACCTTTACGCCGCTGCCGAACGACAAAATTTTGGCGATAAGTCCGTCGTCTTCGGGAAGACTTAATTTAGCGTAACAGCCGTCCTTTTCGTAATACAAATTTTCTACTCCGAGCCACTCGCCGACGGGAGCGACATACGGGCGTTCGATCTTCATTTCGACAAATTCAAGATCTCCTTTAGTATACCAATCTTCAAAAGGAAGAGTTTCGGGAACGGTTCTTCTTACGAAAATCTCGCCCGTTTTGTCGAGCGATTCGATTCTTCCGACCTTAAAAAATCTGAATTCGCCGCGTTTACGGCAAAAAGCGTATACATACCACATGCCTTGCTTAAACACCATGACGTGCGGCTCGATTATGCGTTCGGAGGACTTGCCTTCTCTGTCATGATAAAAAATCTTTAACGCGTTGCGGTTTTCAGTAGCGGAAGTAATGAGCGACAACTTGTCCTTGTATCCGCCGGAATTGCACCAAGGTCCCTCGTCTATGACAAGGTTGCCTGTCTTCATGCTGAATTCGCCGTCTATGCGCTTCACCCCGGCGAATTTGGAAAGCGCACTTTCGAGATTTTTATTGTTTGTCTCTTCAAAAACGGCTTTTAATGCGGAAATAACGCTTTCATGTTCTTCTTTCGTTAAAAACCCGAAAGATATTCTGTAACCTTCGGCAATTTTAAATCCTCCGCTCGCACCCCGTACCGTTATAACGGGTATCCCCGCAAGAGAAAGCCCGTCTATATATCTGTAAACCGTCCTTTGGGATACTTCGTATTTATCCGCAAGATACCTTGCCGAAACGAGCTTTTTTGACAATAGATCAAAAAGTATATTTATCATTATTTCATACTTCATATTCTTCCCACCTCCGATTAAAATTAACGGAAAAAACGGCTTTTTATTTTTCTTTTATTAAATAATACACCCCGCAAAAAAAATTGTCAAATTTTTTTCAAACAGGACTGTACTTGTCATATATAATATTGTATAATAAAGACGTAAAAGACGGACGGACGAATTTACACCTATAAAAAGGAGAATGTTATGAAATTTTTTAACGCCATATATAATATATTGTTTGGAAAAAAGAACTCTTCCGCTAAAAACAAAAAAGCGGCTAAACATGCTTACGTCATCAAATCTGATAAAGGAGACCGGTTCTATATAAAAGAAGAAAAACAAACTATCAAGCCGGAAGGCGAAATAAATATTATATTTGAAAAGGAGACCTGCTTCAATAAAAACAAGATCAGAAAAATGCGCGAATACTTAAGATTTTCCGAATACGGTTGTTAACCCCTTGTCCGTCTTTTACAACCTTTTTTGATTACACTTTTTTAATACTTACCTTTATGATAACGGCTCCGTTTTTCGGAGCCGTTATTGTTCTGTACATTGCGGAATATTCATCTTTTATTCACCGCCGAGTATTTTCATATTACATATGTAATATAACATTTGTAATTTTATATTATATATAAAAACGCCCGTTTTCAGGCGTTTTTATATATTTTTTTGCTATTTTTATTATTTATATAAAATTTAGCGTAACATATGTAATTTTATTATGATTACTCTATGGAAACTTTTCATTTGCGGCTTTCTCTGCGCTTACAAAGTCTTTCTGTCGATAAACGCTCTCGATAAAGTCATTTCGTCCGCATATTCGAGATCGGTTCCTATCGGGATGCCGTGAGCGAGACGGGTTACCTTTATTCCGAGCGGTTTTATAAGACGGGTAATATACATTGCGGTAGCTTCGCCTTCGACGTCGGGGTTTGTTGCGAGAATGATTTCTTTGACGGTATCGCCGGAACCGATGCGTTCAAGAAGCTCTTTTATCCTTATGTCGTTGGGGCCTATTCCGTCCACGGGCGAAATTGTTCCGTGCAGAACGTGGTACACGCCGTCGAATTCGTTAAGTTTCTCGATAGCGATTACGTCCTTCGGTTCTTTGACTACGCATATAACGGACGAATCGCGTTTTTTGCAGATTTCGCAAACGTCGTCTTCCGAATAGTTACCGCATATTTTGCAATATTTAACGTCCTTCTTCGCCGATAAAATAGCGTTTGCGAATTCCGTAGCTTCGTTCTCGGTCATATTTATTATTTTATATGCGTAACGCTGCGCCGTTTTCTGACCGACTCCCGGTAACTTCGAAAACTCATTTATAAGTTTGCCGATCGGTTCGATATAAACTTTCACGGATTACAAAAGTCCTCCCATGTTGCCGTACGCGCCGAGTTTTTCTTCGGAAAGAGCGTCCGCCTGCGAACTCGCGTCGTTAAATGCCGCAGTGATAAGATCTTCGAGCATTTCGATATCGTCGGGATCTACTGCTTCGGGTTTGATTTTTATACCCAAAAGTTCTTTTTTCCCCGAAAGCGTGACTTCTACAAGTCCGCCGCCCGCAGTCCCCGTAAGTTCCGCTGCTTCGATTTCTTCCTGTGCTTTCTGCATGTCCGCCTGCATCTTCTGCGCCTGCTTCATAAGGTTCTGCATGTTGCCCATGCCTCCTCCGCCGAAGCCTCCGAATCCGCCTTTATATCCCATAATAATTATCTCCTTTATTTTAATTTAATTTTTTTGGTACGCCGTTCATATCCGAACGAACCGCCGATTTTATTTACCGACGACTACTATATCGTCGCCGAAAATTCTTTTATATTTTTCAATCTCTTCTTCAAGCTTTTCCTGCCGCTCTATTTTCGCGTGGAGTCTTACTTCGACATCGAAGTCATACTCCGGAAGTTGTGCTTTTATTATATCGAGACTTTCCTTTCTGTTTATGATTTCCATGTCGCTTTCGGTCGTAACCGTTATTATAAGAGTGTTGTCCTTTAACGTAAGCGGCATCGTCTGAACGACCGACCAAAGCATTATCTCGTTATTGTCTCTTAAAGATTTAATAAGTTTGCCCTTAATTCTTTCAAACGGTACGTTACATTCCGAAAGCTTAACTTTACCGTTTGCAGAATTTTGCTTTACACCGTCCGTTTCGGTTTTTTGCGGTACCGGTTCGGCGATACGTTCCGTAATTTCAGTCATCTCGGCAGAATGCTTCACATTATTCTGCGGTATCGTTTCGACAACACAGGTAGCGCTATTCTGTACTGTATTACCGTCTGACGGCTTGCTCAAACTTACTTGAATTTTACCCGAAGTAAGATCGTCTATCTTCTTTTCGAGAACACTTATTCTCGACAAAAGAGCGTCTATATTGTAGTCGTTTTCGGGACGGGTTGCTTTTATAGCCGCGGTCTCGAACAAAATACGCGGATGATTCGAATATTTAAGATCGCTCTCGGTCTCCGCAAATATTTCGATCGCTCTTAAAATGCGTTCTTTGGTAGCGGAATCCGCTATGACTTTAAGCTCGTTTATGAGATCTTCGGGGAGCTTTAATATATCTTTCGCATTCGCGCACGTTTTGGTAATCATAACGTCGCGCAGATACGAATTCACGTCTTTTATCATAAGTCCGACGCTCTTGCCTAAGTTTATGAGCTTGTCGGTAAGATTAAGCACCGCTCCGACGTCGCCCGCAGTAAGCGCGGTCACAAAGTCCCTGAGCATGGTCCTGTCCGACGCACCCGTTGCCGTCAGAACGTCGCCGTAAGTAAGCTCGCCGTCCGACAGCGACAGACAGATGTCCGCTACCGAAAGTGCGTCTCTTACGCTGCCTTCGCCGAGTTTTGCGATGGCGTAGACGGCTTCTTTGGTATATTTTTTCCCCAGATCGTCGTAAATATCCGCAACGAGTTTCGCAAGCTTATCTATGTCTACAAGTCTGAAGTCGAAACGCATACATCTCGACAATATAGTCGCGGGCATTTTCTGTACTTCGGTAGTCGCAAGAATAAAGACCGCATGTTTGGGCGGTTCTTCGAGCGTTTTCAAGAGTGCGTTGAAAGCCGACGGCGAGAGCATGTGAACTTCGTCTATGATATAGACTTTATAACGGCTGTTTACCGGCGGATACTGAATATTTTCTCTTAAATTTCTTATCTCGTCCACGCCGTTATTTGAAGCCGCGTCGATTTCGAGAACGTCTATATTAGACGGATCGAGAAGAGCTTTGCACGTATCGCACTTGCCGCAAGGGGAACCGTTTACGGGGTGTTCGCAATTTATTGCCCGGGCGAAAATCTTCGCCACCGAAGTTTTACCGGTGCCGCGGGTTCCCGTAAAAAGATACGCGTGACCGATTCGGTCCTGTTTTATCTGATTGACGAGCGTCTTTACGACGTGATCCTGTCCGATAACCTTATCGAAGGTCTGCGGACGGTATTTACGATAAATCGCTAAATATCCCATTTTACTTCCTTTGCCTTTTTCTTTATGCGCTGGACGGCGTTATCCACCGACTTTTCCTTTATTTTAAGTTCGTTTCCTATGTCTTTGAACGGAAACCCTTTAATATACAGTTTATAAACTTCGTATTCCTTTACGGATAAAAGTTCTTTGAATTTTTTATTTATATCCGTTTCTCTTTCTTTATTTAAAAGTTTATTTTCGGGATTCATGGACTCGTCGCCGAACTCTTCGTCAAAATCCGTAAGTTCTGCGCTCACGTTATTGAGCGGTTCGTGCTTTTTTCCGGAAGCCGCCCTTACCATCGAGATTATTTCGTTCTTTATACAGCGTTTGGCGTAATATTCAAACGAGACTTCTTTTTGAGAGCTGTAAGTCCTTACCGCTTTTAAGAGTCCGAGATTCCCTTCCTGCACGAGATCCTCGATCTCGCCGCCCAAAAGGTAATAAGATCTGGCGATTCCGATAATCCCGGCACGATATCTTAAAAATATCTCTTCGACAGCCTGTTCTTCGCCTGATTTTGCCGCCGCTATAAGATCTTCGTCCGCTATTTTGTTTTTTAAAATCTTCTTTTCTTCCATCGTTTACCCGCTTACCATTCTTTTCCGCTTCGTCCTTTTGTCACGGACAAAATCGTTTTTACTTTTTCCAATCTCTCTGACGAAGCGCTTCGAAAAGAACTACGCCGCAGGCAACGGAAGCGTTCAAGGAATTTACTTTACCTTTCATCGGAATGGTTACTATCCTGTCGCATATTTCTTTTGTGAGTTTTTTTATACCCGTTCCTTCGCCGCCGATTACCAGACAAAGCTTGCCGGTAAGATCTGCTTTATAAAGATTTTCGCCGCCGAGTTCCGCCCCGGTCGCCCAGAATCCGTTCTTTTGCAATTCTTTTATGGCGGAATTTATGTTGGTAACTCTCGCTATTTTTACATGATTCGCGCCGCCTTCGGAAATTCTTATAACGGTCTCGGTAACCTGAGCGGAACGGCGTTCGGGTATTACGAGTCCGTCCGCGCCTCCGCATTCGCACACTCTTATTATGCTTCCGAGATTATGAGGATCCAATATTTCGTCAAGAACGACAACCAAAGAATCGTTTCCTTTTTTATTGCAATCGGCTATTATGTCTTTTAAGTCCGCATATTTATAATCGGAAGCAAACGCTATAAAACCCTGATGGCGTTTTGATTCGCTCTCCTTATCAAGAATAAACCCGTCCGCAAACTGTACTTTATATCCCTTGACGCGGATTTCGTTTAAAATCTTACGGGACTCGGGATCTTTCAAGCCGTTCGCTATAAGAATTTTATCTATTTCCGCATCGGTTTTAATAAGTTCCCTTACGGCGTTTTTACCTTCAACCTTCATTTTCTTCTCCGTAGTTTAAAATTTCGTCAAGTCTTTCGGCTTGTCCCGTAACGTAAAGATAGCCGACGACCGCTTCGAATCCGGTGCTTAAATTGTACTCTGCAACGCTCGCGCTCTTTGCCTTGGTACCCTTTTTAGCATTGCGGGCGCGTCTGAACACCGCAAGTTCTTCTTCGGTAAGAACGGACAGAAGATTTTCGATCTTTTGCGCCTGCGCCGAAGCTCTTACGCTCGAAACGGCAAGCCTGTTGAGTCCGCCCGTCTTAAGATCGTGGTTAAACGCAAGCTTTTCTCTTATATAAAGCGAATAAACGGCGTCCCCGACGAATGCGAGAACGACCGGATTCATTGCCGTCGCTTCTTTTACCGATATTTTTTCTTCTAAATTAAACACTTTTTATTTTCCTTTTACTTATGATAGCATAAAAACCCGCTTTTTTCAAGAATTTTATTTAATAATAATTAAATAAGAACCTGTCGGCATGCAAACAAAGAACCGTCTGCGATCAATTAAAAACGCCGAAGCGGCTTTTTATTTAATATTACGAATAATATAAGCCTTAACTTAAATCTTGCTATTAACCGTTCAGATACGTTTTTTACCGCTTTTTTGTTTATATAAGCTTGCCGCATCGTTTTCCGGGGTAACCGTAAAAACATTTCCGGTACGTTCAGAACAATCCATTGTCTGAATTGTTTTTTATTATGGCATAGTTTCAGCGACACAGGTACTATGTTTTGATACCTACGGGTTATATTTTTATGTTTCGGACGGCAGCGGAGAATTAAGATATTCTATAATCCCGCAAAAAATATAATACGCCGTTTTTTCCTGAAATTCTTCGGTTATCAATAATTTTTCGTCTTCGGGCGAAGATAAAAAACCGCATTCGACGAGAACGGACGGGTAATCGGAACAGTTGAGAACGTAATAGTCGCCGGTCAGTGCGGAATAATCTTTTACGCCGTCGTAAAGATTATTTACGCTTTTTTGCATGCAAAACGCCAGATTTTCGGAAACCTTATCGTTTTTTTTGAAAAAAACCTGCGCCCCGCGCCTTTTAGACGAAGAAAATTTGTTCATATGTATCGACACCATAAGGTCGGGCTTTTCCGTCAGAATTATTTCTTTACGCTTCAGCATTTCTTTCTTTTTAAGATTGCCCGTCGCCGCGCCGTAAAGTCCCGCTTCGGTATTTCTCGTTAAAACAGCGGTTATTCCGGCTTCCGACAAAATCGTTGCGAGCTTTTTAGAAACGGCAAGATTAAGATCGCTTTCTTTAACGCCTGTAACAGAGCCGGTCACGCCCGAATCTATCCCCCCGTGACCAACGTCGATAACCACTTTATATCCGTAATTTACGCTTCCGGCTTGTTTTTTGTCGGCATTACCGATAAATATTGCCGAAAATCCTATTATCAGAGCTAAAAATCCCGTAGCAACCAAAATATCTTTCTTTTTAAAAACAAACATATTGTCCTTCAACCCGTTTTTACCGCCGACTTTACGGCGATATGTAAAAAGTTATCAACTTATCAACCGTAATTTTTAAATGTATTGTTGATAACTTTTTTGTATACGCTATTTTATACGGTTTTTTTGCCGGATTTATTCCGAAAATCGCGAATTCGGACGGGTTAAAATTTTTGCTTTTTTTTAATTTTAAAATACGAACGTTCGTAATTGTGGATAAGCTCTGATAAAAATGAAAATTTACCGGAATTTATCCCCTATCGACGCACATATTTCAGGCATTGTCGAAAACTTTCCGATAATAAAACATAGAAGCGGATAATAACGATAACATAAACGAATCGGCAGATAAATACCCGAATTACCGCAAACGGACAAAGCTGCGGCATCGGATGTTTCCGGTGCCGCAGCCGGTAAAGAAACAGAAAGAGTAAGCAACTTTTTATTTTTGATTTTCACCCGTAAAAAATAATTTTACCGATATGGAATTATCGCAGAATTTATCTGAGATATTCCGGCAAAACTCTCGCAAACTAAATGCCGTAATCAAAATTTTTTCTTTTTTATATCAATAAGCGAAATTCAAACAGTCTTCGACATACTTTGCGCAGCTTTTTTCGAATAAATCCGCTTTGTTCTTTTTATATCTTATTTTTTGTCTGCGGGTTTCTTCGAAAGAAGGACTATAGAAATTTTCTCGCGGCAGCTCTTCTTTTATTTTTTCCGAGATTTCGTCGTAAAATTTTCTCTGCTCCTGTATGTTGCCGCAACTGAAGTAGCGTTCGTTTTTGTATTCGTTCATGCCCGTTTCGAATTCCTGTCCGGTGATTTCCGTTACGGAAAGTATCGCGTCTTTATGATCGTGCTTGACTCTGCCGAAACTTCTCGTCTTCGAAGCCGCTATTTTACCGTTCTCTGCGAAAACGTAAAAAGTTCCTTCGTAATACTTATGTCTTCCGACATGACCGCATTTTGCCACTACCTTATAGTATTTGTTCATATTTTCTCCTTTTATCGCATATTCGCGCGATTTAATTTTATTTTCGCAATTATATTAACTTAAATAAAAGAGAAAAACATTGCCCGATTGAATTTTCGAGGGGAACTTTTTACTCAATATAAAAACAATCTGCCCAAAATTACGGACAGATTGTCTTTATGGTTATATGAATTATAATTTTCAGAGTTGCTTTTTTAAATATTCGCAATACTTTTCAGCTTCTTCTTTCGGTTCTAAAATTTTAAGATTGCCTTCGTAACCGCAAAGCCAGCCGTAAAAAATAGGGCTTATTTCCGCCTTTGCGGTAAAAATAAAATCGTCGCCTTCGCATTTTATAAATTTGTAATCGTTAAACTTGTCGTACATCTGGTCGGCAAGATTCTGTTTTGCGATAAATGTCAGCTCCTTAAGCTCGCCCTGATACATGCCGAAGCTCGATTCTTCATACTCGGAGCGATTGAATTTTTCAAGATACGGAACGCCCTTAAAAGCCTCGCCTGATCTGATATTTTTCATTCTGTCGACGCGATAATGTCTTTTGGCGTCTTTAAGCGGATTGTACGCGACAAGATAATAATATCCGTCGTTTATATAAAGCGCTTGCGGAAAGGTGTTATGATCGAGATACCGCGTTATTTTTTCTTTTTTAGGCGTTGTCCGATAATAATCGAAAAGAATACTCGTCCTGTTTTTTATCGCAACGGATAATTTTTTAAGATCGCTTGATAAGACGTAACACTCGTCTTGTTTACGCTTTACCGAATATTCGGCGGTTTCGTACCATTCGGCGACGTATTTGTTGGTTACGGATAAAAGTTTATCCTTTATCGCCTTTTTAATCTCCGGCGAAACCGATTTAACGGCGTATACAGAGTCTATTATAAGCCGGATTTCTTCTTCGGTAAACTCGTTTTTACAAGGATTGTAATAGTACGCCGTATTGGGACCGCCGGAAACGACTTTTATTCTGCAGCCGCCTTCCGGTTCCGAAAAAAATCTTATGTAAGAATTGAGCGTTTTCCTGTCGAGATCGTTTCCGATAAGAGTTTCTATTTTCACTCTGCCAACGGGATGATCTTCGTCCGTCTCGCGACGCAAAGTTTCGATGAGTTTTTGCTTATTGCTGTAAGTTTTTTCCATCATTCCCCTCTTGAACATAAATTTTGCGGCAAACTACTTAATCGAGCCTTCGAGTTTTAATAAAAAGGTCTTTTTGTCGAGTCCTCCGGCGTAACCGGTAAGGCTATTATTTACGCCTACCACTCTGTGGCAAGGAACAATCAGCGAGATCGGATTATGTCCGACAGCTCCGCCGACTGCCTGTGCGGAAACTCTTTTGCCCGTTTCTGCTTCTATTATTTTCGCTATCTGCCCGTATGTCGTAAGTTTGCCGTAAGGGACTCCGAGAAGTATTTTCCATACTCTTTTCCGAAAAGACGACACGCCGTCAAGATTCAAATCCGGAGTAAAATCCGGAACTTTACCCGAAAAGTATATATCGAGCCATTTTTCGGTTTCTTTTAAAACGGGAACTTTTAAGCCGTACGTCGATTGTTCGCCGAATTCTTTTTTAATCAATCTGTCCGCAAAGTATTTTTGCCCGTCAAACCAAAGTCCCGAAAGAGCTTCGCCGTCCGATGCCACGGTTATTCCTCCCAAAGGCGAGTTGTATTTGCTTATATAATACATATCTGAAATTCGGCGTAGTTTGAACGATACATGTATAATAAAAATATACCGTAAACACTTTTTTGCCGCTTTATGCACGCTTTGTCTTAAACGTAAAAACTATTCCTCGTTTCTGACTTTGAATCCGAGTTCTCTCAAAAAGGTTACGGACATTTTAAACCATTCTTCGGCAACGGGATTTATCGCGTCTACCCCGTCTTTAGAAGTTTCGTCATTACAGAGAGAGAGACCGTGGTAACCCTTTCTGAAAATATGAAGCTCGAAAGGAACCTTGTTTTCAGCAAGAGCTTCCGCCATTAAAACGGAATTTATTATCGGAACGCAGTTGTCTTCGTAAGTGGACCAGATAAACGTAGGGGGCGTATTTTCGGTAACGTTTTTTTCGACCGAGAGCGCTTCGAACAAAGCCGGATTATGATTCGTGCAAGCGTCCCTAGTTCCGCCGTGTGTCGGGTGAATAAACGTTATTACGGGATAACATAGAACTGACGCATCGGGACGGCAGAGAGCCGCCTTTTCTTTAAGAGCGTTTACGATATTTTCGTCGCCGAACATGGTCGAAATGCTCCCGGCAAGATGTCCGCCTGCGGAAAAGCCTATTACCGCTATTTTATCCTTTTGTATAAAATACTTGTCGGCGTTTTCCCTTACGTACGCCACAGCCATAGCCGCTTCGATAAGCATTACCGGATAATGAGCGTTAGGGCTTTCGCTTTCGACGGTATATTCGACGACAAATGCCTGAAAACCGTTGACCGCATAATTAAGAGCTATCGGCTGGGCTTCTCTTTCAGATCTGAACCAGTAACCGCCGCCCGGAAAAACAATCATCGCGGGGCGAACCCTTTTTGCGGAATATTCGTCGAAACGTTCGGTTATGTAAGCGTTCATGTAACCTTTCGCCCCTTCAGGTCTTTTTACGCCGAAATATGCGTAAAGGTCTATTTTGTTTTCGAGTATCATAGTTTTCTCCTTGAATTAAAACTTAATTCTCATAATAAAAATTGTTCGGGTTGAGCTTCTGCCCGTAAAGAGGCAAAAACAAACAAACTTTAAGATTATTATACGCTTTAAGAAGTTTTAAGTCAATAGCGGATTGATTTTTCCGACAAAATATACTATAATGTGAGTATGAAGTACCATATCAACACTATTTTAGTACACGAAAAACTTAAAGAAGACTGCGAATGTCCGCTTTGCCGGATCGAACGCGAGGTCGAAGAACAATTTTTGAACGAATTCTTAAACAACGCCGTAATGGACGACAGTAAGCGTACCGAAGTCGGTGAAAAGGGCTTTTGCGCGGAACATTACAAAAAACTGTTTTTACGTCAGAATAAGTTAAGCCTTGCCCTTCAGATAAAAACAAGGCTCGAAAAAATTAAAGAAGGCGAAGGCAACCCGACCGACACGAGAACAGGACTTAAAACTTCGAACTTTATAAAAGATTCCGCCGAAACGTGCGTTATCTGCAACGAGCTTTCGACGGCGATGATGAGATATTACGTTTCTTTTGCAGAGATGTTCGTCACCGAAGAAAATTTTAAAGAAGAACTTGCCGAAACAAAAGGTTTTTGTTTAAGGCATTATGCAAAACTTCTCGATTACGCGGTATACGCGGGCGCTAAATCGAAAGATTACATAGTTCTCTTAAACGAAATTCAGCACGAAAACGAAGAGAGAATCTTAAAAGAACTCCAGTGGTTCTGCGACAAACACGACTATCGCAACAGGCTTCTGCCGCTCGGCACGTCCGAAAACGTCCTGCAGCGCGCATACGAAAAGTTATACGGCAAAAAAATCACCGATTAACGGATAATTTTCGATACTGCGGCGCTGTTTCGCCGATACAGGTCTAAAATTTTGCGATCTATTAAAATCAAGTATATAAAAAAGACGGAAAATTCCGTCTTTTTTTGTTTTTAGCATAATTTCGGCGATACAGGTAGCACTTATCGCCACCGCATCGAGCGTTAAGTTATTCTTCTTCTGAAGTTTCGGATTCAGTTTCGTAAAAGTTCTTTACTATCTGATTTATTTTTTTGAATATCTCGTCCCTGCCCTTTTTTTCCAAAGAAGAAACGGGTATTATATCTTCTCTTCCTACTTTTAATTTACGGCTTAAAATCTCCGCCTGCGGCTTTACTTTGCTTTTGCCGAGTTTGTCGGACTTGGTCGCAACGAGCGTAAACGGCAGAGCGTAGCTGTAAAGATAATTCACCATCGTTACGTCTTCCGCCGTAGGATCGTGGCGTATATCTATTAAAGAAAAGACGTGCGCTATCTCGGTTTCGGCAAAATATTTTTCCATAAGCGTGGACCATTTGTCCTTTTCCGCCTTCGATACTTTAGCGAAGCCGTATCCCGGTAAATCCGCAAGAATAAACGTCCTGAAGTCGAAGTAGTTGATAAGTCTCGTTCTTCCGGGAGTGTTTGAAGTTCTGGCAAGTTTGCCGTCGCCCGCAAGCATGTTGATAAAGCTCGACTTGCCTACGTTCGACTTCCCCGCGACCGCTATAATGGGTTTATCAGAAACCAAAAAATTTTTGTCGCTCGCAACCGACGTTATAAACGACGCTGTATTACCTGCCATAACTTTACTTTCCTTTACTTTAATGCTTTTTCGAATACTTCGTCCGCCGTCGATACGGGGATGAATTCCATTTTCTTTCTTACTTCTTCGGGGATTTCTTTAAGATCGGGCGCGTTCGCTTCGGGAATGATAACCGTTTTTATTCCTTCCCTGTACGCTGCGAGCGATTTTTCTTTAAGCCCGCCTATCGGCAAAACCTTGCCTCTTAATGTGAGTTCTCCCGTCATTGCGACGCTGCGTTTTACTTCGCGTCCGGTGAAAGCCGACAAAACAGCCGTTGCCATTGTTATGCCCGCGCTCGGTCCGTCCTTCGGCGTAGCTCCCTCGGGAACGTGAACGTGTATATCGGTCGTTTCGAAAGTTTTTTCGTCTATGCCGTACTTTTTGGCGTTCGCCCGTATATAAGAGATGCCCGCCCTTGCGGATTCCTTCATTACGTCGCCGAGCTTGCCGGTAAGAATAATTTCGCCCTTGCCGGACATAAGACTTACTTCTATCGTAAGCGTTGTTCCGCCGTAAGCCGTCCAGGCAAGTCCGGTGCATGCGCCGACTTCGTCCTTGTCGAGCGAAAGATCGCCGTATTTGCGTTTCGCTCCTAAAAGTTCGTTCACTCTTTCTTTATCGACGGTTTGTTTTTTCGTATATTTACCGAGAGCAAAGCCCGCGGCCACCTTACGTGTTACGGTTTCGATCTCTCTTTCTAAGTTTCTGACGCCGGCTTCCATAGTGTAGCCCGAAATAATTTCTTCGAGTCCGCCCTTCGTTATTTTGATTTTATCGTGAGACAGACCACATTTATCATTTGCTTTTTTGACGAGATACTTTTCGGCAATGCTGAGCTTCTCGGTTTCGGTGTAGCCGGAAAGACTTATTACTTCCATTCTGTCTAAAAGAGGCGCGGGAATAGTGTCTAAAGTATTTGCCGTCGTTATAAACATAACCTTGGACAAATCGACCGGTATCTCGATGAATCTGTCGCGGAAGGTAGAATTCTGTTCGGGATCAAGCACTTCTAAAAGCGCGCTTGCGGGATCGCCGTGAATATCAGCCGATATTTTGTCTATCTCGTCGAGAAGAAATACGGGGTTCATGCTTTTGGCCTGTTTAAGTCCGTAAATAATCCTGCCGGGCATTGCGCCGACGTAAGTTTTACGGTGTCCTCTTATTTCGGCTTCGTCTTTTATTCCGCCGAGACTCATTCTGACGAATTTTCTTCCGGTTGCTCTTGCGATGGAAGTCGCTATAGATGTCTTTCCCACTCCCGGAGGCCCTACGAAACAGAGTATCTGTCCCTGAAGCTTCCCCGTGAGTTTTAATACAGCAAGATATTCCACTATTCTTTCTTTTATCTTTTCGAGACCGAAGTGATCCTCTTCGAGAATGTCTTTCGCCTTTTTAAGATCCTTTTCGTCTTCGGTATAAACGTTGAAAGGAATATCCTTTATCCAGTCGAGATAGTTGAGTATTACCGAATAATCGGGCGAAGACGGATTTATTTTATCGAGACGATTTATCTCGCCCATAAGCTTTTCTTCTGTTTCCTTCGAAAAGTTTTTGGATTTTACCATGTCGATATAATCCTGCTTTATCGATTCGTCGTCGCCGAGTTCGGTATGTATCGCCTTAAGCTGCTCGCGAAGATAATATTCCTTTTGTCCGTCTTCGATACGCTTTCTGACGAGCGCATCGATGTCCTTCTGCACTTTTACGATTTCGGTTTCTTTAAGTAACAGCGAAGAATAAAGTTCGAGCCTTTTTACAGTATCGTCCTCTTCGAGCACAGCCTGCTTGTCCGCTTCTTTCATCGAAAACACTGTGAGAGCGTTGTCTATAAAAAAGTCGGGACTGTCCACGCCCGAAAGCGTTTCGAGAATTTCTTTCGCAACGTTGCCTTTAAGTCTCGCATAGTCGAACGTCGCTGTTTTGGCAACTCTGAAAGCGGCTTCGGTAGTTACTTCGTCATCGCTTTTATAATCCGATCTCACGGCTACGACCTTAAAATATTCTTCCGTGGAAAGAAACGCCGCTATTCTTGCGCGGTACAAAGCTTCCGCCATTACTTTGGCGGTGCCGTTCGTTCTCACTACCTGACGGATACGGCATACTACGCCCGTATAATAGAGCCCTTCAGCCTTTACGTCTTCTTCGGCAGGGTTTCTTTGCGTCGTTAAAAAAATCATTCCGCCGTAACTTTCGGCAGCTTTAAGAGCATTATTCGACTTCTCTCTTCCTACGTCGAAGTTTACCGCAGTTTTCGGAAATATTACTCTGTCTCTTATCGCGATAAGCGGAAGTTCTCTTTCGTCGCCGCTCGCCGGATTTATTTTGTTTTCTTCTTTTTCGGTTTCGGCGGGTTCCAGAACGCTCACCGTCCCGATTTTGCTATTTTCTTCCATTATGAATTTAAGTTTCCCTCATTTTTATCAATAATAATTTTGATTTTTGTTTTATCGCTTTTTTCTTTTTATGTTTAAGTTATTTGCTTTCGGCTTCAAACGGATCTTCGCCGCTTAATATTTTGTCTATCAGATATTTTATCGGCTGCTTATCTGCCGCAGGAACGATGTGCTTCGCCGCTTTTTTAAGCTCCGGCGTACCGCTTTCGACGGCACAGCCTTCGCCAAAGGCTACCAGAGTAAGATCGTTTGTAGAGTCGCCGACGGTTATTGCTTCGGTTTCGTTTACGTTAAAATGCTCCGCTATTTTTTTGCATGCGGAATACTTCGTACAGGTAGCCGAAACCATTTCGATTAAAATTTCCGATCCGCTGTTTATGACGATTTTATCGCCGAATTTTTCTTTTATCGCGTTTACTATTCTATCTGTGTTTTCGTCCGGCATCTTGGTTAAAAGCAATTTGCCGTAATATCCGCCGTGGCTCAAAGTGTACTCCGGAATATTAACAGCCGCTTTGTTTTTATACGAAGTCGACCAGTTTACATAGTAATTAAGAGCTTCGCCGTTGCCGTCGTACAATAAAACTTCGTTATTGAATGTTACAAAGTCTCTGTTTTCGATATTTCTTACGAATTCCACTATTTCTCTCACGGTTGTTCCGTCCAGCCCGTCTTCGGTTATCGTATCGCCGATTTTTATCGTCGCGCCCTGAAACGCGCTTATCGCGTCGCAATTTATGTTGTTATATTCCATCGCGTCGAATGCCGAAGCCGCTCCTCGCCCCGAACAAAGCACAAAGTATCCGCCCGCTTCTCTGTATGCTTTTATCGCTTCTATCGTTTCTTTTTGCACGACTTTGCCGTAAGCCGGAGCGAGCGTCCCGTCATAGTCCGATATTATCATTCTGTATTTCATGCGGTTCTCCTTTGTCCGTAAATATGGTTATGTTTCAATGGAACAGGTACCGTTAACCATATCCGTAAAACGCCGTTATAGCGTTATGTTTTCTTTCTTTAACTCTGCTATTATTTCGTCCGCCAAGGCTTCGCCTATTCCGTCCACGGTCATAAGATCTTCTTTTTTTGCGTTCATTATCCCCGACAGATCTTTGAATTTTTCTAAAAGAGCTTTCTTTTTAACCTTTCCGACGCCGTCGATGCCGTCGAGAACCGAAACAAGGCTGCGTTTGCCTCTTAAACTTCTGTTAAAAGTTATCGCAAAGCGGTGCGCTTCGTCTCTGATACGCTGCAAAAGCCGCAAAGCGTAATCCGATTTATCTATTAAAACGCTGCGGTCGGAATGAAGAGTAAACACTTCTTCTTCCTGTTTTGCGAGCGACACAAGGTCTATGTCCTTAACGTTAAGTTCGTCGAAAATCTGCTTTACCGACGAAAGCTGACCTTTGCCTCCGTCGATGATTATAAGATCGGGTTTAGAAAACTTTTCTTCTTCGTCCGTGCCAAGCTTAGAGAGCCTGCGTTTAAGAACTTCTTTAAGCGACTCAAAATCGTTGTTGCCTTCGACGGTCTTTATTTTGAATCTGCGGTACTCCGCGGCGTCCTTTTCTCCATCCGTAAACACTACCATCGAACCGACCTTATCGACACCGGAAATGTGTGAAATATCGTAACATTCCATACGCTTCGGATATTTAGATAAGTTTAACACACGCTGCAGTTTTTGGCAAGCGTTTATCGTCATATCGGTCTTGTGGCGGATGCGTTCGACGGACTTTTTAAGATAGTCTTCGGCATTGACTCCCGCCATGTCGACGAGCTGTTTTCTTACCCCTTTTACAGGAACCGTTACCGATATTTTTTTGTCCGCAAGTCCCGTTAGATAAGTCTCTAAAAGTTCGGTATCGGCGGGTTCGGTAAACACTATTATTTCGGAAGGAATTTCCGCCGCGTTTTTATAATACCCCGTGATAAAATCGGCTAAACCTTCGGACTTGTCGAAGTAAACGTTCTCTTCGCTTAAATTTTTCGCTCCGAGCATTCTGCCCTTTCGTATATTAAGCATCGAAAACACGGTCGAAAGTCCGTTGTCAGCCATCGAAATCACGTCCGCGTCGATAAATCTGTTTAACGCGGTTATTCTTTTTACCTTAAGTTTTTCCAGACTTTTTAGTCTCTCTCTGCAAGCGAGAGCGGCTTCGAACTCTTCGTTTTCGGCATGGCGGAGCATGGCTTCTTTAAGAATTTCTTCCGGTCTCGAATCGTCCCCGCCCGACAAAAAGTCGAGAGCGGCGTTCACGGACTTCATATAATCTTCTTCCGAAACTCTTCCGCTGCACGGCGAAAGGCACTTGCCTATATGGTAGTTGAGACATTCCCTTTTCGGCTTTTCGGTTATCTTTACCGAACAAGGGCGAAGTTTGTAAGTAAGATTTACAAGCTCCAACACTTCCTGCGCGTTTATGCCGCCCATAAACGGACCGAAATATTTGCCGCCGTCCTTTTTTATTTTTCGGGTAATGTAAAAATACGGGAACTTTTCTTTAAGATTAACCTTTATATAAGGGTAAGTTTTATCGTCCTTTAACAGAATGTTATACTTCGGCTTATATTTTTTTATAAGGTTGTTTTCCAAAGACAAAGCGTCTATCTCGGAGTTAACTATAATGTAGTCGAAATCTTTTATATGCGAAACCATCGCCATGACCTTTTCGGTCTTGACGGTGTTAAAAAAGTACTGCCGTACTCTGTTCTTCAAATTTTTCGCCTTTCCGACGTAAATAACGTGTCCGCCGTCGTCCTTCATGATATAGACGCCGGGATCGGTCGGAAGCATTTTAAGTTTATCTTCTACGACGCTCATACTAAAATTATATAATATACTTTAGTTATTGACAACTTTTTTTGCGGTTTTACAGACTTTAACGCAATTTTTATTTTTACGTTATTCGGAAAATTTTTCAGAGAGTTTATCGTCGGAATAAAAAAACGGCAAACAAAAAGCGGCTTTTATGCCGCTTTTTGTATTCTTCTTTTTCTCATACCCGACTTAAAAAGCTTTTCAGACTTAAAAAACTATAAAATCATGCCGTGCGGGTATTGCTTTGGTTAAGACAATTATTGCCGCTTGCGTAAGAAACGAGAGCCAAAAATATAAGAGCTTCGGTAGTGTCTATCACGCCGCCGTTTATAAGCAGAAACATCAGCGCGAAAAGCGCGAGATTATAATTCATATATCCTCCTTTTTCGCCGTTTTAAGACGGCATTATACAATATGCGACCTGTTTTACAAATATGCACGAATGTATATACGTAGTATAATTATAAAAAAGGCTTTACTTATAAAGCCGACCGGAAAACTTCCGGCAAGGGGGAATTTATGGAAAATTATCTTTTAAGCAAAAAATCGAGAGAACTTATCGAAGACTACGTTCCGCAAGGTGAAATTTTAGACGAACTCGTCTGCTTTTTTTCGATATTTTCGGACTACACGCGAATAAAAATGGTATCGGCGTTAGCAATTTCGGAAATGTGCGTAAGCGACCTTTCGAAAGTGTTGAAACTCAATCAGACTACGGTCTCTCATCAATTAAGACTGCTTAAAAATCTCAACGCGGTAAAAACCAAAAGGCAGGGCAAAATAGTTTTTTATTCGCTCCGCAACGACGCTCTTAACGACGTTCTTCTCAAAGGAGTGGAATTTTTAGGATACTGAAATAAAAAAGGCACGTTTTGAGCGGTAACGGTACCGTAGAAACGCGCCATATTTATTTTAAATTATTTGTTTTCGGGAACTTTAAGCGGTTCGGTATTTCTGCCGACTGTCGCATAAGCGCACTTACTTGTATCGAAAATTTCTCTGATAGCCGATTCGACTTCTTCCTTAGTAACCGAATTGATTTCGTTTATCTTCTTTTCAAAGTCGAACTTTTCACCGAGAAGCAGCCAGCCTTTTGCGTAAACCTGCATTTCGGAAGAAGTGCTTTCCCTACTCATGATAAACGCCGATTTAAGCTGTTCCTTCCCTCTCGAAAATTCTGCGTCGGTTATGCCGTTTTTGAACTCGTTTACTACGTCTATAATGGATTTTAACGCCTTTTCGCGGTTTTTGGGATTTACGCCGGCATAAATTTCGACCTTACCCGTATCGCGATACTGCGATAAGTATGAATATACAGTGTAGCAAAGTCCCTGCTTTTCGCGTACCGTCTGGAAGAGCCTCGACGACATCGTTCCGCCAAGCACCGAACAGGCGATATTAGCCGCTGCAGATCTGTCGTCGCCGTACTTGTACGCCGGAAAGGACAGCGCGATGTGTGCTTGCTCTATATCCTTTTTTTTACAGAGATTGCCGGTGTAGTTTTTATCGAATTCGTCCTTTTTAGCCGACACCTGTATCTTCGAATCCGTACCGAATCCTTTGAAATCTTTGAAGTATTTATCTACGAGTTCTTCGGTCTTTTTAATGTCGAGCGCGCCCGCTACCGATATGCAGACGTTATCGGGGGTATAATACTTTTCAAGATAATTTTTTATATCTTTTACGGTAAAACGACGGATATTTTCTTCCGGTCCCAGAATAGTCTGTCCCAGTCCCGAATCGCCGTAAAACGCTTCGGACAAAAGATCCATGCACACTTCGTCGGGGGTATCTTCGGTCATATTTATTTCTTCTATTATAACGTCGCGTTCTTTGTCGAGTTCGTCCTCGGGATAAGTCGAATTAAGGAAAAGATCGGCAAGCACGGCGAAAGTTTCTTCCTGATGCTCCGGAATGGACTTTGTGTAATAACAGGTACATTCCTTCGAAGTGAATGCGTTTACGGTGGAGCCTATGCGATCGGTTTCGTCGGAAATATCGAACGCCGTACGGGTTTTGGTTCCCTTGAAGTTAACGTGTTCGATAAAGTGCGAAATACCGTTTATATCTTTGCTTTCGTTACGGCTGCCCGTCGAAACTATTATGCCTGACGATACGGTGAACGCTCCGTCCATCTGCTTTATGACAAGTTTAAGTCCGCTGTCGTATTTTTTATAAAATTCCATTTATATTTTTATTACCCTTAAGAATAATTTTATTACCGCAAGCGGCTTTATTTCCGCCGGCCGCGGTTTATTAAAAAGAGGACCGGACGGATTCCCGTTAGTCCTCTTTTGCATTATTTTTATTACTTTAGCCTTCGATCTTTTCGAGAAGTTTAAGGTCGATACCCTTTTCGCCGATCTTTATAACTTCTACCTTGACCTTATCTCCGATAGCAAGAACTTCTTCAACGCTTTCGATACGTTTGTCGCTCATCTTGGAAATGTGGATCATTCCGTCCTTTCCGGGAGCAAGTTCGCAGAATGCGCCCGTTCTCGGTAAAATTCTTACGACTTCGGTAAGATATCTGTCGCCGACTTCGGGATCCTTCGCTATCGAAAGAACGATTGCTTTGGCTCTTTCAAGCATTTCGTGATTTGCAACCGCCGCAATCGAAACAACGCCGTCGTCGGTAATGTCGATCTTGGTGCCGGTTTCGTCGATGATTTTGTTGATGACCTTTCCGCCGGAACCGATAACTTCTCTGATCTTTTCGGGATTGATCTTGAAGGAAATGATTTCGGGAGCGTATTTGGACATATGATCGTTTACCTTGGGAAGACATTCGAGCATCTTGCCTAAAATGTGACGTCTGCCGTCGTTTGCCTGAGCGATAGCCTTTCTTAAAATAGCTTCGTCGATACCTTTGATTTTGATATCCATCTGGATTGCGGTGATACCCTTTTCGGTTCCCGCAACTTTGAAGTCCATATCGCCGAGGAAGTCTTCAAGCCCCTGAATATCGGTCATAACGGCTACTTTACCCGTTTCGGTATCTTTGATAAGTCCCATAGCGACGCCCGCAACGGGAGCTTTTATCGGGACGCCCGCATCCATAAGAGCAAGCGTGGAACCACATACCGAACCCATCGAGGTAGAACCGTTGGACGAAAGAACTTCGGAAACCATTCTTATAGCGTAGGGGAATTCTTCTTCCGAAGGAATAACCTGAGCCAAAGCTCTTTCCGCAAGAGCGCCGTGGCCGATTTCGCGTCTGCCGGGGCTTCTGATGCCTCTGGCTTCGCCGGAAGCGTAACCGGGCATGTTGTACTGATGCATATAACGCTTTGTGTCCTCGTCGTCGAGACCTTCGAGCTTCTGTGCGTCGCCGAGCATTGCGAGAGTGCAGGTTGTCATAACCTGAGTCTGTCCTCTCGTGAAAAGTCCGGTGCCGTGAACTCTCGGAAGAATCCCGTGTTCGCACCAGATGGGACGAACTTCGGTAAGCGTTCTGCCGTCGGGACGAACGCCTTTATCTATAATCTTTCTTCTTACTTTTTCTTTGGTAAGGTAGTAGAGAGAATCTTTCATTTCTCTTTCTTTACCGGGATAAATTTCGGCAAAGTGTTCGAGAACAGCCTTTTCTACGGCGTCCTGACCTTCCTGTCTTTCGTGACGATCAAAAGTATCGAGAGCTTTATCGAGCATGTCGGAAGCGTATTCTCTTACCGCAGCGTCGATATCTTCGGGTACGTGGTAAAGATCCATTTCAAGTTTGGGCTTACCTACCGCAGCAACAATTTCTTCCTGGAAAGCGCATTGTTTTTTGATTTCTTCGTGTCCGAATAAAATTGCGCCTACCATTTCGTCGTCGGAAATTTCTTTGGAGCCGGCTTCAACCATCATGATTGCGTCTTTTGTTCCCGCAAGATTAAGGTGAAGCGTTGATTTTTCTTTCTGTTTAAGATCGGGGTTGATTACGTACTTGCCGTCTACGAGCCCTACGACGACGCTGCCCGTGGGACCTGCCCAGGGAATGTCGGAAACAGACAACGCGATGGAACTTCCGAGCATTGCAAAAGGTTCGGGAGCGATGTCGGGATCTACCGAGAGAGCCGTCGCTACGACTACTACGTCGTTGAAAAGTCCTTTCGGGAACAACGGACGAAGCGGTCTGTCGATAAGACGGGACGTAAGGATCGCCTTGTCGGACGCTCTGCCTTCACGCTTGGTGAAACCTCCCGGAATCTTACCTACGGAGTACATCTTTTCCTGATAATCTACCGTCAGCGGGAAGAAGTCCTGTCCTTCCTTTGCCGTGGGAGACATAGTAACGTTTACCATAACTACGGTTTCGCCGCATCTTACGATGCATGAACCGCTGGTCTGTTCGCAGTATTTGCCCGTTTCAACCGTGACTTCTCTACCGCCGATGACCGTTTTGAATTCTTTGTAATTGGGTGTCATTTTGTTTCTCCTGTTCACTCTGTTATTCATCCGGCGCCGCAGCGCGCGACGACGGCTATTTTACCGTTTTTACTTGCTCCCGTTTAAGATTAAAACCACTTGAATATAAGCGTAGCCGTTACCGAAAGCAAAAAAACAGGCGACAAAAAACGTTGCCGCCTGAGTTTATAATTATTTTCTGAGTCCGAGTTTAGCGACGATTGCTCTGTAACCTTCGAGATCTACGGACTTAAGATATCCGAGTAAGCCTCTTCTCTGTCCGACCATCTTCAAAAGTCCGCTGCGCGAATGTTTGTCGTTCGGATTAGCAGCCAGATGCTCGTTAAGATGATTGATTCTTTCGGTTAAAAGCGCGATCTGAACTTCGGTAGAACCGGTGTCGCCTTCGTGCTTAGCGTAAGTAGTGATGATTTCCTGTTTTTTTGCCTTTTCCATTTTTATTACCTCCTATATGGAATAAGTTCGCCTGTAACACAGCCGAAGGTCGGAGTTTTTGCCCTTTCGCCGTGCTACGGTATATACATTAGTCATTATATCAAAAGGTCGCGTTTTTGTAAAACGTTTTTACGCTTTTTTAACGCTTCTTTTAAAATTTTTAACTTAATTTATTTATTATATAGCAAATTTATATTTCCGTTTATATTCCGTAACGTTAGATTTCCGATTTCCGCAATATCAAGACTGTCGCTGTTCCGGGCGGCTTTTTACGGGTTTTGCTCTTTCACGTTTCTTAAAGCTTCCACTTCGTCGAAAGCTCCCCTTTTTTCGGTTATGACTTTTTCAACCTTGTTTATATAAGTAGGAAGGTCCTTCGGGGCGGCGGTCCTTAAAATCTTTTCGTGCTTTAAGTCCACGAATTTCGAAACGGCATTCGCCCCGCACGCCACGTTATCGGATATTTCTTCCATAACGTCCACGTTATAAACGCAGGCTTTTCCATCCAAAGTATACCCCGTGTTTTCAAGACTGCCCGCCATATACTTCTGACGGTACAGATAGTAAGGCTTGTAACCGTTTTCGCCGAGCCTGTCGTGTGCAAAATCGACCATCTCGTTAATTCCGGAAGCGGAAAGCCTGCTCTCTTCGGTCTTAAGCTTTGAACCTTTTTTAAGACACAGCGTATGCACCGTAACGTTGTCCGGGCGGAGTTTTAACGTCGTTTCGATAGTCTTTTTAAAGTCTTCGGAAGTTTCGCCGTCGAGTCCCGCTATCAGGTCGGTGTTTATTATAAAACCGTACTCTTTCGCAAGATAAAACTTATCTATAACGTCCTGCGCGGTGTGGAATCTTCCTATACGTTTAAGCGTTTCATCGTTAAAGGTCTGCGGATTAACGCATATTCTGGTGACGCCGCAATCTTTTAAAAGTTTAAGGTTTTCTCTCGTGATGCAGTCGGGGCGTCCGGCTTCGACCGTAAATTCGGTGCCGCAACCTTTAACCGTTTCGAGAATCTGTTTAAGATATTCGTCGCCTATCGCAACGGGGGTGCCGCCGCCGATATAGACGCTTCGCAAGTTTTTTATAAGCTCCTTCGCAGCGGAAATTTCTCTTTTAAGCGCGGCTACGTAATCAGGGATAAGCTTTTTTGTCGCTCGTATATCCGTCGAAACGAAAGAACAATACCTGCATCTCGTAGGACAAAACGGTATACCTATAAAAAAGTCCGTCAGTCCTTCGCCGCTACTGTAAATTCCTTTCTGGGTTTCCAAAATTTTTTCGACTATTTTGAGCTTTTTATCGGAAACGAGCATAAAGTTTTTGAAAAAGTCTTTATACTCGCCCGTCTTTTTAAGTTCGGTATACGCAAGCTTCGTAGGCCTTATGCCGGTAAGCGCGCCCCACGGCATATTTATACCCGTAAGATCCGATAAAGCCTTATAAAGCGATAATTTGGCGTAACGCTTTATATAGCGTTTCTCTTCGAGTTCATTAAAAGCTGCGGGCGGCGTATCGCAATACCTGTACTCGCAAAACACGCCCTTGTATTCTATTTTAAGGAAGTTAAGATATTCGCCTTCTATAAGCTTAAACTCGTGCGAAATATTAAAAAAGTCGCTGCTGTCAAAAAGATCTGCGACTTCTTTCAGTTCGGGTATTAACTTTTCGATATTCGAATTTATCATAATAATTCTTATTTTTATAAAACGATTATTTTTTACAAAACGGCGAAAACGGGTTGTTGTCTCTTTCGTAAAACAAAGACGAAGCCTCGCCGTGCCCCGGATAAACTTTATAGTCTTTACCAAGCGAAAAAAGTTTTTCAAGTGAAGCTTTCATTTCTTCCGTGCTGCCGCCGTAAAAATCAGTTCTCCCGACGCTGCCGTTAAAAAGCGTGTCGCCCGTAAAAATCATATCGTTTACGATAAAACAACAAGAACCTTTACTGTGCCCCGGGGTAGCTAAAACTTTGATTTTTATTCCGCAAAGATCCAATTCTTCGCCGTCCGTGAACGTAAAATCGGCATGCGTTTCTTCAAAAAGCGACGGAACCTTGCTCGTTAAGTTAACGTTATGGTCGTAAAGCCCATCCGCCTCGTTATAAAAAACGCCGACTTTTACCCCGTTACCCTGCATATCGTAAGCGCACGTGCTGTGATCGAAATGCGTGTGAGTCAAAAGCATATACTTTACGGTAAAACCGTGTTTCCGGGCGAGATCGAACGTAAGATTTGCATGTATCCCGCCGTCGATAACCACGGCTTCGCCGTTCTTTACGAGAATATAAGTGTTTTCGGGAAGCTTGCCCGAAGTAAAAGTATAAAATTCCATTTCCGAAAATCCTTTTTGTTCGATGTTAAGATTTTTCACCCGACAACGGGCGAGGCATGAACGGCAAAACCGATGATAAATTAAGTCGTAACTCTGTAAACGTCTATGATTTTATCGTTTTGCTTAAGCTTATTTATAACCGTTTCCAGATCGCCTTTGTTGTTTAACTTTATGTTTACGTCAACGACGGCGTTCTTGGTTTTAGGTTCAATTCTGCCGTTTATAGCGAGTATGGTTAAGTTCATCGTCGCGCATATTGCCGAAACCGCCGCAAGCACTTCGCCCTGCGATTCGCCGAGTACCTTTATGCTCGTTTTGAAGCCGTTTTCGACTTCGCCGGACCAGGACACTTCGATAAGTCTGTCGGGTTCGATGCCCTTTACGTTCGGGCAGTCCGCGCGGTGTATGGTAACGCCTTTGCCTCTCGAAACAAATCCCACGATTTCGTCCCCGGGAACGGGATTACAGCAACCTGCGTACCTTACGAGTATATCCGTCATTCCCTTGACTACTATGCCCGATGATGTTGAAGATTTGATATTACGGTAGCTTCTTACCGCCGCAGTTTTATTCTCCCTGCGGTAATAGTCGATCAGCTTAAGCAATACCTGGTTCGTCGAAACCGCTCCGTATCCGACCGAAGCGAACATTTCGTCTTCGCTTGAAAACGACATTTTTGCCGAAAGTCTTAAAAAGCTGTCGTCGGTTAACAGTTCCGAAAGCGTATAGCCTTTGTTCTTGGCTTCGTTTTCGAGCATGGACTTGCCGACTTTGATATTTTCTTCTTTAAGTTCCTTTTTGAAGAACTGTTTTATCTTGACTCTCGCGGCGGAACTCTTGACTATTTTAAGCCAGTCCCACGACGGCCCTTTGCAAGTTTTGCTGGTTATTATTTCGACCATGTCGCCGACGTTCAAAGTCGTATTCAGCGGAACCATTTTGCCGTTTACCTTCGCGCCGACGCATTTATTGCCTACGGCGGAATGAATGTTGTACGCAAAATCGAGCGGAGTCGAATCCTTCGGAAGCGAAACTACGTCGCCCTTGGGAGTGAATACAAGGACTTCGGAACTGTAAATATCGCCCTTTAAAGTGTTCAGAAATTCTTTCGAGTCCGAAAGTCCGCCCTGCCATTCCATTACTTCCCTTATCCAGGAAAGTCTTTTTTCAAAATCCCCTTCGTCACCGGTAACGTTTTCTTTATACTTCCAGTGTGCGGCGATACCGAATTCCGCCGCCCTGTTCATCTCGTAAGTACGTATCTGCACTTCGAAAATCTGTCCGAAATTCGTAACGACCGTGGTATGCAGCGACTGATACATGTTTGGCTTAGGGGTAGCTATATAGTCTTTGATTCTGCCGGGAACGGGCTTCCATTTATGGTGAATTTTACCGAAAATCTCATAACATTCGTCGACGGTGTTCACGATAACTCTTACCGCCGTAAGATCGTAAATCTGGTCGAGCGTTTTATTCTGATTTTTCATCTTTTTATAGATGGAATAAAAGTGCTTCGCTCTCCCGAAAACTTCGCCCTTTATGTTGGATTCCTGTAAAATTTTGGTAACTTCCGAAACGAAGTATTTGACCTGCTCGTTCCTTTCGGCTATCTTCTGATTGATGTTTACGGCAAGATATTCGTACGCTTCGGGATCGAGATATTTAAGACAAAGATCTTCGAGTTCGCACTTGATTTTAGAGATGCCGAGTCTTCCTGCGAGCGGCGCGTAAATATCGAGCGTTTCTCTCGCCATGCGAAGCTGACGTTCGCTCGACAAAAAGTTAAGCGAACGCATATTATGCAGTCTGTCGGCGAGCTTGATGATGATGACTCTTATATCTTTTGCCATCGCGACGAAAATTTTTCTGAAATTTTCCGCCTGCTCTTCTTCCTGCGAGTGGAATTCGATATGTTCGAGTTTGGTTACGCCCTGAACGAGTTCTAAAACTTCGTCGCCGAATTCCTTTTTAACGTCCCCTTCCGAAACGGGGGTGTCTTCGATAACGTCGTGCAGAAACGCCGCCGCTATGGTAGCCGCGTCAAGCCCCAAATTCATTAAAATTTCGGCAACGGCGCACGGGTGGATAAAATAATCCTCCCCGGAAGCGCGCTTCTGACCTTCGTGCGCTTTTTTGGCAAAATTATACGCCTTTTCGATAAGGGCGATGTCTGCGCCGTGATATTTTTCTCTTAATTGTTCGATAAGGTCTAACATTTTTGCACCATTTTCGAGACCGTCCGATATATTTTCGATGTTTCGAGGTCGGCTCTCACTGTTTTATCGCATCTTAGAATTTTGTTCGACACGTAAAATATGCCGAGTTCGGCGAACACTTTAGCAGCAAACACGAATTGATACGGTTCTACGTCCGGAGTGTTTTCGAGATAGAGTTCGGTAAAACTCGTCGCGCGTTTGCCGCACAGGTTTTTTAGCGTGTAATAGGCTTTGCCCATCGCGTCTCTCGATAAATCGACTCTTCCGCCGGCGAAAAAGTCCGCATTTTTGTTGACGTATACGTTCTGACCTTCTTTCGGTTCGAATGTCGCGTAAGGAAGATCGAGATATACTACGGTTTTGAAGTCCGCAAGGGCGTTTTCGCCGGAAGGCGCAAACAGCACGCAGCGTTTAAGTCCCTTACCCGTGCGGTAAAAAAGTTCCTTTTCACAAGAATTCAGAAACGGAAACTTTTCGTAATCGTCCGGGTTTCGGATAATGAACGCACAGTTTTTGCCTACGATTTCTAAAATCTTACCGGTATCTATGGACTTCGCTTCGTAAAGGTCGCCCGTCAGAGAATTTTCAAAGCACAAAAGTTTGAGGCTGTCGTCACGCTTTATCACGGGGATAACGTCCTTCACGATGCCTTTCATATAAGTCTGTTTCGCATAAGTCGAAAGACTTACTTCAAACAAGATTTTTTTATCCACGGGGGCTTCGAGTACGCTCACGTAATCGAGTCCCGAAAATTTAAGCATGTCGCACGCTTTTGTTTTGAAAGCTATGTGCGGAGAACCTTCTTTTAAAGGATTTGCGCTCAAAGCGTTTTCGGTAACGCAAAACAGCGGCTTTTTGTTCCCCGTTCCGCACGGTTCCAGAAGTTCCAGTTCCTTCGCAAGTTCCATCGGAAAGCTTCCCTTTATCTCCCCGTCCGCATATATCTTCGGAACGAATGTTTCTTCGTCGGCTGTTTCGTCGAGATATCTGTCGAGCCGCTTTTCGAGTTCCTCAAAATTTTCTTTCTTTATGGTAACGCCCGCCGCCTGAGAATGTCCGCCGAATTCAACTAAAAGATCTTTTGCTGAAGACAACGCTTCAAAAATATTTATGCCTTCGATGCTACGGCACGAACCTTTAAGCACTCCGCCTATATCCGCAAAAATTATTACCGGACGGAAATATTCTTCCACAAGCTTTGCCGCGACTATGCCGATAAAGCCGGTATTCCAATTTTCGCCCGAAAGCATTATTATTTTTTTATCCGCACCCTTTTTCATGAGTTCGGCTTTTGCTTCTTTATAAAGTCTGTCCGTGCAGTCCTGTCTTTCCATGTTGTACGAAGACAAAAGAGCGGACAAGTTTCTTATCTCATCGTCGTTATCGGATATGAAAAGTTTAAGAGCGGAGAGCGAATCTCCCATTCTTCCCGCAGCGTTTATCTTGGGTGCGACAGAATACGCCAAAGTCTGCGAAGAAGCTTCGCCGTATTTAAGCGACGAAGTCATTTCCTTAAAGACAGGTCTTACGTTTTTGGAAAAGCGTTTCACGCCTTCGTAAACTATATCCCTGTTTTCGTCTTTTAGTTCCATACTGTCTGCAACCGTCGCGAGAGCGGCATAATCGAGATATTCGTACGCCCTTTCGCCGAGCAGAACTCTTGCGATTTCAAACGCGACGCCCGCTCCGCAAAGACCGGTGAAGGTCGTTTTTTCGCCCATTTTCGGGTTAACGCATATACAATCCGGAATAATTTCGGGTATTTCGTGATGGTCTGTAACTATGACTTCGGTCCCTGTAGCCTTAATTTCTTCGACTTCTTTTACGTTGCTTATTCCGCAGTCGACCGTAACTATAAGGTCGAACTTCTTCCCGACGGATGCCTTTTCGATTACGTTCAGGTTAAGCCCGTATCCGTCCGAGCGGTTAGGCACCGTTACGGCAAGGTCTTTTATTCCGAACTTCTCGAACGCCCTGTAAAGTATCGAAGCCGCCGAAACCCCGTCCGCGTCGTAATCGCCGTAGACAAGCACCCTTTCGCCTTTAGCTTTGGCTTCGGCGATACGTTTTGCCGCCTCTTCCATATTCGGGATAATCAGCGGATCCGAAAAATTATGTTTGCCGGGATTCAAAAATCTTTTTATTTTTTCGGGGGTGTCGATATTTCTGGAATACAAAAGACCGGCTGTCTCCGGCATGATTCCGCAAATCGCGGCGTTTTTGTTAACTGTATTAAGTTCTTCGGGCAAAAAACTCTTCGCAAGAATAACACTTTTCATTTTGTATTCCCTTTTATTTCGGTATTTAAAAACTCAAAAACGTAAGTTTAACTATCGACCTTTATGGCTTTATCGGTGCTTCAGACTATTTTTTAAAAATCCGAAGCTCGGAAAAATATAAAGGGAGGAACTGAAAATCCCTCCCTTAAAAATCTGTGTTTAAATTATTTATTTTCGCCGGAAACGGATTCGGTAGGTTTGTAAGCGAATTTATTTCTCTTTTTATCCGTAACCTTTCTGAATAAGAGCCAGAAGAACGGAAGAACGAAGAGTACCGCAAGGTCAACCGAAATAGTAGCTACGACAAGCAAGAGTCCCGTCCATCTCATAAGCGCAGGACCGATCGCAAGGAACGCCACCGCGAAGAGAAGCATCGCTATGCTGAATACCGCTATAGAAAGTTCGTTCGTCTTTTCAAGCTTTGCCGAAACTTCTTCGGCGGAAGCCTTTTCGAGTTCTGCACGTTTTTTGGTATATTCTCTCGCCTTTCCGGTATATATTGCCGAAAGAAGAGCCGTAAGAGCAACCGACGCAAGCATTACCGCATAGAAAGAAGTGTTTACGGGTATTCTCGAAACGGAAGAGAGAGCAAGAAACAAGCCGCCCTCCAAAACGGTAGCAACCATAACCGAGAAAGCTGCGGCGAATCTCTGTCTGAACATAAGGTATACGCCGAAAGCGAGTATCGCGCCGAGCGTTCCTACTATAAGCTGCCAGCGAACCGAATTGTCTTTTACGACGTTTGCTTCGTACTGTGTTACTTCTACGTCCATGGGAACCTTATCGGTCGTTATGGCTGCGGTAACTTCGGTTTTAAGTTCGTTTATGACTTCTTCCGAGAGTTTGTTTTTGAAAAGGAATATCGAAACGCTGCCGTATTCCTGCGCAAGACTGTAATCGGCAGTCTTTACGCCGTGTTTTTTGAGAACCTTTTCGGCGGTTTCTTTAATGGTGTCGGCATGATCGGTGAAGTCGATCTGCGTGGAAATCTGAACTTCGTACGATTCTCCGAAAGCTTGCGTCTTGTTAAGTCCCATAACGCCGAAAAGCGTTACCCCCGCAATAAGAACCGCGAGTAAAACTATTAAAACGATTTTCGTCTTGGACATTAAAGTTTTCATTGATTAGTCCTCCCTCTTTAATCCGAGGAATTTTTCTTTTCCGCCGGAGATACCGTTCATTATAGAAGCGGTGAGTCTTAATAAAAGTTCGGAAGTAAGTAACGCTATAACTACGCCGATGCCGAATGTTATCGCGAACGCCTTTGTAGCGTCGAGAGCCGCGAATACCGCGACGAGAGCAATAGCGCCCGCACCGATAAGCGCGTCGAGTACTGTAAGACCGGTTTTCGTAAACGCCGTGGACGAAGCCGCTTTGAAGGTCTTGCCCGAAGCGTATTCCTTCTTTACTCTGTTAAGAATTACCGCGTGAGCGAAAGCCGCCGCCGCAAGTGCGGAAACAAATCCGATAACGCTTCCGACCGAAACGGTTATTCCGGGAACGAGATAGAGCATCAGAACCTGTAAAAGGAGCTGCGCGAGAAGCGATAAATCGGCTCCGATTCCGAGACCTTTATAGAATATTCCGAAAAGAACCATCGTTACGACCATAACAGCAGCTACTGCGATAACGGTGAGTTTAGCCGCGTTTTTGCCGTAAAATGCGGTAATCGTGGAAGGATCGCTTATTTCGTATTTATATTTAAGACCGCCCGTTCTTATCTGAAGAGCAAGCTTTTCGGCATCCGAATAAGTGCTTCTCTGAGCGGATACCGTGGTCTCGAAACTCGACGAGCTGACGGTACCGGAGAACAAAGCGTTGTCGTAATCGTCGCCCATAACTACCTTAAGAGTAAGAGTTTTGCTCGAAGCTTCGGCAGTTTCAGCCGCGGTCTTTATAGCATTGTAACCCTTGGTCGTGAATTCCATGGTAACGTAATAAGCGTCCGCTCCGCTTCCGTCCTGAGCGTAACCCTTCTGCGCGTAAGCGGTTTTGATGCCGTCCTTACCCGAAACGAGAAGGTTGTTGTCGCTGTCGACGAAGTTAACTTCGCCGTAACCCGCAACCGCTTCGATATCCGAAGTAGTCGTCGAAACGTCTCCGTTGGCTTTTACGGAAATTCTTATTTTATAATCGTCGTCTTCGGTTTCGCGAAGAGTAACTACTTTATAATTGCTGTAGCCGATTATCGTAAGCCTGTCCTTTAAGGTATCGGTAACCGAATTTATATCCTCAACGGGATCGCTGTCTTCCGAAAGCGTAAGGGTGTACGTAAGACCGCCTCCCAGATCCGCGTCAAGATCGACGACGTCCAGCAAAGAGTGGTAATCGTATACTCCCTCTTTGATAAACGGCACCTTGAAACTTGCGAAAGTCATCGCCAAAAGCACTGCTAAAATTACCGATATCACGGTAAGAAGCACGATTGACTTCTTCTTGCTCATATTGCCTCCTAAATATGCGACCGCCGATTCGGCGGACTTTACATTCTTATACTTATTTATTATATATCTATCATACGATTTAGTCAATAGTAAAACGAAAATTTTTCTTTTATAAACGCATTTTTAACGCAAAAAATCCCCGACCGAAGCTCTTTTAAGCCGCAATCGGGGAATTTTTATATATTTCTCTGAAATTTTTATCCGTTTTTAAGATTTTGTTTCTATTTTTTGCTTTTTATATTCGCCGCGATAGCTCCCGCAAGCCCGCCGGCGATAGCGTAAAGCGCGATGTCTGAAACAATCGCTGCCGTGAACAAACTCTTTTTCGCGATGAAACCGAGTATAAGCGCGGTAATAAGACATGCGATTATCCCGTAAAATACTCCCTTTATAAACCCGCCGTCAGGACAGATGAAAATAAACCCGCACGCAATAACGCAGACGAATTTTATTATCTGCGTTATTATTTTTACCGCAGAATCGTCGAACCCGAAGATAAGTTTTATAACCGAAAAGACGGCGATAAGAGCTATAGTCGCGGCTATGCAGAAAGCCGAAGCCAGCAAAATCTCCTTAAAAGTTTTTTTCGTAAGATATCCGCCCATATTCTCCCCCGTACGACTTATCGTTTTTTACCCGATTTACGGCAGAATGCCCGCCGGACGATCGGATTTTGATAAATCTTTTAACAAAAAAGACGTAACTTTTATAAACGTCGGTTACCCGTCCGTTACTTTAAGTTATGTCTTTCAATCGGTTTTTATGTTTTTGTTTTATAAACTTTTTACGAACCCGTTAAGTTCTTCGATTTCTCTTTCCATATCGGCGACGAGTTTAAACTGCGTACGACAGCGGTCAAGATTATGATTTTCTCTCGAAATTTTAAAATACGTATCGCCCGAAAGATAATCGGTTAAAAATCTCATTCCGCATTCGAAAGTCATGAGTATCGCCGAAAACGGAAGATTAAGTTTTTCGGCTTCGGTAAGCTCTCTGCCGAGAATGCTCATATATCCTTTCGCAAAACTCTTGAAAAAGTCCTTTTTGAAATAAACTTTATTAAGATCCGTTTCGTCTTCGAGAGCGGAATTGCATCCGAAGCGGCACATGTCCCCGAAATCGAAAAGCGCGCTTCCTGGCATAACGGTATCGAGATCTATTACCGCGAGAGCGGTTTTTCCGTCCGGCGTGAACAAAAGATTGTTGAGCTTCGTGTCGTTGTGCGTAACTCTTAAAGGGATTTTGCCGGCTTTTATCGCTTCGGTTATGACTCCGCAATAATTTTTACGGTTAAACGCAAATTCTATCTCTTTTTTTACGTTTTTCGCTCTGCCGCATTTATCTTCTTTCACGGCGTTTTCAAGCTGTAAAAATCTGTCGGTCGTATCGTGGAATTTGGGTATTATCTCGTAAAGCGTTTCTGCCGGAAAATCTTTTAAAATACGTGAAAATTCCGCAAAAGTAGCCGCCGTCAGATAACAAAGCGCTTCGGACGAAGCCACCTGAAACGAAACCGAATTTTTTACGAAGTCGTACACTCGGTAAAACCCGTCTTCCGTTTTAACGTAGCTTTCTCCTCCGTCCGAAAGAACAAGAGTCGGCAGAGAAACTGTTTTACTGTGAACTTTTGCGTATTCGGTAACTTTAAGGATATTGTCCATAAGCTTCGGTACGTCGAAAAGTTTATCGTTGATTTTTTGCAGAATATATTCCGCGTTAAAAGCGGTCACTACCTTAAAGGTCGTGTTGATATGTCCGCTTCCGTACGGCAGGACCGATTTCACGTCGCCGTCAAGGGTATAATGTTTCAAAGCGTTTTCCGCTTTCGATATTTCTTCGTTCAAATTACACATACCGTAATTATAGCAAACATAAAACGCTTTTTCAATACGTTTTTGATTATTTTTATAAAGTCCCGAAAAATTTACACAAAAAAAGCGTACGGTTGCTGACCATACGCTTCAAGCTTCGTTTAAGATAAACAAAAACTTATTTGTTGTCTTCGTCGGTTGCTTCTTCGATTTCTTCGATAGCGTCGATAGCATCTTCGGCTTCCGCTACGGAAGTGTTTTCGGTAGAAACGTTGTCTTCGGCAACAGTAGCTACTTCTTCGGGAGATACAACTTCGCCGTTCATGTCGGCTTCGGTGATTTCGGGATTGGTAGCGTTCGGGTTCTTTGTTTCCGATACTACCGAGTAAAGAGCCTGTTTGCTGAGTTTAAGATAAGTCTTATTTTTAGCCGTACCCGTTTCGATAACGAAATAGTTGTCTTTATCGTTTATAGCTATAACTTTGCCCATAATGCCGCCGATGGTCATTACAGTGCAACCCTTCTGAAATTTATTCATCATTTCATCGGCTTCCTTCTGTTTCTTCTTGTTGGAACGAGCCGAGAAAATAAGGAACAAGCCGAAAACTACAACTAAAACTCCGAGCATAATCCACTGCGAATAGTTGTTTGCGAGTAAATTCGATAACATAATGATACTCCTTTCGTCCGCAATAACGCTTTTTTGCTTTCCGCGAACGATCAATTATAAAATAAGTATATAGTAATTGTTGCCAAAAAGCAACTTTTTTAACTGTTTTTTAAATTTAATTACACAACTCGAAAGTTAAAATAGCACCGCTTTTATTTGCTTTTAACACCGCTTTACGCCCGATTTATATGAAAAATAAAAAATTTTGGTAGTATTTCGGCGATACAGGTATAATAAAAACGGTGTATTGATTAAATTTTGCCGTATTTTGCGTAAAATTCTTCGGCGAACTCTATAAGCGAATCCTGCATGATGGCTTCGCGCATTTTTTTCATAAGATTACACAAAAACGTTATGTTGTGAATGGAAAGAAGCATAGCCCCGGTCATTTCGCCTACGTTTATAAGATGCCTTAAATACGCTTTTGTATAATTTTTGCAGCAATAGCAATCGCATTCCGGATCGAGCGGCGAAAAGTCTTCTTTATATATACCGTTCCTTACTACGATCTTCCCGCGGGAAGTCATTGCGGTACCGTTTCGGGCGATACGCGTCGCCAGAACGCAGTCGAACATATCTATTCCGCGTTTAACGCCTTCGACAAGACAGTCGGGGCTGCCTACGCCCATAAGGTATCTCGGAACGTTCGTCGGGTACTTGTCGTACATAAAATCCATTATGTCGTACATCATTTCCTTAGGTTCGCCGACCGAAAGTCCGCCTATGCCTATACCGTACTTCGCGTAAGGGATCGTTTCTTTAAGAGAGGTTTCTCTCAGATCTTTGAACATATTCCCCTGCACTATCGGGAAAAGAGCCTGCGTCTCGGGTTTATCCTTAAAATAGTCGTTATGCGAATCGTAGCACCTGTCGAGCCATTTAAGAGTGCGCTCCATAGCTTCTTTGCCGCTGCGGTAATCCACGCCGTACGGAGAACACTGGTCGAAAGCCATCATTATGTCCGCGCCGAGATTGTGTTCTATATCCATAGCCTTTTCGGGTGAAATGAAGTGCAGACTTCCGTCTACGTGCGAATTGAAAAATACGCCTTCGTCCTTTATTTTGTTGAGTTTTGCGAGCGAAAACACCTGGAACCCGCCGCTGTCTGTAAGAATCGGCCTGTCCCAATTCATAAACTTATGAAGTCCGCCCGCTTTTTTTACGAGATCGTCGCCGGGGCGCATGTACAAGTGGTAAGTGTTGGATAAAATAATCTGTGCGCCCGCCGTTTTAAGATCGTCCGGGAGCATGCCTTTTACGGTAGCCTGCGTTCCGACCGGCATGTATACGGGGGTTTCGATATCGCCGTGCGGGGTGTGGAATATGCCCGCTCTCGCGCCGGTGCGACTGTCCTGATGGACCGTTTCAAACCAGAACGGTTTAGTTAAATCTGCCATGTTTTTCCTTAAAAATTTATTATATTTTTATACGCTTATATATAACGATAAATATTTTTATCGTTTAATAAAGATTCGAAGTTTATAAAATCAGCATCGCGTCGCCGAACGAAAAGAACCGATACTTACGTTCCACCGCATACTTATAAATTTCTAAAATTCTCTCTCTCGTAGAGAAGCAAGAAATAAGCATTATAAGAGTGCTTTTAGGGAGATGAAAATTCGTTATACAGCCTTCGACGCATTTAAATTTGTACGGCGGATACAAAAATATCTCCGTATTACCCTTTTCCGCACGGACGGTGCCGTCGTCGTTTGCGGCGGATTCGAGCGTTCGTATGCTTGTCGTCCCGACGGCGATAACTCTTCTGCCTTCCCTTTTCGCTTTGTTTATAACAGCGGCTGCTTCTTCCGAAACTTCGTAATATTCCGAGTGCATGTGATGCTTGGAAACGTCTTCGACCTTCACCGGGCGGAAGGTTCCGAGCCCTACGTGGAGCAGAATATCTACGATTATAACGCCCTTGTCTTTAAGTCTTTTAAGAAGCTCTTCGGTAAAGTGCAGACCTGCCGTCGGCGCGGCCGCCGAGCCGTTCACCTTTGAATAAACGGTCTGGTAACGTTCTTTATCTTTAAGTTTTTCGTGTATATACGGCGGAAGAGGCATTTCTCCCACTCTCGAAATAACGTCCTCAAACACGCCCGTAAACTCGAATTTAACCTTTCTCGACCCCTGATCCTCGTCGTAAACGCCTTCCGATACGAGCGAAAGCTCTTCGTTTATTACGAGTCTCGTTCCTTCTTTAAGTTTTTTAGCGGGCTTTGCCAGAACTTCCCATTCCGTTAAATTAAAACGCTTCAGAAGCAAAATTTCAACTTTGCCGCCGTTTTCGGTATAAGCGTAAAGCCTTGCGGGCAGAACTCTCGTGACGTTTCTGACAAGGACGTCGCCGGGTTTTAAAATAAATTCGATATCGCGGAAAATTTTGTCTTCCACGGCGTCGGTTTCTCTGTTAAAATATAGCAATCTCGAAGAATCTCTCGGCTCGACAGGCGTCTGCGCGATGAGTTCTTCGGGAAGATAGTAATCGAAATCTTCTGTCTTCATAATAGTTTCTTTCCGGCAATACGCCGGTTTTGTTTATAAAAAATGGTAAAATATTGAATTATCGCAAAAATATCCGGCAGCTGCAACGTCTGCCACGATAAAATCAGTCATGTTCCGGATAAGTTATTCCGAGATGGTCGTAGCCTTTTTTAAGCAACACTCTGCCGCGAGGCGTTCTTGCGATGAAACCGAGCTGCAATAAATACGGTTCGTAAACGTCTTCTATCGTAGATTCGTCTTCGTTTATCGAAGCGGCTAAGGTCGAAAGTCCACACGGACCGCCTCCGAACTTTTCGGCAAGGGCGGATAAAACGTTCATATCGGTGGAATCGAGTCCTAAGGAATCGATGCCGAGCATTTCAAGACAGTTTTCGGCGTCGGATACCGAAAGTTTATCGTGTTTTTTAACTATCGAATAGTCCCTTACTCTCTTTAAAAATCTGTTTGCGATACGCGGAGTGCCGCGGCTTCTTATTGCGATTTCGTCGCAGGCGGAACGCTCTATGCCTATGCCGAGTCTTCCCGCCGAACGGAACACTATTTCGTTAAGATCGCTTACCGAATAACTTTCGAGCCGCAAAATTATGCCGAATCTGTCGCGGAGAGGCCCCGCAATCATGCCTATTTTTGTAGTTGCCCCGATAAGCGTAAATTTGGGAACGTCGAGATGTAATAAAGATGCGCCCATTCCTTTGCCGCTCGGAAGATCGAGTTTGAAGTCTTCCATAGCGGAATATAAAAACTCCGCAACGTCATGCTTAAGACGGTGAATTTCGTCTATAAAAAGCACGTCGCCGGCAGAAAGCGTGGTCAGAATCTGCGCAAGTTCCGCTCCGCGTTCAAGAGCCGGCGCGCTGACTACCTTAATATTCGCTCCCATCTCGTTGGCGACGATATGTGCGAGCGTAGTCTTGCCGAGTCCCGGCGGACCGTACAGCAAAACGTGGTCGAGAGTATCTTGCCGCATCTTAGCCGAAGCTATCGAAACCGCAAGGTTTTCTTTAGCTTTTTTCTGTCCGATATATCCCTCGAAATTTTTCGGGCGCAAAACGTTTTCGAACTCGGCGTCCTTTTCTATTTCATCGACGCTTACCACTCTTTCGTCCCTTTCGTACGCAAAGTTTCTGTCTGCGTTCGAAGTTATTAATACTTCGGTGTCTTTCATTTTTATACCTTATAAGTTCTTAATGGCAAAGTTAACCTGCTTTTCGACTTCGGTTATGCCTTCTTCTTCCGCCTTTTTCAGAAGCGTATAACATTCCGCTCTCGTAAGTCCCAAGCTCATAAGAGCTATAACGGAATTTTCGTTCGGGATAAAATCGTCCTTCTTTTCTTCCGCCTTTTTGCCCTTTCTGCTATCTTCGGCGGGAATGTCTTCTGAAGTAATCTTTTCGCGGAGTTCGAGTATTATTCTTTCCGCGGTTTTTTTACCGAGTCCTTTTACCGACGAAAGCATTTTTACGTTTTCGTTTGCGATCGAAACGGCAAGATCTTTAAGTTCCATCGACGATAACACGGTTATACCCATTTTGGGACCTACGCCCGAAACCGTTATGAGCTTTAAGAACATCCTTTTTTCTTCTATCGAAGAAAACCCGTACAAATTAACTTCGTTCTCTCTCACCGCAAGGTAAGTATAGACCGCGCCTTCGCCGTCGTTTACGAGTTTTACATATGCGCCCGAAGAACACGTTATCTCATAGCCGGTACCGCCGGCGGTTTCGAGTATAACCGTCCCCGAGTCCGAATATATTACCTTTCCTTTAACGTAACCTATCATAGTTTTGTCCTTTTACTGAACTTTATAGAATTTTCCGCCGCCGTGAGTGTTCGCGTGGGTTATCGCCACGGCAAGCGCGTCTGCGGCGTCGTCCGGCTGGGGGCGTTTTTTAAGTCCGAGCACAACTTTGGTCATTTCCTGAACCTGTCCTTTTTTAGAAAGCCCGTAACCCGTCATCGCAAGTTTTATCTGCATGGGAGTGTATTCGAAAATTTCGTCGCAGTACTTTTTGACCGTAAGAAGCAGCACTCCCCTTGCGTGAGCAACGGCTATTCCCGTCGTAATGTTTTTTACGAAGAACAATTCTTCCATAGAGACCTGATCGGGACGGAATTTTTCCATAATCAGGCTCACGCCCTTTTCTATTTTCAAAAGTCTTGTCGGAAGATCGTCTTCTTTAGGCGTAATGATCGCGCCGTAATCTATCATTTTTATACCCGATTTACCTGCTTCTATAACGCCGTAACCGAGCGTCGCAAGTCCCGGATCGAACCCGACTATGATCATTTTTCTCCTTGTTTTTTTCTTTTATCTTCCGCTTTTTATTCAAAAACGAATTATTCTCTTGTCGCCTCTATGTTTTTACAAAAATAAATACAACGCTGAATTATATTGTACTTAATTTCCGTAAAAAAGTCAATAGATTGTCCCGTCGCGTCCTGTTTCGGTAACAAATTTTTACCAGGCGGTTTACCCGTTGTTTTATTTTGCTTTTAAAAACTGCCGTTGCCTCTTCGTTTTACATAATTTTACAAAAAGAAAAGGCAAGCGGAAACGCCTGCCTTAACTTCTTTTTTATGGAGTAGTTTTACGAATAATCTGTTTTAAGTTTTTACGCGGCTTGTTTCATGCCGGTATCTCTGTATATTTTTTGCTGTAAGATAACAGCTACCTTCTTTGTTCCCGCACCGGACTTGAACACAACCGTTATTTCGTCCCCGGCGACGAGATTTTGCTTCATTTCGTTATAAAAGTTTTCGAACTTAGTATACGCGGTATAGTTCGTTTCGGTAAACGAAGCCGAATAAGTCTTTCCGTCCTTGACGTAAGTAATGCCCGAAATATAATCTTTTCTGGCTACCGCGGAATTTTCAAAAACGCTTCCGGACGGAATCGATGCAACGTAAGGTCTTCTGTAACTGTCCGTCGAAACGTTCAGACCGAGACTCCATCTGCCCGCGACGTAGCCGTAATTATATCTGTCGCCGTCATTCCAGGCGGTTTCGATAAGTTTATTTGCTATATTCACAAAGCCCGTTTCTTTATCGCCGTCGTTTCTGGTCGGAGTTGAAGTTTTATACGGGATCGCAAAACCGATATTTTCATAACTGTCAGAACCTGCGTTTACTATTCCGACCAGTTCGCCGTAAAGATTGAAAAGCCCTCCGCCGGAATTACCGGCATTGATTGCGGTATCGAACTGCAACAGAGTGAGTTTTCCGAGATCTTTTACGGTAACGTCCTGGTTGACGTAGCTTACCACGCCCGAAGTCGTCGTTCCTTTGAGTTCGCCGGTCGGATTGCCGATGGCGAATACCGTTTCGCCGAGTTTGTATTCTCTTTCGGTTATTCTGGCTTTGTTTACCTTTATCGGTTCTACCGTTTTGCCGTCCGAGACGGTTTCTTTCATATACTTTTCGATATCTACTTTAAGAACGGCTACGTCCGTTTCGAAATCGCCGCCGACAAACCCTACGGTCTTGTCTTTTGTCGAAAAAACATACGTTTCATAGTCGATATTGCCGTAATCGTAAAGCGTTTCGCCGCCGTCCTCGTAAGTGGGAACATCCGGGAAAATTACTTCGAGCGAAGTGTAGTCGGAAACAACGTGATAGCAAGTGTAAACGTAAACTATATTTTCGCTTTCGCCGTTTACCGAAACGTCCGCCACGACGCCGCAGCCGACCGAAGTCCCCGACGAAGAAACGTTGGTGATATAAACCACTGAGGTATAAACGTCCGCTATAGCGTCTTCGAGATTGGCTTCCTTAACGTTTTCGGAATACTTTGAAGAATTTACGTTATAGACGATATTGGCAACGTTAGCCGGTTTTACCGTATCTCCTACTTTTTCAGAAAAACCGCCGCTTACGTTATTGAAGCACCCCGAAAGCGATATCACTGCAAGCGCAACTATAATCGCAGGTAAAATTCTTTTAATCGACTTTTTCATATTCCTTTATCCTTTGCCCTGAAACGATCGGGACTTTGCGGTTATCGCACCGCGATTTGATTTTTTCCTTTTTTCACTATATTAAACAACGTTTATAACCGTTTTATCGCAAAAAATTTATTTTTGACGGAAAAACCGCTACCATAAACAAAAAAAACCGCTGTTTGTCATTATTTGCCGCCGGTTTGCATTTTCATGATTTTCCGCAGATTATTCAAAAAACACCCCGATAAGTTTATCGTCCGCTAAAAAAGAAGCAAAAACATCGCGTCTTCGCTTCCTTTTCGGTTGCGGACCGTTACGGCGCCGCTATATATAAAAAGCGGCGCTCCGGTTTCTCATTAAAGCGAAAATCAACTTACCTTAACCGAGCTTAAAAATAACGGCTCGCCGCTTATTAACTATTTTCCGCGAAAAGCCGTTATTTATGTATTCTTTTTTATGTTTATAATATAAAATCCGGTTTACCGCATTTTACTGCCGCAAATTATTCGTCGTCTTCGTCATCGGGAAGATCTACGTTATGATATACGTCCTGAACGTCATCGAGATCTTCGAGTCCGTCGATAAGACGCTGGAACTTTTCGAGAGCTTCGCCTTCGAGCGTAACTTTGTTCTGCGGGATCATGTCGATTTCCGCACTGAAGAATTTAAGTCCCTTTTCTTCGAGATACTTTCTCACGGCGGAGAAGTTCGACGGAGAGGTATAAACGGTGAATGAGTCTTCTTCCGCGATAACGTCGTCCGCGCCCGCATCGAGAGCGTATTCTATAACGGTATCTTCGTCAAGGTCGGGAGTGCTTTCGATAACTATTACGCCCATCGTCTGGAAATTATACGAAACGCACCCACTGTTGCCGAGTTCGCCGCCGTGCTTACGCATAGCCGTTCTTACGTAGTCGAAAGTTCTGTTTTTGTTGTCGGTAAGCGTTTTGACTATAACCGCACTTCCGTTCGGACCGTATCCTTCGTAAGTCAATTCTTCGAAATTGGTTGCCGAAAGTTCGCCCGCAGCCTTTGCGATACATCTTTTAATATTATCGTTAGGCATGTTGCACGCCTTTGCTTTGGCGATGGCGTCGGCAAGCTTCGAGTTGGTGTTGGGATCGGAACCGTTCTTCGCGGCTACCGCGAGTTCTCTTCCGACTTTGGTGAATATTTTGCCTTTGATTGCGTCGATTTTTTCTTTCTTTTTAGCGATATTTGCGGAATGGGAATGTCCTGACATAAGGTTCTCCTTTATTTCTTTCTGTTTTTCAGAGCGTACATGATTATTCCGGCCGAAACCCCGGCGTTAAGACTTTCGATGCCGTTAGACATAGGAACGGCGACCTTTATTTTTGCGGAATTTTTTACATAGTCCGAAATTCCGTTCGCTTCGTTACCGACGGCAAGACAAAAATCGCCCTGCTTAGTGTAAGTAAACACGTTCTCTCCGTCCATATCCGCCACTATTATCGGCTTGTTTATGAGCGAAACGGCTGTTTTTTTATCGCATTCGCAAACTTTTACTCTGAAAAGCCCGCCCATCGCGCTCCTTACGGTTTTCGGATTAAAAGCGTCCGCGCAATCCGCGAGATACAATTCTTTTATATCGGCGGCGGCGGCCGTTCTTATAATCGTCCCCAGATTCCCGGGATCGGATATGCCGTCTAACAAAATACAATCGCCCGTCGGCGGGCAAAGCTTATTCGGCGGTTTTTTTATCACCGCAAGAACGCCCTGCGGAGAAGCTTCTTCCGTCATTGACGAGAACACTTCTTCCGAAACGGCGATTACTTCGAATCCGTAACCGTTATTTTCACCCGGAAACGTTTCTTTAAGACCGATCCTTTCAAGCATTTCTCCGGTACCCGCAATGCAAACTATCGGGAGCTTTAAAGAAACGGCTTCGAGAACGAGCTTATAGCCGTAAGCAACGTATTCGTTATTCTCCGCTCTGAACTTTTTTTCTTTAAGCGAACGTATCTTTTTTACTTTTTCGTTTTGTCTCGAAATAATCATCGAATAATCGTTTTTACCAAACAGCGCTTAACTATAGCTGACTATAAGTTAAGCGCTGCGGAAAGTTATTTTTAAGTTACTAAAACTTATTTAATCGCCTTTTTAGCGGTTTCGGCAAGAGCGGTGAATGCCGCAGCGTCGGAAATCGCGAGTTCCGCAAGAACCTTTCTGTTAAGGTTTACACCTGCGGTTTTAAGTCCGTACATGAACTTCGAATAGGATAAGCCGTTCATTCTTGCCGCCGCGTTGATACGTGCGATCCAAAGAGAACGGAAATCTCTCTTCTTAAGCTTTCTTCCGATATAAGCGTAGTTGCCGGACTTCATAACGGCTTCGCGGGCAACTCTGTAAAGTTTGCTCTTACCGCCGAAATATCCTTTGGCTAATTTTAATATCTTTCTGCGTTTCTTAACGCCGTTGACTGCTCTTTTAATACGCATTGTTATATCCTCCGATTACTTGTTGTAAATTAAAGTAGAAATGGTCTTCTGCTGTCCCGCGTCTACGTATGCGCCGGAAGCAAGGTTATTCTTTCTCTTTCTTGCTTTCTTGGTTAAAATATGGTTTTTGCCTGCGTGAGATCTTTTGATCTTACCGCTTGCGGTTACTCTGAAACGCTTTTTAGCGCCGCTCTTCGTTTTCATTTTCGGCATGGTTGTATCCTCCAGTTTGTTTTTGATTTTTAACGCTTATCTTTTATCGGGGCAAGCATCATCCAGACGTTCCTGCCCTCGGTAAGCGGTTTCTTTTCCATTACTCCGTTTTCTTTGACGAGTTCGAAGAAGTTGTTCATAACGTCGACCGACATGCTTGCGTGCGCCATCTGCCTGCCGTGCATTCTTATGGTTACTTTGACCTTGTTGCCGGCGGCTAAAAATTTGTTGCACTGCTTGGCTTTGACGTTTACGTCTCCCACGTCTATCGTCATGGAAAGCTGTATTTCTTTAATTTCCTGAACTTTCTGATTCTTTCTCGACTCCTTTTCCTTCTTCTGAAGTTCGAAAAGGTATTTGCCGTAGTTGATTATCTTACATACGGGCGGATTCGCGTTCGGTGAAATTTTCACGAGATCCAATTCTTTTTCTTCGGCGACGGTCAAAGCTTCCCTTGCGGACATTATTCCGAGCTGTTCGCCCGTTTCGCTTATAAGGCGAACTTCTCTGTCGCGGATTTCCTCGTTAATCTGATGCTCTTTTTTTATGGTTTTGTACCCCTTTATAATATTTGATAAAGCCTTACGGCTTTAATCGCGAAAAAAGCAGGCTACGAAAAAGTAACCTGCGAAACGATTTAAAGCGCGCGTAGCGCCATAATTACGTATCGAACCGACTTAAGCTTTGCCAAGCGGTGGAAAGGTTTACTTTCTCTTTGCCAGAATATGATACCTTATTTTTTTTATAATGTCAACGGTTTTTAAGTCTTTTTGCAAACTTTTTGCCCGTTTTTAATTGTTTTTACGTTTTTTATTTCTCGCTCTTCAGTCTGTTCACTTCTTCTTCGAGTTCTTTTACACGCTCTTCCAGCACGTCCGTTCTCGCTTTATTTTCGATCGAGCCGTAGTCCAGCGAAGAATATCCGTAATATTTTTGCGCTCTCTTTTTCATCGTGTCGTACGAAGGCGCCTTCATGAAAACCGCGATAAGCACGGCTATAACGAGCCATAATCCGCCGATTCCGGCAAAAATATACCATGGCGGGCCGCCCTCCTCGCTTATTCCCGTGACTTTAAAAACCACGCCGATGATAATCCATACTACCGCCATAAGCGAAAAGACCGAAGCCATTACTATCTTGGCTATTTTAAACTGTTTCCGGGAAAGTTCGTTATAGCGTTTTCTCATTCTGTCGTCAAACGGATCGCCGACTACGCTTTTATGATATTCGCCGTAATCGAAGCGATTGCCGGAATCCGAACCGCCGTTATTTTCATTGCCGCCGGAATAATTATCGTTATAATTATCGTCGTTATAATAATCGTTACTTCTCATTATTTTCTCCTTTTTTATTATTATACAATATTTTTATCGGTTATGCAAGAGTCTTTTCGCCGTTAAATACCGATAGGTCGTAAAACACTTTCGCGGCATCCTCGTTTATGACAAGCTCTGCGGTTTTGTCTATCTGAGTTTCGGACTTGTTTATTAAAACAAGATGTTTCCCATTGAAAAAGTTTATAAATCCCGCCGCCGGATAAACCGTTAAAGAAGTCCCGATTATTATAAGCGTATCCGCGACCGAGATCGCATTTATCGCGCCTTCGACGGTTTCTTCATCCAGCGGTTCGTCATACAGAACCACGTCGGGTTTTACAACTTTCCCGCATACCTTGCAACGCGGTACTCCTCCGTTTATTTTCGCGCTTTCTTTTACTTCTTCAAGCGTGTGAAATCTGTTGCAGACGGTGCAGTTGTTTCTTAAAACGCTGCCGTGCAGTTCAAACACTTCTTTCGAACCCGCCTTCTGGTGAAGCCCGTCTATGTTCTGCGTAACCGTTGCCAGAAGTTTGCCTGCTTTTTCGAGCCGGCTCAGGTATAAATGAGCGAAGTTCGGCTTTGCCGTTTCGTACACCATTTTAGAAAAGTAAAAATCGTAAAATTCTTTCGTATGAGAGAAAAAGAATCCGTGAGATATTATTTCTTCGGGCGGATATGCGATGCCCGACTTCTGATTATAAAGTCCGTCCGCCGACCGGAAATCCGGTATGCCCGAAGGGCAACTTATACCCGCCCCCGTAAACGCCACGACTTTATAACTTTTATCTATAATTTCGCTCAGTTTTTTTATTTTTTCGCTATAATCCATACTTTTCATCGGCCTTCAAATCACTCTTCGAGTTTTGCTATAAATCTTCCTATAAATTCCGGCAGCATCGATGCCGTCACCGAATAGTCGCCCCTTGCCTTTGCCGCGAGTTCGCCCGCCCTCCCCAGAACGTACGCGCCGACGGAAGCCGCCTCGAAGGGTTCTTCTCTCACGGCGACGCCTGCGATAAGCCCCGAGAGCACGTCTCCCGATCCCGCCTTTGCGAGAGCCGGACTGCCGGAAACGTTTACGCATACTCTTTCGCCGTCCGTTATTATCGAAACGGCGTCCTTTAAAACAACCGTTACGTTTAATTCCCTACTTAACGCTACGGCGGATTTTATAGGATCTTCTTTTAGTTTGTCGACGGGTATGCCCGTAAGGCGTGAAAATTCGCCCATATGCGGAGTAATTATGACTTTGCACGCGGCGGATTTCAACACGTCTTTGCCGTAAAGCGAAAGAGCGTTTATTCCGTCGGCGTCTATTATAAGCGTACTTTTATATACGGACAAAATATCACAAAGTTCATCGTAAACGCCTTTCGTAACACCAAGCCCCATGCCGAAAGCGACCGCCTTACAATCGTTCAGATTTTTTGCCAGCGTTTCGTCAAAAGCCATATTAGAGCCGTCGTCTAAAAAGCCTTTTACGATGCACTCCGGATTGAAGCCTTTATACAAATTTTGGTACGACTTAGGCGCATACAGGTATCCGTAACCTGCACCGCCTATCATAGTCATAAGCGATGAAAGCGACAGTACGGGCGCACCGTAAAAATCTTTGCTTCCGCCGATGACAGCCGCCTTTGAAAAGTCTCCTTTGTTGACGTTACGCCTGCGCTTTTTAAAATAAGCCGCAGCGTCTTCGTCCGTAAGTTTATACGGGAAGTCGCCCCAGATGGAGATACCTATATCCTTCGCTACGGTTTTGCCGCAGTAATCTATGCCGTCGCCAAAAAAATGTCCTCGCTTATATTCCTGCACCGCCACGGTAAGATCCGCTTTGAAAGAAACCTTCTGCGGTCTGCCGGTATCGGCGTTTAACCCTGACGGAATATCGCATGCGACTTTATAGCCGCTCATGGCGTTCATTTTGTTTATAAGTCTTTCGCACTCGCCTCGGACCGCTCCGTTAAGCCCCGTGCCTAAAAGACAATCTACTATAATATCGTATTCCGCCGAAAACAATTCAGGCTTAGGGAAAGCGACGTCGTATAAAAAGACCGAAAACCCGTGGATTTTTTTAAGTTCTTCGGCTATAACCCTGCCGTCCGCTCCGTTATTGCCTTTGCCGCAGACGACCAGAACCCTTCCGCCACGCTTATGTTTTTTTATCTCTTCCGCGACAGCCTTCCCGGCGGCGATTATAAGTTCTTCTTCGGGAATACCGAGAGTATTTATCGTATAATCGTCGGCTTTTTTCATTTCCGAAGCGGTCAGTATTCGTTCCATAATTCCCCCTTTACGACTTTTACGGCGTAAGTCGCTTCGTCGTAGCCGAAGCCTTTCGATAAAATATACTTATAAAGTTTTGCCGAATTTTCTTTGGTGGGTTCTTTGCCCCTCATATATTTGAGAGCGATGGCTTTTACTGCGTCTTCCTGCGAATCTATTTCTTCGGCGAGAGCCTTTTCGACAAGGTTGAAGTCTATTCCCTTGAGCTTAAGGTCGCGTTCTATGAGTTTTTTGCCCTTGGAGCTGCGATACGTTCTGACGTAAGCCGCACAGTATGCGTAATCGTCCACGAAGCCGTACTCGGCGAGCTTATCTATGCAGTACTTTACAACCGCGTCGGTGTAACCTTTGCGGCACAGGTATTCTTTAACGGCTTTTTTCGGCTTCAGCGCCTTGGAAACGTAAGTCAGAGACTTGTCGAAGGCTTCGGTCTTTTCACTTTCGAGCTGCATTTCGGCAATTTCGGCTTCGGTCGTTTCCATGCCGGTTTTCAGGCGATACCTGTAAACCGTCTCGAGCGAAAGTCCGCAGTAAAAAGTCCCGTCGAGATAAAGATTCACTCTCGTTTTATCACGCTTTTGTTCGGAAATTTCGGTTATTTTACTCATTTATACTCTCCGTAGCCTTCGCCCGTTTTTTCGGGAACAAGTCTTCCCGAAAAAGTCTCGGTTATTTTTTCTTTAAGAGCCTTTTCGGCGGAAATTTTTACCGCAAATTCCACTTTAACCCCGTCCGAAAAGTCCTGACTTTTTATATAATAGTCCTTTGCTCCCGAAAAGAGTCTCAAGACGCTTTTATAGTATTCGTAACCGCAACTTAAAGTATAAAAGGACGATAAAAACATCTCCTTCTTTTTTGCGTTCTTAAGTGCTGATGCGGTGCAGCCGGAATAAGCCCTGACAAGTCCGCCCGCACCGAGCTTTATCCCTCCGAAGTACCTTGTCACCGCTACCGTTACTTCCGAAACCCCTCCGTTTTTTATCGCTTCGAGCATCGGTATGCCCGCCGTGCCCTGCGGTTCGCCGTCGTCCGAAAAGCGGAAAACCGTTCCTTCTTTATCGGCGATATAAGCATAACAGTTGTGAGTCGCGTCATAATATTTTTTATTTATCCGCTCGATAAAAGACCGCGCTTCTTCTTCCGAAGAAACGTGCTTTACGTGAGTTATGAACTTCGACTTTTCGATAACCGTAACTTCTTCGTACTCGCCGTCCACGGTTATGTAACTTTCTTTCATCGCCATATTATAATATAAGGAAGGACGTACCCCCGCCCTTCCTTTAACTTTTGCTTTATTTCCGGATATAACTCCGTTTTTATTTAAGAATAACTTTTATATGATTCTTTTTGCCTTTATGCAGAACGAATTCTTTTCCTGCGGATTCGGGTATAACCGCAAAATCCGAAACCTTTTCGTCGTTTACGGAAACCGCGCCCGATTCAACAAGACGTCTCGCTTCGCTCTTGGATTTTGCAAAGTTCGCTATAACGAGAAGATCCGCCACGGTAGAACCGTCCGGAGCTTCGATCGAAGCCATGTCTTCCGCGCTGCCGCCGAAAGCCGCTCGCGCTTCCTTCTGCGCCTTAAGAGCCTTTTCTTCGCCGTGAACGAGTCTGGTTACTTCGAACGCGAGTCTTTCTTTAGCGGCGTTCATTCTTTCGTCGTTATACTTGGTGAGTTCGGCGATCTCGTCCATATCCATAAAGGTCAGAAGTCTCATGCACTCGGCAACCTTTACGTCTTCGACGTTTCTGAAATATTGGTAAAAATCGTATACGGAACACTTATTTTCGTCAAGCCAGAGTGCGCCCTTCTGAGTTTTGCCCATTTTTTTGCCTTCGCTGTTTAATAAAAGCGTGCAGGTAAGACAGAAAGCGTCCGTTCCTTCTTTCTTTCTTATAAGGTTTACGCCGGCTATCATGTTGGACCACTGATCGTCCCCGCCGACTTCGAGCTTGCAGCCGTACTTCTGATTAAGCACCAGAAAATCGTAACCCTGCATGAGCATGTAGTTGAACTCAAAGAAAGTAAGTCCCTTTTCCATGCGCTGTTTGAAACATTCCGCCGTAAGCATTTTGTTTACCGAAAAGTGTACGCCTATGTCTCTCAAAAAGTCTACGTAATTAAGATTCAGAAGCCAGTCTGCGTTGTTCGCTATTATAGCTCCGTTTTCGCCTTCGAAGGATATAAATCTCGACATCTGTTTTTTGAAACATTCGATATTGTGATTTATCGTATCTTTGGTGAGCATCTGACGCATATCGGATCTTCCGGACGGATCGCCTATCATGCCGGTGCCGCCGCCGAAAAGCGCGATGGGCGTATGACCGTACTTCTGCATCCACGCCATAGCCATAATCGGAATATAATGTCCTATATGAAGCGAGTCTGCCGTAGGATCGAACCCTACGTAAAATTTAAGCTTCTCGGTAGCGAGAGCCTTCTGAAGGTCTTCGTCGTAAATAGTCTGTTTTATGAAGCCCCTTTCCTTAAGTACGTCGTAAACGTTCTTTTTTGCGTTTTCCATTGTTATAAAAAATCTTCCTTTGCCGGTTAAATATCCCGACTTTATGCCGTGTGAAACAATATCTTTTTACAGGCTTTTAGATTATTTTAACACATATAAGGTTGATTTTCAAGTATTTTAAGACGTATAAATTTTTTTGAAATCCCCCTTTAGCGTAAAACGAATTACGGGCGCTTAAAACCTTTTTTTATTGTGCAATAACATTTTTTAATCTGCAATACACTGGTAATAACTTTAAAACATAAAAAAGGCGTCTCGCAAGAAACGCCTTTTTGTTTCGAATTTTATTCGCCTTAATTAAACTTATTTAACGTTAGCGAAGTATTTGATGGTTCTTACCATCTGGCTGGTGTAGGAGTTTTCGTTATCATACCACGAAACAACCTGTACCTGATAGGTGTCTTCGTCGATCTTCGAAACCATGGTCTGAGTAGCGTCGAACAAGGAACCGTATTTCATACCGATAACGTCGGAAGATACGATTTCGTCGGTGTTGTAGCCGAACGATTCGGTAGCTTCAGCCTTCATAGCAGCGTTGATGCCTTCAACGGTAACGTCTTTGCCCTTTACAACCGCAACAAGAATCGTGGTGGAACCGGTAGCGGTGGGAACTCTCTGAGCGGAACCGATAAGTTTACCGTTAAGTTCGGGGATAACGAGACCGATAGCTTTTGCAGCGCCGGTGGAGTTGGGAACGATGTTCTGAGCGCCAGCTCTCGAACGTCTTAAGTCGCCCTTTCTCTGCGGTCCGTCAAGGATCATCTGGTCGCCGGTGTATGCGTGAACGGTGGTCATGATACCCGAAACGATGGGAGCGTAGTCGTTAAGCGCTTTAGCCATGGGAGCAAGGCAGTTGGTGGTGCAGGAAGCAGCCGAGATAACCTTGTCTTCAGCGGTAAGGATCTTGTGGTTTACGTTGTAAACGATGGTAGGAAGATCTTTGCCTGCGGGAGCGGAGATAACAACCTTTTTAGCGCCTGCCTGAACGTGAGCCATAGCCTTTTCTTTAGAAGTATAGAAGCCGGTGCATTCAAGAACTACGTCAACGTCCAATGCCTTCCAGGGAAGATCCTGAGCTTTGGGGCATGCGTAGATGGTGATTTCTTTACCGTCAACGGTGATGGAACCGGGGGTAACTACCGTCTTGCCGTCTTCTGCCAAAACAGCGTCTTTATAAGTAACTTCGTGAAGGTTTTCGCCGATTTTACCCATGAAGCTGCCCTGAGCCGTATCATACTTAAGAAGATGAGCGAGCATCTTGGGGCTGGTTAAGTCGTTTATTGCGACTACTTCATAACCTTCGGCAACAAACATCTGTCTGAATGCAAGTCTGCCGATACGGCCGAAACCGTTAATTGCAACTTTTACGTTTGCCATTTTTTTGTTCCTCCAAAAAAATAATAAAATTTTGTCGTATTTAATGAAAAGCCTTCGGGCAAATCGGCTTTTTGAAACCTTGCGCCTTTTCTCTTTTCAATACAATTATACCCGTATCCTTTTAGTTAGTCAATCTTTTTTCGAAAAATAAATAAATTTCATACCGGACAGGTAGTGTTTTCCGCTTTTCCCCGTTTCGGGCGGGACGGGTTTTGTTTTTATTTTTGTCCTTCGCCCGTTTTTTAATCGTAAAATCTAAAAATTTTAAGCAAATAGATTGAAAATTGTTTTTTTTGTTGCTATAATACTATAGGAACGAATTTGCCTTACATGTATCTTTTATCTTTATCTTTGATTTTGCACGGTAAGGACAAGCGTTCGTAAAATCGTAAAAAATAAATTGGAGGACATTATATATGCCATTGGTTAACTCTAAAAAAATGTTCAAACAGGCTTACGCTAACGGTTACGCTATCGGCGCTTTCAACGTCAACAATATGGAAATCGTTCAGGGTATCACCGAAGCATGCCAGGAAGAAAAGGCTCCCGTAATTTTACAGGTCAGCAAAGGCGCGAGAGCGTACGCTAATCACACCTACCTTGTAAAACTCGTCGAAGCTGCCGTTAAGGAATGCCCCGATATTCCGATCGTTCTTCACCTTGATCACGGTCCCGACTACGACACCTGCAAAGCGTGCATCGACGGCGGTTTCACTTCCGTTATGATCGACGGCTCGGCTCTCCCCTACGAAAAGAATATCGAAGTTACGAGAAAGGTCGTTGAATACGCTCATCAGTACAACGTTACCGTTGAAGGCGAACTCGGCACCCTTGCGGGTATCGAAGACGAAGTAAGCCACGCGGTAGGTTCTTACACGAGACCCGAAGAAGTTGAAGACTTCGTTAAAAACACCGGCGTAGACAGCCTTGCAATCGCTATCGGCACTTCGCACGGCGCTTACAAATTCAAACCCGAACAGTGCACCAGAAACGAAAAGGGTATTCTTTGCCCCCCTCCGCTCCGTTTCGACATTCTGGAAGAAGTTTCTAAACGTCTTCCCGAATTCCCCATCGTTTTACACGGTTCTTCGTCCGTTCCCCAGGAATACGTTGCAATGATCAACGAATTCGGCGGAAAGATGCCCGACGCGGTAGGCGTTCCCGAAGAACAGCTTAGAGAAGCCGCTAAACTCGCTGTTTGCAAGATCAACATCGACTCCGACCTTCGTCTTGCAATGACCGGCACTATCAGAAAGTTCTTTGCGGAACATCCCGAAAAGTTCGATCCGAGAGAATATCTTAAACCGGCAAGAGCAAACATCAAAGAACTCGTTCGTCATAAACTTATCGACGTATTGGGTTGCGCGGGCAAAGCTCCCGAATGTTTGTAATCTTTAGAGATAACAAAAAACTCAAAAAGGCGTTGCTCCAGCAACGCCTTTTTCGGTGACGACAAAAAACCGGGCGATTGTCGCCCGGTTTAATTGACTACTTTTTCTTTTTATATCTTCCGGATAACCGGCGGATATTTAATTGTGTGCCTATATATTTATTCCGGTTTATAATTCCATACTACTGTTGCATCTGAACCGGCGAGCCAAGTCCAATTATTTTTTATATTGTACCATCCGGAAGGAGCTTCCGGCAGATTTTCAACGTATATTATCTGCTCTTTTGTCCAGCCGGCAAAAGCATTTTTGTAAATACTTGTTACGCCTTCGGGGATTATTATAGACTTGATTGAAATGCACCCTGCAAATGCATAACCTTCTATATCTTCAACTGTCTTGGGTATTTCTATCGCCGTCAGTTTAGTACAATTTCTAAACGCATCAATTGATATGTTCGTTACTTTACTGTTTTTACCGAGATCTACGGTAGTTAAACTGCCGCAATCCTCAAAACCTCTTAAATAAGTTATTTCGCTGTTGTCCTCAAACCGGACAGTTTTTAATGACGACGTACCGTCAAATCCGCTTATATATCTTACCGACCTGGGTATTGTGATCTCGGTTATGGCGGTATTGCGGAAAACCGATACAAGCGTCTTTATTTGGGAATTTTTATCAAACGTTACTTCTTTTAAGTTAACGCAATCGGCAAACGCTTCGTTTCCGATCTCCGTTACGCCGGCGGAAATGGTAACCGATTCTAAGCAGCCGAGTCCCTTAAATGCGCTCTGACCGATAGTCGTTAAATTTGCCCCCGCAATACCGGTCAATTTTAAATTATCGCAACCGTAAAAAGCTTCGTCCCCGATAGTCGTTAAATTTGCAGGTAGACTGCTCAATTCTAAATTACCGCACCCCCTGAAAGCTCCTTTACCGATCTCCGTTACGCTTCCCGGGATATTTATAGATCTTAAATTAATACATTCTTCAAAAGCAAAAATCGCTACAATTTCCGTCAAACTGCCTTCTTCGAATTCTACCGAAGTTATATCGGAACCCTTAAAAGCAGAGTTAGCTATACCGAAAACAGTTTTAGGAATCTTTATATGTTCGATACCTGAGTTTTCAAAAGCACACCAGTTGATAGAGAATAAAGAATCCGGCAATATTACGGATTTGAGCTTAGGCGTATTACGAAAAAGAACCCAATCGATAATTTCTAAATTTTTAGGGAGTTTAGCCGATTCAAGATTTATACAATCCTCAAACACAGCTTTTGAAATATAAGTAACTGTATCCGGTATGTCAATTGCTTTTAAGCTGCTACAATCACGAAATGCATTTTGTTGTATGCTTTTCAATTTACCGTACTCCGGGAATACGACCGTTTCAAGCGACGTACATCCCTGAAAAGCGCTCTCCCCTATCATTTCTGTCATATCGGATAAGGTTACTTTTGTTATCTTAGTATTGTCCTTAAACGCTTCCGACGATATATATACAACCGGAAGCCCTTCGTAAAATTCGGGAATAACTATTTCACTTGAAGTTACCGTTCCTATACCCGCTACCCTATAGCCGTATGCGCTTTTATCATAAACCATCTCTAAACGTTGTTCTGCTTCTTTTGCATATTCTTTAACCTGCGACCAGGCGGAAGACGAATACTTCTTACCGTCCCCCAAAGACTTTACCTGTATACTATGGCTTTCAGACTCGTCGTCTGCCGACAAGTCATAGCTGTTCGTCGTAACAACCTTTTCGCCGCCGTCGATATTCAGCATATATCCGCTTGCATGTTCTACTTTATCCCATGTAAGTATTGTTCCTTCTATCTGCAGATTGACGGGGGCAGGGAGTTTAATCTGCTTCGTTCCGCCGCATGCGGAAAATATCGCCGCCGATATGCAAAGAAATATAAGAGTTATAATCGTTATTGTTTTACTACGTCGTTTCATTCTATACCCGTTACCTCCCGTTCTGTAAATTTTAATAAAGCGTTTACTTTATTATATTATAAATAGTATCGGTATATTTACTTTAAGTTTATAAATTTATTCAGGCTATATATCAAAATATAGCCTGAATAAAAGCTTTTTTTTGTTTTTTTGATTATTTATCTTTGTTGATCGTTTTTAATCAAGCATCTACGTAATATGTTTCATTGCCCGTAGGTACTATTTCGCCGCTCATTATATCTTGTATTAAGTCTGCGATAAAATCGGCAAGCGTTTCATAATCGTAATTACAGGAAGAAGCTAACCCATATATCGGCATACCGTCGGGAGCTGAAGTAAAGCCACGGTTTATAAGTGCTTCTTCTACTTTTTTAGCATTTGCATTGCAACAGTTAAATATCGCGTCGGGCAAATTATTATTGTGATTATCTAACCATTCATTCAAATACGACTCTACTTCATCAAGATTGTTAACGCGGAAAACAATTATTTCAATATTCTGATAAACGCTTAATATATCGTCTATTGTCTGATAATAATTGTTTCCGTGTTCGCTATTGCAGGCAAATACAAGAACCGTATTATTTCCGTCCGGTTTATAGCGGTTATTCAAAAAGGCATTGGCGTCTTTTTCTGCCTTACTTGTACTCCCAAAGTTCACATAAGTCGCCGACGGATACAAGCCTTTATTTTCACCTATAACAATTACTTTAATACCCCTTTCATTAGCTTCGGCAAGAACCCCTGCCAAAGCTTCGTCATTAACAGGCATTACGACGATTACGTTTACGCCTTTGCTGATAAAGGTTTCAATCTGTCTAGCCTGATCTTCTGCATTATTGTTGGCATCGTATACCATTGTCGTGAAGCCGCGATTACGGAAAGAAGCCTGCAAACTGTTGCTGATATTGGTTATATAATCGCTTTGTAGCGTAGGCAGACTTATGCCGACGACTACGTTATTTTGACCTCCGCCGTCCGCATGAACGTTTTTCACGGTCATCGAGCTTGTAAAGCCGATAAAAGTCGCAAGACTTAATATCACCGCTAACAGAAAACTTGTAATACTTTTTGTTCTTTTCATAAAATTCTCCTTCTTTAGTTTTTTGTATGAAAAGCTTTTCTTACTATTGTAATATCACATCTTTTGACGTTTGTCAATAACTTGTCAAAAATATTTTAAAAATATTGACAAAAATTCCGTATAGCCATATATTCGATTATCTTTTACTATATACCGCTTGATTGCTTGATTTGTTTATTTTTTCTTTTGGTTTTCGGATTTGTTTTTCCGGAACTTATAAGACCGGAATTCCGCTTAATAAACTCTTGCCGCCTTTTTGCTAAAAATATATAAAACGATAAAACAAAAAGACAGCCGCGTTTTACCGGGACTGCCTTTTTGTCTTTTTATTCGGTTTTTACTGAACTATTTCTCTCGAAACGACTTTAAGGTCGTGCTTTTCGGCATAGGACTTTTTCGATTCGGGAAGTTTAAGCCATTTGATTTTGTCTCTCAAGCGGTACAAAACTATCACCGCTATTATAACAAGAACAAGAACGAGAACCATTATTATAGTCGAAATATTGAAGGTCTCTCCCTTTACCCCCGCCCACATGTCGTTTATTCTCGTAAGAGTTTCATTGTCGAAGTAATTCATGACGGCACAACGTTTTATTATATCCTGCGTCGGATACTGTGCCATAAGCCTGCCGTAGCTTTCTTCAGATACGTAAACGACGTTTTCGCCGTCCTCGTTTCCGAAATAATAGCTTAAATCGACTTCGATAAGACCTTCGGTCGAAACTTCGCCCGTTTCTTCGTCTTCGCTCTCGTCGAAGTTATCTGCGATATAATCGAATATCACACCGGATTCCGGCGCCGCTACTATGGACGAATACCCTATATAGTCCATGTTTTTAACTACGTTTTCGGGTTCGGATATAAAGTTCAAAAACTTATAAACCGCATCGTAGTTTTTGCTTCCGGACGGCATTACGAGTCCGTCGAACCAGATATTGGAGCCTTCTTCGGGAACGACGTAGTCGAGATGAACTTTCTTTTCTTCCGCTTCGTCTATTGCGTAAGCCGCATCTCCGCTCCATGCTACGTATGCGTCGATTTTACTCGTTACTATGTCGTTTTTGCCGCTGTCTACTTCGAATCCGTAAAGCGAATTTTTAAGAGAAGAAAGCTTGTCTCCGACTTTTTTAACGGTTTCTTTGTCGGTTTTATTGAGCCATTCCGAAACTTCGCCGAAGTTGCCGTTGTTTATTGCGGTTAAAAGTTCGTTTTTATAGATAAGCGCGAGAGAAACGAGATAGGTGTCTCTTACCGAATCTTTAAGCGTAACTTTTTTGTTGTACTTTTTGTTGCCTAAGATTCCGTCCCATGATTTCGCGTCGTCGGCGTTTACCTTGGCGGGATTGATAACCCAACCCATCGTACCCCACATATAGCCGACCATAAAGTCCGAAAGTTTCGCTTCTTCGCCCTTATACTCGCCGCTTTCGACGGTAAAGGTGATGTTTTCGAGTCTTTCTTCTATATACGGCGACGGCTTGTAACCGGTAAGTTTGTCATGGTCGAGCTTGTTGAGTCTGCCTTCGGTGGCAAGCTTCTGAATCATGTATTCCGAAGGAACGACAAGATCGTAGCTGTTCGGGTTTATAACGAGTTCGTTATACAAGTTTTCGTTAGTGCCGTAGGTCGAATATTCTACTTTTATGTCCGGATATCTTTTTTCGAACATATCCAGAAGTTCTTCGTCTATATAGTCTTCACAGTTACATATTTTAAGAACAGTTTTACCCGAAGACGACGAACAACCCGAAAAAGGAACGCACATTGCGGCTAAAAGCCCCGCAAGCAGAACGGTTAAAAACTTTTTCATGCTTTAACCTCCTTTTTTGCCTTTTTATTCGAAACAACGTTGTTTATTATTACGACGGCGGTTATTACTACGAATATTATCGCCGAAAGCGCGCGGAGTGCGGGCAGCGACGAATTGGTGCCGGACTTGGAAATAGCGGTATAAACGTACGTCGATATAGTCTTTATTCCCGCAGGCTGAGTGTACGCCGAAACGATATAATCGTCGAGCGACAGCGTTATCGCAAGCATAAAGCCGGAAACGATACCCGGTAAAATTTCGGGTATAACGACCGTCCACAAAGCTCTTGTCGGACTCGCGCCGAGATCGAGAGCAGCCTCATACATATTGGGATCCATTTGCTGAAGCTTCGGAAGAACAGAAAGCACCACGAACGGCGTAGTAAGCACCATATGCCCTATTATCATCGCAAAGAACGATCTGCTCTGGGTAAATATAGCCGTAAACAGAAGAGCTATCGAAACCGCGGTGACGATTTCGGCGTTTATAACGGGAATTCTCGAAACCGCCGACAACGTTTTACCGGCTCTCTTTTTGCTGTAAAAGATACCGATTGCTCCGGTAGTCCCTAAAATTACCGAAAGAACGGCGACGATGAGCGCAAGCAGGAGCGTATCGAATACTATCTTCATGAGAGCCGAATCGGTAAAGAGCTTTTTGTAAAGCTCGAGAGAAAACGGCGTTACGAGGAGATCCTGAAAACTTACCGTATTCACGTCGAAGAAGCTGTACACGACGAGCGTGAAGATAGGCGCATACATAAATAAGAGTATAAGGACCATGTATAAAACTTTAAGGAATTTTTTCATAAGTTAGTCCCCCTTGTTTCTTCTGCTTTGAATCCGCCCGTTACAAGCATGGATACGAGCATTATTGCAAGAAGTACCATGGCTATGGCGGAGCCCATGTTCCAGTTCTGGAAAGTCGTGAACTGTTCGTCTATAAGCTTGCCCACGATTGTTATAAGACCGTTACCGAAAGTATCGGATATTACGTAGCAGGTCATTGTCGGCATGAATACCATCGTTATTCCGCTCGCGATACCGGGAGTGGACAACGGGAATATTACGTCGGTAAAGGTATGGAATGAATTTGCTCCTAAATCTTTGCTCGCTTCGATAAGGCTTTTATCCATCTTTATAAGAACGGTATAAATCGGCATTATCATAAACGGCAGATAATCGTAAACCATGCCTATTACGGTATTGACGTAGTTGTTGAGTTCGAACACGCCTATAAGCGTTAAAAGGTCTTTCATCGCCATCGCTCTCAAAACGAAGTTTATCCACATCGGAAGAATGAACAGCAATAAAAGAGTACCGCTCTTATTCAGTTTGCTTTTTGCGAGTATATATGCGACCGGATAGGCGAGTATAAGACATATAAGAGTAGTAGCCAAAGCTAAAAGTATGCTTATTATAACCGTGGTAAGCGTAGTCGGGCTTGTAAAAAACGCAACGAAATTACCTAAGCTTATATGTCCGTTTTTGTCGGTAAAAGCGTAAAAAAGTATTAACAGGAGCGGAATTATGACAAAACAAGCGAGAAACACCCCGTAAGGAATACAGAGTTGCTTTCTCGAAAACTTCAAAAAACTCTTCTCCTTTTCCGGCTGATAAGTAACCGGAGCCGAAGAGACAACCTTTGCTTCCTTCATTATCTCTTAACCTCCTGTTTGAGTTTAAGATCGATATTTTCTTTATTGATGTTAACTCTTACTATATCGCCTTCGTTCCAGAGATCTTCGGTATCGAAAACGTAATCTTCTTCGTTTTCTTCCGTTCTTACGACGAGCTGATAGTGGTCGGCTTTGGCGATGATCTGAATAATCTTGCCGATAGCGCCGTATTCGTCCGCATTGACGTCGGAATCATTTTTGATGTCTTCGATTTCGATATCGTGGAGACCTACTTCTACCTTTACGTCAACGTCGGTAAGGTCTATCTTTTCGCCTTCGGCGGTGATAAGGTAGCCTTCTTCGTCGAGAACGGAACCTTTGTAGAGCTTGGTTACGTCGCAAAGGAATTCGCCGTCGCCGAAGCATACCGTGTTGTGCTTGGTGATGTAGCCGTCGTAACGGTTGGTCTGGACTTCCTTTCTCATTATATGTATTTCGTCGGGATCGACCGTCATGCCGATTACGTCGCCGACTTTTACTTCTTTTAAGGTCTGAGTCGTGATTTCGGACTTGCCGATTTCGCATACGACGTCGTAATGGGTACCCTTGAATACTGTATAGGTAACCTTGCCTTTTACCGTACCCTGATCCGCGGGAACGATTTTAACGTCTTCCGGTCTTACAACGACGTCGACGAGTTCGTTCTTTTCGAAGTCGTCCACGCAGTCGAAAGCTTTTCCTAAAAATTTAACCTTCCGGTTGCCGAGATACGTACCGGAAAAGATGTTGCTTTCGCCGATGAAATTCGCTACGAACGCGTTTTTCGGTTCGTTGTAAACCTGTTCGGGAGTGCCTATCTGCTGAATAACGCCGTCGTTCATAACGACTATGGTGTCGCTCATGGTAAGGGCTTCTTCCTGATCGTGCGTAACGTAAATGAAGGTTATGCCGAGTTTTTTGTGCATATCTTTAAGTTCGATCTGCATTTCCTTACGCATTTTAAGGTCGAGCGCGCCCAAAGGTTCGTCTAAAAGAAGAATCTGCGGTTCGTTTACGATAGCTCTCGCAATCGCGACTCTTTGCTGCTGTCCGCCGGAAAGGGTGGAAACGCTTCTCTTTTCGAACCCTTCGAGATCTACTATTTTAAGAGCTTTTTGTACCTTGGCGGCGATTTCCTTTTTCGAAAGTTTTTCTACTCTCGTAAATCTTTTGCCGTCATTGTCTTCGTAAGTGACCTTTATTCTTTTAAGCTTCAGACCGTAAGCGATATTGTCGAAGATATTAAGGTGCGGGAAAAGCGCGTACTTCTGAAACACCGTGTTTATAGGTCTTTTGTTCGGCGGGAGGTTGGTTATATCCTGACCGTTCAGAAGAATCTGACCTTTCGACGGCATGTCGAAGCCCGAAATCATTCTGAGCGTGGTGGTTTTTCCGCAACCGGACGGGCCTAAAAAGGTTATGAATTCGCCGCGTCTTACGTAAAGGCTGAGATCGTCCACGGCGACTACGCCGTCTTCGAAAGTTCTCGTAATGTTTTTCAGTTCAATAATGCGTTCATTACTTGTCATCTTAGGTTCTCCTTAAAAATTCGGCGGGCATGAAACCCATATCAAAACGGCTTTTTTGTCGTTTTTGTTCAAGATATAATGCGTTTTATTGGCGGGAAAGTAAAAACTCTCGCCCTTTTTAACCTTGTAACGCTTCTTCCCTATCACTAAAAATATTTCGCCTTCAAGCACGTAGCCGAACTCTTCGCCTTCGTGCGGGTTATCTTCTTCCGTGGCGGAACCGGGATTCACCTCGACGGTTATCGGCTCCATCATGTTCTTCTGCGCGTTCGGAACGAGCCAGTTGAGCGTGTAATTTTCTTCTTCCTTTTCGATAAAGTCGCTTTTAGTGAAAACAACCTGCTCGTCGCTCTCTTCGCTGAAAAACTCTTTAAGATTAGTCCCGAGCGCCGAAAGTATGTCTATAAGCGTAGCTATCGACGGCGAAGTCAGATCGTTTTCGAGCTGCGAAATGTACCCCTTGGTAAGCTCGCACCTGTCCGCAAGCTCTTCCTGCGTAAGGTCGCACGACAGCCTTAAATCCCTTATCTTTTCACCGAGAACCATGTTACACCTTTAAAATCTTTTCGTCCGATTTGTCGTTTTTTGCGGTTTAGAGAAAACTGACTTAAAGTTTAATAAAACTAAACTCACGCGTATTATTATATATATTGCCGCCCCTTGTGTCAATTATTTTTTATATAATTTTTCAAATTTTTTTCTCTCATTTTGGGAGAACAAAAAATCGCAAGGTTTTTACTTGCGATTTTTGAATAAATTTTTTATTGATTTTTTACGGAGTTTTTGTAGCTTTTCAGCCGTTATTTTATGCGCATTTCCGGCGAAATTTATTATTTTGAAATTGTGCCGTCGGTACAGTAAATAGTACCCGATCTTAAAGGCGCGATCGACGAAGCGTCCGTGTCGCTCAACAGCGACAACGCCGAAGGTTACGACCGCGTTTGCCGTTCGCTCGAGTTTACCGCCGAGTGCGTAAAAGCGGGTATCGACACCGTTATGAGCGTAGCTGCAGTTGACGGTATAAACGTCGACAAATGCCGCGCCGTAGCCGAAAAGACCGACGCGAAACTAAGAGTAAGAGAATATATCAAGTAAAAAACGGGGATCGGGATTAGTAGTTGTTCTATGCATGGGATATATCAAACTTAAAAATCAATAAAATAATTTTTGAAGTATTACGTGTTAATTGATGACGACTTAAATAATAATAAAAATATTGTACATTATTTCGGTTTTAAGAATAGCAAAACAGGTCGGCGCGACGGCTTTGACATTTTGTTTTTTTTAAGGTATAATTCGGGTATAAAGATTAAAAATCGCGACGCAACCGGAATATCTGCCCAAACATTCGGGCTTGTTTCAAATCGCGCGGGTAAAAGAGGAGAAAATATGTTTAATGTTAAAAAGCCGATATTCGGTTCTAACTACTATCCCGAGGCATGGGATCGCTCGGAAGTGGACAAAGATCTCGATCTTATGGTTAAACTCGGACTTAACTGCGTGCGTATCGCGGAGTTCGCCTGGTCGACGATGGAGCCTGCGGACGGCGAGTTTGATTTTTCGCTGTTCCGTGAAGTGGTGGATAAGTGCCGCGACCGCGGAATTTCCGTGATTATGGGTACGCCCACGGCTTGCCCGCCGCGCTGGCTGGCGAACAAGCACCCCGAAATCTTTGCCGTAGGCATTGACGGAGTGCGACAGACGATAGGCTTCAGACGCGATATTTGTCAGAACAGCGAAGTTTATCTTCAGTACTGCGACCGTATGGTCGAGGCTATGGCGAAAGAGTTCGGGCGGGACGAAAACGTTATCGGCTGGCAGATCGACAACGAAATAGAGCCGGAGCGCGAAAATCTCGGCGCGATGGGTTGCGTTTGCGACGACTGCGAGAAAAAGTTTCGCGAATACATGAAAAATCAGTACGACGGCGATATAGACGCACTAAATCGCGAGTGGGGCACGAACATTTTTTCTTTGAAGTACGGCTCGTTCGACGATCTCTCGAAACCTGCGCCGCACGTATGGGCTCACCCGTCGTACAACAAGTGGTGGATAAAGTTTCAGAACGACGCACAACTCGATTTTATAAAGCGTCAGCGCGACATAATCGCGAAATATTCGAACGCGCCGATCGGGCATGACAGTATGCCTATATTCAATCTCGACTACGACCGGCTTTCCCGCGACATGGATATAATGCAGTTCAATCACTACAACGACGTAAGCAATTTCCGCGGCGCGACTTTCTGGTACGACATTATGCGCCCGGCGAAAAACCGTCCGTTCTGGGTTACGGAAACCTCATGCTGCTGGAACGGCTCGACCGAAACCAACGGCATGCGCCCGAAAGGCTTTAACAACGCCAACGTGTGGTTGTCGGTGTTACTCGGTGCGGAACTCATCAATTATTGGCTGTGGCGTTCGCACTACGGCGGACACGAACTCATGCACGGTGCGTGCATCGCATCCTGCGGCAGACCGTTCCACGTCGACGCGGAAATCAAGGAACTTTCGGACGAACTCGCCGCGACTTCAGATATCATCACCCGAACCAAGCCCGTGACGAGCGGCATCGCGCTACATTGTTCGAACTCCTCGCTCGAAACGTTTCGCTTCCAGCGCATGACGCAGGGTTTCGACTACTGCCGCGATCTCGAAAAATACTTTTACGCTCCTCTGGCGGATATTCAACTTCGCCCTGACGTCATTACGCCGTCGCACCCCGTAGACGAATACAAAGTCGTTTTTACGCCGTTTATGCCCGATCTTAGCGAAGCCGACCTTATCAACCGTATGCTCGACTGGACGAAAAATGGCGGCACCTGGGTTGTCGGTCCCATGTCCGACAACCGCAACCGCTCCGGCGCGAAGTTTACCGATCGCGCTCTCGGCTCGCTTGAAGAAATTGCGGGCGTAAGACAGGAATTTTATCTGCCGAAAGGCGAAACTTATCCTATTAAGTTCGGTTGCGGCGCAGTCGGCAATTCGCTGTCCGTATTTTACGAGGCTTACACCGTGTCGGATAAAGCCGAAACGGTCGCAGAGTTTTCCGACGGCGAGTATATAAAAGGCTACTCGGCGATTACGTCCACGCCCTACGGCAAAGGCAAAATAGTTATTCTGGGATTTGTGCCGGACACGGAAACTTTGGGCGAGTTTACGAAGTTCCTTGCCACGGAAAAGGGCGTGAAGCCCGTTGCCGTCGCAGACAAAAATATTGTAACCGTTATTCGCGAGGGCGATGGTATGCGCGTGTTCGCCGCGATCGAAACCTCGCACGAGGGCGGCTCCGTCACCGTGCCGCTCGGCGGTGTGAACGCGTTCGACGGCAAGGCTTACGCCGCGGGCGAATCCGTTACACTCCCGCCTTACGGCAAGTTGCTCGTCGTCGAAAACCGCAGAAATAAATAAATTGATAATAATCCTCATAAAAACAGGCACCCGAGAATTATACCGCGAGTGCCTGTTTCTTGTATAAAGAAAAGACTACCCTTACGGATAGTCTTTTTATTTCAGATTTAAGTCGAAGCTTATTTCTTGATCTTGGAAACAACGCCCGATCCGACGGTTCTGCCGCCTTCACGGATAGCGAATCTGAGACCTTCTTCCATAGCGACGGGAGTGATCAATTTAACGTCGATCTTAACGTTGTCGCCGGGCATAACCATTTCAACGCCTTCGGGAAGTTCAATCGTTCCGGTAACGTCGGTGGTTCTGAAATAGAACTGCGGTCTGTAGTTGTTGAAGAAAGGAGTATGACGTCCGCCTTCTTCCTGCTTTAATACGTAAACCTGTCCTTCAAATTCGGTGTGGGGATGAACGGAACCCGGTTTTGCGATAACCTGACCTCTTTCGATGTCTTTACGGTCGATACCTCTTAAAAGAGCGCCGACGTTGTCGCCTGCCTGAGCTTCGTCAAGAGTCTTTCTGAACATTTCAAGACCGGTGATAACCGAAGTCTTAGCCTTTTCTTCAAGACCAACGATTTCGCAAGGATCGCCAACTTTAGCAACGCCTCTTTCTACACGGCCGGTAGCAACGGTACCACGTCCGGAGATCGTGAATACGTCTTCAACGGGAAGAAGGAAGGGTTTGTCGGATTCTCTTGCGGGAGTCGGAATGTAGGTATCAACAGCGTCCATAAGTTCGAAAATGCATTTGCATTCGGGAGCGTTCTTGATTTCTTCGGCAGTGTGGTCGCCCTGAGCATATTCAAGAGCTTTAAGAGCGGAACCTTTGATGATCGGGATTTCGTCGCCCGGGAAATCATAGGAGCTTAAAAGTTCTCTTACTTCCATTTCAACGAGTTCGAGAAGTTCGGGATCGTCGAGCTGGTCGCACTTGTTAAGGAATACTACGATATAGGGAACGCCTACCTGACGAGCAAGAAGAATATGTTCTCTGGTCTGGGGCATCGGGCCGTCGGTAGCGGCAACTACGAGGATCGCGCCGTCCATCTGAGCAGCGCCGGTGATCATGTTTTTAACATAGTCGGCGTGGCCCGGGCAGTCAACGTGAGCATAGTGACGCTTTTCGGTCTGATATTCTACGTGAGCGGTGTTAATTGTTATACCTCTTGCCTTTTCTTCGGGAGCTTTATCGATTTCATCGTATCTCATTTTCTGAGCGTCGCCGAGAGCAGCAAGCGTCATGGTGATAGCAGCAGTTAAAGTGGTCTTACCATGGTCAACGTGTCCGATGGTGCCGATATTAACGTGCGGTTTGCTTCTGTCAAATTTAGCTTTTGCCATTTTAGTTTCCTCCAGATTTTCTGAATTTTATTTTTAATTTTATTTTTTTATTTATGGGTTTTGCCCCGTTTTTACGGTTTTTATACCGTATTTATAATAGTATTGTACAAAACAAAATCGCAATTGTCAATACTTTTTTAAACTTTTATGAATTAAGCCTTTTTGCCTGCGATAATCTTTTCGGCAACGGACTTCGGAACTTCCGCATAGTGATCGAACTGCATTGTGTAGTTGCCTCTGCCCTGCGTTCTCGAACGAAGGTCGGTAGCGTATCCGAACATTTCGGAAAGCGGAACGAATGCGTCGATTACTTTGACGCCCATTCTGTCGTCGGTCGTGTTGATGATACCTCTCTTCGAAGTAACCTGTCCCATGATGTCGCCGAAATACTGATCGGGAACGAGAACTTCAACCTTCATGATGGGTTCGAGAAGGACGGGTTTAGCCTTCGCAAGACCGTCTTTAAGAGCCATGGAGCCTGCGATCTTGAATGCCATTTCGGAAGAGTCGACTTCGTGGAAAGATCCGTCGTAAACGACGACTTTGAAGTCAACGACTTCGTATCCGGCGAGAATACCGGTTTTAGCCGCTTCCTGAATACCTTTGTTGATAGGCTGAATGAATTCCTTGGGAATGGATCCGCCGACGGTTTCGTCAACGAATTCGTAACCTTTGCCCGGTTCCTGCGGAATAAGGTGAATTTTACAATGACCGTACTGACCGTGACCGCCGGACTGACGCTTGAACATACCTTCCGCGTCGACTGCCTGACGTATAGTTTCTTTATACGAAACCTGCGGTCTGCCTACGTTAGCTTCTACTCTGAATTCTCTCAGAAGTCTGTCTACGATGATTTCAAGGTGAAGTTCGCCCATACCTGCGATGATTGTCTGACCGGTTTCGCTGTTGGTATAGGTTTTGAAGGTGGGATCTTCTTCAGCAAGTTTTGCGAGAGCGAAGCCCATCTTTTCCTGTCCGGCTTTGGTTTTGGGTTCGATAGCGACTTCGATAACGGGTTCGGGGAATTCCATCTTTTCGAGTACGATGGGATTCGTTTCGTCGCAGAGCGTGTCGCCTGTAGTCGTTTCTTTAAGACCTACGATAGCGCAGATGTCGCCGGAATAAATTTCTTCGACTTCTTCTCTGTGGTTAGCGTGCATCTTAAGGATACGAGCGATTCTTTCACGTTTGCCCTTAGTGGAGTTGTAAACGTAAGAACCGGTGGTAAGCTTACCGGAGTAGCATCTGAAGAAAGCGAGCTTTCCTACGAACGGGTCCGCCGCGATCTTGAACGCAAGTCCCGCGAAGGGTTCTTCGTCGGAAGTCTTTCTGATTTCTTCTTCGCCTTTAAGGTTGGTTCCTTTAACGTGGTCTACGTCAAGCGGGCTGGGAAGATAAGCGCAGATACCGTCGAGAAGGTTCTGAACGCCCTTATTCTTATGCGAAGATCCGCAGAATACGGGAACAGCCTTCATCGCGATGGTAGCTTTTCTCAAACCTTTTTTGATATCTTCGACCGAAAGGTCTCCGTTTTCAAAGTATTTTTCCATAAGTTCGTCGTCGGCTTCGGCTGCGGCTTCTACAAGAGCGGCTCTCGCTTCTTCGACTTCGTCCTTATATTCGTCGGGAACATCGGTAACTTCGATCTGAAGTCCCTTATCGTCTTTATAAATGTCTGCTTTTCTCGTAATTACGTCGATAACGCCTACGAAAGAATCTTCTTTACCGATAGGAATCGTTACGGGGAAAGCGGGCGCTTTAAGACGTTCTTTAAGCATGTGAACCGAGTTCTGGAAGTCCGCGCCGTTAACGTCCATCTTGTTGATGTAAGCAATTCTCGGAACGTGATACTTGTCGGCCTGTCTCCATACGGTTTCGGACTGCGGCTGAACGCCTTCCTTAGCGGTGAACGTAGCTACCGCGCCGTCGAGTACGCGAAGAGAACGTTCGACTTCTACGGTGAAGTCAACGTGTCCCGGGGTATCGATGATGTTGATGTTATGGATTACGTTGTCGTATTTCCACTGGCAGGTGGTAGCGGCGGAAGTAATGGTAATACCTCTTTCCTGTTCCTGAACCATCCAGTCCATGGTTGCCGCGCCGTCGTGAACTTCGCCGATTTTGTGAGTTTTGCCCGTATAGAACAAAATTCTTTCGGTCGTGGTGGTTTTACCTGCGTCGATGTGCGCCATAATACCGATGTTTCTGGTAACTTGTAAGCTATATTGTCTGGGCATTATTTTTTACTCCGTAATTAAAATTTATAATGCGCGAAAGCTCTGTTAGCTTCAGCCATTCTGTGGGTGTCTTCTTTCTTCTTGACAGCCGCGCCGGTGTTGTTGTAAGCGTCCATGAGTTCGCCGGCAAGTTTAGCCGACATGTCTCTTTCGCTTCTCTTTCTCGCCGCGATGACGAGCCAACGGATAGCAAGAGTCTGTCTTCTTTCTTCTCTGATTTCAAGCGGAACCTGATAGTTTGCGCCGCCTATACGTTTAGCCTTGACTTCGACCATGGGCTTGATATTTTCAATCGCCTGATTGAAAATGTCCATCGGTTCCTGTCCTAATTTTTCGGACATAGTCTTGAATGCGTCGTAAACGATGTTCTGCGCTATGCCTTTCTTTCCGTCAAGCATTACCTGATTGACAACCTTCGCAACAACGGTGCTGTTGTACATAGGATCGGGTAATACGTCTCTTTTCGGTACATTACCTCTTCTGGGCATGTTTATATCCTCCTTTAAATTTTTAAAACGCTTTTCGCGTTGTTTTGGGTAAAACCCAAAGTACAGCTATCGCTTAAACCTTTGCGGCAAGCGAACCTTCTTCCTTGCGGAATACTGCCTACTTATCGGTCTTATCGTTCTGAAAAATCCGAAACAGTAGGTAAACCTGTTCTGAATAATATTATAATGATTTAAATTAATTTAAACAATATATCTATTATTTAGACTTTTTAGCGCCGTATTTAGATCTCGCCTGACCGCGTTTTGCAACGCCGGCGGTATCCAATGCGCCACGGATGATGTGATATCTTACACCGGGTAAATCCTTGACTCTTCCGCCACGGATAAGAACAGAGCTGTGTTCCTGAAGGTTGTGACCTTCACCGGGAATGTAAACGATACCTTCACCCTTGTTTGTCAGACGAACTCTGGCGATCTTACGAAGAGCCGAGTTAGGTTTTTTGGGAGTAGTAGTGGTAACGGTAAGGCATACGCCGCGCTTCTGAGGACATTCGTCGAGAATCGGGGACTTAGACTTATAAGTTATCTTCTTTCTACCCTGTCTGATTAACTGGTTGATTGTGGGCATTTTTTTACCTCCTTGAATTTTTCGGATATTCCAAAACGGTTTCCCGTTTAAAGAAGTCTTTTTGTGAAACTTTTTATTCTTTTCGCAACTTAATTATTTTAGCACTTTATATCTTATAAAGTCAAACAATTTTATGCGGTAATCGGCGTTTTACCCCTTTAAAAGAGCTTAAAATCGCCTGTTTTATTACTTTTACGCAATTTATCCGTCCCGCGTTCGCCGCGGAACGGAATAAAGCGTTTTATGGTTTTGTTTTTACTTTATTATTCGTCGAAAAGTCCGTCGTTATCGTCGTCTTCATCCTTAGCCGAAGCGATTACCTGCGGCGAAAGACGTCTGTACGCTTCTACGCCGGTACCCGCCGGGATAAGCTTACCGATGATAACGTTTTCTTTAAGACCTACGAGCGGATCGATCTTGTTCTTGATTGCCGCGTCCGTAAGAACACTCGTCGTTTCCTGGAAGGAAGCCGCCGACAAGAAGCTTTCGGTCGCAAGCGCGGTGTCGGTTATACCGAGCAACGCTCTCTTACCGATTGCGGGACGTTTGCCCTGTTCCAAAGCTTCGAGGTTCTTTTCTTCGAACTTGAAGAGATCGACCTTTTCGCCGGGAAGAATATCGGTGTCGCCGGGGTTTTCGATCTGAACTTTTTTAAGCATCTGTCTGATGATTACTTCAACGTGCTTGTCGTTTATTTCAACCGACTGGCTGCGGTAAACCATCTGAACTTCTTTAAGAATGTAGTCCTGAACGCCCTTGATACCCTGCGTTCTTAAAATATCCTGCGGATATGCGGAACCGCTGGTAAGAATAGTGCCGGGTTCTACCGTTTCGCCTTCTTTTACGATGACGCTGGTTCCGAACGGAATGGTTATATCGTCGATTTCTTTATTAGCCTTTTCGATCTGAACGTGAACGAGTTTGTCCTTGGTTACGATATGAGCGATACCCGCGCTTTCGCATACGATAGCCGTATGCTTCGGCTTTCTCGCTTCGAAAAGTTCTTCAACTCTCGGAAGACCTTGGGTGATGTCTCCGGTGGACGCGATACCGCCGGTGTGGAAGGTACGCATGGTAAGCTGAGTACCGGGTTCGCCGATGGACTGCGCCGCGATAACGCCTACCGCTTCGCCGAGTCTTACGGGCTGACCGTTGGACATATCTTTGCCGTAGCACTTCGCACAGATACCGTTCTTGCACTTACAGGTAAAGATGCTCCTGATTTCGACGGATTCGATACCCGCCTTGTCGATGGCATCCGCCTGATCGTCGGTTATCATACTGTCGGCGGGGACTATTACTTCGCCGGTAGCGGGATTAACCACGTCGTCTACCGTGTATCTGCCCTTGATTCTGTCGGCAAGGCTTTCTACTATCTTGCCGTTGATGTCTCTTATTGCCGAGACGACCATTCCCTTAGGCTTTTCGCCGCTCGAAGCGAAACAGTCTTCTTCGGTGACTACGACTTCGTGCGAAACGTCTACGAGACGTCTGGTAAGGTAACCGGAGTTAGCCGTTTTAAGAGCGGTATCCGCCATACCTTTACGTCCGCCGTGGGAAGAAATGAAGTATTCCAATATCGAAAGACCTTCACGGAAGTTCGATTTAACGGGAATTTCGATGGTACGACCGTTCGGGTCCGCCATGTTACCACGCATTGCCGCGAGCTGTTTTATCTGGTCGATAGAACCACGGGCGCCGGAATCCGCCATCATCCAGATGGGGTTGTAATCGTCGAGCGTCTTTTTAAGTTCGTCGGTAACGTCCTGAGTTGCTTTACCCCAGATTTCGATAACCTTTTTATATCTTTCGGCATCGGTTATGTAGCCGCGCTTATAGAATTTGTTGATTTTAAGAACTTCTTCGTCGGCAGCCTTGATTATAGCCTGCTTCGTTTCGGGTACGTGCATGTCGAATACCGAAGTCGTTATGGAAGCGAGCGTCGAGTATTTGTAACCCAAAGCCTTGATTCTGTCGAGAACTTCGCCTGTAGTCTTCGCGCCGTGTACTTTGAATGAGTAGTCTACTATCTTCGAAAGATCTTTCTTCTTGACGGACTTGTCGAGTTCGATTTCGTATCTTAAATAATCTTCGTCGGTTTCTCTCTTTACAAAACCGAGATCCTGAGGAATATTCTGGTTGAATATAATCTTACCGGCAGTAGTGTGCACAAGACCGGAGATTTCTTTTCCGGAAGGAGTCTTCACGGTACGACGGACCACTATTTCGTCCTGAAGTCCGATGATTTTAAGCTGATGAGCCATCATCGCTTCGTCTTCGGAAATGTACCAATGTCCTTCGTAAAGTTCGCCGTTTTCGTCTTCGCGGAGATTAGCGTTGTATTTTTTACCGATACGACGTCTTACAAGGTTAAGGTAGTACGAACCCATAACCATATCCTGAGAGGGGTTCATAACCGGTTTGCCGTCGGCAAGCTTCAAAATATTATTCGAAGCGAGCATAAGGAATCTTGCTTCGGCCTGGGCTTCGATCGAAAGCGGAACGTGAATAGCCATCTGGTCGCCGTCGAAGTCAGCGTTGAACGCGCCGCATACGAGCGGGTGAAGTTTGATTGCTCTGCCTTCGATAAGAACGGGTTCGAAAGCCTGGATAGAAAGTCTGTGAAGCGTAGGAGCGCGGTTTAAGAGAACGGGATGTTCTTTTATTACTTCTTCGAGAATATCCCATACTTCGGGACGCTTTCTGTCTACGTCGTTTTTAGCCGCTCTGTGGTTTTCTGAAATGTGCTTTTCGAGAAGTTTAGCCATAACGAACGGTTTGAAAAGTTCGATAGCCATTTCCTTCGGAAGACCGCACTGATAAAGTTTGAGTTCCGGTCCTACGACGATAACCGAACGTCCGGAGAAGTCTACACGCTTGCCGAGAAGGTTCTGTCTGAATCTTCCCTGTTTGCCCTTGAGCATCTGCGAAAGCGATTTAAGCGCTCTGTTCGACGCGCCTTTTACGGGATTCGATTTCTTATCGTTTTCGATAAGAGCGTCTACGGCTTCCTGAAGCATACGTTTTTCGTTACGGATCATTATGTCGGGAGCGCCGTATTCGATATATTTCTTTAATCTGTTGTTTCTGTTGATTACTCTTCTGTAGAGTTCGTTAAGGTCGGACGCCGCGAATCTTCCGCCGTCGAGCGCGACCATAGGTCTTAAGTTCGGGGGAAGTACCGGGAGAACGTCAAGTATCATCCATTCGGGACGCTGTTTGCTTCTTCTGAAAGCTTCTACGACTTCGAGACGTTTAACCGCTCTCTGTCTCTTCTGCGCCGAGTTCTTTTCGTTGATGATTTTATGAAGTTCTTCGGATTCTTTTTCAAGGTCGATAGCCATTAAAAGTTCTTTGATGGCTTCGGCGCCAATGCCCGTTTTGAAGGAGCCCGCTCCGTACTTTTCTTCCGCTTCGGTCTTTTCCGCGTCGGTCAGAACCTGCTTATACTGAAGCTGAGTCTTACCGGGATCGAGTACGACGTGCGACGAGAAAGCGAGAATCGCTTCCACGTCTTTGGGGCTCATGTCGAGCATTAAGTTAATTTTGGAGCTTCTGTACCATATGTGAGCGACGGGAGCAGCGAGTTCGATATGTCCCATTCTCTCTCTGCGTACGGTCTTTTTGGTTATTTCAACCCCGCACTTGTCACATACGATGCCCTTGTATCTCGGACCTCTGTATTTGCCGCAATGGCACTGATAGTCGTTTACCGGTCCGAAAATCCTTTCGCAGAACAGGCCGCCCATTTCGGGTTTCTGCGTTCTGTAGTTGATGGTTTCGGACTTGGTTACTTCGCCGTACGACCACTCTCTTATTCTTTCGGGAGAAGCTATGCCTATCTGTATCGAATCGAAATTGTTAAGTTCAAACATTACTCTTTACCTCCCTTAATTGTCTTCCTTTTCGTCGTTGTCGTCGTCGAAGAGATCGTCGAGACCGAAATCGTCGTTTCCGTCGGGAACGGTCGTATCTATATCGTCGTTTTCTTCGTCGAACAAATCTTTGGACATGAAGTCGAGATCTCCTTCGCCCATATCGGGTACGTCGTAGCTTTCCATTTCGGCGTCGGTCGGAACTTCGATTTCGCCGACTTCGCCCTTGAACTTGGGAGCTTCCGCTTCGTTGTCCTCTTCGAGATACTTGAGCGTGAGTTCTTCCTTATCGGAAGTAAGCACCTTCATATCGAGAGCCAAGCTCTGCAATTCTTTGATAAGAACCTTGAACGATTCGGGTATGCCAGGTTCGCCGATGTTCTTGCCGCATACGATCGACTGATAGGTCTTGTCTCTGCCGTAAATATCGTCGGACTTAACCGTTAAAATTTCCTGAAGGACGTGCGCCGCGCCGTAAGCTTCGAGCGCCCATACTTCCATTTCGCCGAAACGCTGACCGCCCTTCTGCGCTTTGCCGCCAAGAGGCTGCTGCGTAACCATACTGTAAGGACCTGTCGATCTCGCGTGCATCTTATCGTCTACGAGGTGATTGAGCTTGATCATGTACATCTGACCTACGGTAGCTCTGTTCTCGAACGGTTCGCCGGTTCTTCCGTCGTAAAGCTGGATCTTGCCGTCTACTTCGCCGTCCGGGTTAAGTATGCAGTTATTTGCGAGAAGTTCTTTTATTTCTTCTTCCTTCGCGCCGTCGAATACGGGGGTAGCGATCTTCCATCCGAGTTGCTTGCACGCAAGTCCCAGATGCACTTCGAGTACCTGACCGATGTTCATACGCGAGGGAACGCCCAACGGGTTGAGAACTATCTGAAGAGGCGTACCGTCCGCCATGAAAGGCATGTCCGCTTCGGGAAGGATTCTCGAAACGATACCTTTGTTACCGTGACGTCCCGCCATTTTATCGCCGATAGAAATCTTACGCTTCTGGGCGATGTATACTCTTACTTCTTTATTTACTCCGGGCGGGAGTTCGTTCTTTTCGCTCTTGTCGGCTCTGTCGAAGACCTTTACGTCTACGACGATGCCGCCTTCGCCGTTTTTAACTTTTTCGGAAGTATCCTTTACGTCTCTTTCGTTATTGCCTAAAATAGCTCTTAAAAGTCTGACTTCGGGAGTGGCTTCCTGTTCGCCCTTGGGAGTAACTTTGCCTACGAGAATATCGTTGGCTTTGACTTCGGTACCGATTTTAACGATACCCCTTTCGTCGAGGTTTTTAAGCGCTTCTTCCGAAAGGTTGGGTATTTCTCTCGTGATTTCTTCTTCTCCGAGCTTGGTGTCTCTTGCCGAAACTTTCTTTTCTTCTATATGTATGGAAGTGAAAGCATCTTCTCTTACAAGCTTTTCGGAAAGTAAAATCGCATCTTCGTAGTTATAGCCTTCCCACGACTGAAAGCCGATGAGAATGTTTTTGCCGAGCGCGAGTTCGCCGTTCTTCGTGGCGGGACCGTCGGCTATGATGTCGCCTTTTTTAACCTTTTCGCCTACGTCTACCAAAGGCTTCTGGTTAATGCAGGTGCCGTTGTTGCTGCGTTCGAACTTTTTAAGCGAGTATTCTTTATCCACGCCGTCTTCATTCGTTACGACTATTCTGTCGGAAGCGACGCTCTTTACGGTGCCGTCTTCTTTAGCGGTGATCATAACGCCGGAGTCGTATGCGATTTTGCCTTCGATGCCGGTAGCTACTATAGCGTTGTCCGGATTAAGAAGGGGTACCGCCTGACGCTGCATGTTCGATCCCATCAAAGCTCGGTTGGTATCGTCGTTTTCAAGGAAGGGAATAAGTTCGGTAGCGACGGACAAAACCTGTTTGGGCGATACGTCCATGTAGTCTACTTCGGACGGCAGAACTTCGAGGAATTCCTCTATCCTTCTGCACATGATACGTTCGTTAACGAAATGTCCTTCTTCGTCGAGCGGTTCGTTCGCCTGAGCGACGGTGTATCCGTCTTCGACGTCCGCGGCGAGATATTCGACTTCGTTGGTTACTACGGGGACGGGACCGGATTTATCAACCTTTCTGTAAGGAGCTTCTATAAATCCGAATTCGTTTACCTTAGCGTAAGCCGTAAGCGAGTTGATAAGACCGATGTTCTGTCCTTCGGGAGTTTCGATCGGACAGATACGTCCGTAGTGAGTATGGTTGATGTCTCTGACTTCGTTGGTGGCTCTGTCTCTCGAAAGACCGCCGGGACCTAACGCGGACAACTTTCTCTTATGAGTAAGTTCGGCGATGGGGTTCGTCTGATCCATGAACTGCGAGAGCTGCGAGGATCCGAAGAATTCTTTTATCGCCGCGGAAACGGGACGTACGTTGATAAGGCTCGACGGCGTGATTTCCGCCGCGTTCTGGGAGTTCATACGTTCCTTTATAACCTTTTCGAGTCTGGTTACGCCGATACGGAACTGGTTCTGTAAAAGTTCGCCGACGGATTTGACTCTACGGTTGGCAAGATGGTCGATGTTATCTACCCCGCCGATTCCGTAATTAAGATCGAGGTTAACCGAAACCGACGCCACGATATCTTCGACCGTGATATGTTTCTGATTGAGCTTATCTGTAAGAGGACGGATTATTTTACGAAGTTCCGCGTCGTTTTCGAATTCTTTTTTGGATTCTACTATGCCGAAGAACACTTTGCACGCGTCGATGAACTTGATTCTGATATCGAGATTTTTAGCCGCGGTCTTTTTGTCTTCGGGCTTTTCTTCGCCTTCCGGAATGTCGAACTTTTCAAAAAGATAGAAACGTTCGTTGATTTCCTTTTTATACTTTTCGGCAAGTTCTTCGGTAGAAGTCGTCTTGCCTTCTTCGTAAAGTTCTTTACCGAATTCGAATATGGGATAATATACGGTATCGAGAAGTCCGAACTTTCTCGGATTGATGCCGGTAAGAGCTTCGAAGTCCGCAACGTGATTCGCGATGACCTTGTGCGGCTTACCGTCTACCGAAACGAGAATTTCGTTAATGCCGGCGTTCTGAATAGCCGAAGCCTGCTCTTTCGTGATGACTTCGTTCGCGTTTACGATGATTTCGCCGTTTTTGTCGACGATGGGTTCGTAAGCGGTAAGACCTGCCGCGCGGACTGCCATTTTAAGCTTTTTGTTGAATTTATATCTGCCTACTCTCGCAAGGTCGTAACGCTTGGGATCGAAGAATAAATTTCTTAAATGTATTCTGACGGAGTCTTCGGTCGCGATGTCGCCCGGACGGAGACGCTTGTAAAGTTCGATAAGACCGTCTCTTTCTGATTTCGCGGTATCCTTTTCGATGGTTGACGCAATCATGGGATCATTTGCGAAGAGCGTGGTAAGCGCGTCGTTGCTGCCGTAGCCGAGCGCCCTTAAAAGAACGGTCGCAGTGAGCTTACGGGTTCTGTCTACGTGTACCCATAATACGCCCGCGGAATCCTGTTCGAATTCGAGCCATGCGCCTCTCGAAGGAATAACGGTGGTGCCGAAAAGCTTTTTACCCGACTTGTCCACTTCTCCGTCGTTGTAAACGCCGGGAGAACGGACGAGCTGCGAAACGATAACTCTTTCCGCGCCGTTTACTATGAACGAGCCGTTGTCCGTCATGAGCGGGAAATCCCCCATGAATACGTCGCTGTCCATTACGTGACCGGTTTCTTTGTTTACGAGTCTGATTTTAACTTTTAAAGGAACCGCGTAAGTAGCGGATCTGTCCCTGCACTCTTTTTCCGTATATTTACCTTTGGATTCCAGAACGTGATCCAGAAAGTAAAGTTCGAATCGATCGGAATAGTCGGTTATCGGCGAAAAGTCCTCTAATACTTCGCTGATACCCTCTTTTACGAAATTATCGTAAGAGTCTTTCTGAATCTCTACGAGATACGGGATGTCAATCGCTTCTTTGATGCGACCGAAAGATTTTCTTGTAATCTTTCCACATTGAATTTCCCTTAAATTACGTGTCATTAAACAACACTCCTTAAAAAATTTTTTTACGATTTGCGGGTTTCGGCTTGAAATCGTGCGAATTTTGATTTATACTTAATTCGGACATAAATTTCGCCGGAACGAAAAATTATCAGGTTTTTTCTCAAAAAATTCCGCAAATAAATTTTAATTTTTTTTGCTTGAAATTACATTTTAGCGGCAATATTCGATATTAACCTATCATAATACATTTTACAATTTTATTACGAAGCTTTCAATATGTCAAGCGTTTTGACGGCTGTTTGTAAAAATATTTGACAACGGCAGAAGATTTGTTGTATAAAATATTTAACGCCCGCGACGGTGGCGCAAAAATCCGGCAAAACAAGCGGCGGCAGCGCGGCGAAGAAAAGCCGGCAAGGTTAAGAACAAAATGAGATTGGATAAATTTTTAAAAGTCAGCAGAATACTGAAGCGGAGATCTCTCGCACAGGAAGCCGCAAAGTCCGGAAGAATTTCGGTAAACGGCAGAGACGCAAAGCCCGCCTTACGTCTTAAAGTCGGCGATATAGTCGAGATACGTTTCGGCACGGGGCTTGTAAAATTCCGCGTCGAAAACTTAAAAGAAACGGTTAAAAAGGACGAAGCCGATTCCCTTTACACCGTTATTTCGGAAGAATAAAATGAGTGAATTTTTTTCAGCCGCGAATAAAAAAACAGGCGATAAAAAAAATCGGGTTTCGCTCGTTCTCGTCTGTGCGGGAAAGGGAAAAAGAGCCGGATTTGCGGCAAATAAATTATTAGAAAAACTCAACGGAAAAACCGTTGCGGAAATTGCTTTTGACCGCTTTTTGTCATCGGGATATATAGACGAATTTATAGTCGTAGTTTCGGAAAGCGATTATGAAATTTTCGATAAAATTTTTAATAAAAAAGCTACCGTCGTCATCGGCGGGAACGCCCGCGGAGAATCGGTTTTGAGCGGCGTAAAAGCAGCGGGCGGCGATATAGTCCTTATACACGACGGCGCAAGACCTTTCGTTACGGAAAAGGTAATAAAAAATTGTCTCGACAGCGTTTATCTTCACCGTTCCGGGATAGCGGCGGTAAGGTCGGTAAACACCGTTTCGATAGCGGAAGGCAGAGCCTTAGTAAAAACCGTCGGCAAGGACGACGTTTACGAAATTCAGACTCCGCAGGGATTTTATAAAGAAGACATAATAAAGGCGTTTTCGCTTGCAAAAGCCGACGGCTTGTCGTTTCCGGACGAAAGCAGCCTGTATCTTAAATATATAGGCAAGCCTTTTATATCCGAAGGCGATATCGGCAACGTAAAGCTCACCGTAAAAGACGATTTTACAAAAGCAAAACGGCAGATTTCGGGAGAAGCCGAAGAATCTGTAAATCGGGCGTTTCCCCCGCTCCCGGAAATGCTCCCCGAAATAAATCTCAACGGAACCGCAACCGTAAATTACAAAGATTTGCGAACGGGAACAGGCTTCGACTGCCATAAACTCGTACCGGGCAGAAAGTTCGTTTTAGGCGGCATTACGATCCCCCACGGAAAGGGACTTTTGGGACACAGCGACGCAGACGTACTCACCCATGCGGTCATGGACGCGCTTTTATCGGCGGCGGGGCTTCGCGATATAGGTTATTATTTCCCCGACAGCGAGGACGAATATCTCGGGATAAGCAGCGTTTTGCTTCTCAGGCAAGTTTTAGCAATGCTTGAAGAAACCGGCTTTGCCGTCCATTCGCTTTCCGCCACCGTTATGGCGGAAAAGCCTAAAATGAAAGACTTTATCCCCCTGATAAAGCAAAACATTTGCGGCTTTTTAAAAATCCCGACCGAAAATTTCGGACTCGTCGCCACCACGCTCGAAGGTCTCGGCTTTGTCGGTCGTGAAGAAGGCGTTTGCGTTTACGCTTCCGCCGTTATAGTAAAAAAATAAATTTATTTTGCACGCATAAGCCGCACCGAACAGCAGGCAAACAGAATCAAAAACATCAAAAAAGGAACGCAGCAAGCGTTCATTTTTTGATTGCAAAATAATATAACAAGCGGATTTTTTGCTTATTTAATAATGGTTTTATTTTTGTTCATATCCCCAGACGACGGTTGCGGCGGAATCTTCGTACCAGTTTACATTCCAGCTCCACGGCGCTTCGGTACGGCCTTTTATATATATCGTCTGATCCGAAGTCCAACCGTAAAAAGCCTTTGCCCCGATATTTACAACGCCCGCGGGGATTACTACAGAGCTTATCGAAGCACAGTTATAAAAAGCGCTGTTCTCTATCAATGTAACGCTTTCCGGAATATCTATAAAAGTAAGTTTCGAACAATTTCTGAAAGCGCCGCTCTTTATTGTTTTTATTTTACTGTTTTTACCGAAATCCACCGTAATAAGCGACGAACAATTTGAAAAACAACTAGTTGACAGAGCCTTTAATTCGCTGTTATCCTCGATGATTATCTTTCTTAACTTCGTTAAGCCCGAAAATGCGCCGTCCGATATTTCTTCTATAGTACTCGGTATCGTAAACGTCGTTATTTCGGATCCGTAAGGAAGCACAGGCAAACGCTTTAAGTCAGAATTCTTTTCAATCGTTATACTTTTCATACTTTTGCAGCCCTGAAAAGGACTCGAGCCGATAGTCGTTACGCTTGGCGGAATTACAAACGATTCTAAATTATTGCAGCCTTCAAAAATCCGATTTCCTAATTCGGTTAACTTGCTGCCCTCTTCGATTTCTATCCGCTTAATCGCAGATTCATAGAATGCGCTCGCTCCTATTTTAGTTACGTTTTTCGGTATCTTTAAGGTTTCGATAATTGTCTTTGAAAAGGCGTAGTCGCCGATTTCGGTTACGCCTTCCGGTATTTTTATGCTCTCGACAGACGTACCGGATAGGGCGCTATCGCCCAATACGGTCAAGGTCTCCGGCAGCGTCAAAGATTTGAGCCTGGGGGTATCTATGAAGCAGTGATACGAAAGAGCCGTCAATTTACTCGGCAGCTTAACGTATTCAAGACTTATACATCTCGAAAATATACCAAAATCATCTTTGCTGCCGCCTATAGACGTAATAGAGTCCGGCAGCTCTATCGTTTTTAAGGAGTAACAACCTGAAAAAGCGCGTTTTCTTATTTCGTTCAAGCGCGTACAATCGGCTAAATTTATGTATTCGAGCGAGCGACAACCTGCAAAAGCTTCAGACATTATCTTAATTATGGTATCCGGCAAAATAACTCTTTTTATTTTTCGTTTGTTTTTGAATGCCGAACTGTTTATGGCTACAACAGGCTCGCCGTAATAGGCCGAAGGAATAACTACTTCGTCCGAAGTCACCGTTCCGATACCTGTTACAATTAAACCGGATATACCGTCTACGTCTACGTATGCATAAGACAAACTCTCTTCCGCTTCGGGTTGCGGAGTATATTCTTTGCTATCGGACCACTTCGAAGATTCATACTCTTCGCCGTTGCCCAACGCTCTTACTTTTATTACGTACGTTTCAAATTCATTAAGCCCGGATAAGTTAAACGAATTTTCACCGGAGAGCGTTTGCTTACCGTCGATATCTACCATATATCCGCTTGCGTTTTCTACCTTACTCCACGTTAAAACCTTTTCGTTTATTTGTAGATCGGACGGCGCGTCGAGCGTAACTTTTTTAGAGCAGCCGCTATATACCGCTATAACCGCCGATAATATCACCGCCAAAAAACACACAATCGCAAAGGCTTTGCTCCGTATCTTCATTTATTCTTTCTCCTTGTTATAAAGTTCAATATAGGTAAAATAAAATTTACTTTTATGCTATTTAAATTTATTCGGGCTATACCGTTATATGATATAACCCGAACAGAAAAGTTCTATGTATTTACCGATATTAATTTAAAAATATCACGTTTTTTGACAGCTGTCAATAGTTTGTCAATAATTTTTTAATAAAATTGACGAAATTCAAGGCCGATACTAAAAATAAAAAAGGAGCGGTAAAATCGCGCCTCTTTCGGTATGACATATTCTTTTTATATGCTTTACTTATTATGTTTTTATTTTAAAAAAATCTCTGTATAAGGATGTTAACCGCCAATTTATATAACCCTTTGGCTTTATCCCTATGTAGATTTACGGCGAAAACCGCCTGTAAAATTACAATAAAAATGGGGCGGTTATAAAAATCGCCCTTTTTATTCTTTATTTTACCGTTTGCAAAAGACCTTAAGTTTAATAATTATCGCTTAAATCAGTCCTTCTTATCTTCTTTTTTAACGATTACTTCTTTACCGTTGTAGTAGCCGCAATGTTTGCATACGGTGTGGGGAGTTATAAGCTCGTGGCACTGGGGGCATTCAACCAACGTTACCGAAGGAGCTTTGAAATTAGCGAATCTCGAATTCGTTTTCATTTTGGATTTTTTGCTTTTCTGTACTGCCATTTTTATTACCTATCCTTTAATTGTCGTTATTTTCGGAGTTTATTCCGGACGGAAGTTCGCATCCGTCCTCGCAGGTGAAACTTATCGGAATACTCAATACCACTTCGTCCGAAACGGATTTATCGAGATCTATCGAATCCGCCCTTACCGCACAACCGTCTTCGTCATCCATCGAAAATTCTCTCGCGTAGTCCACGTTATAATTCTTTTCGATTTCTTTAAGACATGTGGTGCATTCGCCTTTCAAAGTGTACGAAATATCCGCTTCGACATAGCATGATGTCCTGCCCGTCAGCGTAACCGTTCCTTTTACCTTAATCGGAAGAACGAGAGTTACGTTCGGGATATCGCATAAGTTCTCTTCAGGCGAAAAGTCGAACGAAAATTCTTCTTCCGACTTACCCGATAATCTTATATCTTTTAAGTTTATCCGCATTTTTTCCCTTTTAGCCTATCAATTATATACTACTTGCATATCCTTGTCAACTTTTTAGCGAATTTTTTTATAAAAACACGCTTTATTGCGTTTTTTAGAGCTTTTTATGCAAATTATTGACGGTTATTTGCTTAATTTACGCCCTTTCAGTTCTTTTTGCCGAATGCGAGAGCCATCGTATCGCGGGCGATAACGAGTTCTTCGTTCGTCGGAATTACAAGGACTCTTACTCTTCCGTCCTTAGCCGTAATATCGTGTACGGGAACGTCGAGCCTCTTTTCATTTTCCTTTTCGTCGATTTTGATTCCGAGATATTCCATACCTTCGCATACTTCTCTTCTTATATCGGCGTCGTTTTCGCCTATGCCCGCCGTGAATACGAGCGTGTCTATTCCGCCCATAGCCGCGGAGTACGCGCCTATATACTTTTTAACGCCGTATACGAACATGTTGAGCGCGAGTATAGCCTTTTCGTTACCCGCTTTTTTAGCCGCTCTCAGGTCTCTGAAATCGGATGAAACTTCGCTTACGCCCGCCATACCGGATTTTTTGTTGAAGATCGAAAGCATTTCTTTTACGTCTTTGCCGGTTTTACCGCAAAGATATTCGACGCAGGCGGGATCTATATCGCCCGTTCTCGTTCCCATAGGAACGCCCGCAAGCGGGGTTAAGCCCATCGAAGTGTCTACGCACTTGCCGTCCTTTACCGCGCACATCGACGAACCGTTGCCGAGATGGCAGGTTACTATCTTTTCGCCCTTGCCCTGTCCGAGATATTCTCTCGCGACGGCGGAAACGTATCTGTGGCTGGAACCGTGGAAGCCGTAACGACGAACTTTATACTTTTCGTAATATTCCGTCGGAAGCGCGTATCTGTACGCATAGTCGGGCATCGTTAAGTGGAAAGTCGTATCGAAAACGCCTACCATGGGAGTGTTCGGCATGAGTTCTCTGCAAGCAGCGATGCCTGTAAGGTTAGCCTTCTGATGAAGCGGGCCGAGATCGGAGTTCGAATCGCATACGGCGATCGTTTCGTCCGTTAAAACTATCGACGAAGTAAAGCTTTCGCCGGAGTGAAGGATTCTGTGTCCTACTGCGTCGATTTCGTCCATGGACTTTATAACGCCGTTTTCTTTCGATACGAGCGTGTCGAGAACGAGCTTTATCGCTTCCTTATGGGTGGGCATCGGCATGTTTATAACGACTTCTTTTCCGTTCGCCTTATGCTTTAAGAACGATCCGTCGATGCCTATTCTTTCGCAACCGCCCTTCGCTATAGCCTTTTCGGTATCCATGTCGATAAGCTGATATTTGAGCGAAGAACTGCCTGCGTTCAAAACTAAAATTTTCATTTATATTCTCCTGAATTCTGATTTTGCGAAATTATTCCGCCTGAAGAGCGGTAACGGCGACGGTCGCGATGACGTCGTCTACGTTGCAGCCCCTCGATAAGTCGTTGATGGGCTTTGCAAAGCCCTGACATACGGGACCTATAGCCATGTATCCGCCGAATCTCTGCGCGATTTTGTATCCGATGTTGCCCGCGTTGATGTCGGGGAATACGAATACGTTAGCATGTCCCGCAACGGTTGAGCCGGGAGCCTTTAACTTGCCGACTTCTGGAGCGACGGAAGCGTCGAACTGAAATTCGCCGTCGAGCTTTAAATCGGGTGCCTTTTCGTTAGCGATCTTTACCGCCGCCTGAACCTTCGGAACGGTTTTGAAATATTTATCGTCGTTGCCGGAACCCTTCGTCGAGAAGGAAAGCATGGCGACCTTCGGATCGAGGCCTACGATTTCTCTCGCGGTCTTTGCCGAAGATATCGCGATGTCGGCAAGCTGATTTTCGTCCGGAGCGATGTTTATCGCGCAGTCCGCAAATACCGCCGCGCCGTCGGGATTATATTCGTTTTCGCGCGGAGCGACCATTATAAAGCAGCTGGACACCGTCGAAATTCCGGGAGCGGTCTTTACTACCTGAAGACCGGGACGAAGAGTGTTCGCCGTGGAGTGGCATGCGCCGGAAACCATTCCGTCGACGTCCCCGTTTTTAATCATTAGCGAACCGTACATTGCGTAATCTTTTAAGATTGCGGCCTCTGCGTCTTTTACTTCGGCGTATTCAGGAAGTCCCGTTTTCTTGTTGATTTTGCCTTCTCTCAACTTAAATAAAAGTTCGGCGTACTTCGTTTTGTTTTCGTCCTCTTTGGGGTTAACTATTTTAACGCCGTCAAGATTAACTTCGGGATGAGCTTCCTTTATAGCTTTTTCGTCTCCTAAAAGGACTATTTTAGCTATCTTCTTTTCGGTGATGATCGAAGCGGCTTTTACGACTCTTTCGTCTTCGCCTTCGCAAAGAACGATCGTTTTATCCGCTTTTTTTGCTTTTTCCAAAATTTCTTCCAAAATCTTCGACATAACGACTCTCCTTAAATCTCGCTTAAATGCTTTGTTATTTTTATAAAATGGTGTAAAATGTTTTTACGGGCCGCCGTCGCATAATGCTTATAAAGCGGCTGCCCGGAAACTTTTTAACCGTGATTAAGTATAACTCTTTTTTGAAAAAACTTCAACGATTTTAACCGCGGTTTTACCTTTTTTATAGCTTTTATTATATAGAACAAATATAAAACAAAATTTTAACCTGAAATTATTCCCGATCAAAAGGAGACTTAATGAAAATCACCGCGGTAATCGCCGAATACAACCCCTTTCACAACGGACACGCCGAACATATAAAATACATCAAAGAACATACCGACTGCGACAGACTGCTGGTTCTTATGAGCGGCAATTTCACCCAGCGCGGCGAGAACGCCGTCGAAAATAAATTCGTCCGTGCGGAATGGGCGATAAAGTCGGGCGCCGATATGGTGGTCGAATTGCCTTCGGTATTCGCAACCGCAAATGCGGAAATTTTCGCGACGGGCGCGGTAAAACTCCTTACCGACCTCAACTCGGTAAACGAACTCTGTTTCGGAGTGGAAAGCGGCTCGGAAGACGAATATCTTTCCGCAGCGGCGGCTCTTTTAGACGAGAGCAAAAAATTCAAAGCGGCGTTAAAAGAAGAGCTTGACTCCGGCGTATCGTTCGCAAAAGCAAAATTCACTGCGGTAAAAAGAATTTTCGGAGACGAGATAAAAGACGAACTTTTGTCTTCTCCGAATAACATTTTAGCTCTCGAATACGCAAAAGCGAAACTTAAAATCGACTCCCCCATGGCGCTTGTTCCCGTAACCAGGTTCGGCGAAACGTCTCATAACGATAAAAAAGCGAGCGGCAAAATAGGCAGCGCGCTGTCAATAAGAGAAGCTCTGAAAACGGGCGATAAAAAGACGGTTAAAAAACTCGTACCCGATTACGTTTTCAAGTCTCTTCCCGATTTGCCTTACGACTTTTCACAAATTCTGATGGCGGCTCTTTACACGTCTTCCGTCGAAAAACTTTCCGGAATAACCGACTGTACCGAAGGACTCGAAAACAGAATAAAAGCCCTTATAAAAGACACTTCGAGCTACGACGCCGCCGTCGAAAAAATTGTTACGAAACGCTATACTTACGCAAGGGTAAAACGCATAACAGTCAATAATTTACTTAATATTTCCGAAAAACTCGTTCAGTCGGCGTTAAAAACTCCGCTCTATGCGAAAGTCCTTGCCATAAGATCCGACGCGAAGGATATGATTTCGGAGATTTCGGTAAACTCTTCGATTCCGCTTTTAACGCGTAAAAAAGATTACGCCGAAGTAAAAAAGACCGCCGCTTTATGTCTTGAAACCGACGATCTTTCAAACGATCTTTATTCGCTTATAACAAAAGAAAAGTTCAATCCGTACCAGATGATTATAGCGGACTAAGATCGTAATTTATCATACCTGTTCTTTTGAAACGCTACCAAGTATAAAAAGCCGCCCTTATAAACCGGGCGGCTTTTTATATTTATTTTACTTATCCATTCCCTTTTCCTTGCGGATTTCTTTAACCCGTTTTTCGTAGCCGTTGTCTTTAGGCACGTAATAAACTCTGTCCTTCAGTTCGTCCGGAAGATACTGCTGCTTGACGTAGCCGCCGTAATCGTGCGGATACTTGTAGTTTTTAGAGAGTTTTTTATCTTTCTGACTGCCGTAAACGGCGTTTTTAAGATGAGCGGGAACGCTGTCCGCCTTTACGTTTACGGCGTCGGACTTCGCCGCGTCCATCGCGATGACTGTAGAGTTGGATTTAGGAGCTTCGCAAACGTAAATAACGGCGTTAGACAGCGGAATAAGCCCTTCCGGATAACCTATTTCCTTAAAAGCGGTGAGAGCCGAAGTCGCCACCACGAGAGCCATCGGGTCCGCCATGCCTACGTCTTCGGATGAGTGAACGACGAGTCTTCTCGCAAGCAAAAGAGGATCGCATCCGCCGGCGATAAGTCTGTGCATATAATATAAAGCGGCGTCGGAATCGCTGCCTCTTAAGCTCTTGCAAAACGCCGACAGCATGTCGTAATACATCTGCTCGTCGAACGAAAGCTGCTTTTGCTGAATGCTCTCTTCCGCATCTTTAAGCGTTATGTTTATTATCCCGTCCGAAGTAGGATCGGTAGTGAGCGCCGCAAGTTCCAATGCGTTGAGAGCTACTCTCATATCGCCTGCCGAAACGTTGGCTATATGATTAAGCGCTTCGTCCGAAATAGTCACGTTCATGTTGCCGAGACCGCGTTCTTTATCGTTCACCGCGCGGATAAGCCCCTTTTTTATATCCGCCGACGACAATCTTTTGAGTTCGAAAACTCTGCATCTCGAAACGATTGCGGGAGTCATCGAAGCGTAAGGATTTTCGGTCGTGGAACCTATAAAAATTATATCTCCCTGTTCTATCGAAGGAAGAAGACTGTCGGACTGAGTTTTGCTGAACCTGTGACATTCGTCCAGCAAAAGATAGGTTTTTTTGCCGTAAAGACGTTTGTTTTCGCGCGCTTCTTCAACAACCTTTTTAACGTCCGCCACGCCCGAACTTACCGCGTTCAGTTTAACGAAGTTCCCCTGCGTACCCATCGCGATTATGTTTGCAAGCGTAGTTTTACCGCTGCCGGGAGGCCCCCAGAAGATACAGCTTCCGAGTCTGTCGGTTTTTATGGCTCTTCTTAAAAGACTGCCGTCCGAAACGATATGTTCCTGTCCTAAAAATTCGGACAGATTTTTAGCTCTCATCCTCTCTGCGAGCGGAGCCGTCTTTTCTTCTTTGTTTTTGTTTGCGTAATCGAATAAATCCATACTTATATAATATCACCATAAAAAGCTGTTTTCAAGTTTTTCGCTTCTTTTTTACTTCTAATAACCGGGTTTTGAAGAATAAACTAATATATGATAAATACTTTAACGAAAAATCAGGATATAAACAAGCCGAAAAGTCGTCTTTTACTGCGCTTTGTAAAGAACATAAAAGAAATCTTTTTTCCGTTTATTCTTATCATATCGGTAATTTTCATAATCGCAAAAAGCGAAGACTTTTTAGCCTTTTCAAAAGAAGCCGCGGACGTTTTCGCCGCAACCGTTCTTCCCTCGGTACTGCCGTTTTCGCTTACCGTCGCGTTTTTTAAAACCATTATAAACGAAGAAGTTTTCGCAAATAACACAGACGGGTTTTCGAAAAAGTTTTTCGGATTTTCGGGGCGGACGGGAGTCGCAGTCTTTTACGGTCTTATTTCCGGAGCGCCGGCGGGGATTGCTGCAGCTCGGCTTTTACCGGATAAAGACGATTTTATAAAAGCGGCGTTTTTATCGAGCGTTCCTTCTCCGTTATTAGTTATCGCATGTATAGGAAAAATCTCTTATAAAAGCTTTATTACGGGCGGAGCAATGTATCTTTCGGCAATAATTTCAACGATAATTTTGTATAAATCGGGCGTTTTTATAAACCGCGCCGCAAAAAATCCGCCGTATGCGATAAAAAGCAATTTCAAAAATACGAGTTCAGCGGAAATAAAAAATTCCCTGCCTCTTTCGTGCTTTTTGGGTTTAGCCGAAAGCTTTACTCTCACCGTTTTATTTTACGTTATCTCTTGCTTTGCCGTAAAAAACGTTATGGTTTTAGTAAAGCCGTTTATAAAAAATAATACGCTTTTACTAAACGGTCTTATTGCGGGACTAATCGAAACGACTTCGGGCTGCAACTTTTTTTGCTGCGATCGTAGTGCGGTTTCGGCGAGCCTGTGCATGCTTACGCTGACCATGGGAGGACTTCCGTCGATTATTCCGCAACTGAACGCGTTAAAAGAAAGCGGCGTAAAAAGAGCGCGGTTTTTGCTTTTTAAAACCGCGCAGTCTCTTCTGACTTTTGTATTATGTCTTATTTTTTTAACTCTTCCAGTGCTTTTTCGGTAATCGGAATTATTTCTTTCGGAAGATATTTTTTATAGTTTCCGCCGGCAAAATACGCTTCCTTAAACGCAGACGAACTGCATTTAATCAGACTTTTATCCGCTTTATAATATATCGTTTTTATCTCGGGATAAATCGCTTTTGAAAGTTCTTCGTTCTTTTTTTCGTATTCTGCGTCTTCGGCGTTTCTTACGCCGCGGACGTAATAATCTGTTCCGACCTTTTTAAGATAGTCCGCCACGAGTCCGTCCGAATATTCGACGGTAACCAGCGGATCGCCCGCAAAAAGAGTATTTAGAAGTTCGAGCCTTGTTGCAAGCGGGAACATCGGAGTTTTATCCTTATTCACCATCACCGCAACGTGAACCTTAAAAAATTCGTTTTTCGCCTTTTTTATTATATCGAAATGTCCTTTAGTCACAGGATCGAACGTCCCCGCAAATACGCATGCGGGCTTTTTATAAGTGTAAAATCCGAGTTTTGCTCTGCCGTAAGTCCTTTCGTCGTAAAGATATGCGTAAGGAGAATTCAAATCGAACTCCGTTTCGAACACCGCCGCGCCGGTTTCGCTTACGAGTTCTCTTTCGAAAATTATTTTAAGAGCTTTCTGACCGAGATCGGTTTTGTACGGCGGATCTATAAATATGTAGTCGAATTTTTCGTTCGTTTCGCTTAAAAATTTAAGTCCGTCCGAAAGTCTGAGTTCGTGATCGGCGCTTTCCGCCCCGACCGCTTTTATGTTCTGCTTTACGAGATCCAGGCACGACTTGTCCGCGTCCACAAACGTTACCTTTTCCGCCCCCCGGGAAATCGCTTCTATTCCTACTCCGCCCGTCCCCGCAAATAAATCCAGAAACGTTGCTCCGCTTATTCTTTCTCCGAGAATATCGAACAAGCTCTCTCTCGTTTTATCCGCCGTAGGACGGATCGCCGGATTTGAAAATTCTTTTAAGTTTTTCGCTTTAAAAATACCGCCGACTATTCTCATTTGCCGCTGTCTCCGAATTCTTCTTTTAATTTTTCGGCTTTTTCGTACACCTTAGAAGCCTTCTTTGCCCCGAAATAATACCCTAAGATCACCGGAACGACTATTATTATAATCGCAAAAGCCCCGTAAAACGCGCTTGCGGTTTGGTCAAATGCGTAAAACACGGGATAAATTATTCCGCACAAAAATCTTATTCCGCCGTCGAGAGCGGTAAAATTCCCCGAAAAGATAGTTCCGACTGTCTTTATTATAAGCAATATTACCTGCGGTAAAATTCCTATAACGGCAAAAACAAGCGCCTTTTTTATATCGTATTCTTTGGTTTTGTCGAGTTCGAAATAATTATCGGTTTCGATCATATGCCTGCGTTCGACGTCGTTCGCATGCTTGCTTACAGCCGCGTCTTCGCCCGTTTTATAAAAAATATTTCTCGCGACGACGCAGTACAGAGCGGCATTTATCACCGCCAGAACAGCCGCGACGTAATTTTTTATTATATCGGTTTTCTGCATATACATAAGAGCCGCGCCGATAAAGCCGCCGACTAAAATATAGCTGTATAAAAACAGCGAATCTTTAAGGTAATAGCCGACCTTCGCGCCGAAGCCGTTCGGCTTTTTAGTCTTCTTTTGTTTATTTTCGGATATGTTTTTTTGAGTTTTATCCGATTTCACCGAATTTTTCTTTTCGTTATCCACAGTTACTCCTTGCCGCCGGGAATTTCCGGCGGTTACGGTTATCTCAAATATACTCTTTTCGCGCGTTTTGCGACCGAAGTTAATATTTCGTAATTTATTGTACCATACTTTTCGGCAATTTTATCGGCGTTTTTATTTAAAATATAAAATTTTCCGTCTTTTTTTAATTTTTTACCGTTTTTTATGTCTTTTGTGTCCGAAATCTCTTCAAAATTTACCGCCGTTACGTCCATACAGCGGTTGTTGAGTTGATTTTTAACTATCGTTCTCGGCAGTCCGTCGGCGTAACCGTATCTTATGAGAAAATATTTTTCGCTTTTTTTCGCCGTAAAATCACCATACAAAAGGTTCTGTCCCTTTGCTGCTTTTCCCGTTGCGACTATGCGGGTTTCAACCTTCATTGCGGGCGAAACAGATACTTTTATTCTGCTCTTCCCGCAAAACGGATAGTAACCGTATAAAAGTATGCCTATTCTCACACCGCCGTAAAATTTGCCCTGCAAAAAACCGCCGGACGCCGATATGTGCGCGACGGCTTCGGGGAAAGCTTCTTTAATAAGATTCACCGCCCTACCGAAAATCTCGCACTGCCGATTCACTGCCGATAAGTCTTCCGGAGAATAAAAGTGCGAATATACCCCCGTTACCGAAATAAACTCGCTTTTCTTTGCGGCGGCGATCAACCTCCATAAAAACGGCAGACTTTCGCCGAACCTGTTCATTCCGGTATTGACCGCAATATGTACTTTGGCTGCACTTTTCAGTTTTTTTGCCGCAGCGGAAATGCCCTCTATATCTTCCTCCGACGAAGCGGAAAGAGTAAGGTCGTAACTTATCGCCGTTTTGTAGTCGCTCTTTACTGCGGGCGCGAGAACTATAATCTCCTTGTCTATTCCGGCAAGCCGCAAAGAAACGCCTTCTTCCGGTAACGATACGCAATACCCGTCCGCCACGCCGTAAATCGCGTTCGCCACTTCTTCCGCCCCGTGTCCGTAAGCGTCCGCCTTAACGACGGCGTAAAACCGGCACCCTGCTGGGAGCTTGCTTTTTATATTTACGGCATTCTTTTTTATCGTTTTTAAATTTATATAAGCAACGTTAAGCATATATAATATTTATGTTTATTTTAAAAATACTGTGAATATAAAAAACGATTAAACAAATTTTTCGGCGATATATAAAACCCGGATATGCACCCTTTTATGCAATCCGAAAGCGCAAAAACAAGCGCCTCGCGGAATTTGTTGTAAATTTATGAATCGTTTATATCTTTATACAATATAATATACAATAATTTATTATATTTTGAATATTTTTAATTATTTTTTGATTTTTATAATAAAATCGTTTGACAAGTAAAAAATTCAGGTGTATGATAGGCGCATAACAAACAAGGAGACCGGACACATGAAAAAACTACTTATGATTTTACTTGCGGCGGCTATGACCGTTATCGCCGCTTTCGGACTTTTCGGATGCAAAAATAACGAAACGGACAACCTTAAAGCGGAACTCACCGCTCTTCAGAAACAACTTGACGATATGAGCGGAACTTCGGCGACGAACGACGAAGTAAAAAAACTCAACGAACAGATCAATTCGCTCAAAGATCAGCTCGCCTATATGAACGACACTATAAGCGAAGTTTCGCCTTTAGGACTCGACAGCTACAAAAAACTTAAATATATCGACAAAAACTTAAGCGACAGAGACTGCTACTCGGGTGAAAATTTCAAAGATACCCAGAACTGGATTAAAGAAAATCTTCTTTCCGCAGGATATTCGGAATCGGATATAACCTATCAGGAAGTAGAACTTTCGACCTATGCGGAAAAGGCGACTCTCGCCGAATCGCTTTCGGCGGTAAAGTCTTACACGACCGACGGTAAATCTTACACGAAAAACAAGAGAGTTTATACCGAAGACGAAAACGGAACTTACACCAAAGTCACCGCTATATCCGAAAACATTATCGTAACCAAACCCGGCGATACCGAAAAGACCATAATCGTAGGCATGCACTATGACGGTGACGGCACCGGCGACAACGGTTCGGGCGTTGCTCTCGGACTCTCTACCGCGATGAAATTCCAGAACGTTCAGACAATCTTCACAATCAAGTTCATATTCTTCACCGCCGAAGAAATCGGCTGCATAGGTTCTACCGCATACGCCAATGCGATGACGGAAGAAGAAATCGCAAACACCTTATACATGATCAACATGGACTCGCTCGTATGCGGAGATTACACCTACCTTTACGGCGGCGTTCAGGACAACGAAACAAAGACCGTTTCCAAAACGGAAGCTTACGACAACGCAATGAAGGTTGCGGAATCGCTCGGCTTAAGCTTCAAGAGCAACCCGTGGTCCTGGGATAATCTCGCTCCCGAAAACTACGACACTCCCTATCCCGATTACGCAACGCCTACTACCGGCGACTGGAGCGACCACAAAGGTTTCAAAAACGTCGGGGTTACTTACCTTTACTTTGAAGCGACCAACTGGGAAATCCCCGACTATACCGGATACGGCGAATCTTACATTACCGGCATGATAATGAATACTTCGAAAGACTATCTCGCTTATATCGAAAAGTATTATCCCGGTCGTCCGCTCGCTCATCTCAACAAATTCGCTGCCCTTCTTAACGGACTTCTCGTTCAAAAGACGTTTAACAAATAATTCCCGATTCCCCCGGATTATTCTACCCCTATAACTTTTTTATAATAAAAGGAGCGGCTGCTTTGGCCGCTCCTTTTAGCTCTTTTTATTTTTATAATTCCGTTTGGGCAAATTATTTTCGGCTTTACCGAATAAGCCTTTAAAAACCGAACAAGATGTGCGCCGTCGCTATTACCGCAGATACGCTGAAAGAAATCGTAAAACAAAGCGTTCCTATCTGAAAATACGGGATTTCATAGAAAAAATATCCGGGGTGATCTTTGAAGACGCCCCTTATATTGAATTCTTTTATCCTTTTTACATAAAACCCCATAAGCAGCGGAAACGTAATCAAAAACGCCGCCAATGCCGACCAGGCGAAAACAGAAAAGTATCTGTCTGTTTTTGCAACGTTATGCGCCCCTAAAAAGAACAGCGTTACGCCGCATGCCGCAATCGCAAAAGATACGGCGGCTTGCTTTAATAAGATAAGAGAGACTATATCGCTCTTTTTCAGCATTTCGATTTGTTTATCGTTGTGTTCGTATATTATGTTTACCTCTTTTTTGAACTTTATGGTTTTTTTCAGATCGTAGCTTTCATATTTTTTATAAAAGTCTTTCCGGAACGATTTAAGGGATCTTATAAGATACGCGATATTTAAACCTGCCGCCGACGCGGACGCTATAAGGCTTATTACGCTTAACGCTTTTATCATAACGGCTGAATCTTTACTCCCCACTTTGTATTATACGGAAACCAACAAAACTGAAAATAAGTAATAAAATTTTCAGTATTTTCATATCGTTTGTATTTTAAAATCCGAATATTATCGGAATTATTCCTATAACTGTTCCGAGGCTAAGAGAAATACATAAAGATAGATAAAATATCAAATCAGCCGGAACGATTACCCCTCCTAATCCCGGGGAATATTTAGGAATATATCGTATATTCAATTTTTTTGCCTTTTTTATATAAATAACCATAAGTATAAGTAACACAATGAAAAATATTACCAATAATGACCACATACACGCCGGTATATAGTCAGTTGTTTTTGCAAAATTATGCGCTCCGAAGAAAAACGTTATCGTTCCGCATACAGAAAGAAGCAAAGATATTAAAAATTGCTTTAACAGCATCAAATAGAAAACATCATCTCTTTTCTGAGCTTCCATTTGTATATCTGAATAATCGTATAATCCGTTTTTATATCTTTCAAGCTTTCTGTCGTCGTAATTTCCAAGTTTTTTGTAAAACCTATCTGAAAAATTTTTTGTTGATTTTACAAGACAAACAATATTAACTACACAAGTTATCACGGTTATTGCAAGACAAATTATTTTCAATACTATCATTTACAACCCTAATATTATCGGAATTATTCCTATAACCGCTCCGAGATGGAAAGAAACAAAGAACGAAATAACACAGCTCTCGCTTATGCTTTCATAACGTCCTCTTCCCATCATTCTTCCTACATAAAGATATGTATCCGTTTTTTTAGCAAGTTTTTTAATCAGATATAAGGATGCCATCATCGATATAAAATAGCATATAAATCCTGCCAAAACAAAAACAGTAAAGCATTTCATGCTTCCGATTCCGTAAATGCCGAAAGCAAATGCAGCTATACCTACGATCGATAAAGGAACGCTTATTATAATTTGTTGAAATAAAATTTTTAAAATAACTTCCGTTCTTTTCAATTTTTCGACTGTATTATCATCAAAGTCATAGCCTTTGTATTTTTCATTTTCGTCAAGTCCGTACGTAGCGTAAATTTTATTGAATTTGCCCATGAATCCCTTGCAAAATTTTACAAGACAAACAATATTAACTACACAAGTTATCACGGTTATTGCAAGACAAATTATTTTCAATACCATCATAAAGGTTGTATTTTTAATCCTATCTTAGTTTTATAAGGAAACCAACAAAGCTGAATAACGCATCCTTTATTTTCGATTAAGCCATAAAATAACGTTATAAGGCAATCTTTTATTCCCGGCAAAACTCTTTTTGCTACTACTCTTATTATCTTTTTCAAAATTTTCCCCCTATAAGTTAATACATCAACAATATCAGGAACAATAGTAATTAAATAAGAAAGAGCTTCATTACTTTTTAGAGCAACGAGCTGTGCGGCAAGTTCATCAGGTATATAAAAAAATGCCTGCATTAGCAGATCTTGTATATCTCCATTTTTTATTGCCTTTGTAAGATCATTAAGATCAAGCCCTACTAAAAAAATATTTGCAGCAAGAAAAAGTACTGAAAAAACAATGGCAAAATCTGCATCGAAATTTACTGAAAGCATGTACCATTTGAGTTTAAAATTCCATGCTCTCCATCTGGCATAATTTTCCGCATCCAAATCATATAATATTAACTCGTCGCCATCTATATATCCTTCTTCGTTTGTTACGGCTTCATTCATAAGATCGATATTTTCGATTAAATTACGTTCTTCTATAATATTCCGAATATCTTCTTCGTCCAATCCCAATGAATATAAATAATCAATATATATATCGTCGTTATTCTCGATCTCTTCGTAAGGGAAAGGCGGAAACGCTTCTCTGTAAGTACTATAATAAGGCAATTCTTCGTAGTTCAAATATGTTCCGTCAAACCGAATATACTCTTCGTACTTATCGTGTATGCGTTCTTGTTCGCCTTCTATCTCTTCGTCGGAAATATTCTGATTATCTAAATAAGAGTTTATTTCTTCGAGATCGTAATCGTAACCTCCCCAGGATTCGGCAGATACTTTTGCTGTTTTCGGCGTGCTTATTACCATGACCGAACAACCGACGGCGGTTATAAGGCACAATAAAAATGCCGTGAATTTGTTAAATATTTTTTTACACATTTTTGTTTATTACCTTTCTTGTTTTTTATTTTTTTGTGAATTCAGCAAAAATCGTAAAGCATTATATCAAACGCCTGTTTTTTTGTCAATATTTATTATTGCAATTTATCGTTTTTGATAAAAATGCACAATGCTTTTAGGCAAGTTGTATACCGACGTTTATTTTTATTATTTTTTATAAATTTAATAAACAGCACGTTTCACGCAAAAAAAGCGGACGATAATTCGCCCGCTTTACTTTTTGTTTTTTTTATATTTACAATAGCTAATATATTTGCAATTGATATATTTGCAATAACCGGAACTTTTACTTCAACTTTCGAACTGAGAATTGTAAAGGTTATAATAGAACCCGTGCTGCGACAAAAGCTCTTCATGCGTACCCTTTTCGATAATGTTACCCTTGTTCATAACGAGTATGACGTCGGCGTTTTTGATGGTCGATAGTCTGTGCGCGACTATAAACGAAGTCTTTCCGTGCATAAGCTCTTCAAACGCCCTTTGTATTTTGAGTTCCGTTCTGGTATCTATTGACGAAGTCGCTTCGTCAAGTATAAGCATCGGCGGATGCGTGAGCATAACTCTCGCTATACAGAACAGCTGCTTCTGCCCTTGCGAAATGTTTCCGCCGTCGTCGGCAAGCACGGTATCGTAGCCGTTTTCCATACGCATGATAAAGTTATGGATATGCGCGGCTTTTGCGGCTTCTTCGATCTCCTTATCGGTAGCTGCGGGATTGCCGTAAGCGATATTTTCTTTAACGGTGCCTTTTTTAAGCCAGGTATCCTGCAATACCATGCCGTATTTAAGTCTTAATGAAGTCCTTGTAACGTCGTTTATGTTTTCGCCGTCCACTTTTATCGAGCCGCCGTCCACGTCGTAAAATCTCATAAGAAGATTTATAAAAGTGGTTTTGCCGCAACCCGTGGGACCGACTATCGCGATACGCTGACCTTTTTTAACCGAGAGCGAAAAGTTTTGTATAAGCGGTACTTCTTTTACATACGAGAAGCTTACGTTATCGATTTCGATATTGCCTTCCGCTTTTTTAAGTTCCGGAAGATGTTTGTCCGAAGGCTGGTCGGGTGTTTCAAGAAGGTCGAAAACTCTCGTAGCCGCGGCTGACGCGGTCTGGAGTTCGGTTACTACGCCCGTTATTTCGTTAAACGGCTTCGTGTACTGGTTCGCATAAGACAGGCAGCACGAAAGCCCGCCTACCGTAAACGCACTCATTCCGAGAACGCCGTTCCCTTTGATAACCAGAAACGCCCCGAGAATACATACGATTACGTAAACCACGTTGTTCACGAATCTCGTGCATGGATTTGTCATCGCCGAATAAAACGCTGCGTTCTGCCCCCATTTTTTAAGGTCTTTGTTTATCACGCCGAAGCGTTCTTCTGCGGTCTTTTCGTACCCGAACAGTTTAACGACCTTCTGATTGTTAAGCATTTCGGTTACGAGTCCCGAAAGCTCTCCGCGTTTTTTTGCCTGCATGGCGAACATATCGTGGCAACCCTTCGCAATGAAGTACGCAACGAAAAGCGAGAGCGGCGTTAACAAAACCACGACTACCGCAAGAAGCCAATTGTACGAAAGCATGAATGCGAGCGTGCCGACGATGGTTACTATTCCGCTGAACAACTGCGAAAATCCTTGTATAAGTCCGTCCGAAATCTGATCGACGTCGTTTCCGACTCTCGACATAAGATCGCCCTGCGAACTTACGTCTATAAACGAAAGCGGCACGTCGTTAAGTTTTTTGAAAGCGAATCTTCTTAAATCTCTTATCGTTCTGTACGAAGCAAAGTTTATAAGAAGGGAGCTGACGTACTGAAATATTATCGCAACCGCTATAAGCACACCGAGTATTCCGGCATTTTTAAGTATTATTTCGAAGTTAACGTTGTTTTCGCCTATAATATAGTCTATCGTTTTACCTATAACGACGGGCGCGGCGAGCGTCGCCGCTATCTGTATAAGCGAACACACGAGCGCAAGAAGTATTGCCGGAAGATAAGGTTTGGCGTACTTGAGCAGCTTTTTTATCGAATTGAAATCGGTTTTTTTATTCTGAGTTTTTACCTTCTTTTCTGTTTTTACGGAAGACTTTTTCATTTATTTATCCTCCTTGTTCTGCGAACGGAATATTTCGCGGTAGACTTCGCTCGATTCCATAAGTTCGTCGTGCGTACCCGTTCCGACGATCTTTCCGTCGTCGAGAACGACTATTATATCGCAGTGCATTACGCTCGTCGCTCTCTGCGAAACGGTAACGGTTGTAAGCCCCCGTTCTTCGCGAAGAACGCCCAAAGCCTTTCTTAACTTAGCGTCGGTCGCAAAGTCCAGAGCGCTCGAGCTGTCGTCTAAAATAAGTATTTCGGGCTTGGCGACAAGAGCTCTCGCAATCGTCAGCCTTTGTCTCTGTCCGCCCGAAAGGTTTTTTCCGTCCTGCTCTATCACGAAGTCAAGACCGCCTTTCTTTTCCAGCACGAAGTCTTTCGCCTGCGCCGTTTCGAGCGCGCTTAAAATATCTTCGTCCGAAGCGTTTTGATCGCCCCAAAGCATATTTTCTCTCACGGTGCCGTTAAAAAGAACAGCCTTCTGCGGCACCACTCCGAAGATTTTGCGAAGTTCCGCATTATTATAATCTTTAACGTCGTTGCCGAATATGCTGACGTAACCTTCCGTTGCGTCGTAAAGTCTCGAGATAAGGCTTACGAGCGTCGTTTTTCCGCTGCCCGTTCCGCCGAGAACGCCTACGCTCTGACCTTTAAGAGCAGTGAGTGTGACGTTTTCTAACGAATCGACCGAAGACGAAGCGTATCTGAACGAAACGTTTTCCACCTTCACCGCGGGCTGATTAAAGTCCGGCGTTGCGTCTGCGCCTTCTTTCATAGACGTAGTTACCGCAAATACTTCGTTTATTCTCGCGGCGGAAGCGGACGCTTTGGTGAACGTAATGAGAAGATTTGCAAATACCACCATCGCATTCAGAATCTGCGTCATGTAATTTACGAGAGCGATAATTTTACCCTGAGTAAGATCCCCGTAATAAACGGTTTTTCCGCCGAAATACAAAATCGCGATTACCGCTAAATTAAGTACCGCATAGGTAAGCGGATTGAGGACCGCCGAAATCGCGCCGACTTTTATCGAAGACGACGATAACTTTTCGGAAGCGGTTTCGAAGTTTTTCTTTTCTCTTTCTTCCGCGCCGAAAGCTCTCACGACTCTCGCGCCGGCGAGATTTTCTCTCGTCAGTCTCGAAACGTCGTCGAGTCTTCCCTGCACTTCTTTATACTTCGGCATCGAAAGCGACGTTATAAGCCATAAAGCCGCGCCTATTATAAGCGCAGATATAACGAATATGAGCGAAAGTTTTAAGTTGACTATCATCGCCATAACTATCGCGCCGACAGTTATAAAAGGCGCGCGCAGAATAAGCCTTATAAACATCGCGACCGCTTGCTGCACCTGATTTACGTCGGTAGTGAGTCTCGTTATGAGCGACGTGGTCGAAAATTTGTCGAGTTCGGCATAAGAAAAGGTATTTATATGTTCGTAAAGTTCTTTTCTTAAATTCGTTCCGAATCCGAGCGAAGCCCTGCTTGCAAAAAACTGAGCCGTAAGAGCGAACGCAAGCCCCAGTACTCCTAATCCTAAAATTATAAGTCCGCCGTAAATAAGTCCCGAATAATCGCCCGACTGTCCCATCGGAATAGCCGTGTCGATAACCCAGGCGACCACAAGCGGAGTTATCAGTTCGAAGACCGCTTCGATCAGTTTGAAAAACGGTCCGAAGACCGTTTTTAACCTGTAACCTTTCAAAAATCTTGTAAGCTTAAACATTAAGTAATCTCGTCTTTTTGGTTTTTATACGTTTTTACCGCTATTATGCGGTCATATTTCGCAGACACAGGTCTCTTTATTTTATGCCGCACGGCAGCTGTTCGGCGATACTTTATACAATCTATGCCGACATAAACCGTTTTTATTTAATATGGCTCCGTTTCAACGATACAGGTATCATATATCGTTACGGTTTTAAGCTGCCCGTCGTTTCGATTATATCGGCGTTTAACGCTTTTGCGACGGCTAAATCTTCCTTCGTCTCCAATATCCACAGTCCGAGTTTTGCGTACTTTTTAACGAGAGCCGAAAGCTTCTCGTCCGCAAAAGGCACGCTTACCCATGTCGTAAGCCTGTTTTTTATCGGTACCCATACCGTAAGATTCTTGCCTGCGCACTCATCCGAAAGAGTTTTAAGAATTTCTTCGGTAATCTCTCCGTCGTAATGAATTTCAGCGGATTTTACATGCTTCATCGCGTCGCGTACGAAATCGACTTTCTGGCAGGTAATACCTATTTTCGCAGAAGAAGAATTCAGAACGTCATATACTTTTAATCTGTCTTCTTCGGTAAAATTAAAAATTTTATTGTCTATTTTGACGAGAATTTTTTCCGCTTCGGCAAAATCTAAAAGCTCTTTAAGAAGTGGAACCTTCGTTCCCTTAAACGCTTCGCCCTTAAATAATCCCGCGTCACAATTTAACACTTCGCCATACGTAAGCTCGGTTATCGGCGTATCGGTTTCGGGAACGTTGCCGTTTATCCGCAGCGTTCTTTTTATCGTTCTGTCGTGGAACAATATAACTTTGCCGTCTTTAGTTACCGACGGATCGGTTTCGATAATACCGTATCCTTCTTTCGCCGCCATTTCGAATGCGGGCATTGTGTTTTCGGGAGCGTCCGAGCTTACCCCCCTGTGCGCCTGATATATCATTATTTTCTCCTTATTATTAAATCTCTTTATTACGTTATTACGGTTCGGCTTCCGCCTCATTCAATCTTAAAATTTTTTATTTTATCAGACAACGGAAGCGACCGCCTCTCAGATTAAAATTCAATTTCGAGTCCGTCGTACGAAACGATAATGCCGTCTTTATCCGCGACGGGTTTTAAGTCGTCGTAATTCGCTCCGCCGTTATGCGAAAAGTGATTTACCACGAATTTTGTATTTTCGTCCGCGATGCCTTCTTTTTTCATACGACCGAAAATTTCAAGGTCGACGTCGTAAGAAAGGTGATGGTCTCTCCAATTTTTCTGAAGGGCTCCGGTGCAGTCGCACGAAACGAGATCGAACTTGCCCGTTTTTGCGAATTCTTTAAGAGCCTGCCACGTTTCTTCAAAAAAGTATCCCGAATCGTGCGCGTATAAAAGTTTCTTTTTACCGTCCGATATTGCGTAAAAGAGCGGCGTGGTTTCAGTCTGATGGTTCGCCTTTAACACGAGAACGTCGTACTTGCCGATCTTATAGGTCTTATACGCTTCGACTTCCTTAAGTCCTATAACGTTTTCGAAGTTCTGCGGGCCGCCGTCGCCGTATTCCACGATAACCGCATGTCTTATCGCTGCCCTTCCGGCCCAGTAAGTCATTTTGTGCTTATTCTGTTTAGCGTAGTCGTTGCCCGCCATAAGCGCGTCTTCGGGATAAAAATGATCGTTATGATCGTGCGTTATAAGGCAGTTGTCGATTTTATCCATATCAAAACGATACGTTTGATAATGAATTTCGGTATCTGGGTTGAAGTCTATCAGAAGATCGTCGTTGACAAGCGCGGATGAACGCGTTCTTATATTCTTTCCGCCGAGCTTAAAGGCGTTTTTGCAGACTTCGCAATTACAAAACATAGCGGGTATTCCTTCGAAAGCCGCCGTGCCGAGATATTTTATCTTCATATGGTTCGTCCTTTTGTTCACGGCGTTTTTACCGCCGATGTTAAAGTTTATTTTAATAATATTATATAGCTATTATCTTTATAAATCAAGAAAATAAAAAAGATTACGCTAAATAAAAGCCGCAAAAAAAGCCGAATAAATCTTGACGGAAGCTTCGTTCGTATGATAAAACCGGTTAAATTGAAAATAGCAACCGCAAACTATCTCCGGTTACAAAAAAGCAATCTTTCGGAAAAATGTCCGTAACCGGTCTGCACATAAACGACTTAAGCCGCATTTTAATTTATCCGATTATTATACCCGCAAAAAACAAAAATTTTTCATAAAAATAAAACAACGTATGTAATTTAATAAAATACATACGTTGTGCAACGTTTATATCATTAAAAACAAGTAGCAAATTACTCATTTTTATAAAATGTAAGCAAATAAAAACAGAACGCGGGAAAATTCCGCATTCTGTCGGTTGTCATAAAATTACATATGTTGTTTTTATTGTTGCGTTAAAAAGTTTTATTTATTATCGCTTCCGCCTTCTAAAATTCGGGCTTCAATCGCTTCGGTTACGTCGTCCGTAATAACATGCTCTATACGACAAGCGTTTTCTTCGGCGGATCTGTCTTCTACTCCGAGATCTTTAAGAGCTTCGGTAAGAATTTTATGGCGGGTAAAAATCTTTTCAGCCTTCATTCTGCCGGCTTCGGTAAGAGTCAGCTTGCCGTTTTTATTCATTTCGATATATCCGTCTTTCTTAAGTATGCCCATAGCTCTCGAAACGCTCGGTTTGCTGTAGTTAAGCTCTTCGGCAACGTCGATAGAATGGACGTCCGCTTTTTTCGAGCATAATCTTAATATAGTTTCAAGATACATTTCCTGAGATTCGTTATAATTCATCTTTACATCTCCGTCGTTTTACAACATTATACCACTTTTTTCTTTCGTTAGCAATAACTAACTTAAAATTTTTTTATTTTTTAATTTTTTATCCGAATATTAAGAATTTTGTACTTTATCGGCAAAAAGCCGCAAATAAAAAAACCGGAAAACTCTCCGGCTTTTCATTTGATAAAATTCTGATTTCGGTTTTCTTACAAATTATTTTTTTAAAACAGTCGCAAATTTTTATGATTCAAAACAAAAACGATTTTATAATTTTCAGACAGGCTAAGGTCATACATAATAAGGGTTAGGCTTTAATGCAATCAAGAGTATATCCATAAGCCAGCCAACACCGAACAATCCGAGCGTAAAAAGATAAACAAGTCCGATTTTAGCCCGCTTTTCATAAAACTTATGCGCACCGAACATTCCTAAAACGATACACAAAACCAGCGCAACCCACTTGTTTACTATTTTACTGTAAACAACAACTTTTTGTTGTTCGCTGATTTGATTGTTTATAACAACGTTCGACGTTTCCGTCTTCAATTCTTTAAGCTGTTTGCCGCATTCCGGACAAACCGCGCAATCGTCATCTATACGATTTCCGCAAAATTTACAATACATAACTTTTCCTCCTAATTATATATTATCACACCGATTGGTGTAATTTCAAATATTTTACTCCGTTTGGTGTAATATCGGTAAAAAAGGGGATAAAATATAAATGTACACTGAGAAATTTGCCGAAAGGCTTAAAGAACTGATAAAAGGCGAATCGGTAAGTTCCGTTGCTAAAAAGATAGGCATTCCACAGCAAACGCTCTCCAGATACCTGTTGTGTCAGCGTGAAATCGGGCTTGAAAATCTTTGCAAAATCGCCGATTATTTTTCGGAAGATCTCGACTATCTTACCGGTCGCAAAGATTATTAAAACGATTTAGTTTTGCCCGATCGCCGCTCACGGCAGAATAATCGGCGGTAAAAGCAAGACCTCGATTTTCTCTTCATAAAAAACGACTCGCCGAAACGAGTCGTTTTTAATTTTAAGTTATTAGTTTTTATTTGGTTTCAGGCTTTTCGTAAAATTTCCCTTTAAAAAAGTTTTCATTACCCAGAGGAATCGCGGTAAGCCTGAACATTACGCATCCGTCGGGACAGACTATCGTTTTCACATACTTACTCTCGCCGCCGATTCTAGTTAGGTCTCCGCCGGCGCATACCGCTTCCATTATCGGATATAGCACCGTCATCGTCTTAGAACAGATTCCGAAGCCGTTTTTATTCACGGGGCAGCCATAAGTACATTCGTATTTATCTCCCGGTTCTTCGCCGTTTCTGCAATAATTTTCGGCAGAATCACCCCGTAAATATCCCACGACTTCGATTTCGAACTTATATTCTTCGTTATACCACTTTTTCAATTTTACGGTATACAAATTACCGCTATTCCGGGTTATTTATCAGGTCTGCAAGTGCAGGTTCTATCTTATTTTTTACCTTTTTTTATTATCGCGACGGCGCAAGGAATTTTACCGTCGCACCACTCGTACGAAACGTCATCAAAACCCGCTTCCTTAATAAATTGTTTATATGTACCCAAAGTGAATTCTCTTTTAAAATCCGCTCCCGCTCTGTCAGCAGTCCCCGAAAGACCGTTCTTTTTTTCGTTTTCGGTACCGTTCATGTACGTCGGAATAATAATTCTTCCTCCGGCCTTGCAAACCCTGTCTAATTCCGAAATCGCTTTATACGGTTCGTCAAGAAGATAAATTACGTTTGCGGCAACAACGACGTCAAAAGTCTCTCGCGGATAGTCAATTTTCAAAATATTGCCTTGTTCGAATTCCACGTTTTCAAGTTTGCCGTATTTCTTTTCGGCCTTTTTAATCATCCTCCGGGAAAAATCCGTTACAACAAGACTGTTACAATTTTCGGCGATAACTCCCGTCAAAAGTCCCGTTCCGTAAGCGCACTCGAGAACGTCGTCCTCGGGCAAAATAAGCCCCTTAATCGTCTCTATCAGCTTTTTATGAGTTTTACGGTTTATTACTTTTGTAAAAATATCATAAACCACCGCACCTTTATTCAAAAGTACACAATCTCCTTCTTATCACATATTTTCTATTATACGATTCCGGCGATAGGTCTTTATATGGCGGTCGCATTTCGCCGACACAGATCTTATAAATACGAACCGTATCCGAACAAAACTTCTCGCCGGGACTATTCCCACCAGGCGTAGAGGGTGATGTTTTCGGTTACGGGAGTAAGATCGGTAAAGCATCCGAGAGTCGGCTTTACGCCTTCCGAAACGCCCGCCTGTTTTTTGCGGTACCAGCCTATAAAGGTTTTGCCCGTCATCTGCGGTATGGGTACGTCCGCAATGTACTTACCGTACTTAACGGTTCTTCTCACTTCGTTACCGACGGGGACGTTCTGATCTGTTATAACCGCGCCTTCTGCGTTGAAGATTACGGTTACGTCCTGTTCGGTTTCGAATTCCATCACAACAGTCCAATCAGCTCCGACTTTTTTATAGATGATCTTTTTATAGGTATCGAAGTAAAAATCGCCGGGTTTGCCGTCGGATGCTTTTGGGACTTCGGAACCGCTCATCCATTCGTTGGGTTTTTCAAACGAAAACGTTTCGCTCGTTCCGTCGGTATAAGTCACTATGAGTTTATAACTGCCGTCTTCTTCATCCTGCGTTATGCTCGCTATGCCAGTGGCTGCCGGAACCGGAATTTTCTTCTCTGTACCGTCGGTTAACCTTATCACAAGCGTTCCCGCGCAACTTATATTCTTTCCTTCGTCGGTAAAAGTTATGTCCTCTATTCCCGTTCCGTCCTTCGGAACGGGAAGGAGTATTTCTTTAGGTTCGGTATTTCCGCTGAACGTGAATACGAGATAAGGACCTTCATGCGTTTCGTCGGCGCCAAAGAGCTGCACGCTCGAAACGTATTCGCCGTTCGGGATGGTAAACACAGTATTTTCTACGCCTTCGTCGGTGTATTTTATGGTTACCTCGGTAAACTTACCCTTATTTTCGGTTAAAATTTCGGATATGCCGTTGCCTTTATCGCCCTTTTCTCCCGTACTTCCCGTATCGCCCCTTATCGCGTCCAGATTACCGACTTCGATAAGGTTCTTTTCGCCGTCGCTGTAAACAAGCTCGATATAATATTTTTTAGTCTGCTCGTTATAAACGACCGAAGCCGAAGTTATCGTCGTGTCGTCGCTCCATGCGAACGAGCATGCCGAAAAACAGCACAGGCATGTAATGATACATAACAAAAACGCTATAATTTTTTTCATTTTAAACTCCTTTCGCCCAATTAGCCATTTTTTCGGTGCTGGGCGTCATGTTAAGAGCAGAATCGTCGGTAAAAATAAATCTGAACGGTTCGTATCCGGTAACCACGGTTACCGTTTTAAGCATCATGTTGTAATACGTTCTCGCACCTTCCGACGCACTCATGTTAAGGTACGTTTCCATAATATCCACTTTGGATTCGGAAGTAAATGCCGACGTGTTTTTATAATTTTGAGCAAACTCTATTACCGAATAATTCGAACCGCCGCCGTAATACGCCACGGGAATGTTCGTATATTCCGCATTGCCGCTTTTGTACGAAACGTTGCGTTTTTCCGCCGCTTTTTTAACGTAGCCTTTGAGCGGGAATATAAGGTCGATGTTTATATCGTACTTAGTTAAATCGACGTTGCCGATAATTCCTCCGAGTCCACCGTCCCCCGCGAGTTCTTTTAAAAGCGTAGAGATATTTTCGCTTATAAGTCCCGAAATATCCATCGTTTCGAAGTTCTTATAATCGTAAAAAGTCGTTTCCCCCGACAATACCACCTTTACCGGGTAGCTCGTACCCGAAATGTTTTCGGGCGGAGCGGGGAATAAACCCGAAAAAAGATCCGCTATCTCCGACGGCGCTTTGGAATAAAGGAAAGGACCGTTGAAGAGCGATTCGAACACTATCGAAGAAATGCCGCTGTCATAAAACTGGCAATTGTTTATAACCGCACTGCCCTTATATTCGCCTTTTACGGAATCGTCGCCAAGTCCGTTTTGAATAAGTCTCAAAGCATTGCGATAATTATCTATTTTATTTTTCGGAATGTTGCCGAGATATTCTTTAAGAAGGTCGTCCCCGGCACCGCCCTTTTTAAGATAGTCCGAAGTTTTTGCTTTTATCTCGTTCCCGTCGCCGTCCGTAAAGTCTTTTACAAGACTTCCGTCGGTCTTTTTATATTCGTTCGAGCCGGTCGCGAACAAAAAGTTCTGCGAATGCATCAGAAGACAGTTATCAACCGTCAGATTCTGCGACGAAAAACTCCTTAAAACGTTTTTGCCGTTCGTAAGAGTGGAATTTTTAATCGTTATTCCGTCGCCGTCCGCTTCTATAACGGTACCGACCGTTTCGAGCTTTTTAAGACTGTTCACGTCGTCGCAGTTTTTAAGGACAAGATCGTTTACGGTAATATTGTCTCCGTCGATATAAAATCCTGCGTTATCCTGCCCGTAAGCGGTTATAAGCGGAAGCCCGTTAGGATCGCCGAGAGTATAAAACGGAAGCGGTCCCCTGAACAGATTATCCGCGGTAAGCGAAGGCACTTCTTCGCCGCCGCTCGTAGTGACCGTTTCGTACGGGTAGGTAAGATTATGGAGATTTATCGTATAACCGTTGCCGTAAAAATCCTTCTGAACCCTTAGCCCGACTTTTATCTTGTCTGTTACAGGAGAATATTTATCGTCGGATTTCGCAAATTCGTTCCACTTATCTATATATTCGTGATTGTATTTTGTTTTAAAAGAGTATATATCGTTTTTGAAAGAAAATTTACCGCTTTTGTCTTTCTTCCCGAAAAGTTCGGTATTGTTTTCCTTTCCGAGCGCGGTATTCATAAACGAAGCCGACTGGAAAGACTTTCTTAAAACGACCGTTTCGCCGTATTCCGAACGATTGGTACAATTTAACAGATCGTCGTAGGTATAGACGTTTACGCCGCCTTCGACGACTTTGAAGTTCGTTTTATACGGAGCAATGTCGCTTTCTTCCGTTTCAAAGTTTATAAATGATTCTCCTGCGGATTTAATCTTAACTCTTCCCGATACGATATCATACTCTACGTTTTCGGAAGAGGTAACCTTAACCGCGTCTTTCAGTTCTTTCGGTTCGGTTTCTACGGTAAGAGCAAAGCTCGCCGGAACCTTTTCGGCATTTTTATTTAAATCGTACTCGCCGTAATAAATCGTCTTGTCGTAATTGTTGCCGGACGGTTTTATCTCCGTCTTTGCGAGAATTACGCCCTTATCGTAAATTATCGCTTCGAGTTTCCGGCTTATGTTGCCCTTTTCGTTCGAACAGATAAGGTTTACCGCGCCGGTGCGGAGCGTTTTAAGATAATATCCGTCGCCGCGTTTTATTACTTCGGCAACCGGTGACGCGGTAATATTTCCGGAATCGCTATCCGCATCTTCCAGCACGCCGGCACCGCCGGTTGTTTCTGCCGGATCCGTGTTGTCGGTTTCGGCTTCTTCTACTCTCCACACGAGCTTATTGCCTGCGGCTATGGCGTAATTTTTCTGATTAACGCCCGTCGCGTCGAGCTTATATTCTTCATCCGATAACTTAAACGCTTCGGGATCGCCGTAATCCCAGGCTATACCCGCTATATCCACATCTACGTAGTTGTACGTAACGTTTATGGTAACCATTGCGAGAACGGAAAATAAAAACGGTATAAGAAGCAGTATCGCGAGATTTTTCTTTTTCATCAGTTGACCGCCTCCAGTCCGAGAAACAACGTTCCCGATTTTTTATAAACGTTGTATATTCCGAAACCCGTAAGAGCGAAATATATCAGAAGTCCCGTTAAAAAGCAAAGGACGGGATTAAGCCCCGCAAGCGAAAACGCCGCCGAAAGAATTAAAAACGCAATCGGAAGACAATACGACGTCGCAGACGAAAGTCCCGTTTTACGGGCAACCCCGTGCCTTATTTTAAGTTCTTCGTAAAGAGAAATCGCTATATAAAGAGCAAGAGCGGAATCCGCAAGCAGAAATATAAAAACGGCATAAAGCGCGCTTATAACACCGGCGGCAGCAAGAACTATCACCGATACGAGAAGAGATACGGTCGAAAATACGAACGGCAACGCCGCTTTTATTATAAGTTGAATTTTAGGTTCTACGGGCATGGTCTTCATATTTTTTACGGTGGATTTTTCGGTCGAAATAAATCTGTTCGCGCCGCCGGCTATCGTCGTCGAGAATATTATCACGAAAAATGCGTCGACAAACGCATTGAAGCCGGGTATAAAGCTCGTGTAATAAGCCATCGTTCCCGATCCGAAAATAGCGTTCATCGCCCTTAACACCATCGTCAGAAGAAACGGCTGCACTATGATAAGCCCCGTATAGGAAAAAATATTTTCGGAACTTAAAAACAGAAGTGAAAGTTCTTTTCTTATAAGCGTTTTGATAACGGAACGGACTTTAAGTTTTTTCTCTCCGCCGCGCCTTATAACCGTAAAGCTGACATTTCTCACATAGTTGTAGGCAAGCGTCGTAACCGTTACGCCGACCGCGAACACGCTTACGGATATAACGATATAAATAAAGAAAGAAACTATTTTCTTCCCGATAAATATATCCATCAAAAAGTTGACGGGGTAAACGACTTCTCTGAATTTGTTCAGCTTTTTAACGTTTTCCGAGCCGAAAAGAGTTCCCATCCCGTTACCCGCGGCAAGGTTTACGAACAGTTCGAGCGCCTTGGAATAAAAATACGCGAGCGCGCCGAGTACAGCCGAAGCTATTATGATTTTTATTACCGGACGGTTTTTTAAGAACTTAGATAAAAGATATGCGGGATACACAAGTAAAAGCGCGATCCCCGCTTCGGCCAGAAACGAAAACGCCGGATAAAACAGCGACGTAAAGTAAAAAAGAGCGGTTCTTCCGTCCTTCAGTCCGTACGCTATAAACAGCGGATATACGAATACGAGCGCCGAAACGGTTTCGGTTAAAAACAAAATTATTATTTTCGAAGCGATTATCTGACGGCTTTTTACAGGTCTGTTCGAAAGCATTTCTATATCTTCGGGATCGAAAAACAGCTTTTTTGCCGAAAACACCGCAGAAACCGTCATCAGAATCGTTATTATAAACAAAAACACACTCAGAAAGGCTTCTTTACCGTCGGCAACGGTCGAGACCTTGTTTATTATCATCGTGAAAATAAAAAGCTCGACTGCGACGAAACAAAAAACAAAAATCGCGACGAAAACAGCGGAAAAAATTTTTTCGCTTTTTTTCGCGTTCTGCGAGAACATTAATTTAAAATCCTTTATCAAAAGGTTTATCATAAACTTCTCCGTTTCGTCTTTGCTGCCTTTGGCGTAAGTTTATCCGACATGTATCGCCAAAACTTTACCGTAATTTGCAGAACTTTAATATAAAATTATTCCCCGTACAGTTCTACGAACAGTTTGCCGAGCTGAAGCCTTCTGTTAGGCTCTTTGTTCAAGTCGTAAAAAGCCGCAACCTTGCCGTCGTTTACTACGGCTACCCTGTCGCATAAGCGGCTTACGAGCTCGATATTGTGCGAAGTCATAAAAACCGTCTTGCCGTGATCGGCATACTCTCTCATCATCTTTTTGAGTTCTTCGACCGTCATCACGTCTAGACCTACCGTCGGTTCGTCGAGTACCCATATTTCCGGATTGAACAAAAGGCTCGCCGCAAGACAGAGCTTCTGTTTCATACCGTGCGAGTAGTCCGAAATACGGTTTTTAAGTTCTTTAAGGTCGAATTTGAGTCTGCCTAAAAGATAAGAATAATTCTTTACAAATTCGCCTTCCGAAATTTGATATATGCCGGCTATGAATTCAAGATAATCGTAGCCGGTCATGACTTCGTAACAGGACGGTTCGCTCGCGACGTAGCCGAATTTGCTTTTCGCGCCGAGCGGATCTTTTACTATGTCGCAGCCGCCAACGACGATTCTTCCGCCGTTAAATTGTTTCGCTCCGATCATGCAGTCGATTGTGGTTGACTTACCTATACCGTTTTTGCCGATGAACCCGAAAAGTTCCCCCGGATAAACTTTTAAACTCAGCCCTTTAAGAACTTCTTTATTGCCGTAAGACTTATAAAGATCTTCTATCAGTATCGAAGGTTCTCTTTCGGCGGATTCGTTTGTTTTAAGTATTTCGGTCATACGCCTCTCCTTAGCTTAAGCAGCCATATTTCGCCGGTACAGGTATCATGAAACCCGTACGTGTATTCCGATCCGCATTTTCCGCAGACGAGTTTTTTATCCTTATCGTAAACGACGCCGCCGCATACGGGACAATATTTTTTATACGCCGAAGAGTCCGAATTTATCAGCTTTGTCTTTGATAAAAGCCACAATCCTATAAATTCTTCTTCCGACATATCGGTTTTAGAAAGCGTTTCGCCGGTAATAAGGTCTTTGAGCGACCATATTCCGACAGTTTCTATGCTTATAAAGTCGGTTTCGTTAAGATTTTCAAGCGTTTTTAAGGCGTAATCTTTATCCGCGTTATAAGTAAAAAGCGCATGCTTTGCCGTAAAACAGCCCCTCGTCACCGACAAAATAACGACGCCGGATTTAATAAACTTAAATTCAAGCGCAAATTTATCGTTACAAGCCTTATAAATGCCTTCGCTCACTTTATTAAAGTCGTATCCGAGCGATTTTAACGCCTTAAGAATGTAAATTTCGGTAACGGAAAGCATGTTTTCGGCAAATTCGCCTTCATGCGAATATTTTAAGTACCCGTTATAAAACTTGAAACAAGTGCGGTACTTTAAGTCTTTAAGAAGTATATTCGTCGGCGTAATTCTGCCTTCGGGCAGCTTTTCTTTTGAAACGATTTTATAAAAATCGGTGTTTTTTATATAGCCTATTCTCTTTTCGATATCTTTAAGGCTCTCGAGCGCGGTGCCGGTTCGTCCCGAATTTATGTCGTCTACATTTAATATATCGCCCGTTTCGTTAAGTTTGGGCAGCCTTTCGGAATAGACGTTACGCGTTTCGACAATCTCTTCGGCAAGAAGATTCACGAGCAAGACTATAAATCTGTTTTCATAAATTGCGAATTCGTCTTCGCTACGGTAGTAATAAATCTCTTCGGGAATCATTCTTACTCCCCTGCGCTTCCACAAGCTCGTATCCCTGCACACGCGCGAAAACTCGTCCGGAGTAATCTGTCCCGCCTGTTCTATGCGGATAAAAATCTCTTCTCTCTTTGTCGAAACGTGCGGTTTCGCCGCAATTGAAGATATTACCTGCAAGGTCGAAAGTATTTTTTTAAGATACCGTTCGTCTTCGTCGTACGATATTTTTTGTAGCGAAAAGTCGCCCGCATCCGCTATATGCGGGTACGCGCCCGAAAGTCCGCCGTATGAAGAAATAAATTCTTCCGCTCCGGCGGCGTTACTTTTAAACTCTTGCTGCTTATCTAATATCATAAGATTTTATTTTATATTTCCGCCGCCCGTATAACGGATTGGTCTCTTCGTACAACTACCGCAGTACCTGTATCGGCGAAGCCTATCCGCGGCGGACGGTCTATCTGTTAAAGCGTTTTTATTATTTTGTTTATGACCTTCTCGGAACGGAAAAGTTTGTTCTTACCGTAAAGCTTCGAAATAAGGTCTAAAGTTTCTTCGAGAGCGGGTTTAACGTAGTCTTCGAATCTGCCTTCGATCTTTGAAAATAGCTTTTTCGAGAGCATAAAGTCGAGCGCGTCTTCTTTTGTGCCGCCCGCCGCAATGAATACGGGAACTATCTTTTCGGTCTGATTGAGTATACGGTTGCCGATAGCTATGTCGAACTTGTCGTAAATAAAGTCCGAAAGTTCGCCAAGCTTATCAACGTCCGATTTATTAAGGGAATTTTTGCCGTCAAGCTCTGCCGCGGCGAAAAGGTTTTTAAGTCCGCTCGCGGTAAGGTTAATCTTCTCGGCTTCTTCCGTTACTTCGAAGGGATCGTTCTTTTTCGTAAATTCCAAAGTTATGGCTCTGTCGTAAACCTTGTCGGTTATGGTGAAAGTCGAGTCGTCTCTGTTCGCCGTGCCGACAAAGTAGCAGTTTTCGGGAACCTGCAAGTATCCGTCGGTCAGTTTCATCGGCGGAATAAAGTCGTGCGGAACGCTCATAATTTTTATCTTCCAATCGGGAACGGGATACTCGAGAACGGACAAAAGATCCGCAAAGTAATATTCCACTCTCGAAATATTCATTTCGTCGAGAACGTAGAAGTTAAGAGTGTCGGGCGCGTAATTCGCTTCGTAAACGGACGATAAAAATTCCGTTTCGGTATAAGTTTTCGAAAATTCGTTGTAGAACCCTAAAATGCTTGTTTTGTCTCTCCACGTCGCCTGAACGGGCATAAACAAGACCTTCGCCCCGATAAATTCGGCAAAATATCTGGGTAGCGACGATTTACCCGTACCGGAAAGACCTTCGAGTATCTCGAAATGGCTCGCAGCAAAGCCGCTTATAAAAAATCTTATCGTATCTATCTCGAAATAAAGTCCGTGGACTTTTGCAAGATACAGCCTGAATTTATCGGCAAGCACTTTAAGCGAAAGCTCGTCGGATTTGCCGAGCGGCAGTTCGAAGCCTTCGTAAGTTTCGTCTATGCCGGTAAGCGACGGGAATACTTCTTCCCTGTCCTTCATTCCGGAATCTTCCGCCACGGTTTTGCCGCCCGTGGGCGAAGAAGCCCCATCGAAGCCATCCGAAGAAGCCGCAGGAAGCGCACTTGTCGCCGCAACGTCAGAACCTATCCGGTTTGTAGTGGTCTGCCCGTCGAAACTGCCCGTAACGTCGAGACTTACGTTATCGTCGTCGAAAACGGGTTCGTCTTCATTAGAGAAAAATCTGAAAGGTTTATCGACGAAAAAGAAGTTGACTATAAGCATAACCGGCGCGCCGATAACGACTGCCATCATTATATAAATAACGGTAGTAAGCAAAATCACCTGCCATAAATACTTCATCGCCTTGCCGATATTTTCGCCGGTAAAAGGTCTCTGCATAAATATTCCGAGAAGGAGCGAAACCGCTATCGCCACCGCCGCCGTACCGAAGTATATCGCAAACATTTTTCCGCTTGCGGGCGATTCTTTTTTGAATATCGCGAACTGTCTTTCAAAGCAGATCGCAAGCGCCGCGAGCGTAAAAAACACAGCGAATAACATTACAATAACGAACCCCGCCGTACCGCCCGAAATCTCTTCGAAATTCATCCCCTGCGCAAGAATATTTACCGTATTCTTTTTCGGGAAGAAGTTATGCGCACCGTCGATGCACGCGCAAACGAACACGAGCAGTACGGAATACATAACCGAAAGAGCTATCGCAATAAAGTTTTTTCTTGTAAAAAGCGTTTTTATCATAAATTTTACCAACTTTTATTTTTTACGCAGGCATTTGCCCGCATATCGCCGCGGAAAGTTATCCGCACGCCTTAGTTTTTAGTTTCCCCCTTTATTTTCAAAGTTTTCCGATCCGTTTCCGGCAGTTTCCTTTATAACGGGTTCCGCCGGAAAATTTTCATCGGTCTTTTCGCCGTCCGTATCTTTTTCTTTCGTAAAGTCGTTTATATCGTTATAGCCGTCGGGCTCCGGATTATCCTTCAATATTTCTTCGCGAACTTCTTCGGTAACCATACCGCTCGGATCGATTGTATAAATAAACTTGTCGAGATATAATTTTTCGATAAATTCAACAGTCAGATTATCGGTATTTTCGACTTTGTCGAGACTCAGAGCGGCAGACAGAGCGGTCATGCGTTCTTCGCGAGCGTCGTTCATTGCCTTAGCGCGGTTATCCATCATTATCATACAATAAATAACGGCTAAGATAGTCGCTATACCGGAGTACGACTGGAAGAACAGTATAAACACGCCTATCGTAGGCAGATATTTACCCGTATATTTTCCTATAACTCTGTCGAACGGCGGATGGTCGCTGTCGCTTTCGGCATTGGCGTCGCCGCGCGTGGTATACGTTCCGTCGCTGTTGACGTTTACGATACGATGAATAATATTCACGCCCTTGTCGTTTACGTAAGCTATTACGTCGTACCTTTTAAGGTCTTCGGGACTGTCTACTTTTTCTAAAACGATTATGCTGTACGTCGGGAACTGATCGTCGTGTCCGCTCAGATAGTCTTTATATTTAGCGTTCTTTTCGCTCATGGAACCGCTTGCGACGACCATAAGAGTTTTGTTGCCGACAACGGTGGCGTTTCCGCTTATTTTATTGACCAGAGCGAGTATGAAAAAAACGCATACGAATGCCGTAAGAACGGAACTTATTACCCGTTTTACGACTTCGCGCCGTTTTCTTTTTGCGGCTTTTTCTTTTTGCTTGTCCTTTACGAATTCGGTTATAAGCTCGGCGTCGTTTTTACCGTCCTTATATCCCTGAATTACGCTTTTTGCGTACGTTCCGAATAAAAGAGTAAACACGACCGAAAAGCTTGCGACCGCAAGTATAGTAACGATAAGCGCAATAATATCGAGCGATGACATGATTATTTCCCGTATTTTTCAAAAAGTCCCTTGCCCGAGCTTTTAGCCCGGACAAAAGGACTTTTTATTTTTGTTTCGGCAGAAAGTAAGGCTCGAACTTGCTGTTAAATCCGCAGCTTTCGCCTTTCCCTTGCTCTTGTATTTAATTATTTGTTTGCAGCGGCATTTACAAAGATAGTATAAGCTTTATCACCGGTTTCAAGCAAGGTTTTCATTGCCTGAAGAATATCCCTTTTTGCTTCTGCCTCTAATTTAACATACTGATTTCCTGTTTTTCCTTCGTTAGCAATAGCAAGCAACTTTGCTAATTCCGCTTCATCTATAGTTTTTCCGGAAACCTGATTGTCAAGATATAAACTCGGATTTTCGTTTTCAAACAAGGCACCCCATTTAAATTCGATAACAAATTCAAACGTAGCTTCAGTAGCACTTACAGTAAATACAGGCTTTTCTCCGATTTTGGATTCTTTGGTATAAACAACTTTAGAACCGGAAACAATGTAGTTTCCTTTCGAATCCTGTGCGCCTGCGGGCAACTCGATATACTTCGGTAAGTTTGCGTCTTCCGAGTAGGTATTGCCGTCTTCGTTAAGTTTATATCCGGCGGCTTTGATAACACTGTCGGGAACTTTTATGGATACTTCCATTTCTTTCATCGTATCAAAATTCTTGACAGTTCCTTTAACGGTCACTTTTAAGCTTTCAACATCTTCGGCATCAGTCGGAACATACTGAATATTTCCCGTAGTATCGCCTTTTGCCGGTCCGAAGTTAATCTTTTCGGGCGTTGCGGTATCAATCGTGACTTCAAGAATTTGATCTGAAATATTTGAAATGGTCACGTTTCCGGGTTTTTCAGCTTTTGCGTCGTTACTGATTAACCATGCCGCGAAACCGGTTGCGGTTAACGAAATAACCAAAAATACGCTTGCTATAATGATTATCGCTTTGCGTGAAAACGATTTTCTTGTAGTCTTTTTCATTTTATTTCTCCTTAAAATTATTTTTATGGTTTTTTGTATTTTAGCCTGATTTATAGTATCTTTTTATTTCAGCTATATTTTAGCACGGCTTATGACAAAAATCAACAATTTTTTACATACTGCGGCTATTTTTGTCGTTTCCGGCATTATCGCCGCATTTTTTTGCGGCAACTTTGGTGAACTTTAGCCGAACCTGTATCATCTAAGCCATGCCGTATTACATTTGTAAACCGCAGAATAAAAATATACCGCTTTTTTATTTTATGCGACATAGCGGCGGTTGTTTACCGTTATGTATAAAATATTTCCGCCTTATTTTACGCCACCGTCGTTCCCGTAACGGTTACTTTGTAGCTAACGCCGGTAAGAGAATCATAAAGTTTTTTAAGATTATCATTTGCATTCTGCGCAAGTGTTGCGGAATAATCCTGTTTATTGTAATAGTTATAAGGATTTTCAGGTTTTTCGCTACCAAACGCCGTTCCCCAACCGAATGTTATTTTAATAGTTGCGGTGGCTGTTTTTGCGGTATCCGAATCCGTTGTATCAACAGAACCGAAAGCCGTTCTCGGGATTTCCACTTCGGCACCGTTCATTGTAACAGTGACGGGCGTATTAGTTGTTTTCTCGTCATAAGAAATAGTAGGATTTTTAAGAATGGTATCTACAAGATTTTCAAATTTTTTAGTTTCATCTTTTACGAACGACTTTCCCGAAACCGTTCCCGCTTCGATCTTAAGCTTAAGATTTTCGGGGATAACAGACCAATATTTATAGTTAAGCGTAAGCGTTAAGGTTGCTTCTAACTTTTCTTCTTCCGTCGAGCTGTCAAAAGTAAACCATTTGCCTTCGGTTGTTGCATTTGCCGGTTTACCGAAAACAATCGTCTTATCGTTTTCTGCAATTTCCGCCGTAAGCGTGTACGATTTGTCGGTTACGGTTTCAACGGAAATCGAGCCGTCTGCCGTATCTTCAGCATTCGGGTTAGTGATAACCCATGCCGCGAAGCCAACGCCGATGATGACGATGACCGAAAGAATACTTGCGATCGTGATGGTAAGTTTCTTTTTCATTTTTTTACCTCTTTAATCTTTTTTATTTTTTATCGCCGTCCGCAAGCCGCCGCTTTTTATATAAAAAGCTTTAAAATACGGAAACGACTTTTTGACATAAAAGCTTATAGTAACATATTATAACGAAAAAAATCCATTAGTCAAGCATTTTACCCCCCCCGCAAAAAATTGAGCTTTTTTGAAAATTTTTTTGTTTTGTGACGAATTTTGACCGATTATTTTTATATTTTGTCGTTTTTTTATTTGACACATCATAGTAAAAAAAATATAATAAATATAATATAAATATTCTTTTATATGTTCTTTATTATTTAATATTTAAGAGAACTATATGAAAACACAGGAAAAACGGTAACGTTATAAGCCTTTTTGTCCGTTTTATCTTTCATATAAACGCAAAAAATTTTCCCGCAATAAAGAAACCGTGATAATCCTATTGCGAATTGTCCGCTTTTTCGGGAATATACATATAACCATAATATTCGGTTTATGAATAAAATATCATTATTATAAAGACGTACGGGAAATGCTTACGGACGGTATAAAAAAGCGATATACCCCGCCCGCGCACAACAGCTTTTATCAAACCGCTCTGCCGCCACTACGACTATCAGACATAAAAACGGAAAAACTGAAATGAAAAAATTTATTACGCAAAAACTTAATAAGTTCTTCGGTTCCTTTGCCATGACGACAAAGAAGCTTATTTTTTCGTGCGCCGTTTTATCCGTACTTGCGGTAGTTTGCGTAGGATTCTCGTCCTGGATAATCGTCAATCCCTCTATACAAGCAACCGTAAACGCCGCTCCGTTCGAGGTGTATACCGTAACCGACAGTCAGAATTACCTTACGTTAAGGGATCCCAAAGGCTTCGATTATTACGACACCGGCTTTACCGACGGCAACGGCAACCTTACGGCGACCGGCGACGTTTCGTTTGAAGTGAAGCTTAACGCCAAAACCGCGAGCGACTTTCTGGAAGCGACTCAGGGCATGCTTTTACAGTTCTCGATCTATTTTACCAATATAACGAACGGAGATGAAGCTTCCGCAACTATTCCCCCGGCAAACTGCGTAATCACACAAAGCAATACCGAAATCGCGACCGTCAGGTGCGCAAAGGGTACCGCCGGCGGCGATTATTGCTTAAAGGCGGTATTCGATACCAATAACTTAACAGCTCTTACAGGCGACTCGGCGGAAGAAATTACCTTTACGGTAACTTTCAGACTCGAGAACAAAGCGGACTCGTCCGACGAAACCGACGAATACGCATACTCAAACTTGTTCAAATACCTTAAAGACGGCAAATCGTTTATGGTAGAAGCGAGAGTTTCGAGAAAATAGCATGGTCTGATTTTATCGAACTTAAAAAGTAAAACATAAAAGACCGCAAAACATAAAACAAAACCGAACGCCGACAAAGGCGTTAAAACAAAAGTCGTAAAGCCGCCCTGCCGGGCAAAAATTTATAAAGGAGAAAATATCGTGCAAAAACGCGTCGTGGGTAATATTAACGAACTTAACGAAGCCTCTCGTAAAACAGCTTTTGAAGAATCCGCGAATACCGCCGGTACAAATCGCGGCGGTTGCAAAGCGAATAAGACAAGCTTCGGCAGATTCAAAAAGTTTGCCGTCATAATCATGCTTCTGATAGTAAGCGTATTCTGCGCGATAGGTTCCGCCGACTGGATAATAAGCCAGCAGGAACAGCTCCCCGGCGGTTCGGGCTCCACCTTTGTTTACGACAAAAAAACTTTGCAGAACTATATAGCTCTCAAAGGCTCGGACGAAACCGAAGCAGCGGCAAAAGTCGCCGAAGCGGAAGAATACGCTTCTTTACAGACCGAAACCGATTCCGACGACAGCGCAGTCGCTGACAAATTCATCGTTAAAAAAGCGGCGGTTTCAAAAAAATCTGCCGTTTCGACTTATGCGAACGGACTTGAAAGCGCGATTTACGGCAAGAGCGCGATATATAACGGCAAGCCGATAGTCGCGATCAAAAAAACCGCGGGAATAGACAACGCGGCAGCAGATCTCCCGAGCAGCGTTTTAAACGGCTCTCTTTTAACGAGCTATAAGCCGCTTACGGACGGTTCCGTTACCGAAGCCGACCTTACCGAAGCATATTTTGCGGAAGGCGCGACGAGCGGTCTCCCCCAAAACGCCGGTACTTATGCGATACTTGTAAAAATAAAACGACTTGAAGCCTACGGCTATGCGGTCAAAATTTTCACCATACTTCCCTGTCCGGTAACCGTCGACTGGTCGGGCGTTGATTTTGCAAACGGCTTTACATACGACGGAGCGGCTCACCCCGTTACCGCCGCGGCAAAAATCGCTTCGTCGGACAACGGCAATATAGCGGATAGCGAAGTAAACGCAAACTTAAGCGTTTCGATTGCAAAGGACGGCGTTTCGGTAAGCGAAGTAAAGACCGCCGGCGACTATACTCTCGCCGCCGCTTCGGGTAACGATAACTATTACATCTCTTCCGGCGAAACAACAAGTTTTACCGTTTCGAAAAGAGAAGCAACGGCGGCGATTACTCTTTCCCAAATAGAAATAGACTTCGGTAGCGAAGTCCCCACGGCAACCATAAAATACAGCGGCGTTATAAGCGGCGATACTTTAGGCATCCCGGAAGTCAGCTTCGTTGGCGAATCCGGCGAATATAAAAAAGGCTCCAACGTCGGAACATATACAATCGGCATAACAGACGGACTTGATAACGAAAACTATAATATAACTACGGCTTCGGCAAGCTTCACGGTAACGCCGTACAAACTTAATATTAAATGGTCTGATAACGATTTTAAATATACCGGAGAAGCCCAGGAGCCTGAAGCAACCATCGACAATCCGATAACAGGTCTTACCGCTCCAACCGTCAAAGTAAAAATTTACATGATGGTGAATGGCGTTAAAACTGAAGCTACAGCAAAATCAGTCGGCAAATATATTGCGGAAGCGAGTATTACGGACGGCAATTATTCTATCGCTTCCGGTGGAACGACCGAATTCACCATATCCCGTATTCAGGTCGCTATCCCGACAAGCGGCGATAATATGCTCGAATACACGGGCAGCGAGTTAACCTATAGGCCCGCCGGTTTTGACGAGAGCACCATGACAATAACCAGAAACACCGGTTCTTTTATAACGGAAGAAGACGCATATAAGGCTGCAGTATCTCTTAAAGACACAAATTCCTACGAATGGTCCGACAACACTACCGAAACAAAAACTTTTGCCTGGTATATTGTTCCAAAACTCGTAAAATTTGACGGAATATTAGAAAAGACATATGAAGAAGCAAAATCGGGGATAACTCTAGGTGCTAACGTTTTCACAAACCTTGTATTTAAAAACGGCAAAGAGGCTAATACGCAAGCGACCGGAGCCGCTTCTACGATTAAGGTAACGGACGGCAACGGAAACGATTATACGGGAACAAAGCCAAATAACGTTATAAAAGTCGGCAGCACTTATAAAGCGGAAATAAAACTCGTAAAGAACTACTGCTTCGATATTCAGGTTAACGAAAACACAAATAAATGCACTTTCGACCGCGACGGAACCACTTACATTAAATATAAAACCGCAAAAATCGGCAACAGCTATTACACAATAGAAGACGCTTTGGCTGTAAGCGGTGATATTATCTTGGCGGGAAATTCTTCTTCGTACGTAACAACGGCTTTTTCGAATCTTAAATTGAGTAGTTCCGTGGATTCCGCATTTTCCGATTATAAATCGAATTATGCGTACACGCTTAACGAAAAAACGCTTACGGTACCGTACGATAGTAATGGAACAATACCCACCAGCGGCGATAGTGGCATTACTGAGTACGGCAATGTTTACGCTGCTTTAATTATACATAATAATGTAAAATTAACTATATCTTCTGGTAATTTAGTCGTTTCTGCTGAAGTTGGATTTAATCAAAGTGTTTCCACAACCCTCGTAGGAAAACACGGCGTTATAATGAATAACGGAAAAATCATAGTCGAATCAGGCGAAATAAAAGCTTACGGCTATATAAAAGGCGGCGATAGCGGTCTTATCGAACTCAAATCCGGAACAACTACTCTTGACGCTCTTTCTATTTATGACTGGCCGGGCGGAAGAGCCGGACTAAGCATGTGCAGTAGTGTTTTTCCGACAAATGCATACACTCTTCATAATATATCTTGTCCTACGAAAATTTACTCAGGAGCCATTTATAAAGCACGGGTATTTCTAAACGCGGCAACAGATTTAGATGAAACAATAATTGTAATAGGAACATCCAGTAATAACAATAATAAAGGAATGTTCAATGCCGACGATTCTTCAGGATACGTACTTAAATCGGTAACAACAAACATCGCAGATAAAAACACAGACAAAGACATTAACTGCAATATCACACTTTCTAATCAACGGGACAACGACTCTGCTAAAGTAAATCATAGAGATAACATAATAGTAAACGGCAATTACAGCGATTCCCCTATAAAAATATCAAAAGTCATTTTCACTATACAAACATCGACATCTATTCCGTTGCCTGTAGGATTTATGGATATTTCCATTAACAAAGGAGCTAAGTTAACACTATCGGCTTCCGACTATCTTCTTCTTCCAGGTTCAACTCTTAGGGTAGAAACCGGCGGAACATTGAATCTCGGTTCTAAAGTAGATATTGTCGCAATGCCTTATAGTTCAATGCCGACTGGCGGAAGGGGCTATTTAAAGTATTATACTTCTGCAACGGATGGTAGCGGCAAACATGATGGGAAGCTTATTATTAACGGTACTTTAACCGGTAGTGGCTATAACTTGGGCGGCAAGATTTTAACAGAATCTGCGGGAGCTACACTGAAAGTCGTTAATACTTCCGGTTCATATATCACGATGACGGAAACAAGCAGTCCTTATTATCAGTCTGGTACCGTAAATTCTGCCGGTAATATAATGACCGGCGCCAACAGCTATGCCAACAGATCTTTAGGATCGGGAACATTCTATTCTAAAATAGTTGACGGCGAAGCCGTATGGTATAGCGAAACTGCGGATATTTTATTCAATGCAGACGGGAATATAGTGTCTACCATCCAAAAAACCGTCGGCGCAAACGGATATACGATACAGTCTTCGGACTTCCCCCCTACTCCGACAAGGGACTTCTACACATTTGAAGATTGGTATCTCGACGAAAATTGCACCATTAAGGCTTTGGGGCAAACGATTTTTGCTTCTACTACGCTTTACGCCGGCTGGACTCCCGTTTCATACAACATTACCTATAAGTTTATTTATAACGGGAATGAAATTACCGACGGGATAACCAACGATAAAAACAGGACTTCATATACTTATGAAGATTCTTTCTTCCTTAATCCCGCGACATATCTTGACGAATATAAGTTTTACAGATGGTACACAGACAGCTCTCTCGGCAGTCCGATAACACAGATTACCGGTATGCACGGAGACTTAACTCTCTACGGCGAATTTATAAATAAAAACGATAAAACTTATAATATAACGTATAGTTATGTAAACGTTAATACAGATACCGAAGTAAGCACTCCCCCGGCAACTTCAAGCATAAAATCAAATGCGGTAGCGACGTTTATTCCGGCAAGCTTCGATTCTTATAACGCTAATACTAACAAAAATAAATACTTCGACGGGTGGTATACAGATAAAAGCTGTACCGCCGAATATAAATTCACTTCGCTTTCAGAATATATCGAAGGTCTTGAAGTATCTGAAAACACTGACGTAAATATAACTCTTTACGGCAAATGGGTCAACAAGCTCGAATTATACATCGGTTTAGGCGATCTTGAATATAAATCGGGCAAATATTATTATTTACAAGGAACAACGCTCGCTCTTCCCGATATATCTAAATATGAAGAACTTACTTCTCTTATAAACTTTAAAGAAAAGTATCCTTCAGATAAATATAAATTCTTAGGGTTTACATCCGATCCGTCCGGTTGTACGGCAGAAGCCGTTTATAAAACCGATTCAAACGGATATATAACCGAAATCGAAACCAAAATAACAATCGGCGACCTTTCGGAAATAATAACAAATAAAGGCAAACTCAAAGTATCCGCCGACATGAGAGAAATTCTAACGGTAAAAATTACTATGAATGCAAGTGCTAAATATGGATTAACTCCCAAGTATTTTACAATAAGTGAAATATTAATAAGTAATAATCATTTATATTCTCTCGACAATAATAATTGGAATAAATCTATCGGCACAAATATTTCTGGTGAATTAACAAAAGGCGGTTCAATTACTCTGTACATTATAGAAAATAATACAACAATATCTGTTTCGATTAAAGACATTTCTATTGTTTGGAATACTTATAAGATCAAATCTCCCGCAAACTCAACTGGCTGTACATATACATCTTCGCATAACGGTTCGACGTCAACATTTGTATTCACAATAACAGATAACGCTTCTATTAGTTGGACTGGACAACAATAACCTAACCAAGCATTTTTCTAAAATTCCATAATCCTTTTCCAAAATAAAAACAGGGGGTGCAAAAAGCACTCCCGTTTTTATTTTATATTTTTATACTTCAGGCGGTTTTTGCGGATATTCCGCCTTTTTCGCCGTTGCCGCATAAAAAGTTTTTTCTGTTTAATTGATACCTTCCGATAAGGTTTTTTGTCCTGTCTGTTATCTATCGTTTATTATTTTTTACACAGTTGTCGCAAACCTTATTGCCCTGCTCTGCCGGGCAGTCGTTTGTCACCGCCGCGATAACGCGGATAACCGCCTTGACCGCAGCCACGGAAATATCGTCCTTAAGATTTATCTTAAACGAATTCTGCCGCATCAAATATTTGTTCTGCCCGTCGGCCTTTCCCTCCGCGGACGGAATAACAAGCTCGCAGATGACCGCGCCTTTATGTATACCGAACCTTACAAGTCTTGTTTCGCGCAGGCAATATTCTTCGTAATCGTCGCAAAAATAACGCTGACTTCCTTTAACCGACAGCGCGCACAAAACTACTTCGTCGTAATAATCTTTTACTTCCTGCGAGAGCGCATAATACTTCTGACTGTGAATTTTCAGGTCGTCGCCAAAGCAATCCTCTTCATCCGGATCGCTCATAAAAAAGTCTTTCAAAAAATTGCTTTCGGGCGGGTTTCCGATATTTTCATCCGCAGGCGAAGACGATCGTCTGCCCGAATATAATTCGAATTCGTCTTTGTTTTGTCTGCGGATATCGCGTTCTGTTTTCAGAATCTTCCTGCAAGCGACGGCAACATACGTCACAACGAGCGTTATTACCGCCGCAATAGAAATTACGGCAACTTTATACATCTTTCCCCCTTCTTTTTCCGATCGGTTCGGTTTTTACCCCGCCTGCCGGATGTCTTTATCGGTTATACGACAAATATTCTTTGAAAAACGCCGTTTTTTACCGCCGGATACGCTTTAAAAAGGTATCCGGACAAGCTTTATCCGACACTATCTTTTTGCTTTGCCAAATTACCGATTTCATTTTCTTACAATTGTAAGTTTTTTTACATTATAGCACCGATAATCAAATATGTCAATAGTTTTATAAAAATTCATTAACCGATAAAGTAAATTATTTGCGTACCGCCTTTCGCTTAACCGTAAAATCGGTTTTTTTATTCTTAACCGTGGTTTTCCTTTTTATCGTCGGTATTGTTGTTTTATATACTTATAAGGCGCCGCCCGATACTTTTCATGATTTTCGCAAATACTTTTTCGGCTTTTCCGCATAGCCGGTATTAAATTATTTCGGTTTAAATTCTTACAGTTGTAATTTATCGACATATTTTCTTACTATCGTAAGATAATATTGGTATGAATACCAAGTTTACGGAAAGATTAAAAGAACTAAGAACGGAAAAGAACATCAATCAGGTGGAACTTTCTGCCGAAATCGGCGTGAGCAAGGGTATCATCAGCCTGTGGGAAAACGGTCTGAGAGAACCCGGCATGTACTCGCTTATTCAGCTTGCTAAATTCTTTGACGTCTCTATCGACTACCTTGTCGGCATAAGCGACTACCCCTTCGTATGACTACCTCTCCGTTTGACTGCCCCTCCGTTTGACTGCCGGCTATTGCCATAAATTTCGGCAAATCGCCTTTTTGCGACCGATAAATACAAGTCAACTTCCCGTGTATATTAAAATTTTGCAGACAAAAAGCCCGCATTTGCGGGCTTTTATTTTTTATTTATATTTTGTTTATAACTCCCGTTATATTCGGTTCGACTTTTAATATTTGCTTTGAATAATTCCCTTTTTCGTACTGTGCTTTAAGGCAAATCAGTCCTTTCTTTCGTCGCCGTGGAAGAATACGGCAATCGTACCCGGACCGCTGTGCGAAGCGATTATCGTGCCTATATCGAGAATTTTAATCTCGCTTTTTATATTAGGAAAGCGTTCTTGTATCATTTCTTTGGTGAGAATTGCGTCCGGAAGGTTGTTGGAATGGCATATCCAGCACTTTCCGCTGTAATTTTTGCCGTCGTCGCAATGTTCTTCCATCGTGTCGAGAGTCTTTTTTATAGCCGCGGCCTTGCCGATAGTCTTGGTATACGCGATGATTTTACCCTTGCTGTTAAGACGCATTATCGGGTGAATTTTGAATATCGCCGCAATGCCCGCAACGGGGCCGGACATTCTGCCCGTTCTTCTGTAATATTTAAGGTCGGTCGAAAAAAACTGGTGATGTATTCTGTTTTTGTTCTTTTCTATCCAGTCGATTATTTTATCGGATTCGACGCCTTCGTCAAACATATCTTTGACGTCGTCCACAAGCATCCCGTAGCCGGAAGAACTGCACAAACTGTCTATAACGACAATCTTTCTGTCCGGATATTCCTTTTTCAAGACGTCCGCAACCTTTACCGCGTTATAGTACGAACCGGTCATTCCCGTCCCGAAACAGATATGAAAAACATCCTTTCCTTCGTCCAGAATGCTTCTGAAAAACTCTTCGTAAGCGAACTCGTTTATCTGCGAAGTCGTGGGAATTTTGCCTTCGTTCAAAAAGTTGTAAAACCTGTCGAGTGCGGCGGGATCTCTGCCCATATCGTCTGCGTATTCCGCCCCGTCCACAAAGTACGAATAAAACAGCACTTTGACGTTTCTGCCGTCCACGTAAGAAAACGGCAAATCTACAGTCGACTCGCATGATAATTGAAAATTTTCTTTCATTGTAACCTCCGTTATGAGAATTTTTTATATACGTCCGTTAAGATCTACCAAAGGTCATCGGTAAAAAGAACAGAAGACGCCTTACTCCGAAAAGATACTTATCGCCCTGCCGGCACAACAAGCGTTGTCTCAAATAACCCGACAGCCGTTTTACCGCCGCCGGAGTTCAACACGTTTTTCACACGGAATTCAGTAAAAAATCGCTGTCAAAATTATAATTCGGGCACGATAAGGTCTGTTACTTTAGTGTCTATTCTCTTTTTTACTTTATACATTTCGATAATGATTATCACGTCTTCTATACAGGCGATTAAAAGCGTTACGCCGGTTATTATTCCGCTCGCCTTAAGAAGAGACGCGGGCGTCATAAACAGCATTACGATGCCGCCCACGAGGCTCATAAGTCCGAGAATAAGCGGAAGAATCCAGTAGGAGCCTACTCTTTTTAAGTATAAAGCTTCTTCTATCGCGTTGCACGAAATCGCTATGATATAAATCGCGAACATAAGACTGAACGCCACCGCCGAAACGTCCGGCGCAGATATAAACAATATGCCGTATAAAATTTTGAAAACCGACCCGAGCAAAGTCGTTCCGAAAAATCCCGACATCCCCGCAGTGAAAAAGTATACAAGCATCGAGATAATACCGTCGCATAAAATAAATATCGCAAATACCGTCGCCGCCGACACCATAGCGTTTTCCGGCTTGGCGAAGAACATAATCGCCATTATAAGAAGCAATATCGCCCTTAATATGACGTCTATACGTATTTTTTTGAAAAATTCCTTTGCTGTTTTCATAATTTCCCCATTAAATAAATTTTATTCGCCTTGAATCGGGATTCCCCTCGGCATATAATATGATAACAGAAAGCTCTCCCAAATTCAATAGCAAAACGGAATTTTCATAAAAAAGTAACAAAAAAATCGTTTTTGTACCGTTTTGACGATGACGGTTGAACGTTTCGATATTCGGCGAAATCTTACTTTTGTAAGAATTATATAGAAAATTATTTTTTCATCTCTATTTTTCATGTTTTTAATAGCAACTATTTCCCCGTCTTTTTTATCGTTATCAGCAATCAGCTTTTCGCCTGTTTGTTTTTGCCGGTTCCCAATTCGACACTTATAAATTCTTACAGCTGTAATAATTTGGCGATACCGTTTTTGCATTACGGCAATCCATAAATAGAATATTTTCGTAAAAACATTTTATCTATGTTAATTTTATTAAACACTTGACAATAAAAATTATTTATGTTATAAAGGAATTGTCACACAAACTGAATAACATAGATTGGATATTTCTTTTTTTATGGGTATTTTTATACTCTTTTTGTCCTTACGTAATAAATTTGGAAAACGGCAAGTTCCATACAGTAGGGACAAAAATATCCTTCTTGTTAAAGTTTGTGTGACAACAACCGGAATTTGCGTTTTTAGTGCGTTAATTTCGGTTGACGCACTTTTTTATTTTAGGAGGATTGTATGGATTTTTTAACAATGCTTGGAATACTCGTGACCGTAATCAGCACGATTTTATGCCCTATCATCGCACACTATAAAGGTCGTAACGCAGTCGGTTGGTTTTTCGGCGGTCTTTTTCTCGGCGGTTTAGGGTTAATAATAATATGTTGTTTATCCAATAAAAATAAGTATTAAATTACATGCAAGAGAACAACAATAAAATGTAAAAAATATAAAACATAAAAAGCGTAAGACTTGCTGAGTCTTGCGCTTTTTTAATAATTTAATTTTTATCCGATGCTGGATAGCTACAATTTTTTATTTTTCTAAATCGGCTTATAACATTTAAAAATCATACTAAAGTATATTTTTCCGCCGACTTTTCCCTTTTTATTTTTGTCCGTTACCAATCCAACACTTATAAATTCTTACAACTGTAAGAATTTACCGCTGTTATTTTTGTATTACGACAACTCATAGATATGATATTTCCGTAAAACATTTTATATATGCTATCAATTTTCAATAAAACATTTATAAAAGTCTTTCGGAATTTTAAAAATATAATAAATCCGGCATTCACAAATTCTTACAGTTGTAAGAATTTGTAAAAATTTCATAGCAAAAGAGAGTAGAAAATTCTACTCTCTTTTTATTGTTTTTCGGTTTTTCTTCCATGCGATTGACGCAGCGACGTAAAAGATTTTTTATTCTTTATCGTCGCACGAGTTAAAAATATCACTATAAAACAATTTCCCCTTTTATTCCGGAAAAGAAAATCTTGTTATATTTCGGTAAACATATTTGGAAAAATATACTTACTGCGACATAAAATTCAGCTGTTTTCTATAGCGGAAAAATTCACCTTCGGGAAGGCTTCCTTGTAACTGCCAAGTAACTTGGCAGGAACAGAAATTATACATGAATCGCTCATTCTGTTAAAAGCTTCCTCGCTTATAACAGGCATCTCTTCGGAAGTTATATACAGCTTTGTCAAAGAAGAACACCCCGCGAATACATAACCTCCTATCTTAGTGACTGTTTTGGGCAATGTCAGTTCTGTAATTTTATTGCACTCTACAAAAGCTTCGTTTCCTATTACTGCAAGTCCATCAGGTAAAGCCGTATTTTTTAATTCGAATTCGGTGTTATTATAAAATGCTGAATTGCCTATATACCTAAGGTTATCCGGGAGCTTATCGGTTTTCAATTTCGTACATTCATAAAACGCCCTATCGCCTATCCATTCGACAGAATCGGGTAACTTTATTTCTTCGAGATTATCGCAATAGGCAAAAGCCTGGTCATTAACATAACGCAATGTATCCGGCAGATCTATAGAAGTAAGAGATTTACAGCCGCTGAATGCGCTTTTCCCTATTTCTTCAAATCTTTCGGGTAAAACCACTTCGGTAAGCTTACTGCATCCTTTAAATTCAGACTCTTCTATTTTTTTAAGTTCAGCCGGCAACACTGCCTTTTTCAGACCTTTACATGCCCAAAAAGTAGACGAAAGATTTCTTTCGCCGTTAAACGTCATAACAGCTTCGGTTATTTCTATTTTGCCTAATCCGAAAAGGAAAAATCCTTTGGGAACTGTTACTTTTTCAAGAACAAAACCGGAGGCAAAACAATTTTCCCCTATACAGGACCAGTTGAGGGCTGTATTAAAAATTAGTTCCTTCAGACCGTCGCAACCTAAAAAGGCTTCATTACCGATGACATTTACTCCGGATAAGATCTCTATCTTTTCGACTGTTTTTACGTCTTTGAAAAACTCATCCGCAAGTCTCCCTTTAGAACTCGGGGCTACCGTTACCGTCTTTATCGTAGGAGAAAGATTTTTATTATACAGAGGAAGATTCGAATTTAACGTAATTTTACTAACTTTTAATCCGGCAAGCGCGTTTTCTTCTATTCTCATAACAGACGAAGGAACAGTGAACTCATCGATACCCCATACGTTTTCAAACGCGCCGTCTTTCAGCACTCTCGGTTCGTCGTAATATTCGACTGTCGTCCCGAAAAATCCGTTCCTTAGTTTTGTATTTTCGCTTATATAAAGTTTACTTGCTTTAAATTGATTGTCACTGCTGTCATTATCGGCTCCATTTATATAAAATTCAGTCAACGGAGCTTTTATGGACTCTATATACAGATAAGAAGGATACTTAACATGATCGGTAAAGCCTATAATGTTTTTATCGCGGTACGTAGACGGTATAACCATATTTTCGCTACTACCTGTATATTCCGAAATAAAACAGCCGGTTTCGTCCAATACAAACGGTAATTCTATATTGAGTTTTACATTCTTTATTATGGAGTCATTACTATCCGCTGAAGCCTTATACGTAACTTTTACATTATATTCTCCGGGTTGCGAAGGCGCGTACGGTGAAAAATATTTGTTATCTATGCCTTCGTACAGATACGATAAACAGCCGTCTTTCGAAGCCGTCGCTATTACCGGATGAGCTTCTCCGTCAAACGGCTCGCTTATTTTGTCCATTACCGTTATCTCAATCGGTTCTTCTTCCTTTTGGCACGCCGTAAAAACAGCCGCCGTCATACAAAAAATAAAAATTACCGAAAGCAATATTCTTAAATTCATTCTTTTTTTCATGATCTTTTCCTTTTTATTCTATTTATTTATATTATACCAGTAATTATACCCGAAATCAATATATAATTTGATTCCCGAAATCAATATATAATTTGATTTTTAATCTTCTCTTCCGAAAGCTCTGTTCCCTGCATATTCGCGCTGGTCGTAAAGCACTTTGCCGAAGGCACCTTTTTTCTTATACAATGTACCTGTATCAACATTACCGGCTTCTACACAGTTTGTGACAGTTCCTTTTTTATGTCCTATAATTTGTCCCATTCTGGGTTTTATATCAGAACTATCGGTTTTGTAATTTTCATAAGATATTATGCCGCTGTTAGTACATGAGTCTATCTTTCCGGACGTCTGATAACCGACAATTCCGCCGATTGATCTGTTATTCGTATTCCAGGAATAGTAAATACGTCCTGAACTTTCTGAATTGTAGATATTACCTTCCGATACTCCCGCAATACCGCCGGTATCTCCGCTGGTATAAAATGACGAATCGTTTTTGCAGTTGATTATCGTCCCTTTATTATAGCCTGTAATTCCGCCTGCCCTGATTGTGCTTCCTCCGGATATAAAAACATCTACGTTGTACAGCCTTTTTCCGTCTTCTATACGGCAACTACTTTCCCCGACATAACTCTCAAAATAACAATTTTCGATTGTTCCTTCGTTTATACCTGCAAATGCGCCGAAATTAGTCCAGTTTGTTGATTCCAATGTTATACCCATATAAATCTTCATATTTAAGTTTTTTATGGTTCCGTAATTTTTTGAAAACAAACCGATATTCTCTTTATAACTGTCAACATCTTCGTTAATTGTAATTTCATAGTTATTTCCGTCAAAAACTCCGCCCTTTGCAAATTCGAAAAAGTCCTCCAATTTGTCAAATGAAAGATATTCTTTAAGAATATAATTTTTCCCGTTTACTTTCGCGATATTTTTGAAATGACGTGAGAATCTGATTCCATAAGGTGATTCGGCGGTTCCGTCGCCGTCGGCAAACATACTGTTCATCGTATACTTACAAATTATACTTCTGTCTAAAGAATCGGTCGTATTAAAAGCGTTCGTATAATATATTCTTTCAATATCTATACGTATCTGTTGTGGTTTTTCATCTTTTCCTTCTACTAAGCTTTTGTATTTTTCAGTAAAGTCAACAAGAGGTACAGATATAACACCAGGTTTTTTTTCAATATCTTTTTTAAATGTTCCACCGAGAGGATATATAGTATACTCAAATCCCGTTACATATTCTGGAACATATCCATATTGAAATACCATAGAGTCACCATTCGTTAACCCGACAACTATATCAAAATCTTCAAGTTTAGGAATTAACTTTATTCTTGCAACATTCCAACTAATATCATTTTGCTTAACTCCAGCATAGACAATAACTCCGTTACCTCCGATAGGACTATCTTTGGGTACAGTTACCTTCTTATTCGAAAAAATAAAGCCATAACCTTTCTCGTCGAATGCCGTACCTTGATCATCAACACTCAAGTCTATATTAGAAACCAAAGCATCATTTATATATAAATTGAGTGTGTATTCCTTTCCTCTAACCACATAATAACTTGAGTTGTTGCTTATTCTTTCGGATTTTTCGCTTTTTTCTTGAATGTCCCAATAATAGCTGTTTACTTCCTTTTTTATAATAATTTTATTATTAGCGTTGCCGTTTTTTATACCGATATACACGGTTTCATTTGCGGAAACTCCTAATTTATAAAATAGTCCCGGATAAAACGTACCGATACTTGTTAAAAGACCTGATTCTTCTTTTATTGCCGTTACAGAAACGTCCGACATATCTGTAGCGGTAAAAATATACTCTCCGCCTGTATCGTCGCCCGTGAATTTTACATATGTATAATTATCGTTTGTTTTCACAGACAATTCTTCGTTTTCAGGAAGAATCGGGGGATCACCGATATCGAACGAACATGTTGCGGCTGTCGTCGATATATTTTTTAATATAAAATAATAATCTCCGCCTTTAAATGGATACGTTAGACTACTTGCGGGTTTTATTTCTCCGTACAACCCGTAATCTTTCCATTTATTTTCGGCGCGCGTATATATACTTTTTATAAGGATTTCGTCGTTATTCGTTTTTAATTGTTTAATTGTCGATAAACTTTTCACCTTTATCACAAGCTCTTCGCCTGCTTTTAATAAAATCGTATGTTTTTCAGTATCGGCAGTTAATGTTTCGGGTTCTACTTTTAAAGTAGATATAACCCTCTCGTTTAATTTATTACGAATAACAACGGAATGTTCACCTTTTTGCAAATATACGTCTGCCGCGTTACCTGAAAATGTTATCGGGACATCGTCTGCAGTTAAAGTCATTTTATTCGCATCCGGAATCAACATTTTATAATTGCCGGAGTAATCTGCCCGGAATGAAAATTCCGTTATACCTTTGGGAAGCATATAGACATCCTTAGTATTTTCCAACGGCAATTCCTTTGTCTGTAAAGTCCTGACATTGTTTTCTGTTTTTCTTTCCGCCGTTGTACACGACGTGATTGTAGACTCTCCTAATGCATCAGTAGCCTCGGTAACAACGCTTAATTTTATTATATCAAATACGCGCGTATACCAATCATCGGTCATCCCTAATGTGAAGCTTCCCCTGACGTAATTATCGTCTTTTGTAAGACCGAATAACAAAGGATTTTTATCCTCAGATAATACTTCGGCTACGGCAGCTTTATTTAAGTTAGAATAATTTTGTAATTGTTCAGATTTGCTGTTATAATATTGAGTACTGTAATAATCGCCGTTTTCAATATCGTTTCTGAAATCGCAGGCAATATTCTGCACTAACTCTTTTAATAAATCATAAACAGATATAATTACTCCTACTCCGTCGACAAATCCCAAACAAAACTTTACCGTGGAGACAATTGTGGAAGACAATTTACTTTGATTTCCTACTCCGGAAAAAACAACGTCAGCTCTTGTAATGAAGGAACCATTGTCGTCGTTTTTATTGTATTTTCTATCTCCGATATTCAATTCTTGTTCATTTGCCAGTCCCAATCCGAATGAAATATCCTTAAGAAAATATTGTTTCGTCTCATAAAAATTAACTGTCAGCTTTTTGTCAATTATACTTTTATATAAAGTCGGTGCGGGAACAATTATAGACGATAACGAATCATTTGTCTTATACTGTAATTCAGTATTACTTGCGTCAAAACCGTTATTATCTGTTAAATAATAATATTTATATTGGAATAGAGGTCTGATTTCAATAACATATTGGCTAGGATAATTACTGTTGTTCAAAGGATATTTAATTATATCAAATACAAACGCAACGCTTTTATTTGCATTTTCGTTAAGTTTTTCCGTATTAACGTAAAACCCGTATTCTCTTCCTATATGTAAATAAGTACCTCTTCTCTCAAAAAGTTCACGCGGAATAATCCTTATGATCGGATCGTCTCTATCGACATTAAAAATTGCACAATTTGTATCGGTCGTATAAGATTTAATTCCCGTACTATACAGCGATTTTTTATAATCCTGTATAGTTCCCGTTTGTTGTTCTGATTGTAAGCTCAATAATGAATCGCTATCCGTGAATCGGTCGAAATATTCTTCGTCATACGGGTAAGCCGTATTTATCGAAGAAATTTCAGCCGCATATGCTTTATTTATCGATTTACCGAATAGTCCGGTAAGTATCGTCAATATTATTGCGAATATTATACATGTTTTAATTTTGCTTTTGTTTATCATACCTTTTTAACCTGTCTTTTTTTGTTTTAAAACTTCGCCATTATCGAAGTTAGATACGTTATAATCTCAAAAAATAAAATTCCCCGAATAATACTATTTTTGCCGTTTTACGATTTTCCCTGCATAATCTGCTGTTTGGCAAAAATAATACATTATAACTATTTTGCTGAATCCCCTACTCTGTTTTACCATTTTAAAATCACATATCTTTTACCCCTGGTACTTTCTTTCGACGCCTTGTAGCGTAAACACCATTTAATTTATATATAAAAATAAAATCGTTTTTCCCTTAATTCCTTAACGGAAACCCGGTTGGTTATATTACCAACAGAAATAAGCAATACTCCGCGCGGATCTCCGTTAAGGAAAGGAAAAGGAAATTATTAAGAATGATCTGTTTTATAATAAGAATGACAGGGATAAGCTGTCTTATAATCTGGTTTACCCTTTCACTTATAAGACGACATGAAAACGCCGTTTTGTGACACATTATTAAAAAATTTTAAAATTTTTTTATTTAATTTATATTTTCGGTTTTTTGCTGCCGCTTTTGTAGTTTTTTTGTACTGCTAAAAAGTCCGCCTCTGTCAGGACATACGCGAGTCGGCAACAACTAGAAACTCGGCTTTTTATCAAAATACTTTTGTAGCTATTTTATATTAAAATACAAATAAAAAGAGATAGTTAATTACTATCTCTTTTTGCTTGGCTGCGTTGCCCAAAAAAACTGATTTTATCAGCCGTTTTGAATTTTCGTTTTTCAGTTTTCTCGCTTTTTCCGTTCCGTTTTCGAACCACGCACTTCGCGATTTCAACGGAGCGATTTCAAATACTCTTCGACATTTCTGTATTCGATTCCGTTTTCGAGAGTTGCATTTTCTCCGCGATAGATGACCGTTCTCTTCGTGAT
>CABTOK010000007.1:0-445013 GCA_902486425.1 uncultured Eubacteriales bacterium | reverse complement strand
GCTCAAAGGCTGAAAGATGAAATATCTGCCGTTCGAGAAGAGGACGAAAGCGTGGATCGGTTTATGAAGTTGGTAAACAAGTATTCCGACATCAAGGAACTGAACGCCGAAATCATAAGAACGTTTGTGGAGAAGATAATCGCTTATGAAGCCGAAAAAATTGACGGTGTAAAAACGCAGAAAGTGAAGATAGTCTATAACTGCATTGGAACAGTAAGCGTTCCGAACGCCGACAATGAGCCTGTAAAAACAGACAAAACCAAAATAATAGAAGTGGCGTGACAATGAAAGCCGCGCCACTATCTAAAAAGAAAGAAAAATCCCTATGCATATTGATTGTGCATTTTGTGTGGTATAATTAAAAAAAGAATATTACGAACGCGGTGAAAAGTTGAATTATCTCCTTTTTTTGCAAGGATTAAGGCAGTCGGTAGGCGAATGGCTGACTTACGCTATATTTTATATTTCGGACCTTACGTCCGGAGCGATGGGAATGGTTGTTCCCGCGCTGCTTTATTGGTGCGTGAATAAAAACGCCGGAGCTTATATGATGATGTCTTATGCTGCGGCGGCAAACGTGAATCAGACGATAAAAAACACCGCATGCGTATACAGACCGTTCATAAAAGACTCACGTATAATTCCTTTTTCTAAAGCAGTGCCCGGAGCCACGGGATATTCGTTCCCGAGCGGACATACGACTAGTGCGGTTTCTCTCTACGGAAGCTTTGCGTTATGGCAGCGAAAGCGAAAATGGGTAATTGCGATTTGTGCTTTTATGATATTATTCACCGGATTTGCGAGAAATTGGGTAGGCGTGCACAGTTTGCCCGACGTTCTGGTCGCTCTTTTAGTTTCGAGTCTTGTTCTTGCGGGCGTTTCGGCAATATTCAGATATCTTGAAATTCATCCCGAAAATGATTATATAGTCGTTATAGTCGGAATGATTTTAACCGTCGCTTCGCTTATTTTTTGTTCACTTAAAAGTTATCCCGTGGATTATCTTCCGGACGGCAGCGTTCTTGTCGATCCCGAAAAAATGAAGACGGATTGTTTCAGAATGTGTGGCGTGGCTTACGGGTTTTTAAGCGGATGGCTTATCGAACGAAGATTTATAAAATTCGGCACAGACATAAGTTTTAGAAACAAAGTATTAAGGTTTGTAATAGGATTTGCTATCGTTTTACCGCTCTATGCCGTGGTTTTTCCTTTTATACTTTCTCCGCTCGGAGAGCATTTCGGGAAAATGTTTAAATACTTTTTCACGTTTCTTATAATTACAGCGGGGTATCCGGCGCTGTTTACGGTTTTTGAAAAGCATATTAAAACACGAAAAAACAAAAAAACGGAAGCGGAGGCTTCTTAAACAAAATAAAAAAAATCAACCAAAGGAGAAAAAATGGATAACAAATACAAGGGAACTCAGACGGAAAAGAATCTTCTGGAAGCTTTTGCCGGAGAATCGCAGGCGAGAAACAAGTATACTTATTTTGCTTCGAGAGCGAAAAAAGACGGATATGAACAGATTGCGGAATTGTTCTTAAAAACCGCCGACAACGAAAAAGAACACGCTAAATTATGGTTTAAGGAATTGAACGGAATAGGTGATACCGCCGAAAATCTTGCAATGGCTGCCGACGGAGAAAACTATGAATGGACCGATATGTACGAAAATTTTGCAAAAACGGCGGAGAAAGAAGGCTTTACCGCACTCGCAGCTAAATTCCGTATGGTCGGAGCTATCGAAAAACGCCACGAAGAACGCTACCGTGCGCTCCTTAAAAATATCGAAACACTTGAAGTATTCAAAAAAAGCAGCGTAAAAATATGGGAATGTCGTAATTGCGGGCATATAGTTATAGGTGAAAAGGCTCCCGAAGTTTGCCCGGTCTGCGTTCATCCGCAGGCATATTTCGAGATTCATGCCGAAAATTATTAAGTTGTAAAGGAAAACATACAAAAAGCTGCGGACACTCGATCCGCAGCTTTTCTTTAAATTAAAATTTAGTTGTCTTTATGATATTCCGAATTGCAGTATTTGCAGTACAAAACTCCGTTCTTTTCGACTAACGGCGCACCGCAGTTAGGGCACTTTCTTGAAGAAATTTTGGCTTTTCTTTCGTTGACTTCAAGCGTTTTACCGTCGAACAAGAAACCGTTTATATACCCTTTATCTATACATTTTCTGATTTTAGCGGCAACGCTGTCCGTATTGTCGTTTAGTTGAACGGCAATTGTTCCGACATCGTAAATTTTATCGCTCGTAACTGCCTTTACGACAGAATGCAGAGCGCGTTTGTCTCCATAGGTTATCCAGACCATAGGCAGACCGTAAAATCCCGCGGCAAGGTAAACGATGCAGACTATCATAAGCCATTTTATTTTGTGTATAGAAATTATAAGAACGGGAATAGCGGCAACATACAAGACAGATAACAAAACCGCTATTAAAAGTTGAACAGAAAGTTCGTTGTTTAACTTTTTCATTTTATCTCCCTTAATAAATATCAAATAAAATAAAAAACAAGCCGCATTTCAAACACGGCTTGTTTTTATGGCGGAGAGAGTGGGATTCGAACCCACGATACATTGCTGTATACCTGATTTCGAGTCAGGGCCGTTATGACCACTTCGATATCTCTCCATTATTACGCGTAAGCGGTGTTTACTGGCGGAGAGTGAGGGATTCGAACCCCCGTGAGCTTGCGCCCAAACGGTTTTCAAGACCGCCTCGTTATGACCGCTTCGATAACTCTCCGTATCGCGTTTTTAATGCTAATATATAATAACTTATTTTTTGACCTTTTGCAAGCGTTTTTTTATTAAAAATTCAAAGATTTTTCTATCGGCGGCTTTTTATCCGATTTTAAGAGCAGGAATGTAAAAAAGCGAATAAAAGAATCAGAAGTAATTGCACGAGACAAAAAACGGACGTTTTCGATACGTTTGTGTTTTTAATAATCAAGTGCTTGAATTAAGAGCGAAAATATGATAAAATAAGCGTATCATGAAAGCAGTTATACAAGTTGTGTCTTCGGCGGAACTTAAAGTCGAAGAAAAGTTGATTTCAAAAATAAATAAAGGTTTTGTGGTGTTTTTCGGCGTAGGTGCCGGCGATACGCCCGAACAAGCCGATTATATCGTCAAAAAAATTTCTTCGTTAAGAATTTTCGAGGACGAGAACGGCAAAACGAATTTATCGCTAAAAGACGTCGGAGGAGAAGTACTGTTCGTTTCGCAATTTACTTTGTATGCGAATACCGAACACGGCAATCGTCCCGACTTTTTATCTGCCGAAAAGCCCGATAAAGCCAACGAAATTTACGAATATGCGCTCAGTAAATTTTCGGAATACGGAATCGTTGCAAAAAAAGGCGTTTTCGGGGCGCACATGGTGATTACGCAGGTTAACGAAGGTCCGTTTACCGTGATTATGGAAAGATAGTATGAGCAAAAAAGTTAAAATAGGCAACGTTTATATCGGCGGCGGCGAAAAAATAGCTATTCAGTCAATGACTACATTTAAGCCTGCGGATATCGGAAACACAGTTTCCGCGATAAAGAGACTCGAAGAAGCGGGATGCGATATAGTAAGGTTTTCGGTTCAGACGGAAGAAGACGTTTCGGCGATAAAAGTTATAAAAAGGCAGGTTAATGTTCCGCTCGTCGCGGATATACATTTCAATTATTGTCTTGCGATAGGTTCGATAAACTCCGGAGTGGATAAGATTAGGATAAACCCCGGAAATATCGGTTCGGACGAGAATATAAAAAAAGTTGCGGACGCAGTAAAATCGAGCGGCGTTGCCGTGAGAGTCGGATCGAATACGGGAAGCATTGAAAAAGAGTTTTTGGCTAAATACGGCAAAAACGAAATTTCTTTATGCGAAAGCGCTCTTAAAAACGTCGCCGTTCTTGAAAAAAACGGCGTCGATAATATCGTTATTTCGGTAAAGTCGAGCGACGTTAACATGATGATAAGATCTTATGAATATCTCGCAGCGCGCACGGAATACCCGCTTCATCTCGGCGTGACCGAGGCCGGGACGAAGTACGACGGCATAATCAAAAACAGCATCGGCATCGGTTCTCTTTTGTCACGAAACATAGGGGATACGATAAGGGTTTCGCTTTCTGCGGATCCCGTTGAAGAAGTGTACGCGGCTAAAGGAATTTTAAGAGCCTTGGGGATAGAAAAAGACTTTGTCGAAGTCGTCGCATGTCCGACTTGCGGGAGGTGCGAATGGGACTGTATAGGCTTTGCCTCAAAGGTGAACGAACGAGTTAAAAACGTTCGCAAAAAATTTAAAGTCGCCGTAATGGGATGTATCGTAAACGGTCCCGGAGAATCGGAAGACGCAGATCTCGGAATAGCGGGAGGAAGAGACAACGCCGTGATTTATAAAAACGGTAAGATTTATAAAAAACTCGGCATAGACGAGGCTGAAAAATTTTTCTACGAGGAGCTTGAAAAATGTCTGAATTAAGCGTAAGAGCGGAATTTTTAAGCGATATAGAAGCACTCGATCCCTGTCTCTCGGGAATAAGACTTCATAAAATAGATATAAGTAGAGATAATCTGTCGATTTTATATACGTTTATATCAGACAAAACGGTGTCTGACGAGGCGAAAAACAGGATTGCGGACTACGTGAACAATAAAACGCCGCAAATCTTTTCGTCCGTTGAAGTAAAGGTTATAAAAATAGTAAACGATCCCGAACTCGTTATAAGTTCGATATATGCGTTTATTAAGAACAATTATCAGTCGGTATCCATGTGGCTTGAAAAATCGGACATAACCGTGTTTATTTCGGGCTATACCGTAAGATATAGAATAGACCTTGCTCCCGACGCCAAAGACTACTTTGAAGCGAACGGATTGAAGGCAGAAATAAATCAATTTTTAAATAAGACTTTCTGTGCGGACTTTTACGGAGAATTCGGGCTTAAAGAAGTCAAAGAATTTTCGGACGAGATTGACATGCAGAACGTTTATTACGAAGCGATGAGCAGTGCGAGAGTAAGATGTTTCTCGGTTTCGGACGTCGAAATAATCGACGACAGAGAAGTAGAAACTTCGGCTTCGTATATGTGCGACGCGACGGAAGTCGGCAATGTGATTCTCGCGGGAACGGTGTCTGCCGTAAGAGAAAAGGAAACGAAAAACGGAAAGCCGTTTTTTATAATAGATTTTTCTGATACTACCGCGAAAATGAGCGGGGTGTATTTTTCGAAAAAGAACACCGTCGATAAGATAAGAGCAAGCGTTATCGTAGGAGCGGATATAATTGTAAAAGGGAAACTTTCTTTTTATAAAGAAAAAAATTTGTCTTTGACGATCGATAAAATAAATCTTTGCAAATTTCCTGACGACTTTGAGATAGAAAAACTTCCGCCGAAGCCTGTGCCTTCGAGATATAGAAAGGTTTTTCCCGAAAAGGCTACCACGTTAAAAGTTGCGAGCATGTTCGATACCGAAAAACCTCTTCCGGACGAGGTTCTGAACGTTACATACGTTGCTGTAGACATAGAAACGACAGGGCTTAATCCGAGCTTCGACGAGATAACGGAAATTGCCGCCGTAAAAATAGTCAACGGTAAAATTTCGGAAACGTGGACCACTCTTATCGATCCGAAGAAAAAGCTCGATCCCGAAAATATCGCGATAACGGGAATAACGGACGAAATGCTTCGTGGAAAACCCGACGTAAAAGAAGTAATAGGGGATTTTCTTCTGTTCGTAAAAGATTCGGTCGTCGTCGGACATAACTTTGTCGAATTCGATAAAAAATTTCTCGATAAAGCCGCCGAAAAATGCGAATACGAATTCAATAACGACATGATAGACACATGGCCGCTTTCGATGGATCTGGTTCCGGGACTTAAAAAATATAAGCTTAACTTCGTTGCGGATTACTTTCATATAGAATTTCATCATCACAGGGCGCTTTCGGATGCCTGGGCGACGGCTGAAATTTTTATCGAACTTATGCGCGTAAAGTACGAAAAAGAGCATAAAAATTCGTAAAAATGGATATAAAAATTATGTACGGCGGCGAATATTCTGCTATCTGACGATAATTTTTGCTTATTTTTTACTAAAATGAGAAAAAACGCTTGCGTATATTTTAAGATTATGTTATTATATATGCGAAATAAAGACTTAACGTATGAGAGCGGTCAACCCGTTCTCATATTTTTATGTAGGCAGGTAAGATGAAAGTCAAATCGGTTGAAGAGATTAAAAATTTTCTCGTTCCGTACGGGGAAAAACTCGGTATAGAAGTTGTCGAAGTTGAATTCAAGCAAGGTAAAAATCCTTCCATGACCGTGTATATAGATAAGCCGGGCGGAATAGATCTTAATTCGTGCGAAGCGTTCCATCGTTCGATAGACGAGCCGCTCGACGAACTCGATCCCACTTACGGTTTGCCGTATACGCTCAACTGTTCGAGTTTAGGACTCGACAGACCTTTCAAAACGCAGAGCGATTACGAAAGGAATATCGGCGAAGAAGTGGAAGTAAAACTTTATAAGGCGATCGGCGGCGAAAAACTTCTTGAGGGTATTCTTAAAGAAGCGAGAGAAAATAACATCGTTCTTGAAACCGAAAAGGAAACGCTTTCGATTGAAAAGAGCGCGATTTCACGCATAAATAAGCTTATAACGATCGACTGAAACAAAAATTAAAGTAAAGCCTGCCGCGGCTTTAACGCGGCGCTAAAATTATAAAAAATTTAACGGAGATAAAAAATGTTAAGTAAAGATTTCTTTCTGGCACTCGAAGATTTGGAAAAAGAAAAGGGTATTCCGCAAGACGTATTTAAAGAAATGCTGGAATCCGCTTTTGCCGCCGCTTATAAAAGACAGACGGGCGATCCGAGAGGTATAGAAGTAAAATTTCTTCCCGAAAAGAACGCGATAAAATTTTACAGCACGCAGACCGTAGTCGACGAAGTGGAAGAATACGGCAAACAGATAAGTCTTGAAGACGCGCAGGCTATTAAAAAATCTTATAAAGTCGGCGACGTCATAGTCGAAGAAATTTTTCCGAACAAAGATTTCGGAAGAATCGCTTCTCAGACGGCTAAGCAGGTTATCATGCAGCGCATGAAGGAAATCGAAAAAGCCAACATGCAGAGCGAATTCGAAGATAAAGAAGGCGAACTTCTTACCTGCGTCGTAAGACGTATAGACGATAAAAACGTTTACGTTGAAATGGGTCCCAATCAGATGGAGGGCGTTATGCTTCCCAAAGATCAGGTTCCCGGCGAAAAGTACGAACTCGGTCAGAGACTTAAAGTTTTCGTTAAAAAGGTAAAAGCTACCGGAAAGAACACACAGGTTCTCGTTTCGAGAACTTCTACCGGACTCGTTAAAAAACTTTTCGAAAACGAAGTACCCGAAATTAAGTCGGGTATCGTCCAGGTTAAAGCCGTCGCAAGAGAAGCCGGGCAGAGAACGAAGATCGCCATTTACAGCGAAGATCCGCAGATCGACCCCATCGGAACCTGCGTAGGTCCCAAGGGTGTGAGAGTAAACGCAATCGTCGCAGAACTCGGCGGAGAGAAAATAGATATTATTCCCTGGAGCGAAAATCCGCTCGAATTTATCGCCAAGGCATTGTCGCCGGCTAAGGTTCTTAAGGTTTACGCTTTAAGCGAGACGGAAAATACGGCAAGAGCGATCGTCCCCGACGATAAGCTTTCGCTCGCAATAGGAAGGGACGGTCAGAACGCAAGACTTGCAGTAAGACTTACGGGCTGGAAGATAGACGTGAAGAGCGAATCGAGCGTTATGGAAGACGAACCCGCAGAGGAAGAAGCAGACGGAAACGCAAACGAACAATAATAACCGAAACGGAGTGCTTTGATGACCGGAAAGAAAGTTCCGATGCGCACGTGTATAGCGTGTCGCGCGTGTAAAGAGAAGAAGGACCTTTTAAGAATAGTGAAAACAAACGAAGGAATAGTGCCCGACGCGTCGGGTAAACTTTCGGGACGAGGAGCGTATATTTGTTACGACTCGGCCTGCGTCGCAAAGATGAAAAAAACGAAGGCTTTGAACAGAGCATTTTCGTGCGATGTCCCGGAGTCGGTTTACGACGAAATCGAGGAGGCGATAAAAAGTGAAAACAAAAGCTGAAACACTTGTCGGTTTCGCGATAAAGGCAAACAAATGCCGCTTCGGAGTAAATTCGATTGAGTCTCTCAAACATGCTGAACTTTTAATCGTTTGTCCGACGGCTTCCGACAATACTAAAAAAGAAGCGTTAAAATTATCAAAAAAACTTTCGGCAAGGTTGTATATATCGGTAAAGCCGCTGGAAGAAACAACATATAAAGAAAATTGCAAACTTATTGCTATAACCGATAAAAATTTTGCTAAACCGATAACCGAATTTTCGGAAGGCAGTTTCACGGAATACAAGACGGAGGCTATAAATGGCTGAAAAGAAAGAACTTCAGAATTCAAATATAAAAAAGGCAATAGATAATTCGTTTAAGGAAGGCGTTCAGGAACTTCTTTCTAAAGTCAAAAGCGATTCTGCGGAAGGAAAAACGTTAAGACAAGCGCTCGAAGAAAAGCTTTCTTCGCTTAAAGCTCCCGAAATTGCGGCTAAGGATGAAAAGTCCGACACCGCCGCCGAAACCGTAAAACCCGTCGAAAAAGCGAAAAAGGAAACGGTTAAGGAAGTTAAAGAAACGGTTTCTTCCGAAAAGACAGAAAATGAAGAAAAAGTTTCTGAAAAGCAGCCGGAGAAAACAGTCGAAGAAAAGAATGAAGATTTAAAGCCCGAAACTCCGGCAGAAGCGAAGCCTGAAAAAAATCAGGAAAAGAAAGAAAAGTCTGAACCCGCTTCCGAACCCGTAAAACCCGAAAAGGAAGTTAAGCCGGCAGAAGAAAAGAAGCCGGAAGAAAGAAAGCTCGCGAGCTTTATCGTAAGAAGAGAGGGTGCGTACGTAGACCCAACCCGCCAGAAAAAGAACGACAAACCGCAGGGCGGATACAGAAAAGAATACGTAAATCCCGACGCCGGAAACGGCAAGGGCAACCGTCCTTATAAACCCGCAAACGGCGGACAGAACGGTCAGAACAAGTCTTTTGACAGACCTAAAGTATTCACCGCTCCGGTAGCTGCGGCTCCGTTCAACAAGGATTCGAAGAATTCTTACGGACAGAAGAAAAAAAGTTCGGGCGAAAAGTCTTACGAAGACAAGAGAGTCCTCAACAAGAGAGCGTTGATTAAGAACAACGTTTCGATAGAAGATTTCGACGAAGATAAGTCGGGATACAGAAAGGCGAGATTCAAAAAGAACAAACAAAAGGAAGAAACGCCCGTAGTAAAAATAGAAAAGGCGGTTATCACTTCCGAAATTATTCCTATAAAAGTTCTGAGCGAAAAGCTCGGTATTTCGGCAATCGAAATCACTAAGAGACTCTTTAAAGAAGGAATAATGAAGACTATAAACGATTCGATAGATTACGATACCGCGGGATTCATTGCGGCGGATCTCGGAATAGAACTTGAACTAAAACTCGAAAAGACGGCTGAAGACAAGCTTTCCGAAATTTTCGGCGACAACGTTCCGGAAGACGAAGCGAAGCTTGTTAAGCGTCCTCCCGTAGTTACGGTTATGGGGCATGTAGATCACGGTAAAACGTCGCTTCTCGATAGAATCAGAAAGACTAACGTTACGAGCGGCGAAGCCGGCGGCATAACTCAGCATATCGGCGCATATCAGGTAACTCTCGGCGGAAAGACGATAACCTTCCTCGATACTCCCGGACACGAAGCGTTTACCGCTATGAGAGCGAGAGGCGCACAGTGTACCGATATAGCCGTTCTCGTAGTAGCTGCGGACGACGGCATAATGCCTCAGACTATCGAAGCTATTCACCATGCGAAAGCGGCGGGCGTTTCGATAATCGTAGCGGTAAACAAAATAGATAAACCCGAAGCGAATATCGAAAGAATAAAAACTCAGCTCACCGAACACGACATCCTTATCGAAGAATGGGGCGGGGACGTAATGCTTTGTCCCGTTTCGGCAAAGACCGGTCAGGGTATCGAGGAACTTCTGGAATCCATAAACATTCTTGCGGATATCAAAGATCTTAAAGCTAATCCCGACCGGAAAGCGAAGGGCGTCGTTATCGAAGCGAAACTCGATCCGAACAGAGGTTCGATAGCTACAGTGCTTATTCAGAACGGTACTCTCAAGGTTGGCGATTCGATCGTCGTCGGCACAGTTACCGGTAAGGTAAGAGCGATGAGCGACGATAAAGGCAGAAAGATTTCTTCCGCAGGTCCGTCGGTTCCCGTTTCTATCATGGGACTTGACGACGTTCCGAACGCGGGCGACACTTTATATGCGGTAGAACAGGCAAACCTTACCAAGCTCGTTGCCGAAGAAAGAAAGAACAAAGAAAAAGAAGAACGTATAAAGCAGGCTTCGAAAGTTACGCTCGACGATCTTTTCAGTAAGATCGAAGACGGTCAGGTAAAAACTTTGAACATCGTTGTAAAAGCCGACGTAAAAGGCTCTGCAGAAGCCGTTAAATCGTCGTTTGAAAAGCTTTCGACCGACGAAGTGAAGATAAACGTTATTCACTCGGGCGTAGGCGCAATAAACGAATCGGATATAATGCTTGCGGATTCGTCGAACGCTATTATCATCGGTTTCAACGTAAGACCGGATTCCAACGCAAAACAAACCGCGGAAAGAGCCGGAGTCGATATAAAACTTTACAGAGTAATATACGAAGCAATCGAAGATATTCAGAAAGCAATGAAGGGTATGCTCGCTCCCAAGTATAAAGAAACTTATATGGGCAAAGCGGAAGTCAGAGAAACCTTCAAAATTACTGGCGTCGGCATGGTTGCCGGTTGCTACGTCGTGGACGGAAAGATCGTCAGAAACGGCAAACTTCGTATTTATCGCGACAATGTAATGATTTGCGAAGGCAACGTATTACAGCTTAAACGTTTCAAAGACGACGTAAAAGAAGTCGCTCAGGGTTATGAATGCGGTATTTCGATTGAAAATTTCAACGATATCAAGAACGACGACTTTATCGAATGTTACGTTATAGAAGAAGTAAATAATTAAAAGGTGTTACAATGAAACCCGCAAGAACGGAAAGAATGGCGTCGGAACTTCAGAAAGCTCTTTATGAAGTTATTACGCGTAAGATCAAAAATCCGCTTATAACCGAAATGTTCTCGATAACGAGAGTGGAAGTAAGTAAAGATCTATCTTATGCTAAAGTTTATATAAGCGTTTTTTCGGCCGATCCCGTTAAGAAGAAAAATACGTTTGACGAAATTAAAAAATCGTCCAAAGAAATAAGATACGAACTTGCAAAAGAAATCCGTGCGAGAATCGTTCCCGAACTCGACTTCGAACAGGACGATTCTATCGAATACGGCGATAAAATGGAAAAACTTTTCCTTAAAATCGAAGGTAAAGACAAAAATTGATATTTTATCCGAGCATGCGGTAAAGGTAATCCGTTCAGCGGTTTACCAGCTGATTCGGATAAATTTATCACAAACCGAACTTATGAATAAAAATCTTAAAATTTCCGAAATAAAAGACGAACTCTTAAAATCGTCGAGTTTTGCGATAATCTGCCACACACGTCCCGACGGAGATGCGATAGGCAGCTCTTCGGCGTTAAAAAAAGGACTTATATCCGTAGGAAAGCGCGCGGACGTTTTCTGCGAAGATCCTGTTCCCGAAAAGTTTTCGTATCTCGGCGTTATAAACGACTATTCTTCCGAAATAAAAGGAGAATACGACGCTTACGTCGCTGTTGATTGCGCCGACGAAGCGAGACTCGGCTTTCTTTCGGAAATTTTTTGTAAAAAAAGAAATACTTTCAATATAGATCATCACGTTTCGAATACGAGATACGCAAAGTTCAATTATGTTTTCGATAATTCTTCGAATGCCGAAAATATTTACGATTTATTAAAAGCTGTCGGGGTTAATATAACGAAGGACATAGCGATGTGTCTTATGACCGGCATCTGTACCGATACGGGTAATTTTTCGCATAAAAACGTTACGGAAAGATCTCTTTCGGTTTCTTCCGATCTCGTAAAATGCGGAGCCGATCTCAATCTTATTTATAACGAAACTTTCGTTAAACAATCTAAAAACAGAGCGAAGCTCTTTTCGATGTTTTCGGGAAATCTAAGATATTTTCTTGACGACAGGCTTTGCATAGGCATTATAACCAAAGAAATGTTCGATAAAAGCGGCGCGGGCAGAGACGAGACGGAAGGTTTTATAGATTTCGTTTTATCGATCGATTGCGTCGGCGTCGCTGTTTCAGTAATGGAAGTCGGAGATAAAAAATATAAAATAAGTTTTCGATCGAAAGAACTCGACGTGAACGAAATCGCGGGAGTTTTCGGCGGAGGCGGGCATGTTCTCGCAAGCGGATGTATGATTTGCGGGTATTTGGAAGACGTTATAGACAGAATAGTTTTTGCCGTAAAACAGCGTATCTGAAATTAAATTAAAACAAGAAAAACGGGAATTATGAACGGGTTCGTAAATATTATAAAACCTCAGGGCATGACTTCTGCTTTGTGCGTTATGCTCTGTCGTAAAAAACTTACAAAACAGTTCGGCAAGACTAAACTCGGTCATATGGGGACTCTTGATCCTATGGCGAGCGGAGTTCTTCCGATGGGAATAAATCAGTCAAGCAGACTTTTCGATTATCTTCTGGATAAAACAAAAATTTACGTTGCGACGTTTAAATTCGGATACGAAACCGATACTCTCGACGAAACGGGAACGGTAATCGACAGCGGATACAGAACGCCGTCTGAAGAAGAAATCGAAAACGTTCTTACCGGATTTATAGGGGAGATGGATCAGATACCTCCGAAGTATTCTGCGAAATGCGTAATGGGTAAGCGCGGGTACGAACTTGCAAGGCGCGGCGTTGATTTTACGCTCGAACCTAAAAAGGTTACGGTTATCGATCTGAAACTTATAGAAAAAACGAGCGATGACGAATTCGTCTTTTATATAAAATGTAAGGGAGGAACTTACGTTAGATCTATCGGAAGAGATATTGCTTACGCTCTTGAAACGAAGGCTACTATGACGGCTTTAGACAGGGTAGAGGCGGGAATATTCAAAGAATCTTCTGCCGTAACGCTCGACGATTTTATGGAGGCCGACGACGTTACTGAATTTATAATTCCGTCCGACGAAGTTTTATCGTTCGATAAACTTGTTTTAGAAAAGGATGTCGCGCAGAGAATACTCGACGGTTACTTTATAGACGAGATTTTATATCCCGACGGAACGTACAGGGTGTATTCCGAAAACACATTCTGGGGAGTTGGTACAGTTAACGAAAAAAAACTGAAAATAGTAACTTATGTCAGAGATATTTAGTATAAGAATAATCAGTAATTTATTAGTAAAATGAAAGATTGCATTTTAGCTCTCGGTTTTTTTGATTCCGTACATATCGGACACAAAAAAATAATTGAAGAAACGATTCTTTTATCAAAAAAATTTAATGCCGTCCCCGCAGTTTTGCTTATGGAAGGCGACTTGAATTTTTTCACGGGTAAAACTACGGGACTTATATTTACGCCGGATGAACGTCGTGAAATTTTTTCGTATTCTGGTATAAAAGAGATTGTTTCGTTTAAGCTTTCGAAAGAATTTCTGGATCGCTCGAAAAGCGAATTTTTGAAAACCCTGAAGAACGATTATAACGTTAAAGGTTTTGTTTGCGGAAATGATTTCACATTCGGTAAGAACGCCGAAGGGAACGTTTATTATCTTAAAAAATATTGCTCGGATAACGGTCTCGGACTTTCCGTTATAGACGACGTTACCGCTAAAGGGAAAAGAGTTTCTACGAGAGATATAAAAAAGCTGCTTTTATGCGGAGATGTAGAGAATGCAAACGCCGAACTTTCGTTCCCGTTTTATTATACGGTTAAAGATATTTTCGTAAAAAACGGCGAAACGGCTTTATTTTTCGACTATACTAAAATTGTTTTATATAGCGGCTTATACGACGCGTATTTTTTAAGGGACGGGGTAAAGTATTTTATAAAAGTATCGTTTAACGGAAGCGACCATATGATGACCGTTGAATCCGGGGATGTATCTGAACTTAAAATATGCGATAAAATTTTTGTAACCGGAAAAGTATCTTAAAAGGTGACTGTATGATTAAATTCGGACCGAGCGGCAATTCGGCAAGTTTTTTCGATGAAGGTTTTAAAACCGGACTCGAATCTGCCGAATGGACTAAAAAATGCGGACTCGATTGTTTTGAATATTCTTTCGGCAGAGGCGTTAATATCTCGAAAGAAACAGCGACTAAAATAGGCGAATCGTTTAAAAAAGCGGACGTTGAATTATCCGTTCACGCTCCGTATTTTATCAATTTTGCCAATCCCGACGACGAAATGGCGGCTAAATCTTACGGATATGTTTTATCATCTGCTGCGGCTGCCGTATATATGCAGGCGGACAGAATAGTTTTTCATCCGGCGGCTCAAGGTAAAATGCAGCGCGACGAAGCCGTTTCTCTTACCGAAAAAAGATTGGAAACTTTATGCGACAAAATATACGAAAACGGTTTTGAAAATATAAAATTCTGTCCCGAAACGATGGGGAAACTCGCCCAGATAGGCACTGTGGAAGAGATAACAAAGTTCTGCAAATTCGATAAAATTTTTTATCCGTGCGTGGACTTCGGTCACGTCAATGCGAGAGAACAAGGCTCGCTCAGAACCGAAGACAATTTTGCCGAAATTCTTGATTACATGATAAAAAATCTCGGATACGAAAAAGTAAACGACATGCACGTGCATTTTTCGAAAATAGAGTACGGGAAAAAAGGTGAAATCCGCCATCTTACTTTTGAAGACAGTATTTATGGACCGGAGTTCGAGCCGCTGGCAAAAGCTCTGATAAAATTCGATCTTCATCCGTATATTGTGTGCGAGTCGGCGGGAACGCAGGCGGAAGACGCTCTGTATATGAAAAGGTCTTACGAAAATTTACTAAAAACGGGAAATTTATCGGCAAAACTAATAAAAAATAATTGAATTTAAGATATTTTAGCCGCTTTGGCGTATTATAGTATTTTTTTATTTTAGATATATTGACACACGCTTAAAGATTTGCTACAATATATAGTAGATTTACAGAGTTTTGAAGGTATTTTTTGCCTTTTAAGTTTTAATTCCGTAATTTTAAAGGACAATATTATGAACGAGAATTTTTACGAACTCAAAGACAATCAGGCTTATTATTTCACGGACGAAATAAACAGATATTACTTTACCGGTCTTAAAACGACGGACGGCAATCTTATAATCAAAGGGAACGAAAAGACTCTTTATATAGACAGCAGATATTATTCTTACGCAAAAGAATTTCTCGAAGGAAAGTGCAACGTAGTTTTATTCAAGAATTACGAAGATTTTTTCGAAGCTCTTAAAAATCAGGGTATAGATGAACTGTTTGTAGACTATACCGTTATGACTGTAGCTGAGTACGAACAGATTTTATCTCACGGTTTCAAGGTTTCGGACTGCACAAAAGAACTCACCGTAGTAAAGATTATAAAATCGGATAAAGAAATCGGATATATTCAGAAAGCTTGCGACATAGCTTTCGAAGCATATCAGAAGACTTTGCCGTTTATTAAAGAAGGCGTTACCGAAGCGTATGTAAGAGATGTTCTTGAAGATAACATGAAAAAGCTCGGCGCGTCGGGGACAAGCTTCGACACGATAGTGGCTTTCGGTAAAAACGCCGCCGTTCCTCATCACGAGACTTCGGATGCGAAACTCGAAAATAATCAATGTATCCTTATGGATTTCGGCTGTAAATATAAAGGATATTGTTCCGATATTACGAGAATGATGTTCTTGGGAACTCCCGACGATAAATTTATGACCGCTTACGAAGCCGTGTTAAAAGCCAACGTAACTGCGGAAGAAAAAATCGAAAAGGGAATGACCGGCATCGCTGCGGATAAAATTGCGAGAGACATTCTTGACGAAAGCGACTATAAAGGATTATTCACGCACTCTTTGGGACACGGTGTAGGACTTTATATACATGAATTTCCGAGACTATCGCCTAAATCCGGAGATATTTTGGACGACGGAATGTGTTTTACCGTCGAACCGGGCGTATATCTCGACGGAGAATTCGGTATAAGAATAGAAGATTCTCTTTATATGAAGAACGGAAAAGCCGTCAGGTTTTTCAGGGACGATAAAAAACTTACGATATTAAAATAAAATTTTTAAGATAAAAACAAAGATAAAAAGGAGAAATTTATGATTTCAGCAGGCGAATTCAGAAAAGGCGTTACTTTCGAATACGAAAATAACATTTATACGATCGTAGACTTTCAGCACGTTAAACCCGGAAAGGGAGCGGCGTTCGTAAGAACTAAAATGAAAAACATCGTAACCGGAGCGGTTCTCGAAAAAACCTGGAACCCGACCGAAAAGGTTCAGGAAGCTACGATAACTACGAGAAATATGACTTATTCGTATTCTGACGGAGAACTTTACTACTTCATGGACGACGAATACAATCTTACTCCGTTAAACTACGATCAGGTATCCGACGCTCTTAAATGGATTAAAGAGAACGATCCCGTCGTTGTTAAATCGTATAAGGGAGTTGCGTTCTCGGTAGAATGCGAAAACTTCGTAGTATTACAGGTAACTCAGGCCGATCCTTCGGTTAAGGGTAACACGGCAACCAACGTTATGAAGGACGCCGTTGTTGAAACCGGAACGAAAATTCAGGTTCCCATGTTCGTTGAAGAGGGCGAGTATATCAGAATCGATACGAGAACCGGCGAATACATGGAAAGAGTAAAGAAATAAACAAAAGTCGCCCACTGTTTTTGGTGGGCTTTTGTTTTATTCAGCGATTTCCGGATTGTTTTAATAGTATTTATGCGTGACATAAAAACTTTAGACAATTTTTTAACAGTTGAAATAACGGAGTTTAAAAGTGAGAACTGCCATTGTAACGGGAGCTTCCGGCGGAATAGGTTATCAGATTTCTCTGGCTTTCGTAAAAGCCGGATATGCGGTCGTAGCCGTATATAACTCAAACGAAGCCTCCGCAAAAAAACTTGCCGAAGAAGCTCAAAAATCGTATGACGGAATCGTTTATCCCGTAAAAATCGATCTGGCTTCTTCGAAAAGCGTTTCGGACGGAGTAAAAGAAATTTTAACGGAGTTTAAATCTATAGACGTTCTGGTAAACAACGCCGGCGTATCTTACGTCGGGTTATTGCAGGACACTTCGGAACAAGATTACGACAGAGTTTTTAACGTCAATATGAAGTCCGCATTCTTGCTTACGAAAGCCGTTTTGCCGTCTATGATAGAAAAAAAACACGGCAAAATCGTAAACGTTTCGTCTATGTGGGGAGAAAGGGGTGCTTCGTGCGAGGTCGTGTATTCCGCTTCGAAAGCGGCTCTTATTGGCTTTACCAAGGCTCTCGCTAAAGAAGTCGGACCTTCCGGAATAAACGTGAATGCGGTTCTCCCGGGAGTTATAGATACAAAAATGAATTCGAGACTCACTCCCGAAGATATCGATGAACTTAAAGATTCGACGGCGATGGGAAGAATAGGAACGCCCGAAGAAATAGCAGAGCTTATACTTTATCTTTGTTCCGAAAAGTCGAGTTTCATAACCGGGCAGGCGATAGCCGCAGACGGCGGTTTTATCGGCTAAATTCCGAAAAAACATTGTAGTCATAATCAAAATCAAATAAAAATCATAAAAAATTTTTAATATAAGGGCGAAAAATGAAAAGATCAAGCGGAATTTTATTACATATTTCCAGTCTGAAAAACAAATACGGCATAGGCACTTTCGGAACGGAATGTTACGAATTTATAGATTTCTTAAAGGAATCCGGACAAAAATTCTGGGAAGTACTACCGCTGAATCAGACGGGATTCGGCGATTCGCCGTATTCTTCGTGTTCGGTATTTTCGTTCAATCCGTATTTTATAAGTCCAGAAGCTTTAGCCGGCGAAGGGCTTTTACATGAAAAAGAACTTAAATGTTTCGAAGACGGCTCGAAATACGTCGATTACGGCAAACTTTACAATACGAGATTCAGAATTTTAAGACTGGCGTTTTCAAGATTCGATAAAAACGATAAAGAGTTCAAAAAATTCGTAAAAAAGAACGAATACGGCGATTATGCTCTTTATATGACCATAAAAGGGGTTTTTGCCGGCAAAGCCTTTTACGACTGGGCTCCCGAATATAAGTTCAGAGATCCCGATACAATGGAATACGTAAAAAAGCAGTATAAAGAAGAAATTTTGTTCTGGCAGTTTTTGCAGTACGAAGCATCTTCCGAATGGGAAATGGTTAAGGGATACGCTAAAGAAAACGGTATTTCGATAATAGGCGATATGCCTTTTTATCCCGCATACGACAGCGCGGACGTTTGGGCGAACCCGAATCTATTTAAACTCGATGACAATCTTTTCCCGAGAAAGGTTGCGGGTGTTCCGCCGGATTATTTTTCTGAAACCGGTCAGCTTTGGGGCAATCCCGTTTACGACTTCGACGTTATGAAGTCAGACGGGTATTCCTGGTGGATAAAAAGATTTAAGTACGCTCTTAAAACTTTCGACTATGTCAGATTAGACCATTTCAGAGGGTTCGACAGATATTACGAAATCGACTACGGCAGACCGGACGCTAAAATCGGCAGATGGGTAAACGTTGACGGCGAAGGGTTCTTCAAAATCGTTCACGATAACGTAAAGAAAGATAGGATTATAGCCGAAGATCTCGGGATAATAGACGACGGAGTAAGAGAACTGCTTAAAAAATGCGGCTATCCTGGAATGAGAATTTTATCTTTCGCTTTCAACGGAGATGAAAAAAACTTTTATCTTCCCGAAAAGATCGAAGAAAATTCGGTATGTTTCACGGGTACGCACGATAACGATACCCTTATAGGGCTTATCGAACATTTTTCGGAATGGGATAAAAAGAATTTTTATTCCGGAGTTAAGAACAGTCTCGGGATATTCAAGATAAAAAAGACGGTAAAGACCGAAAAAGACCTTGCCGAAGCGGTTATCGAACTCGGCTTTGCGTGCAAGGCGGAACTCTTTATATTGCCTCTTACAGACGCTGCGCTTCTTACCGGCGATTACAGAATGAATACGCCGGGAAGGGAAACAGGCAACTGGACGATGAGAATTCCCTTATCCGCGACTTCTAAAAAAATTTCGTCAAAGCTTAAAAAACTTTGCGAAAAGTATAAGAGAAACTGATTTTCTAAAGACTGAAATATACGGAAATTAGATTTGCGGTATTAAGCAAGATTATCTATAAATACGGTATCAAACTATGAAACCGAAATTCCAGCTGAAAAGAAGATAAACAAGGTATATGTCGAGGGCGGTAAGAACCGGCATAACGAGCATAAAAAGCATGCTTTTGAGTTTATATTTCAGGATAAACATAAAAGCGTAAACGCCGCACGCTCCGCCTAAAAGAGCGGGTAAAAACAATTTTATGTCGCCGACTTTTTCTTTGTTCATTTTTCTGATGCGTCTTTCTTCCTTTTCGGTGAACTTTTTATTTGTAAAATAGTCCGTTTTTAATGAAGAATAAACGGGAGACGGTTGACTTTTTTCAGAGTAATCGGTTTCGTTTTTCTCGCTTTCGGGAGCAGCTTCGGTACCGGAAGCTGCGACTTGATTTTCAGCCGTGCAAGCGGACCGATCTTCTGAAGTTTTGTTTTCGTTCGCGTTTTCGGGTATATTTGACTTGTCGGTTTCGCCATAACTTGTTGCGGGCGGGTCTGTAAAAAGCACGCCGGAATTTAATAGAGACGAAAATTCTGCGGCGTCCTTCTGATATTTGAGCATAAGCGCGCCGTAAACGTTGACTGCGATAAAATAGGTTATAAAAACGATATAACAAACGGTGAGCATAATATTTTTAATCCTTAAATTTAAAATATTTTGCCCGATTTTTTTGAAAATATAGACATTTAAGCCGTTTTTATGCTAAAATAATAAAAAACAGGGATAGCTTAAAATATAATACTATAAAAAAAGCGATCCCGAAAGAAATACAGAATTTTATATCAGGGGATTTATAATGAAGTGTATTTACTGCGGTTGTATGGACAGTAAGGTTGTCGATTCGCGTTCGTCGGAAGACGGATCTTCGATAAGAAGAAGAAGGGAATGTATGCAGTGCGGCAAGCGTTTCACCACATACGAAACGATTGAAACCGCTACAGTGCTTGTCGTAAAAAGCGACGGCATGAGACAAGCCTTCGATGCGAATAAGATAAAAGCGGGGATAATAAAGGCGTGCGAAAAACGTCCCGTTCCCATGCAGAAAATCGATCAGCTCGTAGACAGTATAAGAAAAAGAGTTTACAATAATCTCGATCAGGAAATAACTTCCAAAGCCATCGGTGAAATGGTTATGGAAGGTCTTAAGGAAATAGACGAAGTCGCTTACGTAAGGTTCGCTTCTGTCTATCGCTCGTTCAAGGATATTTCGTCTTTTATGAACGAACTCGAAAAAATGATAAAAAAATAATATTCAAAAGCATTTATTAAAATATTATAAAACAGCTAATATAAGAGGACTTTTATGCATCCGCAACCATTATTCGAATTATTCGGCAAGGGCGTGCATCTTTACGGCATATGCATAGCCGTGGGAATACTCGCCTGTATAATACTGCTGTTCAGATTTTTAACGCTTAACAAGGTCCCGTCGGACGTGCAGGACTTTATATATTTTACGGCTATTTTCGCTATAATACTCGGCTTTCTGAGTGCGATGCTTTTTCAGGCGCTTTACGACTATATAGCAAATCCGTCTGCAGGGTTCAAAATCACCGGAAGTATAACGGCAATGGGCGGCATAGCGGGCGGCGCGGCGGCGTTCATCGCTATTTATTTTGGAATAGGATATTTTATTTTTAAGAAAAAGGATAATATACACGTTAAATATTTTAACGAATTATTCAGATTCGCGCCGATAGGGATAACTGTTGCGCACGGTTTCGGAAGAATAGGATGTCTTTTCGCAGGGTGCTGTCACGGGGCGTATCTCGGTCCCGATCCGGTTGCCGGCGGATTGTATATGCAAGGAACCGTTTATAACGAAGCTCTCGGCGAATATGTTACGAAATGGGGATATTACGTTCCAACTCAGCTTTACGAGGCGATATTTTTATTCGTTCTTGCGGGAATTTTAACGTTTTTCTATTTCAAAAAACGCTTTAACTGCACTATGATCGTTTATCTTATCGCTTACGGCGTATGGAGATTTATAATAGAATTTTTCAGGACCGATTACAGGGGCGGAACTACGGGACTTACGCCGTCGCAATGGCAATCTTTTGTTTTTATAGGAATCGCAGTTGCTCTTATAATAGTTTATAAAATCAAAAAATATCCGATTTGTCTTCCGCCGATTGATAGAGAAGATAATGAGAATAAACAGATAAAATAAAAGGATCTTGCATAAATCAGATGAAAAAAGAACGCACCTTTTTTTCCGGTGAGTTCTTTTTTTCGTACGATAATAAAATAAGTCGCATTAAAAACTGATTTTTTAAAGTAAAAAAAGAGAACGAAAAAATGCCCGACCGAAGTCGGGCTTATTCACGTCGATATTAAACTCGAGAAGAATTAACCGTTAACTTTTTTGGAAAGCTTGGCTTTTTTATTAGCCGCGTTGTTTCTGTGTAAAACACCCTTCGAGACAGCGGAGTCGATAACGGAGAAGGTTTCGTTCAAAGCTAACTTAGCTTCTTCGGTTTTACCTTCGCTTACGAGAAGTTCGACCTTTTTGACGTAGGTCTTAACTTCGTTTTTAATCATTTTGTTCTGAGCTGTTTTTTTGTTTGATACGAGTACGCGTTTTTTAGCGGATTTAATATTAGGCATTTATAATCTCCTTGAAGAAATATCTTTTTAGTTCTTTGCTTATTTTAGCATAATTTTATATCTTTGGCAACTATATTTTTAATAAATTCGATAAATTTGTTATGCTAAAACAATTTATATGATTATCGAATATATTATATAGATTATAACTTAATTTTTATAGTATAAAAGATAAAAGGCGGTAAAAATGAGGATAGGAGTTTTTGACAGCGGTATCGGCGGAATATCCGTTCTTATAAGACTTGCGAGAGAATTTAAAAACGCGGAATTCATATATTACGGCGATAATAAAAATGCTCCCTACGGAAACAAGAGCGACAGAGACATAATAAAACTTTCTCTTTCTGCCGCGAATAGGCTTTTGTCTTATAATGCGGACGCGATAGTCATTGCCTGTAATACGGCAAGTACGGTTGCGGGGAGTACTTTGGGCAAAATTCTGCCGGTTCCCGTTTTTGGGATATGTCCGCCGGCAGAAAAAGAACTGTCAGAAAGCAAAACTCTGCTTTTGTGTACCGAGGCGACGGCAAAACGTTATCGTAAATACTCAGGCGTAAACGGTTTTAAGGTTTATCCGGTAAAAGGACTGGTCGAAAAAATAGAGGGAGATCCGTTATCTGCGGAAGTAATAGACGTAAAACCTTTTTTAAAAGGAATAACAGAGCGGTACGAAACTGTGATTTTGGGATGTACACACTATTATTTTGTAAAAATTGGGATAGCAAACCACCTGCGACCAAATAAAATCACAGACGGAGAAAACGATCTTGTAAAAGCGATAAAATATTATCCGGATTTAGTCAAAAATGAAAAATCATCAAGTAATAACAAGGTTTTATTCATAGGAGAGGATACGGACAAAAACGAACGTATGTTTGATAAGTGGTTTACTGAATAAAATACGACAAAAAATTTTTTATTTTATACTAAAATTTTTTTAAAAAGTGGTTGACAGTGGTCAAAATTTTAAGTATAATGAAAGTACGATTGAAGGGGGGGTAAAAGTTTTGAACGAAAGACTTTACAAGCATCAGCTTGACGCAAAAAACAGAATGCGTATCCCCGCAAAACTTCGCGAAGGCTTGGGCGACGGTTATTCGATAACCTGCGCGGCCGGCGGATGTCTTTCGGTAATGAGCAAGGCGGAAACGGACGAGCTGCTTAATAAGTTCTCAAAAGTTTCGAGATTCAACGCTAAAGCCCAAAAGGTAATAAGATTCTTCGTTTCCAATCTTTGGGAAGCGGAAGAGGACAAGCAGGGCAGAATCCTTATTCCCGAAAACTTAAGAAAGTTCGCCAAACTCGACAAAAACCTTATAATACTCAGAAACGTCAACGGCATCGAAATCTGGAGCGAAGAAGTCTGGAACGAATATATGTCCGATATGGATATAAACGGTCTCGACGAACAGCTCGAAGAACTCGACTCTGTATTCGAAGGCGCAGATCTGTAAGGATGCGCTATGGACGGACTTAATCATTATTCCGTAATGCTCGAAGAGTGCATGGACGGACTTAAACTGAAAAACGGCGGAATATATTTTGACGGAACCTTAGGCGGTGCAGGACATTCTTACGAGATATTAAAAAGAACCGCACCGGACGGAAAGCTTGTAGCAACCGACCTTGACGACTACGCTTTGAAAAGAGCGGACGAAAAACTTAAAGAGTTTTCGGGAAGATATACGCTTATAAAAGACAATTTCAAAGATTTTGCTAAAATAAAAGAAAAGCTTAACATAGACGCCTTTGACGGAATACTTCTGGATCTCGGGGTTTCGAGTTTCCAGCTGGACGACAAGAGTCGGGGATTCTCGTACATGGCGGAAGACGAACAACTCGATATGAGAATGGATCCGGTTCAAAGTTTTTCGGCAAAAGACGTGGTAAACGGTTATCCGGAAGAAAAACTCGCAAGAATTTTCACGGAATACGGGGAAGAAAAGTTTTCGAAACAGATCGCTAAAAAGATCGTTTCGGAAAGAAAGAACGCTTCTATAAACACCTGCGGAGAACTCAACAGAATAATAAGGGAAACAATCCCGAAAAAATTTCAGCAGGACGGTCATCCGTCAAAGAGAGTTTATCAGGCAATAAGAATAGAAGTAAACGGGGAACTCGACGAACTTAAAGAAACTGTTCTTTGTATGGCGAGAAGTCTTAAAAACGGCGGTAGAATAGTTATTTTAACATTTCATTCGCTCGAAGACAGACTCGTAAAGAACGCATTTAAGGAACTCGAATGCGACTGCATATGCGACAAACATTCGCCGATATGCACTTGCGATAAGACACAGGAAGTTGAAATAATAACAAAACATCCGATCTTGGCGTCAGAAAAAGAATTAGGGGAAAACTCAAGATCGAAAAGCGCAAAATTAAGAATTGCGGAAAGAGTATTTAAGGAGAAAAAACATGTTAACTTTTAAGCGTAACGAAACGTCAGATAAAAGATATGATTCCGATACGATGGTTCTTGACAGAGATAACACGGTATCGGCATTCGATATAATCGAAGAAGCGAAAGCGAACGAAACCGAAGCCGAACTTAAAGAAAGAAAGTCGAGATGTCTTGACAGACTCCTTAATTACGAGCAGTATACGGTAGAAAAGAACAATAAAGAAGAAAAAGTTTCGGTAGAGGATACTCTCGATAAAATGATATCCGACGCTGACGGCATGCAGCTCACCAAAGACGACCTTCTTCCTTCGAGTACTACCATGCAGTTTGAAGACAACGAGGAAATCGAAGATTTTGAAAAGGATATCGACGTTTCTTCTTCTAAAAGCGTAAAGCCGATAGGAAAACTTCTTATCGTGGCTTATTGCGCGCTTGTTTCGATAATCATGGCTTTGATTATCGTAAATACAGGAATTATCAACAATCTTAACGATTCTGCGACCGAACGCCGCGAAAGAGTTAACGACCTTCAGTCCGAATACGAAAGAGTTATGGGCGAAGTCGATAACGTTAATTCCGAAGACTACGTCAAAAAAGTAGCCGAAAACGAGTACGAAATGGTAAAATAATCGTACCGACTTAATTTGATTACACCTTACCCTTCTTAAAAAGGACCGCCGGGTTATCCCGTCGGTTCTTTTTGCGTTATATAAAAGTCATGTAATAACCTAATATTTTTATGAGAACGGAATAATGTTTTATTTTTTTTAATATAATAAGCCGAATATACTTATAGGGTGAGCCGTAGGTTGTCGGTTCGTAAGGTAGTAAATGTCTTCTGAAGAATATTCGGTGTCGCTTTTACGGCGGAGATTTTTTGCGATTACTCTCGCTGTTTTATTTTTGTTTATAACCGTTCTCGGACGGCTTTTTTACGTGCAGGTCGTTTCGGGCAAATCGTTAAGGGAAAAGGCGATAGATCAATGGACGAGGGAAATTCCGCTTACTGCAAAACGCGGTCTTATAACCGACGTAAACGGTGTTGTTCTTGCGGAAAACGACGATACTTATACCGTATTCGTGCGGAAAAAGGCTGTAAAGGATGTAGAAAGATTATCGGGAATTTTATCGGAGTGCCTTGACGCCGATAAAGACAAAATTTACGGAAGGCTTACAAAAACGACTTCTTCCGAAGTGACGATAAAAAAGCATATAGACAAAGAAAAGATAGATAAGCTTTTAACTTATTCCGATTTTATAAGCGGAGTTTATTATTCGAGAGACAATACGAGAGTTTATCCTTACGGTGAATTTTTGTCCCAGGTTCTCGGATTTACGTCGACCGACGGCAAAGGACAATCGGGACTCGAACTTTATTACGACGATTTGCTTAAGGGTAAAGACGGCGAAATTTTATACGAAACTGATATAGTCGGTATCGAAATCGAAGGTTCGTCGGCTTCGTATATTCCTGCGACCGACGGGCTTAACATAAAGCTCACGATAGACTACGGCGTGCAGCAGGTTGCCGAAGCCGCCGTTAAAGAAGCGTATACGGTAACAAGGGCGAAATCGGTAAAGTGCGTAGTTATGGATCCGTCGTCGGGGGCTATAAGGGCGATGGCGATAGCGCCTTCTTTCGATCTGAATAACGTACCGAGAGACGACACCGAAAGTTTGTTAAAACTCAGCCGCAATACGATAGTAAGCGACGTGTATGAGCCCGGTTCTACTTTCAAGATATTTACCGCGACTGCCGATATAGCGGAATTTTACAAGGGAAACCAAAAAGCTTTTTCGACGTCGAAAATATTTAATTCTTCAAGGTATCGTTATATCGACGGAACAAGAGTAAAGTGCTGGAGCGATCATAAGAACGGAAAGCACGCCGCTCTTACTCTCGAAGGCGCGCTGAAAAACAGTTGTAATCCGATTTTTGTGGATATAGCGTGTTCTCTCGGTAAAAATACCATGTATAAGTACATAAATATGTTCGGTTTCGGCGAGACTACCGGAATCGACTTTACAGGCGAAGCTCACGGTATGTTGATGCCGGAATCTTCGGTAAAGAATGTAGATATTGCGAGAATAGGCTTCGGTCAAAGCGTTGCGGTAACTCCGCTTCAGCTTGCGGCGGCGGTTTCATCCGCAGTGAACGGCGGATATTATTATAAACCGTATTTTTTGTCGGAAGTATATTCGTCTGACGGTAAAACGGTTGAAATAAAAAATCCGACTATTGTAAGAAAAACCGTGGATAAAAAAGTGTCGGCAACTATTTCGTACATGCTCGAAAGTGTGGCTAAGGACGGAGGTGCGAAAAACGCTTATATCGAAGGCTATAAAATTGCTGGGAAGACCGGCACTGCACAAAAATTCGAAAACGGAAAAATCGCGAGCGGCAAGTACGTTTCGTCTTTTATAGGTTTTTTTCCGTCGGATGCTCCGAAGTATCTTGTTTTATTCATAGTAGACGAGCCTTACGGACAGTATTACGGTTCGACGGTGGCAGCTCCGTACGCAAAGGAGATTTTCAACGGCATAATAAATCTTAAAAACGTTAAGCCTTACGAATAAATATTCTATTTATATCGCTCATTGACAAAATATAAAAAACGCATTATAATTAAATCAAAAAAATAAAGGCGGTTAAAATAATGGCGTTGCTTATGTGATGCCTGTGTGAAATTTATGCTCGAAATAAAGAATTTAACTAAAAATTACGGTGATAAAAAAGCAGTGGACAACTTGAGCTTAGAGATAAACGGCGGCGAAATTTACGGTTTTATCGGACCTAACGGCGCCGGTAAAACCACTACTATTAAAAGTCTTGTCGGTATTTTAAAATTCGACGAAGGAGAAATTGTTCTCGGAGGAACGGATATTAAAAAAGACCCGCTGGCTTTTAAGAGAAAAATCGCATATATTCCGGATAATCCAGATTTATACGATTATATGACGGGGAATCAATACCTTAATTTTATTGCGGATATTTTTAAGGTTCCGTCAAGCGAAAGAAAGCAAAAAATCGAATACTATGCGAATAAATTTGCGATTTACGACGATTTGAACGCCGCTCTTTCGTCGTACTCGCACGGAATGAAGCAAAAAATCGCCATTATTTCGGCGTGGATTCATAATCCCGAACTCATAGTGATGGACGAGCCTTTCGTCGGACTCGATCCCGAATCTTCGCATAAGCTGAAAGAAATGATGCGCGAACATTGCGATAACGGCGGAATAATTTTCTTTTCGACGCACGTTCTGGAAGTTGCCGAAAGACTTTGCGACAAAGTTGCGATAATTAAAAAGGGTAAGCTTATAAAATCGGGAACAGTTGAAGAAGTAAAAGGCGATAAAACGCTGGAAACCGCATTCCTTGAAATGGAGAACTGAGCCGTGCTGAAAACTTTGCTTAAAAAACAGTTCGCCGAACTGAACAAATATTATTTTTACGACGCAAAAACGGGGAAAAGACGCAGAGCGGCGGGTACTGCCTTTACCGTTATAATGTTTACTTTGCTTTTTTGCTTTTTAGGTGCGACTTTCTATTTTATGGCAGAAGGACTTTCGAAAGTTTTTCTTACTAAAAAGGGCAGCGAGTGGATATACTTTGCTCTGATTTCTATACTTGCGATTATGCTCGGAACTTTCGGAAGCGTTTTCAACACTTACGCAAGCCTTTATAAAGCGAAAGACAACGATACGCTGTTATCTATGCCGATAAAGCCGTCCGCAATAATATTCGTAAGAATGACCGGCGTATTTGCAATGAGTCTTTTATATTCGGCGGTAGTATGGGTGCCTTCGTGCATCAGTTACTGGGTAACGGTATCGCCGAACTTTTTACAGGTGTTGTTCCCGATAATAATGCAGTTCCTGCTTGCCGGGTTCGTAACCGTTTTGACGTCCGTTTTAGGCCTTCTGGTTGCGATAATCTCGAATAAAATAAAGAACAAAACGCTAGTAACGGTCATAGTAACGCTTGTTTTTATGGCGCTTTATTACGTTGTTTACGTAAAAGTTTATAACATATTGGGTGAAATCGCTTTGTACGAGGAAAAAATAGTTTCGCTCGTAAAGTGGATTTATCCGATATACTGCCTTGCGTTGGGTTCGTGCGGAAACGCTTTGTATTTTTTATTGTTTTTCGCTATGACCGCGGCTCTTTTAACGCTTTGCGTGGTAGTTATTTCAAAGTCGTTTTTTAAAACCGTTACGTCCGATACGTATTCCGGCGGTAAAAAGAGCAAAAAATATGAATTCAAAACAAAAAGCGAGCTTAATTCGCTTGTAGGAAAAGAATTCAGAAAATTCTTTTCGTCTCCGACGTATATTCTGAATGCGGGACTCGGCGTTATAATAATGCTCATAGCTTTTATAGCGGCTCTAATAAAGTCCGCGGATATAAGGCTCCTTATAAACGAACTGACAGAGAGCTTGCCGTTTATTAAAGATTTTATTCCTGTTGTGATTTTTCTTATTATCTCCACGATTGTTTCGATGGACTGTTATACCGCGCCGTCGGTATCGCTCGAAGGCAGGTCGATATGGATTTTGCAGTCGCTTCCGGTAGATATTAAAAATATTTTTATAGCAAAGGAGACCGCTTCTGTTATAATAAATATCGTTCCGGCGGTCATGCTTGCGGTTTCGCTTCCGATAATAGCGGGGACGGGCGCGCCGGAGACGATACTCGTGGTTATAAATTCCGTTTTGTACGTCTATTTATCTGCCGATCTCGGTTTATATTTCGGAATAAAAAAGGCTAACGTAAACTGGACTAACGAGACCGTTCCTATAAAGCAGAGTTTCCCTGTATTTATAACGACCTTCGGCGGAATGGTATTAAATGCGGCTCTCAGCGGTTTATATTGGTTTTTATGCTCGTATTTAGCAGCGTGGGTTTATCTTCTGATGCTGTTCGGAATATACGGCATAATATTGTTTTTTACAAGAAATTACATTATGACGAAGGGTACGGAGAAATTCAAAAACCTGTAAAGACTATTTTAAGACGTAATTAAAATTTTTTACTAACCTAACATTATCATGAATAAAAAACTTTCGGAAAAACTTAATGCCCTATCGGACAAAAAATACCGCGATTTCCACTCGGGGCTTGTTCCGGGACTCGGTAAAGAAAAAATAATCGGCGTAAGAATTCCGGTTTTAAGAAAATTATATAAGGAACTTACGGCTGAGGAGAAGAAAGAGATTCTGAATACTTTGCCGCATGAATTTTACGAAGAATATATTTTACATTCGATAATTATATCGGATATGAAAGATATAGGCGAATGTGTAAAAGAGCTTGATAAATTTTTGCCGTACGTCGATAACTGGGCGGTTTGCGATTCGATAAGACCGAAAATTTTAACAAAAAACAGAGAAAAATTTATGGAATTTACCGAAAAGCTGATTTCTTCCGATTTGCTTTATACAGCGAGATTCGGCGTAGAAATGCTTATGACGTATTTTCTGGACGATTATTTTAAGAAAGAATATCTTTATATGCCGCTTGCGGTCGACACAAAGAAATACTATCTCTCGATGATGGTCGCGTGGTTTTACGCAACTGCGCTCGGCAAACATTATGAAGAAACGCTTGAATTTCTCGAAGAGGGAAAGCTTGATGACGAAACAATGAACCGCACCGTGAGAAAAGCGATCGAAAGCTTCAGAATATCCGACGATCGCAAGAAATATTTAAGAACGCTAAAAAGAATTTGATTTTTACTTTATGAAAATTTTAGTACCCGATTATTATACGGATTTTAAATGTAAATGCGGCGAATGTCGCCATTGCTGTTGCCACGGATGGGGAATAACTCTTTCGTATGAAGAATACATGCGCCTTTTAGGAATAGAATGTTCCGAAAAGCTTCGTAAAAAGCTCGACTGTGCGTTTTTTGTGCTGAAAGATTGCGACAACGAACGCTACGCCGAAGTAAATATGAACTATCTCGGAAATTGTCCGCTTCAAAGTGAAGACGGATATTGCGCGCTTCAATGCGAATGCGGCGAAGAAGTTCTTCCGAAAATTTGCAGAGCTTATCCGAGAAATACTTATTATCCCGTAAACGGCGAAGGAGCGTGCGCAAACAGCTGCGAAAAGGTCATTGAAATGCTTTTTGAAGAAAAAAACGGACTTTCGTTTAAAGTAATAGAGATAAAAAGCGAATTTAAGCCGGAAATATCGGATGAAATTCTTAAAATACAAAAAGAAGCACTCGATTTTTTGCAAAACAGAAACTATTCGTTAAACGAAAGGCTTATTATGCTCGGCGAGTATATGAAGGTAAACTCCGATAAAAAGGCGTATGGCGTCGCCGATTTTTGCGGAGCGATACTCGATACCGTAAGCGAGATAGAAAATTACAGTCCGTCTTTTAGCGAATACGCTTCGGTAGTCAACGGCGATTTCGGAGAGTACGGAAGGAATCCCGAACTTTTTGTAAAAAAATATAAAGAAGAAAAACTTGCTTTTGTAAATAATTTTCCCGATTACGGGATATGTTTCGAAAACGTAATGAACAATCATTTGTTTTTCGAAAGGTTCCCGACGGTTAATCCGGGGGAGACCGTTGAAGATAAATATATGGAACTTTGCGGAGTATACGCGATTACTTTTTTCGTTACGGTTGCGTATGCTTACCGGCATAACTCAAAGAAGGATTTCGTCGACGTTATCGCAGGGCTTTTCAGATGCTTCGAACATTCTTCGGCGGATTCTCTTATAAAAAGTTATCTGAAAAGAACGGGAAGATATTCTTATTCATTTATAAAAATTCTTCTTTTATCCGTTTAATATTATAATCATAAAAAAATAAGTAATTTATTGATTATATGTATTTTAATTATGTCAGATATAAATGCGAAAATTAAATTATTCGGATTAAAAAAGAGCCACTGCACAGCGGCTCTTTTTTAATTTAATATTATTACGAGAACAAGCTTATTATAATGTTCTCGACCTCGTTTTTCATAGCGTTATAATTTAAATATTTGTGTTTGTCGTACGTGTTTTCATGTGCGAAGGATTGTATAAGGTTCATTGAAATATGAACCTTTTCTTTTATGTTGTCGGTTTTCACTCCGAGTTCGGAAAGCTTTTCTGAAGCCTTGGAAGTAATGTTATCTTCTAAATTTATAAAATCTTCGTTAATATCCTTTTCGGTAACGGCAAGGGAATGGAGAATATTGTGAAGGTTTGCGTTTGAGCTGTGAATATCTATCGTCATATCTACGACGTCCGAAACGGCTTTTTTAAGATCAGAATCGCTGTTTAAGTTTTCAAAATAATCCATAACGGGCAAAGCTACATTATTTATATAAATTTTAAGAACATAAGACAATATATCTCTTTTATTCTTAAAATAGCCGTAAATAATTCCGGTCGAAACGCCGGCTTTTTTTGCGATTTCGGGTGTATTTGCTGCATAATAACCGACTTCCGAAAAAATTTCGTAAGCGGCTTCAATTATTTTGTTCTTTTTTTCGATAGAACGTTCCTGTTGCGGTTGTCTGATTTTTTCCATACTGTCATTTTACACTTGTTTATCGTAAAAATCAATCTTTTTTAAAAAAAATACGAATGTGAAAAATTATTCATAAAATCTCTTGACAAATCGGTTAGCCGAGACTAAAATATTGGTAGAAAATATGAAAAACAGTTCATATTCGTGTTTTAAGTCACGTTAAAGCCGAATATAAATATTGTGTTTTAAGGAAAACGCAATAAAGGAGATAAAAATGCCGATAGTATTCGCGCCGCTCGATAAACCTTTGAAGATTGTAAGAATAACCGCAGACGACAAGACGAAAAAACACCTTGAAAGTCTCGGAATAGTATTGAACGGCGAAATAATAGTTTTAAGTACTTCGGGAAAAACCGTTGTGGTTAAGATAAAAGACGGAAGAATAGCTTTGGACAGCGATCTTTCGACAAAGATATTCGTTGCGTAAGAAAAAGTGAAGAAACGCTTAACGGCGTTTGATAAAAACAATAAAAAAACAAGGAGAGATATTTATGGAAAAAACTTTGGATCTTTTTTCCGTCGGCGAATCGGGAACCGTAAAGACCGTTTCCGGCGAAGGAAAAATCAAAAGACGTCTGTTCGATATGGGTATTACTCCGGGAGCCGAAATTCTTATGAGAAAGAAAGCACCTCTGGGAGATCCTATCGAAATAACGTTAAGAGGGTATGAACTGACGCTTCGTAAAACCGAAGCCGTATGCGTTACTATGGAGGTACGGAAGTAATGAAAAGATTTGCTTTGGCGGGCAATCCGAACTGCGGTAAAACGACTTTGTTCAACAGTTTGACGGGTTCAACCGCACACGTCGGCAACTGGCCCGGCGTAACCGTTGATAAAAGAGACGGCGTTTATAAAAAATGCGCCGAACCCGTAGCTATCGTAGACCTTCCCGGTATATATTCGTTATCGCCTTATACGCCGGAAGAAGTTATCGCGAGAAACTATATTCTTGACGAAAAGCCCGATTGTATTATCAATATAGTCGACGCTACCAATCTTGAAAGAAACCTTTATCTTACCACGCAGATTATGGAAATAGACGTTCCCATGGTTATTGCGCTCAACATGATGGACGCAGTAGAAAAAGCGGGCGATAAGATAAACGAAAAAGAACTCGAGAAAAAGTTGGGCGTTCCTGTTATCAAGATCTCGGCTCTTAAAGAAACCGGGCTTAAAGAACTTATGGACAAAGCCTTTAACGAAAGCAAGAAAAAAAGAGAAGGCGTTACCGTTCTTAAAGATTCCGTACTCGGACATCTTATCGGCGACGTAACGATTGCTCTTAAAGGACAGAATGTATCCAATCCGTTGTTCCATGCCGTCAAACTTGTCGAAAACGACTCTATCGAAACCGAAATGCACAAAAACACCGTAGGAATGATAGACGACTTCAAAAAGACATTTAACGACGAAGTATTCGGAACCGATTTCGAAGCTTTGGTCGCGGACGGAAGATATAAATACATATCCAAAAACTTCGCGCAGGTTCTTACCCGTAAAGAAAAGGGCAAATTCGTAATGAGCAAGTCCGATAAAGCGGATAAAGTTCTTACGCATAAAATCTGGGGTATTCCGATATTCCTCGTAATATTGTTTTTTATTTTCCACCTTACGTTCAGCGAAAACCTCTTGTTTCTTAACGGCTTTACCGAAAATCAGAACTGGATGCCTTCGCTTTCCGAAAACACCGCTTTTCTTGAAAAAGATAAAGACGGTAATCTGATACAGGCGACAGACGACGACGGCGAACTTATGTGGGAAGAAGACGAAGACGGTAACCTTATAGACGAAAACGGCGACGTCATCGACGAAACCGTTGAAGGCTGGGAAGAAAAAAGGGTTCCCGCTTACAATCTTAACTACGGCGCAAGATGGCTCGCTTGTATTTATGACGGAACTCTTTACAGCCCCGGCGTTGCTATAAACAACATCTGGAACGACATGATTGTAGGCGATTTGTTCGGTTTGGTAAAAGGCGGTATCGAATCTACAAACATGGCTGACTGGGCGAAAGGTCTTATCAACGACGGTATTATCGAAGGTTTAGCCGCGGTATTATCGTTTTTGCCGCCGATACTCGTATTGTTCTTGTTCTTCTCGATACTCGAAGATTCCGGTTATATGGCTCGTATTGCGTTCATTCTTGACAGAGCTTTCAGAAAATTCGGTCTTTCGGGCAGAGCTTTCATGCCGATGATCATGGGTTTCGGTTGTTCCGTCCCCGCAATGATCAACACCCGAACGCTTGCCGACGAAAAGGAAAGGACGGCAACGGTCCGCGTTATTCCGTTCTTCTCGTGCGGAGCTAAGCTTCCGATTCTTACAGCGGTAGCGGGTGCGATCGTTTCGTACTTCGGTATAGGGAATGCTGACCTTATTACTTATGCAATGTATCTTCTTGGTATAGTAACTGCTATCGTTGCGGTACTCTTCATGAGGAATACTTCTCTTAAAGGCGAAACGCCTCCGTTCATTATGGAACTTCCCGCATATCATATGCCGCAGTTCAAGAACCTTATGGCGCACCTTTGGGATAAAACCAAACACTTTGTAAAAAAAGCGTTCACGATTATACTTGCTTCGACCATCGTTATCTGGGTACTTACGCACTTCTCGTTCGACTGGCATTTCCTTGCGGACGAAGAAATCAATCAGAGTATTCTTACGGGATTCTCGAAACTCGTACAGCCCATATTCACGCCGCTCGGCTTCGGTAGTCAGCTCGGTCAGTACGGATGGGTATTCGTTGTAGCGGTTGTCGCAGGTCTTATTGCGAAAGAAAACGTTATTGCGACGTTCGCTACGATAGCTACGTGTCTTATCGCCGGCGGACTTACGTTTAACGGTAACGTAAACGGCGAAAACGGTATAATGGCTGTTTCGGCTATGATCAAAGCTACCGGAGTAACGGTACCCGCGCTTATCTCGTTCATCGCTTTCAACATGACTACGATTCCGTGTTTCGCGGCTGTAGGTACCGCAAAGGCGGAACTTCAGAACGATAAGCGTTTCAAAGGAACTATAGCTTTCTGGCTTATAGCTTCGTACCTTGTATCCTGTATGATTTATACCATAGGATCATGGTGGTGGACTGCGTTCATTTGGGCTGCGGTTATAGCTTTGGTTGCTTATATCATCGTTATTAGAAATAAAAAACTCGCTAAAAAAGGAGCTTAATAGTTATGGGAGTCGGTGAAATTATTCTTGTTATTGCATGCGCGCTTATAGTAGTAGGCGTCGTCGTATCGGTTATAATCAAAAAAAAGCAAGGAAAACATTCCTGCGATTGCTGTTCCGATTGTTCGCATTGCAACTGTTGTTCGCAACCTGAGAAAAAGACCGATAAAAAATAACGCCTTAATTTAACAGTATTAAGCGGAGAATTCGTAAAGAGTTCTCCGCTTTTTCACGCTTTATTTTTAACATGACGGAAAATGAATTTTTATTTTTGCGATATAAGATAAAAAGCTAAAATTCGACGGTAAAACGCCTTTTTTTCGTACATCGCGGAGGTACATTATAATAGCAAAATACTTCCCGGAAAAAACGGGAAAACTACGGAGAAAAAATGAAACTTAAAAATTTATTGCATGGAGCGGGGGTAAAAAGTTTCCGCGGAGAAGATATAGAAATATCGGGTATAGAAAACGACAGCAGGCTTATTAAACCGGGATACGCATACGTTGTCTTGAAAGGAGCGGAAGACGGGGCGAAATATATTCAAAGCGCTATAAAAAACGGAGCCGTCGCCGTTATCGGCGAAGAGTTCGATTATCACGAAAAATTCGAAGGGATATCGTTTATAACGGTAGACGACGCGCGTAAAACGTTTTCGGTTATGGCTGCGAATTTTTACGATAATCCGCAAAAGAAGCTTAAAATAACGGGGGTTACGGGAACTAACGGAAAGACTACCGTAACTTATATGATTTCGCATATTCTGTCCGAAAACGGAATAAAAACGGGCATAATCGGCACTAACGGAGTGATGTATGACGGAAACGTTTATGATACCGGCATGACCACGCCCGATCCGACAAAGCTTTTTTATTATTTAGGCGAAATGGTTAAAAGCGGTGTGGAAACGGTCGTTATGGAAGTTTCAGCTCATGCGGCGTTTTACGATAAAATTTACGGTATTGACTTTTTTGCGGGCGTGTTTACGAATTTTACGCAAGATCATCTCGATTTTTTTAAGGACGAAGAGAGTTACAAAAAAGCAAAGCTTAAATTTTTGAATAATTATAATTGCAAATATATCGTTGCGAACGCCGACGATAAGTTAACGGGCGAAATAAAAAAGAAAAACAAAAAGGTTTTAACTTACGGAATAAAAAATCCGTCGGACGTATTCGCAATGGATTTAAGAGAAACGCTGTCGGGGGAAAAGTTTATTCTTAACGTTTTCGACGAAATATATGATATGAACACACGATTCTACGGCGAATTCAACGTTTATAACGCACTTGCCGCCTGCGAAGTCTGTTCGCTTTACGCAATCAAAATAAAAGATATAGCGGCATCCTTAAAAACGTTTTGCGGCGTTTCCGGGAGAATGGAAAAAATATACGAGAACGAATTTTCGGTTTTTATAGATTACGCTCATACTCCGGACGGACTTAAAAACGCGCTCGAAGCGTTGAGACCGATAACTGAAAGCAAATTGATATTGGTTTTCGGTTGTGGCGGAAACAGAGACGTGTTAAAACGCCCGATAATGGGCGAAATAGCTTCGGACTACGCCGATATCAGCATAATTACGAGCGATAATCCGAGATTCGAAGAACCCTTTGAAATAATAAGACAAATCGAAAAAGGATTTAAAAAAGGCAAATACAGGGTTGTAGTTTACAAACGACAAGACGCTATAGAATACGCTCTTAAAATAGCTTTGAAAGGAGACGTTGTTTTAATAGCCGGTAAAGGGGCGGAAAAATATCAGGAAGTACTCGGGGTAAAAAGAGACTTCGACGATAAAAAAGTCGCCCTCGGAATTTTGTATAAAATAAACGCAATAAAAAAAGGCGATGAAGAAGCCGAGGGAGAAGCAAATTGAAAACGATAATCATAGCGTTTGTTTCCGCTTTTCTTTTCTCGATTTTGTTCGGAGCGGTATTTATTAAAGTTCTAAAAAAGAAAAGAGTCGATCAGCCTATTTACGAGTATGTTTATATTCATAAAGGGAAATCGGGAACGCCGACGTTCGGGGGATTTATAATATATTTGCCACTTTTTGTGCTATTCGTTCTATTTGGATGTGCTAAAAACGAAAACGCAAGGTTAATACTTACTATTTCGATAGCATTTATGTCTGTCGGATTTATAGACGATTATCTTAAAATAGCTTCCGATAAGAACGAAGGCTTAAAACCGTATCAGAAAATGATACTGCTTTTTGTAATATCCGAGCTGTACGGATTTATCGCTTATAAAAAAGGAATTACAGGATTTTACATGCCGTTTTCCAAGATAAAAGCAGATCTCGGAATATGGTCGGCTTTTATAATAACGTTTGTTTTTATAGCGATAAGCAACTGCGTTAATCTGACTGACGGGTTGGACGGATTGGCTTCTTCAGTTTCGATTGTTTACGTTTTAGCCGCCGCCGCGATAATTTATATCGAATCCGTAGTCGAAAATAATACGGTTAATATATACGAGATAATGATTCTATCGGCTCTATCGGTCGGGTGCTTTTGCGGTTTTTTGTGTTTTAATCTTAATCCCGCAAAGATATTCATGGGAGATACAGGCTCTCTGGCTACCGGCGGATTGCTCGGCGGAATATGCGTTTTTACCGGTAATTCGCTTTATATTCCTTTTATCGGAATAATGTTCGTATTGTCCGGCATATCAGTAATTATGCAGGTTTTACATTATAAAAGGACAAAGAAAAGAATATTCAAAATGGCACCGCTTCATCATCATCTCGAACTTTCGGGCGTTTCGGAGTGTAAAATAGCGTTTTATTATTTTATTGTTACGCTTATCGTTTCGTTGATTGTGATTTTTACGATGGTAATGTGAAAATCGGTTGTAAATTCTAAGTTGCATCGCCTTATAAAGGAAAGATATGTTTTTTAAAAAGCAAATTTTTATGGTTTTCGGACTGTCAAAAAGCGGAATCGCCGCAGCGGGTGCGCTACTTGACGAGAACGCGAAGGTTTTTCTTTACGACGAATCGGAAAATGCGTTTTTGTCTGCTAAAGTCGACGAACTTATAAAAAGGGGAGCGAAACCCGTCTTAAACAGATCGTTTGCCGAAATGCTTCCGCTCTACGACGTGCTCGTATTAAGTCCGGGAATACCCGTTAATCACGAACTCGCAGTTCTTACAAAAAAAGCGGGGAAACGGGTTATCGGCGAAATAGAACTCGGATACCTTTTGACAAAATCGCCTATAGTCGCGGTTACCGGAACAAACGGCAAAACGACGACGGTTTCGATAATAGATAAAATTCTTGATACCGCGGAAATAAAACACGAACTTTGCGGCAACGTAGGCATACCGTTTACTTCAAAAATTAAAAGATTATCGTCTTACGATGTGTTATGCGTGGCAGAAATATCAAGCTTTCAGTTAGAAACAGTCAATCTTTTTTGCCCGCATATATCTTGCGTATTGAATATAACTCCCGATCATCTCGAAAGACACTATACGATGCAGAATTACGTTTATCTGAAAAGCCGTATAACCTTTAATCAGCGTGAAAGCGAATTCGCCGTCCTTAACGCCGATGACAAAAATATATTATCGTTTTCGGATAAAATAAGAGCGAAAAAAATTTGGTTTTCGAGCGAAAAACGAGTGGACGGAGCTTATCTTAAAAACGGAAAAATCTACTACTTCGACGATATGATAACCGAAGAAAGCAGAATAGCTCTTATGGGAAAACACAATCTCGAAAACGTTCTCGCCGCAGTTTGCTGTGCGAAAATACTCGGCGCGGATAATTCCGCCATAGAAGAAGTTCTGTGTTCGTATAAAGGAGAAAGACACCGCATTGAATTTGTCGGGCATATTTCCGGACGGGATTTTTACGACGATTCGAAGGCTACGAATACATATTCGGCGATTTCGGCTATAAGAACTATAAAAAAGCCGACGATTCTTATTCTCGGCGGAAAAGAAAAAGGCGAAGAATACGGAGAGTTGTTCGGCGAAATTAAGAAAAGCAGCGTAAAAAGCGTGGTTTTAACGGGTGATTCGATGGAACATATGCAAAAATCCGCCATAGGTTGCGGATTTTACGACGTTTACCCCGAAAAAGATTTTTACAAGGCGATTGCTCTTGCCGAATATTTGTCGGATGACGGTGATGCAATTTTATTAAGTCCCGCATGTTCCAGTTTCGATTGCTTTAAAAACTATTCGGAACGGGGCGAAGCCTTTATAAAAGCGGTAAAAGATTATAACGGCGGTGGAAAAAATGAAGAAAACCGCTGAGTTAAAGGGATTACGTGCTAAAAAGCCGCAAATAGGAGTCGAGAAGACAAAATTTTTCGGCGGAGACGTGTTTCTGGTGTGCGCCGTTGTTTTATTAACGGTAATAGGAACGGTTTTTATATATTCTGCGAGCAGTTATTCGGCAAAAGCGACTTATAACGATTCGTTTTATTTTGTAAAAAAGCAGGTAATCGGTATCGCGTTAGGTCTTGCCGGGATGATCGCCGCAGGGGTTTTTGATTACAAAAAGATTAAAAAAGCAGCGATTTTTATAGAAATAGCCGCGCCTCTTCTTCTTGCGGCGATATTTATTCCGGGAGTGGGTGTCGAAAATTACGGGGCGAAACGTTGGATAGGATTGGGGCCGATAACTTTTCAGCCGTCCGAAACAGCTAAATTCGCTCTTATCGTTTTTGCCGCTAAATATGTTTCGGATAATCCCGAAAAGGCGAGAACTCTTAAAGGATCTTTGCCTGTTTTGATTTACGGCGGACTTCTTTGCGGGCTTATAATCATAGAGCCTAACATGTCGATTACCGTCTGCGTGGCTTTGCTTATGCTTGCGATGTTACTTGCGTCGGGTATGAAACTTAAATACTTTTTATTTATTCTTATTCCGGCAATTATCGGAGCGATAGGACTGATACTTATCGAGCCGTACAGACTTAACAGACTTTCGGCGTTTCTGAACCCGTGGGCGTCTCCTAAAGGCGAAGGGTATCAGCTTTTACAATCGCTTTACGCGCTGGGTTCGGGCGGTTGGTTCGGTACGGGAATATTCGGATCGAGACAAAAATACGCTTTTTTACCGTTTTCTGAATCGGATTTTATTCTGTCTATAATAGGCGAAGAAACGGGATTTATCGGACTTATCGCATTTTTTACGCTTATAGGGTTCATCGTGTTCCGCGGCCTGAAAATCGCAGCCGGAGCAAAAGATTTGTTCGGGTATCTTCTCGCTACCGGGATAACCCTTATTTTCGGGATACAAGTGGTTATAAATGCGCTCGTCGTGTCGGGCTCGATACCGCCGACGGGACTTCCGCTTCCGCTCGTTTCGAGCGGAAATACGTCGATTATCATATTCATGACCGAATTCGGAATTTTATATAATATTTCGAAGAAGAACAAGGAAAAGTCATAGCCGTGAATCAACCCGGCAACCGGTAACTTTATTTAAGCTTTCGCCATAGAATACAGTAGTAATTCCGGGGGCGTAAAGCGTGAAAAAGTATATAATAACCGGCGGTAACGTTATAGACGGAAAAATAGAAGCGGAATGCGCTAAAAACGCCGTTCTGCTTTTTTTGGCGGCTTCGGTCATGACGAATGAAAACGTTATAATAGAAAAATGCCCCGACATTGCCGACGTAAACATAATGCGCAACCTCCTTGAAAACGCCGGTGCGCAAGTAAAAAAAGAAGAAGGGAACCTGATAATAGATCCGTCGTCCGTCGGCTCGTATGTTGCGGACAAAGAACTTTCGGAAAAGTTAAGGGCTTCCGTCTTTCTGCTCGGGGCGTTTCTTTCGCGTTTTAAAAAGGCGGTAATTCCTTTCCCGGGCGGGTGCAAAATAGGCAAAAGACCGGTGGATTTACATATTTCGGCGTTCGAAAAGCTCGGCATAAAATTCGACTTTTATAAAAGCGTCGGTAAAAACGGCGAATGTAAAGAATATATGGAAGCAAAAGCCGATAAAATTACCGGCGGAGAAATAAAACTCGGATTCCCGAGCGTAGGGGCTACCGAAAATATAATGCTTTTAACGGCTGTTTCTTCGGGAACGACCGTTATTAAAAACGCGGCGCGCGAACCGGAAATAGTTGATTTGCAGAACTTTCTGAACATTTTGGGCGCTAAAATTAGCGGCGCGGGAAGCAAAGAGATAGTTATCGAAGGAGTAAAAAAGCTGCACGGCGGTAAATATAAGGCTATCGGAGACCGCATAGAGGGCGGAACATTTCTTTTAGCCGCGGCGATAACAGGCGGAAAAATCGAACTGAAAGGCGTCGATCCGAAAAATTTGCCTGTATTTTTGAATAAATTGTCGTCTAACACTTGTAAAATTACCTATGGTAATGATATAATATTTTTAAAATCGGAAGGAAAACGGAAAGCGTTTTCTTTTACGACGGGACCGTTTCCGGAATTTCCGACGGATCTTCAGGCTCAGACGGCTGTTCTGGACAGCGTTTCGGACGGAGAATCTTTTGTGAAAGAGACAGTCTTCGAATCCCGCTTCTCGTATATAAACGAACTGAAAAAGGCGGGAGCGAGAATAGAGGTTTCGGACAACGTCGCTTTTATAAAAGGCGTTAAAAGATTGTATGCGGCGGAATTTACCGCTCCCGATTTAAGAAGCGGAGCGGCGCTCGTTCTTGCCGGACTTAACGCCGAAGGCGAAACTGCCGTGTCGGGCATAGAATACATAAAAAGGGGTTATTCGCATTTTGACGAGAAATTAAGAAGTCTCGGCGCGGATATCACAGAGAATGAAACATAAGAAGCTTCTGACGGTTTTTATATCCGTCGTATTCGTTTTAATAGTCGGTTTTGCGGCGTTTACGCTTTTTACGGTAAAGAACGTAGACGTTTCCTTTTCGATATACGGAGTTTCGTCCTGCAGATCGGAAAGCGTTACGCAGAAGCTCAGAACGCTTAAAGGCAAAAACATAGTTGCCGTTTCTGAAAAAAAGACGAGGGACATGCTTAAAGACGATACGTATTTCGAACTGGTGTCTTTCAGAAAGAAATTTCCCGATCAAATAGAGATTTCGCTTAAAGAACGCCGCGCCGGTTACTACGTCGTTTACGGGGAGAATTATTACATAATCTCGCAGGAAGGTTTCGTTCTGGAAAAAACTGACGTCCTTCCCGATAAAGAACTCGTAAGGATTTCGGTAACCGATAAAGACAAGAACGGCTACGTTTTCGGGGAACCGGTTGTCGGCGGATATTTTTGTTATTCGGATAACCCCGGAAAGGATATTTCGGCAAAAATAACGGCAGAGCTTTTGACTCTTTGCGGACAAGTCGATATTCTGGGCTGCATAAACGAAGTCGGAATATTTTCGACCTCGTCGGTAACCGAGATATGTTTTTATACGAAGACGAGCGTTGTTCTCGATCTTTTCGACGTGTATAACGACGGCAAGAACAAACTTACGGCTCTTACCGAAGCGTATAATCAGAGCGATGATTTCGCAAAAGCGGAATATACGATCACTTTGGGCGAAAAGGATGAAAACGGGAAGTATACCGTTATATGGTCGCCGGCCGGTTCCGAAGCATAAGATAAGGAATTTGTAAAAGACAAGCAAAAATATTTTTTATACTACAGATAATTTTGCCGTAAAAGGGCAAAAAGTTACAAAGGGGATATAATGCAGAATTCTGAACAGGTCGCGGTAATAGACATAGGGTCTTCGAAAATATCGGCATTTGTCGGCGAACGCGGCGTAAACGGAACTTTTATCATAAAAGGATATAACGAACAGGCGTATTCGGGATTTTTGTCCGGAGAATTTTTGGATAAAGCCGAAACGGAAGAAGTTTTAAGAAAGCTCGTTTTAACGGTAAAACAAGGAAAAACTCCCGTGAAAACCGTTTATATCGGCGTTCCCGCGGGATTTACGAAAAATATAGTAAGAGACGCGCAGATAAGTTTCAATAAAAAAAGAAAGATAACAGATAAAGAGATCGACGAACTTTATGCAATGGGTTTCAGCGGCGATTCGACGGGATATTCCGTAATAAACCGCTCGCCGATATTTTTCGAACTCGACGATTTCAGAAAGACTCCCGACGCGGTAGGAGAGGTTAGCGTGTCGCTTAAAGGAAGAGTTTCGTACGTTCTTTGCGGCGATTCGTTTGTTTCGTTTTTCAGATCGGTTTTAAGAAGCGAAGGATTTAACGAATGCGAATTCGTTTCGGTGGCTCTTGCTGAAGCTTTGTATCTCGTATCGCCCGAATCGAGAGACAGAATAGCTCTCATTGCGGACGTAGGGTATATTACTTCGACGGTAACGGTAATACAGGGCGACGGAATTTTATATCAACGTTCGTTCGATATGGGCGGCGGTATGATAACTGCGGCTCTTACGGAAGCATTCAACGTTCCGTTCGATATTGCCGAAAAGGTTAAAAGAAAGGCAAGTCTTTCGATAGACGCTAAAGACGGCGACGTTTACGAAATAGTCTCGGGCGACGACGTTATGTACTTTAACATAAACAAGGTAAAAAGGATAGTAAACGCCAATCTCGATAAACTTGCGGAAGAAATAGACGCTTCTTTCAAAAAAACAAGAATGGAATTTCCGGAATATCTGCCGCTTCTGCTGACCGGCGGAGGAATAACGTATTTAAGGGGCGCGAAAGAACGTTTGTCGAGCAGACTCAATATGAACGTAGAAGTTATTTATCCCGATTTGCCGCTTTACGACAAACCGATAAACAGCTCGATGCTTTCGGTATTGAATCTCGCTCTCGAAAATAATTAAAGGAGAATAATTCATTTATGATTTACGATAACAACAGCGGCGCGGTGATAAAGGTAATAGGCGTAGGCGGCGGCGGAAACAACGCTGTCAACAGCATGATAGACGCGCAGGTGAATTCAGCCGAATTTATAGCGGTAAACACCGATTTGCAGGCTTTGAATTTATCCAAAGCTTCAAGGAAAATCCAGATAGGAATAGAAGAAACCAAAGGTCTCGGTGCGGGTTCGAATCCCGAAGTCGGCGAAAAGTCCGCAGAAGAAACCAAAGATGAGATTGTAGAAGCGATAAGAGGAACCGATTTACTTTTCATCGCTGCGGGCATGGGGGGAGGAACCGGCACGGGAGCCGCGCCCGTTATTGCAAGACTTGCTAAAGATATGGGTATTCTTACCGTAGCCGTGGTTACCAAGCCGTTTTCGTTCGAAGGTAAAATAAGGAACGAAAATGCGAACAAAGGACTTTCGAACCTTAAAAAATACGTTGATACGCTCGTCGTTATCCCGAATGACAAACTTTTGCAGGTCTTACCCGCTTCCACGGGCATTTTCGACGCGTTTAAGGTAGCAGACGATCTTTTAAAGCAAGGTATAAGCAGCATAGTCGATCTTATAACGATTCCGTCGCTTATCAATCTCGATTTCGCGGACGTTTCGACTATTATGCGCAATCAGGGACTCGCTCACATGGGAATAGGCATAGCAAGCGGCGAAAACAGAATTATCGAAGCAGTAAGACAAGCCGTTTCGAGTCCGCTTCTCGAAACCACGATTGAAGGCGCGAGAGGCGTTATATTGAACGTTTCGGGCGGAAAAAGCCTCGGAATAGGCGAAGTAAACGATGCGGCGAAGCTCGTTCAGAGCATTATAGACGATTCGGCGAATATAATTTTCGGTACGACGTTTGACGAAAATTTAGGCGAAAACGTTAAAATAACCGTTATAGCGACAGGATTCGCGCCGTCGCTTGTCGAAGATAAAACGATAGGATTCAATTATCAGAGAAAGCCCGAACCCGAACCGGTAAAGACGAACGTTCCGTTTAATTTCGAGTTAAAAGACGAACAGCCCGCAAAAACGGCTACAGTAACGGAAGAACCGAAAGCAGAAGCCGTAAACGAAGAACCCGTCGAAGAAGTCAAAGAGACGAAGAAAGACGTTCCCGCATTCATGCGCAAGCTTTTCGGAAAGAAGTAAAATTTATTAAAAATAAAAACAAATTCTGTAAATATACGGCGGTAAAAGGCAAACCGCAAGATTTTACCGTCGTGTTTGCGGATTTAAAATAAAAATTTTCGAAATATTTTTTACTTTTTTAAGATAATGGATTGACAAACACTTTTTAATTTGATAAAATTCAATCGTTGCCGATAAACAGGCGCTGCTATGGCTCAGTCGGTAGAGCGCGTCCTTGGTAAGGACGAGGTCGGCGGTTCAAATCCGCCTAGCAGCTCCATAATTCTCATCGATCGCTGACGATTCGATGAGAATTTTTTTATTATTACCGTTTTTTTTCGGTTTTATCGGCGGAATGATGAAGGAGGAAATATGCCCCTTATAGTAAAACTCATGTACGTATTCGCGATTGGCGCGATAGGCGGATGGTGTCTCGAACTCGTATACAGAAGCATAAGAGCGAAAAGACTTTTCAATCCGGGATTTCTTACCGGACCCTCGCTCCCGATATATGGTTTCGGGAACGTTATTTTATACTTCGTAACAAAGATAGATTTATCTTTTTGCGGGGCGAAATGGGTACAGGTTACGGCGATGTTTTTATTGATCGCGATAGCTATGACGCTTCTCGAACTCGTAACGGGATATTTATTTTATCATTTTATGCAGTTAAGACTTTGGGATTACACCAAAAGATGGGGTAATTACAAAGGATTCATATGTCCGCTTTTTACCGTGTTCTGGGGTGCGCTCGGAATAGCTTTTTATCTTTTTGCGCAGCCGCTTCTTACATGGTTTTTGGGAAAGGCGGAAGGCTCGGTATTTTGGATAGTGATGATTTCGATTTATTACACGCTTTTATGCGTGGATATTTTCTATTCGTTCAAGCTCGGTATCAAGATTAAGAATTTTTTTATAAAAGTTTCAGATACCGTTGCCGTAAACCTTCAGGAAATCAAGGAAAGGTTTTACAGAAACGAAAAGAAGGAACACAGATTCGTGTTTTTTACGATTTTGTTCAGAATCAATTCCGATATTAAAAAGAAGATAAAGGAAGCGGCTTTGAAAAGGGAAAAGAAAAATGACGACGGAGTTGACGGAAAACTTAAAATCGAAGAATCCGGTAGTAAAGAAGTGTCTTGACGATCCGTTTTTTTATGGTATCGCCGAAAAAATAATTTCTTCGCCTAACTATATCTATCTGGAAAAACATCTTCATCATAAAAACATATCCGTTGCGGCTCATTCGCTGTTTGTGGCGTGTACGGCATACGACTATGCGAAAACAAAAAAATTGAATGTAGACCTTAAAGTTTTAATTACGGCCGCGTTGCTTCACGACTATTATTTTTATGATTGGCATGACAAGAACAAAGGATTTCGCTTTCATGGATTGAAACATAGCGTTTTTGCCTTGAAAAATGCCGAAAGAGAATTCGAACTTACCAAAAAAGAAAAGAACGCTATAGTATCTCATATGTTCCCGCTGACTTTCTGGCATTTTCCGACCTGTAAAGAAGCATGGCTTATATGCCGTTTCGATAAGTCTGCATCTATAAAAGAATATTCGGGAAAATTAAAAGTATAAACGCCGCTGATGCGGCGTTTTTTAAATAACGTTTATCCGGCAGATATATTATAACTTCGGGTAAAAAATCCGGTAATTTTTACACTGCTGTTAAAATACGCAAAATTTTCCATTGTATAAAAATAAATAAATTTATGTTAATAAATATAAATAATTTAAGTTGATTTAATTTAAAAACTAATATATAATTACTTATCATAAGGAGAAATAATGAGCGAGATTAAGTGTCCGCATTGCGGAAGCGTTTTTAAGGTCGACGATTCTGGTTATACCGAAATTTTGGCACAGGTTAAAAACGCCGAATTCGAGAAAGAACTTTCAAAAAGAGAAAATAATTTAAAAGCAGTTTATCAGAGCAGTAAAGAAGCCGAAATCTCAGAGCTTAAAGCAAAATACAACGTTTCGGTCATAACGCTTAAACAGCAGATTTCGGACCTTAACGGCAAACTCGAACTAAAAGACAAAGACAAACAGCTTGCCGTAACCGAAGCCACTCAGTCGAAAGAGAGTGAAATAATCAAGCTTAAAAACGAACTCGATCTTAAAGAGAAGCAGTTCGAGCTTGATAAAAAGACGCTTTCGGAAGGGTATGAAAGCGAGCTTAAACAAAAACAGACCGAAGTCGATTATTATAAAGAGCTTAAAGCAAAGCTTTCGACCAAACTTGTAGGCGAAACGCTCGAAAGGCATTGTGAAACTGAATTCAACAGAATCCGCATGGCAGCGTTCCCGAACGCATATTTCGAAAAGGACAACGACGCAAGAACGGGCAGCAAAGGCGACTTTATTTATCGCGAATCGACAGATGACGGAGTAGAATTCATTTCGATCATGTTCGAAATGAAAAACGAAAACGACACTACCGCCACAAAGCATAAAAACGAGGACTTTTTTAAAGAACTCGATAAGGACAGAAGAGAAAAGGGGTGCGAATACGCCGTTCTCGTAACCATGCTCGAAGCGGATAACGAGCTTTATAACGCCGGCATAACGGACGTTTCGTACAGATACGAGAAAATGTACGTAATCCGCCCGCAGTGCTTTATTCCGATAATAACTCTTTTAAGAAACGCGGCGTTAAATTCGGTTTCGTATAAAAGACAGCTTGCCGAAATAAAAAATCAGAATATCGACATAAGCAAATTCGAATCCAACCTTATCGAGTTTAAGGAAAGATTTTCGAACAATTACCGCCTTGCTTCCGAAAAGTTTAAAGCGGCGATAGACGAAATCGACAAAACGATAGATCATCTTAACAAGGTCAAAGACGCGCTTTTGGGATCGGAAAAAAATCTCCGTCTCGCAAACGACAAGGCACAGGATCTTACGATAAAAAAGCTCACGAAAGATAATCCGACGATGCTTAAAAAATTTAACGATTTAAACGAAAAAAACAGTTAAATCGCTAAATTGCGGCGATAAAAAAGGTTAAATGTCTGTTTATATAGCGGATTATAATGAAAGGCGTAATTACGCCGAAGGACGGTACCATGCTCGAACTCAACAATATAGTAAAAAATTACTACGTCGGCGACGAGGTTGTCGAAGCGCTTAAAGGCGTCTCGATAAAATTCCGCGAAAGCGAATTCGTTTCCATTTTAGGACCTTCGGGCTGTGGGAAAACAACGCTTTTAAATATTATAGGCGGACTCGATAAGTATACTTCGGGCGATCTTATAATAAACGGCGTAAGCACCAAAAATTATAAGGACAAAGACTGGGATACCTACCGCAATCATTCGATAGGGTTCGTTTTCCAGAGTTACAACCTTATTCCGCATCAGACCGTAGTCGAAAACGTCGAACTTGCGCTTACTCTTTCGGGCGTAAGTAAAACCGAAAGGAAAAAACTCGCGGTAGCCGCTCTCGAAAAGGTGGGGTTGGGAGCAAAAATAAACGCCCGTCCCAATCAGCTTTCGGGCGGCCAGATGCAAAGAGTAGCTATTGCGAGAGCTTTAATAAACAATCCCGACATAATTCTTGCGGACGAACCGACGGGCGCACTCGATACAAAAACCAGCAGGCAGATAATGGATCTTTTGAAAGAAATTTCAAAAGATAAACTCATTATTATGGTAACGCATAACCCGGAACTCGCAAAACAGTATTCTTCGAGAATAATCGAAGTTTTAGACGGCAAAGTCGTCGGCGACAGTATGCCTTACGAACCGGAAGCGAAGCAGAAAGTACAAGCGGATAAAAAACAGAAAAAGTCCATGTCTTTTTTTACCGCGCTTTCTTTAAGCCTTAAAAATCTTCTCACAAAAAAAGCGAGAACTATCTTAACCGCTTTTGCGGGATCTATCGGCATTATCGGCATAGCGCTTATTCTTGCACTGTCCACGGGGTTCACTGCATACGTAAACAAATTGCAGGCAGATACATTGTCCGTTTATCCCGTTACGGTAAGCGAGGCGACGATAGATATATCGAATTTCGAAAAGCTTTTGGAAGATACGGGACTCGACAAATATCCGAAAGTTAAAGAAGTATATACCCGTAAAATGTTCGAAAGTCTGACGAGCATGTTGTCGCAGAACAATATTTCGGAAGAATATCAGGCTTTCGTAAAAGAGTACGCCGATAAAGAAAACGAAAAGGCGGCTAAAAAAGACAGCTGGAAATATTGCGTACAAAAATCTTACGGCTTCGACGTAAACGACTTTTTGTTTTCGGAACTTACATACCCGTCGGCTGTGGAAGGAGAAACGATGAAGACCGTTTCTTCGATAGACTTTTTGGTAACGAGAATAAAGGCGATGTTCAAAAGCCTTGAAACGACGGGCATAACGACAGACTTTGTAAGAAGTTACATTCCGACTTTAACCGAAATGCCGGACAGTCAGGATCTTTTGGATTCGCAATACGATTTGCTTGCCGGAAAGTGGGCGAAAAACGAAGACGAACTTGTTCTTGTAGTAGATTCGAAAAACCAGGTAAGCGATATTACGCTCGCGCTTTTGGGAATACGTTCGATAGAGTCGATAGACGTTATGAATAAAAAAGTAGTATTCGGCGATCAGGATACTTTCACTTTTGAAGAAATAATCGGCAACGAAGAAAAGGGTATAAAAGGAAAAGAATTTTATTATCTTAAAAACGACGACAGATATGCAAAAGTAAACGATACGACTTTTCAGGAAGGATTTTTCAGTAACGAAATCGGCGACGATAATGTAAGTAAGCTCATTTTTACAAAATTTCCCGAAAACAAGGCTATGACTTTGAAAATTACAGGTATAGTAAGAATAAGAGAAGATGTAGAATCGGGCGTTTTGTCGAACGGCATTGCTTATACTTCTAAATTCGTAGAAAGAATACTTGCCGATAATATGGATTCGGAAGTCGTTGCCGCCGCGAAAGAAAATAACGGCAGCGTTACGACTAAATTCAACAACGCGGTAACTGCTTATGCGAAGATCGAACCGGAAACTCTTTCAACGGCGCAGCTCGGCGGAAGCGATAAGGTTACCAAACTTTCGTTCTATTCGGTAGATTATAAATCGAAAGAAGAACTTAAAGATTATCTCGATACGTGGAACGAAAAGGAAGGCATGGAAGAAAAGGACAAGGTCCATTATTCCGATCAGACCGAAATGCTTTTCTCGGCTCTTAATACGACGATTAATGCGGTAAAAATCGTTTTGATTGCTTTTACGAGCATATCGCTTGTGGTTTCGTCCATAATGATAGGCATAATAACGTATATTTCGGTACTCGAAAGAATAAAAGAAATCGGTATATTAAGAGCTATCGGCGCGTCTAAGCTCGACGTTTCGAGAGTATTCAACGCCGAAACGCTTATAATAGGCTTCGCAAGCGGAATGATAGGTATAATTTTAACTTATATTCTTACCATTCCGACGAATTTAATCGTCAAATCGCTCGCAGGTGTTGCAACCGTGGCTTCGCTTCCGATACTTTCGGCTCTTATACTCGTACTGATAAGCATGATCTTAACTTTTATTTCGGGACTTATCCCGGCAAGAATAGCCGCCAAGAAAGATCCCGTAGAAGCGTTAAGATCCGACTGATATGTAAAAAAGACCTTAATATCAGTTTTATCGTCCGCTGTTTTACGGCGATAAAAACAGATGTTAAAGCGTAAAATAAATATTTAAACCCTAAAAAGGAGAAATAAACATGATAACAAAAAAGCCTTTCGGTAAAACGGCTGACGGCGAAGCCGTCGATCTTTACACTCTTACGGACGGTAAAATTTCCGTAAATATTATAACTTACGGAGGAGCGATACAGTCTGTTCTTGTTCCCGGTAAAAACGGTGAAACGGTAGACGTAGCCTTAGGATACGACGACGTCAAGGGTTATCAGACGCACGGCGGATATATAGGCGCGCTTATAGGCAGAATCGGTAACAGAATAAGAAACGGCGAATTTGAACTCAACGGCGTAAAATATCACATTTTCAATAACGAAAAGAACGCTTCGCTTCACGGCGGCAAAAACGGCTTCGATAAAAAGGTCTGGAACGCTTCGGTTCACGGCGATAAACTTGTTTTAACTTATTTAAGCAAAGACGGCGAAGAAAATTATCCCGGCAATTTAAGCGTAAAAGTTACTTACTCGGTAGAAAATTCTTCTCTTAAAATCGTTTACGACGCTACGACCGACAAAGATACCGTTCTCAACCTTACCAACCACTGCTATTTTAATCTTAGCGGACAAGGAAACGGTACTGCAGAAGATACGATTCTTCAAATTTTTGCCGATAAAATTACTCCCATGGACGAAAACCTGCTTACGAACGGCAGCTTTATGGACGTTAATGGAACGGTTTTCGACTTTAACGAGGGTAAAGCTATCGGAAAAGATATAAATTCTGACGATCAGCAGATTAAATTCGGCGGCGGATTCGATCACAACTTCGTATTGAATAAGAAAGAAAACGGCTTGTTTGCGGTTGCGGTAAGTCCGAGAACTAACGTTAAGATGGAATGTTACACAGATCAGCCCGGCGTACAGTTTTATGCGGGCAACTTTATGGGCGGAACTTTAGGCAAGGGCGGAAAGGAATACATAAAGAGAGGCGCGTTCTGTCTTGAAACGCAGAACTACCCGAATGCGGTAAATTGCCCCGAATATCCGTCGTGCGTTCTTAAGCCCGGCGAAAAATATCATACCGAAACGGTATATAAATTTTCTTTGGAAAAATAACATAAATCGCAGGTAAAAGACTTGGAAAACGCACTCGAACTGAACGAAAAAAAATTTACCGGCAAAAAAACAAGCGTTATTTTGTTTATCGCTTGTTTTTTGACGTATGCCTGCGCTTATATCGCGAGAGGCAATTATTCTATCGTTATCAACGATATGAAAACGAACGGCATAATAAACGACAACATAGCCGGTCTTATAAGCGGAATTTATTTCGCTTTTTATGCTTTGGGACAGTTTACAAACGGACTTATCGCAGATAAAAAGAATCCGTTTTATATGGTCCTTATAGGCATAACGATAATTATTTTATCGAACGTCGCAATGACCGTATTTTATAAGCCGTCGTTTCTTCTCGTCTTATGGTGGGGACTTAACGGAGTCGGACAGTCCATGCTCTGGACGCCTATCTTTTCGATTATAGGAACTGCTCTCAACCCGGATATGAAGTTTACGTTTTTAACGGTGATAGCTCTGGCTACTCCCGTAGGCAAACTTTCGGGATACTTCGTATCGGGGCTTGCTCTCGATCTCGGCGGTAAGATCTGGAAGAGCGTATTTTACGCCGCAGCTCTTATAATGCTTGTTGTTCTCGCTTTCTGGCTGACAACTTTCCTTTCCGTAAAAAAGAAACTTGTTTTCGTTCAGAAGAAAGAAAAGAAGGAAGAAGAAAAGAAAGGCGGCTTATGGCAGGCTCTCGTGCTTTCGGGTACCGCTATACTTTTGCCGTCGCTTATCGTGCACGGTTTGTTTTTGAACGGCGCGGTCGAATGGGTTCCGACTATAATACAGAATAACTACGGCGTTTCAAAATCCGTATCGTCCTACGTTATGATGATTATCCCGGCGATAGGCACGCTCGGGGTGCTTTTCGGAAACTTTTTGTATAAAAAATTCGGAAAAAACGAAATAAAATGCAGTGTTCTCGTTATGGGAATGTCGCTTTTGTTCGTTGCGATACTTTTTGCGATGTCATTCTCGAGCGGTAATCTTTTAGGTAAAATACCGGAATGTATATTGTTCGTTCTCATATTCGGACTTATGTATACCGTCCAGCTGAGTTTCAACCACCTTATGATCTCGCTTTTCCCGATGAAGTTTGCCGGTTTAGGACTTGCGGCTTCGGTTTCGGGACTTCTGAATGCGGTTAACTACGGCGGCAGTGCGATTTCTACCTACGGAATGAGCTTTATAGTAGACAATTACGTTGTATTGTTCGCGATATGGGCGGCAACGCTCGTTATAGCGATAGTTTCGCTTATTCTTTCTAAAAAGAAGGTAAGGGAATTTTCGAAAAACAATCAGGGCGTATAGTTTTGATTTAACTATGAAAAAGGCGGCGTTTGCCGCCTTTTTATATTAAGTTGTATTAGATAATCAAACGATGCGGAACACCGTTATATGAGCGCCCGTATAATTTACCGCGCTTGCGGAAGTGTTATAAAGCGAGATCGTCGAACTTGCCGTTGCGTTATAAAGGATAGTTTTAGATGTCGATGCGTTCGCGCCGCCGTCGCTGTTCTGTGTGAGAATTTCGCCTGTCGCAGCTGTGCCGTTTATATAGAGAGTGCCGCTCATAACGCCGCCGCCGGTAATGTTTCCGTCGTAGCCGTAGTCTATGAGATAGTAGCCTGAGGGAACGGTTATCGAGTTATTCGAAAAAGTCATGGTCGAAGAAGGTGTGACAGCGTTCTGAGTCAAAGGAATGATCGACGCTGCCGCAACCGTCTGGGTTCCGCCATTTGCGTATAACGCTTCCGAAACGGCGTTTGTTCCCGCCGCACCTGTAGCGCCGGTGGCTCCCGTTGCGCCCTGCGGTCCCTGAGGACCTGTAGCGCCGGTGGCTCCGGTTGCACCTGTAGCGCCTTGCGGACCTTGAGGTCCCTGCGGTCCCTGGGGACCTGTTGCGCCTTGCGGACCTTGAGGTCCCTGGGGGCCTGTCGCACCCTGAGGTCCTTGCGGTCCGACGGGACCGCGGAGTCCTACCGTAACGTTTGCGGGAACGACGGGTCTTCTTCTGTTATTACAAGGGTTGTTACAAAAACACATATATTGCTCCTTAGTATTTAGGTCGTAAGCTAAAGCTGTCGCCTGCTATATAATATGAGATTTGTGATAAAGGCGGTTCGCAAGCGGCGTTTTTTTATTAAAAATCAGTAAATCGAGATAATTAAGGTTAAGTTTGCGGCAAAACGGTTTACTTTTTTAAGGTATTGTTCTATAATATTTAAGCTACGGATCTGATTTTCCGTATAAAAAATATTTTACAAACAATCATTCATCGTGCTGCAATTCAAAAAAATAAAACCTGACGATATAAAAATAATAGAACCTTTCATAATAAAAGACAAATCCGCCGTGAGCGACAGAACTTTAGGCGTAGTGTATTTATTCAGAGATTATTATTCTTACTGTATAGAAAACGATACTTTGTTTTTAAAGTCCGAACTTGAAAATAACGAAGGCTTTTTGCCGCCTGTGTATTTATCGGGAGACGGAGATTTGTTTTCGGATCTTAAAAAAATAAAAGAATATGCCGGATATAATAATACAGAAGCCAAAATATGCTATCTTACGGAAGAAGAAGCCGAAAAAGTAAAAGAGCTTTTTGACGGTTCGGATCCGGAATTCAACCGTGATTATTCCGATTATTTTTACGATAAGGAAGCTCTTTTGACTCTTAAAGGAAAGCATTTAAGCGGTCAGCGTAATTTTATAAACAGATTCAAAAAAACTTATCCCGAATATCGTACCGAAAAACTTTCGGATGAAAATATAGGACCGGTAGATAAGTTTTTAACAGAATATTACGAAAAAAGAGAAAAGGCTTCGGAACTGTTCAAGGACGAAAAAAAGAACGTTTTCGAATTTTTGAATCATGTTAAAAATTTCGGCTTTTTGACTCTCGCTCTTTTCGCAGGGGATGAACCGGTAGCTTTTTCGGTAGGAGAAATAAGGGGAAACGTACTATTTGTTCATGAAGAAAAAGCGGACGCTTCGATAAAAGGATCGTATCAGATGATAGTAAACGAATTCGTAAAGACATACGCAAACGAAAACGTGACGTATATAAACAGAGAAGACGATTCTGGTGACGAAGGATTGAGAATATCCAAAGAGTCTTATCACCCGGCTTTTTTACTCAACAAATTCAGCGTAAAAATTTAGTATAAACCTTTTAAGGAGTACTTATGGATAAAGTAACTAACAATATATACAGAAATACAGATAACGGATCCTTAAGAATTTCGGACGTCGGTAAAAAAGTAACTCTTGCGGGCTGGGTAAACGACATCCGTAAACTCGGCGGTCTTACTTTCGTAACGCTTCGCGATATGTATGGGGTAACGCAGGTTATTTTCAAAGAGAACGAAGAAGTAAACCTTAATAAAGAAGACGTCGTTTCGGTTACCGGTACGGTTCTCGAAAGGGAGAGTAAAAACCCGAACATGCCTACCGGAGATATAGAAGTCATGGCTGAGTCTGTAACTATACTCGGCAAATGCACGCAGACGCTTCCTTTTGAAATTAAAAACAGTGATAAGGTTATCGAAGATTTAAGACTTAAATACAGATACCTTAATCTCCGTGCGGATTATAACCAGAAAATGCTCAAATTAAGGAGCGATTTGTTGCACTTTGTAAGAAATTACATGCACGACAACAATTTCACCGAAGTTCAGACTCCTATTTTAACGGCAAGTTCGCCAGAGGGCGCAAGAGACTTTCTTGTTCCGAGCCGTCTTAACCCCGGTAAATTTTACGCTCTGCCGCAGGCTCCGCAGCAGTTCAAACAGCTTCTGATGGTAAGCGGGTTGGACAGATATTTCCAGATAGCGCCGTGCTTCAGAGACGAAGACGCGAGAGCAGACCGTTCTCCCACGGAATTCTATCAGATAGACTTAGAGATGGCGTTCGCCACGCAAGAAGACGTTTTTGCCGTTATCGAAGGCTTATACAGAGCTATTTTCAAAGAATTCAAGGGCATCGATATAGGCGAAAAGTTTACGAGAATCAAATATACGGATTCTATGCGCGATTATTGTTCGGATAAACCCGATCTTCGCAACCCGTTAAAAGTTGTCGACGTTACCGATATTTTCGCAAATACCGAGTTCGTAGTATTCAAGGGCAAAACCGTCAAGGCGATAAAAGCGGAAACGGGAGCTAAATCGAGAAAGTTCTACGACAAGCTCACCGACTTTTTGAAGTCGAGAGAAGCCAAAGGTCTCGCATACTTCATTGTAGGAGAAAACGACGAACTTACCGGCGGCGTGGCTAAATTCATGACCGAAGAAAACAGGGAAGCTCTTAACAAGGTTCTCGGATATAAAAACGGGGATAGCGTATTCTTTGTTGCGGACGAATACGACAAAGCCGTTAAATATGCGGGCATGCTTCGTAACGAACTCGGTTCGGAACTTAACCTTATAGACGAAAACGACTATAAATTCTGCTGGATAGTAGACTTCCCGTTCTATGAAAAGGACGACGACGGAAACATTGCTTTTTCGCACAATCCGTTCTCGATGCCGCAGGGCAGCATTGAAGAGATTAAAAAAGATCCGTTTGCCGCGGTTGCTTATCAGTACGACCTCGTAATCAACGGATACGAAAGTTTGTCCGGTGCGGTAAGAAATCACGATCAGAACATGATGGTAGAACTCTTCAGACTTGCGGGATACGATAAATCTGTCGTCGAAAATAAATTCCCCGCGCTTTATAACGCTTTTTCTTACGGCGCACCGCCGCACGCAGGTGCAGGTGCGGGTTTCGACAGACTTATGATGCTGTTAACCCACAACGACTATATAAGAGACGTTTATGCTTTTCCGATGAATAAGAACGCGCAGGATCCTTTATGCAACGCCCCCAACACGGTAGACGAAAAGGCTCTTAAAGACGTTCATATAAAACTCGATCTCGATAAAATATAAAAATAAAAAGGCTTTAACGATTCGTCAAGGCCTTTTTTATATGTATTTTTTTATTTCAGAAAACCAAAATCCCCGCAATCGCGGATAAAAATATCAGGATAATTGGCGAAATATTTTTCTTTTTAATAATTATATAAATTATTTCGGTTACGATAAGTGCAGCTATAAAAATCAAAGCCTTGACGTCGATTTGCGGTTCAGCCGAAAAATCTTTAAAATTCACATAAAAACACTCGGCTATCATTATCAGTCCCGTTGATAAAATCAGGGCGACGATAACGGGTTGCGCGGCGGTCAGAAATGCGCTTACGTATCTGTTTGTTCTGAACTTATTTAAAAATTTATAAACGAGTACTATTATTATAAACGCAGGGAGAACTACGGCTATTGTTGCCAGCAGGCTGCCGAAAAATCCTCCTTTTACGCTCCCGACGTATGTAGCCATGTTTACGGAAAGCGGACCGGGAGTCGCTTCCGAAACGGCGATCATATCGGATACTTCCGTCACAGAAAGCCAGCCTTTATCTATTACGATCGAGCGAAGAAGACTCACCATTCCGTATCCGCCGCCGAAGGAGAAGAGTCCTATAAGAAAAAAAGTTATGAAAAGATCGAGTAAAATCGGCATTATTCGTTCTCCTTGATTTTAACAGCCCGATTATCGTCCGTATTGCGGCTCTTTTCGGGTTTTATAAAAATAATTCCGAGTATCCCGCCGGAAACTACCAGGGCGATAGTCATATACGAAAAATTTATTACTTTTATTTCGCACAGAACATTTATTGTAAGCGAAGCAATAAAAAGCAAGATGCAAAAAACATTTTTTTTCACGCTTTTAAGAAGTTTTATTCCTGCGAAAAGTATTATTACGGCGACCGCGCATGAAATGCCTTTGAAAGCTTTCAGAACTATTTCATTTTTTAAGAAATTGCCTAAAAACAGAGATATAACAAAAATTATAATGAAAGATGGCGTTATAACTCCCAAAGTGGCGAAAACCGCGCCTAAAAAACCACATTCTTTATATCCGACGTATGTAGCCATGTTAATGGCGATAGGTCCCGGTGTGGATTCCGCAACGGATATAAGATCTAAAAATTCGCCGTCCGTGAGAGTTTTGCGTTTGGTTACGAATTCGTTTTCTACGAGCGAAATCATGGCGTAACCGCCGCCGAAAGTGAACAGACCGATTTTTATAAACACTAAAAATAATTTTAAAGCACGTTTCATAATGGTATTATACAACTATATGAAAATTAATCAAATAATTTTGATTAATTTTTCGGTTTCGTGTTGATTTTAATATAATTATTTGTTATAATTCGAATGATAAATAACAATTTTTTATTTATTTCGGAGATTATATGAATTATCTTGAAAACGCTTTAAAAAATAAGAAGATTCTTGTAGCTGCGCACAGAGGTGTGAACGGAGGAAATATTCCGTGCAACTCGTTGGAGTGTTTTATTGCAGCCGTAAATCAGGGAGCGGATATAGTCGAACTTGACGTATCCGAAACAAAGGATAAAAAACTTTATCTTCTGCATCCCGGTATGGAACCCGTTCATTTCGGCTGGAATTATCACGGCGGCGATTTCAAAAATATGACTTCTGCGGAAGCCGACAAAATTTATCTCGCCAATCAGGACATTACCGAGACGCAGTATAAAATAGCTAAATTCGACGACGTTCTCGAAGAGCTTAAAGGCAAATGCATAATAAACGTGGATAAATTCTGGGACGATCCGGAAGAAATCTCTTCGGTTATAAGAAGACACGGTATGGCGGACCAATGCATAGTAAAAAGCAATCCCGATAAAAACACGGTGGATATGCTAAAAAAATACGCCTATGATATGCAATATATGGCGATAATAAGGGATAAAAACCAGATTACTCCCGAATTTTACGACTGCGGCGTAAATTTCGTCGGATGCGAAATCTTATTCAAAAACGATTCCGACGAAGTTATATCGGACAAATTTATCGATGAACTTCACGAAAAGAACAAAATCGTATGGCTTAATTCCATTTGTTATAACTATAAAGACGTTATCGCAGGTGACCATATCGACGACAAAGCCGTTTTGGGCGATCCCGATTACGTATGGGGATTCATGGCAGAAAAGAAGGCTGATATAATTCAGACCGACTGGACGCTTTTATGCAGAGAATATCTCGAAAGCAAAGGATACAGAAACAAATAAAAAATAAATAAAAACGGCGGTTTTCGCCTTTTTTTACAGAGATTATTTAATCAAGGAGAAATAAGAATGAACAAAAGACTTTTACCGGCCTATCCGCTTTTTGTAAAGGATCCGTACTTTTCGTTCTGGGCGTATTCGGAACAGCTTAACGATTCCGACGTTATTTTTTGGAGCGGAATGAAGAAGAAGTTTTACGGAGTTTTAAAAATCGACGGTAAGCCTTACGAATATATGGGAAATTACGGCGGAATAGCTAAGGCCGAACAGACTAAACTTTCCGTTTCGTCGTATACTACCGATTATGAATTCAAAATAGAGGACGTTACTCTTAAATTATCATTCGTATCGCCGCTTCCTCTCGACGACATGGATACGCTTTCGTGTCCGGTCGCATATATGAATTATGAGATTACATCAGATAAGAAGCACGATTACGAAATAACCTTGTTTATAAACGAAAATATCTGCTATAACAACGACGATCATCGTTCCTTCTCGAACAAAGGCGTTGTAGGTTGCGTATTTAAACTTAACGGATTCGAAGCCGCGAGAATAGGTCTTAACCGTCAGGCCCCGTTATCTGCAGCCGAAGACGACGTCTGCGCAGAATGGGGTTATTATTATATCACCGGCGAAAAAGCCTATATAACGCACAAAAACGGCGTAAGAGATTATCTTGCGGGACTTATAAAGTCGGAAGAACTTCCTTTCACTACCGCCGAGCTTCAGCAGAGCGGGTGGAACGTCGACAAGTATATTATGTCGGTAAACAAAGCCGAAAAGGGTAAAATCATGCTCGCTTTCGACGATATTGCCGCAGCGAGATATTACGGTAAGTATCTTTACGACTTTTATTACAGAAACGGCAAGACGATCGTTGACGCTATGAACGAGACTTTCGCAAATTCCGAAAAGATAGATAAACACTTAACCGTACTTGACGCCGATCTTAAGAAAAAAGCAGGAAAATACGGGGAAGAATACCTTAACGTATTATACGCTTCGCTTCGTCAGTCCATAGCTATGCACAAACTTTGCCTGGATACGGAAGGAAACGTTTTGTTTATGTCGAGAGAAGCCGATTCCAACAGCTGTATAGCGACCGTGGACGTTTCTTATCCGTCCGTGCCGCTCTATCTTTTATACGATACCGAATATGTAAAAGGCATGATGCGTCCGATTTTCAAATTCGCCAGAATGCCCGTATGGACTTACGATTTCGCTCCGCACGACGGAGGAACTTACCCCAACTGCGACGGACAGGTTTACGGTGCGGAAGAAGGAGAAGTAAATAATTCGAGATACCATGCTACTTCGAACGCATGGACGGCAAAACAGTACAGAACTCGTCCCGATTACTATATGTATCCCGCAAATTCCGACGTTTTTGTTTTCGAAAAACAGATGCCGGTAGAAGAATGTGCGAATATGATTATCATGTGCGAAGCATGTTACCATAAGGACGGAAAGAAAGACTTCCTTGCGGAAAATGCGGATCTTCTCGAAAAATGGGTTGTTTATCTCGAAAAGTACGGTCTTATACCTGCAAATCAGCTTTGTACCGACGACTTTGCTGGACACCTCGACAAGAATATAAATTTAGCCATAAAAGCGACTGTGGGTATAGGATGCTATGCGGAAATATGTAAAGCTTTAGGAAACGAAACCGGTTATAAGCATTACAGAGAAACCGCCGAAAAATTTGCTCAGGAAATCGAAAATTTCGCAGCAAAATATAAATGGTGTCCTATTACATGGAATACGGATGATTCTACGTTCAGCTTAAAGTACAATCTCGCTTTCGATAAGATATTAAATCTCGGTTTGTTCGATAAAAAGTTTTATGAAACCGAAGTGAAGTCTTATATTCCTAAGTGCAACAAGTACGGTGTACCGCTTGATAGCAGAAAGAATTATTCAAAGTCCGACTGGCTTATGTGGACGGCAAGTCTTGCGTATGACAAGGAAGACGCTAAGGTATTTATAGCCGCTCTCGACAGGTACTTAAAAGAAACTGTTTCGAGAATTCCTTTTTCGGATTGGTACGAAACGATTACCGGAGAATACAGAGGGTTTATTGCGAGATCGGTTCAGGGCGGAAACTTTATATTATTATTAAACAACTGATTTTTACTATTGTTTTTAGTTAAGATTATATCTGACATAATCTAAAACGAACGAAGAATGATTGAGGAGAAAAACAAAAATGTATAACTATCATAACGAACTCGAACCTAAAATAAACGCTATGCCGCAAAGGGCGTATTACGTTCCGTTCCTGTCCGAAAAATATAACGAAGACAGAACAATGTCTGAAGAAATATCTTTTATCGGCGATTGGAATTTTAAGTACTTCGAAGATTTTTTCGAAGAAGTATTTAACGCCGAAGGCGGAGTAAAAATGAAAACGCCGTCCAACTGGCAGCTTTTGGGCTATGGCAAACCTGCGTACGTAAATACAAAGTTTACAATGCCGAACGATCCCGTAAATATTTACGGCAAAAATTCCGTCGGCGTATACACGACCGAAAAAACTTTCGATTTATCGAAAAAAAATTATATCGTTTTCGAAGGCGTTGACAGTGCGTTTTATCTTTTCTTAAACGACGAATTTGTGGGATACGCTTCGATCTCTCATAATATTTCGGAATTCGACGTTTCTGCATTCGTACGCGAAGGAAATAATAAAATAAAAGTAATCGTCCTCGAAAAAAACGTCGGCACATATCTCGAGGATCAGGATAAATTCAGACTTTCGGGTATTTTTAGAGAAGTATACGTACTTTCTCGTCCCGAAGATCACGTTTTCGACTATCGTATTGTTGCTGATAAAAAAGGCAGGCTCGAAATATCCGCAGATAAAAACTGTTATTATAAGCTTTATTATAAAGGCGGACTTTTAGGGGAAAAGTCGGGTAAAAAGGCGATTTTTAATGTGAAAAATCCTGCGTTATGGTCAGCCGAATCTCCGGAACTTTACGAACTCGTTATTTACTATAACGGCGAGTATATTCACGAATTTGTAGGATTCAGAACGGTGGAAATAAAGGGCAACGTTTTTTACCTTAACGATAAGCCGATAAAGCTGAAAGGCGTAAACAGACATTCTTCGACGGTCAACGGATTTGTCGAGACGGTCGACGATATTATAAAAGACCTTAAAATAATGAAGGAGAACAACGTTAACGCCATAAGAACGAGCCATTATCCATGCCATCCGCTTTTACCGCTTTTATGCGATAAATACGGAATTTATCTTCTCGAAGAAGCGGATATCGAATGTCATGGCGTAGTATGGGAACCGGGCGATTATAACCAGTCTTATTATGACGCTATTGCGGAAGACTCGAGATTTTATCCTCAGACGGAAAGAAGAATTCTCGATATGGCTAAACGCGATAAAAACAGGGCTTCGGTTATAATATGGTCGCTCGGCAATGAAGCCGGTTGGGGATCTAATTTCGAAAACGCCGCCGTAAAGCTTAAAGAATACGATTCGACTCGTCCGATTCATTACGAAGGCGCTCTCAACAGATATTATTACAAAGACGGCGAAACGCCGGCGTACAGACGCACTCAGGTTCTTGATATGTATTCCAGAATGTATCCGCGCGTTTGGTGGCTCGATGAATTTTCCGACTCGATGGATTGCGACAAGCCTCTTGTAATGTGCGAATATACTCACGCAATGGGTAACAGTTGCGGAGACGTTACCGATTATTGGAACGTTATTTATAAAAAAGACTGTATTATGGGCGGTTTTGTTTGGGAATACACCGATCATGCCGTAAAAACAGACAAAGGTTTTTTATACGGCGGCGATAACGGCGAACTTATTCACGACGGAAACTTCTGCGTGGACGGGCTCGTAACTCCCGACAGAAAAATCAAGTCGTCGTTCGAGGAAGTCAAAAAGGCATATGAAAATCTTACGTTCGAACGAGTCGGAGGAAAAATAAAAGTTACTTCGAGAAATTATTTCGCACCGATAAACGGTAAAATAAACGTTACCGTAAAAGCAGATGGCAAAGTTGCTTCCGAAAGCGTTACCGAAATTTCGCTTATGCCGGATAAGTCGGTTCTTATCCCGTTTGAAACTCCTAAATCAAACGGTTACTCGGCGGTATATATTTCGTTTACATCTTGTAAAAACGGTCTTATAAAAGAAGGAACGGAACTTGCCAAGGCGTTTTTTGAGCTTACGCCGTATAAATTTACGAAAGTTTCCGGTAAAAATCTTGAATACAAGGTAAATAAAGACGGAAGCTTTGCTCTTTACTCGAACGGCGAAAAAATTACGTCAGATATTCGTCTGACTGACCTTAGAGCGTATCTCGATAACGATATGTTCGCTAAAAACAATTGGATTAAATTCAATATCGAACACGTATTCCAGATAGCGGATGAAATAACGACGAATAAAAACGAAACCGTTATAAAAGGTAAACTTGTTGCACAGGCTTCGGTACCGCATTTAGGTTATACCGTTACGCTTAAGCAAGGCGAAGGTTTTGTTGATTTAAGCTTAAAATACAACGCTAGGTATATTATTGAATTCTTGCCGAGAGTCGGCTTTGAATTTGTTCTTTCAGGCGATAAAAATATCGAATATTTAGGATACGGTAAGGGTGAAAGTTATTCGGATAAGCGTCATTATACCGTTAAAGACGAATTTAATTATAAAGCGTCCGAAAACGAATGTCCTTATATTAAACCGCAGGAATACGGAAGTCATTACGGTACCGATTATGTTAAAATAGGTAATCTTGAATTTTATTCGAAAGACAAATCGTTCTCGTTCAGCGCGAAGCCGTATTCGACGAAACAACTTTGCTCTGAAAAACACGACTTCGAGCTTGTAAAGACCGGCGATACTTATGTAAATATCGACGCGGCAATGTCCGGCGTAGGAACACAATCGTGCGGACCTGAACTTCCGAAGGAACACAGAGCTAAAAAGGCGGGCGAACTTAATTTAAGAATTATATTAAAGTAAAGTTTCGGAATAAAAAAATAAAAAGGGGTGTTTTGCGACGCTCCTTTTTGAGTTTAAAATTTTCTTAAAAACTCGTCCGGCTATGATAATTATTTTGATTCAACTTAAAATTCTGGTATAATTTTAATATGGAAGTTTTTGATATACACGCACATATTTATCCATACAAGATTGCAGATAAGGCAGTAAAAAGCATAGGTGCTTTTTATAATCATTCTATGTTCGGAGACGGCACTGCCGAAACGCTCGTGAATTCAGGTAAAGACGCAGGGATAACGAAATATTTCGTGCATTCGGCGGCGACGGTTAAAATGCAGGTTCCGAATATAAACGACTTTATAAAATCGGAATGCGATAAAAATAAAAAACTTATCGGATTCGGAACGCTTCATCCCGATATGGATAAAGCCGAAACGGAAAAAGAAGTCGAAAAAATGATTTCTTACGGATTTAAAGGAATAAAGCTCCATCCGGATTTCCAGAAGTTTTTTATCGACGAGGAGAAAGCTTTTAAAATGTATGAAATTATAGACGGAAGGCTTCCGATACTTTTTCATACAGGGGATAATAGAGAAGATTATTCTTCGCCGGAAAGAGTGGTGAAGATGCTTTGTAATTTTAAAAACCAACAAGTTATCGCAGCTCACTTCGGGGCGTACAAGATATGGGAGAAAGCCGAATATTACGAAGCGGTATTAAAAAATCACGAAATAAAAGACAATCTTTATTTCGATACTTCGTCCTCGATAATGTATTTAAGTAAAAAAAGGATAAAGGAACTCATAAATAAATACGGATCGGAAAGGTTCTTTTTCGGAAGCGATTATCCTATGTGGAGTCCGGACGAAGAATTAAAAAGATTCACGGAACTTAACCTTAAAGCTTGCGACAACGAAAACATTTTATCAAAGAATTTTATAAGATTTTTCGGAACAGATATTTTAAAATAAATTTGAAATAAAACGATCCGAAAAAGCGAAATAAACAAATGTTTTGTATTTTTAAAAAATTCTCTTGATTAAATCGTTTTATAATGTTAATATATAATATATAACAATATAAAGGGAGATATTTTTGCTTTATAAGATTTATCTTTAAGGCTTTTATGTTTTTAGTGAAGAATGAACTCTTTTTTCGCATGGTATAAAAATGCAAATATATTTTTGAAAATCTTGTTGTTTTTTGTTCCTATTCTTATGGGCGTGCTTTGGGTTATAGGGAGCTTTACAAAAATCGACAGGCTGGTCATGTTCGTCATCGGTCTTTTGGTCGGCGGACTTTTGATAAATATATTTTTAGGAAACTATATTACGATAGCCGTGGACTGGATAAAAGACGTATTTAATTCTATTTTTAATTCGGCTTTTATTGCGGCGGACGTATTATAAAAATAAATTGTAAAGTAAAAGGCAAAGCAGCGGGTTTTACTGTTCGCCTTTTATTTTTTTGATAACAGCCGCGTTTTCGGCTTAAAACCATAATTTTACTTTAAGATGATAATTCGTAATTTAAGACAAAATATCGGAGATACCGACGAATCATTAAAAATAAAAGCCGCAAAGGAAGCTAAAATCCCGTTAAGTAAAGTCGGCTATTTTAAGATACTCAAAAAATCGATAGACGCAAGAAAAAAGAACGATATTCACTATGTTGTTTCTATAGAAGTAGCGATAACTCCGCCTGTTCCGGAAAAGAAAAAAAAGATTGAATATAATTATCCCGAAAACCCCGTAGTGATAGTCGGCAGCGGACCTTCGGGACTGTTTTTCGCACTTAAACTAGCGAGAGAAGGATTTAATCCGATAGTCGTCGAACGCGGAGCGGACGTAGATAAACGGAAAGAAATTATAAATAATTTTTATAATACGAAAGAGCTTTCGACTTTGACGAATATTCAGTTCGGGGAAGGCGGAGCAGGAACGTTTTCGGACGGAAAATTAAATACCGGCGTAAATTCAGATAAAAAAGACTTTATTCTGAACGAGTTTGTATCGCACGGCGCCGACGAAGAAATTTTATATTCAAATAAGCCTCACATCGGCAGCGACGTTTTGCCGGGTGTTATTAAAAATATCAGAAACGAAATTATGGCTTTCGGCGGAAAGTTTTTATTCGAGACAAGTTTTACCGATTGCGTTATACGTGAAGGAAGAGTAAAATCAATTGAACTGACATCGATAAACGGCGATAAAACGAAAATCGAACCGGAATGTCTTGTGATTGCGATAGGTCATTCTTCAAGAGCTACATACAGGATGCTTTATAAAAAAGGCGTCTGTATGGAAAAGAAGGATACCGCCGTCGGGTTCAGAATAGAGCATCTGCAAAAGAATATAAACGAAGCGCAGTACGGTAAAGATTACGACGAACGACTGCCTGTTTCCGACTACAAGCTCGTGAGTCATGCTTCCGAAAGGGGAGTTTTTACTTTTTGTATGTGTCCGGGCGGTTTCGTTATGCCGGCGACAAGCGAAAACGGACATGTGGTAACAAACGGAATGAGCAATTTTTTAAGAGACGGCGTAAATGCGAACAGCGCTCTTGTCGTTCAGGTAAGATCATCCGATTACGGCGAAGATACCTTGTCCGGAATAGAATATCTTGAAAATCTTGAAAAGTCGGCATTTAAAATGGGCGGTGAAGATTATTCCGCTCCTTGCCAATTATTGGGCGATTATCTGAATGGTAAAAAGTCCGAAAAGTTCGGCAAAATAAAACCGACTTATCCGTGGACGAGGTTCTGCGATCTCAATAAATTGTTTTCGGAAGAATTAAACGCGGCTTTGAAAAAAGCGATAGCCGATATGAATAAACGCTTAAATGGTTTTGCCGACCCCGAAGCGGTTCTTACCGCCGTAGAGACAAGAACGTCGTCTCCAGTAAGAATAGTAAGGGAAGACGAAGGCTTTGCCAAAGGCATTTTTAACCTTTATCCGGTGGGCGAAGTAGGTTTCGCAGGCGGAATAATGAGTTCTGCGATAGACGGGTTGACTATCGCAGAAAAGCTTTTGAATAAATACAAAAAAGCATAGTAAAATTAAGATTAAATTGCAATCTTTTATTTCAGACATAATTTATTAATATAAGGAAAAATTAATGACCACGGCGATTATAACGGGTGCTTCGAGCGGAATAGGCAAAGAATTTGTAAGACAACTTAAAACATACGGAACGTTTGACGAAGTATGGGTTATAGCAAGGAATAAAAATAACCTTGAAGAACTTAAAACCGAAACTGATTCCAATATCGTGCCTATTTCTATGGATTTGTCTTCGGAAGCTTCTTACGAAGAATTCGAAAATATTCTTAAAGAAAAAAATCCCGATGTAAAGCTGCTTATAAATTGCAGCGGATTCGGAAAGTTCGACGCGACGGACGATTATCCTTTGTCTGAAAGTCTTAATATGATAGATCTTAATTGCAAAGGCGTAACCGCACTGTCTGTTCTTACCCTCAAATATATGGGAAAAGGTTCTAAAATCGTAAATATAGCCTCGGTAGCAGCGTTTCAGCCTATTCCTTATATAAACGTTTATGCGGCGACGAAGGCTTATGTGTTGTATTTTTCGAGAGCGCTTAACAGAGAATTAAAGCCGCGCGGAATTACCGTAACCGCCGTATGTCCGTTCTGGACGAAAACAAACTTTTTTAATAGAGCGGCGACCACGAAAGAACCGATCGTAAAAAAATACGTTGCGATGTATAAGCCCGAAGATATAGTAAAACGCGCTTACAGAGACGTAAAAAAAGGCAAAGACGTTTCGAAATACGGATTTATCGCAAGATTACAGGCATTTTTATGTAAAATAATGCCCCATTCGTTTGTAATGAGCGTATGGATGAATCAGCAAAAACTCAACAAAAAGCAAAAAGAAGAATCGACTAAAAATTAAGACATGAATCAGATAGTTGAAAATTTATTATTAAAACTTAACGAATCGCAGCTTAAACCCGTTCTCGATACCGAAGGTCCCGTTCTCGTAATAGCGGGCGCAGGAAGCGGAAAGACAAGAGTACTTACTTCGAGAATAGCTTATCTTGTGCTTGAAAAGGACATTAGTCCTTCCGAAATTTTGGCGATAACGTTCACGAACAAAGCGGCGAAAGAAATGAAGGACAGGCTTTATAGTTTTATTCCGGACGTAGACAGAATGTGGTGCAGTACTATACACAGCATGTGCGTGAAAATTCTGCGTTCGTGTATCGAAAGGCTTGGTTATACCCGCAATTTTACAATATATGACGAAACGGATAAAGATAAAGTAGTAAAGCGCATATGCGATTCTATAGGACTACCTGCGGACAAGCACGCAAAAACCATAAAAAATTACATATCGGAAGCGAAAAACAGATATCAGACTCCCGAAGAATTTTTTAAGGATAATCCTTACGTACGAAACGGAGAACTTTATCTTAAAGCTCTTTTGGAGTACGAAAGACTTCTTTTCGAGTCTAATGCGCTTGATTTCGACGATATACTCGTAAAAACGGTGAAAGTTTTTCTTGATTATCCGGAAGTTGCCGAATATTATTCGAAAAAATTCAGATACGTTCATGTGGACGAGTTTCAGGACACGAACAGGGTTCAGTTTCTTATCGTAAAAATTCTCGCCAAATATCACGGCAATTTATTTGCGGTAGGCGACGACGATCAGAGTATTTACGGCTGGCGCGGCGCCGATTTATCGAATATTCTCGATTTTGATAAGATATTCAAGGGAACAAAGGTTTACAAGCTCGAACAGAATTACCGTTCGACGAAGCGTATTTTGTCGCTTGCAAATAAAGTCATAGGCAAAAACAAAGAAAGAAGAGACAAAGTTTTGTGGACCGAAAACGGCGACGGTGCGGACGTTGTATATTACGATGCGCCCGACGACAGAACGGAAGCCTCGTACGTGGCGGTGCAGATAAAAAAGCTCATGAACGGCTATAATTATAAATATAAAGATTTTGCCGTTTTAATGAGATTAAACGCACTTTCACGCGGGTACGAACAGGAATTTTTGAAGTATAACATTCCTTATAAGATTTACGGCGGGTTCAGATTCTACGAGCGTAAAGAAATAAAAGACCTTTTGGGATATATAAAACTTATAAATAACACAAAAGACAATGAGTCTTTTATAAGAATAGTGAACTGTCCGAAACGCGGAATAGGCGAAAAATCCGTAAACGCTCTTTTAATGTCTTCAGCCGAAAAGGGCAAGTCGATGTTCGATTGTCTTGCTGATATAGAAACCGATCCCGCAATAAGCGGCGCGGCTAAAAACAAATTTATCGAACTCAGGAAGCTTTTATATTCGCTTCAGGCGAAGTCGGAAGAGCTGGAACTCGACGAATTTATAAAAGCGGTTGTGGACGATACGAGATTTTTAAGTGCGTTTTCGGAAGATACCGAAGAAAACGAGAACCGTAAGATGAACATAGACGAATTCATATCTTCTGCGGTGCAGTTCAAGCAGGACAATCCCGAAGCGATGATTTCGGATTTCGTAAATTCGGTAACGTTAAGTTCGGATACGGACGATATAAATTCGGACGACGTCGTTTCGATAGCGACGATTCATGCGGTAAAAGGTCTTGAATTCAAGGTTGTATTTATAGTAGGGCTTGAAGAAGGAATATTTCCGATTTCAAGAGCTTCGGAAGACTGCGAACAGGAAGAAGAACGCAGACTTATGTACGTCTCGATAACGAGAGCGATGGAAAGACTCTATATGTCCAGAGCCGATTCGAGATTTTTACACGGCGAAAGAACGATAACGAGTGCGTCGAGGTTTTTAAAAGATTGCGGAGTTATTTCGGAAAGAACGATTAAAAAACCCGAATCGGAGAGCTATTCGTCATATGGCGGAAACGGCTACGGAAGCCGATACAATTCTTATAATTCCGGCAGCGGTTACAATAAGTCCGATTATTCGGGAAGAAAAGATTATAACGAGAGAAACGGCGCGGAAGATATTCCGGATACGAGTTCTTACGGCGGCTTCAATTCCGGTTATTATCAGCGAAAAATCGAACAGGAAAAAGCAGAAAAAACGAGACAAAATTCTATCGATTACACTAAATTCAGACCTGGCGCAAAGGTAAAACACGTTAACTTCGGCGAAGGAACGATAATTACCGTTCAGGGCGTCGGAGCGAGCATGGTCGCGGATATAGCTTTTAAAGGCCACGGCGTGAAAAAACTCGCCGTGAAATTCGCTCCGATACAGATTATCGGATAAAATAAAACTACAAAACGGAGAGAAAAATGGAAAATAAGGCTGTTTTTTCGAGAATGCGCGATCTGACGGATAAATTAAACAGATACGGATACGAATATTACGTTCTGGATAATCCTACCGTTTCGGACGGTGAATACGACGCTTTGTACGACGAACTGAAACGTCTTGAAAAAGAAACGGGAACGATATTTTTCGATTCTCCGACGAAAAGAGTAGGAGGAGAGCCGATTTCGTCTTTTAAAAAGCATGCGCATATTCAAAGACTGTACAGTTTAGACAAAGCAACAACGACCGAAGAACTCGATTCGTTTTTTGCAAAAATAAAGAAAGCCGAAAGCATCGAACCGGAATATACGGTCGAGTATAAGTTCGATGGTCTTACGATTTCGATAACTTACGAAGACGGCAGGTTTTTAAGGGCCACAACAAGAGGAAACGGAATTATCGGAGAAGACGTTACCGCACAGGTTCTGACCATTAAAAGCTATCCGATGACGATAGATACATCGGGCATTGTTGAAGTTCAGGGTGAAGCGATAATAAGACTTTCCGTTCTCGAAAAGTACAATAAGACCGCGGCGGACCCGCTTAAAAACGCAAGGAACGCGGTTGCGGGAGCCATAAGAAATCTCGATCCTAAAATTACAGAATCGAGGAAGCCTGAAATTATGTTTTATAACGTAAATTACATTTCGGGGAGAAGTACGCTTTCGCAGATCGAACAGGTTGAATTTTTGAAGCGAAACGGATTTAAGGTTCATCCTTTTTTCAAAGTATGCAATAATGAAAGCGAAGTTATATCAGCCATAAACGATATAAAAACAAACAGAAAAAATCTTGATATTTTAACAGACGGCGCAGTTATTAAGGTAAACGATATAGCAATAAGAGATGCCTTAGGATTTACGGACAAATTCCCCAAGTGGGCAATTGCTTTTAAGTTCGAAGCCGAAGAAGTAACGACGATGTTAAAAGACGTTTTATGGCAGGTCGGAAGAACAGGTAAGCTTACTCCGCTTGCGATTCTGGATCCCGTCGAACTTGCCGGCGCTACCGTTAAAAAAGCTACTCTTAATAATTACGGCGATATTTTAAGAAAAAAAGTAATGATAAATTCGAGAGTTCTGGTAAGGCGCAGCAACGAAGTTATTCCCGAAATTTTAGGCGTTACCGAAGTATTCGACGATTCGGAAGAGATAGTAAAACCGGAATTTTGTCCGTATTGCGGAGCAAAACTTATCGAAACGGGAGCCAATATTTTTTGTCCGAACAAGCATTGCCGTCCGAGAGTTATAGCCAAGCTTACGAATTTTGCGTGCAAAAACGGTTTTAACATAGACGGTTTCAGCGAAATGACGGCCGGAGTGTTTTTCGATAAATTCGGAACGGAAAAATTTTCTGATTTATTCAAACTTAAAAAGGAAGACGTACTCGCACTTGACGGATTCAAGAATCTTAAAACGGCAAATTTGTTCCGCGCCCTGGAAAAATCGAAAACAGTTGATCTTTCAAACTTTATTTACGCTCTCGGAATAGATAACGTAGGCAAAAAAACAGCGGAAGATCTTGCTAAAACTTTCAAGACCTTAAATAATTTTATGTCCGCGGATTACGATACTTTGGTTTCTGTATCGGACGTCGGCGAAATTACCGCAAAAACGATTTCAGATTATTTTTCCGACGAATATAATGTAAACGAAGTAAAAGAACTTCTGGCGGTCGGCGTTAAAATAAACGAAGTAAAAAGCGTGAGCGGTGGAATTTTTTCGGGTAAAAAATTCGTTTTAACCGGAACGCTTCCGACGTATTCGAGGGACGAAGCTTCTAAAATAATCGCTAAAAACGGTGGCGAAACGTCGTCTTCGGTATCGAAAAAAACCGATTACGTTTTATACGGCGAAGCCGCTGGAAGCAAGCTCGAAAAAGCGAGAGAACTGGGCGTAAAACTCATAACGGAAGAAGAATTTATGAATATGCTTAAAAAATAATCGTTTTATTACGCTAAACGCCTTATAAAAAGTTTTGTTTTTTAAGAATATTATGATAAAATAAATAAAATAAGAAAATAACCGGTTGTTTTTATTAAAAGACGGCCGTAACGAGAGAAAAGGGTAAATTATGTACAGTATGACCGGTTACGGCAGGGCGGAATATCACGAAAACGGTATAAACCTTTTAGTCGAACTTAAAACCGTAAACAACAGAAATCTTGATTTCAATTCGAAAATTCCGAGAGCTTTTATCTGTTTCGAAGACTCTATGCGGAATCTCGTAAAAGAGTATATAAACAGAGGAAGAGCGGATCTTTATCTTTCGTTCTCCGATACCAACGAATCGGACAGCGAGATTTCGTTAGACGACGGTCTCGTAAAAGCGTATTATGCCGCGTCGGAAAAAATTTCGGACGCTCTTAACATTCCGAACGATTTTTCTGTTTCGAGAATTTTGTTTTCCGAAGGCGTCATAAAGGACGACGGCGGTTTTAAGGATTATTCCTTTTTAGAACCCATAGTGCTTAAAACATTAAAAACCGCTTTGGACAATCTGAACGCAATGCGTCTTACCGAAGGCAAAAAACTCATCGCCGATATGTCGGCAAGAATGATAACCATCGAAGAACTCGTAAAAAAGATAAAAGCGCGTGCGCCGCTCGTCGCCGCGGAATATAAAGAAAAGCTTAAAGAAAGAGTTGCGGACTTTTTGCAGGACGTAAACTACGACGAAGCGAGGCTTTTGAACGAAGTAGCGTTTTTTACAGACAAATCGAATATAGACGAAGAGCTGACAAGGCTTAATTCGCATATTTCGCAGTTCTATAAGATAATCGAAGGACCTTTGCCCGGTAAAAAATTGGACTTTTTAATACAGGAATTCAATAGGGAAACGAATACCATCTGTTCCAAATCGAACGATCTCGAGATAACGAGTCTCGGACTTTCGTTAAAGAACGAAATCGAAAAAATAAGGGAACAGGTTCAAAACGTAGAATGAGGAACGTATTATTCGTTATTTCGGGGCCTTCGGGCGTAGGTAAAGGGACAGTTGCAAAAAAGGTCTGCGAAGATATAAAAAACGTAAGTTTAAGCATATCATGCACGACGAGATGCCCGCGAGTCGGCGAAGAAAACGGCAAAGATTACTTTTTTATAAGTAAAGAAGACTTTATCTCGCGTATAGGAAGCGGCGATTTTTTGGAATATTCTAACCATTTCGAAAATTACTACGGCACACCCAAAAGTTTTGTCCTCGATAAACTTAAAACAAAAGATGTTCTTTTGGAAATCGACGTGAACGGCGGGCTTTCCGTTAAAAAAGCTTTTCCCGAAGCAGTTCTTATAATGCTTCTTCCTCCGGATATCGAAACGCTTAAGTCCCGTCTTAAAGGAAGGGGAACCGAAAGCGACGATAAAATAGCGGAAAGAATAGAAAGAGTCGATTACGAACTCGGCAAAAAAGATCTTTACGATTACACCGTCGTAAACGACGATTTGGTCGAAACGGTTAAAAATATCGAAAAGATTTTAAAATCCGAGAAGTTAAAATAAAAAATATATAGATTTTTATAAGGAGATTTATTTATGATACAGGAACCCGAAACCGATAAATTGGTACAGAAAATAGGATCCAAATACGCTTTGTGCGTAGTCGCGTCGAAGCGCGCCAAACAGATTGCGGAACAGGAACAGAAAAGCGATTATATTCCCGCTTCCATGAAAAAACCGTTGTCACTTGCGGCGGATGAAATTTATGCGGGAAAGGTCGTCGCGGTAGACGACTGAAAAATGTAAAAACGTTCATCGCACAGATGAACGTTTTTAATGTGTTTACTTATTAAAACCTAAGATAAAAATGTTTGCCGACGTTATCGTTGATATAGCTTCATCCGAGGTCGATCGGATTTTCGAATATTCTTTTACGGACGAACGCATACTCCCGGGAACGAGAGTAAGCGTTCCTTTCGCAAATAAAATTATCTGCGGATTCGTTATTGCCGTAAAAGAGACTTCGGACTTCGATCCGAAAAGAATAAAGCCCGTATACGAAGTCCTGGACGACGTTCCCGCGCTTACGGAAGAAGAATTTTCGCTTATGAATTATATAAGGAAAAAGTACTTCGTTCCGGCGGCACTCGCACTAAGGCTTTTTCTTCCGAGCGAAATGAGACTCGGCAAAGTCAAAAATCTTTATACTTCGGTTTCTTCGCTTGCTGTAAGCGAAGCCGAAGCGGTTACCGCAGCCGAAGGGTTGAGAAAGTCCGCAGTAAAGCAAAAAGCTCTTATCGAAAGACTTATAAACGACAAAACAGAAAGAACTTCGATTCTGAATTCCGAATTCGGTAACTCCGCCGTAAAAAAACTCGAAGAACTCGGCGTGATAAAAACCGAAAAGGTAAGAGAATATCGCTCGCCGTATAAAAACATAGACTGCGTTTCGAAAAACGTAACGTTAACCGAAGCTCAGTCCGCTGCCGTAAAAAGCGTTACGGAAACGGACAAACTCGTTACGCTTTTATTCGGCGTAACGGGAAGCGGAAAAACGGAAGTTTATCTTAATCTGATAAATAACGCTATTTCAAGCGGAAAAACCGCTATAATGCTCGTTCCCGAAATTGCTCTTACGCCGCAGATGTTAAGACAATTACGCGCAAGGTTCGGCGATAACGCCGCTATACTTCACAGCGGACTCTCTGCCGGAGAAAAATTCGACGAATGGTGGAGAATAAAAAGCGGCGAGGCTAAAATCGTTATAGGCGCGAGAAGCGCGATTTTCGCTCCGATCGAGAATATCGGCATTATAATCATAGACGAAGAACACGATTCGAGCTATCAGAGCGAGCAGGCTCCGAGATACGATACTCTCGACATCGCAAAATTCAGGGCGAAAGCTTACGGCGCAAAAATCGTAATAGGCAGCGCGACTCCTTCAATAGAATCGTATATGAGAGCGCAAAACGGCGAATATAATCTTGCAACGCTTCCTGAAAGAATAAATAAAAACCCGCTCCCGGAAGTAATAATTGCCGATATGAAAAAGGAAACTCGCCGCGGCAACGCTTCGATTTTTTCAGCAGTACTTAAAGACGAACTCGAGGATTGCCTTAAAAATGGCAATCAGGCGATGCTTTTTCTCAATCAGCGCGGTTACAGTAAAAGCGTTATATGTACCGAATGCGGACACGTACACAAGTGCGACGCATGCGACGTAGCTTTGACTTATCATGCGGAAGATGATTCTCTTTTGTGCCATTATTGCGGCGCAAAGTATAAAATGATCACTTCGTGCGTTAATTGTGGCAGCAAATATTTGCGGTATAACGGTTACGGAACGGAAAAAGTCGTAAAAGAACTTGGCAAACTTTTTCCGGAAGCCAGGGTACTAAGAATGGACCGCGATACGACTTCCACGAAAGAAGGTCATTTTAAGATACTCAGCGATTTTTCGGAAAGAAAGGCGGATATACTCGTCGGTACGCAGATGATAGCTAAGGGACACGATTTTCCGAAAGTTACGCTTGTAGGGATACTCGATGCGGACATGAGCTTGCATTTTTCGGATTTCAGAAGCGGGGAAAGGACTTTCCAGCTTATAACGCAGGTCGCGGGAAGAAGCGGCAGAGCCGACGAAAAAGGAAAGGTCGTTCTTCAGACTTATACTCCGGAGAATTTTATTCTTCAACAAGCCGTAAGATACGATTATAAAAAGATGTACGAGAGCGAGATCTCTATAAGAAAGGCAACGGGTTTTCCGCCGTTTACCGATATTATAAGAGTGGTAGTTTCTTCCGAAAACGAAGACGAAGCCGTCGTCGTAACAAAGAATATTTACGGTAAAATTTCCGAATACCGAGACAAGAATAAAGGAATGTTCAAATTCCTTGCCGCTATGAAAGCTCCCCTTAAGCGTATACAAAATAAATTCAGGTATCAGATTATTACGAGAATTACCGCAGGTGAAGAAGACGCAGTTTCCGAAATGAACCGTTATGCAACCGAGTGCTCTACGAGAAATTGTTCGGCTTACGTCGAAGTAAATCCGAATAATTTAAGCTAAAAAAATAATTCATCAAATACAAAAACAAGGACGAAAATTATGGCTATACGAAATATTGTGCAGATCGGCGACGACGTTTTAAGAAAAACTTCGCTCCCCGTAACCGAATTCGACGACAAACTTGCCGAACTTTTAGACGACATGACCGAAACTCTTTATAAAGCCGAAGGTGCCGGACTCGCCGCTCCGCAGGTAGGAGTGCTTAAACGCATTTTCGTCGTTTACGTCGACGACGAACTTTTTGAATTCGTTAACCCGAAAATCGTAAAAGAAAGCGGCGTTCAGGTAGGAGACGAAGGCTGTCTTTCGATAAAAGGCAAATTCGGAACGGTAAAACGCTTTAATTCGGTAGAAGTTTTAGCTTACGACAGAAACGGCAATAAATTCAAAATTAAAGCGAAAGGATTTCTGGCGAGAGCCATTCAGCACGAATACGACCATCTCGACGGTATTTTGTACATAGACAAAGCCACCGATATAAGAAACGATTGATTAAGGTGAATATGAGAATTGTTTTTTTAGGAACTCCCGATTTTGCGGTGAAACCGCTCGAAAGCATTATCGAAAACGGCTATAACGTAGTTGCCGCGGTAACAAATCCCGACAAACCGGTAGGTCGCAAACAGATTATAACCGCCTGTCCCGTTAAAGAAACGGCGTTAAAACACGGCATACCGGTATATCAGTATACGAAAATAAGAAAAGAAGGCGTAGAAGATCTTAAAGCTTTAAAACCGGATCTTATGGTGACTTGTGCATTCGGACAGATTTTATCGCAGGAAATACTCGATATTCCGACTATCGGAACGATAAACATTCACGCGTCGCTTCTTCCTAAATACAGAGGTTCCAGTCCTATTCAGTGGGCGATAATAAACGGCGAAAAGGTCACAGGAATAACGATAATGTTTACCGACGTCGGCGTGGATACCGGCGATATTATTCTTCAGGACGAGCTTCAAATAGAAGATACCGATACCGCAGGAACTTTGTTCGATAAACTCTCCGTTCTCGGTTCAAAGTCCGTGATAAAAGCTCTTGAAGCTATCGAAGACGGAACGTATACGAGAACAAAGCAGGACGAAACGAAAGCAACCCATACGAAATTTTTTAATAAAGAAAGCGGTCTTTTGGATTTTAATAAAACCGCGGACGAAATAGTTAATTTAGTAAGGGGATTGAACCCGTGGCCCGTCGCGTACTTTATGTACAAAGACGAAAAAATACAGGTTTATTCTGCCGAAAACAAAAATTCGGACAATAATGCAGAACCGGGAACAGTTGTCTCGTCTGATAAAAAAAACGGGCTTATCGTTAATGTAAACGGCGGCTCGGTCAGACTGAAAACTCTTAAAAAATCGGGAGGCAAGCTTATGCCCGATACCGATTTTCTGAACGGCAACAGGATTTTGCCGGGAGAAAAGCTTTTTTAAATAAAATTATAAGAACATCGAAAGGTAAAATATGATCGGATATTATTACGACGCTTACGTTATATTGAACAAAACATACAGCGAAGGGGCTTACTTAAAACAAGCCGTTCTTAAAACTCCGATCGAAGAAAAGAACCGTAAAATTACCGTAAAAATCGTTTACGGCGTTCTCGACAAGGATATCGAACTCGGCTACTACATAAAAAAACTTTGCGATAAAAATCCCAAGCTTCATATAAGAACTATTCTTAAAATGTCCATGTATCTTATGGAATATATGGACAAGCCGCCTTATACGGTAATCGACAATGCGGTCGAACTCACAAAAAAATTAGGGAAAAAGGGAGCAAGCGGCTTTGTTAACGCCGTTTTAAGGAAATTTTCGGCAGATAAACCGGAACTTCCAGAAAATAAGTACGAAAATTTTTCGGTTAAATATTCTTATCCGCTTTTTACTTCGAAAGAACTGATAAACGATTACGGTGAAGACGTTGCCGCAAAAATAGCTTCTTACGAAGACACCGGCGCATATATAAGATTCAGCGTAGATACGGGTGAAGAATATTTGAAAGAAAGAGCTTACGAATATAAAAAAACGCCTTTCGATAAGCTTTTTTACGTTAAAAATTTCACGATGGACGAAGGTTTTTATAAAGGTATTTATACGTTTCAGAATATCGGCTCGGTTTCTATATGCGATATAGTAGACGGAGGCGATAATCTTTTGGACGCATGCGCCGCACCCGGTGGCAAATCGGTGCTTTTATCCGAAAAATTTAATAGAGTAACGAGCGTAGATGTTCATCCGCATAGAGTAGAACTTATCTCGAACTACGCAAAAAGGATGAAAAGAAATAATATAATCGCCGTTTGCGCAGACTCCCAGAAACATAATCCGGATTTTATAGACAAGTTCGACGCGGTTTTATGCGACGTTCCGTGCAGCGGATTCGGCGTGGCTTTCGAGTCGCCCGATATTAAGCTTAACAGAGAAGAATCTTCGATCGAAGAGCTTAATAAAATTCAGCTTAATATTATAAAAACATGTTCCGATTATGTGAAACCCGGCGGATTTTTATACTATTCGACCTGTTCGATTTTTAATATAGAAAATCAAGTGATTATAGATGCGTTTATGTCTGACGAATTATTGAAGGATAAGTTTGTCGCCGTTAGTATAGATTCAAAAAATCCGCATTTAAAAACAAAAAGCGGATTACAATTCTTGCCACATTTATCTGGTGGCGGATTTTTCGTAGCGAAGCTTAAAAGGATTAAATAAAGTGAAATTTTTACAAGATTTTTCGTTCAAGGAAATAAGCGATCTTTTGACGGAATACAAAGAGCCGAAGTTCAGAATAAGACAACTTTTCGAAGCTTCTCACAAATACAAGAGTTATCTTGAAATGTCCAATATCCCTTTTACGCTCAAAAATAAACTCATAGAAGACGGCATAAGCGATAAACCGGTAGAGATTATCGAAACGCTTACTTCGAAAGACGGAACGCAGAAGTTTTTATTCAAACTTTTCGACGGAAACATTATCGAAGGCGTTCTGATGAAGTATAAATACGGATATACGCAATGCGTTTCTACGCAGGTCGGGTGCAGGATGCACTGCGCTTTTTGCGCTTCGAGCTTAAACGGTCTTGTAAGGAATTTGTCATCCGGAGAGATTTTAGGACAGGTTCTTGTCGTAAACAAGCTTTTAGGCGGGGAGATCGGCGACAAAAGAAAGGTTACAAATATCGTACTGATGGGAAGCGGCGAACCGCTCGATAATTATGATAATACAGTTGCTTTTTTAAGAAACGTATCGGACGAGAACGGCATTTGCATAAGTCCGAGAAATATTAGTTTGTCGACTTCCGGAATCGTTCCGAAAATTTATGATCTCGCAAATGAAAATATGCCTATAAATCTGACCATTTCGCTTCATTTTCCTTTCGACGACGAAAGAAAAGAAATAATGCCCGTAGCGAAAAAGTATACGATAAAAGAGATTTTAGCTGCGTGCGAGAACTATTTTAACAAAACAAAACGCAGATATATTTTCGAATATGTTCTGATTTACGGCAAAAACGATACTAAACGCCACGCCGACGAACTTATCAAACTTTTATCAAAAAGACCTTGCCACGTTAATCTTATAAGGCTGAACACCGTTAAAGAGAACGATTTTAAGGCTGTTACCGATAAAAACGCTTATAAATTTGCAGAATACTTAAATAATAACGGCATTTCGGCGACTGTAAGACGTCGAATGGGTGACGATATCGAAGGAGCGTGCGGTCAGCTAAGACGAAAATATATCGAAGATTCTTTCGATAGTGAAATAAATTTAAATTAAAATTAAAATAATAATTTTTTTAATAAAAGGTGAAGTTATGGGATGTTTGATTGCGCCGTCTATTTTGTCGGCAGATTTTTCAAGAATAGGCGAAGAAGTTTCTGAAATAACAAAATTCGGGGCAGATTACATACATGTGGACGTTATGGACGGGCATTTTGTTCCTAATATAACGTTCGGACCGAAATTCGTTAAAGATTTAAGAAAATATTCCGATAAAATCTTCGACGTTCATCTTATGATCTCCGAACCCGAAAAATATGTCGAAAAATTCGCCGAAGCCGGCTCTGATATTATAACCGTTCATTACGAAGCGTGCAAAGACAATCTCGGAAACGTTCTCGATCAGATCATAAAAACGGGGAAAAAGTGCGGCGTAGCGATAAATCCCGACACCGACGAAAAGAAAATTTTCAACGTTCTCGAAAAGTGTTCGCTTGTAATCGTTATGGGGGTTTTCCCTGGATTCGGCGGACAGAAGTTTATTACCGAAACGCTCGATAAAGTCAAAAATCTTTCTGAATATATCAAATCAAACGGCTTAAAGACTCTTATCGAACTCGACGGCGGCGTAAATATAGAAACAGCGGCGGCGATAAAAACCGCGGGAGCAAACGTTCTGGTCGCAGGAAGTGCTGTTTTCGGAAAATCGGACAGAGAACAGGCGATAAAGGACATCAAAAACGCTTAAAAACCAATAAAAAGACATTTCCAATCTGATTTCAATAGAAATTTATTAAAATATCATAAAAATTGGATCTGACGTAATAATTTATTAAATATTTTTTTGATTGACTTATTTTGATTTTAGCGAATAAATTTCTATTGAAAAAAAGAACTTAAAACCATATTGAATTTTTATAATACAATCGACTAACGACTATCAATCATTTATAATAAAAAATTATATAAAATAAGGCCAATCGAAAAATAAATTAAATAAAAAAGGGACCGTAAGGTCTTTTTTTATGGATTATCTATTAAATATTATTATTGAGCGGTATAAAAGATTAAAACTTTAATTGAAAATAATCTTGAAGGAGCCATAAAAACCCCGTAAATTTTTCCGCAACAAAAGAGAGCTTAACATATAAAAAAAGAATAAATTTAGTTTTCTTTGAAAATGGTTTATGATTTAAAAATTTGTAGTTTGAGAGATTCGGCATAAGGGAACGGCAAAACAAAATGCCTTTTATTTTAAAAGGCATTAAAACTAAGTTTTATAAAGAAATCGGAAGCGTTAAAAGAACGCGAAAAATTTAATATCGGTCCGAAAATACGCCACGGGTGAGTTATGTGTGACATGTATAACTATGCGTAAAATGCAGCTTTTACGCAGTCTTTAATAAAAGGTCGATAAAATAAGATATCCTTTTTAATATTATTGAATTTTTGTTTTTTTAATTTTTCGTTGTTAAATCGCTATATATAAATTATGATTAAATTTATTTTTAAGATTCATTCAATTTTTTTATTTAAAATAATTTACTTTTTAATTCTATTTTTACTTTTACTTATAAAAATATTTTTTAAAAATACTTTTATTTTCGTGCGATTTCAAAATTTTTTTTTATTTATATAATAGTTTATATTACGATTTTAAAAAACGATATTTTAAAATGTCCGTTTTTAGCCGATTTCAAAAAAATTATTTTTTTACCCGGATAATTCTACGTTTTATTTTTAAATAGTCTTAAAATACGTTTTTTATTCCGGAATTATTTTTAAGCATCAAACTTTCAAATAAAAAAATTTTTATAAATCAATATAAACTTGATAAACTTGAATTTTAAATCTTCAGAAAAATAATTCTGTTTATATGTAAGTCTTTGCTTACTTTTATTTGTGTCTAAAAAATAAATTATCAGAAAAATACAAAAAAATTTTTATCGAATTATTACAGATAAAATTAAATTTTTTATATTTATTGACTTTTGTATTTTAATATATTATACTTATTTATATACTTCAGGAAGGAATTTTACTATGGAAAATTCAATCAGCAGCGATCTTATTCGCGGTCATATTGATACGATTATTCTGCAAACGATATCGTCTGCAGATAAAAATTCGCAGGAAATACTTGATGATATTTCATCGAGTTCAGATGGAAAATACGAGCTTAAACAGCCTACTCTTTACAGCTCCTTAAAACGTCTCGAATCGGATGGATTTATAAAATCTTTCTGGCGCGACGCCGAAGACGGCAGAAGAAAATTTTATCATTTAACCGATAAAGGTCGCGCTTTGGTTCGAAAAAATCTTAACGACTGGAAATTTTCGCGTGCGGTAATAGATTCACTCGTAAAAGCCGAACCCGACGTACGAACCGAAATAGTTTATAAAGAAGTTCCTATGCCCGCAAAAGAGGCTGCAAAAACACCCGAGACATCGGATAATACTCCGAAAAAGACTGAAAAGACTGCCGAAAATTCAAAAACGAGTAACTTTTCGTACGATTCTCTCCTTTTTGCTTCGAATAATAATGACGTTAAACCGCAGGAACCGGTTTTCCCCGCTTCACCTGCTGTTCATAACATTCAGACGAGTTATGCAGAACCCTCAAAGGAATCTTTTACGGCGCAGAATACACAGACTAAAAATCAGGATATTAATTTCAGAAATATCCTGAACGGTCTTATTAAGTATTCCGAACAGCACTCCGAAAAACCCGAAGCTCCGCAGGAAATGCCTGAAATCAAGCAAAACGTTTCGGAAAAGCCCAAATTTTCGGATGAAATTACTAAAACCGACAGACGTAACGTCAACTCGGACTTCGGCGATATAATAGATTATTGCGAAAACAAACACCTTAAATTACGCGTTTCGGCAAAATCTTCGGCTAATCCGACGGGCGTTTACATAAATAAAGTAAATTTTACGTCCTCGATAGCTGTTTTTCTTCTGCTCGTTATCGAATTGCTTATAATATTTACGAAATTTAAGGCCGTTTTACCCGGGTGGGAACCCTTTTCGCTTGTGATTTTTGCGGTGTTTCCCCTTATCATGACGTTAAAATACGTTTCTGAACCGAAAAAGACGATTTACAAAAGACTCTCTTCAAAAGACGTGCTTCAAATGACGTTTATTATAATGTTCAGCCTTATATTTTTGAACGTTGTTATGTATATATTTATTTTAGGGCTTGATTTTTCGTCGGATTCCGGACTTATCACTTATCTCGTCGTGCCGATACTTTTATATTTGGATTCATTTATGTATTACCTTATCCGCTCGCTTTTATTTAAGAAACCGTCTTATAAGAATTTTTCGGACAAATCGGCAAAATAATTTCAATGATAAAGTATTTTTAATCAAACCTAAATACTTTACAATAAACTAAAAGTCGCCATACGGCGACTTTTTAAGTTAAAATTTTAAATACAACGAATAATTTTTTTTATTTATTGTTCTTCATATTGCTTTTCAGCTTTTCTTTACGAATAATTTTAAGATTTTTCTTATAAGTTTTGGCGGTTTAATACAGATTATTTTCATAAAATATCTCCTTTAAAAACGTTTTTATAAAAATAAAAGTCGCTTTACTTCTATTTTTTTTTAAGTTATAATATAACTATGCAAGGATCGAATTATTTTAACGAAAGAGCCAAAAACTGCAAAATAAAAACTGAAGCTCTTTTAGAAGAATTACCATATTATTGCCGCGATTATTTTATCGCCAAAGAAACTTCGGCAACGCCATTGACCTTACTTAATTATGCGTACGATTTAAGAATTTTTTTCGACTATCTTACCGTCCGCTACTTTATCAAAAAGAAGCCTGCAGAAGTAACTCTCGAAGACCTTGACGGACTTACCGCACAGGAAATCGAGCTTTTTTTAAGCTATCTTTCATTTTATACTATTAACGGACACGAAGAAATGTGCTCCGACAGAGCAAAATCGCGAAAATTATCTACCGTCAGATCTTTTTTCGGATACCTTTTTTCGAGAGATAAGCTCACTGCGAACGTTGCGGCAAAAGTAAGCGTTCCGAAAATCCGCGAAAAAGAAATCATAAGGCTCGACGTTACTTCCGAAGTGAACGAAATCGCGGATCTCATAAATACCGTCGATTCCGGTGCCGGTCTTACTTTAAGACAAAGAAAGTACCACGATATAACGAGAACGCGCGACGTTGCCATGATTACACTGTTTTTAGGCACGGGAATACGTATATCGGAACTTGTAGGATTAAACGTCGGTGACGTCGACCTTAATGAAATGAACTTTGTCGTAACCCGCAAGGGCGGTGGCAGAGCAATTCTTTACTTCGGAGACGAAGTCCGCGTCGCCTTAAAAGATTACCTTATCGGGAACCGTAAGGTCGATTTTATAAAAAATAAAGACGAACCGTTGTTTTTATCTATGAAAGGCGAACGAATAAGCGTAAGAGCGGTCGAAAATCTCGTAAAAAAATACGCCCAGCTTTCCGCCCCGCTCAAAAAAATAACGCCTCATAAATTAAGAAGTTCTTTCGGCACCAATCTTTATAAAGAAACTCACGATATATACGTCGTCGCCGATTGTCTCGGACATAAAGACGTAAATACCACTCGTAAACATTACGCCGCGATTAACGAAGAAACTCGTAAAAAAGCTATCGAAACTGTAAAATTACGCGACGATAAAAAGTAAAAACAGAAATAAAAAATATTAAAAAGATCTGACGGTTTTCCGGCAGACCTTTTTCTTTTTTTCTAAATTTATTTCATTGTTTTGTTTTTATTTTTTTATCCGATAAGATTAAAACCGTTCGCAAAATCTTTGATTATATCCGAAAAGCCTTCCTTTTGGGCGCCGCTTAATGCCACAAGGTTGAGTTTCGCTTTTTCCACGCCTTCGACGTAAACGGAAATTTCGCCGACGTTTTCTCCCCTTGCGAGCGGTGCTTTAAGATTTTTCACGTTAATTTCAAACTCGTAATTCTTCTTTTCGCCGTGTTTTACTAAAAAGCCATACGGCTCATACGTTCCTATTTTTACAGTTTTATCCTTCGAGTTTTTAACCTTTGCGACAGAAAGTTCTTCATACGGCGTTATAACTTCGTTGTATTCGAAATTATTGAAGCCGTAATCGAGAAGTTTCGAAGCGATTTTAAATCTTGTTTTGCCGTCGTTTGCACCTATCACACAGACAATGAATCTTGTTCCGTCTCGTTCGGCGGAAGCCGTTACACAATGTCCCGCTTCCGAAGTATAACCGGTTTTTCCCGAGTCGCAAGACGGATAAGTTTTTAAGAGCTTATTAGTGTTTGAAATTTCTGTATACCTTTCTTCGCTATGCTCTATTCGGTCCATCCAGATTTTTGAATAATCGAAATATTCCTTAAAAGATATAAGCTTTTTGAACATTTTACACGCGTCGGCAGCCGAAGAATACTGACCTTCCTGCGGGAGCCCCGTCGGGTTAACGAAGTTCGTATCGGTCATTTTAAGCTCTTTGGCTTTATTGTTCATCTCCGTAACGAATCGTTCTGCGCTGCCGGAGATTTTTTCAGCCATCGCCACGCACGAATCGTTTGCCGAAGCAACGACGATTGATTTTATAAGATCTTTTACGGAATAATTTTTATGAGCTTCCAGAAACACCTGAGAACCGCCCATTCCGCTTGCGCGCTCGCTTACCGTAACGCTGTCGTTTACGGTAAATTTACCTGCTTCGAGATTTTCAAAGCACAAAATAAGAGTCATGATTTTGCACATACTCGCAATCGGAAGTCTTTTGGTTTCATTATTCATCAAGACCGCTTCGCCGGATTTCGCATCTATAAGACAGTATGATTTGCAGTTGTTTTCTATTTCGTTTGCGGATGTTTTTGCAACAGGAGTCTCGTTTCCGAAACTTTTTTCATAATCATATGAACATTGTCCGTTTGAATTTTTACGGATTTCTTCCGCCAAAGATATCTTTTTAAGCGGTTTAACAGCAAATGCAACGCTTATCGCAAGAAGCATTATAACCGCATAGTAAAATACGCCGAATAAGTTTTTATTTCTCATATTTTTCTCCTTATTTTATTATTATATCAGACATAATTTAACATAATTTTAATTGAAATTGTATAATGAATTTTGAATACTAAGTCCGTAGCCGGATTTTGGATCGTTTATAAAAACGTGAGTGATTATTCCTACAAGTTTTCCGTTTTGGATAATCGGAGTACCGCTCATTCCCTGCACTATTCCGCCGGTTAAAGACAAAAGTTTTTCGTCGTTTACTTTTATAACAAAGTTCTTTTCTTTTTTCTCTTCGGTCACCTTTACAATTTTTATATCGTAACTTTCCGTACTTCCCGATATATTGCTTATAGCAGTTGCCTTCCCTATTTTTGCTTCCCCGCGGTGAGCTGCGGCAATCTTTCGATATGCAGATTTATCGAAATTTTTCTTTTCTCCGTATATTCCGGTGGATCTTCCGTATTCAATCGTCCCCGCGTCTGCGGATTTAATGTACCCCTGTATTTCACCGGGAATCCCCTTTGTTCCTTTAATTATTTTAGTAATACCGGCTTCTTTTAACGCTCCGCCAATAATCGGCGTTTTCGCATATTCCTTATCGTAAATCTCATGCCCAAGAGCCGAAAATCTTCCGTCGGAATCGTAATAACTTACCGTTCCTATCCCGCATATATCGCTTCTGATAAAAATACCGAGCCGTAAATTGCCGTTTATGTCTTTTGCCGGTTTAATGAGAATATTTTTTGTTTTTCCGCCAGATATTATTTCGAGTTCGTTGTAGCCGTTTTTAACGTATTTATCTATATCCGAATCCGATTTTAATTTATTTTCGTTGATTTTAGTTATAACGTCGTCGGGTTTTATTCCGGCATCTTTTGCCGGCGAATAGGTTTTTTCGTTTGTAACGACGTCCGATAGCCCTATCACCGTTATTCCTTCGGATATAAGCGAAAACCCGAAAACTTCGCCCGAAATATAATAATATTTTTCATCCGCAAATACTTTTGCAGGCGATTTTCGGTAAAACGCGGCAAAAACCGAAATTATTAAAATAAGAACGGGAAAAATCCGCTTTTTAAATTTCTTCATTAAACATATCTTGCGTTAAAAGATTAAAAATATTTATTTTTTTTGACATTTTTATTTTTTATTAAAAAAAACGGCTTTTTAAGCCGTTTTTATAATTTTTATAAATAATTATCCTACTTATTTCGATGAAATCAAAAAGAAGCCTTAAGTCTGTCAGCATTCTTAATAAGCTCTTTTGCGTGTGCAATCGCACTCGGACTTTCCGGAGTTCCGCCGATAAGCCGTACGATTTCCGCTACACGCTTTTCGCCGTTTATTTTTTCTATAACCGAAACAGTTTTTCCGTCCGTCTCTATTTTCTTTATAAGAAGATTATTATCTCCCAGAGCAACAATCTGCGGAAGATGCGATACGGCGATAAGCTGAACGTCTTCGGAAAGTTTTACAAACTTTTCGCCCACGACTTTTGCTGTTTCTCCCGAGATACCGGCGTCGATTTCGTCGAAGACAAGGGTGCTTATTTCGGAATATTTAGCGGTTCTCGATTTTATCGCAAGCATAAATCTGCTCATTTCGCCGCCGCTTATAATTTTCGAAAGACTTTTCAGCGGTTCTCCGAGATTTGCCGAAAACATGAAAGAAATTTCGTCAAGACCGTTTTCGGATATTTTTATATCGTCTTTTTCTTTGTCAAACTCCGGCAATCCGTTGAATTTTACATCAAAAACGGCGTTTTTCATATTGAGTTCGCGTATTTCGCAAGCAACTTTCTCGGAAAAATCCTTTGCAAAGTTTTTTCTTAAAGACGAAAGTTTTATGTATAAAGAATATACCTTCTCGGATAATTCTGCCTTTTTAACAAGGAGTTCTTCCGCAAGATTATCGAAATTTTCAAGCCTTTCAATCTCTTTTTCGGCGTTCGATTCAAAAGCGATAAGCTCATTATAATTTCCGCCGTACTTTTTAAATAAATTTTTTATAAGAGATATTCTCTCTTCCGTCCGATCGAGATCGGCTTCCGAAAAATCGAAATCATCCATAAATCCGGAGACGGTTTCGGATATATCTTCTATTTCGGCGTAAGCGTTTTCGAGCCTTGTTAAAAGATCCGCATAACTCTTATCGAGATTAGATATTCTCGAGATCGCATTTCTCGCATACGAAACGCCGTCCGTAGCCGCTCCTTCGCCAGATAACGCCTGCTTCGTTTCGTTAAGAGCTTCGGATATTTTTTCCTGATTGTTGAGCTTTGCTCTTAAAACAGTAAGATCTTCATATTCGTTTTCTTTAACGTCGGCTTCTTTTATCTCTTTAACCTGATATTTAAGTATATCGAGTCTTAACGCGCGCTGTCCGTCGTCTCCGCCGAGTTTATTAAGCTCCGAAAGCACGTTCTTAAGTGCCGATATTTCTTTTGAAAGTTCTTCTTTCGTTTTGGCGATTTTTTCTCCGCCGTACGCGTCGATTAAAGCAAGTTGATTTGCTTCTTTTAATAAATAAAAATGTTCGCTCTGCCCGTGTACGTCCACAAGATGTCCGGTAACGGTTTTTAGTCCCGTCAAGGTAACCGGTTCTCCGTTTATTTTGATACTGCCTGATCCGGATAACGAAAGCTTACGTGAAACAATAAGATTATCGTCATAGTCTATATCGAGTGCGTCGAGTTCGCTTTTGATAAACTGATTGTTTTTTACGTCGAATTCCGCCTTTACCATGCAAAAATCCGATCCGTTGCGGATCATTGATTTATCCGCTTTTGCTCCGAGAACGAAATTAAGCGAATCTAAAATAACAGATTTACCGGAACCCGTTTCGCCCGACAAAACGTTCAATCCCTTTTCAAATTCGATGGAAGCTTCCTCAATAAGAGCTACGTTTTTTATCAGAATATTTTTAAGCATTTTTAATCGCTTCCTTTACTCTCACTGCAAAATTGTCCGCTTCTTTTTTAGTGCTTAAAATAAGTAAAATTGTATCGTCGCCCGCAATCGAACCAAGTACCGAAGTCGCGTTCAGTTCGTCGATAATATTCGCCGCGGCGTTAGCGCTGCCGGTTTTCGTCCTTATTACTATAAGATTATTTGTCGGAACGACCGAGATCACGAGACCTTTAAGTATTCTTGCGTTTTCTGAGGAAAAGGCATTTTCGGTAACGGGAAGGCTGTATCTGAATTTCTTCAGGATTCCTTCCGTCTTTTCGAGCCGGAGTTCGTTTATGTCTCTCGATACGGTCGCCTGAGTGACGTCTTCGCCTGCGGCTTCTAAAAACGAAATAAGTTCGAGCTGATTTTCGACTTCGTTTTCGGTAATGATTTTTTTAATTAGTTCGAGTCTTTCCTTCTTTTTCATACGATTCCCTTCATAAAATTATTTCATCTTCATAAATAACTTTTCGTAATAGTCTACTTTATCGTTTTTATAAAAAACAGCGTATTTAGATGATTTTTTAATTTCAACGACAGAATTTTCTGTCGTTTCGGTTACAAAAATGCCGTCCACGATAATTCCGCTTTTACAGTCGTTCGTTATTTTTACCGTGCATGTATATTCCGTCGGATAAACTATCGATCTGTTATTGAACGAGTGCGAGCATATTGGAGAAAGCTCGAAACAATCCGTACCGGGCGAAAGAATCGTACCGCCCGACGAAAGCGAATAAGCAGTAGAACCTTTTTGCGTCGCAATTATCACGCCGTCTCCTTTAAGATTTTCGACTGTCTTACCTTTTATTGCTATGTTAAGCTTCAGCGTCTTTTCGGAAGAATCGCTTGCAACGAGCCTTTGGATAACAACTTCGTTAAGTGCGTAATACGATTTGCCCGAAAAATTCGCTTCGATAAGCGGCGCGGTTTCTGTTTTTAATTCACCGTTTATCGCCGCTTTTACCGCATATTCGGCTTCCTTATCCGAAAATTCAGCCAAAAAGCCGAGTTTTCCGGCATTCAACGTAAGTACCGGAACATCATATTTCGCAATATAATCGACTACTTTTAAAATAGTTCCGTCGCCGCCGATAACTATAAGCATATCCGTCTTTTCGGTGGAATTTTCGCTTATAATCGCAAACTCTATTCCGGATTCTTTTAATACGGAAATTACCTTTTCGGTTATCCCTGCAGATTTTTCTTTAGTTGGATTGGAATATATTCCGACCTTCATATCATCCCTTCTTTTTATTTACTGCTTAATAGTTGTAAATCCTTTTTAATTATAATATAATAAAAAATGTTTTTCAAGCAAAATATTCATTTATTTATTCATTTTAATTATAATAACTAAATAAAAACGGCGTTTATTTAAAACGCCGCAAGAATTATTCGCTTTTTAATATTTTTACTATCCGTCCGATATATTCGGTATGGAAATCTTTATTTTTATAATTGTTTTCGATAATTGTTTTATCTATAAAACCGTCTTCCGCAATTTCGGCGGTATAAATCTTTTTGCATATAAAAACAAGCTTCGCTTCGTTAAAATATACCGTATTATCTGAAAACACGGGAGTAAGCGACGTGTTTTTCACTTTATCGCCTTCTTTACCCGAATATGAGCCGAGATACGCAAGATCTTTTTTATAGTCGTTACCGAAATACGAAAGCGAAAAATATTCTTCGCTGTCCATAAATTTTTTTGTATATCTTTGCGGTCTGACGTAAACGATCGCAGTAGGCATCCCCCAATTATCTCCCCAGAGCGAACCGAAATGTCCCCATGATACAGTCATCGTATTGTACGCTTTTTCGGTTTTCCCGGATGATAAAAGCATCCAACCTTCATTTAAATAAGTAAAAGGATTAAAATTGAGTTTTTTATAATCAATTTCTTTGAACATAATATCCGTCTTTTAATAAAATATATTTTTTTTAATAATATAATTATTTTTTTCTGTTATAAATATAATCGGTTGCTTCCGATAATAAATCAAATCCGGATAAAAAAGTCAATATCTCCTTACACTCGGTATATACTTTATTATTCAGAATTTTTGTTTCTTCAAGACCGATTTTATTTACAAAAGTATTTTTATCGCCGTCTTTATTAACGTCTTTTCCGATTATGTAAGGATCTCCCTCGTAGTCCATTATATCGTCCGAAATCTGGAAAAACTCCCCGAGTTTTTTAGAATATTCTTTAAGTCTATCAGTATTTTTATACGAAATAAGCAGTGCCGGAGTAATAACAGCCGCCGATATAAGAGCAGACGTTTTATTGTCTATAATTGAATAAATCCCGTTTATTCCTTCTTCTTCCGCGCCGAAAATATCGTAAACCTGCCCTTTAATCATTCCGTTTATGCCGGCGCATTCCGCAATAAAACTTTTAGCTTTTTCGCTTCCGGTAAAAACGTCTTTTATTGAGAATAAAACTTCATACGCAAGGTTAAGGAGCGCATCGCCCGTCAGAACAGCCATCGCTTCGCCGAACTTTCTGTGCGAAGTAAGTTTGCCTCTTCTGTAATCGTCGTTATCCATCGACGGAAGGTCGTCGTGAATAAGCGAATAATTATGGATAAGCTCGACTGCAAGCGCATATTTAAGAACCGAATCCTTAGTTAATCCCAGAGCTTCGGCAACCGTAAACATAAGAGCCGGACGCAGTCTTTTTCCACCCGAAAAGAAAGAATACTTCATGGAGACGAGAAGACTTTTCGGACAATTCGTAAGCGAACCGAAAAACTTTTCGGCTTTTAAATCGAAATATTCGGAATATTCTTTTAATTTTAAGCCGAAATCGGACATAAATCTTCCTCTTTTGTTTTTAGCTATTATTCCGTCTTTTCCGCTCGTGCGGCGGCAAGATAATAAGTATTACTCATAAGCATAGCTATCGTCATGGGACCGACTCCCCCGGGAACAGGAGTTATGTACGAAGCCTTTTCTTTAACCGCTTCGAAGTCCACGTCCCCTACGAGTTGGCCGTTCACTCTGTTTATCCCGACGTCAATAACGACAGCGTTCTCTTTAACCATGTCCGCCGTGACGAATTCGGGCTTACCGATGGCGACAACCAGAATATCCGCATCTTTTGTTACTTCTTTTAAATTAACCGTTTTACTGTGACACACCGTTATCGTCGAATGGGCGTTCAGTAAAAGCGCAGCCATAGGTTTGCCGACGATATTGCTTCTTCCTATTATAACGGCGCGCTTGCCGGCGGGATTTATTTTATAAAACTTCAATAGTTCCATTATACCCGCGGGGGTACACGAAACAACGCTTTTTTTGTTCTGGAAAAGCCTTCCTATATTCGCGTCTGAAAATCCGTCCGCATCTTTTTCGTCCGGGATAAGCTTTAATATTCTTTCCTGATTTATATGCTTCGGAAGCGGCAACTGAACGAGTATTCCGTCCACGGAATTATCGTCCGCAAGCTTTTTTACGAGAGCCGCAACTTCTTCTTCCGGACTTTCTTCCGGCAAAACATAAGTTTCGGAAACTATTCCGACGTATTCGCAAGCCTTCATTTTATTTTTTACATAGACTTTAGAAGCGGGATCTTCGCCTACTAAAACAACGGCAAGGAAAATATCCTTACCGTAGCGCGTTTTATATTCGTTTACTCTTTCTTTAATATCGTCCTTGATAAAAGCCGATACCTTTTTTCCGTCGATTATTTCGTACATTTCAGATCCGCCGCATATTTTGCGAGAACTCCGTTAACAAAGTCCACGCTTTTGTCTGTTGAATACGTCCCAGCGAGAACTACCGCTTCGTCAATTACGACGGCAACGGGAGTATCCATATATTTGAGTTCCGCAATCGCCATTACTAAAAGACATCTGTCCGCATTGTAAATTCTGTCGAGTTTGTAGCCGACTACGAGCGATTCTATTTCTTTAAGGATTTCGTCGTTATGCGAAATTACCGTTTTTAAAAGTTTGTCGGCAAAAATTTTGCTGTCGCCTTTAAGTTTAAACTCTTCGCATAAAGATCTGTAAAGAGCGGGATCTTCCCCGTTGAAATTACGTGAAAAAATATACTTAAAAACTACTTCTCTTGCTGCGCTTCTCATAATTTGTCCTTTTCCGAAGTATCGTCGAAGAATACGTCTTTTACATTTACGTTAACCGTGTTTATTTTGTATTCGGTCATAGCTTCGACGTTATGTTTTATCGAATCCTGAATTTTATAGGCTATTTCGGAAACGGATAAATTATAATTTATCTTCACGTCGACGTCGATTATAAGTCCGTCTTTATCGAAAACGTACGAAATAGGCTTCTTCGAAGGATAAATGGCTACCCCGTCGGCTTCGTCAACCGCAAAGGTTATGATATTCGTTAAAATTTCGCTTCCGTAACAAATCGTCCCTTCGCTTTTTTTAGCGGTGGGCAAATCTCTTTTTCTGCTCATTCGGTTTACCTCTCGCGAATAAAAATCGCAATTTATCGGGCAAAACGCCGTAATAGTCGGTTACGGCGTTTAACTTATTTTTATTTTAGCACAAAAAACCGAATTTGCATAGCGAATTTTAAACAATGGGAATAATCTTTACGTTTTCCGGCGACGCAATGCCTTCTTCTTCGATAATAGTGTAGATTTTTATCGAATCTTCCGCCGTCATCTCGCTTGTTTTGGCTACTACGTTCACATTGTCCGACGTAAGACTTATTATGACGACCACGTCTTCGAAGCCGTACGCTTTTATAAGACTTTCGAGAAGCATTTCTTTTTCGGTGATTTCGGTAAGACTCAATTTAAGCTTGGTTGCGTCGCTTTTTTCTTCCTGTGTTGCGGACTCGGACGAAAGTATGTCTTCAATCTGTAAAAGCTCTTCGTTTCTGGACGAACTTCTTCTCGTTCTGTACTGTGTAAAATAGTTTGCCGAAGCCGATACATCTACGGCATTGTCTTTTGCGGCTTTAGTCGTAAAAACGTAGTTTACGACGGCTGTCGCCACCAAAAGTATCATCATGCACGATAAAATTAAAATCTTCTTCTTTTTGCTCATTTTTTGATTCTCCTTGCTTTTTTGTTTTTATAATGCCGGTTATTTACCGGGCAATATTTCGATTTTACTTTCCGGAACGTTCAGAATAGCTTTAGTCGCTTCTAAAACTCTGTGGTACACTCCGTAATTAAGAGCACCTTCACATACGATAAGGACTCCCGTTATTTCGGGATATTTTTCGTTTGTTTTTACAGGTTCGCCGTTTATAAGATACGGAGTTTCGGTCTTTTCGCCTTTTGAGTTCGTAACCGTTGTAAAAGCAATTTCGTACTCCGTTTCGGAAGAGACCGTTATCATAACGCTTACCTTTCCCGCGTCTTTTATATCGGACAGTATCGGCGAAAGTTTCGCTTCGAGATATTCGGGATACGACATTATTTTATTCGCCGTTTTGGCGGTTTTTTTATTTCCGAAAACGAAAGAAAATATTACAAGCAGTATCGTGATTAAGATAAGCGCGGTAATATAAACCGCTTTTTTGTTTTTAAAAAATACTGTATTTTTTTTCACAAATTCCGCTCCTCATCTTTTACTCGTCACAAATAATTTCGATTTCGGCCCCCGTAAAAACAGAATTTATCGTTTTGTCGATTTCTAATTTATCTATATGCGGGTTGTCCTTATTTATAACGCAATTTTTCAGGTTTAAAACGACTTTTTTATAAATAATTTTATTCTCCGTTTCATATTCGACATATATCGCGTTATTGTCAGCTTCGATACCGTAATTTTTAAGTTTTTCAATCAGAACGCATTTATCGAGTTCGACTTGCTTTAAAAACGTTTTGTCTAAAAAGTCGGTCTGAATTGTAATATTTCCCGGATCAAAGTCCGAAAACAGTCCGTTTTTAATAAGATTTTTTATCGGAAACAACAGATAAACTATTAAAGTAAGCGCGGCGGCGTGCCGTACAGTCTTTTTCATTTTTCCTTCCGGTAAGAGCTTTTCCAAAATCGAAAACGCCGTTACTCCGACGAATATCAGATAGTATATTCCCATTTTTCACCTTGTTTTTATACAAAAACGTTACTTGCGGTCGTTATCAAAAGGAATATCGTTATAAAAAACGCAACTCCGACCGACAGCATCGTCACGGTAATAAGCGTTAACGTTTTAGCGATTTCGCCTAAAAAATTCGCGAGTTTTTTATCCGAAATAATACCTATTATTCCGCCTGTAAGCTTAAAAAGCAGCGTTATTACCGCTATTTTAAATAACGGCACCGCAATTATAATCATAATGAGAACAAGCGTTCCTAGTCCTACTGCGTTTTTTATCAATACGCTCGCGTATACGATAAGCTCCATTCCGCCCGAAATATATCCGCCGATTATCGGAACGGAATTTGTTACGGCGTATTTCGTGGCTTTTAATGTTATCCCGTCGTAGCTCGCCCCCGCTATTCCGTTTACGCTCAGAAAAATCGAAAATATGCCGAATACAAGTCCCAATATCCATTTTACTAGCGATTTGTAAAACGAAATTATTCCGCAAAATTTACCGTCGCCGGACACAGCTTCGGATAAATTGAGTATAAAAACAGCTTTTATTATCGGAAGCAACAACCCGTATGAAACGGACGAAATTATTTCGGAAAACACCGAAACGACGGGTTTATATACGCTTGCCGAAAGATTGCCCCCGCCCGCTATAAGCAAAGTAAGTATTATCGGAGATGAAACACCCAGAAGCTCGACCGCGGAGCGTAAAGAACTTTCCGTAATTCCGAACACGATATCCGCTATACCTAAAACAATAACCGAAAAAAAGCACGAAGCGGTAAGCCGTAAAATTTCTTTTATACCGGTATCATCGGACATATCCGATAAAATTCCAATAATGAAGGCGATTATTATAAGAGAAATAAAAGTCGGCGCGAGAGTTTTTACCGGACTTAATATCAAACCCGAAACGTACGATAAAAAACTTTCGTACCCAAAGGACGGTTTACCCGAAACAATGGCGTTTATAAAGCTTTTTATATCGAAAAGATCGGAATTTACATTGTATTTTACAAAATCTTCCAGACCTTTTATATCAAGATCTTTCAGCTCCTCTTTTATTATATCCGGCAAAGAAACTTCCGTCGAATCGTCGCCGCTCGAAAAAAAATAATCACCGTAGAAGGTACTATTTTCAGTGCTTTCAGATATTTTGTAAAATGTTTTCGGATTAAAATCATATAAAGCGATAAATGAAATTGCAATTATAAAAAATTTCGCAATCATTTTCAATAACCGATTTTTTTTATCGTTTTTAATAAATAACGGTTTTATTCCGACGGAAAAAAAATTTGATTTCATAAAATCTAAAAAAATTAAAACGAACAGAATTCGCCTACGAGTTTTATCAGCAACGTTATCGTCGGAATCGTCATCGCGACTACCATTATCTTTCCGGCAAAAATCGTTTTTTTAGAGAGTGATTCCAAGCCGAAATCATTAAGAACCGATGAAGTGAATTCCGCTACGTAACCTATCCCCGCTATTTTGAAAATATTTTTGAATGATTCGCCCGAAATTCCCGTTTTTCCGATGGCGTCCTGTAAAAAAAATATGTTCGCCGAAAAATAATCGAAAACCAATACTAAAATTATAATGCCTGAAACTATTACCGCTATCGTAAAAAATTCGCCGTTTACGATTCTGACCGTTACGCAAATCATTCCGCAAACAAGCGCCGTAAGAAATATCTTTATCATAAATCCCCGTTTTTGGCTTTTAAAACCTTAAATTTTATAACTAAAATCCGAAAATCGCCTTTACATTGTTAAAAAATTCCGCAAGAACGTTTGCCGTAAGTCCGAGAACCGCCACTATTCCTATTATCCCGACAAATAAGGCAAAATCTTCCCGATCGCTCTTTCTCAGAATTTGCGAAACAACAGTTACGATTATCCCTATCGCGGCGATTTTAAATATAAGTTCTATCCCGATATCCATATAAATTCCCGTAAAATATCTTCAATTTCTTCCCGTTTAATGCCATAGTAGTACTAAGCGACTTAATTTTTTGCGATTTAATACTATAAAATCAGAATATACAGCAAAATTCCCGATAATATCCCGAGCTTCTGATATAAAATAATGTTCATTTTAAGTTTTTCGGAAGAATTTTCGTATAATTTATCCGCTTGAAGCTTAAAATAAGATATTTTGCCCGATAGCGTAACCGAATCGGTCGCAGATATGCCCGAAAAGAAATTTTTTACCGAATTATATTCTTCAACGCTCAAAAAACGCGGTTTTTTTATTTCTTCGTTTTGTAAAAACTTTACGGAAAGGTTTTTAAAATTTTCGTCCGAACAATTATTTATTATTTCTCTTATCGGTTTATTTGTAAAATCTACTTCGTTTTTTACGGAGAGTAAAAAATTGCAGTATTCGGACAAAAAGTTCTTTTCGTCGTAAAATTTAAGAAGTAAGATCTTCGCTATAAAAAAACACGCAGGTATTACTACCGCTTTAACAATATATTCATTCATTATTTTAATAGATTTTATAAATTACGTCTGTCATAAATATAATCAATTTCACCTGCTTTTTTCTCGCTTTTTAGCACAACAAACAAATCAAAGGCTTTTTTTAATATATCCGGTATTTCTTTTTCTGAACCGGCGTGAATCGTAGCAAAAATCTTAACTCCTCCTCGTATCGCTTTTTCGCATGTTTTATAATCCTCTTCTCCGAATAACTCATCCACCGCAATAATGTCCGGAGACAATGTTCTCAATGCGATTTTAAGTCCCGACAGTTTGTCCGAGAATCTTATGTAGTCTGCTGAAGTATTTTCCGAAAACAGCTCGCCTCTTTCGTCAATTACCGAAATATTCTTATAAGAGTAACTTTGTATCAGATCTTTTAGTATCGTCGTCTTACCGAAACCAGGCGGAGATATTATGAGAACGTTTTCGGGCGTATTCATTTTTTCGCGTATTTTCACAGAGCATCCCGGCACGTTTTTCGGAATACGAATAAGCACCGACGTAATATTTTTTATCGTTACGATTTTATCCGCAAAAACGCATTCGCCCGATACTCCTATCCTTTCGCCGAATCCGGATATGAGATAACCGTTTTTTAACCTCTCGTTATGAGCGTATAAAGAATTTTCGGTTAAATTACTTATTATTTCGTCTATCGTTTCCCTTCTTGCAATTATCCCTTCTGAAGAGAATTTCGAACAACCGCCGGAAGTTAAATACAAATCTTCGAATTTATATTTGATTTTTATCGGAAAGTTCAATCTCAGTCTTATTTCTTGCAGCTCGTCCGTTTTTAATTTTGAAAGGGCGTTTTTCATTCCTTTTGGTAAGAAATACAATTTCATATTAAAATATATTAAAAAAGACTTTCGTATATTCCCGAAAGTCTTGAAAACGTGCAACAAAAAACCGCAGACTCAAATCTGCGGTTTTAAATTTAGATTTTATAGCCGATTATTTATCGGTTTTGCCGATAATTTCCGCAATGGAGATGCTTCCGGTGCCTTCATTATCGCGCCATTCTTTAAGTTCGGGTTCTTCGTCCTTTCTTTCATTCTTTACGGAAACAGATTTAGCCGATTCTTTTTTGGGTTCTTCGGGAAGAAGTGCCTTTATGGATAAAGTCATCTTTTCCTTATCGAGATCAATTCCGAGAATCTTAGCGTCTACTTCCTGTCCTACTTCGAGAGCGGAAAGCGGATTGTCAAGCCATTTGTTCGAAATCTGAGAAACGTGAACGAGTCCGTCTACGCCTTTTTCAACTTCGACAAATGCACCGAAACTTACTATTCTTACAACCTTGCCGTGAATAACGTCGCCAACATGATATTTACCTTCGACAAGCTGCCAGGGTCTGGGCTGTAACTGTTTGTATCCGATAGAAACCTTCTGCTTTTCGGCGTCGATTTTAAGAATTTTGAATTCGTATTCTTTATTGAGTTCGAGAACGTCCGCAGGATTAGTGCAACCGGTCCAGGACAAATCGGAAATATGAGCGAGACAATCGAATCCGTTTACGGAAACAAAAGCTCCGAATTCGGCAAATCTTACGGGAGTACCGATAACGACGTCGCCGAGCTGAATGGTATTGAAGAAAGCTTCGATCTTTTCTTTTCTGATAGCTTCTCTTTCGGCTTTTTCCGCTTCGAGAATAACTCTCTGCGAAGCTACGATCTGATGTCTTCTCGTTTCAACCTTTTCCGCTTTAAGTCTTAAGGTTTTGCCGATATATTTATCAAGGTCTTTGACATAACCGATTCTGATCTGCGAAGATGGAATAAATACGTTGTAGCTGCCGTATTTTGCGATAAGACCGCCTTTATTTACTTCCTTAACTTCCGCTTCGAAAACTTTGCCGCCTTCGATTTCTTTGATTTCGGCTTCTTCTTTAAGGACGTTAACCATTGCCTTTTCGGAAAGAACGACGGGATTAAGCTTAGTTACCATGAGTCTTATTTCATGATCGATCTTATCTGCGTAATCTTCCTTTTTGTATTCAAGAATAAGTTCGTTTTTGTCTACGAAAATTTCCTTCTTGGTGTTAGGAATGTATACGGCGAGACCTTCATCCGTTGCGGACGAAATTTTAGCCGTGATTACCTGACCGATTCTGAACTGACGAGGCTTCTTTTCGAGCTTCTTCATTTCTTCGTCCATGGTATACTTTTTAGCTTCATTGACTTCCTTCGTAGCCGTTTCCTCTACGGTTTCGGTTGCGGTTTCCGGAGTGGTATTAACTTCCGGAGTTACGTTCACTTCTGTGTTTTCCATCGTTTGGATAACCTCCTGGAGTTGAGACTCGGGCGTTGACGCGCCGAGAACAATTCCAACCTTCCTATATTTTTTTATTTTTTCATTATTGAGTCCGGACGAATCGGAAATTAAAAATACGTTCGGATTATATCCGGCGGCAATCTCGTAAAGTTTATACGTATTGCTGCTTTTCGCTCCGCCGATAACTATAACGGCATCCACCGAACCCGCAAGATTTTTAACCTCTTCTTGCCTTACCATAGTAGTATAACAAATTGTTTTGAAAATTTCAACTTTTTTATCGGACAAAGTTTTAATTTTTTTACTAATTTCTTCATATTTTTCGTTTGAAAACGTCGTCTGCGCCACAATACAAAGATTTTTGTCCGGTAGTTTTGCTATTTTATCGAAATTATCGGTAATAAGTGCGGTATTGCCGCACCAGCCGTTTGTTCCCGCAACTTCGGGATGATCGGGTTTTCCGAGAATTACAATTTTATAACCCTTATTATAATATACTTTTACGATTTCGTGAATTTTTATAACGAACGGACATGTGAGATCGACTATTTTAAGATTCAGCTCGTCAGCTTTTTTATATAACGCTTCGCCGACGCCGTGGGCTCTTATAAGAACGGTTCTGCTGTTCGCTTCCGATAAATCGTTTATTGTCTTGACGCCTTTCAATTTAAGTTCTTCTATAACCTTGTCATTATGAATAAGTTCCCCGTAAACGCACGCGTTTTTACCCGCATACGAAAACGCCGTATCAACCGCCTTTTTCACGCCCGGACAAAACCCGGAATTTTTCGCTACGATTATTTCCATCAGACGATTGCTTCCTTTCCTTCCGAAAGAAGCTTATCCGAATTTAAAATTTCATCCTTCTTTTCCAGAAGCTCAAGCCTTTTTTCCTCTTTTAGTTTTTTATAGGTAAGCGGTCCTTCGATAGCGGTAAGACGCATTTTATCTCTTACCATTTCGTTCATTTCGGTATTCTTTTTATCGTCGAGCTTCACTCCGTAAAACGAATCGAGTTCGAAAGGCTTACCGATATAAACGTTTACTCTTCTGAATAATCTCATTTTTTTATCCATCATTACCGGAACAAGCGGCTTTTTCGCTTTAACCGCAAATATAGCGGCGCCGTTTTTTATTTCCTGCAATTCGTTCGATCCTGTTTTGTTTCTCGTTCCTTCCGGATATAATACAAGTTTTTTATCTTCTTTAAGAGTTTTAATGCACTTCATAAGACATTCCATAGACGGTTTTTCTCTGTCTACCGGTATAGCGCCCGCCTTTACGAGCCATTTGCCGAAAATTTTTACGTCAGTCGCTTCTTTTTTGCTTAAAAAATATATCTCTTCTTTTTTGCATATCGAAATAAGATATAACGGGTCGAGCATCGAAAAGTGGTTTGAAACAATCATCGCTCCGCCTTCCGGAAGATTTTCTTTGCCGTAAATTTTAGCCGGAAATAAAAATCTGACGAGCCATGTTGCTATTTTTTTTAAAAAACGTATCATTTTACGCCTCTGATTTTAATTTTAGTCGTGTTTGGTTTTACTTGATAAACGAAAGAATTTTATTCGTAACTTCTTCGATATTCATATCTGAAGTATCTATATAAACTGCGTCTTTTGCCTGAACCAGCGGTGAAAAGTCTCTGTGAATGTCGTTATAGTCTCTCTTTTCGATATCTTTTAAAATCTCGTCGTAATTTACGTCGAAATTTTTCGCTTTAAGTTCGTCGAATCTTCTTTTAGCTCTTACTTCGGGCGACGCCGTTATAAAAAATTTGTAATCCGCGTCCGGAAGAACGTACGAACCTATGTCTCTGCCGTCGAGAACGCAAGAAATATCCGAAGCGATTTTTCTTTGCATTTCGACCATTTTAAGTCTCACAGTTTTTAAGCTCGAAATATTAGAAGCCGCCATAGACATGTGCGGTTCGCGGATTTTTTGAGAAACGTCTTCACCGTCCAGAAACGTGTGCTGACTTTTGTCTATATATTTTATTTCGAGATTAATATCATTAATAAAAGTTTTAACACCTTCTTCGTCGAACGTGTCTATTCCGAGATTCAACGCCTTTAAAGCCGTGGCTCGGTACATCGCCCCGGTATCAAGATATAAAATATTGAGTTTGTCGGATAAAAATTTCGCCACGGTGCTTTTTCCGCTGCCGGAAGGTCCGTCAAGCGCGATTACGATCTTTTTCATATATTTTTTCCTTTTGGTTTTTATATTATAATGATTTTAATATTTTTGATTTAATTTTAATCGCGGACTACACAGAAATTCCCGCGGAATGCCCCGTCGAAAGCGCGATTTGGATATTAAATCCGCCGGTAAAAGCGTCAACGTCTATAACTTCGCCGGCAAAATAAAGGTTTTCGGCAAGTTTGCTTTTCATGGTTTTGGGATCGATTTCCGAAACTTTTACTCCGCCTGCGGTAACTATCGCCGCTTCTATCGGAAACAGTTTTTTAGGATGAAGTTCAAAATTTTTTATCGTTTTTACAAGGTTTTTACGATCTTCTTCTTTTACTGCCGAAACCTGAATTTCGGGATTTATCCCCGCTCTTTTTATAGCCATCGGAATAAATTCGTAAGGCAAAAGCTTCCTTAAAACAACAGATAACTTTCCTTTGTTTTCCGAAAAATCCCTAAGCAATCTGTTATTCAGTTTTTCTTTGGATAAAGCCGGCTTAAAATCGAGCGACAAAACGATCTCGTCAAGATTTTCTCTGTTGATAAGCGACGAACATGAGACTGTAAGAGGACCGTCTATGCCGCCTTTATATATCAACATTTCGCCAAGTTCGGAAAATACCTTTTTCCCGTTTTTATATACCGAAAGCGTTACGTTTTTAAGCAAAAAGCCGTTCGCCGCCGATAAATCCTCTTTTAAAACCATTGCGGAAAGCGCCGCTACCGGCTTAATTACGGTATGCCCGGCTTCTTTTGCGAACATATAACCGTCGCCGGTCGATCCCGTCGTCGGATACGAAAGCCCGCCCGTCGCTATTATTACTTTATCGCACAAAAATTCGCCTTTATCGGTCAGTAATTTTTGCACCTTTATAGGCTCTGTGTTTGAAAATTCAAGTTTTAACACGCGGCACGAAGTTATCACTTTTACATTGACAGATGAAAGAAGTCTTGCAAACGCTTTTATAAAGTCGCTCGATTTATCGGACTTCGGGAACACCCTGTTGCCCCTTTCTGTTTTTAACTCAAGTCCGGTCGAAGAAATCAATTCCTTAGTATTTTCCGGTGAAAATCCGTTTACAGCCGAGTATAAGAATTTAGGATTGGATACAACGTTTTCGATAACGGTTTTAACGTCGCAATCGTTAGTAAGATTGCATCGTCCCTTGCCCGTTATGTAAAGTTTTTTTCCTAATTTTTCGTTCTTTTCGAGAAGTATCGTCTCGTTCCCGTTCTTTGCGGAAAAATAAGCCGCAGACATACCTGCCGGTCCGCCGCCTATTACTATAACCTTGCTCATTTTTACCTTCTTTTTGTAAAATATAGCTTAAAAATCATTGATCCGATTGCTTTTAATAAAATACTTTTATATAGCCGATAAAGAATCGGCTTGAAAAACAACTCTTTTTTACAATAGTCTTTATAAATCAAAGTTTTCGGTTTTCATTTTGTCTATAATAGAGTAATCGCTTCTTTCGGGCGTCAACGGCGTTATTGTAATAAAACCTTTATCTATAAGTTCAACGTCCGAATCGGGATCTATATTCTGATCTTTAAGAATATCGCCCGATAAAATATACCTGTCCTTTTCTCCCGCAGAAACGTAATAATCCCTGTATCTGTCGGCGCCGACCTTTGTAAAACGAATTCCTTCGATTTTATCGGGCGGAACAGGCGGAATATTTATATTCCATGCGGTAAGAATTTTTGTATTATAGAGCTTAAAAATAAGATCGGTTATTCCGTCAAGTATACCTTCGAAATATTTATATCCCTTTTCGATTGAAACGGCAACGGACGGATAACCTAAAATTCTCGCCTGCATAACTGCGCCTACGGTTCCCGAATAGTAAACGTCTGTTCCTATATTGAGATCGTCGTTTACGCCGGATATTACGAGATCGAAATGTTTTTCGGTCATAATATGGTGCGCGACTTTTACACAGTCCGCCGGCGTACCGGTAACCGCATAAAGCTCTATATTATCGTAATTTTGATTATAATCGCTTGATATTCCGATATCATCGCTCTCATTATCCGATATAAGCTTTTTCAAAGTCTTTTCAAAGGAAACTTTCTTAACGTAAATCTTTTTATAAAAAGAAACTGAATGTGATGTCCCGGAAGAATTATGCTTCGGAACCACTATCGTTACTTTATTGTTTACGCTTAATTTTCCGGCAAGTTTTAAGGTGTATACAGACTTTACGCCGTCGTCGTTCGTAAGTAAAATATTCATATTAAGATAATACAATAATAAAGCCGAAAAAGCAAATCAAAATATAGCCAACGTAACTAAAATATAAAAAACAGACGGAAAAATCACGATATAACAGTAAATTACGTCTGATATAATTACTGCTAAAATATTCAAATAAATACAATGTTTTTTTTATAAATCAATCATCAATACATGACGATGAAATTCTTTTTACTTCCTCTCTGGCAAGTTCGTCGCACCTGTTGTTGTAATCCACGTCGCTATGTCCCTTCACTTTAACGAATTCTACCGAGTGTATTTTCGTAAGCCTTAAAAGCTCTTCCCATAAATCAATGTTTTTAACTTCTTTTTTTGCGGCGGTCTTCCACCCACGTTTCTGCCAGTCTTCAATCCAGCCTTTTGTAAACGCGTCTACTATATATTGAGAATCGGAATGCAGCTTCACTTCGCACGGCTCTTTCAATACCGACAGACCTTTTATAACCGCAGTAAGCTCCATTCGATTGTTTGTGGTAAGTCTTTCCCCGCCGACAACTATTTTTTCAATAGTGTTATAAATAAGAATAGCGGCAAAACCGCCAGCTCCGGGATTGTTTGAACACGCCCCGTCCGTAAATATAGTTACTTTTTTCATTTTTACCTTTTAATAAGAGTTTTATTTAATAAAATCCTTGACTATTGCTTTTTTTTAGTATATAATAATCGTTGAATTTAGGGGAGTGGCTCAACGGTAGAGTAGCGGTCTCCAAAACCGTAGGTTGCGTGTTCGAATCGCGTCTCCCCTGCCAGATTAAGGAATTGCATTTTGCAGTTCCTTTTTTGTTTTTAATTACTCACGCAACTTTTTGCTTCCATAAAAAAACGAATAAATCCGACGAAATCACATTGCAATCGCTAAATCCGGCGATATTTCAAGATGATTTCTATCTTTACAAAATAAAGTTTATATTAAAACTTATCAAAAGTCAATACGTTTTTAACGTACGGCAAAAATACCGAAAGGAGCAGTTTTTAGAGGCCGCTCCTTTGATAATTATATTTTATTTATTTTAATATATATTTAGCTATTTAATTCTTTTTATAAGATTGATGAAATCGGCGGCGATTTTTTTATTTGCGCTCTCGTTTTCGCTTTCGACCATTATTCTGATTTTAGGCTCCGTCCCGGAAGCTCTTATCATAATTCTGCCGGAATTCTTGAACTTTTCGTTAAAGTCAGCAATTGCTTCGTCGAGTTCTTCGCTGTTAATAACTCTCAATTTATCGTCCACTACAACGTCGACGTTTGTCTGCGGATAAATTTTTATATTAAACAAATCCGAAAATTTTTTATTTTCTTTTACTGCGACGATCGTAGCTTCTATCGCAGATAAAATTCCGTCCCCGGTCGTATGAACGTCCTTAAAAATTATATGTCCGCTCTGCTCGCCGCCGATTGATAAATCCTTTTCGACAAGTTTTTCAAGGACGTATTTATCGCCTATATCGGTTCTTATAAGCTCAATTTTATTTTCGGCAAGGGCCTTTTCTATCGCAACGTTGGTATGCCGCGTTCCGACAACCGCATTCTTTTTAAGCAATCCGCGGTTCTTCATATATATTGCAATTCCGTAAATAATCTGATCCCCGCTTAAAACATTACCGTTTTCGTCTACGGGAATCAATCTGTCAGAATCCCCGTCGAATGCAAACCCCATATCGGCTTTGTATTTTAATACCTTTTTCGAAAGATTTTCTGGATGCAACGCTCCGCACGAGTCGTTGATTTTAAGCCCGTCTTTACTCGCGCTTGTCGCTATAACTTTTGCACCGAGCTTTTTAAAAACTTCGGGAGCGATTTTGTATGCGGCGCCATTCGCACAGTCAAGGACTATCGTCTTTCCTTTAAGCCCGCTTTTACCGAGGGCTTTTTCCGCTACGCCTATAAGAAATTCTTTATATAATTTTACGGCGTTAAAATCCTGCCTATACGTTCCGATGTTAGGAAAATCGTTAACGTTTTCATGTATAAAAGCGCGTTCCAAACGCTCTTCTTCTTTGTCTCCGATTTTATAGCCTTTAGAGCTGAATATCTTAATTCCGTTATATTCCGCTCCGTTGTGCGACGCGCTTACAACCACCCCGTAATCGGCTTTTAACTTTTTAGTAAGATACGCCACGCCTGCGGTAGGAACTATCCCCAGATCGATAACTTCCGCTCCGCCGCTCATCGCACCGCCGGCTACTGCGATAGTAAAATAAGAATTTGAAATTCTCGTATCCGAGCCTATTATTATTTTAGGATTTACTTTTAACGCCGTCAACGCATTGCCTACTTTGTACGCAAGGTTAAACGTCAGATCTTCGTTTGCTTTTCCTCTTAAACCGTCTGTTCCGAAATATACGCCCATAATTTTCTCCTTACTTTTTATTGTTTTTATCTAAATTTTTAAGATAATCGTGCGCCCTGTTCTTTTTTACTTCTTGTCTGACTCTTCCGATAACAAAATCGTCCGAATTTACCTTTTCGGTAACCGTCGTTCCGGCGCATACGTAAGAATTGTCTTCTATTTCAACGGGCGCAATTACGTTTGCGTTGCTTCCAATAAAGCAGTTATCGCCAACTTTCGAGCGTGATTTCGTTCTTCCGTTATAATTTACGAAAATCGCCCCGCAACCTATATTTACGTTTTTACCGATATCAGCGTCGCCTACGTATGCCAGATGGCATGCTTTAGTTCCTTCGCCTAAGGTAGAATTTTTTATTTCGACAAAATCGCCTATATGAACGTTGTTTTTAAGAACCGTTCCCGGTCTCAATCTCGCAAAAGGACCTATCTTACAGTTATCCCCGATAATCGCGTCTTCCGTATCGGAATTATTAAGCGTAGAATTTTCACCTATTACCGTATTTTTTATAAAATTACTGGGAAAGAGCGTTACGCCGTCTTTTATTTCTGACGTTCCGTCTATACGATTATTTTCGTAAATCGTAACGTTTTTACCGATTTTTACGTCTTTTCCGATAAAAACGCTTTTAATATCGATTATATTTATGCTGTTCTTTTTTATCATTGCTTACCCCACGTTTTTTAATTCCCGAATGGGTTTTTACAATAATAAGCTATGGTAAAAAGTTATATTTTGGTTACATTTTATAAAAAACGTCCTTTTTTATTTTGAATTTTTCCCCATGAATAATGAAAATTTTTTTCTGCAAACAAAAAACGCTTCCTTTTTGAAAGCGTTTTTGACATTGTCTAAGATATATTTATATTATTGCTTATTTGCAATTTTTAATTAAAAGTTCGGCAATCTGAACGGCGTTGAGAGCCGCACCTTTACGAAGCTGATCTCCCGAGCACCACAGAGCGATACCGTTTTTATCGGTAGGATCTTCGCGTATCCGCCCGACGTAAACGGCGTCTTTATCCGAAGATTTAAGAGGAGTCGGAAAAATACCGTTAAAAATATCATCCGATAAAACGCATCCTTCGGCATTTCTTATCGCAAGTTTGACTTTGTTTACGTCGACGTGATTTTCGGTAACTATATTGACCGACATCGAGTGAGATCTGAATACGGGAACTCTTACGCACGTAGCGGAAACTTTCAAATCGTCGTTATGCAAAATTTTCCGCGCTTCATATGCAAGCTTTGCTTCTTCAGAAGTATAACCGCCCGCAAGAGGTCTTCCGATACTCGGAATAACGTTAAAGATAAGTTGCTCCGGAAAAACGTTTTTTTCGTTATTCGGCGGCGCTGCATTAACCGAATTATACGAGCGGGCTTCATATCCGAGTCTGTCTATCCCCGATTGTCCCATACCCGAAGCCGCTTGATATGTTGAAACAATAATCTTCAGTATTTTACTGAATTTATTTATAGAGTTTATGGCTGTCAGAATTATAATTGTTGAGCAGTTCGGGTTTGAAATTATACCCTTTCCGCCATTTAAAAAGGCGTCGTCCGGATTTATTTCGGGAATAACGAGCGGCACGTTAGAAAAAAGTCTATATTCGCTCGAATTGTCTATAAACGTCGCGCCCGATTTTACTATATCGTCCGCATAAAGTTTTGCGATATTATTTTTTACCGCGCCGAAAACAAAATCGAGTCCGCAAAAACTACCCTTCTCCGCAGTCCCGACTTCGTACGATTTTTTATTGAAAACTATTCTTTTACCTTTGCTTTTTTCGCTTGCGAAAAGCTTAAACTTTTCTACAGGAAAATTTCTTTCGGACAAAACTTTAAGAATTTCTCTTCCGACGGCGCCCGTCGCTCCAAGTATTCCTATTCGGTATTTTTTCATATCCGCCCCAAAAAGGGTATAAAAAACCCTTACGCGCTACCGAAAGCGCGTAAGGGTACAAGCTGACGGTAACGAATTATAAAACTATCGCGCCGTACTTTCTTACCTTTAATACAATAATGGCTTTTTCGTCGTAAAAGTTTTTCATATCAGCAACAAAATCCTTAACGTTTTCGTTCTTTACGATATTAAGGATGGTTCCCGCAAACCCGCCGCCGTGAATTCTGTTCGCACCGCCGCGTAAAAATTCGGACGAAAGCGCGAGAGCCACGGGTACAGCCTGTTCGCCGAGTCTCGGAACGTAGCAGTTCTGTAAAAATTTATAAGAGCTGTCTCCCGACTTTCTGATACATTCAAGGAAAATCTCGTAATCGCCGCCGTTCAACGCCGTGGTAAGAAGCTCTACTCTCTTCATTTCTTCGAAATAGTGAATAGCTCTCAGAACAGGTCTGTCGCCGACGGATTTTCTGAGTTCTTTGATGTTTTTATAAAAATCTTTTTCGCAAACGTCCGAAAGCCTTTCTTTTCCGAGATATTTCGCAACGGCGAACATTTCGGCGGGAATCGAAGCGTATTCGTCCGTAAGATTCGCATGATCGGAGCCTGTGTCGATAAGAATAAGCGTATAACCTTCGAGAGAACTTTCGATCTCTTTTACGCCGATTTTGTTTCTATCGTAAAAATCAAGCTGCTTTATTCCGCCGTAAGCTATAGCCGTCTGATCGAGAAGTCCGCAGGGTTTTCCGAAATAAACGTTTTCCGAATACTGTGAGATTTTAGCTATGTCTTCGGTAGAGACTTCATTATTATTATATAAGAAACTTAAAATTTTTGCTATCAGACATTCAAAAGAAGCCGAGCTCGATATTCCCGCGCCGTTCAGAACGTTGCTTGTACAGCACGCAACAAAGCCGCCTACCTTATACCCTTTGTTCTTAAGTCCTTCGACAACGCCCTTTACTATCGCGGCGGAAGTTCCTTTTTTGACGGGCGTATCGCCGTTTGTGTCTATGACTATATCGCTGTAGCCTTCGGATTTAAGTTTGATAACGCCGTCGTCGGTCGGTAAAAACATCGAGATCGTATCGAGACTTATCGCGCATGAAACGACTTTGCCGCCCTGATGATCGGTGTGGTTGCCGCAGACTTCTACTCTTCCCGAAGACGAAGCAACGTAGCAAGAAGTTTTATTAAAACTTTCTTTGAACCATTTGAAATTTTTTTCGTATCTTTCGAGCTGCTTTTCAGTAGATTCGCCGTAAAGATCGTTAAAATAGCCTCTGACTTTTTTTACGTCGTCTATAAGACCGACTTTATTTAAATTTTCCATAAATAACCTGCCGTTTTTTATTACAGCGCATATTTGCGCCGAAAAAATCTTTTACAATTTTTTCATTTTTATTATAACACTTTTTTTTACGCTTGTAAACGCTTATTGAAAAATAAATGGCATTATAAAAGTATAATTCAAACGTTTTTTGCTTTTTATGCCGCGCTTTTTACGTAAAATTTCCCGAAGATTTTTAGAAGTTTTATAAGGCGTTTATTCATTGACTTTTTTTTATGTATATTATATAATAATATATAAATTGAAAAGAGAAACAAAGATAAATCTTTCTCTTACGGTCGTTTTTACCGAAGTTAAGGCAAAAAATCATAATAAACTCTAAAAAGTAAACGACCGGCTCGATTTATCGGAGGATACAATGGACTTTAAGAAAATCGAAAAGAAATGGCAAGACATCTGGGAAAAAGAAAGACTCAACTACTTTAACCCGAAAAACATAGACAAAAAATACTATTGTCTCGAAATGTTCTCTTACCCGTCTGCGGCTAAACTTCATCTCGGTCACTGGTATAACTATGCCCCTACCGACAGCTTTGCGAGATACAAAAAAATGAAGGGTTACGAAGTCTTTCAGCCGATGGGATTCGACGCTTTCGGACTCCCTGCGGAAAACTACGCCATAAAAACGGGCATTCATCCTAAAGATTCTACCCTTAAAAATATCGAAAATATGGAAGTTACCCTTAAAGAAATGGGTGCCATGTTCGATTGGGACGCAGAGATAAAAACCTGCACCGAAGAATATTATAAATGGACGCAGTGGATATTCTTGAAACTGTTCGAAAACGGTCTCGCTTACAGAAAAAAGGCTCCCGTCAACTGGTGTCCGAGCTGTCAGACCGTTCTTGCAAACGAACAGGTCGTAGACGGCGAATGCGAAAGATGCCATACTCAGGTCGTAAAAAAAGATCTTACGCAGTGGTTCTTCAAAATAACCGCTTACGCCGAAGAACTTCTCGACGGACTTAAAAATCTCGACTGGCCCGAAAAGACCAAAGCCATGCAAAGAAACTGGATCGGCAAATCCACCGGCGCGGAAATAGAATTTTCGACCGAATCGGGCGCAAAATTCAAAGTATTCACTACGAGAGCGGACACTCTTTCGGGCGTCAGCTTTATCGTTATGGCTCCCGAACACCCGCTCGTAAAAGAACTTACGACGGAAAATAAAAAGGAAGCCGTCGAAAAATATATCGAAGAAACTTCGAAATCGAACGAAATCGAAAGACTTTCGACCGTCCGCGAAAAAACGGGCGTGTTTATCGGCGCGTATGCGATAAATCCCCTCAACGGTAAAAAAATTCCGATATGGATTTCGGATTACGTTCTTCTCTCATACGGCACCGGCATCGTAATGGGCGTTCCGGGCGGCGACGAGAGAGATTACGCTTTTGCTAAAAAATTCGACCTTCCGATAACGAGAGTTACCGCGGGCAAGCCCGGCGAAGACGAACTCCCCTATCACGGCGACGGAATTTTGGTAAACAGCGGCGAATTCGACGGACTTACCGTTGAAGAAGGGCAGAAAGCCATCGTATCGAAACTCGCCAAAGACGGCGTTGCGGAATTCAAAACAAATTACAGACTCCGCGACTGGCTCGTTTCCCGTCAGAGATACTGGGGCGCTCCTATTCCGATCATACACTGTCCCCACTGCGGCGAAGTAGCCGTTCCGTATGAAGATCTTCCCGTAAAACTTCCTTACGACGTAGAATTTAAACCGGACGGAAAATCCCCCCTTGCAAAACACGAAGGCTTCATGCATACGAAATGTCCGAAATGCGGCGCTGACGCTTTGAGAGACCCGGATACGCTCGACACATTCGTATGTTCGAGCTGGTATTATTTAAGATACCCGGACGCAAAAGACTCAAAAATGCCTTTCGATCCCGAAATAATAAATAAGATGCTCCCCGTAGACAAATACGTCGGCGGTGCGGAACACGCATGTATGCATCTTCTTTATTCGAGATTCATAACCAAGGCTTTAAGAGATATGGGCTATCTCAAATTCGACGAACCGTTCAAATCTCTCGTACATCAAGGCGTAATTTTAGGTCCCGACGGCGCAAGAATGAGTAAGTCGAGAGGCAACGTCATCTCCCCCGATCCGTATGTCGAAAAGTACGGTTCTGACGTTTTAAGACTTTATCTTCTTTTCGGATTCTCATACAGAGAAGGCGGTCCGTGGGACGATAACGGAATAAAAGCAATAACCAAGTTCTACGACAGAGTAGAAAGACTTTCGCAAAAAGTCATATCGCTTCACGCAAACAAAAACGATAAGATAGACGCTGCCGAAAAGGATCTTCTTTATACCAGAAATTACACCGTCAGATGTATGACGAGAGATATTGAAGACTTCTCGTTCAACACGGCGACGGCGAGACTTATGGAATACCTTAACGCCCTTAACAAATACGATACGGCGGACGGCGAAAAGAATATAAAACTCTTCAAGGAATGTTTCTCGGATTTTATTCTCCTTCTTGCTCCGTTCGCGCCTCACTTTTCCGAAGAAATATGGGAACAGCTCGGCAACAAAAAGTCGGTATTCTTGTCTTCTTACCCCGAAGTCGAAGAAAAGTGGCTAATTAAGTCCGAAAACGAAGTTGCCGTTCAGGTAAACAGCAAAATCAAGACCAAAATAATGCTTCCCGCGGAAGCTACCGAAGACGAAATTAAAGAACTTTTATTAAACAACGAAGCTCTCAAACCTTTTATAAGCGGTAAAGAAATCAAAAAACTCATAATAATTCCCAAACGCCTTATAAATATCATAGTTTAATTTTTGTCATTACAAAAAAAGGAAATCAAAATGCCCAGAAAAAGAAAATCAAACGATTTTTACAATAACGAGGAAGTCCAATCGAATTCTTTGTTCGATTCCCCCGCGTTTAATACGGATATTGCGGACAATGTAAAAAACGATACCGTTAAGGAAGAAACTTCGTTAACCGATACCGCATATAAAAACGCGGAAACGACTCCTGCAAATCAAGAGAACTCTTCGCTCCCATCTGAAGCTGTAACTTTTACCGAAGTTACCGAAACCGCGGCGATCGAAACTGCGGAAGAAACGACCGATAAAAAGAAAAAGAAGAAAGTCTCGAAGTCCTCTACCGAGTCTATCGTCAAGAATATATCTTCGGAAGACGGCGAAGACGAACTTTTAGGAAAAACCGGCGGAAACAGTATTCTCGACGCACCCGAAAAAGAAAATTCGGTTTTTAAGGAACTGTTCTCGGGAATGTTCGTAAAAAAGCCCAAACAAGCCAAAAAGAAAACGCGCGAAAAGATTAAACCCGAAGAAGTCAAACGTTATTATCCGGAAATCGACAAAGGTCTTACGAGCGAACAAGCCGAAGAAAGATACTTCCATTATCTCGACAACGACGACGGAAACAAGTATTCGAAATCTTACGCAAGTATCTTCGTAAAAAATATTTTTACGTTCTTCAACCTTTTAGGCCTTATCGTAACAATAGCCCTTATTGTTGCCAACGCTCCTCTTTCGAGCTTCTTTTTCGATATAATTTATCTTCTTAATATCGCTATAGGCATAATTCAGGAAATAAGATCTAAAAAGTCGATTGAAAAGCTATCTCTTATATCCGCAAAAACAGCCAACGTCATCCGCGACGGCGTTCCTATCGAAATACCTTCTGCCGATATCGTTCTCGACGATATCGTGCTTTACAGCATAGGAAATCAGATTTTAACCGACAGCGTTATCGTAGAAGGCGACGTCGAAGTAAACGAATCTCTTTTAACGGGCGAACCCGTCGCTATAAAAAAGACTGTCGGAGATAAACTATTTGCGGGATCTTTCGTAACAAGCGGAAAATGTATAACTCAAGCCATAAAAGTCGGAAAGGACAATTATGTTCAGAAGCTCTCCGCAAGGGCAAAAAAATACAAACGTCCGAATTCCGAACTCATGCGTTCGCTTGCGATTATAATATCCTGCATCGGACTTATTATTCCGTTTATCGCCGCACTTAATATCGTTAAGTCTCTCTCTCCTTTCCATGGTCTTACCTGGGAACAGGTTCAGGCTTCGATCATGAACACTTCCGGCCTTATAATCGGCATGATACCGTCCGGTATGTTCCTGTTATCAAGCATGGCTCTTGCAGTCGGCGTTATAAGACTTGCCCGTCACAACACTCTCGTTCAGGACCTTTATTCTCTTGAAATGCTTGCAAGAGTGGACGTATTGTGTCTCGATAAAACAGGTACCATAACCGACGGCAGAATGAAGGTTAACGACTGTATTCTTTTAAATAACACCACGGAATACACTATAAGCGAAATTATGGGATCCATGCTGTCTTCGCTTAAGGATAACAACCAGACTTCGACTGCACTGTATCAGCACTTCGGTCATTCGAACGCTTTGACGGCTTCGAGAATACTCCCCTTCAGCTCCAAGCGCAAGCTCTCTGCGGTAACTTTCAGAGAAGTCGGAACGTTTGCGTACGGCGCGCCGGAATTCGTCCTTAAAGAAATTCCGGATAAACTTAAAGTCCTTATAAAACAGTACGCTTCGATGGGACTGAGAGTTCTCGCTCTCGGATACAGCAAAAGTTCGATAACCGACAACGAAGACATTCCGTCCACCATGAAACCGATAGCGATAATAACAATCGCCGACAATATAAGAGAAAACGCCGCACAGACCATCGAGTGGTTCAAACAAAACGACGTCGCTCTCAAAGTAATTTCCGGCGATAACCCCGTTACCGTTTCCGAAATTGCAAGAAAGGTCGGCGTACCCGATGCGGATAAGTACATCAGTCTCGAAGGAATGAGCGAACGCGATGTAATCGCCATTGCCGAAAAGTACACCGTTTTCGGAAGAGTCTCCCCAGAACAGAAAGCTATTCTCGTAAAACAGCTTAAAATCGCGGGACATAACGTAGCGATGACCGGCGACGGCGTAAACGACATTCTCGCAATGAAGGAAGCCGATTGCGCGGTTGCTCTCGCTTCGGGAAGCGACGCCACTAGAAACATCGCCCACCTTGTTCTCACGGATAACAACTTTAATTCGATGCCGCAGGTAGTAAGAGAAGGCAGACGAGTAATAAACAACGTTCAGAACTCCGCATCTCTTTACCTTATGAAGACTTTATTTACGATGATATTCTCTATCATCATGCTTATTCTTCCCGGTAGCGGCTACCCGCTCGAAACGCGTAACATGTTTCTTCTCGAAATGTTCGTTATCGGCATACCAAGCTTCTTTATGTCGCTGCAACCCAACGACAAACGAGTCAAAGGCAACTTTATCAATTACGTTATAAGTAAGTCTCTCCCATGCGCTCTTTTAATGGTTTTAAGCTGTATACTTATTTATATAAGTCAGCTTTTCTTAAAAGATTCTCTGGTAGCCGCGGGAATGACCAACGTGGACGACGTATTCCAGTCGCTTATGATCTACGCGATAACTTATTCAGGCGTAATAATGTTATATCGTATATGCTCGCCTTTCGATACGTTCAGAGGTATTTTATTCTCGATATGTTTTGTTTTCATAATCGTTTCGACCATGCTCGCTCTCTATAACGGCTCGTCGATAATCGGCTCGGTTGCTCTCGTTCCGTTAAAAGATTACTGGAGCGTAATTCTTATAGACGTATGCGTGATCCTCCTCGATATTCCCCTCTCTTCGAGATTCGACGCTCTCGGCAGCTATATGAGAAACGGCAGTCAGAAGAAAAAGGAAAAATAAATTCAGGTTTGTTTACAACTCCTGCATAAAAAAGGAAGTCTTTTCCGACTTCCTTTTTTTATACCCTTTATTTAATACTTTATTTTTTTAATTAAATTATTTTGTTTTAATTATTCGGATTTGCCGAGATCTTTTATTATAAAATCTGCTAAATTTTCGGTCGAATCGGGTTTAAGCCACGTAATGCCTTTAAGCCTTTTAAAAAATGTTATCTGACGTTTCGCATAGTGGCGGGTATTTTGTTTTATCGTTTCTTTAACATGATCCAGAGTTTCGACGCCGTTAAAATAACCGTAAAATTCTTTATAACCTATTCCCTGCATCGACTGATCTTCAAACGTTATGCCTGCGGCTAATAGCGAAGCGACTTCGCTCGCAAGACCTTTTTCGAACATAATCTCTACTCTTTCGTCTATTCTTTTGTAAAGAACTTCTCTTTCGAAATCTACGGCATAAGCCTTGTACGGGCGTTTTATCTTTTCGCCGTCGTTTATATCGGACTTCTTTTTGCCAGTCAGTTCAAAAATTTCAAGCGCGCGGATAACCCTTTTAACGTCGTTCGGGTGAAGTTTTTCCGCAGTAACGGAATCTGCCTTTTTTAATAAATCGTAAAGATATTCCGAACCGTATTTTTTGTTTATATTATCGTATTTTTCTCTTATCTTATCGTCCTTCGGCGTGTTACCGTACGATAAGTCGAATAAGAGCGAGTTTATATAAAAACCCGTTCCGCCGCATATTACGGGATTTTTTTCTTTTTCAATAAGCTCGTCCGCAATTTTACCCGCCATAGACTCATAGTCGGAAACCGAAAATTCTTCTTTTCCGCTTATAACGTCTATAAGGTGATGCTTTACGCCGAGTTTTTCCGACTCTTCGGGTTTAGCGGTACCGATATCGAAACCTTTATAAATAAGCATCGAATCGGCTGAAATAACTTCCGAACCGAGGCTTTTAGCCACGGTGGCGGCAAGAGAAGTCTTGCCTGTGGCTGTCGCACCGCATATTACGACGGAATTTATACTATTCTCTTGAACCATTTGTCTATTTCCGCCCTGGTGATTTTGATTACGACAGGTCTCCCGTGCGGACATTTTAATCCGAGATTGCCCTTCATATCGTTTAAAAGAGCGTCTATTTCGGACTCCGATAACGAATATCCGGCTTTTATAGCGGCTTTACACGCTTTTTGAGCGAGCCTGTCCTTTATTACTTCCGGGAGTTTATCGTCAGAAAGATTTGTCATATCGCCCATTACGTCATCGAAAAATTCTTTCAGATCGAGATCTGTAAGTTCGAGCGGAAGAGCGGTAACTCTGAATGTATTCGTCCCGAATTCTTCGATTTCTATGCCGAGTTCTTCGATATATTTAAGCTTTCTTTCAAGGAACATCGCTTCGAGCGAAGACAGCGTCATCGTATACGGCACGAGAAGATTCATTTTCGACTTTTCGTTTTCGCTTCTTTTTACCAGTTTGTCGTATAAAATTCTTTCGTGAGCGGCATGCTGGTCGATAAAATATAAATTTTCGCCGTCTTCGAGAATAAGATATGTTTTAAGAGCCTGTCCTATTTTCGTAAGAGTAACGTCCGTTTTTATTTTATCCTGCGTAAACGTCTCTTTATAAGGAGCTGCAATTTCTTTCGCAAAATCGGATTCTGTTTTTTTTGCGTTTTCTATCATCGTCTTTTTGCGTTCCAAAGATTCGAGATAGGCTTTGTTTTCGGCAAAGATATCTTCCGCCGCCTTACTTTCTTTTTTGAATTCTTCTTCCTTTTTATCGAAAAATTCCGAAGCCGCCGTACCCGTCGTATCGTAATTTTTATCGAATAATATTATATCGTCCGAATCCGCTTTGCTTTCTTTATCGACGTTTTGTGGCGTCATAGCGGGTTCGGTCAGATCTTTCTTTAAAAGTTCCCCGTCCTTCGTTAACTTATAATCTTCGCCGTCTATTTTAAAGTCGGTATCGACTTTTACTTCCGATCCCGTATTTATAATATCAAGCGCTTCGTTAGTACCGTCGAGAACGTGGCTCGCCACCGAATAAAGCGCGGAATAAACTATTCTGTTGTCCGAAAATCTTACGTCGCTCTTCTGCGGATGAACGTTTACGTCCACGACTTCCGGCGGGAGAGTTATTTTCAGAACATAAAACGGATATTGCCGTTTCATAAGATACCCGGCGTAAGCGTTCGCTATCGCGGTAGATGCGGTGTTGTTTATAACGTATCTGCCGTTCACGAACAGCGTCTGATAGGTGCGTTTTCCTTTTGTAAAATAATGCTTTCCGAGATAGCCGTTTACTCTTATGCCGTTTTTGATTTCGTCAACGTAAAAGCAATCGTCTATGACCTTTGCGCCGTACACGGCTACCATGGCGTTTTCAAACCCGTCGCCGAAGGACTGCATCGCCACTTTGCCGTCTACTATGTATCTGAACGAAATCCCGGGATAACCTAAAATCATTCTCGTAACTATATTGGTTATTTCGGCTTCTTCGGCGCGTTCGGTTTTTAAGAATTTTCTTCTTGCCGGAACGTTGAAAAACAAATCGTCTACGGTTACTTCGGTTCCCTTTACGCATGGGCTGTCGCCGATTTCGGTATTCATTCCGCCTTCGGTGTAAATATACGAGCCGTTTTCTTCCGCCGTTGCCGAAACTATTTTGAGTCTCGAGACCGAAGCTATAGACGAAAGCGCTTCTCCCCTGAAACCGAGAGTCAGAACGGATTCTATATCGTTTATATCTTCTATCTTACTCGTCGCGTGGGCGGTAAGGGCGTTTTTTAGATCGTCCTTTTCGATACCCGAACCGTTGTCGGTTATTTTTATCAAAGAGATTCCGCCGTTTTCTATTTCTACGGTTATATCCGTCGAACCCGCGTCGATAGAATTTTCGACGAGTTCTTTTACGACGGAACAAGGTCTTTCGACAACTTCGCCGGCGGCGATTTTGTTATATGTTTTGCTGTCTAAAACGTGAATTTTTCCCATTATCTTCAGTTAACCTTTTCTTTTAAGTCGGATAAAATTTCAAATGCCATGAGCGGCGTTATTTTGTTTATATCGAGATCTTTTATAATTCTTTCCGCTTCCGATAATTGCTTTTCCGAGTCGCCGTTTTTATCGGCACCCGATTCCACCTTTTTCGAAAGTCCTTTCTTTTCGAGTTCTTTAAGAATTTCTTTCGCTCTTAAGGTTACGTTTTTATCCACGCCCGCAAGTTCGGCGACTTCTATACCGAAACTTCTGTTCGCTCCGCCGCGGACTATTTTACGCAGAAAAACAACAGTTCCGCCGAGTTCTTTTACAGTAACTTTATAATTTTTAACGCCTTCGAGCTTTCCTTCGAGTTCCGAAAGTTCGTGATAATGCGTCGCAAACATCGTTTTCGCCTTTATATTTTTGGTTATGTATTCGACTACCGACCATGCGATGCTCAGACCGTCGTAAGTGCTGGTGCCTCTTCCGATTTCGTCGAGAATAATAAGGCTGTTCTTCGTCGCGTTTTTAAGTATCGAAGCGACTTCGGTCATTTCGACCATAAACGTACTCTGATCGAGTATCAGGTTGTCGCTCGCGCCTATTCTCGTAAAAATCTTGTCCGTTAAAGGAATCGTCGCTTTATTTGCGGGAACAAAACATCCGATATGCGCCATAAGCGTTATAAGTGCAGTCTGCCTCATATAGGTACTCTTACCTGCCATATTCGGTCCGGTTATTATAAGCATGCGGTTGTCCGCTTCATCCATGGACGTATCGTTGGGAACGAATCTTTCTTTGGATATAGCTTCGACGACGGGATGTCTTCCGCCCGATATTTCGAGAAAACCGTCTTCGTCCGCTATTACGGGACGGGTATAATTATTTTCTTTGGAGACTGTCGCAAAAGAATTTATTACGTCGAGTTCGCCTATCGCTTTGGCGGTAGCTATAAAGTCAGCTATCTTTTCCGAAAGTCTAGACTTGACGTAAGTGTAAAGTTCGCTTTCGAGTTTAAGGCTCTTTTCGTTTGCGCTGAGAATCTTGTCTTCGAGATCTTTAAGTTCGTCGGTAACGTACCTTTCGGCATTCGCGATGGTCTGACGGCGCTGATAATTGTACGGAACGAGATCTTTGAACGAATTTGTGACTTCGATATAATAACCGAATACTCTGTTATAGCGTATTCTCAAAGTTTTTATACCCGTAGCTTCGCGTTCTCTCGCTTCGATGCCGTTTATAAGTTCCTGCGCGTTTGTCGAAAGCATCCTGTATTCGTCGAGTTCTTTATTATAACCCTTTTTGATATATCCGCCGTCTTTGGTAAGAGCGGGCGCGTCCGGATCTATAGATTTTTCCAAAAGTTCCGCTATATCCTTAAAATCGAATATTTTGTCGTAAATCTTCTGAATAAATTCGGAACTTATTCCCGAAAGTCTGAATTTTAAGGTCGGTAAAACTTCAAGCGTGGAGCAAAGCGCCACACAATCTCTCGGAGTCAGATTACCGTTTGAGATTTTACCCGTTAATCTGCTTAAATCTTTAACCGATTTCAGCAGTTCCGTAAGACCGTTTCTTAAAAGAGCGCTTTTATAAAGCTGCTCTACCGCTTCCGATCTTTCGTTTATCTCGTCTTTGTCTTTAAGCGGAAAAAGTATCCAGTTCTGAAGCGTTCTCGCGCCCATCCCCGTCGACGTTTTATCGAGAAGCCATAAAAGAGATCCGTAACGCTTACCGTCTTTAAGAGTTTTTATGAGTTCGAGATTTTTAACGGCGTTAACGTCTAAAACCATATAGTTTTTCTTGCTTTCGCACGTTATTCCGGTAATATTGTTTAAAGCGTGACGCTGAGTTTCTTTAAGATACCTTATAATAGCTCCCGCCGCACAAATCGCCGCTTCGTCGCCTGCGATATTATACGGTTCGAGAGTTTTTACGCCGAACTGCGTTTTCAGTTCTTCTTCCGCTTTATTAAGCGAAAACGCATATTCGTCGAAAGCAGAAAATTTGGGCAGTACGTTGTGTTTTACGAGAGGCAATTCTTTACCGAAATCGTATGCGTACTGATTGCATATGATTTCCGCCGGAGCGATTTTTACCAAATCGTCGGTTAACGAAATCATTACGTTTTCGGTAAAGGATTTCGCATAAAAATCACCGGTGGTGATGTCCGCCCAGGCAAGACCGCATTTATCCTTCGCCAAATATACCGAACACAGAAAGTTGTTCGATTTGTCATCGATAAGTCCGTCTTCGATTATGGTGCCTGCGGTGGCTATTCTTACTATATCTCTCTGCACAAGCGCGCCCTTCGTCGGCTCGGTGAGCTGTTCGCATATAGCTACTTTTTCGCCCATAGACACGAGTTTTTGTATATAAACGTCAGCTGCGTGATAAGGGATTCCGCACATGGGAGCGCGTTCCGGAAGACCGCAATCCCGCCCCGTAAGAGTGAGATCGAGTAATTCCGAACCTTTTTTGGCGTCGTCGAAAAACATCTCGTAAAAGTCGCCGAGTCTGTAAAAGACCATGCAATCGGGATACTTTTCTTTTATTTTAAGGTAATGTTCCATCATTTTGGAAAGTGCCATTTTCTACCTCTTAAGTATAAAAACGTCTTTATTGTTTCTTTTTTGCTTATAAATGTTTTCGGACGGTTTTATTATTCCGCACTTACGACTTCGCCTATAAGAGAAATGCCGTTTGCGGAATTTATTTTAACGTTCACGAATTTGCCTATAAGATTTTCTTCCGATCCGAAATACGCCATTTTGCCGTATTCGTCGCGACCTAAATAGCGATTCTTTTTCTCATCGAAATCTTCGCATAAAATTTCAACCGTTTTTCCTATATATTTTTCGGACTGCAGACGGCTTACTTCGTTCTGAGCTTCGATTAAACGCATTATTCTGTCGGTCGAAATTTCTTCGGGTATCTGACCGTCCATTTTATCGGCTACCGTACCCGATCTTCTGGAATACACGAAAGTAAACGCGCCGGAAAAATCGGCTTCTTTTACAAGCGACAAAGTATCCTGAAAATCTTCTTCCGTTTCCTGCGGGAAGCCTACCATAATATCGGTAGTTACCGCTGCACCCGGAATTATTTTTCTTAAAGCGGCAAGTCTTTCGAGATAATATTCTCTCGTATACTTTCTGTTCATAAGCTTTAAGATCTTAGTGGAACCCGCCTGTACCGGTAAATGCACGCAGTTACAGATTTTATCGCTGTACGAAATGGCTTTTATCATTTCGTCGGTAAAGTCCTTGGGATGACTAGACATAAAGCGAAGTCTGAACTTACCTTTTATATTCGCTATCTCCTTAATCAGATCGGCAAAATTCGTACCGTCGGACAAATCGTTGCCGTAAGAATTTACGTTCTGTCCTAAAAGAGTAATTTCCTTATAGCCTTCTTTTATCAGCTCTTCGCATTCTTTTATAATGTCTTCTTTCTTACGGCTCCTTTCCCGTCCTCTGACGTACGGAACTATGCAGTAGGTGCAGAAGTTATTGCAGCCGTAAGATATATTCACCCACGCGTTGGGATAGCTTGTACGTTTTTTGGGAGTGCCTTCGTAAACAATATCTGTTTCATCCACGTCCACGACGTGTTTATGGCTTTGCTTTTCGTCAAGCATCGCCTTAAAATTTTCGAGATTATGAGTTCCGAAAACTATATCGACGAACGGAAAAGTTTTTAAAAGTTTTTCCGAAGCCGCTTTTTGCTGCGTCATACAGCCGCCGACGGCTATAATCATGTTCTTTTTAACAGCTTTAAGCTTTTTAAGATTGCCTATATGCCCGTAAACCTTGTCTTCGGCGTTTTCTCTTACGCAACAAGTGTTAAAAACAATTATATCAGCCGTTTTTTCGTCTTCTGTTGGTTTGTATCCGGCTGCTTCGAGTATTCCGGCAAGTTTTTCGGACTCGTGAATATTCATCTGGCAACCGTAAGTTTTGATCAGGTAAAATTTATCCATAGTTAATTCCTTATTATATAATAATATAATAAAACTCTGAAAAAGTCAACCTAAAACAAAAAATGAGCCGCATGTTCAAACGCATATTTTTTTATAAAAAACGAATACTTTTTATATGAAAAAAATTGCTAAAATAATTCTTTTTCTTTTTTTATTGCTTTTTATACTTTGCGTAGCCGGCGTTATTTATTACCACGTTGTTACAATGAATGCAAAACTCGACGAAAGTAAACTCATTTCCGTCTCTGATTCGACCGAATTTTACGATTCAAACGGCAAAAACATGGGGACTTATGTTAAAAACGTTAAAAAAACTTCGATAGAAACTATTCCCTCATATACTCTTAACGCCTTTATAGCAATCGAAGACAAAAACTTTTATAAGCATAACGGAATAGATTACAAAGGCATTTTAAGAGCGGCGATAAAAGATATTACGAGTTTTTCTTTTAAAGAAGGCGGCTCCACCATCTCTCAACAGCTTATAAAGAACACTCAGTTAAGCGGAGAAAAGACCTTAAAAAGGAAACTGACCGAAATCAAAGTTACCAGAAAGCTCGAACAGAAATATTCTAAAAAAGAAATCCTCGAATACTATCTCAATACCGTTTACTTCGGCAGAAGTTACTACGGAATAGAGAATGCGGCTCAAGGGTATTTTGATAAAAAAGCAGAAAATCTGACAGTTGCAGAAAGTGCTGTTTTAGCCGCCGTCGTAAAGTCTCCGAACTATTATACAAGCGAGTTAAACAGCGAAAAATTGCTTTCAAGGCGTAATCTCGTACTCGAAAAAATGTTCGAACAAGGCTACATTAAAGGTTACGACTTAAATAAGTTAAAAAATGAAAAATTAAATATAAATTACAGTAAATCCTCCGATAAAAACTCACCTTTCATATCGTTATGTCTGACAGAATTAAACGAATATTACCATATAAATCCTTATGAATTAAAAAACGCGCATGTGTACACGTATTTTGAAGAAAGCGATCAGAAAAAACTACTCGCCGCACTTAATAATCCGGGCTGTTCGTATACCGTAAACGGCGTTTTAATGAAAGATAAAAATCATATATCGGCTTTTTATTCTCTTTACCCGTTGTCCGTGTGCCAACCGGGTTCTACTATAAAACCTTTAGCCGTATACTCCCCTTCTTTAGAAGAAAACCTTATAAACGAGAACACTATTATAAACGATGAGAAAACGGAATTTTCGGGATATAAACCAAAAAATTATAACAACAGATACTACGGCAGAATAAGCGCAAAAACGGCTCTTGCTAAAAGTTTGAACATTCCCGCAGTGAAGCTCTTGAACTCTTTAGGAATAGACAAATCGGAAAAATATTTAAAGCGTCTCGGCATAAACTTATCGGATGACGAAAAAGGCTTATCCCTTGCTCTCGGCGGAATGAAAAACGGTTTCACCCTGACAGACCTTACTTCTTTTTACGGAATATACAGAAACGGCGGAATATATTATAAACCGTCCGCAATCAGAAAAGTAGTTTCCGGAAGCGGCAGAATTTTATATTCGGACAGCAGCTTATACGGAAGACGAGTGTTTTCGGATGCAACGGCTTATTTAACCGCCGACATGCTTTCGGAAAGCGTTAAAAGCGGAACTTCGTCAAAACTTAACTCCGACAAATTCACTCTTTACGCAAAAACGGGTACAGTCGGAAGCGAAAACGGCAACACTGCGGCGTACTCCGTCTCTTTTACGAATAACGAAACGTTGGGTATCCGCTTAAATAACGCCGATAACTCATATCTTCCCTCGTTCATCACGGGATCCTCCGCTCCTACCGAAGCCGCCGCTGAATTCTGGAATAGTTATTTAAAAACTTCGGATACGGAAATAAAAATGCCCTGGAGCGTTAAAGAAGCGTATATAGATAAAGACGAATATCTTAATAACGGAAAATTTCTCCTTGCAGACGACTATGCGCCCGAAAGCACCAAAATCAGAATGCTGTTCGATAAAAAATTTCTTCCGACCGAAAAGTCGCCGAAGTATTCTTCGCCGGAAATTTCGGACGTTGAATTCTATTATAAAGATTCCGTTGTAAAAATAAAAATAACCGCCTTAAAAAACGTATATTCGAAAATTTACCGCAACGGCGAAGAAGTTTACGACACCGCCGCCGGAAACGTTTTTTACGACTATAACGCAAATGCAGACGAAACTTATATTTACGAAGCCGTTCCTTACTTTTTCAACGGAGAAAAAACCATTGTCGGAAAAAAGGTTATTTTAGGAAAAATCAAGACGAAAAAAAGAGATATCGCTTAAGCGGTATCTCTTCATATTAAAAACAGATTAAAGTTTTATAAGTTCTATATTTTTTATGGCGTTTTCGATAAGAGTTTCAACGTCCAATGCGCTTTCCGCCTTTATTACTCTATCCAAATTAGGCTTAATCGACGGAAACTTGGGCAAAAAAACAGTACAGCAGTCTTCGTATGGTAAAATCGAAGTCTCGTAGGTTCCTATTTTTTCCGAAACCGCTATTATTTCGAGTTTATCGAACATAATAAGCGGTCTTAAAACGGGCATCGTTACGACGGAATTGGACGAAGTAATGCTTTCTATTGTCTGACTTGCGACCTGTCCGAGATTTTCGCCGGTGATTATCGCCTGATCGTGAATTTTTTTTGCAAGGCGTTCGGCTATTCTCATCATAAAACGGCGCATAAGCGTTATCATGAATTCTTCAGGACAATTTTTGTGAATGGCTTCCTGTATTTCGGTAAAACGGCAAACGTATAAGTTCATGTTTCCGCCGTTGTACGCTGCGACCATCTTCGAAAGTTTGATGACCTTTTCTTTGGCGGCTTCGCCGGTATACGGGAAACTTTCAAAATGAAGAGCGTCTATCTTCATACCTCGTTTTGCCGTCATATAACCTGCTACGGGGCTGTCGATCCCGCCCGAAATAAGCAAAAGACCTTTACCCGAAGAACCTACGGGCATTCCTCCCATACCGGCTACATAATCGGTAAATACAAACGTTTCGCCGTCTTCTCTTATATCTATGTGAACGGTAAAATCGGGATTTTTAACGTTTACTTTGAGATTTTCAGAAAACTTTTCCAGAATTTTTCCGCCGACCAGAGCCGAAAATTCAACGGATTTATACGGGAAGTTTTTCTCCGCCCTGTTTGTCTCTACTTTGAATGTTCCCGTTCTTCCTTCGCATATTCCGAGAGCTTTTCCGATGATTTTATCGAGATCGTTTTCAACTACGCCCGCGAGTGAAAAACTGTGTATACCCGCGACCTTTTTAAGTCTCGAAACGATTTCGTCATAGTCGAACGAATCGAAATTCTTCACAAGATATCTCGAATGCAGATCTATCGTTTCGTGCTCTATCCCGGAAAGAGACTTTTCGATGTTTTCTTTAAGAAGATTTTCGAAAAATCTTCTGTTTTTACCTTTCAAGTGTATTTCGCAAAATCTTATTATAATTGCTTTATCCATATCAACCCTTCATCGTTTCGTATAATTTTTTTGTTTTTTCGTTGAGCTTTTTTATTGCAAACGACACTTCGTCAGGAGTCGTCGCGTTTGAAAAACTGAGTCTCACCACTCCGTCCAACGTTTCGTTATCGTACCCCGCCGCCGTCAGAACTCTGCTGTAACGGTTTTTTGAAGAACACGCCGAGCCGTTGCCGACTATAATGCCGTCGTCTTCCAGCGAGTGCATTATTACTTCTCCGCGCAACCCTTTTGCCGAAACAGACAATATATAAGGAGATGATTTTTCCGGCGAAAGATCCGAAATTATCGTAAACAGCTCTTTATCTATATTTTCGGCAGCTTCCTTTTTTATGTCGTAAACTTTTTTATAATCTTCTCTTACCGTTTTCAGATGCTCTTTTGCCGCCGCTTCGAAAAGTTTTATGCCGAAAATATTTTCGGTGCCGCTGCGCAAACCTTCTTCTTGTCCGCCGCCGTATACGAGCGGTTTGACGGGAACGTTCTTTTTATAAAAAAGAGCGCCCGTACCTTTTAACGCATTGATTTTATGCGCGCTTACCGAATACATATCTATATTTTCGGAAAGTCTGTAGGGAACCTTCAGAAAAGCCTGTACGCCGTCGCTGTGGAAGAGTATGTTTTTATTTATTTTTTTCACGTTCGCGGCGATTTTCGATATATCGTTTATCGCGCCCGTCTCGTTATTAACGTGTACTACCGAAACAAGACTTGTATCGGAATTTTCTTTTATTTTTTTATACAAGTCGTCTTCGTTTACACTTCCGTCTTTGTTTATTTTAGCGAAAACTACGTTAAGTCCTCTTGATTTTAATTCAGAAAAGCTCTTGTATATTGCAGGATGTTCGCCTTCGGTAGTAATAAACGTTCCTCTTTTCACCGCACAGAAAACCGCCTGATTATCGGCTTCGCTTCCGCACGAATTAAATATTATATCATGCTTTTCGGTTGCAAAATTTTTGATAAAAAACTCTCTCGCTTCGTCCAAAAGACCATGATTCTTAAGTCCTTCGCGGTAAAGAGCCGACGGGTTAAAATAATTATCGCCCAAAAATTCTTTGACGCTTTCGACAGCCGTTTCGCTCGGTTTCGTCGTCGCCGCGTTATCAAGATATATCATTCGTAATCCTCCTCGACGACTTCCTTTCCCGTAACTTTAAGTATCGCCACCATAAATTTTTCGCTTACTTCTATCTGCATGCAGGTCTTTCCGTTTTTACCGTTGTATAAAACGTAAAAAATTTTCTTTCCGTCTTCCGTCTTACCGTCGGAAAAGTATTTTACCTTTTTCACCGTCGGATCGGAAAGTATTTTTTTATAGCTGCCGCTCGTGATTTTTCCTATTTTAACAATATCTTTTACGTCCGTTTTGTCGATAAAACTGCGTTTAGTCTCGTTGTATATTGCCGACACCGCGAGCTTTTCGCCATTAAAAATGTAGTCGTATTCGACGAATATTTTATTTTTCTTCTTCAAAAACAAAAAGTGCAGAAACAAGAAAAGCCCGAACGTAAGAACAATCGTCGCTATATTTACGATAAGCCCGGCTCCCGACGCGACAATCGTTATTTTGTCATCCTTTACTTTTATAAAAATCGGAGCGAAAAACAGACTAAGTATAGCGACGGCAAGCGAAGCGTACGAGACGAGAGTATAAATAAAATACTTTTTTCTGTTTTTTTCGCTCTGTTTTAATGAAGAAGTTTCTTCGATAAAATTTTCCATACTATTTCAGAGTAACGACCGTTACTCCCGATTCTCCTTCGCCGTATCTGCCGAGACGGTACTCGGATACGTTTTTATTAGTTTTAAGGTAATCCCACACGCCCTTTTTAAGTTTACCCGTTCCCATGCCGTGAATAATTCGAATTTCCGGGATATTACTTACTACAGCCTGATCTATAAACTTTTCGACTTCCTCAACGCCTTCGGCAACGGTTTTACCGATAATGTTTATTTCGGCTTTCGGAAAAGATCTCTCAACCGACCTCGAAACTTTAGGCTTTTCAGATTGAACTGCCTGTTTTTTTGCGTTAAAACAGTCCGAAAGCTTAACCGTGGATTTTATATTGCCGAACAATACTTCCGCTTCGCCTTTCTTTTCCTTGATATCATTTATTATCCCGGTATTATTGAAAGATTTAACGTAAACTTCGTCCCCGACGGAAAGCTTTTTCACGTCGACGGGAGCGAGCTCGTATTTTGAAAGCGGAATGTCTTCGTTTAAGTATTTACTGTCTGCAAGTTTGTTTTTAAGGGTTCTCGCCCTTATCAGTTCGCCGTTTTCGAGTTCGCAAGTCTTATAAATATCGTTAAGTTCCGAAATAATCGCTTCGGCTTCGATAAGTCTTTCCGAAACTATCTTTTTGACTTCCTGTCTTGCGGAAGCCGTAATTTTTTCTTTTTCGGCTTTAACGCTTGAAAGTTCCTTTTTTACGCCTTCGAGTTCTTTTTCTTTTTCTTCCTTCAAAACTTTAAGCTCTTCCGAAAGTTTTTCCGCCTCCTGCCTTGACTCCTCGGCTTTTTTAAGAACGTTATCGAGCGAAACCTTATCCTTTGATAAAAGCTCTGTTGCACGCTTTGCGAGATCTTCGGGAAGCCCCAATCTTTTTGAAATTTCGATTGCGTTCGAATTTCCCGGTATGCCGATATTGAGTTTATAGACAGGTCTTAAAGTTTTTATATCGAAATCCATCGACGCGTTTTCGATAAGCGGCTCTGTCATCGCATATTCTTTAAGTCTCGAATAATGCGTAGTTACTATCCCGCACGAGCCGGACTTCAATAACTTTTCAATAACGGCGAGAGCGAGTGCGCTTCCTTCTTCGGGATCCGTACCAGCGCCGAGTTCGTCTAAAAGAACAAGCGACGCGGAAGTAAGGTTGTTGCAAAAATCGATTATGTTTACCATATGCGACGAAAAAGTCGAAAGGCTTTGTTCGATACTCTGTTCGTCGCCTACGTCGCAGAAAATATTTTCGAAAACGGAAACTTCGCTCTCTTCTTCGCAGGGAATGTATAAGCCGCACATTGCAAAGAGACACATGAGCCCCGTAAGCTTCAACGTAACCGTTTTTCCTCCCGTATTCGGACCTGTTACAAGGAGATATTTGTACTCCTTACCGAGCGTTACGGTAACGGGAATTACTTTTTCGGGATTTATCAGCGGATGCCTTGCTTTTTTGATAGAGATTATGCCTGAAAAATTAACAATGGGACGAGTAGCTTTCGTCTCGAAAGCGTAAGTGGCCTTGGCATAAAACACGTCTATATCGGACAATATTTCTTCGTTATATTTTATGGCGTTCGATATTCCAGCAACCTTACCCGAAAGCTCTCTTAAGATTCTGTAAACTTCTTCTGACTCTTCTATATAAGCGGTCTTCAGATCGTTATTGTATTCTATAACTTGTTCCGGTTCTATGAATACGGTAGAACCCGTCGCCGACTGATCGTGGACAAACCCTTTGACCATTCCCTTATACTCGGCTTTAACGGGGATAACATATCTGTTCATACGCATCGTAACGACGTTATCCTGCATGAACTTATTCGAGCCCCTGATATAAGAATTAAGCTTATCCCTTATTTTTACGTTAAGGTCTCTTATCCTTTTTCTTATCGAAGCGAGCCTTTCGGAAGCAGAGTCCGCCATGGTGTCTTCCGAAACTATTTTCGAAGTTATTTCTTTTTCTAAAATTCTGTATTCGAAAAGCCCCGAAGCGAGAGTTTTTATATTCTCTATAGCTTCGTCCGAAACGGATTCTATACTCGCTTTCACCGTTCTCGAAGCGGACAGAAGCGCCGCTATATCGAGAAGCTCTCTCATATTAAGCGTAGCTCCCTTTTCGGCTCTCGAAACGGCGTTTACCACGCTCACGCAATAAGGAACTCTTTCGAGACTGTACTTATATAAAAGATTGAAAGCTTCTTCCGTACTTTTTAAAAGGTAAGTAACTTCGCTTTTATCGGAAGTCGGTTTCAGATTTTCTATCGCGGCTTTCGATGAATCCAGCACGGCGTAACCGGATACTATTTTTAATATTTTATCGAATTCGAGTGATTTTAAGGTTTTTTCGGATATCATTTTTCGCCTTGCAGCCATTTTAAGGCTACCGTTTTATTACAAATATATTTTACCTTATTTTACCTGTTTTGCAAAATAAAAAAACGGAATAATCTTCCGTTTTTTTATTTTTAAAGTATTTCAGGTCATTTTACGGCGTTATCTGAGTTCAGCGCCGAATCTATCTTTAAGAATTTTAAGTATAACCTTTACGGCTTCGTCGATTTCTTCAACGGAAAGAGTTCTGTCGCCCGCATTGAACAAAAGATTGAAAGCTATACTCTTTTTACCCTTTGCAACCTGATCGCCCTTATAAACGTCGAAAAGCTTTACATTTTCGAGTGTTTCGCCGCCGCTTGCGTAAATAGCGTCCAAAATGTCGCCGGACGGAACGTTGTCGTCTACCGTCACGGCGAGATCGCGTTCTACGCTCGGGTATTTCGATACGGGTTTTACGGCGATTTTATCGTCGAAGTATTTTTTGAGTTCGTCGTAATACATCTCGCCGACGTACGCCTTTTTATCTATTCCGAGCTTTTCGGAAATAGAAGGAAGAAGTTCTCCGAAATAACCTATCGTTTCGCCTTCGATTGTTACATACGCGCTTCTCGTCGGGTGCATGCACGACTTATCGCAAGGAATATACTTTACGTTTTTGCCATAAGCAAATTCATCGAGATAATCTTCGATAACGCCTTTTAAGGTGAAAAAGTCTTCGTCTTCGCCGAATACGCCGAGAGATAAAACGTTCTTTTCGTCGGGGAGTTCTGTTACCGGAAGATTTTTCGGTTTGTAGATTTTCGCAAGTTCGAAAAGTCTTCCTTCGTAATTCTTTCTCGCCATATTCGAAGCTATTACTCTCGTCATCGACGGGAGAAGCGAAGTTCTCATGACGGACATATCTTCGCCTATCGGATTTTTGATTTTTATAAATCTGTATTCTTCCGAGTTTTTATCGAATCCGAAAAGATCGTATTCCTTCTCCGACACGAATGAATAAGTTATGATTTCGTTGAAGCCGTGTCCTATCAAAAGATTTTTGGTATTTTCGATTTTCTTCTGCGATTCGTTAATTCCGCCGGCAGTTATGCTTGCCGTTTTAAGCATTGTGGGAACGATATGTTCATAACCGTACTCTCTTATGACTTCTTCGGCAAGATCGGGATAATCTTCGACGTCTTCTCTGTAAAGCGGCGCTGTAACCGTAATATCGTCACCGCTTACTTTTACTTCGAAGTTAAGTTTTTCAAGCGATTCGATTATAACGTTTTTCGGAACGGTTATACCGAGAACGCCGTTTATCTTCGAAATTTTGGTTTTGATAACCTTCTTTTCGGGTTCTTCGAATATAATATCGTATCTGTCTTCGGCGATTTCGCCTATTTTAAGCTCGTTTATAAGATGAAGAGCGCGCTTAATACCAACTTCCGCCGAATTAACGTCAATACCCTTTTCGTATCTCGACGAAGAATCGCTTCTCTGTCCCAACGCTCTCGAAGTTTTTCTGATATTATCTCTCGCAAACTTGGCGCATTCGAAAATTATGTTCTGCGTGGTATCCTTTATTTCGCTGTTAAGCCCGCCCATAACGCCGGCAAGGGCTACAGGTCTTTCTCTGTCGCATATGACGAGATTGTTTTCGTTCAAGGTGAATTCTTTTTCGTCGAGCGTTACGATTTTTTCGCCGCTTTCAGCTCTTCTTACATTTATCTCTTTACCCGAAAGATCTTTCAGATCGAACGCATGCATCGGCTGACCGATTTCGAGAAGAACGAAGTTTGTTATATCGACTATGTTGTTTATAGATCTGAGTCCGGCGCTGAAAAGACGTTTTTTAAGCCATCTCGGCGATTCTCCGAGCTTTACGTCTTTTACGTACTGCGCTATATATCTCGGACAAAGGTCCGGCGCGTTATCGGTAACCTTTATGGTTCCTTTTGTCGAAACGCCGCAGGTAGCTGTATAACTCAGATCCGGTTCTCTTATCTTTTCGCCGAGAACAGCCGCAACTTCTCTCGCGATACCTAATATACTCTGGCAGTCAGGACGGTTCGCCGTTACGTTTATATCGAAAATAACGTCTTCTATTCCGAGAACTTTTTTAACTTCTTCGCCGAGCGGATAATTTTCTTTTAATATAAGAATCCCGTCCACGCTCGCGCCGTCATAAAAATCGTCGGTTATACCGAGTTCCTCGCCCGAGCAGAACATACCCTGCGACGGGAGACCGCGCAGTTCACCGTTATAAATGTGTTCGCCGTTGTTAAGCGTCGAGCCGTCGAGAGCGACAGGAACGATCGCTCCTTCGAAAATATTTTTTGCGGCGGTTATAATCTGAAGAACGCCGTATTTGCCTGCGTCTACCTGACAAACCGTAAGTTTGTCCGCATTCGGATGTTTTTCGGTTTTCAAAATTTTGCAAACGACTATTTTGTCGATATTTTTACCGACGTAAATCATTTCTTCGACTTCAAACCCGCATGAAAACAACTTTTTTTCGAGTTCTTCGGGCGTAACGCGTATATCTACGTAATCTTTAAGCCATGATAAAGGTGCTTTCATATCTGGTTATCTCCTGTCAAACTGTTTTAAGAATTTTACATTGTTTTCGAACATCGTTCTTATATCCGTTATGCCGTATTTTATCATCGCGACTCTTTCAAGTCCGAGACCGAACGCAAGACCGGAATATTCGTTTGAATCTATTCCGCAATTTTCGAGAACTTTTTTGTTTACTACGCCCGCGCCGAGTATTTCAATCCAGCCCGTTCCCTTACATAAGCCACAGCCTTTTCCGTGGCATTTGGAACACGTAACGTCTACTTCGACGCTCGGTTCGGTAAACGGGAAATATGACGGGCGGAGCCTTGTTTTCGTATCCTTGTCGAATATGATTTTTACGAATTCGTCAAGAAGCCCCTGAAGATCTGCAAGCGTTATTCCCTTATCGACGACGAGACCTTCGCATTGATGGAACATCGGCGAGTGGGACGCATCGTCGTCAGAGCGGTAAACTCTGCCCGGCGATAAAATCTTGATCGGCGGTTTTTTGTTTTCCATAACTCTGATCTGACCTGTCGAAGTCTGCGATCTCAAAACAATATCGTCGTTTATATAAAACGTGTCCTGCATATCTCTCGCCGGATGATCCTTGGGGATATTGAGAGCCTGGAAGCAGTAATAATCGGTTTCGATTTCGGGACCTTCGAATATTTCGAATCCCATTCCCGTAAAAGCCGAAATTATCTCGTTTTTAACGAGATTCAAAGGATGTAAATTCCCCGTTTTCGTCTTTTTGCCGGGAAGAGTAACGTCTATTTTTTCCTTCTCGTAACGACGTTTGAGTTCTTCTTCTTTCAAAGATTTTTCCTTTTCGACAAAGTACTTTTCTACTTCCTGTTTAAGGTCGTTGACAAGTTTACCGAAAGCCGCTCTTTCGTTACCCGGAATATCCTTCATTGATTTTAAAAGACCGGTTATTTCGCCTGTTTTTCCTAAAAATCCCGCTTTTATCTCGGCAAGGTCTTTAGTGAATTTTGCAGATTCCAGAGCTTTCTGAGCTTTTTCTTTTATCTGTTCGAATTTTTCGTTCATAAATCCTCCGTTTTTATATAAAAATAAGGCCGCCCGTAATTAGGGCGTCCTTAACGCTGTACCACCTAAAATTCGCTTAAAATAAGCCTCGTTTACGTTTTAACGGTACGACCGCCTTATCATACTGACGCAAAACGCGCGTTCCGTAAGGAGCTCTAAAGTGAATAACGTTTACCCCTGACGACGACCTTACAGCCGACGAGCCGTCTCTCTTTGAAAGGGTGTTAAACGTCTGTCTTTTTCATAGCCTTTATAGTTACTATAATATTATAACGAGTATTTTATTTTGTCAAGCATATTTGAGTTTTTTTGATTTTTGCCGTATTTTTCTTATCTTTTATCCTATTTCTCTCTACTAAATCCGGTTTTTATCTTCCGACGATTATCTCCGGCACTTTTCCGACCAAAAGACTTTCGCACAGCAAAATTTCGGAATCGAACTCCGTTTCGCTTTTAACTCCCGGAATAACAACGGTTACTTCCGCTTTTACGATAAGATATATTCTGTGAACGGTCTGATTGATTCCCCCTTCTAAAAAATCGCTCGAAAAATCGCAATATACGTTTTTTACCGTAACAACCTGCAAAAATATCGTTTTTCCGGCACCCGAAAAATACGCGAATCCGCTTAAAGTTCCGAACGGTACCGGAACGCCGTCTTTCAATTTTTGTTCGAGAAGTTTTTTTGTATTTATCGAAACCGTTCTCGCTATTTTATTCGTTTCGACGACATCGATATTTATCATTTTTATATTTCCGGAATTATCGAGCGAAACTTCGGCGAGATCGGAATATTTAAGATCGGACAAACTTTCTAAAACTACGTTGTTTATCGCGTCTACCGTTATTTCTTTTGCGCTTTTTACGCACGTTTCGGATAAAATTCTCGAAACGTTGCTCTTATAGTGAATAAAAAGCGATCCAAAAACGATAAGAAAAATTATAAGAACGGGAATTTTACGTCTACGCGGATTTTTGCATTTTATTTTTTTGTTTTTTAAAACAAGTTTTTCTTCAACGCAGTCTATCATACAATATATTTATTACGTGAAGAAAATTATATGCTTATACCGTCAGTTCTGTTTACTTTTCGAAGTAAACAGAACTGCAAAAATATATCCGAACACAATCGCCGCCGTTACTCCCATAGAAGCAGAGCTAAGTCCGCCTGTTATTGCCTTAAAAAGGCTCTCCTTCGCCCCCTTTCTGGCGCCTTCCGCCAGTAAATATCCGAAGCCGGAAATCGGCACGGTTGCTCCAGCCCCTCCGAAGTCCACGAGATATTGATACAATCCGAAAGCCTGCAAAACAACTCCCGCAAGCAAAAAATACACAAGTATTTTGCCCGAAGTAAGCTTCGTTTTATTTATGAGTACCTGCGCAAGCGAACATATCGCTCCGCCGACAATAAAAGCCTTTAAAAAATCCATAAAAATTTCCATATCACACCTGATCGTTTTTTATTACCACCGCGTGCGAAATGCACGGAATAGATTCGCCTTGTTGCGACGATACCGACGACAAGAGCGCGCCTGTCGCGAGAAAAAGTACGCTTTTTATACGTTTTTCTCTCATTCTGCGGTAAATATAAGAATTAAGAACGAGCGCGCTGCACCCCGCTCCGCTGCCGCCCTGATAGTCTTTTTCGTCGAGATTATAAATCATTTCGCCGCAGTCTACGTGATTGTCGGTTATATCGTATCCCTTCTCCCACACAAGATCTTTAAGTATTCTTGAACCCAGAACCCCGAGATCTCCCGTAAGAATAATGTCATAATCATCCGGACAAGTCGAAGTGTTTCTGAAATGTCTCACCATGGTGTCCGCGCATGCTGGCGCCATTGCCGCGCCCATATTATTTGCGTCGGTTACGCCGTAATCGACAACTTTTCCGAACGTCGCCGATTCGATGTACGGGTTGCTTCCGACTATCGGTCTTACGCCTTCGCTTTTCGAGATAATGCACGCACCCGCTCCCGTTACCGTCCATTGCGACTGCGGCGGACGGGTAGAACCGAGTTCGAGCGGATATCTGTATTGTCGTTCGGCAGAGGCGAAATGACTGCCCGTCGCGCATATGACGTTTTCCATCTTACCATCGTCTATAAACGAAGCCGCGAGAGCAATACTTTCGGACATTGTAGAACATGCGGAATAGACTCCTATAAAAGGAATCTTAAAATCTCTCGCCGAAAACGAAGAAGAAATTATCTGATTGAGTAAATCACCCGCGATAAGTGCGTCTATGTCCGAAAACTCTTTGTCCGAAACCATGACGACGTTTTTGATAGCTTCCGATAGAATCTTTTTTTCGGCTTTTTCAAACGTTTTTTCGCCGTATTTGTCGTCGGTGAGCTTCTTCTCTATAAAATCGCCTATGGGACCCTCGCTTTCTTTAGGTCCCGCAACGGTAAAAACCGAAGTTATTTCCGGCTTGTTCTTAAAATAAACAGTTCCTTTTTTCATTATTTTTAAAACACCCAATAAATAAAGTAATACACAAGTCCCACGGCAACGCTCGACGCTACGCCGAAAACGATAATGGGACCGGCAATAACGAACATTTTCGACGCGGTACCGAATATAAACCCTTCCGATTTAAATTCCATTGCGGGCGAAACTACGGAATTTGCAAACCCGGTTATGGGAACAATAGATCCGCCTCCCGCGAATTTGCCTATTCTGTCGTAAACGCCTATCGCCGTCAAAAAGCTTCCGGTAAATATAAGTATCATCGAAACGTAACTTGCGAGTTCGTCTCCTTTTAAGCCTGAAAATTTTTCCAGAAGCATACGGATTCCCTGTCCGTAACAGCATATTATACCGCCGACTAAAAACGCTTTGAATATTTTACCTATATTATCGGTTTTCGGCGAAACTTCCGAAACGTATTTCAGGTAATTTTTATTTGGCAATTCATACTCTTTCATTTTTTAATTCCTTCTTTTCCTTTATCGGATTATATGTTTCTTTTTCGTCGAGCGGTTTAAGGTAAGCCGCTTCCTTTATCTTTCTCATAATCCGATTTTTCCCTAAATAATTTTATTTATTCGGATATTATAACTTAAAATAAAAAAAACGGTTTTATAAACCGCCTTTTTTAAATTTTATCTGATTTCAATCATTATATATCAAATTTCTCTTTCAATTTTTCGAGAACTTTGTTTTCTATTCTCGAAACCTGCACCTGCGATATTCCGAGACCTTCGGCTACTTCCGATTGGGTTTCCGCTCTGAAATATCTTAAATATATTATCTTTTTTTCACGCTCGCCGAGCTTTTCGAGTTCGTCGTACAACTGAATTTTCAAAAGCTTGTCTTCTTCGTTTTCTCCGCCGTCTATCTTTTCGCAGAGTTCCATTCCATCGTCGTCGCCATCTACTCTGTCGTAAATCGAAACGGGCATTCTTGCCGAGTCGAGACACAAAACGACGTCTTCGGGAGTGGTTCCGAAGTTTTCGGCTATATATTCGACTTTCGGGACTTCGCCACTACTTAACGTATATTCGTCGATAAAACGATTTATTTTAGAAGCCATTATCTTTATTCTTCTCGAAACTTTTATCGCCCCGTTGTCTCTTATATACCGTTTTATCTCGCCGACGATCATCGGAACAGCGTATGTGGAAAACTTTACGTTAAAAGACGAGTCGAAATTTTTTATAGCCTTTAAAAATCCGAGAGAACCTATCTCGAACAAATCGTCGTACTCTATGCCTTTGTTTCTGAATTTGCGGATAACGCTTTTTATTAAAGGCGTATTGCTCACGAATAAAAGTTCTTTCGCTTTTTCGTCGCCCGATTTAGCCTTTTCAATATTAAGAATTATTTCTTTTTCGCTAAGCATCGTTATAAGCCGATGACCTTCGACATATAAACAGTCGTTCCTTTGCCTTTTTTCGAACGGACTTTAAATCCGTCCATAAAACTTTTTATAATAGTAAAGCCCATTCCCGAACGCTCATCGTCCGGCGAAGTAGTGTAAAAAGGTTCGAGAGCCGTTTTAAGGTCTTCTATACCCACTCCTTTATCGGTTATTTTTATATGTAAAACGTTATCCTTTATAAATGCTTCCATAACGATTTTACCTTTAGTTCCTTTGTAAGCATGAACTATGCAGTTTGTTACGGCTTCGCTTACCGCCGTTTTTATATCCGTTATTTCCGAAATACTCGGGTTGAGCCTTAACGCAAAACACGAAATAACGCTTCTTGCCAGAGATTCGTTTACAGAATCCGAATTGAATGTTACTGTTAAATAATTGTCGCTTTTCATTTTTACCCTTTATTTTTTCGGCATTAGTTTATATATTCCCGAAAGCGAAAATACTTTTTCGACGCTTGCGCTCGTTCCGCTTATATATACGGGTATACCGAATTTTTGTAACTTTTTATATCTTCCGATAAACATACCTATGCCAGTGCTGTCCATAAATCCCACATTGGTGAGATCAAACACGACAGAGCCGACGTCGGTATTTTCGTCTATTATCTTATCGAGAGCCGCCCTTGTTTTCGGCGCAGAAAACTCGTCTATCTCTCCGCTTATTAAAAAATTAAGCTCTTTCGGTTTTCTTTTATATTCGACACACATAAAATATTCCTTCTTTTAAGCTTTTTTGTCCGGCGATAAAAAATATAACTCATAAAAAAGTAAAAAATATCCGACATCTTGTCGGAATATACGTTTTCGTGCCGAATAATCTTATATTTCCCGTCTGAAAAAACATCAGAATTAGTCTTGAAAAAATTTTTTGCAAAAAACAAAAAAAGTTTTGAAAAATCATTGACTATTCCGAAAACTTATTGTATTATATTAAAGCGTTGAAACGCGTTTGAATCGTTTTTCGGTTCAACCCCCGGGGTGTAGCGCAGTTGGTAGCGCACGTGCTTTGGGAGCATGGGGTCGGGAGTTCGAGTCTCTTCACCCCGACCATATAAAACGTAACACGTTTTCCCCTAAAGGGCCTTTAGCTCAGTTGGTTAGAGCGGTCGGCTCATAACCGATTGGTCCGCGGTTCGAGTCCGTGAAGGCCCACCACTTATTTTCATATTTACAATATGGCCCGGTAGCTCAGATGGTTAGAGCGCCAGCCTGTCACGCTGGAGGTCGTGGGTTCGACCCCCATCCGGGTCGCCAGACTTAAGCCACTTGTTAAATACAGGTGGCTTAAGGTAAATATAACGGTGTTATGATGCTTCGGTAGCTCAGTCGGTAGAGCAGGGGACTGAAAATCCCCGTGTCGGTGGTTCAATTCCGCCCCGAAGCACCACTACTCGTTTTATTTGTCGCTGGTGTAGCTCAATTGGCAGAGCAGCTGATTTGTAATCAGCAGGTTGCGGGTTCGATTCCAGTCACCAGCTCCATTAAGCCTTAAAATTCAATATACGGGAAGGTTCCAGAGCGGCCAAATGGAGCAGACTGTAAATCTGCCGTCACTGACTTCGGTGGTTCGAATCCACCCCTTCCCACCAACAAAAAACTCAAACCGAAACGTTTGAGTTTTTTGTTTTATTCTTTTTATTGTTACCCGCACAACGAACTTTTATATTTCAGAACTTTTCCCTTTTTCCGGACGATATTCCGTTCTCTTCTTCTCTTTTCTGCTTTTATACGAATAACACTTCTCCCCACTATATTTTTATAATTATTATTTCTATACGTTAAAAAACGACCGTTTCCGGTCGTTTTTTAATTTTACGAATTTAGTTATACGTTTTACATCATGCCGGACATATCGGTATATTTGTCAGCGTCTTTAGGAAGCGATACCTTTTCCGTAGTCGGACGTAAATCTGCGGTAATCTTAGTGCCTTCGGCATTCAATTCGACTTTAACGCTTACGCCGTTATCACCTAAAAGTATGTAAACGGTAACGGGTATAGCGGTTGCTTCGGCAGTATCGCCGCCGAAATTCGGATCAAACGTTCCTTCGATTTTATATTTATTGCCGTCCGCATAAATCTTAGAGCCGGTTCCGTCAAGCATATCTTTAAGATTCTGCATTAACGAATCGGGATCTATCTGGTTTAATATATCCGAAGCGTCCCCGGCAGAATCCGCAAGATCACCGACGCTTATTTTGTACTTTAATTCGCTGCTCGAAGAACCTGCTTCCGTTTTCATATACATATAAACGGTATTATCCCCGTCGAACCAGAATTTATTATCCATAGTGGTTTTTCCGGCAGTTTCGTTGGTCATCGTTCCTTTCATACTCGCATATACAAGCGGTTTTTCGCCGGACATATCCAAAAGTCCGCTGAAAACGAAATTCATCGTTGAATTTTCGGCTTTAACAAGAAATTTGTAAGAATCATTAGCGATTGCGGGGACTTCGCTGTCGATTCCCATCGCCGCATTAAGCGTCTGAATCTGTTCCGCAGTAGCTTCGATTTTATAATCGGATTCGTAAATGTTTTTATCCATTTCGTCTTTCTTTTCTTTGCAGCCGACCGCAAAAATCGCGGCAAATGCAAGAACGATTGCCATAATCAGCGTAAACCTTTTTTTCATTTTTTCTCCTCCGGAATTCTCGATAAACGTAATTCCTTATATATTTTTATTATATACCTATATAATCGGTTTTGTCAATATTAAATAAAAAATAACGATAAATATTATAAAAAAATAAAAAGCGACCGTTTCTCAATCGCTTTTTATTTCAATCAAAGATATCCGACTATTTCGTTAAGATCGTTAAAAACAATATCGGGTTTAACGTCCGAGATTTTCAGGTCTTCGGCAGTCGTTTCGCCGCTTAATACCAAAATGGTATTAAACTTCGAATTTACGCCGAATTTTATATCGGTATAAAGCCTGTCGCCTACCATTGTTATTTCATCGGGTTCAAGACCTGTTTTTCTTACGATTTCTCCGCCGGCAATCGAATTAGGTTTGCCTATGACGTAGTCGGGCGTTCTGCCACTGGTCGCTTCGAACATTTTAATGAACGAACCGACGTCCGGCATCGGAATGCCTGCAGTCGGGCAAACAAAATCGGGATGCGTCGCTATATAAACGGCGCCTTTTACGAGATATTCGTTAAAACGCTTCATTTTTTCAAAGTCGATAGTCGTGTCGTAACACATAAGCGCAACGTCCGGTTCTTCACCCGTAGCGTTTACCACGTTTATGCCGCCTTCGACAAAACTTTTTACAACTTCGTCCGTTGCAAGCACGTATACCTTTTTCCCTGAAAAATTCGCATTCAGAAAAGATATCGTCGCCATTGCCGAAGTATAAACTTCGTCCCTGTCGTCGTAAAAACCTATTTTAGAAAGCTTATTAACGTATTCGATATAGTTTTTTGAAGAATTATTCGTAAAATAGTAAATTTTTATGCCTTTATCCCGGCACTTTTTCAGCGTGTTTATCATATCGCCGATAGGAGTCGAATCGAGATAAATGGTTCCGTCCATATCGAGAACCAGACACTTCGTGCGTTTTATTATTTTTTCCGTTTCTGTCATAATTTCATTCCGCGCTCTTGGTCGCTACAAGGTCTATGCCGTCTTCGATATCCTTAAGAACGACGTCGCCGAGTTTTATCGGGAGCGTAACGGTTACGGAATTTATCTTTTTAATAATTTCGAACATGTTAGCTTTAAGAACAGGTTTCGACGTTTTTACGGGAATCATGATTCCGGAATCCGATTTAACGGTGCTTGTTACGACTCTTCTCGGAGCGGTAACTTCGTTTTCGGCGTAAGCCTTTCCCTTAGGACATGTGTTGCCCGTTACTTCGATAACCTTTCCGTCTTCGGTTTTAACGGTGATCTGACATCCTCTCGGACATTCCACGCAGGTCAATAATCTTTCGTTAATCATAATTACGCCTCCATTTCTACGGTAAGAGTATCGCTTTCGACCGAGTTGAGAAGATCCGCCGTAAGAATAAGTGTTTCCATTTCGCCGGGAGCGACGCTTGCCTTTTTGCGTTCGAGAACGACTTTATCGCCGTCTTTTATTCTGAACGTAACGTTTTTATAAACGTTGGATACTCTGAAATAAATTTTAACGTTTTCGGCAGGTTTTGAGATTTTCTGCGGAACTACGTAACCGATATTTTTACCGTTTACGATATTGAACGAATTATTCGTAGTAAGTTCGCCGAGAGCGTACTTTGCTGCGGATTTACCTGCAATTTCGGCTTCTTCGCAAGCGAAGTCCACAAGATCGTGTACGTGAAGAACATTGCCGCACGCAAAAATTCCTTTATACGAAGTTTCTCTGTACTGGTTTACGGCAGCTCCCTTCGTTCTCGGACTCATTTCGATACCGGCTTTAGTTGTAAGTTCGTTTTCGGGAATAAGTCCTACCGAGAATAAAACGGTGTCGCAATCGAAGTGCTTTTCGGTACCCTTTATCGGCTTTTTATCCGCAGGATTTACTTCGGCGATGGTTACGCCGGTAACTCTTTTGTTTCCTTCTATATCAATAATAGTATGGTTGAGGTAAAGCGGAATATCGAAGTCGTTAAGACATTGTACAATATTTCTCTTAAGCCCGCTCGAGAACGGCATAATTTCGCATACGGCGTGAACATTCGCGCCTTCGAGAGTCATACGTCTCGCCATAATAAGTCCTATATCGCCCGAACCCAATATTACCACGTCTTTGCCAGGAAGATAGCCTTCGATATTTACGTATCTCTGCGCCGTTCCGGCGGAATAGATACCGGCGGGACGAGTACCGGCTATGTTGAGAGCACCGCGGCTTCTTTCTCTGCAGCCCATCGCAAGAATAATCGCTTTCGGCTTCAAAGCGAATACGCCGTATTCGGAATTCATTGCCTTTATCGTATGATCTTCGGATATTTCGAGAACCATTGTCGAAAGAAAAACGTCTATATCTCTCTTACCGACTTCTACGGCGCACTTTTCGGCATATTCGGGACCAGCAAGATTTTCTTTGAATCTCTGTAAGCCGAATCCGTTGTGAACGCATTGATTGAGAACGCCGCCGAGTTTATCGTCGCGTTCTAATATAAGAATATTTTTTGCTCCGTTATCATAAGCGGCTACGGCTGCGGACATACCCGCGGGACCGCCGCCTATTACTACCAAATCGTAATTTTTCATAATAATTATTTCGTCTTTTTTAAATTTAAATAAGAATTTTTGCCTTTTTTAGTGACTTCTTCAAAAGGAATGTTAAGTTCTTCCGATAAAACCTTAGCTATAACCGGCTGACAGAAACCGCCCTGACATCTGCCCATGCCCGCTCTCGTTCTGCGTTTTACCGCATCTATCGAGCAAGCTTTGGGGTTGGTTCTTATCGCGTGGAGAATTTCTCCTAAAGTAACCTGCTCGCAACGGCATACCATTTTGCCGTATTCGGGTTCCTTTTTGATAAGTTCGTTCTTTTCTTCATCGGTCATTGCTTTAAAGAACCAGTCGGGCGTACGCTTGCCGTTCCAGTTTTCTTTCTTATTGAGTGAAAGATCCTTCGCCGCTTCTTCGGCTACGTATTTTGCTATCGCGGGCGAAGAAGTAAGACCGGGAGATTCTATACCGGCAACATTGAAGAATTTATCGTTTACCGAGCTTCTTTCGATGATAAAATCGTGTCTGTCGCAGAAGCTTCTGAGTCCGGCAAAAGAAGTTATAGAATTGAAAAGCGGAACTTTTTTGCAGAGCTTATTTGCGGAAGCCATAACGGTCTGCAATCCCTGCATCGTCGTCGAAACGTCTTCTTTATCTTCCTGTTCGTCTGCGGTAGGACCTAACAAAAGGTTGCCGTCAACCGTGGGAGACACGAGTATACCTTTGCCTTTTTTGGTCGGACACATAAAAAGAGTTCTCGTAGCGAAGCTTCCGGAAACTTTGTCCAGAAGAATGTATTCGCCCTTTCTTGCCCCTACTTTAAATGAATTATCGCCTATCATCGAAGCGACTTTGTCCGAATAAATACCGGCAGCATTTACGATATACTTCGTTTCCACCGTATCGCCGGTTGCCGAAGTAACGGTAAAATATCCGTTTTTATATTCGATTGCGGAAACCTCGAAATTCGTTCTGAGATCCGCGCCGTTATCCATTGCGTTTCCGACGGCTGCGACGGTAAGTTCGTAAGGACATACTATTCCGCCCGTTTTCGCATAAAGCGCGCCTACAGCTTCGTCCGAGATATTCGGCTCGAGTTCAACGAGTCTTTCTCTCCCGATTACCTCAAGCTCTTTAACGCCGTTAAGCCGGCCTCTTTTATAAAGTTCGTTTACCGTTTCCATATCTTCGTCCGAAAAGGCGACGACGAGAGAGCCGTTGTTTTTGAACTTTACGCCGAGGTCCGAAGTTACTTCGGGCATCATTTCCGATCCCAGAACGTTGAACTTCGCTTTGTTGGTTCCTTCCTTGGCGTCGAATCCCGCGTGAACTATGCCGGAATTTGCCTTGGATGAACCCGTAGCTACGTCTTCTTCTTTTTCGAGAAGACAAATTTTAGCGTCGTAAGAAGAGAGTTCTCTTAAAATAAGACCGCCTACTACGCCGCCTCCTATAACCGTTATATCGTACATTAGAAAATCTCCGTACATTTATATTAAAATTATTATATCACATCATATATATTATTTCAAGTCAAAAAATCTGTTTTTTCGGTCATCTTATCGGGTTTTTGGAATTATTTTACGGGTTGCAAATCCGTGTCATAAAACCAGTACCGGATTTTTACATTTAAAAAGAAAAAGCCGCTGCGGGCGGCTCGCCTTTACGGCTGTCTTTCGCTTTGCGGCTTTTTGCTTTTATTCAGGCTTTTTTGTCTGGCGCGTTCTTTTTCGCGCTTTAATATAACTGCGAAATAATCGAACTTTTCTTCAGGTGCGTCACCCAGAATATTTTTAAGTTCCGAATAGGACATTATGTTGAGTTTTCTTCCCGTTGCTTTAATCTTTTCCGCCTTTTTAAGATCATCGTCTTCTTCGTCGAGATAGACGAAAGTATTTGCCGAAAGCATTCCGTCGGAATATTTACCGTTTTTTTCGTAAATCTTCTCGAGAAGCCCGAGATTTACCGACGGATCGAGAGCTTTTATTTTTTTGGAAAACGTAAACGCTTTTCTGAAAAGTTCTCTGTCCGTTTTAGGAGTTTTCATTGCGGTCTTTTCGGCGTAGTCGAATAAATAAGAAACTTGTCGCGCGGTTCTTTTAAATCCGTTCTTTTCGTAAATCTGCGAAAACGAATACATATGAGAATACGTTTTTTCTTCTACTGTTCCGAACTTTATATCTGCGTATTCGAGAAGTTCTTTAAGCGATTTATTATGTTTTTTACAAAGATATTTAAGAGTTAAAAGAGTAAGTCTCGCGTCTTCGTCCGATCTGTGCGCAATAAAATTTTCTCCTATCGCTTCGCCGATATGTACGAGACCTTTTGTTTTAAGTTCGTCGTCGTATACTTCGAGTAGTCCTTTTACGTCTATAAACTTATACTTTATCTGCTTGCAATTATACTTTCTGCAGGCGTCGCGGAGATATTTTACGTCGTTTTCTATCGCAAAGCCTACGATAAGATCGCATGAAGCGAATAATTCCGCAAAATACTCGTACCAGCAGGAAAACTTTTCCGCCGCATAAAATTCTTCTTCAGGATAAGAAAGTCCGACTTTACCGTTCGTTCCTATTATTCCCTTACGGAATTTTGCGATCGGACGGAAGATTACGTCTCTTTGCTCCGTTATATTAAAATTTTCATCCGAAACGCAATACCCTATACTGCAAAGACTGCCGTCGTTCACTCTTCCGGTACTGCTTTCGGTATCAAAAGTTAAAATTCTCATTTTTCCTGTTCTTCGTCGGGCAGAGTCAGCAGTCTGAATTCCGCTTCGATTATTCTTCTGTATTCGGTTTTCGTCACCGTGACTTCGACGTTATCGAAAGTGAATTTATCTCCTTCGTTCGGAATTTTACCGAGTTTATCTATTATAAATCCGCCGACCATCGAAGATTCGACTTCATCGTCTTTAAGTTCTATTCCGAACTTATCGTACACGTCTTCTATCGAAGCCGTTCCGAGAGCCGTCACCACGCCGTCTTTTTCGCTTATATCTTCGACCACGTCGTCGTGTTCGTCCCAAATTTCTCCGACAAGCTCTTCGAGAATATCTTCCATTGTGACTATACCTTCCGTCCCGCCGAATTCGTCGCTTATTATAGCTATATGAGACTTCGACTTCTGAAACAATTCCAGAAGGTCGCTGACCTTAATCGAAGGCATGACGAAAACGGGCTGCTTCATAACCGATTTGAAGTTTTTGCCCTTTTTGTAAACTCTCGAATAAAAGTCCTTAAGATGCAAAATGCCTATGATATTGTCTATCGTTCCTTTATATACGGGAAGTCTCGAGTATCCCGTTTCGGAAAAGACTTTGGAAATTTCGTCTTCGGTACTGTTATCGGGTATCGCAGCCACGTCCACTCTCGGCGTGAAAATTTCGATTGCTTCGATATCGTCGAATTCGATCGCGCTTCTTATAAGTTCGCTTTCGTCCTCACCTATCTTGCCGTCTTCTTCTGCCTCTTCGACAAACGTTATAAGTTCGTCTTCGGTAGTACCGGTTTCTTCTTCTTTCTTTTTGAAAATCTTTCTGAAAAGTTTTTTGAAAAGTCCGAAAAACCAATTAAGCGGGAAGAATATAAGAGATAAAAACCCGATAATCGGAGCAGTGAACATAGCGAAGGATTCAGGTCTTTCTTTAGCGATACTTTTAGGTGTTATTTCGCCGAATATAAGCACCGTTATCGTCATAACGACCGTCGAAACAGTGGGACCGTTAGAGTTACCCAGCCAGTGTATAAAAAGCAAAGTCGAAAAAGAAGTCGCCAGAATGTTGACGATATTGTTTCCTATAAGGATAGTCGAAAGAATATTGTCGAATTTATCCGATAACGCAAGTACCCTTTTCGCCTTCTTGTTGCCGTCGTCGGCAAGAGTTTTCATTTTGATATGCGAGTATGACATAAATGCCGTTTCGGTCGCCGAAAAATACGCCGAAAACAATATGCACACTATAATTACGATTATATAAACCTGTACGTTCATTTTTTACTCCGAATATTTTTTATTTTTATTTTTTTACTTACTCAGAGCCGCATGAAGCGTTCGGTTTTAACGACATGGTTATGTTTTTTTATAAAATAAAGGCTGCCTGCGCCGAATATAAGCGTAGGCAACCTATGTTGTTCGTTGGATATACTGTCCGGATGAGCGTCCATTGATGTTCCTTAAAATTTATTACGCTTTACACGTTAATATAATAATAACATAATATACGCTTTTTTTCAAGATTTTTTACATAAATTATCGTAAAAAAATAATAAAAACAGATGTTTTTTTATTTTTTACGCTTTATATACGGTTTTCCCGCCTGTCATGACGGACAAAACGTCGAAATTTTTGCTTAATAAAGTTAAATCGGCATTCTTCCCGATCTCGATCGATCCGGTCTTTTCGAATATTTTAAGATTCTTCGCAGGATTTTCGGTCGCGCTTTTTATAACCGTTTCAAGCGGAACGCCCGCTTTTAATACGAGATTTTTTATCGCGACGTTCATTTTTAAAACGCTGCCCGCCAAAGTTCCGTCCGATAGTCTCGCTTCGCCGTTTTTTACGAAAACTTTTTGTCCGCCGAGCTCCGATTCTCCGTCCGAAAGTCCCTTCGCTCTCATAGCGTCGGTTATAAGAATTACTTTATCGCTTTTCATGCCGAACAATACCTTTATCGCGGGATACGAAACATGTATTCCGTCGGCGATAAGTTCATTGTAAACGTCTGTTAAAAACGCCCCGCCGATAACGCCGGTTTCCCTGTGAGTAAAAGCTCTCATAGCGTTATATGTATGCGTGGTACATGTAACGCCTTCCTTTACGGAAGCCGAAAACTCTTCGTAAGTAGCGTTCGTATGCCCCGCCGATACGGTAATTCCTTTATCTTTAAGATACTGTATAAATCCGTCGTCCGCAAGTTCGGGAGCGACGGTTATCATTTTCACAAGTCCGTCTCTAAACAAAAAATCTTTAAGATAGCATATTTTCGGTTCGAGAATAAATTCTTCGGGCTGCGCGCCGCATTTTACGGGATTTACGAAAGGTCCTTCGAGATGCACCCCTAAAGGTCTTGCTCCGGTAACCGTTCTGTTTTCTTCCTGCTTGTTATATTTCCCGATAAAACCGTCCACAGCGGCAAGAGCCGCTTTCGTCTTTTCGGGCGAAGCGGTCATCGTCGTAAACAAAAACGAAGTCGTTCCCTCTTTTACGAGAGTGTCGGAAATCGTTTTAAGAGCTTTTTCGTTGCCGTCCATGGCGTCCGAACCGCCGGCTCCGTGGATATGTTCGTCTATAAAACCGGGAACAAGATACGACTCGCAACCCGAATTGTCGAGATTTTCTGTTATCACTGAATAATCGTCGCCTATGTATGCGATTCTGCCGTTTTCGATTCCGACCGCTTTTTTATAAAAACCGCCGTTTAAATATACGAGCGAATTTGTAAAGCCTTTCATGATTGTCCCCTTGTTTATTTATCTTATTTTAATTTTTGCCGTACGCTTGCTGCTTAGTCTACGGGTTTATAATCTTTTACTAAATCCATATCGAGCATATGAGAAACTCTCTTAAGCGAAAGTCTTCTTCTCATATACGGATGATACTTAAACCCTTCTTCCACGAATTCTTTCTTTTTGCCTATATCTTTATAAGTAATGGCGCAGCCTGCCTTTTTCATCGCTTCGAAACATTCTTCGTACGACGGAACGGAAGCTACTATTTCTCTTATCTTCCCCCAGTTCTTTTCGATATCTTCGGGATTTATCGGATCGGTTATAGTGTCGGGAGTATTGAGCTTTCTGACGTCGGGAGCGAGTTCACCGTAAACTTCGTAAATTTTGATCCAGTCGTTTACTTCTTTTTTAGCTTTTACCTGTTCGAATTTCGCAAGTTCTTTATAGTATTTAAGAATTATGAGAGTTGAAACGCCTACGTCCGTTCCGTGAAAATCGGGAACGAGATTTTTTAAAAGTTCTTTACATTCCCAGTAATGAGCCTGAATATGTTCGGTGCCGCTGCCGGGGCGCGAAGTTTTGGTAAAACTCATCGCAATGCCGGTTAAAAGAAGCGATTCGAAAATCATCCCCGCCGTTTCTTCGTCGTCGGCAGTTACTTTATCGGCCATTTTCATGATATTGTCTACCGCATAACGGGTAAGATTGCAAACCTTTTCGCAATAACTTTCTCCGGTTAAAAGAGCCGAAACCTTCCAGTCGATAATAGCGATATACTTGGATACCATGTCGCCGAAGCCCGCGCTTTTGAGTTCGGCGGGAGCCGCCGCGAGAATTTTGGTATCGCCTATTATTACTTCGGGACATTTTGCGGGATAAGTTATTTTAAAGCATCCGTCTACTATAGGTGCGCTGTAAGAAGCGAACCCGTCCATAGACGGAGCGGTCGCGAAAAGACAGAGCGGCTTATTCTTGTTGGCGCACGCGAGACGGCAGGGATCGTGAACGGATCCCGTACCTACGGCGATAACGCCTTCTATTCCTTCGTCCAAAAGCTTTTCGACGGATTTTACATCGTCCATCGTAGCAACTCTTATATTGTCGTAAATTTTAAAAGTCAGATCGTAGCCTTTAAGCGAATCCACTATTCCGTCAGCCGCTTTAAGCGTATTTTTATCCGCAACGAAAAGAAGTTTTTTCGGGAAATTATTCTCCGCAAGAATTTTACCCGTTTCGTGAACGAGACCGCTGCCGATACGGATGTCTTTTATATCGCATTCGTGATCCTGACCGCATTCGCAGTTTTTGAAGCCGTCGATAAGTTTTTTAAAATCAGTCATAATATTTCTCCGTTGATTTTTTGTATATTTTCAGTATAACACGCAAAAAAAACAAATTCAATATTTTTTGCGTTATTTTGCCACGATGCCGAATATCCGTCCCAAAAATCCGTGTAATTGCCCGTTAAAATCGATTTATGATGCAAAAAAACAGCTTATCATTATATGTTTTTGATTAAAATAATGCGAATTATAACGTTCTTACCGATTTTTTATAATTTTAACGTTGAAAAAATTTCATAAATATATTATAATTTTCGTATGACAAAACGTTATCTTAACTTTTATGAAAATTTTAATTGTCTTGCGGGCGATTGCCCGGACACATGCTGCGCCGGCTGGAATATAGCGCTTTCGGACGAATTTGTTTCGGCTAATCCGAGGTACAAAAAGTTTATCCGCAAAAATTGCTTCAAAAACGTAAACGGTCGCTGTCCGCTTTTACAAAAAAACGGTCTTTGCGAATATATAGCCGAAAACGGACAGGAAAATCTTAATTCCGTATGCAAATACCATCCGAGATATTTTTACGATTACGGCGCGGTGAGAGAAGTCTATTTTTCACTCTCCTGTCCCGAAACGGCAAAACTCGTACTTAATTTCAGCGACTTACCCGCAGTCACGGTAAAACCGGAAGTATTCCCTGTCGAGCCCAACGACATCGACTATAACCTTTTTGTTTATGCCGAAACCGCTCGGAACGAAATGCTTGAGGTAATAAAATCCGAAGATTATGATATAAAAAGCAAGCTTTCGTTTATATATCTTTACGGATTAAAACTCGACCTTAACATAAAAAAAGAAAACTACTCTTTGCCCGATACCGCAAAATTTGTCCGCATGAGTAAATTCTACAACGTTCTCACCGAAAAGAACGCCTTAAAAATTTATTCCGTTCTAACTAAGTGCGACTGCACGAGAAGCTTTCTCCCTGCCGTAGCAAAAGCGGCTCTTAAAAACAAAAAATTTTCATTTGACGAATTTACCGGAATAAACAATCTTTTATACGCATTCGTATTCGACGGAATACTCAAAGCCGCCGTTTACGAAGACGTTTTGTCCGAAGTAAAATACATTTTATCAAGCTTTATTTACTTCATGACGGCGAGCGGGTTTTCGGAAGAAGTTTATAAAAATTTTTCTTCACCGCTACATAAAAAAATCGTTACCGACTATGTAAGAGAAATCGAACACGACGATAAAAATTTATCGCTTATAAACAAGTCTCTTAAAAATTTTGCCTTCTGATTTTACAATAAAATATTACCTCGCATTTTTACGGGATGCAATAAAATCGCTTTGTTTTCGATTTTGCTTGTTTTTTTGAAAAACGCACGAATTTTCGATCCGAACCGCAATTCTTTATACCCGTAACAAGCGATTATATCAGGCATAAAGACACTAAAAAAGAGAAGCAAAACACTTCTCTTTTTTAATTATAAAAATACACATAAAAGAAAATAGTAATCTCTTTTACTTTAAAGTCCCGATAATTATTTTCGGGTAAAAAACGGCATTTTCAAATAAAGATTTTTATATTATTCTTTATCCGCATCTTCGTATTTTATAAGCTCCATTCCCGCTTCCCTAAAAAGCCTTAACGAAAATTCATCCGGATATCCGTACTTATATATAACCCTTTTAATACCCGAATTTATTATAATTCTCGCGCAGATAACGCACGGCTGATGGGTACAATAGAGCGTTGCTCCCTCAACCGAAATGCCGAGCTTCGCCGCCTGACAAATGGCGTTCTGCTCCGCATGAACCGCGTAACATACTTCCTGACGGGTGCCGGACGGAATATTCATTTCGCGTCGTAAACACACTCCCCTGTCTTTGCAGCTTTCGATTCCTGCGGGCGCGCCGTTGTAACCGGTGGTTAAAATTCTTTTGTCCTTTACTATAACAGCTCCTATATGTCTGTTTTCCTGAAAGCAACTCGACCAGGTAGATACGAGTTCAGCCATTTCCATAAATCTTTTATCCCATTTATCCATACAGATCTCCTAAGGTAAATTACGACAACTTTACCGGTTTTAATTTTTTATCATTATATTCTATACTTACATATAGTTTTATAGTTTAATTATTTGATTTGATTGAAACTTTTTACGAGTGATATTATACCATAACGCATTTGCTTTTTCAACGATTTTCGAAATTTTTTCTTTATTTTCGCTACATTTTTTAATTATTTTCGCAATATATATTTATGTGCGCTGCGATAAAAAATCCAGGCGTATGGAAATAATTTGAAAAATTTTAAAAAAACAGTTGACTTTTTATTCAAGTCGGATATAATTAAAGATAGTTGTTAGCACTCTATACAAAAGAGTGCTAAAATCAAGGAGGCAATTATTATGAAAATAGTTCCGTTATTCGATAAAGTGGTAGTTGAACCCGCAGAATCGGAAGAAACGACGAAAAGCGGATTCATACTTCCGTCCGCTTCTCAGGAAAAGCAGCAACTCGCTAAGGTAATCGCGGTAGGCCCCGGCGGCGTAATCGACGGTAAAGAAATCGTTATGCAGGTTAAAGTCGGTCAGACCGTTCTCTATTCCAAATATGCCGGTTCGGATTTCAAACTCGACGGCAAAGAAGTTACTATTATCAGACAATCCGACATTCTTGCCATCGTCGAATAATTCTATCTTTTCCGCTTTTTAGCTTAAAAGCGGACTAAAAATAACCATTAAGGAGGATTTTATCATGGCTAAACAGTTAAAACACGGCGAAGAAGCAAGAGCCGCTCTCGAAAAGGGCGTAGATACCCTTGCAAACACCGTTAAAATCACATTAGGTCCAAAAGGCAGAAACGTAGTTCTCGATAAAAAATTCGGGGCTCCTCTCGTAACCAACGACGGCGTTACCATCGCCAAAGAAATCGAACTCGAAGATCCGTTTGAAAATCTCGGCGCGGCTATGGTCAAAGAAGTTTCGACCAAAACCAACGACGTTGCGGGCGACGGCACAACCACCGCTCTCGTTCTCGCGCAGGCAATCGTTAAAGAAGGTCTCAAAAACGTTGCTGCCGGAGCAAACCCGATTATCGTTAAAAAAGGCATTATGAACGCCGTAAAAGTCGTTACCGATAAACTTCACGACATATCCACCCCCGTTACAAATAAAACTTCGATAGCGCAGGTTGCTTCTATCTCTGCCGGCGACGAAGCCGTAGGCGAACTTATTTCGGACGCTATGGAAAAGGTCGGTAAAGACGGCGTTATCACAATCGAAGAAAGCAAGACGATGAAAACCGAACTTACTTCGGTCGAAGGCATGCAGTTTGACAGAGGTTACGCTTCAGCATATATGGTTACGAACACCGATAAAATGGAAGCGGTTCTCGATAACCCGGCCATTCTTATCACCGACAGAAAGATTTCGTCCATACAGGAAATTTTACCCGTTATCGAACCCCTCGCCCAGCAAGGTCAGAGACTTTTGATTATTGCCGAAGACGTTGAAGGCGACGCTCTCGCGGCTCTCGTAGTCAATAAATTGAAAGGCGTATTCAACTGCGTTGCCGTCAAAGCTCCCGGATTCGGCGACAGACGTAAAGCAATGCTCGAAGATATAGCGGTTTTAACCGGCGGTCAGGTCGTTTCCAAAGATCTCGGAATCGAATTCAAGGACGTTACCCCCGACATGCTCGGCAGATGTTCTTCCGTTAAAGTCGACAAGGACAATACCACTATCGTAGGCGGCGCCGGCGATCCCGCGGCTATCGAAGCGAGAAAGGCCGCAATCAAAGAACAGATCAAGGTCACCACTTCCGATTACGACAAAGAAAAGCTTCAGGAACGTCTTGCAAAACTTGCCGGCGGCGTAGCCGTTATCAACGTAGGCGCGGCTACCGAAATCGAAATGAAAGAAAAGAAGCTCCGTATCGAAGATGCGCTCAATGCGACGAGAGCTGCAGTACAGGAAGGCATAGTTCCCGGCGGCGGAATAGCCCTTATCACCTGCATCCCGGAACTCAAAAAGTACGCAGAAACCCTTACCGGCGACGAAAAGACAGGCGCTCTCATCGTTTTAAAAGCTTTGGAAGCTCCTATCAGACAGATTGCCGAAAACGCAGGTCTCGACGGCGCGATAATTCTTCACGAAGTTCTTAAAGCGAACAAGAAGAATTACGGTTTCAACGCCCTTACCGACGAATACGTCGATATGGTCGAAGCCGGCATCATCGATCCGACTAAGGTTACCCGTTCGGCTCTCGAAAACGCGGCTTCTGTTGCGTCGGTACTTTTGACTACCGAAAGCATAGTCGCAGATATTCCCGAACCCGCTCACAACGAACCCCAGATGAACGGCGGAATGTACTGATAACTCAAACTAAAAATCACATAAAAAGCGGAACTTTACGTTCCGCTTTTTTATTAACTTTTTGTTTATGAACTATATAATGTTTACTCTTTCTTTTCCCTCTTTTTTCTTATTGTTTCGACAAACCGTAAAACGTCTTCGGGCGCATCGTGAGCGTATAAAAGACCGTAAGGAATGGAATAATCCCATTCGACCGGAACCGTAACGAGAGCGGGATGAACATTCTCCCAGCACTCGATCGTAAGCAAAACCTTTCCGGTTTCGACAGCACGATTAAATACCGAAATATCGTAAAAAAACGGCTGATCTTCAATTTTTATTGCAGGATGGTTTGTTTCTATATCATGTCTTATATAATCGTTGACGTCCGAATCTCCGCTTTTTACCATCATAAGAGTTTCGCCGTAAAGGTCTTCGATTTTTACGCTCGTTTTACATGCGAGACGATGATCCCTTGGTATCGCTATCATCTTTTTATATCTTCCAAACGGCAAAAAGTTACAGAGCGAAGTCCATGTTTTCGAATCACAGACGCCAATGATAAAGTCAAATTTTTTGCCTATGTCTCCTATAACCGACACTATTCCGTCGCCGTCGTCTTCGAACGGAACGAGATGAAGTTTATAGTCAGGGAAGTCTTTACTCGTTTCGTACCATAAATCCATAAAAGGTTTTGCGGGATTAAGCAGCGACGTTCCTACGCAAAAAGTCGTATCGTACCGTGTTTCGGCAGCTTTAGCTTCGGCAATGGATTTTTTAGAAAAATCCATCATGAATTTCGCATCGCGGTAAATAACTTTACCGGCAGGCGTGAGAGCGACGCCAGAAGCAGTTCTCGAAAACAATTTTACTCCGAGATTATCCTCGAGAGCGTTTATCTTTTTCATAACGCCCGTAGGCGAAACGTAAAGTTTTTCCGACGCTTTAGTAAAGCTTCCTTCGTCTGCGACGGCTATAAAAGCGTTAAGTAACGGATCGTACATAATTACCCCCTGTTTTAATAAAAAGTATAAACCCTTTGTTAATACGATTATAACAAACAAGTTATTCACGGTCAAACAAATAAGTGCTATAATTATAGTGAAATAAAAATTATGTTGCTTCTTTTAAAAAGAAGCTTTCAAGAAGGTACAAAATGAAACAGCTTATAGCATATTATTCGCGTGCGGACGAAAATTACGTAAGAGGAAGCCTTAAATACATCAGCAAAGGCAATACCGAGGTATTAGCCGAAACTCTTAAAAAACTCACCGACGCCGATTTATTCAAAATCGAGCAAAAAATCCCCTATTCGAAATCTTATAACGACTGTATCGAAGAAGCGAAACGAGATCAGCAGTCGAACGCCCGTCCCGCACTTACCGATTATTTAACCGATATTTCGGACTACGACGTAATTTTTCTCGGCTACCCAAACTATTGGGGAACGGTCCCGATGGCCGTTAAAACTTTCCTCGACAGCTACGACTTCACAGGGAAAACGATTATCCCATTCTGCACGCACGAAGGCAGCGGACTCGGAAGAAGCGTACAGGACATAAAATCGATCGTAAAAACGGCTGACGTTAAAAACGGATTCGCTATCTACGGTTCCAGGGCAAAGACATCCGAAGCGGAACTTAAAAAATTTCTCTCGGAGTTAAAATAATTACGTTCACTATTTATGTAAAATAAAATATATTAAAAGAGTGATTGTTATGGAAAATAAATCTTATAAAGAAGCTTTTGAAAAAGAAAATGTATTCGGGCTCGGGAAAGATAACGAAGCGTACGCAAAATTTTTTACGGGCAACTCATACCTTAATCCCCTTACCGATCCTACATGCGGGTTATTTCTTGCTAACATAACTTTCGAACCGGGTTGCCGCAACGACTGGCATATTCACCATGCAACGAAGGGCGGCGGGCAGATTTTAGTCTGCACTGCGGGCGAAGGCTGGTACGTCGAAAAAGGCAAATCACCCGTTTCGCTCGTTCCCGGCACCGTAATTACCATACCGGCGAATGTAAAACATTGGCACGGTGCAAAAAAGGATAAATGGTTCTCTCATATTGCGATCGAAGTTCCCGGTGAAAGCACAAAAACCGAATGGGGCGAAAAAGTATCGGATGAAGAATACGATAAACTTTGAAATAAAAAAACTTTTGCGATAAAAAATAAAATTACGGACTTTATATAGTAAAAAGGAGCCAATATGAAAAAACAAACGGCAGGACACGACTCTCTCGGCGAATTCGCACCGAAATTCGCGGAACTCAACGACGACGTTTTATTCGGCGAAGTATGGTCAAGGGAAGATAAGTTATCGGCAAGAGACAGAAGTCTTATAACGGTAGCCGCACTTATGGCGAGCGGAATTACCGACAATTCCTTAAAATATCACATTATACACGCTAAAGAAAACGGCGTTACAAAAGCCGAAATGGCTGAAGCTCTCACCCACCTTGCATTCTACGCAGGCTGGCCGAAAGCATGGGCGGCATTCAACTATGCCAAAGAAATTTACGGAGAGAATAAGTAACTCTCTGTAAAAATATAAATTAAATTTGCTCATTCCTTGAAGACATTTTTGTTTTCAAACCCTTTTAACCCCTAAAAAAGCGGAGAGTTTTTACGACTCTCCGCTTTTTTATGTTTTATTTTATTTAATATCGTTTTAATATATAATATTTACGTTGTGTCTGATATTAAAAAAGCTCGAAATATCTTCGTTACAGATAATATCGTCCACTTCGTCTACGCCGCAAAGCTTATAAGGCGAAATTTTTCCGAGCTTGGTGCTGTCGCACAGGAAAACCTTTCTCGAAGAATTCTGCATCATTCTTCTTACAATATTCGTTTCGCCGTCATAGCTGTCGTAAATAACGCCGTCTTTAGTCATAGACTGCGCCGAGAAAAACGCAATGTTCGCATGAATGGTTTCAATAAGATTTTCGGCATAAGGGCCGACGAGAGCCGATTTCGTCGTTTTTGAAACACTGCCGCCGGTAGAAATCGCCGGTATACCGTACTTTGATAAAAGCGACAACGTGTCTATACCGTTAGTTATTACTCTTATGTTGTCGAATTCCGAAAGGTATTCGACCATAAAGTACGCCGAAGTCGACGCATCGATAAATATCACGTCGCCTTCTTTTATAAGTTTTATGGCTTTTAACGCGATTATCTTTTTTTCGAAGACGTTCTGGTGTGTACGGTAAGTGAAACTCGGCGTCAGATTGTTGGCGTCTATTATATTCGCACCGCCGTGCGTTCTTTTTATAAGTCCCTTATCTTCGAGTTCGTTTAAAGTTCTTCTTACCGAAGACGGACTTACCGACAGAACGTTGGCAAGTTCTTCCACTCTCATGTACTCTTTTGTTTGCAATAGTTTCAGAATTTCCGCATTTCTGTTCTTTTCTTTCATTTTTCGGCTCCTTATCAAAAAAAATCATCTTTTTGCTCATTTTATGCAATAATACAAGCATATTTTGGACTTTTGACCGAATTATGAGCAAATATAATTTTATTTAACTTTTATTTTGATTATTTGCATATTTATTATAAACTGTAGATGATAAAAAAGCAAGCGGAGGAACGAAAAATGTTTTACAAGGTATTCATTCAGATTATCGGCATTATCGGAATAATATTCGGCATCGTTTCTTACCAGATGAATAAGCATAAAGGAATTATGCTTATGAAAACGCTTTCCGAATCAACTTTCGCTTTGCAGTTTTTACTTTTAGGTTCTTACACGGGACTTGCGATGAACGTTATCGGCATCACGAGAAACATGACGTTTTCGAGATTGGTTGCGAAAGGCAAAAACGTAAAACCTTTCGTAGCTATCTTCTCCGTCATAATGATCGCGGCGGGCGCGTTCACGTGGGAAGGTTATATATCTATTCTCCCCATTCTCGGCAAGCTCTGCACAACCTTTGCGTTTGCTATTAAAAACCCGAAGTATGTAAGAATCTTCACTATTCCGTCCTGCTTACTCTGGATGATTTACGACGGAATATCGAGTTCTTTTGCGGGAATCCTTACCGAAACGTTCGGTTTGTGTTCTATAGCCATAGCGTATTTCAGATACGATTTCAAAAAGAAAAATCAGATACCAGAAAACGCCGGCTTAAAAACAAAATAAATTAAAGGAGGCATCTTTATGAACGACAACACTTACATGATCAACGTTCTTGCTATGTGTGAATACGACCTTACCAAGAATCGTTAACCAAAAAGTTACGCGCGGAATAAATCCGCAGTAATTAACCGAATTTCCGCGGTTTATAATCATAAATTTATAACCGCTTTTAATATATATACCCCGTTTGATAGACTGCGGCGGCGAGCCGCTTATAAAAAAGATCATTCTTCCCTCTATTTAAACGTTTTATATGAAAATGGTTCCGCTTTATCGGCGGAGCCGTTTTCAATAGCTTAAAATCAATAAAAATTTAGTTTTTAAGCCTTTTATATTCTTTTTTGTTCAAAACGCGTTGACCTGAGTTTTTATATAAAGTATAATTTTAATATAAAACATTATAAATATAAGCGGAGAAAATATGAAAAACTTAAACGGACGATCTCACCCGAAAACAACTATTACCGTAAGGGACAACAAAGACTTCGAAGCGGCTTTTTACGTCGATTCGGATAATTCCGAAAATCCGCCCGTCCGCTACTCGCCGCACATTCACGATACCGTCGAAATATATTTTTTACTGGAAGGCGAATCGTCTTTTTCGGTTGAAAACAGAATTTATCGTTTAAATGCAGGCGACGCGGTTATTTCGATGCCGGACGAACTGCATCATTGTCTCAGAGAATCTATATCTCCCCACGCTCACGCGTGCATATGGTTCGATCCGAACAGCAAATTTTTATTCGGCGATTTTTTTAAAACCGATAAACGCCATATAGTTCTTACGGAAGATAAAAAGAAAGAACTTATTTTTCAGCTTAAAAAACTTGAAACCGCGGCAGAGGCACGCGATAAATATTCCGAATACGTTATTTTGATTTACATACTCGGTTTAATCCACTCCGCGCTTGCCGTCGCCGACGAAAACGACAACGGAATCGCTCCTTATCCCACTGTGTTAAAAAACGTTCTGGACTATATTTCGGCTAACTTTGCGACAATAAAATCAGTCGGAGAAATTACCGAAAAATATTTTATATCGCGTTCATCGCTTTCGAGACTTTTTAATAAACATCTGCACGTTTCGCCAAAAGTCTATCTCGAGTCGAAAAAACTTTCGTTTGCGAGAAAGCTTTTAAAAAGCGGATCGAGCGTTTACTCCGCGGCGGAAGAAGCCGGATTTTCCGACTGTTCGAATTTTATAAGGCTGTTCAAGTTACGTTTCGGAGTTACTCCCGCCCGCTATAAATCAAATCCTTCTCTCGATTTTTTGTATAACGACAACGTTATAGACGACTAATGCGATAGCTGAAACAAGCCCGATAAAAGAAGTTACTTGTTGCGCGTAAACGTTTACGCCGAATAGCTTAAAACCGTGTTTCTGAATAGCCGAAACAACCGGACTCAATATAAGCGTCGATAAAAAACCCGATATCCCGGCTACTGCGGATTTTATCGCTAAAGCAGCCGTTCTTTCTTCCTGTTTTACGTAATCGTAAACTATATTAAGTTCTCCGCTCGAAATTCCCGCGCAACATATCGCGTGCAGAATATAGTAAACCGTATAAAGTATTCTGCCGTTTACGGGGCGAGTGAATACCGCAACGGCAAGAGCCGCAATCTCTGCGCCGTAACATACGTTAAGCATTACGGCGAATCCCTTTTTATCGGCTATTTTACCGAGCGGACGCTCAAAAACCGCCCTTACGATCGCATAAATAACGGCTAAGACAGAAACAAACGTCATCGAAAACCCCAATTCCTTTATCTGATACGTTCCGAAAAACGGAACGGTAGAATACATAACCGCCCGCCATAACATTATCATAGCGACTACCTTTATAAAATTCTTTTCTTTCAGAAGATTTTTTATCGCCTGTCGCTTATTTTTTACCTTCGTTTTGTCGGAACCGTCTTTTGTCAAAATCTCTCCGTAAGTTCGTTCTGAAATCGCCATAACGACCGAGTGCGACGCCGTAACCGTAAAAAGAATTATTCCGACGGTAAAAAGAGCGCCTTCCGTATCTCCTTTCGCTTTAAAAAGGTCAAAAATATATCCGAGAACAAGCGAATATATCATGCCAAAAACAAGCGAAACGATCTCCTTATTCGCCGTAAAAACTCCCCTTTTATCCATATCTACCGATTGCATATACCATTCTGTTTTCAGTGGATTTATCAGATTGTTAAGCGCAAAACCGATAAATAAAAACGCCGTGAATATTATCGCTTTAAAAGTATCGCCGAACGGCAGAAACGGCGAAAAATACAGCAGAACGAAAGAAAGTTCGTTTATAAGATGAAAGATAACGGTATTTTTTTTCGCATCGCCCTTCAAAAATGTCGAAAGTATCTGAAAAACGCATCCTAAACTCACGAACGACGTAAGTACGCCCGTAAGAGCGTCCGGGATTTTCAGCGCGGTCGTAAGGTATGCGAGATATGCGCCAGACACCGAAATCGTAACGAAATATTCGAGTGCCGCTTCAAAAATATAAAGCAGTCTGTTTTTCCTTTTTATATCGGTCATATTTACTCCTTTTCTGCGATTATACCATTATAAAAAGACTGTTTATCGGCAAAATAAAGCATAAAATATGTAATTTTAATCAAATTATCCTATAAAAAATTTTTACAGAAAAAAAACGCCCCGGCGGTATACCGCAAGGACGCTTTTTTATTTCGATTTATTTTAAATTATTCTTCGTAACCGTTCGGATTCTTCATCTGCCAGTTCAAAGAATCTCTGCACATATCGTCCAGAGTTCTCTTCGCTTTAAATCCGAGATATTTTTCCGCATAAGACGGATCGGCGTAACACGCGGGAATATCGCCGGGACGACGAGCCGTTATCTTATACGGGATTTCTCTTCCCAAAGCCTTGGAGAAAGCGTTTATTATTTCGAGAACGCTGTATCCTTTGCCGGTACCGAGATTTGCGATGAAAAGACCGGGCTTTTCGGCAAGTTTGTTAACCGCAAGAACATGTCCTTCCGCAAGGTCGTCGACGTGTATGTAGTCTCTTACGCCAGTTCCGTCGGGAGTGGGATAATCGTTGCCGAATACGTTTACATAAGGAAGTTTGCCTACGCAGACCTTGGTGATATACGGGCAAAGATTATTCGGAATACCATTCGGATCTTCGCCGATAAGTCCCGAAGGATGAGCTCCGATCGGGTTGAAATATCTTAAAATAGCGATATTGAATTCTTTATCGGCTTTATAAAGATCTTTAAGAATATATTCGATGAAAAGTTTGGTCGAACCGTACGGATTCGAAGTGGAAAGCGGGAAATCCTCTGTTATCGGAACGGTGTGCGGATTACCGTAAACTGTCGCGGACGAAGAGAATACAAGGCTCTTTACGCCGTGAGCGCGCATGGTTTCGATAAGGACGAGCATGCCGTAAATATTGTTATCGTAATATTCGATGGGCTTCGCGCAGGATTCGCCTACCGCTTTATATCCCGCAAAATTGATTACGGAGTCGATTTTGTTTTCTTTGAAAACCTTGTTCATGGCTTCTCTGTCTCTGACGTCGGCTTTATAGAAAACTACTTTTTTACCCGTAATTTCTTCAACTCTTTTAACCGCTACGGTCTTGGAGTTCGAAAGATCGTCCACGCATACGACCGAATGACCGGCTTCAAGAAGTTTGACCATGGTGTGGGTTCCTATGTAGCCCGCGCCGCCTGTTACTAAAATATTCATAATTCCTCCGTTTTTACGGCTTTCATAAAGTCTTCGAAACCGTTTTCGCCGATTTCGTCGTTTTTGAACACAGCCGTATTATTTAAAATATTTTTGCAGATATTGTTTACCTTGTCTTTAACCGCCGCTACGGCTTCTTCTTTACCGTTAACTTTTACCGAAGACATAAGCTCTTTTATCATGTTTCTGTGAACGTAAAGGTAATTGTCTTCTTTATTAAGTTCGGCTTCGTTATATTCTGCGTTGCCGCAAAGAATATCCGCTATCATGTCGAGCTGCTTTTTAAGTCTTGCGGGAAGAATGAAAAGTCCCATCGCTTCTATAAGACCTATTCCCTCTTTTTTGATATTGTGATATTCGGGATGAGCGTGGAATATGCCGTCGGGATACGTTTCGTTCGTGCGGTTGTTCCTTAAAATCATGTCGAGTATATACTCGTCGCCGTTCTTTCTGATAATCGGCGAAAGCGTATTGTGCGGAACGTCTCCCGTATGCGATAAAATTTCACATTCGGGACGGGAATAATTTCCCCACGTTCTTATGATTTCGCCGGCGAGAGCGGTAAGTTCGGCTTTGTTTTCGGAAGAAAGTCTTATAACGCTGTTATACCACTTTACTCTGCCTATTTTAACGTCTTTATATTTTTCCGATTTATAATATTTTTTTACGGGAGCCTTCTGCATGGGCATAACGTGTCCGCCGCCCTGATAATGCTCGTGGTTAAGTATAGATCCGCCGACGATCGGAAGAGCCGCGTTCGAACCCGCCATATAGTTCGGGAAAATATCCACGAAGTCTATAAGCTTTCTTACTGTGCCTTCGGTTATTTTCATCGGGGTATGCTCTTTATTTATAACGATGCAATGTTCGTTATAATATCCGTAAGGAGAATACTGAACGAACCACGGTTCGCCGTCTAACGTTAACGAAATCGTTCTTATATTTTCTCTCGCTGGATGAGTAGCCGAGCCTTCGAATCCTTCGTTCTCTTTGCAGAGAGCGCACGCGGGATACTTTACCGTCTTTTTAGGGAGACTTAAAAGCTTAGCTATTTCCTTATTGTCCTTTTCCGGTTTGGACAAGTTGATAGTTATTTCGAGAACGTTGTCGCCGTCTTTATATTCCCAGAAAAGGTTGCGGCTTATAGCCGTCTTCTGAACGTAGTTGTTCTTTATAGAAAGGTCGTAAAGATAGTCGCAAGCCTTCTGCGCGCCTTCTTCTTTCCTTATTTTATAAAACTTTTCGTTGACTACCGAAGGAAGCGGCGTCAGAATACCGAAAACGTAGGTCGAAAAAAGATTTTTAAGACCGTCTTTCAAAAGGTTGTTTTCTTCGCCGTACGTTTCTGTTTCGGCTACGAGTTCGTCGGGAACGGTAAGATTATCGACGTAAGAAATATCTTCATCTCCCGTATACGCCGAATCGAGTCCGAAGGCTTTTAACAGTTCGTTACGTTTGTAAATAACGTCGAGATCGTTAAGTCCTAAATGAGCCTTAGCGTAACGAACGAGTTTTTCGACGAGCAATTTTCCGTCAATCATTGTTTTCTCCTTTCTTTCCGTTTCTGAAATACTTTTCTTTACGGAAATATTCGTATATTCTGCATTCGAGATCCGAATTGAATACCTTTCTGTTTTTATCGGCGCGCCTGCCGAAAGCTCTTTCGAACCCGTCCGCCGAAGTTATCAGAAACAGCGACCAGTTGTCGAGCTTCGAATAAACCTTACCGAGAGTTTTATATAAACCGTTAACGTTTTCTTTGTCCATAAGTCTTTCGCCGTAAGGCGGATTGGTTACTATCGTTCCGAAAGGCTCCGTAAAGTCAAAATCTTTTATATCTTTCTTAAAGAACTTTATTTTACCCGTAAGTCCGGCGTTTTCGGCGTGGCGTTCGGCAAGATTTATCGCCTTGCCGTCTATGTCGGAGCCGTAAAAATCAAGCTTATAATCTTTCTCTTTATCCATAGCTTCGGTAAGAGCGGATTTATAAGCCGTTTTATCAAAGAAGCTCCATCCCGTATAATCGAACGACCTGTACTTGCCGGGCGCGATGTTAAGAGCGATATTCGCCGCTTCTATCACGAAAGTACCCGAACCGCAGAACGGATCGACGAAAGTCTTGTCGTAATAAAAATCGGAAAGCATCAGCATCGCCGAAGCGAGCGTTTCTTTTATGGGAGCCTTTGCGACGTAATCGCGGTATCCCCTTTTATGAAGTCCCGGACCGCTGGTGTTCAGCATAAGCGAAAATTTGTCGTTTACGTTTGAAAAGTAAACTCTGAACCTTTCGCCCGATTCGGAAAGATTTTTCGTCTTGTATTTATCCGAAAGCCTGTTCATTATAGCTTTTTTAACGACTTTCTGCGTGGCGGAGATAGCGAATATCGTACTCTTTACACACTTGCCGTCGACCAGAACTTCGCTGTCCGGCTGCATATAGTCTTCCCACGGGAATTCGTACACGTTATCGTAAATATCGTCGAAGGTGTACGACGGGAACTCTTTAAGAACTATATACACCCTGTCGGCGGTTCTTAAAAACATATTGAGTCTCGCAACGTCGAGTTCCGATCCTTCCAAAGTTATGGCTCCGTTTTCGGCAGGATGATCGCCGTAGCCGAGCCTTGAAATTTCTTTTTTCGTTATGGCTTCTATACCCGAAGCCGAAGTTACCGTTATCCTAAAAATATCGCACCGCCCCGCTTGCCGTTTATTAAGAGCTTTACTCTTTAATTACAAATTCTTTATTACAAACAAATTATACAACATTCTTTTTTTGTTTGCAAGCGAGTTTTATGTTTATAAGCCTTAATTTATAATATTTTACAATAATATTACAATAAGGTATTGACACGTTTTTTATAAAGTCGTATAATAGGGTAAAGTATGAAATGTAGGAAAGGTAGGAATTTATGGAAAATAAAAAAGACGAAGCCGCAAAACAGACCAAATTCATATGGAGCGCGAAGCTCGGCGAAAAAGGTCAGATAGTTATTCCGAAAGAAGCCAGAGATCTTTTTAATCTTAAAAAAGGCGATTCTCTTCTTCTTTTCGGAGATCTGGAACGCGGAATCGCCATAGCAAAGCATGAAGATTATCTCGAATTCGCAAAAAAAATCTTCGAGGCGAGCAAAAATGATTGAAATTAGTAATCTCGTAAAAAAATACGGCAAACTTAAAGCCGTAGACGGGCTTAATCTTAAAATAAACGACGGCGGGATTTACGCCCTTTTAGGACTTAACGGCGCCGGCAAATCGACCACCGTAAAGATTATTTCAGGCTTGATTCAAAAAACTTCGGGAAGCGTTGTCGTCAACGGAATAAATATAGACGAATCCCCCGATAAAATCAAAAAGATCGTAAGCGTTTCACCTCAGGAAACCGCAGTCGCAAACAATCTTACGGTGAGAGAAAATTTAGAGCTTATCGCCACCCTTTACAACGCTAAAAACTTAAATGAAGCCGTGAATAATCATCTTAAAAAATTTGGTCTTACCGAAAAGGAAACAGTCCGTGCGAAAAAACTTTCGGGCGGACAAAAACGCAGGCTTTCGATCGCAATGTCCGTTATCGCCGATCCGAAAATTCTGATACTCGACGAACCTACCTTAGGGCTCGACGTTCTCGCAAGGCGAAACTTGTGGGAAATCATAAAAGAACTTAAAAAAAGCGTAACGGTTATTTTAACCACACACTATCTCGAAGAAGCCGAAGCCTTAGCCGATAAAATCGGTATATTGAAACGCGGCAGACTCGTTACAGAAGGTTCTCCCGAAGAAATTACGTCGTTTTCGGGTGCGAAAAATTTCGAAGAAGCGTTTATAGCTCTCGCAAAAGACGTCGAAGGAGACTACGATGACTAAACTTTACGCGTTAACCAAAAGAAATTTTAAAGAAATCATAAGAGATCCGCTTTCCCTTATATTCTGCTTACTCTTCCCTGTCTTCATGCTCGTCCTGATGCGGATTATTTTTAAGTCTATGCCGGATATTCCGGTCAACTTCACGCTCGAAAATTATTCCGCAGGCATCTGCGTTTTCGGATTTACTTTTTTAACGCTTTTTTGCTGTAATCTGATAGCGTCCGACAAAAATACCGAATTCATAAACAGAATCCGAATTGCGCCCGTCAAAAAAATCACAGTCCTTTCGAGTTACTTTTTCGCCCTTGTACCGATAGCATTTTTACAGAAAGTACTCTTTTTTGCGATTGCGACGATATTCGGACTTAAAATTAACCTTAATCTTCTGATCGCATTTATATACCTTATTCCGTCGGAACTCTTTTATATTCTAACCGGCATACTTATAGGTTCGATCGCCAAAAACGAAAAGCAGGGAGCTCCGTTCGCTTCGATAATAGTTACCGTTACCGGGATATTCGGCGGCGTGTTTATGCCCGTCGAAACAATGGGCAACTTTTACAAAACAGTAAAAGTTTTACCGTTCATACATACTGTTAAGCCTGCGGCCGAAGCATTAAAAGGCAACTTTGCCGCCATCTTCCCCCATATTTTATGGGTTTTAGGATACGGAATAATAATCGCCGCAATAACTTTTATAATAAACCGCAAACAGCAAAACGCTTAAATACTTAATAAATAAAAAAACTCCGCCGAGAAGCGGAGTTTTTAATTATGATTTAATTTTAATCAAGTCCGAGAAGCTTGTCTGTTTTTATTTTAAGCGACAGTGTTCGGAGTTGCGTTGTTGTCTTCGGTCTTAATTCCGACCATGACCTGCGGGCAGCGCTTTTCTACCGCGTAAGCAATAAGGTATGCCAGAATAATCGACACCGCATCCTTGATAAGATAAGGAACCGAAACGAGGAGGAACGATTTCCAGAAAGTTATTTTATACAAAACCGCGAACTGAGCTACGCCCAGAACGTGGCAGACCATAAGACCTATAAACGAGAATACTATTCTTAAAATTCTGCTTTTAAATCTTATGCCGGAGAGCATCGCAAAAGGAATAAATCCGAAAATGAAACCGCCCGTAAGTCCGAAAAGAACCTGCGGTCCCGCCTGAAAGTTCGAAAATACGGGAACACCTATTACTCCTAAAAGTATGTACGCAAGAACCGCAAACGCGCTGTACTTCCATCCGAGAAAGAATCCCGCAAGGGCTATCGCAAAGGTCTGTAAGGTAAGAGATACCCCTGTCGGCATTTTAATCGAAACAAGCGTGCAAACAGCAATGATCGCTGTAAAAAGCGCGGTTTTTATAATGTTTTTAAGTTGCATTGTTTTATCCTCTCTGTTAAAAATTTATTTGTTTTTGTTTATATATTCCGCTGCGGAAAACGCCGCAACGTTGCCTTCTCCTATTGCCTTCGCATACTGATAAGGCGCGCCTGTACAATCGCCCGCGGCAAAACACCCGGGGATATTCGTTTCCGTTTTTCTGTTTATAAAAATATGCCCGTCCTCTGTTTTAAGACCTTTTACGAGCGAAGTCGCCGGATATGCTTTTTTAAGAATAAATATCCCGTCCGCAGATACCGAAGAATTTTTACATATCACTTCGCCGACTTTCATTCCGCCCGATATTTTTACGGGAATATCATTTACGACTTCGACGTTCGACTGGAAGGTTACGCTTTTTACTTCTTTATACAGCGGAATGAGTTTTACCGTCTTAGCTATGCCCGATAAAAGAGTTACTTCGCTTAAAAGTTCTTCGTCGTAACATATTACGGCTACCGTTTTGCCGCGGTAAAGTCCGCCGTCGCACGGAGCGCAATAACTTACTCCTCTGCCCAGAAATTCCGCTTCGCCTTCTATACCAGGTTTTATTTCGGAACCCGTCGCTATTATAACGGTTTTCGCTTCGAAAATTTCGCTTTCCGTCGCCAAGCCGAATTTATCGCCTAAATTATAAATTCCTATAACGTTTTTTCGGGTAACCGCAATGTTTTCCGATTCGAGCTGACCTTTAAGCGCTTTGTAAAGTTCTTCTCCCGAGATCTTTTTTAATCCGACAAAGTTGCTTATTCTCTCCGCTTTTTTTATTTTAAGCGACAAGTCGCCACTTCCGAAAAGAATAAAAGTTTTATTAAGATTTTTTAATGTGAGCGCGGCGGAAATGCCTGCGACGCCCGAACCTAATATAGCGGTATCGTACAACATTTTATTTATTCTTCCCCGTTAAATCGTTATATCTTATCGCCTTTTACGTCTTTGAGGTCGAAGTCTATTACCTTTTTAAGTTCAGAAATGTTCGTTTCGACCTGATATCCTATCTTGCCCGCGCTGAAATATATAGTCTCAAAATCCTTTGCGGTGTCGTCTATAACGGTCTTAAAAGTCTTTTTCATTCCGACAGGCGAACATCCTCCGTGTATATATCCGGTAAGTCCTAAAAGATCTTTCGATTTAATCATCTCGATACTCTTTTCGTTTACCGCCGAAGCCGCCTTTTTAAGATCGAGATCTTTATCCACGGGAACAAGAAAAACGTAATGGTTTCTGCTGTGTCCTACCGTTACAAGTGTCTTGAAAACCCTTTCGACGGGTTCGTTAAGCGCGGCGGCCGTGTCTATTCCGCTGATTGCGCCCGACATCAGATAACAATGCGGCGTATAAACGACCTTCTTCTGATCGAATATTCTCATTACGTTTGTCTTTTCGGTCTGCTGATTTTTCATATGTAAGTCCTTCGCAAAAATTAAAGTCCGGTATAAACTTTAATATAAGACCTTTACGTTCAGGTCGTAAATAATTTTAAGACCTTCAAGCGTAAGTTTTCTGTCAAAAGTCGTTATTACAGAAACTTCTTTGGCTATTACTTCGCCCATGCCTCCGGTCGCGACGACTTTGATGCTGTCCACTCCGAGTTCGGATTCGATCTTTCCGACTATCTTTTCGACAAGACCTGCAAAGCCGAAAATTATACCCGCCTGCATATTCGTTTCGGTATCTCTCGCGATTACGGTTTTGGGCGCCTTCAATTCTATCATCGGAAGCTGCGCCGTGCCGCTTACCAAACTTTCGAGCGAAGTCTTTATTCCGGGAGCGATAACGCCGCCGATAAACGTCGCGTCGGTAAGTATATTGAAGGTCGTTGCCGTTCCGAAGTCTATAACAACGAGCGGTTCGCCGTTTTTGCCGTATTTACGCCATGCCGCAACGCTGTTAACTATTCTGTCCGCGCCGACTTCTTTCGGATGATCCGCTTTAACGTTAAGTCCCGTTTTTATGCCGTGTCCGACAAAAAGCGGCGTTACGTTAAAGAAAAATTCGCACATATGACGTATCGTATAATTAAGCGACGGAATAACCGACGAAACTATTATTCCGTCAATGTCTTTTACCGTAATCTTTTCGCTCGACAATAGATTTAAAAGTACTGCTCCGTATTCGTCTGCGGTACGATTAAGTCTGGACGAAACTCTGAAACTCGCTTTTAAAGAATCTTTGTCGAATACTCCGTATTTTATATTGGTATTTCCTATATCGATCGCAAGTAACATTATTGTTCCTCTTTTTCGTTAGTTTTATCTTCGGATTTTTCGGTTTCTTCCGCATAATCGTTTCTGCCCAACGACTTGCCGACCACCTGTATTACCTTGTAAATCGCCGGAGCGAGAATTATATTAAGCAAAAATTCGAAAACGAAGTTTATTCCGACAATACCCACGCATATTCCGTATAAAGCGGAAGTACCGCCGTCGATAAAGCCGCTTTTTACAAGAGCGTTTTTCATCAAAAGCATACCTAAGATAAATACGCCGGTATTTACGACGGGTACGCTCGCCGCCGAAACGACGGTTCCGAGATATTCATGTTTTTTATGCAAAACTTTATAAACAAGTGCGCCGACGGCTCCCGCAAGAGTAGTTTTTAAAATGCAAACGAGCGTTATTACAAGCGGGTTTTCGGCAAACAGAACGTTTGTAAATCCGTCCATGCCTATAACTCCCGATAAAAGCACGACAAGCCCTACTATAAACCCCATAAGAGCGCCGTATACCCAGCCTAAAAGTATTCCGCAAAGAACAATAGGAATGAGTACGAAGTTAAGAGTTACCGCGCCGATTTTTATCGCGCTGCCGGTAAACTGAAGAATAAGCACTATCGCCGTGAGTATGGCAAAATAAGAGAGCTTTTTTGCCTTTGATAATTTTGTAGTTTCCATAAATCACCTCAAAATCGGATTTCGTAAAGAATATCCGTTCCGGTTACGGCTCCCGCCGACCTGGAAAAATAAATAAAGTCGAATCCTTAAAGGTATCCGCTTTTTGTATTTTAACATTATTATTGCCCGATTGCAATTTTTTTAAAGAGTTTTCAGCTGTTTTTTGGGTTTTATATATTCTTTTTTCACATAAAGCTATGCGGTTATAAAACTTTTCATTCAAATTGCGGTCGGAATGCTGTCTTTTTAAAATGAAAAACTTTTCATATCTTTTATAAAATCCGAACAAAAACAAACGGTAAAGCCGCAGATTCCGGCAAAGTAACAATTTTTTGCCGTAACGCTTATTATAATAACGAAAGGTCCCGCGGCGAATCAAACGAAAAAAAACCTGCGGACCGAAATTCGGAGGTACATATATGAATTGTTTCGGACTCGATAACAACTGTTATCTTTACTTACTCATAATTCTTCTCGTTCTCTGCGTATGCAAAAACGGCGGTATATGCGGGCTCTTCAATAACTGCTACGCTCTCCCCGTGATAATCGCTCTCGTTTGCTGCTTCTGCAAAAACGGCGGAAATCTTTTCGGCGGTTGCGGCTGCAAATAAGTAAAGATCAATGCGAAAACTTTTGCTTCTATACAAAAATACATAAAAAGTTGTCGCATAAAAAAGGCGGAGCAGTCCGCCTTTTTTTTATTTGAAAGTTATTTCCGATATATCGGGGGTTAAAGTTCATATCCGATATGCGGCTATAAAACCAAACCGAGTACAGCAAGACACGTTATAAGCGACGGGACCGAAACAGCCGCTCCGTAAACTATAAAATCTTTGAAAGAAAATTTTATCCCGTTATTTTTTAACAGCCCCGACCACATTATTCCCGCAAGCGCGCCGACCGGCGTAAATATCGCTCCGAGATTAGATCCTATTATCGTTGCATAGGTCGATTTCACCGATACCGTTACCGTTGAAAACAGTACGCTCATAGGAATATTGTTTATTAAGTTCGAACACAAAAAAGACGATATTCCGTACGAAAATATTTCGTCGAACCCTTCTAAAAACGACTTCAAAAGTTCCGTCGCTCCCGATGACTTAAGAGAAGAAACTATAACGAACATCGACAAAATAAACGGAATAAGTTCGTACGGCGCGCGTTTTATTACCGAGAGTATAAATCCCGCTCCCCGCCTTTTTACGACAAGATAAATTACCGTTATCAGAAGCTCGGCAGCAAACAAGCTTACGCAGATAATCCAGCTTTCGATATTTATATATGACGAAACGGCAAGCAAAATTATGCACGATATTAAAGCGACAAGTCCTATATACAGCAAAAATTTGTTCTTTATCTCCGCCGTTTTTACGTTGTCTATTTCGTTTTTTTTACATAGAGATTTATTAAATAAAAGATACAATATCAAAAAAGATACCGTTCCGGAAGCGATCGTCGGCAAAATCATTACCGAAAAGTAGCCGAAAAACGTAAGACCGCTGCTACCGCCGATATAGATATTTGTGGGATTACCTATTATAAGAGCCATGCTCCATGTGTTCGCCGCGACGAATTCCGAAAACAAATACGGCTTAGGATCTATCCCCGACCTTTTGCAGAAAGCACATATAAACGGCGTAAAAGTAAGAATTATAATATCGTTAGACGTAAAAACAGTCAGTACCGAAACCGTCAGATAAAGACATAAAAAAAGCTTCTTCTGACTGTTTTTCGCCACGACAAGAACTTTTTCGGACAAATACGAAAAGAACCCCAGCTCGTCGAGATATACCGAAAATAAAGTCATCGACAAAAACAAAGCGAGAATTTTTAGCGGATTAACCGCCGTATCGGCCGTTACTTCTTTAATAACTTCTTCTACTCTTACTACCTTTAGTATCAGCATAAAAGCCGCCCCTATAAGAGCGACTATCCAGTAAGAAGCAAGTTTTATTTTTCCGATTTTTATTTCAGGGAAAAACAAAACCGATAAAATTATCACAACCGCGGCAACGCCCGCAATTACAAGAGACAGTGTCATTTTCAGTCCTTTTTATACAACTTTTTTTAAAAATTCGGTATAATTTCGGCAATACAGGTATTATTAAACCACTACCAATAGTCCCGAACGATAAACTATAACAAAAAGAGTAAACATCATTATGACAAAGTACAGAATAAGCGCCTCAATAAAAAGTATAACTCCGACGTTTTGGACAATGTTATTACCGTATTTTTTAACGAGCTTTTTACCGGCGTCTTTAATTTTCCTTTGATTAAAACTTCCGCCGAGTTCGGAATAAAACTCGCTTTCTGTTTTTTCGGAAACGTTAAGAGAAAGTTTTCTCACTAATTTATCCATGTATTTTGCTGTAAGCCATATTACGACGATAGCCGAAATAACCGGAACGAATAACGGTATAATAAGCGCCGCGCCTTCGACCTCGCCGCTTAAAGCTTTCGGAACGCCTCCCCCGAAAAACCCTCCGAGAGCCAGCGCAAAAAGCGGAACTATTATAATTATCGGCAGATAAATTCCGATAAGATAAGCCCTCTTTTTTCTTTTGGGCAAATCTTCGTCAAGCTCGTTTTCGGATAAAAGCGCCTTCATCTTTTTATCGAAAATTATAAACCATGTTATAAGCGAGCCCGTAGCGAGCAAAAACGTAGTATAAAGTAAAATATCGCTGAATAATTTCATAAATCTATTTTATAAACCTTTCAAAATTCGTAGTCTCGGATTCGACGTTTCCGGGAACCCTTTTAAAATAAAAAACGGACTCGACGAACGCGAATCCGCTTTTGGTGCCGCTGATCGGACTTGAACCGATACGACTGTTACATCGAGGGATTTTAAGTCCCTTGCGTCTGCCTATTCCGCCACAGCGGCAAATCTTAAATTCTTTTCGATTATACCAAATTATTCCGCCCGTGTCAACGGATAAGCGTTTATTTTATTTAATATTTTCCCTATTTTTTTATTGCGACCGTTTCAAAGCGTTTTGTGCTGTTTATATCATATATTTTATAAAACAAGTGATTTTCGCTGTTGACATAATTATCTTCGGGTGATATAATTTTTAATAAATACATTCTATACTTAAAGGAAAGTTTATGAAAAAGATAATTTTAACCGGCGACCGTCCCACAGGCAGACTTCACGTAGGACATTACGTCGGTTCTCTCAGAGAAAGGGTTAATCTTCAGAATTCGGGAAATTACGACGAAATTTACATTATGATCGCCGATGCGCAGGCTCTTACAGACAATGCGGAACATCCCGAAAAGGTCAGACAGAATATTTTACAGGTCGCGCTCGATTATCTGGCTTGCGGAATCGATCCCGAAAAGTCCTGTATTTTTATACAGTCGATGGTTCCCGAACTTACTGAACTCACCTTTTATTATATGAACTTAGTAACCGTTTCGAGAGTTCAGCGTAACCCCACCGTAAAGGCGGAAATCCAGCAGAAGAATTTCGAAGCGAGCATTCCCGTTGGCTTTTTCTGCTATCCGATAAGCCAGACCGCGGATATTACCGCTTTCAAGGCTACCACCGTTCCTGCGGGCGAAGATCAGAAGCCCATGATCGAACAAGCGCGCGAAATTGTTCATAAATTCAACGAAGTATACGGCGAAACGCTTGTAGAACCGGACATCGTTCTCCCCTCAAATAAGGCATGTCTAAGACTTCCCGGAATCGACGGAAAGGCAAAAATGAGCAAATCGCTCGGAAACTGCATCTATTTATCTGACGAACCCGACGTTATAAAAACTAAGGTTATGTCGATGTTCACCGATCCCACCCATTTAAGAAAGGATGATCCGGGGCATACCGAAAACAACCCCGTATTCATTTATCTGCAAGCCTTCGCAAAAGACGAACATTTCAAAGAATTTTTGCCCGAATACAACAATCTTGACGAACTTAAGGCGCATTACGAACGCGGCGGTCTCGGCGACGTAACCGTTAAAAAATTCCTTAACAACGTATTACAGACCGAACTCGCTCCAATAAGAGAACGCCGTAAAATGTGGGAAGCAAAACTCCCCGAAGTATACGCCATTCTTATGAACGGCTGCCGGAAAGCCGAAAAAGCCGCTTACGAAACTTTACAGGAAGTAAGAAGCGCAATGAAGATAAATTACTTCGACGACGACAATCTTCTCAAAAAAGACTGAAACGAAATAGATCAAAACCGCCCTGCGTATAGCGCAGAGCGGTTTTTTTGCTTATTTTTATGTCAAAACAGATCGATAATCCGAATTTATATAAACCACCGGATTACTCTATCCCCTTTTCCTCTTTAAAATCTTCCACTATTTTCTTTATCTCGTCGAGACTTTTAACGAAATAGAAGCCTTTTTGCCTTTCTTCAGTAGAAAGCCCGTCTTTTATCATCTTGTCCAGAAGTCCTTTAAGATGATCGTAATAACCGTTAAGATTATAAATTATGCAAGGCGCGTCGAGATGTTTAAGCGAAACTTTACACATTATTTCCGATACTTCTTCAAGCGTTCCCGTTCCGCCCGGGAACGTTATAAAAACCTTTCCGAGTTCTATCATATGCGCGCGGCGTTCCGCCATAGTATCGGTCACTATAAGCTTTGTTATATCGTCGTAAACAAGTCCCGCGTCGACGAAAAATTTAGGTTCGACTCCGGTTACTTTGCCGCCGGCGTTAAGGACGCTTTCCGCAAGCACTCCCATAAGTCCGGACTTCGAGCCGCCGTAGACGAGATCGTTTCCGCTTTCGCCTATCCAGGTTCCGAGTTCTTTCACAGCGGGTTTCAAAGCGGGATCGTTTCCTTCCATTGCTCCAAGATATACCGTTATATTCATACATTTATTCCTCCCGTAATTTTTTGCTCTTTTATTATTATAATACGCAAGCGGCGGAATTTAACGCAAAATCCGGTTAATTTTTCATCATTTTTATGCTAAAAACTTGTAAAAAATAGCCGGTTTACTTTAATTTGCGATTACGTTATAAAAGTTCGGATCGAAACCGACGGTATGAAAAACATTTTTATTATAAAAATGACCGCTATCAAGCGGTCAAATCTGGAGGCGCCACCCAGATTCGAACTGGGGGTGAGGGTTTTGCAGACCCGAGCCTTACCTCTTGGCTATGGCGCCGAGCTTTGCGAAAAATTCGCAAAAAAAATGGAGCGGGAAACGGGATTCGGACCCGCGACATTCACCTTGGCAAGGTGACGCTCTACCACTGAGCCGTTCCCGCACCGAAAAGCAAGAATAATGGTGGGAGCTACAGGGCTCGAACCTGTGACCCTCTGCTTGTAAGGCAGATGCTCTCCCAGCTGAGCTAAGCTCCCGAACAGAACCAACTCTTGCTTTGCCGTTATAATATATCAAATCCGAAGAAATAAATCAAGTGTTTTTATAAAGTTTTTTTAATTTTTTTTATTTTTTGTTTTTTACCGCTTTACCCTTTTGATAAGAGACAAAAATCGACGTAAAAAGCGACATTAATCAAAAGTCGCTTTCTTCTTACTATTATTTTATGAAATTAAATCCGATAATATTTCTTTCTTTTTTTAATTTTTATTTTCTTTTTTGACGCCGTTTTTGATTTTATAACCGCCGAACGCTATCTTTTGCCGTATCCGATTCTTCTTGCGACAGCCACGCTCATCTGCGGCTCCGGTTACGGTCATTACGCCTTTTATATTTTTCTTCTTGTTTTTATTTTCATATATATTGTATACACTATATATTTTACACCATATTTTTTCGCACGGGGATTACAAAAAAAATTTTATAATCTTAACTTGCGGTTAATACCGAAAACCGTCTCATAAAAATTTTCATAGAGTAAACCATTAAAACAAACCGAAAATTTCTAAAAATTTCAATACCGCTTGATTATTCGGCAGAATTATATTATAATGTATAAATAAAAATCAGAGAGGTAAATTTTATGTATTATATCGGCGTGGACATCGGCGGAATGAGCGTCAAGACCGGTCTTGTCGACGATGAAGGCAAAGTATTATATAAAACAAGAGTAAAAACCGTACTCAACGATCCCGAAAAGGTAATTTCGGACATCGGCGACATGGTGGACGAAGTTCTTTATAAAAACAATCTTACGATAAACGATATTGCGGGAATCGGCATAGGTTCCCCCGGAATTATTTCGAGCGCGATAGGAAGAATCGACCGCGCGTACAATCTCGGCTGGGTTAACGTCGATATCGTGGACATGCTAAAAAAGCGTTTCGAAACGATCGTAAAAGTCTCTAACGACGCGAACGTAGCCGCATTGGGCGAAGCGATTTTCGGCGTTGCGAAAGGATATAACGACGTGGTCATGCTGACTTTGGGAACCGGCGTCGGCGGCGGCGTTATAATAAACAAAAAACTTTACGAAGGCGGTGCTTCAAAAGGAACCGAACTCGGACACGTCACCCTTATTCTCGGCGGCGAACACTGTTCGTGCGGAAGATCAGGTTGCATCGAAGCATATACTTCCGCGACCGCTCTTATAAGAGACACAAAACGAGCGATGGAAGCCGACAAATCTTCAAAAATGTGGGAACTCGTCGGCGGCGACATCGAAAAAACGGACGGTCTCACCTCATTCACCGCATTTAAGAACGGCGACAAAGCCGCTACAAAAGTCGTAAACAATTACGTTATGTACCTTGCCGAAAGCATGATGTCTTTTATGAATATTTTCCGTCCGGAAGCGATGGTTATCGGCGGCGGTATTTCCGGTCAGGGACAGTATTTTGCCGATATGATTAAAGATTATCTCGAAGCCCACGATTACGGCTTCAAAAACGCCCCGAAGGCAGAAATTCTGATTGCCAAAAACGGCAACGACGCAGGTATAATCGGCGCAGCGGCCCTCATCAAAGCGTAAAATAATAAACGTTACGAAGCCGTTTTTATAACGGCTTCTGTACATTAAACCGGATTTATAAAGCAAAAACAATGAAAAATTCTCTTGAATCCCCTTCCGGAAATTATAAATACACCGCGGAAGAAAAAAGAAAGATTATTTATAAGATATCGTTTATAACCGTCGCACTGAACGTTCTTCTCGCGGTCGCCAAAGTCGTGGCGGGCGTTCTCGGCGGTTCCAGAGCGATGATTTCGGACGCCGCTCACTCCGTTTCGGACGTGTTAAGCACGATAGTAGTTATCGTCTCCGCCGCGCTATTTAAAAACGCTTCGGACGAAGCCGCCAAAAAGAAAAACGCGAAAATCGAATTCGCCTTTTCTATAGTAATGGCTGCGATACTTTTATTCACCGCAGGCGATCTTATCGGCGACAGCTTAAAAGCTCTTATAAAAGGCGAAAACGAGTCGGAATTTTCTTTTATAGAAATAATAGTTTCCGCAATTTCGATTTTAACCAAAATTTTTATCTTCGTATTTACCGTAAAAACCGCAAAGAAAATCGATTACGCTCCTCTTACCGCAAATGCATGGCATCAGGCGGCGGACGCGTTTACTTCTATCGCGACGATAATCGGCGTAGTTTCTGTAAAACTCTTTCATAATTCCGTAGTAGACAGCGTAATGTCGCTTTTGATTTCCCTTTTCATTCTTCACATAGCGATCGACGTTATCATTTCGGGAATCGAAAAACTAAAAGGCAAAAAATGCTCGCATACGCATAAACACAACTGCGACAAATGTATGCCCGACCTTAAAATAGACGAAAACGAACTTTGTAAAAACTGCAAGGACTCATCCTGCGAAAATAACCCCAACCATAAACACGACCACTGCTGAAAGGCTATATTTTATAATACCTGTATTGCCGAAACGATACCATAAATTACAATGACCGATAACAAAAATATTCCGCACGAACTTAATACTCCGCCCGAAGTTTTAGCCCCCGCCGGCGATACCGAAAGTTTTTATGCCGCGATAAACGCAGGCGCAGATGCCGTATATCTCGGACTTTCAGACTTCAACGCGCGCATTAAAGCCGAAAACTTCACCAAAGAAAATATAGGCGAAATTGTAAAATACGCCCATGTTTACAGCATAAAAGTTTACGTTACGGTCAATATTCTTATTTCGGACAGCGAAAAGGACGAATTTATTTCGGTTATAAAAGCCTGCACAGACGCAAGTGTAGACGCATTTATAATACAGGATCTCGGCATGGCGGTTCTTATAAAAACCCTCTTCCCCGATGCGGTTTTGCACGCAAGCACACAGGCCGGAGTAGCCAATCTTGACGGAGCGAAAGTATTCGAAAATTTGGGTTTTACCCGAGTCGTTCTCGCAAGAGAAGCAAAACTCGAAGACATAAAAGCCATAAAAGAACATACAAATCTCGAGATCGAATTTTTCGTTCAGGGTGCGCTATGCGTTTCATACTCCGGCAACTGTTACATGTCTTCGCTGAAATGCGGAATGAGCGGCAACCGCGGCAAATGCAGACAGCTCTGTCGTCTCAATTACGCTGCGTTTAAAAGAGCCGACGATAAAAATCAGGCAAAAATACAGATAAAAAGCGGTCACCTTTTATCGACAAACGATCTTTGCCTTATAAAAAGCCTTAAAACTCTTTACGAAGCCGGCGTTACTTCATTCAAAATCGAAGGCAGACTTAAACGCGCCGCTTACGTCGCAAAAGCGGTATCCGCATATAAAAAAGCGATAACGAAAAATCTTACGCCGAACGGAGCCGATGACGAAATAAAGGGTTTAAGCAAAATTTTTTCCCGCGGGAAATATAACGAAACCGCATATTTATACGATAACGACAATATAATCGACGTAATAAACCAAACTCACAACGGCGAAAAAATCGGAACCGTAGTAAAAAAAGAAAAATTCAAAACTCTTTACAAACTTACTCTTTCGGTTTCGTCCCCCGTTAACAAAAGCGACGGACTTAAATTTTTCAGAGTCATAAACAATACCCTTACCGAAGTCGCGTCTGCAGGCGCCGGCAACGTCAATAAAAACGGTAATTTTGCCGAAATATTTATTACTTCCGGCAATATAAAAGAAGGCGACTTCGTTTACAAAACTTCGGACAGCAAATACGAAAGTTCCGTTCTGTTTGAAAAACGCCGTATTCCGCTCGAAGTAAAAGCCGATTTTTATTCCGCGAATTTACCTGTTTTAACTCTTGAATCGGGTAATTTTACCGTAACTTTTACCGGCGAAGAAGTTCTTGAAAAGGCTAAAAATTCTCCCCTTACCGAAGAAGAGCTTAAGACAAAATTCAAACTTACGGATACTCCGTTTTACCTTAAAAACCTTACTCTTAACAGCGACGGCGTGTTTATAAGGTCCGCCGCTTTAAACGAATTAAGGCGTAATGCAGTTTCCCTTCTTACTAAAAAAATCACATTTAGGCCTGTCCAAAAATACGATTTGTCGGCAAAATTTCCCTATCCGTTTATCGATAAAAAGAAAAAAAATAAATTCGCTTTAATTACCGAAAACGAACTCGATCTATTCTTGTCAAAAGATAATAAAAGCGAATACACGGTAGTGTTTCAACCGACCTGTTATACCGAAACCGTACTTTATGACTTTATAAACAAAATCAAGTATAGCGGCTTTACCGAATACTTTTTATATCTTCCCGTACTTCTTACAGGCAAAGAAATTATCAAAATCGACGAGCTTTTATCCGTCTCGGATAAAGAAATAAAAACAGGAATAGTCGCTAACAATTATTACGGATTCAGGTACCTCAAAAAGCGTCCGACGATAGCAGGCATCGGCTTAAACGCATACAATTCGTACACCGTTGCGACTCTGTATAACTTCGGATTCGATTACATTATAAAAAGCATAGAAAGCCGCGAAAACTTAAAAGGAACTTATTCTTACTGCGGCAATCCCCCGCTTATGACGTTTGCGCACTGCCCGTACAAAGTCGCTGCGGGTTCAAAGTGCGACAAGTGCCTTTATGACGGCAAACTTTGTTACTCGGACGATAAACGCAACGTTTATAAAATAAGAAGATATAAAGTAAATTACTGCTATTTCGAGCTCATAGCCGAAAACGATCCGATAACGATTATCGACGGCGAAGATTTTATAGACCTTAGAAATTAATTCAAAAATACTCTCTATTTTTTCCATTTAAGGTGTTTATCCGCTTTAAAACTCAAAAAAGTCCGCAAAAAGCGGACTTTTTAATTACAATATATATTACAAAAATACAGTTTTAAGCGTAATTATATAAAACGAATGCACTATTACAAAAAATCAAAGTTTTTCGACTTTTAATCTTTTATAAATTTCTTCGTACTTATCCTTGTAAAAAAGATTCGTGCCGGGCGTTATTATCGAAGCCGTTCCGGCAGCGACGGCGCATCTTAAAATTTCCTTGCTGTCTGCGCCCTTTTCGATCTGAACGCAGGCGGAAGCGACCATGCTGTCCCCCGCTCCGACGGTAGAATTTACGGCAACGCTTGCGCTCTTACAGAAATAACTGTTCGAACCGTCGGTAAAAATTGCGCCTTCGGCTCCTAACGAAACAATAATATTTTTCACGCCCTTATCAAGCAGAATACCCGCAGCGGATAAAATCTCGCTCTTTGAATTAAGACTTTCGCCCGCAATTTCTTCAAGTTCGTTAAGATTCGGTTTTATAAGATAAAGTTCGTGTTTTAGCGCCGCTTTAAGATTATCCTTTTCGGCGTCGACGACTACTTTAACGCCGCTTTTTACGGAAGAAACGGCTTCGTAGTAAAAGAACGGATCGACGCCCTTCGGAAGGCTGCCCGAAATAACGGCGATGGAAGCGTTTTCGGAGAGCTTCCCTATAAGAGACAAAAGTTCTTTTTGCTTATCCAAAGACACTTCGTCCCCTTTGTCGTTTATTTCCGTCAGCATGGATTTGTTGTCGATAATTTTGTAATTCACTCTCACCGAGCCTTTATTCATTACAAAATCGTACTTTACGTTCTCTCTTTCAAGACGGTCTTCGAATAAACTTCCGCCGTCTTCGAACATAAAGCCGCTTGCAAAGCTGTCCGCTCCGAGACGAGAAACGCCTATCGCAACGTTAAGAGCCTTGCCCGAATATGTTTCGACCTTGTTTCTGATTCTGTTAAGTCTGCCTACGTTCAGGCTGTCGAGTTCGAGCGTGCAGTCTCTCGAAGGATTCGGACAAACAGATAATATCATTTTTACCTCTCTTCGGCACAAACGGTCTGCCGATTAAAGGCAAACCGTCCGACCTGATGTATTTTTATTTTAACAGCCGCGTATCAACAAAAAGTCAATACGTCTATTTTTCGGCGGATTTCGCTTCCGCGATTATTTTTTCCTGGTTCAACGGCGGAACTTCTTCGTATCTTACAAAGTCCGTTTCGTATCTGCCTCTTCCTTGCGTCATACTGCGAAGATCGGTGCAGTATCTGTAGATTTCGGCAAGAGGGACTTCCGCCATAACGCACTGTTTGCCGTCAACGGGTTCCATACCGAGTATCCTTCCGCGGCGTTTGTTCATATCGCCTAAAATATCCCCGGTATATTCGTCCGGGACATATATCTTAAGAAGATATACCGGCTCTAAAATGGTAGGCTTGGCCTTAGGAATAGCTTCATCGTAAGCAAGTTTTGCCGCGGATACGAAGGCAACTTCTTTACTGTCTACAGGATGATATTTGCCGTCGTATAACGTTGCTTTCAGGTTGATAAGCGGGTACCCTGCGAGAACGCCGTGTTTCACAGCTTCTCTAAGCCCCTTTTCGACCGCAGGTATAAACTGACGGGGAACCGCCCCGCCGACTACAGCGTCGACAAACTCGAATTCGCCGTTTTCCGCACCCGGTTCGAATCTTATATCGGCAACGCCGAACTGTCCCGCGCCGCCCGATTGTTTTTTATGTTTGCCTTCGGCTTCAGCCATGCCCTTTATCGTTTCTTTATAAGCGATTTTTGGCTTCTTTAATACAATGTCGGAGCCGAATTTGGTCTTTAACTTCTTTGAAATAACGTCGAGTTGCGTTTCTCCCTGACCTTTAAGTATCATTTCGCCCGTTTCGTTGTCCTTTTCGACCTTGAAAGACAAATCTTCTTCCGAAAGCTTGTTAAGTCCCGTAAAAATTTTGTCTTCGTCGCCGGAACCGGTCGAAACTATCGCCATCGAAAGCATCGGCTTCGGCACGGGAATAGGTGCGAATTTAACTTTGAAGTTTTCGTCGCAGAGCGTATCGCCCGTATTCGTTTTGTTGAGTTTGTTGACCGCACCTATATCGCCTGCGTTCAGTTCGTCAACGGGTTCCTGTTTTTTGCCTTTAAGTATATAAATCTGATTGATTCGTTCTTTTTCGCCCGTGGTCGAATTATAAACCGTCATACCGGATTTTAATTTGCCCGAAAATACTCTTATATAATTGAGTTTGCCGACAAACGGATCCACAACCGTCTTGAATACCTGCGCGGAGAGCGGAGCCGCTTCGTTATAAGAAATATCGGCGTAAGTACCGTCCGGTTTCTTTGCTTCTACCTTATTCTTTTTAAGAGCGGACGGCATTATATCCACGATCTCGTTCATAAGGTTTATTACGCCGAGATTCATTGTCGCGCTACCGCCCATAACGGGTATCAGGTCGCAGTTTTTTATACCGATTTTTACGCCTTCGATTATATCGTCGTTCGAAAGCGTTCCGGCGGTGAAAAATTTATCCAGAAGAGCTTCGTCCGATTCGGCGGCGGATTCCATAAGTTCCGCCTTTACCGAAGCGACTTCATCCTTCATGTTTTCGGGTATTTCTACCTGCTGTCTGCCTCCCGGATTGAATTCGTACGCCTTTGACGAAACTATACTTACGTAACCCTTCATTCTTCCGTCTCTCATTATCGGCGCGTGAAGTTCCGCTATTTTTCTTCCGAAAACGTTTTTAAACGCCTGAACTGTCTTCTGATAGTCGGCGTTCTCTTTGTCTATACCGTTTATGAAAATAATCATCGGTATTTTGTTTCTGAGAGAATATTCTATCATTTTTTCGGCGCCGACTGCGACTTCGCCCGAAGCGTCGGCAACGAGTATCGCCGAACCTACCGCGCGCATAGCCTGTTCGACTTCCGCTTCGAAGTCGAAAAATCCCGGCACGTCTATTATATTTATTTTAACGCCGTTCCAGACGGTATACGCCGTGGATAACGAAATCGAAATTTTTCTTGAAATTTCCTGTTCTTCGAAATCCATTACGGAAGTACCCGTATCTACTTTTCCGAGCCTGTCTATAGACTTGCCGTTAAAAAGCATGGCTTCTGCAAGCGAAGTTTTACCTGCTCCGCTGTGTCCCACGATAGCGACGTTCCTTACGTCTTTTGCGCTATAATTCATTTTTGTTTCCCCCTTATGCGGACGTAATTTTTATTAAATATTCAATTGTAATTTATTAAGTTTATCTTTTGCGGAAGTCCCTTTTGTGTTTTACAGTCCGACGATTCGTCGCTTTTTGAACTCCGCTAAAATCATTTTCCTTGCTTATATTATATAATATCTTTTTTCGTTTTTCAATACCCTTTTTAAAATTTTACCGCTCAATTTAAAAAGAAAGCGCCGCCGCTTGTCGGCGGCGGACTTACGGTTATGATTTTATTCGTAAAACGAAGAAGGATCGGGTGGTCCTCCAAAGTCCCTTCTTTCAGGGGCTTTCGGCGGACACTGCGGAAAAATCGGCGCGCACGGATCGCACGGATTACAAGGCTTAAGCTTCGGTTCCGGTTTTTTTGCATTCAGGTCGACCAGAATAACGTCCGTTCCTATCTTTTTTATCTTATAATCTTCGATAAACAATTTTTCGTAAAATCCGAATACGTTAAAAATCGACTTCTTTGCGGGGACGGTTATCCCCGTTATAACGCCGCGTGGAAACGAAAACGTCATATCGACGATTTTCCCGAAGCATTTTCCGTCCGTTACGCTGACGACTTCGCGCTTTTGTAAATCGCAGTAACTGAGTTCCATATTTCCGCCCCCGTGACACGAGATATTCCTTTATTATTCTATGCGACGGTAATAAACTATAATACAAAATTTACGAAATCTTTTTCTTCATTTCTTTAAGAGCATTCTTTTCGAGACGACTGACCTGCGCTTGCGAAATTCCCACTTCTTCCGAAATTTCGGTCTGCGTTTTGCCCATAAAGTAGCGAAGAGTAACTATCTTGCGTTCGCGTTCCGGTAAAAGCGCGAGAGCCTTTTTAAGGTCGAGCTTGTTTACGGCTTCGTCTTCGGCTTTATCGCCGTCGGTAACCTGATCCATAAGAAGAAGTTCGTCTCCGTTATCCGAATATACCGGATCGTACAGCGAAACCGTATCCGAAATCGCGTCCATTGCGTAAGTTACGTCGAACACAGCCACGCCGAGTTCTTCGGCGACGTCTTCGGGACGGGCTTCTTTCCCCGAATATTCCAGTCTTTCGCGAGCCTTCAACGCTTTATACGCAGTATCTCTTATCGAACGCGGGATTCTCAGCGAATTTGAAGTCCTTAAATTCCTTCTTATTTCTCCTATAATCATAGGCACCGCATAGGTCGAAAACTGCACGTTAAGATCGGAATTAAAGTTATCTGTCGCCTTTATAAGGCCTATACACCCCGCCTGAAAAATATCGTCCGCGTCGGCGCGCTTGCCATAAAACTTTTTCACTACCGAAAGCACCAGCCTCACGTTCGCTATAAGGAATGTTTCCCTTGCCGTTTCGTCTCCCGCCGCTATTCTTTTTAATAGTTCGGTCTGCTCGCTGCCGGAAAGTCTCGGAAGCGACGAAGTGTTTATGCCGGAAATTTCAACTCTGTTCATACTTTTCTCCTATGTAAATACTAAAATTTCGCATAAACAGATATAAAGTATTATTCTTAATTAAAAAAATTTTATACCATTTTAGAGAGTTCTTTTTTCAGCTTTACGAGAATCCGCTTCTCGAGTCTCGATATATAGCTTTGCGAAATCCCGAGAAGATCCGCAACTTCTCTCTGTGTAAGTTCGTCCTTCCCCGATAATCCGTACCTTAGTTCCACTATAACTCTTTCCCTTTCGGGGAGCTTCGATACCACGAGTTTCAATGCTTCTTCTTCCTTCTTTTCCTGCAAACGTGAAAACGCCGTGTCTTCGTCGGAAGTCAGGACGTCCGAAAGTAAAAGTTCGTTGCCTTCGTTATCGGCGGAAAGCGGCTCGTCGAACGACACTTCCGCCCGAAGCTTCGAAATTCTTCTCAAATACATCAGAATTTCGTTCTCTATACAGCGCGAAGCGTAAGTAGCGAGCTTTATCTTTTTTTCGGGATCGAAAGATTTTACCGCCTTTATCAACCCTATCGCGCCGATGGAAATAAGATCGTCGAGATCAACGCCAGTGTTCTCGAACTTACGCGCTATGTATACGACGAGCCTTAAATTATGTTCGACCAGCTTGTCGCAAGCCGTCTTGTCCCCGCCGATAAGCTTATTCAGTTCTTCTCTTTCCGCTTCTTCCGAATACGGTTCCGGAAGCGCTTCGCCCGCGCCCATATAATCGAAGTCGTTCGAAAAAACAGATTTTTCGCCTGATTTTTTACCGAATATTTTTAATAAAAAGTTTCTTAATTTTCCCATTTTTCCACCATGTCGGGCATTAAATATCTATACAAAACTTCCGTGAAGAATTATACGCGACTTATATTCTCTTTCCGTTAAAGCAAGCCCTACGTTTTTATATATACGCGTAGTTTGTCCGTTTGATATTATAATTTCGGCATTTAATAAAATTTTCGCCTTTTTTTCGCCCGAAAAACTGTTTATCGTAATTTCTTCGGCTTCCGAAAGAGACGCACCCGAGAGTTCTTTTTTAAGCGTTTCCGAAAACTTTTTATCGCACACGCATACGGGAACAAACCCGAAATATACTGCGTTTCCGCTGTCCAGAAATCCGTCCGCAAAAAAGTTTTTGCCCGAAAGTTTTACTTCGCACCGATACGAAAAGTTTTTTAATTCATTGGTTTTTACTATAATTTTCAGTAAAATTAGCGTTAAAAGAAAGATAATAACGGCGGGAATAAATTCTAACGCTATGAACAGTTCGTCAAACTTTTCCGGAAGAAGCACGGCGTTTTTAATCGCATACATACATCCGCCGAATAAAAACGTGAACGCGACGAATACCGAAAAGTGCTTTATCGTAGTTAAAAAGTTTTCTTTCACCGCGATAAACGACAGCAAAATTCCAGATAGAATTTTAAAAAATATCAGAAATCCGTTTTCGGAAAACAGCGGATAACACAGCGAAAGTACCGCTCCGATAAGCGAAGCGATAAAAATTCTTAAACCGACGATTCTTAACCTCGTTACCTTCGCCGCTGCGGACAAAAGAGACATATCTATTATAAAATTGTTAAAAAGAACATATTCGATATAGACGGTCATATAAAAAGCCTAACATCGTTTTTTAACCGTATTTTTATGCTTTTTGGACCTTTTTTTGCTATTTTGTCGAATTACCGCCGCATTTTAAGTACAGAAAAGAGCCTGCATGCCGCAGGCTCTTTTCTGTATTATTATAAATTATTCTTTCATAAAATCGACTATAATTCCGTTTTCGACGTACATATATTCGGGTTTTACGGCAAGGAATCCGTCCTTTTCGACTAAAAAGTCTTTATTCTTTTCGTAAGAATCCTTAAAATACTCCTTGAAATCTATACCGAAATCGTCCTTGAACTTTTTAAGCGAAAATCCCTTTTCGAGTCTTAATCCGAGCATGACCGTTTCGAACATCTCGTCTTCGACGGTAAGCGTTTCGGAAGCGGCTTCCGGATTTTTGCCAGCTATAATCATATTCATGTATTCGTCGAGCTTTTTTACGTTGGTAAAGCGACGGTTCCCTATAAGACTCGAAGCCGAAGCGCCCATTCCTATGTAATCGCCCCTTGTCCAGTAAGTCATGTTATGACGCGATTCGTACCCCGGGAAAGCAAAGTTAGAGACTTCATATCTATTCAATCCCTTTTCTTTAAGGTAACCGACGAGTTTAGAGTAAATATCCGCAACTTCGTCGTCGGACAAAAGTTCTCCGTTTAAGTAATCGGTATAAACAGGCGTGCCTTCTTCGGGAGTAAGGGCGTATGCCGAAATATGTTTCGCCCCGCACGCAAGAGCGAGATCAACGGTGCGTTTAACGTTGTCGTAGGTCTGATCGTGCAATCCTATAAGAACGTCCGCCGAAAAATTTTCTCCTTTTAACATTTCCGTACAGTGAACGAAGTCTCTCGCCGTGTGTATACGGTTGAGTCTTTTAAGCTGATCGTCGAACCCCGTCTGCAAACCTATGCTGAAGCGGTTTATTCCGGCTTCCTTATAAACTTTTATCTTGTTTTCGTCCACCGTTCCCGGATTCATCTCTATAGTTATTTCGGGATCGGACGATAAGGTGAAAAAGTTTCGTATCTGCTTCATCGCGCCGGCTATGTATTCGGGCGGAACGATCGAAGGCGTGCCGCCGCCGAAGTACACGGTATCGAAAGTCTTCCCCTGAAGCTGCATGCCTCTTCCTTTGATCTCGCGATAAAGACACGCAAAATACACTTCTTTTTTATCGAGTTCTTTAGGATACGAGCAAAAATCGCAATAGGTACATTTTTGCTTGCAGAACGGAACATGTATATATATTCCAGCCATTTCATTCTCCTCAGGGCAAGCTCGCCCCGTTTTTGTATAATTTTATTGCATTTTCCTTTTATATTTATCGCTTTACTTTTATAAAACACCCGCCGCAATCAGAACGTATATTATTGCGACAAATATTCCCTGGCTTACAAAATACCATATAAGGGACGTTCTTCCGATAAAAGTTATCGGCGAAAGTATTTTTTCTGCGACGGGGCTGTAATGAATTTTCGGCTCTTTGTCCGCATAAAAGGTCTTACCGAAAAACATTCCGATAAAAAAGTATCCTAAGTACGGCAGTATCGGAAAATAATCAGCCGTTTTACCCGAATAAAAATATCTCTCGTCGAATACGAGAAAGAACAATTTATCGGACAACCAACTTATTTTATAGATGTAAAGTAAGCCGATAACAGACAAAATAATTCCCGTTACCAGATAAATCCACGGCTTAGTGTTAACCTTTTCTAAAAGAAACACCGCAAAATAGCACACCGCAAAGGCGTATAAAACGCCTATCGTTATTTTGCAGTTCATGTTCAGTATTTTTTCCGCGATAAACGTTGTGATAAACAACAGAACCGCATAAACACTCATTTTTATCGCGCGTTTAAGTTTACTTTTCGAAAATACGGTAACCAAACCCGACAGCGCGAAAAACAAGAACAGCACGACGGGATGAACTATTTTCCTGTACAAACCGTTCCAGTATCTCAAAGAAAAACTTAAAAGATTTCTTCACGCCGCGGTCGAAAAGTCGTATCGAAAAACTCCCCATACGTCGAACGCGAAGTGATCGAAAAACACCCACAGCATTAAAATTCCGCGGATAAGATCGAACGAAACAATCCTTTCTTTTTTCTTCTTTTCTTTACTTGATTTTCCTGTTCTTTCATCCGCGTCAGGCGCGGTTTCGGCAATACAGGTATTTTCCGAACTCTCCATAACTTCACCCTTCCCCTTAAAAATCAATCGTCCGAATCGGTCTTTAATATTTCGATAAACGCTTCTGAAGGTATATCGACCGAGCCTATGCGGCGCATCTTCTTTTTGCCTTCTTTCTGCTTTTCGAGAAGCTTTTTCTTTCTCGTGACGTCGCCGCCGTAGCATTTTGCGAGTACGTCTTTGCGGTAAGCCTTGACCGTTTCTCTCGCGATTATTTTACCGCCGATGCAAGCCTGAACGGGAACTTCGAACATCTGTCTCGGAATAACGTCTTTAAGTCTTTCGGCCATAGCCCTGCCGCGTTCGTAAGCCTTGTCGGCGTGTACGATACAGGAGAGTGCGTCGCAGATTTCGCCGTTTAACATCATATCGAGTTTAACGAGTTTGCTTTCCTGATACCCCGCCATTTCGTAATCGAACGAAGCGTAACCTTTCGTTTTGGATTTAAGAGTATCGAAAAAGTCGTAGACTATTTCGTTAAGCGGCAGAATATATTTGAGCTGAACTCTCGTTTTTTCGAGATAAATAAGGTCTTTGTAAACGCCTCGTTTGTTCATGCAGAGTTCCATAATCGGACCGACGTATTCGGGCGGAGTGAAAATACTCGCGTCTATAACCGGTTCTTCCATCTTCTCTATCTCTGTAACCGGCGGAAGATGGGTGGGATTGTTAACCACTTCCATCGTTCCGTCCGTTTTATAAACTTTGTACGAAACCGACGGCGCGGTGGTAACTATATCGAGATTGAATTCTCTTTCTATTCTCTCCTGAATAATCTCCATATGGAGAAGTCCCAAAAAACCGCATCTGAACCCGAATCCCAATGCCTGCGAATTATCCGGCTCGAATTCCAGCGCGGCGTCGTTAAGTTTGAGCTTTAAAAGAGCGTCTTTAAGATCGGGGAACTTCGATCCGTCGAGCGGATACACGCCCGAAAAGACCACCGGAAGAGCTTCCTTATATCCGGGGAGCGGTTCGGGAGTCGGGTTGTAAAAATCGGTTATCGTATCGCCGACGTGAACGTCCTGTATATCTTTTATCGAAGCTGCTATATACCCGACTTCGCCGGCGGAAAGATCGTCCGTCTTAAAAAGTTTCGGAGCGAAAACGCCGACTTCGGTAACGTCGAAAACTTTATCCGACTTGAACGTTTTTATTTTATCCCCTACCTTAACGGTGCCGTCTTTTATTCTTACAAAGCATATTACGCCCTTGAAATTATCGTAATAGCTGTCGAAGATAAGAGCTTTCAAAGGAGCGTTTTCGTCCCCGACCGGAGCGGGAACTGATTTTACGATATATTCGAGAACCTGATCGACGTTGAGTCCCGTTTTTGCGGAAATAAGCGGAGCTTCCGATGTATCGAGACCGATAACGTCTTCTATCTCCTTTTTTACTTCTTCGGGGCGGGCGGACGGAAGGTCCATTTTGTTTATAACCGGGAGAATTTCAAGATTGTTTTCGAGCGCGAGATAAACGTTGGCGAGAGTCTGCGCTTCAACCCCCTGCGAAGCGTCCACTATTAAAATGGCGCCTTCGCACGCTGCGAGCGAGCGGGAAACTTCGTAAGTGAAGTCCACGTGTCCCGGAGTATCGATAAGGTTAAAAACATATTCTTTGCCGTCTTTCGCATTATAAAACATTCTCACGGGAGTAAGTTTTATCGTAATGCCGCGTTCCCTTTCGAGATCCATGTTATCGAGAAGCTGATCTTCCATATCTCTCTTGCTGACCTGCCCGGTCATTTCGATAAGACGATCTGCTAGAGTCGATTTGCCGTGGTCGATATGCGCTATAATGCAGAAATTGCGGATGTGTTCTTTTGAAATTTTTGCCATAAATATTCCCGTTTAAGTTAAAAAATCGGTTTAATTACATACGTAATGATTCCGTAATATTTTTATTATAATATTTTAAGGCGATTTTTGCAAGTATTACCGATATTTTAAGTATACTTTTAAGTCTCAATTTAATAAAAAGTTTGTTTTAACGCTTGATTTTATAATCAAAATGTTGTAATATATAAAAGCTGATAAAAAATTCAGAGGTTTTTTATGAGAATTCCTGATTCCGGCTGGTTAAAAACTACACCGATCGCCCATCGCGGACTTTGGGGAAACGGAATTCCCGAAAATTCCTCACTCGCGTACGAAGCCGCCGCAAAAGTCGGCTCCCCTATCGAAATCGATCTGTATTTTACGAAAGATTTCAAACTTGTATCCTTTCACGATCAAACTCTCAAGCGTATGACAGGTCAGGAAGGCAAAATCTGGGAATACGACCTTGCGACCTTAAAAACTTTCAGGCTTTCGGGGAGCGATCAGACTATCCCCACTTTCGACGAAGTTCTGGATATTGCCGAAGGCAGATCTCCTTTACTTATCGAAATCAAAAATCAACCGCTTCCCGGCATTACCGAAGCGATTGTTGAAAGGCTTAAAAGTTACAAAGGCGAATTCGCGGTTCAGTCCTTTAATCCATTATATATAAAAAAGGTTAAAAAGCTCGCTCCCGAATTTATAAGAGGAATTCTCGCGACGAACGATAAAAAAGATCTTGAAGGCAATAAGTTTTACGAAAGGTTCATAATAAAGCACATGGCTCTGAACTTTTTGATAAAACCGGACTTTGTCAGCTATTATTACAAGGCTTATCCCCTTAAAAAGTCCAAAACGAAAAACAAAGTAAAACTTTGCTGGACGGTTACTTCGAAAGAAGATTACGTTAAGGTTAAACCCTTTGTGGATAACGTTATTTACGAAGGTTTTGATATAAAGGAATAAATTTTTATTCCCCATGCTACTGTGGCTCAGTCGGTAGAGCAGCTGATTCGTAATCAGCAGGTCGCCGGTTCGAATCCGGCCAGTAGCTCCAGAAAAGACGAGATATGTTCTCGTCTTTTTTTGTTTTTTTCTCGTACATCTTCGGCTTTATGTAATTTATTTATCATGAAAGGCGATTATAAATTGGTTTACGGCGATATTTTTTTGTTTACGTCTACAAACATTGACTTTAACGCAATAATTTTATATAATTACTTATAAGCGTCGGCTTAAAAGTCAAAAACTTAAAAAGCCGCATAAATTCAAGGAATACAACGATGAAAAAGTTCCGCAGAATCCTTTTGAGATTTTTACTTTCGATACCGATAATCGCCATACAGATCGTATGGTATCTTTTTATTTACAGATGGTATAAAGAGCAAAGTTTTATTCTTTCGGTATTCGTAACCGTGCTTGAAGTTTTGCTTATTCTTCATATACTGAACGCACGCGGCACGTCGAACTACCGCATGATCTGGCTCGTAGTCATTCTTCTCGTTCCCGTCGTCGGTATATACATGTATATAATAACGGGCAACAACTCCACTGCGACTTTTTTAGAAAAACGTATCAAAAAAAACGACGTATACCCCATTCCCGAATCTTTGGATATTCCGGACGACACGGACGAAAACAGGCTTTTGAACCTTGTTAAAAAATTATCCGGGAGTCCGATAACCAACGGCGGCAAAACAAAATTTTACGCTCTCGGCGATTACGCCTATAACGATATGATCGAGAGCTTAAAATCGGCTTCGCATTTTATATTTTTGGAATATTTTATTATCGAAGACGGATACTTCTGGGATTCAATAGTAGATATTTTAAAACAAAAAGTTGAAGAAGGCGTTGTCGTAAAAGTGCTTTACGACGACATCGGCAGCCTTGCCACTTACTCGATTTCTTCGAGAAACGAACTCAAAAAGAGCGGAATAGACATTATAGCGTTCAATTCGCTGAGATTTTCGCCGTTCATGCTCAATAACCGCGATCACCGCAAAATGATGGTCGTAGACAACAGAGTGGTATACTCCGGAGGCATAAACCTTGCCGACGAATATATAGGCAAAAAAATCACTCACGGCTACTGGAAAGATTTCGCTTTCAGACTGGAAGGAGAACCCGTTCTCACCTACACGCATAACTTCTGCATGGTCTGGAACGCATTCTCCAAAAACAAAATAATCGAGCCTGACCTTTATAAGCCTGAAACGAGCTTCGTAAACCCCGATTCCAAGATTATATCGTATTTCGACTCTCCTTCCGCAAAAGAACACGTTTCGCAGACGTATTTTATAAACGCTCTCGGCGGAGCAAAAAAATACGCATACTTCTATACGCCGTATCTGATACTTTCGGACGAGCTTAAAAACGCCTTTATTTACGCCACGATACGTAACGTCGACGTAAGGATAATCATCCCCGGCATTCCGGATAAAAAACTTATTTACGGTCTTACTCTCAGATATGCCGAAGAGCTGTCTTCTTACGGCGTAAAAGTATACACGGATAACGGAGCCTTCGTCCATGCGAAAGCCGCCGTCATCGACGATAAAATATGCTCGATAGGCACGGTCAACCTCGATTACCGCAGTTTGTTTTTACATTACGAAAACAACACCGTAACCACCGACGAATATATGATTTCGTCCATAAAAAAGGATTTTGAGGAAACGCTTGATAATTGCTCTCCCGTAAAATATAGAAAACACAATATATTTTACAAAATCATTTCCGATGCGATAAATTTCTTCTCCCCGTTATTTTAGTTACGGACTATACGACAAACGAACCGGCTAACGAACCGGCTTTCGGAGAAATTATGAAAACAATTTTACAATATTTAGAAAAAAACGCCTTAAAATTCCCGGATAAAACTTTATTTTCGGATATCGAAAACAGTATAAGTTATCCGGAATTTATAGATAAGTGCAAAAAGACGGCTTCGGGACTTAAACCCGCTTTAAACGGTAAACGCAATATGCCGATAGCCGTTTTCGACAACAGAAATATCGTAACGCTTACCGGAATGTTCTCGGTACTGTATTCCGGTAACTATTACGTCGTTCTCGATTCAAATTCCCCTGCTGAACGTCTGCAAAAAATTCTGGACGTAATCAAGCCGGCAATCATACTTTACTCTTCCGGAAACGAAACGCTTCTTAAAACTTTATCCCATACGGCAAAAGCTTTCGACCTTGCGGACTTGGAAAAGCACGAAACAGACGAAGATTTTATAAAACTCGTACGCGATAACATGATTTCGACTGATCCTATGTACGCGTTGTTTACGTCCGGTTCCACAGGCACGCCGAAGGGTACCGTTTTATCGCACGCAAACGTAATAAATTACGTAAGCTGGTTTACCGAATGTTTCGATATAAACGAAAATACCGTTTTCGGTAATCAGACGCCCTTCTATTTTTCGATGTCCGTTTCAGACATATTCGGTACGGTCATGAGCGGCGCGACTTTTAATATAATTCCGAAACTATATTTTTCGTTTCCCATCCGGCTCGTAAAATTTATGAACGAACGTAACATAAACACGATATACTGGGTTCCGAGCGCTCTTAATATAGTAGCAAATATAAAACTTTTCGATTACGAAAAACCTTTACACATTAAAAAAGTAATGTTCGCAGGCGAAGTGATGCCGAACAAGCAGCTAAATTATTGGCGGAAGTCTTTGAATAACGTTATGTTCGCCAACTTGTTCGGTCCTACCGAGACCACCGATATATGCACGTATTACATAGTGAACAGACCGTTTTCCGACGACGAGAGCCTGCCTATCGGAAAACATTGCGACAACTGCGATACTTTTATCGTAGACGAAAGCAATAATGAAATAACGGTTTCGGGCGTCGTCGGAGAACTTTATGTCAGAGGAAGTTTCGTCGCGTACGGCTACTACGATAACCCCGAAAAAACTTCTTCGGCTTTCGTACAGAATCCGCTTAATCCCCACTACCCCGAAACCGTTTATAAAACGGGCGACCTTGTAAAACTGAACGAATTCGGCGAATACGTATACGCCGGCAGAAAAGACTTCCAGATAAAGCACATGGGATACCGCATAGAGCTCGGCGAGATTGAAACAGCCGCAAGCGCTATCGATAAAGTCAACTCCGTCGTATGCGTTTACGACGCGGTAAAAGACCTTATAGTAATGATTTACGAAGGACGGATAAAAGAAGCGGAACTTCTCGAAGCCGTAAAACAAAAAGTACCTTACTACATGGTTCCCAACACCGTTATAAAGGTAGCGGGCATGCCGATAAACGCAAACGGCAAGATCGATAGAAACTACCTTAAAAACAATTACGAATCGCTGATAAAAAAAGACTGAAAACCGGCGATCGGCGCCGGCTTACTTTATAAAAAAGTTAAGGAGAATATATAATACTATGGAAAAACTTTTAAAAATTCTGAACGAACTCAAACCCGGAATCGACTTTGAAACCGAAACCGACCTTATCGGAAGAGGCATACTTACTTCCTTCGATATAATAAGACTCGTAGCCGAACTCAACAACGAGTTCGATATCGAAATCACGCCTTTACATATCGTGCCCGAAAACTTTTCTTCGGCAAAGACCATTATGTCTCTTATCGAAAAGATCGAAGACGAGGACTAAATAATGGATTTAACGCTCATTATATTGTTTTTGCTTTTTATGAGTGTTGTCTTCGGTCTGTACTTTTTGTTTCCGCTTAACAAAAGATATATCGTTTTACTCGCCTTTAGCTTGCTGTTTTACGCTGTATACAGCAAGTTTTTGACCGTATTTTTAATAATAACGATATTTACCGTATATTTTGCGGGGATTTCGATAAACAAACTCGACGAAAAATTCGATGCCGAAAAGAAATCTCTCGAAAAGCCCGAAAGAAAACTATTAAAAGCCAAATATAAAAAGAAAAAGAATCTTATCACCGCCGTTACTGTAATTCTTAATCTCGGCTTTATTGCCGCGCTTAAATATTCCGGAATGTTTGCCGGAATGTTCGACGGCATTTTTTCATGGTTTAAAATAACTACTCATTTCCCCGTCTTAAAAATCGGTCTTCCGCTCGGAATCTCTTACTACACGCTCTCATCTATAGGATACCTTATAGACGTAAACCGAGGCAAATACAAAGCGGAAAACAACATATTGAAAGTCGCTCTTTTTATATGTTTCTTCCCCCAGATGCTCGAAGGTCCGTTCGCTTCATTCGACAAACTCGCTCCGCAGCTTTCGGAAGGTCATGCCTTCGATTTGAAAAACTGCTCGTCCGGCATTTTGTCGGTGATTTGGGGATTTTTCAAAAAAGTGGTCATAGCGGACAGGCTCGCCATCGTCGCCGGCGAAATTTTCGCTCACTACTCCGATTATAACGGCTTATTCGTAATTATAGGCGTACTCGCTTTTACTTTCCAGCTCTATGCGGAATTTTCCGGCATTATAGATATCGCGGCGGGCATAAGCAAAATGTTCGGTATAGAACTCGCAAAGAACTTCGAACAGCCTTTCTTTTCCAAGAACGTAAGCGAATTCTGGCGGAGATGGCATATTTCGCTCGGAGTGTGGTTCCGCGAATACGTCTTCTATCCCGTTTCTATGTCCAAGCCTTTCATGGCTCTTACCAAAAAACTGCACGGTAAAGTCAGTCCGTTTTTCGAGACTTTCATTCCGTCGCTGTTCGCACTCTTCTTCGTGTGGTTCTTCAACGGATTATGGCACGGCGCGAGCGTAAAATACATCGTCTACGGTCTTTACTATTACGTTATAATGATGATCGGAATGTGTATCGAACCGCTATTTAAAAAGATATTCGCAAAAGCCGGGGTTACCGAGGGATCTAAAAAAGAAAAATTTCTGAACGTTCTGCGGATTATAAGAACTTTTATCATAATAAACATCGGCATGCTTTTATTCCGCGCGCCGACTCTCGGTAAGGGCTTAGATATGTTCCTTCAGATTTTCAAAGGCGGAAGACTTTATATTCCGTCTAAAGTAATCGACATATACGACATTGTCCTTTGCTTTATCGGAGTCACCGTCCTTCTCGTTTCGGACGCTCTTAAAGAGTATAAGATAAACGTTAAAGAATATCTTACACTTCGTCCTCAGGTTTTAAGACTTGCGGTTTACGTTTCGGCTTCGATGCTTATAATAATATTCGGCGCATACGGGCAGGGTTATGTTCCCGTCGATCCGATTTACGGAGGCTTCTGATGAAAAAATTTATTAAAATTACTTCGTTCATTCTTATCGTCGCCGTTATCTATCTTTATATGGGTATGGTTTTTATGCCCAAAACGATTACCGACGCCGGCGGCAGTAAATATTACGGGGCGATTTCATATAAATATGAACCGAAAAACTCTATAGACGTAATGTTTTACGGCAACTCCGACGTTTACAGCGGAATTTCTCCTATGGAAATTTATCGCAAAACGGGAATTACGTCTTACGGATGCGGCGCCGCAAAACAAACTCTCGGGGCAATTTATAAACAGCTTAAATTCACTCTCAGAACGCAGACGCCCAAAGTCGCAGTTATAGACGCAGACTGTTTTTATCAGGCTAATCCCCCGTTCGGCGGTACCGAAATGTACGATTACGCTATTGTCGCGGCTCCCTTTTTATATCATTCGAGATGGAAGGAACTTAAACCCCGCGATTTTGTCACCTTTCCCACAATGAACGGCAAAGACAACTTCCTGAAAGGTTATCATTATTCCGATAAAGTTTACGACTATAAAGTAAAAGACGATTTTATGGCTGATCTTTCCGCTATGCCGAAACCTTTGAAAAAATCCGTATTAAAGGACTTCAAAAAGATACATTCTCTTTGCCGGAAAAACGGAATCGCGTTAAGTCTTATAACCATTCCTTCCCCCGTAAGCTGGGATAACGCAAAATCGAACGGAATCAAAAAACTCGTTTCCGATTACAATAAAAAATTCCCTGATTTCGAAGTCGGCTTTTACGATATGAACTTAAAGCTCGACGGCTTCGATTATTCCAGGTGTTTCAGAGATCGCGGCAACCATTGCAATTATGACGGCGCGATGATAGTGACTTCGGCGGTCGGACAGTACCTTAAAGATAATTACCCTTCACTGCATAATCCGCCGGAGAGAAAAAATTGGCATAGATTGCTCGGAAAATACGATGATTTTATAAAGAACCGCAATGTACAGACTGTTTACGAACACAAATAAAAAAGCGTTCGCCGAAAAGGCTCGTAAAATCGCTCCGGAAGTACCCGGCAACATTTTAAGCTATGCGGATAAAAAAGCCGATCCGGAAGATAAAGCCGTAACCGTTTTCGAATACTACTATATCGCAAAAAAACTCAAAGTCGATTTAAGCTCGATAAAGTACGGCGGGCGCGGAAAGCCGTACTTCGAAAATGCAAAGCATTTCGGAATATCCCATTCGGGCAACGTCCTTGCGATAGCGATATCAGATACGGCGATAGGAATAGACGTTCAGACGCTCATTCCCTTCGACGAAAATACCGCGCGGCTTATCTGTAACGACGAAGAATATCTATCCGTAATAAACGACAAAAATCCTTCGCGCAGGCTCACTGCGTTATGGGTTAAAAAAGAAAGCCTTATAAAGTGCAAAGGCGAAGGATTCAATCAGAATTTAAAAGATATTTTCGAAAGAAACCCGGATTTTAAATACAGGACTAAATCATATAAAAATTTCGAACTCGCCGTATGCTCCCCGATCGGACAAACCGTAAACCGTCCGGAAAAAATATAATACGCAATATAAAAGGCTGAATCTTTCAGCCTTTTTGTTTTATATTCGTTGTTTTTTCAGACCTGTGAATCAGTCCGTACGACTTAAATCAATACTCCGTATTTCTCGTGCATAAAATCGAAAGTCCGGTGAAAAGCGCGAGCGAAACAAATCCCGACACAAGCATTACTATTATCGTTATATTCGGAGTATAAAAGTTAGTAAGATTACTAAAAACGTTGCCCGCCCAGAAATACGACGGAATCACTTTTGCGTTTTCCTTTGTGAATAAATCGCATATCGACAGTACGAGAGTAATACCGACTGGTATAAAAAGGCACGAGCATATCGCGCCGCCCATCTTTTTTACGAGTACCGAAAACAGTATGTAAAACGACGTGAGAGCAAGAATGTTTACCGTCTGAACGAAAAGCATGAGCAGCATTTTTGCCTTAAACGTTCCCGCTCCCCAGAATGCCGAGCCGTAAATAAACGAAAAAAGTTGCGCTACGATAACGTATCCGAGAGTGACCGCCATCGAAATTATGTATTTTACGGTGAATACGTCAAACCTTTTATATCCCCTTCCGATAACGTTTCTGAGCGTTCCGTCGGAATAATCGGTACAGATATATATCGAAACGAAAAGAGCCATGCAAAGAGATATATCGCTTGCGGAAATCGCTCCGAGCATCGAGTTCACGCCCGAAAGTTTAGCCGCTTCGATAAACTCCTTAAGAGAAATATGGTATTCTTCTTTCGCTATATCGTAAGAAAAATATACGATAAGTTCGTTTAAGAGCGGGAGAACGGCGACGAGTACAAGGAATATATATAAAATTTTACTTTTAAAAACTTTTCTCCATTCGAGTTTGAATAAATTTTTCATACGTTAACCCCGTCCCGAAATTTTATTGATAAAGTATTCTTCAATACCGCGTTTTTCGGTCGTCATCTCGTTAACGGACACGCCCGCCCCGAAAAGCTTTGCTCCCGGTTCTTCTCCTTCCGAAACGTTTTTCACGACGAGATGATCGCCGTCTATAAATACGTCCCCGTCGGGATACAACGGCGATAACGTTCTGAACGCCGTAAGATTGTCGGAAGTCTTTATCTTTAAATATACGGAGCACTTTTCATTAAGAGCTTCGTCTGTTATTTCGTCGACCAGTACGCCGTCGTTTATTATGCCGTACTTCGTCGCGATTTTAGAAAGTTCATCTAAAAGATGACTCGAAATTAATATGGTAACGCCCTGTTCTCTGTTTAATTTCAGAAGCAAATCTCTGACGAATTTTATTCCCTCGGGATCTAAGCCGTTTACGGGTTCGTCCAGAATAAGCATTTCGGGTTTTCCTAAAAGCGCCACCGCCAAACCTAACCGCTGTTTCATGCCGAGCGAGAAGAATTTTACCTTTTTATTTCCCGTGTCGGCAAGCCCGACAAGAAGCAGAACGTTATAAATTTCTTCGTCGGTCGCACCGGTAAGATATGAAAATCTTTTAAGATTTTCATAAGCGGTACAGCCGTTGAAAAGCGACGGCGCTTCTATTAAAGAGCCTGTTTTTTTACGGGCGGAATCTAAATCTTCCCCGCCGAAAAGTTCTATTTTACCGGACGTCGGGAAGCAAAGTCCCGTTATCATGCGCATAGCAGTTGTTTTGCCCGCGCCGTTTTTGCCGATAAATCCGTAAATATCGCCCTTGTTTACCGTAAGATTAAGATTTTTTACGGCGGTTTTGTATCCGAAAGTTTTGGTTAAATTTTCGGTTTTTATTATCGTTTCCATATTTTCTCCGTTGTCATTTGCATCGTTTTTTACCGGAAGTTACATTCCCTGAAATATTTTTTATTCCGCCGCAAAATATATCGACGACGCTATAAAAAGCTGCGCTGCGTAATAAAAGTATATAAGCGCGGTATTAAGCGAAAATTTTTCGGGTTTGGAGAATCTGTATACCGCAAGAAGAGCGTCGCTTATTATAAAGAATATTCCGCCGATCATAAGGCTTAAATTTCCTTCGTTATGGCTCGTTACCGCCGTCCCGAAACAACATCCGCCCATCGCGCATACGAGGACAAAGTACGAAAGCCCTAACGCAAGCATCCTTTTGTTTACCACGGGTTTTGTCAAAAGAACGGTTATTATCACGACGGAATAGCTGACTGCGAAAAATATAAGCGACGGCAGCCATATTTCCGGATTCGCAATAATAAGATTTACCGCTATAAGAACGTGTTCCGCCGCAAAAAACAGCGTGCCGAGAACAAAAAACCACGTTTTCGGTTTCACCGTCGCTTCGGACACTTCTAAAAACACGTCGCCTGAAAGTCCGAGAGCGAGCGCTATTACAATATAATTCGTACTCGTGCCGCCGTAAACTATGTTTGCGGCCAGTCCGAGTATAAAAAACTGCAGCGAAGCAAGACCTTTTACCACTACCGTTATCGGTCTCGCCCCGTCTTTTGTTAAGTTAAGAAATACCGCCGCGCCAGCAACTGCCGCCACTACAAACACAGCGAAAGCCGCTATGAACGCGTCTCCCAAAAACGCCCTTATCAACGACATCATAGATTATTCGAGTCCCCTTGCTTTTCTCTTAAGTCTTGTTTCGGTATCGAGCGTTTTCTTTCTCACTCTTATGTTTTTGGGAGTAATTTCAATAAGTTCGTCGTCGTTTATATATTCCATCGCTTCTTCGAGACTTAAAATCTTGGGAGTTTCGAGTCTCAAAGCGTCGTCGGAACCGGAAGCTCTCGTATTCGACTGATGCTTCTTTTTACATACGTTGACTACTATATCGCCTTCTACCGGCGACGTTCCTACTACCATGCCTTCATAAACGGGAGTCCCGGGAACGATGAATAAGGTTCCTCTTCCCTGAGCGTTGAACATACCGTAAGTAACGGCTTCGCCCGTTTCGAAAGCTACAAGGCTGCCTCCGACTCTTTTCTGAATGTCGCCCTTATACGGCTGATATTCCATAAATACCGAGTTCATAACGCCTTCGCCCCTCGTATCGGTCAGAAACTGCGGTTTATATCCGAAAAGACCTCTCGACGGAATGGAGAATTCAAGTCTTATTCTCGAACCGATGTTTTCCATCTGTAAAAGTTCGCCCTTTCTTTCGCCCATCGCGGCGAATACCGGTCCCGTTTTATCGTCGGGTACGTCTACGGTAAGCCTTTCGACCGGTTCGCAGGTAACACCGTTTATTTCCTTAAATAAAACTTTGGGTGCGCCTACCTGAAATTCGTAACCTTCTCTTCTCATGTTTTCGATTAAAATCGAAAGGTGCATTTCTCCCCTGCCGCATACTCTGTAGCTGTCGGAGGAATCGGTTTCTTCCACTCTCAGAGAAACGTCTTTTAACAGTTCTTTGAAAAGTCTGTCTCTTAAATGTCTCGTCGTGACGAATTTGCCTTCTTTACCCGCAAACGGGCTGTCGTTTACCGAGAAAGTCATTTCGACCGTCGGTTCCGAAATTTTAACGAAGGGTACGGCTTCTACGCGAGCAGGATCGCACACGGTATCGCCGATAGAAATCTTTTCGAGTCCCGAAAAGCATACTATATCGCCTGCGATCGCCTGATCGACGGGGTCTCTGCTTAAACCGTCTATCTGATAAAGACTTACGATTTTGCCGGTGCTTTCGTGTCCTTTTATGTTGTAATTGCAGGTCGAAACGGTCTGATTTACTTTTGCGGTGCCGCGTTCGATTCTGCCGATACCTATTCTGCCGACATAGTCGTTGTAGTCGATGGACGAGCAGAGTATCTGCAAAGGTCCCTTTTCGTCTACTTCCTGCGGCGGGAAGTGGTTTATAATCGCATCGAAAAGAGGTTTCAGATCCTTTCCTTCCTGATGATAATCGAGAGTCGCAGTTCCCTTTCTTCCGGAGCAGAAAACGATAGGACTTTCAAGCTGTTCTTCGGTCGCGTTAAGATCAAGTAAAAGATTAAGTATTTCGTCCTGGACTTCGTCGAGTCTCGCGTCCGGACGATCGATTTTGTTTACGCAGATAATAAGTCTGTGACCGAGTTCAAGTGCCTTCTGCACGACGAATCTCGTCTGAGGCATGGGACCTTCGCACGCGTCTACGAGAACGAGTACGCCGTTTACCATTTTAAGAACACGTTCTACTTCTCCGCCGAAATCCGCGTGGCCCGGCGTATCGACTATGTTTATTTTTATGCCGTTGTAAAAGACGGAAGTATTCTTTGCGAGAATGGTTATGCCCCTTTCTCTTTCGATGTCGTTGGAGTCCATGACTCTGTCCTGTACTTCCTGATTGTTTCTGAAAATACCGCCCTGTTTTAACAGTTCGTTTACGAGCGTTGTTTTACCGTGGTCTACGTGCGCGATTATCGCGACGTTTCTTAAATCGTTTCTTATCAAAGTTTTATTCTCCGAAATTAAATTTCAATTTCCCCGCAATCTTTCGGTATTAGTCCGGGAGCTTCTGTTCGCCGAATTTTATAAAGTTCTTCTTTCTCATAAGTTCACTTACGCCGAAACTTATCGCCGCCGGGAGAACGAACATCAGAAGGATAATGCCGATTATTCCCGAAGCATTCATATCTGTGTATTTGAAAAGGTCGAAAACTCCTACGAGTCCGCTGGTTCCCATTCCGCCGCCGGATACTCCGCATTTAAGCTTAAAAACGCACGTTGCGAGCGGTCCGCATATCGCCGAAGCGATAATTTCGGGCAGCATTATTTTAGGAGCTTTCATTATGTTGGGAATCTGCAGCATGCTGGTTCCGAGTCCCTGCGATACGAGTCCCGATACGCCGTTTTCTCTGAACGAAGCTACGGCGAAGCCTACCATGTGACACGCGCATCCGACCGTCGCCGCACCACCCGCAAGGAGCATAGCGTTATAATAGTCGGCGGAGACCTTTCCCGCGGCAAAACCTGTGATTATCGGGCTTGCGACCGATACCCATATAGCAGCCGATGACGTTGGCATCGTAAGAAGTATTCCCATTATTACCGAAATAACTATGCCCATAACGAACGGAGTGGCTTTTGTAGCTATCGCTATAAGATCTCCGAGCTTACTTACGAGCCATACGAAGGGATACGATACGTACGCGCCGACAAGCGCCAGAAGCATCGCCCCGAGCGGAACGAGAAGTATGTCGAGTTTTGTTTTGCCGGCATATAACGAAGCGACTTCGACAACGAGCATCGTAGTAACGTACGCCCCTATCGGGTTGCCCGGCGCGCCGAGCTTTAACGCCGTAATTGCTGTATCGCCGCCTACTATAAAGTTTGCGGAAAACGCGCCTATCATACCGGCAAGCGCCGACGCGAAAATAAGAAGTTTGTTCTTTTTAAGCGCATACGCTATACCTACGCCTATACCCGCGCCCATAAGGGTTTTTGCGAAGTTCGCTATAAGCATAAGCGTTTTGCCGAAATAATTGTCGCCTATCCAACCTGCAATCTGCGCGAGTATCGTCCCCGCGATGAGCGTAACGAAAAGTCCCTGCGCCATGCCCGAAAAAGCAGTTATGAAATAGCGTTTCGGAAGCGTTTTAAAGTATTCCTTTACCTTTTCGCCGAAAGTCTGTTTTTTTACGACCGCCGTTTCTTCGGATAATTTTAGAGTATCCTCTTTCGTTTCAATAATTTCCTTGTTCTCCATGATCTCTCCTGTTTATCATCCGTGTTTGCGGAAAATATATTTTCGGCAAAAAGCCGGTTTTCAGATTTAATCTTTTATAAGGGCTGTTTTAAGTTTTTCGATTTTTTTCGAAGAATTGAATATCGGCAAAACCGCCTTTATCGTATACTTATAAGCGATATAGGCGTACTTTATAGCCGATTTGTCGCCGGAGTTAATCGCCGCGACGAACGTTTCGGTAACGAACACGGCTTCTTCGAGCTTTTCTTTTTTAGCCGTTTCCGCTTCCGAAAGCCCCGGATCTTCGCCGTTTTCGTTTTTAAGCTGGTTAAGCTTACCTTTAAGCTTTTCGATGTCCGCGTTTAATAAAGCGGTCGCATCCTTCACTTCGGGCGAAACCTTTTTAACTTCGTCTTCGGTTAAAACGGAACGTAAAATTTCTTCCGCCGGATCTGAAACCGCTCCCGAAATAACCCCCTCGGTAAGCGATTTTACCGTAAACTTAAACGGCACTATCATCTTTTTTATGAACAGATCGTAACTTTCGTAAAAGCTGCCGCTCGAATAAAAATTTTCGCTTAAAAAAGAATTAAAATCTATCTTACCCGAATCGAAGTCCATCAGCAGACTGAAAACGAGCGCGAGAAGATCTTTCGCCTTATCGGGCGAAACGTAATCGAACTTGCCCGAAATATACCGCGACGGCTTAAAGCACTTTTCAAGCGTAGCTTCGTAATTGAAATCGGTAAGACACGCTCTGAAAATAGAAAGAAGCGTCTCCGACGAGGCGATGGCTTTGAGCAGATTCACTATTTTTACGTTGGCAAGAATGTATTTGCTTTCGATAAACTCTTCGCACCTTAACAAAAACACGTCGAGTTCCTGTTTTCTTCCGAGATTTTCCATATATTACCCTTCGTTCAAGACTTGAAAAAAGCCGCAAAGCAAGTCTTAATAATAATATTTTTATTATTATAACATATAAAAGGCGATTTTGCACTTTTTTGGAGATATTTTTTTGCCCGCCTTAAATGTTTTTTGACTTTTTTTACTTTACACGGGCGCTTCTTTACCGAAAAACATATTTACGCAAAAAAATTAAAATAAAAGCGGGATTTTTTATATGACTTTTCGTAAAAGTATGCTATAATAACAGTCCACGGAGAATTAACACGTTCCCCGTATATAAAAAGGAGCGTTTTATGCAGGTAAGCGGCGATTCATCGTTAAACAAGTTAATAGTTTTATTCGTTTTCGATAAAATGGAAGCGCCCCTTTCCGAAAATACCGTTCTCGATATGTGCTGTTCGTCCAACAACTGGATAACTTATATGGACTGCCGTCCCCTCCTGAAACAGCTTAAAGAACTCGGATGGATCTGCGATATAGGTTCGGGCAGCGATCCCCTTTACACGATCACCCCCGACGGAAGAGTGTGTCTTGCCAACTTTTACGTTAAAATACCCGTAAGTTTAAGAGAACAGATTTCTTCGTTTGTAAAGCAGAATAAAACAAAATACCGCATTAAGCAGGAATGCGTAGCGGATTATTATATGAACCGCGACGGAACGTATACCGTTTATCTTAAAATTTTAGAGCCGTCGCAACCGCTTATGGAACTTAAATTCGTCGTCCCCAACCGTCAGACGGCGAGAGACATTTACAAAAAATGGAGCGATAAAGCAAACGGCGTTTACAGCGCGATTTACGATAATCTGGTAGACTGATATTTTGCGGCGTAACGGTATTCGCTCCGCCGCTTTTCATTAAACGTTTTTACCGGGCGGTTTTTATAAAAACAAAGGAGATTATTTATGATTTACAATACGAGATACACCTGCGCGAGACAGATAAATTTCGACGTTACTCCCGACAAAAAAGTCACCGGCGTAAAATTCGTAGGCGGCTGTCCCGGAAACACTCAGGCGGTTGCCAAACTCGTCGAAGGCAGAGACATAGACGAAGTTATAAACATACTCAAAGGCATACAGTGCAGAATGGGTACTTCGTGCGCGGATCAGTTTTCCAAGGCTCTCGAAAAATATAAAGCCGACAACAATCTTTGATTTTATCGGTTAAAAAGGAATTGTTTTTATGCTTATTTCTACCGAAATCGACTCTCTGAACCGTTTTACCGGCGGCGAAGAAAAATCTGTCGAACTTGTTGCAAAAGCCGGCTTCGACGCATGGGATTTTTCGCTTCTCGATATGGCGAGGCCCGACTGGGAACACGGCTGCGTTTTTCAGACCGATCACCCTTTAAGAGGTCCGCATTACGCGGAATTCGCTAAAAATCTAAGACGTATAGGCGAAGACAACGGGATATTCTGCAATCAGTCGCACGCTCCCTTCCCCGTCAACATGCCCGAAGTAAAAAGTTACCTTGAACGCGCTCTCGAATGTACAGCGATAGCCGGCGGCAAAATCTGCGTAATCCACCCCGACAACAACAAATCTCCGGAAGAAAACGCCGATTTTTATTCTTCGCTTCTTCCCTTTGCGAAGGAAGTCGGAGTCAAAATCGCGGCCGAAAACATGTGGAACTGGAAAGACAATACTTATACTTCGGTAACGAGCGCGGCTTGCTCGGACGAAAAAAGTTTTCTCGCTCATCTAAACGCGGTAAACGACGATTATCTCGTGGCGTGTCTCGACATAGGTCATGCCGAAATGCGGGAATTAGGCACTTCCGCCGTTAAAATGATAAACGCTTTAGGCGATAAACTTCAGGCTCTTCATATCCACGATAACGACAAAGTTTCCGACAGTCATCAGCTTCCTTTCACTATGAAGATAGACTTTCACGAAATAGTAAAAGCACTTAAAGATAATAATTATAAAGGCATATTCACTCTCGAAGCGCTCTCCTACCCCGGGACGAAACCCGATATAAAAGAATGTCTTTTTGATATGAAAAACGTCGCGAGAAAACTTGCGGACGAGTTCGAATCTCTGTAAGATAACCTTTGTAAAATTATAAACCGAAAATACAATAAATGAGATTTTATCTATATAATTTTAATATAAATTTAAACTTAAAAACGCTCCGAAAGGAGCGTTTTTGTTTTGCTTTGTTTTATTTACCGGTATGACCGTCGGTATACTGGAATTCTCTGTGGCGGTACGGATCGTAAGTTATATGAAGCCCTACCTTTTTGAACACCTTTTCGTCCGAATAGTCGAATATTACCGTCGAATGGAGTTCGCAATCTTTAAGTTTGTCTATCTGTTCGAGAGCGTATTTTGCGGTGGGGTTCGTAACGGCGCAGACCGAAAGCGCGATGAGAGCTTCGTTCGCATGGAGTTTTTTGCCGTCGCTGCCGAGATGATTTACCTTAAGGTCTATAATCGGTTCTAAAAGCATCGGCGATATAAGGTCTATTTCGTCCGAAATGCCGCCGAGCGTTTTTAAGGCGTTCAGAAGCACGTTCGCGCCCGCCCCTAAAATAGATTTGGTTTTGCCTGTTACTATTCTGCCGTCGTTAAGTTCTATCGCCGCCGACGGAAGTCCCGTCTTTTCAGAAACTTCTCTCGCCACTCCGACGACTTTCCTGTCTTCGACCGAAACGCCGAGCTTTTTCATGAGATATTCTATCTTTATAGCCGTATCCGTCGAAGTCGTTCCTTTTTTGACGTCCACAAGAGCCGTGAGATAACGTCGAATGACTTCCTGCTTGGACGCTTCTTCGCACGCTTCGTTGTCTATTATGCAGTAACCCGCCATGTTTACGCCCATATCGGTAGGCGACTTGTAAGGAGACTTGCCCATAATCATTTCGAGCATGGTGTTAAGCACCGGGAAGTTCTCTATATCTCTGTTATAATTTACCGATACCACGTTATACGCTTCCATATGGAAGGGATCTATCATATTCACGTCGTTTAAGTCGGCGGTCGCGGCCTCGTAAGCGATGTTTACTGGATGATTGAGCGGAAGATTCCATACCGGGAAGGTTTCGTACTTCGCGTAGCCCGATCTTACCCCCCTTTTGTTGTCGTGATAAAGTTGCGACATGCAGGTCGCCATTTTTCCGCTGCCGGGGCCAGGAGCGGTTACCACAACGAGCGGCCTCGTCGTTTCGACATAATCGTTTTTGCCGTAGCCTTCTTCCGAAACGATCTTTTCGAGATTCGAAGGGTATCCCTCGATGCTGTAATGTTTATAAACCTTTATGCCCTTTTCGCAGACCTTCTTTTCAAATAAAAGAGCGGACTTCTGGGAAGCGAAACGCGTTAAAACGACGCTGCCGACGTAAAGTCCTCTGTTTCTGAAAATATCTATAAGTCTTAATACTTCCACGTCGTAAGTTATGCCTATGTCGTTACGGACTTTGTTCTTTTCGATGTCTTCGGCGTTTATAACGATTAAAATTTCGGCCGAATCTTTGAGCTGCATAAGCATATTTATTTTGCTGTCGGGCAAAAATCCCGGAAGCACTCTCGAAGCGTGCAGATCGTCGAAAAGCTTGCCGCCGAATTCGAGATAAAGTTTGCCTCCGAACATGGCGATACGCTCTTTTATTCTGTTCGACTGCATCGAAAGATACTTGTCGTTATCGAAACCCTTTTTAAACATGACTCTTCCTCCGTAACGTCTCCGCTTAAGCCTTGACAACGTAATAAATTATAACCGCTTTACGGCATAAAGTCAACGGCTTTTGAGAATTTAAAGTTTTACTTTTTCACTCTTAAAAAAAGCCGCCGTAAACGATAAAAACAATCGTAAAAGAAAAGAACGGACTTTTTTATTTTCCGCTCTTTTCTGTAAGAATAATTATGAATCGCCGAATTTTAAGATTTGTCTATTTTGTATACGCTTACGGGCGGTCTCTTTTTGTTTTCGTTTTTAAGCGTTTTGCCTTTCGTCGTACGGGCTTCTATAGGAAGATATTCGGTATTTATCGAGAAAGACAATCCCATGGCGTCGCTTATAGCGAGTTCGTAAGGATCTTTTACTATATCCGAATAAATAATCTTCGCGCCTTCGGTGAGTTCTACGAGTTTCACGCCTTTGCCGCCGCGGGTTATCGGCTCGCAGTCCGAAACTATTACCTTTTTATAATAGCCGCCGTTCGTTACCACGACTATCTCGCCTTCTTCGTCCGAGACGAAAGCCGAAACAACGTAGTCTCCCTTATTGAGCGTCATACCTTTAAGTCCCGTCGTATTACGCGACTGGAGTTTAACGTCGTCGGTTTTTGCGTTTAAGCACTTTCCTTCCGCAGTAACGAATATAACCGTCGTGTCGGGCTTTGTTTCGGTAATAGCTATAACGCGGTCGCCGTCCTTTAACTTGAAGTACGGGAAAACTGATTTGGAAACGTCGAGATCTTTAAGCGCAAGACGATTTATTACGCCGTTTCTCGTAACCGCATAGAATTCGGTATCGGGGAATTTGTCGGCGGTTTCGTTCACCGCAAAGAATTTAACGGGCGTTTCGTCCTTTAACGCGTCCTTGGAAATTTCGGTGAACTTGTATCCTTTATCTCTTGCGTTAGCTTCCGACAAAACGTTCATGTCTATTCTGAATACGTTTCCGCGGTTGGTAAGGGCGAAAATCGTTTCGTTCGTTTTTGCGTGAACGTATGTCGCGAGAATTTCGTTCTTAGTAGTCTTTTCGGAGATTTCTCTGTTCATCCGCGCGAACGTTTTAAGAGTCATCTTCTTCATAAAGCCGTTTGCCGTCTTTGCGAATACAAAGTCTTCTATTATCGTTGACGAAGCATCGTCTTCGGTTTCCTGCGCCGTGCCGTCCTCGGATATTATGAGAGATCTTCTCGGATCTTTATACTTTTTTCTGATTTCAAGCATCTCTTTTTTGACTACGTTAAGCTGAAGCTTTCTGTCGCCTATAATGGCGGTGAGTTCCGCTATAAGCTTTTCAAGCTCTTTAAGTTCTTCTTCGAGCTTATAGGTTTCGAGCTTGGTAAGTCTTGCGAGTCTCAGATCGAGTATCGCCTGCGCCTGAACTTCGGTAAGTTTGAATGCGGACATAAGGTTTTGTTTCGCCGCCGCCGTGTTCTCCGAAGTTTTGATTATCTTTATAACCTTGTCTATGTTCTTTACGGCAATAATAAGACCTTCTAAAATATGAGCGCGTTCCTTGGCTCTGTCGAGATCGAATTTGCAACGGCGGAGAATTACCTTTACCTGATAATTAACGTAATACGAAATTATATCCAGAAGTCCCATCTGCTGCGGCTTTCCGTTAGCTATTGCGACCATGTTTATGCCGAAGGTCGTTTCGAGTTGGGTTTTTTTGTAAAGATAATTGAGAACTTTTTGCGGATCGGCGTCTTTTTTGAGTTTGACCACCGCTCTCATGCCGTTTCTGTCCGATTCGTCCACGACGTCGTTTATATAAGCCGCCTGCTCGTCCTTCGTTTCGGAAAGATCGGATATGCTTTTTAAAAGAGCCGCTTTATTTACCTGGAAGGGAATTTCGCTTATTACGAGCGATTTTTTGTCGCCGTCCCTTTCGACGTTCACTCTCGAACGTATCTTTATCTTGCCCTTGCCCGTTTTATACGCGGCGACGAGTTCGTCCGAAGCTATTACATAGCCGCCGGTCGGAAAATCCGGACCTTTGATGTGCTTCATTATTCCTTCGAGTTTGATTTTGGGATTATCTATATAAGCTACAGTTCCGTCTATTACTTCGGCTAAGTTGTGCGTGGGGATATTGGTCGCAAGCCCTACCGCTATGCCGTACGCGCCGTTTACGAGTAAGTTGGGGTATCTTCCCGGCAGAGTGTCGGGTTCTAAAAGACTGTCGTCGAAGTTAAGGCTGAAATTTACCGTGTCCTTTTCGATGTCTCTTAGAAGCTCGTACGAAATCGCTTCGAGACGGGCTTCGGTATAACGGTAAGCCGCAGCCGAGTCGCCATCCACCGTACCGAAGTTGCCGTGCCCGTTTACGAGCGGCATTCTCATATTGAACGGCTGAGCCATTCTGACAAGCGCGTCGTATACGGACGTATCGCCGTGGGGGTGATATTTACCGAGACAGTCGCCGACGATTTTGGCGCACTTTCTGTGCGGTTTGTCGGGCGTAAGTCCCATTTCGTACATTGTATAAAGTATTCTTCTCTGAACGGGTTTAAGTCCGTCTTCGACTCTCGGGAGGGCGCGGTCCATTATAACGTGTTCCGCATAAGGTATCATCGAATCGTGAAGCACTTCGTCCAAAGAAGCTTCGAATATTTTAGAATTGTTTTCTTCCATTGTTCATCCCTTCTCTTGTTTTTCGGGGTAAGCCGTTATTGTTTTTTGATAATGTCTTTGAAGCTGTCTTCTTTATTGAAGTCCGCGTGTTCCGCTATATACTTCTTTCTTTCGTCCAGCCTGTCGCCCATAAGCGTTGTGATGAGCCTTTCCGCTTCGGCGGCGTCTTCTATCGTTACTCTCGTAAGCGATCTCGTTTCGGGATCCATAGTCGTTTCCCAGAGCTGTTCGGGATCCATTTCGCCGAGACCTTTATATCGCTGTATCGAATATCCTTTGCCTATCTTAGCTATCGCCGTCTGCAAATCCTTTTCGGTATAAGCGTACGCTTCGGCGTCCTTTTTGTAGACCTTAAAAAGCGGCGGCATACCTATATAAACGTGTCCGGCGTTTATAAGTTCTTTCATATACCTGTAAAAGAACGTCAGAAGTATCGCTCTTATATGCGCGCCGTCGTCGTCCGCGTCGGCGAGTATTATTACTTTGTGAAATTTCAGATTCGAAATATCGAATTCGCTGCCGATACCCGTTCCCAGAGCGGAAATGAGCGTGCGGAGTTCCTCGTTCTGCAAAATCTGTTCGAGTTTCTTTTTTTCGACGTTGAGCGGTTTACCTCTTAACGGAAGTATCGCCTGAAAGTGCCTTACTCTCGCCTGTTTAGCCGAACCGCCGGCGGAGTCGCCTTCTACTATAAAAAGTTCGTTCTGTTCGGGTTTTCTGCCGGAACACTGGGCAAGTTTGCCGATAAGGTTTGCGTTTTCGAGACTTTTGGAAGCTCTCGCGATTTCTTTAGCCTTTCTCGCGGCGAGTCTTACCTTTGCGGCCGTCATCGCTTTTTGCAGTATTGCATCGAAAGTACCCGAGAGCTTTTTGTTTTTGTTTGCTTCTTTTACAGCTTCGTACGTTACGGTTTCGACGGGAGTTTTCGCTTCGGGGTTTCCGAGCTTTGTTTTTGTCTGACCTTCGAACTGAACGTTTTTCATTTTTATCGAGAGTATAGCCGACAAGCCTTCCTTAAAGTCGTCGCCCAGGAAGTTGGGATCGGAATCTTTCAGGGCTTTACGTTCTCTCGCGATGTCGTTGAATACTTTGGTAAGTCCCGATCTGAAACCCGTTTCGTGAGTGCCGCCTTCGGGAGTGGGAATGTTGTTGACGTACGAAAGCACGGTATCCGTATAAGCGTCGGTATGCTGTATTGCGAATTCGACTATTATGCCGTCCTTTTCTTCGCACGCGTAGATCGGCTGACTGTATAAAACCGTCTTACCGTCGTTTATATATTTTACGAAATCCACGAGTCCGCCTTCGTAATGGAATACTTCTTTATCGACCGTTTCGCCGCGTTCGTCGGTGAACTCGATTTTTAGCCCTTTATTCAGGAAGGCAATTTCTTTAAGACGGCGTTTTATCACGTCTGCGGAAAACACTATGGTTTCGAAGACCGTCTTATCGGGCATGAATCTTACGAAGGTTCCCTTTTTATTGGTCTTTTTTCCGGTGTCAACGAGATGTCCTACCGGAACGCCGGACTTTATTTTACCGAGCTTTTCGTCGTAATAGGAGCGGAACTCCATAGAAAATATCGTCTTTTTATAAACTTCGACTTTAAGCCATTCGGAAAGAGCGTTGGTGACCGACGCGCCTACGCCGTGCAGCCCGCCCGAATAATTATAGTTGCCGTCCCCGAATTTGCCGCCTGCGTGGAGCTGGGTGTATACGACTTCGACGCCGCTGACGCCCATCTTGGGGTGAATGTCGGTAGGAATTCCCCTTCCGTTATCTTCGACCGAAGCCGATCCGTCCTTATACAGAATAACTTTTACTTCGTCCGCATAGCCGTTCGCCGCTTCGTCTACGGCGTTATCCACGAGTTCCCATAAGATATGGTGAAGCCCTTTAGGTCCCGTCGAGCCGATATACATACCGGGGCGCATGCGTACCGCGTCAAGCCCCTCTAATATTTTAATGTCTTCGGCTATATATTTCCCTTTTGCCATGATTTTCTCCGTTTTGTGTTTTATATAAATTTATAAATGTTTATCGTTTTGTTTTATCTGCTTTTTACTTTTTTTATTTACCTGCCGGACTGCGTTTTTGCCGGCGGGGTTATTCCGCGGGATTTTAATGCGACGAACTTTTTGGGCGAACAGTCGAAACGCTTTTCGAAAGCTCTGTAAAACGTCGCCATGCTCGAAAACCCGCTGTCGAACGCGACCTTGCCGATGCGTTCTTCGGCGTCGATGTTGTTCACGAAATACTCTATTCTCAGTCCGTTGACGTAGTCGTTAAAATTTTCGGACAGCGACCGCCCCAGCAAATGCGAAACGTAGTGTTTGTTAAAGCCGAGCTTACCCGATATTCCGTCGAGCGTTATGCCCGTACGGTAATTGTCGTTGATAAAGACCAGAATCTCTTTCAGAGCGTCGCCGCGTTCTTTTTTTTCTTCTTCGAACTCGGTAAAGGACACTATCGTACCCAAAAGATATTTTACTATGCCTTCGAGCTGTAAAAAATTAGCGTCGCCCCTGTCGGTCATATCTTTAAGGTCGGTTATAATCGACAGGACCTTTTTTGCGGAAGAGTAGTCGTCGAAATATTTTTGCTTTAAGGTCCTGCCCCCTCGCAGTTTTTTGTACGACTCGAAATACATATCCGGAATTATCACGCTTATGAATTCGCCGCTGCCCGAATTGGAATGAACGTCGAAGCTGTCCACAAAGACAAAGCTGTCGCGCTTCATGTTATACGTGACGCCGGATAACGTAACCGAAAGCCCGTCCGTTACGGCGTAATAAATTTCGACCTTCGAGTGATAATGTTCCGTCGGAAACGGATCCCGTTTTTTGTCGCAGATTATTAAATTGTCGTTATCGCGATAAAACTCGTAAATACTTTTCATTGCTTAATTATTATAGCATATTTTGAAATAAAAATCAAGCATAAAAAGCATTTTTTAATAATTTTTTAGATAAATTTTATAAATTTTTAAAAGTTAAAAGCACAGAACGGAGAGTAAAAACCGCCGCCGCAAAAAGCGGAAAACGGGGTTTGATAAACGGACGAAAAATTTTACCGGTAAAAATAAAAATTCCGTTTATAAAGCCAAAAAGCGATTTTCGAGAATTTTTTATCCGGTTTTTTTCATGTTTTATTCCGTGTTCTACGGATTTTTATAATTCCGCTTCCCGAAAAAAATCATTCCGAAGAAGCGGGAGCCTTTTCGGGATAAGCGCGCTGATAAAAAAGGGCGAGCATGTTGCCGTAAAACGAACCGAGAAAGGTTATCAGAGATGCCTCGTTCATAAAATCCCGATAGGCTTTTACGTTGTCGGAATAATGATTGAAGTAATAGTCGGTAATCGCCTTCATGACGTAGTTGAAGTACCCCCTTACGGCGAGTTCCTGCTCGGTGAGATCGGTTACTTTTATCGCGAGATAGTCTATAACGAGCTTCGCCTGCGACTGCGTTACGCCGTTGTTTACCCTTACTTCTTTTTCCTTTAAGCCGTTGTTGTATTTCAGGGCTTCCGTTTCTCTCTCATCTTCCTTTTCTTTAAGTTCGGCGATGAGTTTATTCTTTTTAGCCGCATGTACGGCGGAAAAATAGTCCTTTACACCCGCAATATCCGCTTCGCAATCGGATATTAAAGCCGTATATTCAGAATACTTTTCGGTATATTCGCCCTCCGCGGTCGCCTTCGCCGCCGAAAGATCGGTCGTAAGATCGGCTATGCCCGTCGCGACTTCGCCGGAATATTCCATACCCCGTTTTACAGCTTCTTTTCTGAGCTTTTTCACCGCCTTTCCGTAATCCGATTCAAGCGATTTTATTTTAGCGGATTTTACGTCCGAAAGCGCGTCGCGTTTTATTTTATACTCTTCTTTCTTTGCGGTTAAGGCGGCTTTGCGTCCGATAAAATCGGATTCAAAGTCCGGGGCGAGCATTATATCGGCCTTTTCGGAAAGCTGCTCGTCGGTCAAGGTTACCGCGGTTATTTCGGAAAGGGAAAGTTTTTCGAGAGTCGTTTCGGGAATTTCGTCCTTTCTTGTTTTGAAAAATTCTTCGATGTCCTTTAAGGTCGAAAGCATTTCTTCTTTGGTGGCGGGAGCCTGATAGTTATAATTAAGGTACAATTTGTTTCTCCTTTTTGTTTTGATTTTTCATGCCGTATTTCCGCAGGTTTTTTATTTTAAGGACTTCATGCAAGCCGTAGCCGCTATTTGGAAGCGAAAGTAAACGAAAGATATTTTATTATGCCGTTCGAACCTAAATCTATCGTAATAAAAAACTCGCCGCCGCGGATATTGACGGGGTACTCCTTCAAGCCGCTTTTAATAATTATTTTCTTTTTGTTTCCCATGGTTTTATCTATTCTCGTTACGGTTAAAGTTGTCGAATCGCCTGCGGAAACTTCCGCATGGACGCATACGCTTTTTAAGGCGTAAGCGTTTTTCTTTACCCTGAATATCGTTTTCCCGTCCGATACGGTTTCGTCAAAATCCGCCGAGGAGGAAAAATCTTCTTTTATAAAAGCGTTTTTAATTACGGTAAAGCCGTTGTCGTTCATTTTTACGGCGGTTTTATCGGGGCAAAAAGCGTAAATATTTTCGCCGACTTTTATAAAATAATAACCCGCTTTCACTATCGCCGCGCCGGTTACGCCGCCTTCTTTTATAAGGGAAAGAGAACCCGATTTATTTATCTCGTACAGGTTCCCGTCCGCCGCGAAAAGAATTTTATCTCCGAAAATTTTCGCGCCGCCGCGTTCGATTTTATCGAATAGAAACTCTTCTTTTTCAAGTTTGTATTCGCTGCCCGAAAAGAATAACTTAAACGCCGTTTTTACCGTAAAAATAAAAAGCTTATCGGAATACGGAATCAAATCCGTTATATCCCCGTAAAACGAGGGAAGAGTTATTTCGCCGAAGTCCTTCACCGTTTCCGGAGAGAGTTCGTCCGAGTAAAATAACTTGTTTTTATTCCCGACGAACAGACGGGAGAAGATAAATACGGACGATTTTGACGGTACCGTTTCGGCCAATACGCTGCCGTCAAAGAAAATCCCCTTATCCCCGTCCGAAATATAAAGCATCTCTTTACCGTCCGACGTACAGACGGTAAAACTCTCTGCTTTCGCGAGCGGAAGCATCGTATCGTTTACGTAAACCGAGCCGTTTTTTACGGTTATAAAGTAATCCCCGACGGTCGCGAAATCGGTAACGCTCCCGTCTTTTATACCTGCGATTTTACCAATAGGACGGATCTCGCCGGAAAAGTTTTTCGCTCCGATATATTTCGCCGGGTTAAAGTCCGCTTCGACCGTTTTGCGTTTTACGGTTAGAACTTCTTTATCTCTCATATCCAGCTCCTTGCCTTTACCACGCGGTTTCTCGCCACAGAGACGTTTTCGGCACTCTCTTTGAAACGTTTGTCCCATATTCTTCCTTCGTCGTAATCGCCGCTTATCATACACCACTCCGCCGCCACGCCATAGGCGATAACTCTTGCGGGAACGTCTTTTTCGGAATAAGCGACAGTCTGATCGGCTTCGTATTTTACAGGGATAAAAGTGTACTCTATTTTAACGGCTTCGGGCTTGGTTTTTATGTAAAGCGGGTAGAGCTTAAAAGATATTTTGTTGTCGCAGTAGTCGTAAACGCTTAAAACGTCAAGAACGTCGTTTTGAAGAGAAGCGTAAGTGATTTTGCCGTTTACGCTGCGGACCGATTCGACGGTCTTAATCGGAACGTATTCGGTCGCAAGCCTGTTTATCGTAAGGTTCGCGCATCTGTTCAATATATTTATTTCCTTTTTAAGCCTCGGCTCTTCGCCGGCGGCGAACGTATGGTTTTCGAGATATTCGATTATATCTTCTTTTCCTAAATATCCGGCGGCTGAAATCGTTATTTCTTTTATAGTCATTTATTCTCCCATAATTTAAAGTAACCGGGCGGAAAACTTTCCGCTTCCCGCCCGGTTTTTTAGTTTGTTTTTACACTTTAATTTTACCGTGATTATATACGGAATTTACTTTATAAAATTATCGTCAGGAGCCGCTCGCCGCACCGGAATCTTCCGATTTTGTAACGGTTTCAACGAGAACGGGTTCGTCGTACGCTTCCGTTATACCCTTTATGAGTCCCTGACCGCAAGGCTTTTCGCACAGAAGATCGGCGTACTTTACGAGCGTTGCGGAGTAAGCCGCTTTGCCGGGAATTTTACGCAAAATCCTGCCGTCGCCTTCGTCGAGCCACTGCCAGTCGCAGAGCTGACAGATTTTGAAGTCCTCGGTGTTAAGGAAGTACATATGTCCTTCGGGACAGTGCTTATCCACGATGACGGGAATACCGCTGAACGATATGGTTTTGTAGCCGCCTTCGGTTTCGCAGGCTACGGGAGTCACGCCGGCTTTTACGAGAATTTTCTGAAGGATTCTTCTCACCTTCCACGAACAGACGATAACGTCGGCGCCTTTACCGCCCTTTTCTTCAACGGTGTCGAGCATTTCGGCAACATCTTCGTAAGAAAGCGAAGCTACCGTCTTTACGTTGGGATTAAGCCATCTGCTTTTTGACTTTTCGAGACCGTAAAGCGAAGTCGCCGAATCCGAGAATATCGCGCCGAGACCTGTGAGTTCCTGATTTTTGGAACCGGAGACGTACAAAGCGGAATTTTTGGGCGTGTCCTTGAGAGCCTTGGTAAAGTAAATCTTCGAGTTTTCTTTATCGACGTCGGTTATTCTGTTGGCGGAATATCTCGTGTCTATGCTGTCGCCGAGATATACGTCGACGAGCATACCCTCGGTAATGTTTTTTACGTTATCGACGGTGGCGGAAAATTTATCGTCGGATATAGTTACGAGTTTGCAAAGATACCCCGTTCCGTCGCCGAACAACATTCTCGAAAAGTTGTCTTTAGAAGCCTTTATAAGCCCGTTCATTTCGGCATTTAACAGACTGACCGCAGTTGCCGAACCCGTTTCGGAAGCACGCAAGGCTTTGTCCGAAATTTCGATACTGCCGTAAAGGTTTTTGAGCGGAAGGGCAAATTCGGCATAAGCGTTGCCCATCGCCGCGGGAAGCGAACCGCTTTCCGATCCGCTCGCTATACCCCCGTTTATGCCGTGCGTTACGATCTTTTTGATTTCTTTGCCGTAGACGTCTTCGGAAGTTTTTTCGATCATCGCAAGGAAGGGATTCGTTCCGACGTCCAGCTGTTCTTTTATAACGCCTAAATAGTAGTCTTTAAGAGCCTTGTCGGCGGTTTCTAATGTTACCATAATCAGTTCTCCTTATCAATTAAAAATTTTTTTACCATTTTTCCGGCTTCTTCTATAGAAGTCGGTCTTTTCGCGGGCGTACGCATGCCGCCGCCCGTTAAAAACATTTTGTTTTTTTTGTTTACCGAATTGATTTTTATAAGATATTCTTTTACGATTTCGTTCTTTATCTCTTCGGGTACGTCAAAAAAAGTAATTTTTTGCTTTACGCTTTCTTCCGATACGCTTTTCTGATGAATATCGGTATAAATATCGCTCACCCCGGCGGTATGCCCGCCGGACTTTGCGGCGTCCGTTTCTTTACTTTCCGCCGAAAAGTCTCCCTCCGGTCTGACGGGTTCGGGGCAGCGTCCGTTTTGTCCTTCTTCCGTAAAGCCGTACTTCGTTTTTTGCGGCTCTTCGCCGCGGAATTTATCCGAAAGCTCTTCTTTTGCGGCCGTAGTTTTATTTATAGTTTTTCCGCTCTGCGGAATTGCCGCCGTAATCGCTTCGGTTTTTAATAAATTCTCTTTCAAATAACTTTCCTCCCGTAATTTAATTTTTAACGATATTTTTTTGTGCCGTCCTATGTGATAAAGAACGTTTTCTCGCTCGTTCCCCGTAAGACTTTCGATTTCGGAAAGGTAATATCTCGTATGTTCCTCGATATGCACCGAATCGTCGTCCACGATTTCCGGCTCGACTTTTTCCGCCTTTATATAAGGGTTCTCCCACGAAGCCTTGTCCTGCTGAAGAGCGCATATTCCGCGCCCGGCGGATAAGTCGCGGTAGCCGAGATCGGATAAAAGTCTTTCTTTTACAGCCGCCGGGACCGAGCCGTCTTCGCCCGCCAGTATGCCGGACGAATAGAGTTTTAACATCATCTCCCTTTTATCGGCGGGCGAATAAAACAATTCGTTGTCGCTTATAAGATAGACTTCGTCCGAAGCCACCGCCTTTTTGTCGACGTAAAAGAATTTCATCTTTTCTTCGTCGGTAACGTCTCTTATCGCCCTTACGCCCGTTATGAACTGGCGGTAAAGCCTTAATATTTTTTCTGCGGTCAGACGGTAGACTTTTCTGACGTTTTCGGCGGCGTATAAAAGTTTTTCGTTCTCCTGCTCTTTCAGAATTTCGAGCGCGGAACCCGACGAAACGCCGGCGTCCGACTTCGACGAAAGCACGTCGCTCACCCCGCCGAGAATTACGAATTCTTTTAAAAGAGCCTCTTCTTCTTTATCGAACACGTCGGGGAGCGTGGTCTCCTTCATCATTTCTGGCGGGTTGGAACCCTGCCTGTAAACAAGAACCTTACCGGGGCAAAGTCCGTCTTCGGCAAGGTCGTCGACGTCCACGCTTCCGTCTTCGACCGAGATAACGCCCATTGTTATTCTGTTCATGAACTCGTGCTTGCGGTTTTTGACCGCGTTGTAGGCGCGTTGCACGGGAATAAGCCTTTCGACGACGCTTCTTCCGAAAAATTCACCGACGGGTTCCGAAGTCGTTTCTTTTATAAACGGGTAGCCCCTTTTGCCGTTTTTTTGATTGATATAAGGAAGTTCGCCGTCATACAAAAGTTCGCCGCAGGATATGACGGTAAGTCTGCCTTCGGGATAATCGTCGGTCGGGCGAACGTATTTTGAGATAACGAGTCTCGCGTCGCTTTCAGCCGAAGAAGAATATTCGATATCGTCCGCACCGACTTTTACGCCGTAGACGGAATATATTTCGGCTTCGGACAAAAGGACGGCCTCAATAACGCTTTTCTGGTCTTCGATGGATTCGGTTTCCAAATCTTCCGGAAAAATAACGTACGGCGAGACGGCTTTTACGGAAATTTCGCCCTCGAAAACTTCGCCGTCTTCGGTGGTGCCTATCTTTTTGCCGCCCTTCGGGTTCCAAACGATTTTCAGAAAGCCCGAACCGCAGGTTTCGCTCCAACGGGTTGCCGAATATACTTCGCCGTAAACGCCGGCGTCCGTAAAGGCGGAATTTATTATTTTTTCGGCAAGGCGGGCGTTTGCTATTTCGTCTGCGTCGGAATTTTCGGGACGGACGGCGAGCGACGGTCTTACCCTTAAAAATTTAGAGAGTCTTGCTTCGACTATCGGCGCGACGTGATTATAGACTTCGCGCCCCTGCCATAAATAGTCTTTGCCTTCGTCGGTAAGTTCGCCCTTCGGATCGATGGTTTTATACTGTTCGCCCTTGAAAAACGAGAGATTAAGATCCCACTGTTTTTCGTATGCGGCGCGCTTTTCTCTCCGCGAAATAAAGTCGTTTTTTATTTCCGCGACTAAATCTTCGGCGTACTTTTTTGCGGAATTTTCTTCTTTTCCCGCTTTTTCGGCCGCCGCTTTACTCGTCTTTTTTAACGACTCGTCCGCTGTTAAATAATCTTTTTTCATACTTTCTCCTTTCAGTCGCTTTCGGTTTTCAAAAGCCCTATCAACCTGTTCTTTTCGGCGATGAGTTCTTCGTCGGTCATATCGCAATAATCGGGACTTATTTCTTCCGCCGAATCGCCGAGCAGCATTTTTATGGCGGTTATGTCGGGCGGGACTTCTTTTTTGGTCACCTTCTTTTTGACCGGAGTTTCGATTCCGTCGCCGAAGGAATATTCGGTAACCGTTTCTTCGGATACGTATCCCGTAGCCTTTTTTATCAGAGCGTTCCTTACCGCTCCGTCCGTAAACGTTTCGCCCGTCCGATTTTCCGTCGGGTTTCCGGCAATATTTCCGGTCGGTGCGGCGATAGGTTCGATTATACGGGGTTCGGGTGTTTTTGAGGGTTTTGCCGAAACGCCCGGGACAAAAAAGCTTGCGTCTTTGCCCGATCTTTTTTTACGCTTTTTATCCGCTATGCGACTTTTAGTTCCTGCCGGATTTTTTAATTCTTTCATATCTTATTTTTTTATAAAGTCTTTCCTTGTCTTTTTCGATAATCGTTTTCTCCGTTTTAACCTGCATTTTAGAAGGTCTTGTCATAAGATAATATCTGAGTGCGTCCAATAAGTGATCGTCCGTTTTTATCGGATTGTCTCCGCCGCCGAAGCGGTAAGTTTTGAGTTCCCTTATAAGGTTCACGCAGTTATCGAAAATCAGAATTCTCGGTTTTCGGGATTTTTTGATTTTTGCGTTTTCTCCGACAGCATTGCCAAAAGTATCCGCCGCTCTCTCGTCGTCCGCGCCGTTAAGGCATCCTGTCGAAAAATATTCTTTCACTCTCGCGATGCCGGCGAACATATCTTTGTTTACTTTCGGGTTGACGGCAATGCCGTGTTCGAAAAACAGCTCAGTAACGCTTTTGCTCGCGGCGAGGGTATGCTGGTTGGCCGCGGAGTCGATAAGGGCTTCGATTCTACCGTATTTATCGGTCTTCCACCCCAGAAAATCCGATATTTTTTTAATTGCCGCGGAGTGATAAGCAATATCCTTTTGCGCTTCGAAATGTTCGGCTACGACGATAACGGTATCGTCGAAATCGACCGCAAACCATAAAGTCCCAAGCGGATTGTTGAGTCCCGGATCGATCGAAATTATATCCTGAAATTCCTTAGGAATATAAAACGGTCTGACTACGTGAACGTTCTCGTCGAACTCGGGATAAACCAAGCCTTCGTTTTGCTTAAACCTTCCGAAACGGCGGCTTTCAAGTTCCGAAGAGGAAAGAGAAGAAGCGAGTTCGGTATACTCTTTTTTGCAAAGATACGGGTTGTCCGCCCACTCCATGAAATCGTACCATACGTTTTTGTCGTTCTTCTCGTTAAGGTAAATTTCGCTGTAGATAAACGTGAGACCTTTAAGCGGCGTCATCGTTCCGAAAATATCGCCCTTTTTATCGAGCACTCTCATGCGGCACTCGTAATAAATATCTTCGGGCGGCTCTTCGTCGAACCACACGAAATCGAGAGAGCTGCCCTGAAATTTTTCTCTGCCCTGATCACACGATTTGAAGCCTAAAACAGAAATCCCGCCGAATACGTTTTTTATTCTTATCTGGTCGATTATTCCGTATTCGGGACTGCCGCGACTGCCCGAAATCATGGTTATATCCTCTATCCAGGACGGGTTGAGATATGATAAAATCTTCTTCTGGGCGACGTCGCGCTGAACTTCACGCGAGACGGAAACAACCCACCCGAACACGTCTTTTTTATTTTTGCGATAAGGATGGATGCCCCTTGCCATATATACCGCTTCGACCGCGCCGCACTCTGTTTTTCCGCTGCGGTTGCCGCCGAATACCCAGCGGTTGCGTTTTTTGCATTTATGAAAAGCTATCTGCTTTTTATGTCTTTTTCTGCCCGTATTATAAGAAGCCAGCTTGTTTTCTCCGAGACGGGCGGATAAAACTTCTTCGATTTTTTTGATTCCGGTAAGTATTACGGCTAAATTTTTCGACAAAACGTCCCCCGTTTTTACACATTATTTTATAAAACTTTTTTACGCCCGCTTTATACTTTCGGTAATCCCGAAATTTTAACGGGCTTTTTGCGGATAATATTATGATTAAAAAACTCATCGCGGCGACAAGCATTGCGGTTATTTTTATAACCTGCTTTTTTATAGGTTTTGTCCCGAATAAAAATTTAACGCGAATAAATGCGGAAGAAGCGTACTTAAGAGTTCTCGAAGAGAACGTCTTTTTTTACTCTTCTCCCGAAGAAGATACGGCGGTTTTTATTCTGCCGTACTCTTATTACGTTAAAAAAATCGGCGTAAGCGGCGAATATTATCACGTCGAATGTTTCGGCTCCGGGAACACTCCGATGCTCGACGGATTTGTCAAAATAGAAGACGTAACGCCGTCGGACGATACGTCTTTACCATACCTGTCTTATTCAATCACTACCGCGAAGGATGCGGAACTGTATTTTGAAAAACCGCTTTCGGACAGTTACAGGTACGTTTTCAAAAACCGTACTCTATATTATTACGGCAAAATTACGGTAGATTCCGGCGAGATTTTTTACTGCGTTTCGTATAACAAAACGCTCGGATTCATCTCGGAAGAAGACGTGTACCCTTTTACCGTTCCGCTAAATCCCGATCCGATAGATGTTCCCTCGCCCGCAAGCGATACGGAAAACGACGAAACCGAAAACAAGAGAACAGAAACCGCTCTTAAAACGGCGGTGGCGGCGTCTCTTATACTTGCGGCGGTTATTATAATCGCGCTTATAGTTCTTCCCGAAAAAAAGAATAATTACGAAAACCGCGAGTGAGATTTTACATAAGTTCTTCGATTTCGGCAATGCGAGCGGGACTTTTTATAAGACCGTCGCTTCCATCCGAATTACCGGTACCTTTATAGGAATTTTTCGCCTTTTCTTTTTCTTCTTCGGTTTTAAGCATTTCAGCCGCGGCGAAGAGATTGCGTTTTTCGAGCCTGCCGGGATCGGAAGCAGTACCGAAAGATTTTTCGTCTTCGAAAGAAAATCCGGTAAAGTACGGAACGCCGTCGTCCCCCGCGTAAACGTTGTCTGAGTTATAGTAGTCCGATTCGCCTTTTTTTGCGGCGAGATTTTCTTTTTCTTCTTCGATGTCGAAGAGCCTTTCCCTTAACTCGACCTTTTTTTGCTCTTCTCTTATAAACGGCACGGCGAGAAGATTCTTTTCGAACCATTCTTCGGAAGCGCCGAAGCCGGTCAAAAGCTCTTTTATCTCTTTGGCGAGACGGATCTGGCGGCGATAGTACGATCGGACGGACTTGCCGTGGAGCGGAAGCGCGCCGCCCTTGCCGAGCCTTATATACTTATAGGATAAAAGTTCCTTCTTCTCGTCGGAAAGCTTGCTGTAGACCTTTTCGCACGCGGCTTTAAGAAACAGCAGGTTCTTTTTTATATCTGTGATTTTTAAAAGCGTTTCGCACTGGTAAAGCGCGGGCGAAGTATCGCTTTTAGAATCGTAAATTTTCTTAATGAAAGTTTCGTCTATCCCCTTTATCATGGCTTTAAGTTTTGGATAAACGTAAAACGCGGTCTTTTCATAATGCAACATTGTATAACCTCTTTTTTACGAACATTTGTTCGCTTTTCGCCATTATCATATCATTTAATCCTGCCATGTAAAGTCATATATGCCAAAATTTTTTATGAATTTTTAAAATTTTTTTTGTCTTGGAAAATATAATCGCCAAAAAGCGGAAAAATCCGCCAATTTATAATATTTTGCCGTCATTTTTCGCAGAATTTCGTAAAACCCCTTTTCGGGGGCGTTTTATTTTTCCGTTTTTACCTACCGTTTGTCGGTTTGTGTGTTTTATATTCCTGCCGCAGTCCGAGGCTGCGCTGTCGCGGTTTTACGTATTATCAACGCATGTATCGTTTTTTTCGTATATATAGTTACTTTATTATTATCTAAAAATATCTTGTTAATTTTTTTTTAATATGCTAAAATAATAAAAAACGACGATACGGGGTTCTCCCCCCGACTTTAAGTAATTTTTACGGAGAAACCATGGACGAAAATCTGAATTCTAAAAACGATAAAAATCTTCCCGAATATCCTGCGGAGATTATAAATAAGCCTATCGATAACGAAGCGGACGGTTCCGCTCGTTCTTTTACGGCAAAAAACGCAAAACAAAAAGAGCCCCTCACAACAAAAAAGAAGGTTCTTTTATACGGGGCGTTATTCCTTTCGATATTCCTTTTATGCCTGTGCGCGGGATTTTTGTACGGGTACTTTAACTACAAAAAAACTCACGCTGCGGCGGAAGAATTAAACTATATAAACGCCGAACTCTATTCCCCGGACGACTACTATCTTTATCAGAAGCTCGTTTCGCCGAAGTACGCTTACGAAAACGACAGATACTTTGCCGTGCTTGAAAACGGCGGTCTCGACGGCGACAAGCACTCTATAACCGTTTACGACAAAGCAAACAGAATTTACCGCGAATTCAAAGCGAAAGATTACGGCATAACAGAGTTCAACGACTTGGGCAAAATAGCCGTTTATTCGGCAGAAAGCGGCGATTACGTCATTTTCCAGCACGATCTTAAACTCTTTTCGATAAATATAAAAACTGGCGTAAAAGCCGACGTCGTTTCGGCGGACGCGCCGGGAAGCGCGATTTCGGTAAGAACCTTCGACTACTGCGGCGGAAAGAACTTCATTATCGCAAAGGATAACTCGGTCAATATTTTTTCGGTTCTTTCTTCCGAAGAAAATTCGATTATCTTAAAGCAGAGCGACAGCTCGGGCGGCGATACGAGACCGTCCAGCAACCCGCAGAGCTGCGTAGCGTTAAACGACAACTACTACTTTTATAACGTAGATTCCAAAATTTATAAGGTAAGTCTCGCTCCCCCGTTTTCGGGTGCGGAAGAAGCGTTTTCGGCAGGTTCGTCGATAAGCAACATGGCGGCAAGCGCGGATAAACTCTTTTTCATCTCGAACGGCAGCGTTTTATATCTCGACATAGCGGACTTCAAAGCTTCGCCTAAGGTCGCGCTCGAAAATTTAGGTTCGGACAAACTCGGATATATCGAACTCCCCGAATCGTTGTTTGTTTATAACGAAGAACTCGCCGTTATCGACCGTTCGACGGCGACGATACAGTTTTTCACCACGACGGCGGACGGCGGCAACAACTTTACCTTCACCGGGAAAGCCGTCGCGACAAACGAAAAGACGGACAACAGAATTTATAAAAACACCACTTCGTCCTCCCTTTACGGAAAAAATCTCGCGTTTTTTTCGGGCAGCGGCGTAAAGACAGTAAATCTTACCACCAGCGAATTTACCGAATTTCCAATCTCTTTAAGCAACGCAACGGACTTCAGACTGCTCTCTCTGGGCGATAAATCGGTCGTGGTTTCGGACGGCGTTAACGTTTACTACAAAAAGATAAACGGCAAGGACGAATCTTTTACCGAAATTCCGGATATAAATACCGAAAAAAGCGTTTCTATATATTCGTCTTCGTACATATTCGGCAAATACTTCTTCCTGTCCATGGGCGCGACGGGTAAATACCTGACCGTCGTGGACGAAGATTCGCTCGAAGTAACCCGCCAGAGACTCAATATCGAAAACAGCATCATAGCGGGCGGCGGATTTATGACCGTGGACGCGGACGGATACCTTTATATTTACGTTAAAAGCAGCAATTCCGTATATAAATACAGTATAACTTCGAACACCTCGGAAGAAACCGCTGCAAACGATCCCATCGTTTTAACGCACGTCAAAACTTACGATATAGACTTTAATAACTTAGAGTATGCGGTCTCCCTTTCGGTTGACCTTTGCGAAAACGTTTACGCGCTGTCGAACGACAACCGCATCGCGAAAATCGCACCGGACGGCACGGTAAAATTCTTCAATTTAAGCCTTAACGAAAACTTGTCCAAGTACGGCGGAGCCGCCGGCAAAAACGCATCCAATCTCGCGCTCAACTACGACAACAAAACCGCTTATATCATCTATTCAGAACAGTCGTTTGTTTTAACTACCGACGAGCTCGGAAACGAATCTGCGGACAACATTTTAAAGCCCGAGGGACTTTCGCTTTCGGCGGCGAACGGAAACCCGGACGTTAAAAAAGTAACAGTCGGCGGCAAATGCGCATTCAAGGTAAACCTTGATAAAGAGAGAGTTTTCGGGTACGAAAGGCAGCTTTTCGCAACAGATAAAGAGTATCTTTTAATAGGCGAAACCGGTAACGGATACGGCATACTTTTATCGGGCGAAGGCGCAGGTACGGAGATACTTTTAGTAAAGTCTTCCGAAATAACGAGCGGCGAAATTATCCCGGAAGATCTTTCCGTCATGAAAGTCGTTTCGTCTTCGGTAAACCTTTACCGCTACCCCGTTATAACGCAGAACAACCTTTGCTGTATTTATACGGACGAAGACAAGCCCGTCCGTCTCGAAGCAGGAACGGTTATCGAAGTAGTAAAAACTTTCGATTTCAACGGTAAAACGTACTACTACGTCGGCTGCACGGTTAGCGACAACGAATATTCGGGCTTCATTCCCGCAACGTTCACCGCTGACGAGATAATAAATAAAACCGCTCCGAAAAACTATAAATTAAAGCAAGTCGCCGTCGGCACCGTGGTTTATGACAAGGATATGAACGAAGTATATACCTTCGACGCGGTTACTTCGGTCAAAGCCGGCGCAGAAGAAAACGGCTACGTTACCGTAATCTATAAAAAAGACGGAACGTATTATTCCGGTCTTGTTAAGGCTTCGGACGTTATAAAAGACAAGGACGATTCTCTTAAAAACTTCCTTTTGATAACGCTTTCTACCTTTGCTCTTTTTATCGTTGCGGTGTTCTTTATAAACAAAAAGAAAACTTACGTTACGGAATCTTAAAAATTGAGCTTCCGGTTCATATCAGTAATACCTGTATCGCCGAAACGTTACCTGATTTAATAAAAAATAATTGTCGCCGTTACTTAAAAACGGCAATAAAAAAGGACTCATGACGAGTCCTTTTTTATATCTTTTCGGAGGTATACATGCCATATATGAGATAAAAGCATCGTGATACTTTTTATAACTTTTATTTTTATCGGGGTATAGATGTTTTCGTCTAAGATACTATGCCCGTTTCGATTTTGCTTTCTTTAAAAGTAATTTCGCCGCTCATATTCTGCTTTTCGGCAAGGTTATAAAAATCGGATTCGAAGGCTTCTTCGGCAAGGTTTTCTTCGCCCTCCGATACCGCAGCAAGCTTGGATACGGAAACTTCGTACGCGGTGAGAGTTCTTATATCGGTTTCGGAAAACTTTTTCTGATAGTCTCTGCTCTGTATTCTGCCGGATACGGCGAGTTTTTCGCCGACGGGCAAGGATCTCACGAATCTTGCGTTTCTGCCCCAGGCTATGCAAGGAATGTAGTCGGACTTGTTGTAAGAGCGGTTGACCGCAAGAAGGACGTCGGCGATTTCGCGGTTGAACGGCGTGGTGCGGTACACGGGCGGTTTACAGATGTAACCGCAAAGGATTATGCCGTTAGGATTATCCGAGACCGCTTCGTCAAGTATTTCCCTTACGAATACGGTGAGCATAAGTTTGGATTTGCCGTCGACTAACTTGTTGTAACTTCTGAACTGCCCGACTACGGTAATACGAGAGCCTACGCCTACGTTTTTATCCTTCAGAAGCCTTTCCGATACCGTTATCGGGAGTTTGTCTTCCTGCCCCGAAAGTCTTTCCACCGCGAGAGTCATTTCGTAAAAACTTTCGCCGTACACTTCGTGCGAAAAGTCCGCCTTTGTAACGACTTTTCCGCTTAAGTAAACCTTGTTGTTTTTTTCAGTAAAAATGTTCATCTTTTCCCCTTTTTTCCGCAAACCGCTTATAATACGTTTATATTTCGAATTGTCTGCCGGTGTTGTCGGTTCTGTAATCTTTTTTATAAATAAGTTCCCCTATCGTTACGAAGGTAAAACCTTCGTTTTTAAGAGCGTCTATTATCCCCGGGAGCGCTTCGGCGGTGTGCAGTCCGTTGTTGTGGAACAGCACTATCGAGCCGCTTTTTACCCGTGAAACCACTCTTTTATACATTTCTGCCGCGGTAAGATTTTTCCAGTCGAGACTGTCCACGTCCCACTGCACGGGATAAAGTCCCAGCTCCCGCGAAGTATCAATAACAAGGTTGTTATAGTCGCCGTAAGGCGGTCTGAAAAGGTCGACCGTTTTACCCGTTATCTCTTCGAGCGCGGTTTTAGAAGTAGTTAGTTCTTTGATAATCTGCTCCCTTGTAAGCGTACTCATTTTGGGATGAGTCGCCGAATGAGTTCCGAGTTCATGCCCTTCGTCCGAGATTTTTTTAACGTATTCGGGGTACTTTTTCGTCCAGAATTCCACGCAGAAGAAGGTCGTTTTTACCTCCTTTTCTTTAAGGATTTCTAAAATTTTGTCCGTAAATTCCGTTCCCCAGGCGCAATCGAATGATATTGCTATTTTTTTATCCGACCTGTCTACCGAATATATCGGCAGCGATCTTTTGGGTTTGAACACAGCCGCCGCGCCGACGCTTATCGACGAGATTACCGCAAGAATAAGTATCGCCGCTATTATCAAAGTTCTCTTTTTTACCGCTACGATTTTCATTATAGTCTCCGTTATAACAAAAAAATATTACCGATTTGTCGGATATGGTCGAATTTTCACGATTTTATCCGTTTTATCATAAGTAAATTGTCTTGTCGGATTTGGAAACTCTATAAGCGTTTTTTAATCCCTTGTATAATCTATTATCGCAGAAGGATATTTATTCTTTATCTCGAAAATAAAAATTCAAAAAAACGGCGTAAAATGCGCCGTTTTAATTTTTTTAGCCGAATAAAACTTCTATATCTTTTTCGGCTTCGTAAATAGTTTTTCCGTCAAAGATTTTTGCTTTCTCAAAGGCTTCGACACATTTGCTTCTTACATTAGACGTGTGCTTGAATAGCTCTTTGCTATTTTTTTCAATGGTATAAATCTCCAATGTATATAACTCGCATTTTTTATCCACAAAACCGGTAATCATATATTTTTTACCGCGATAAACAATCTCTTTTTCGGGATTATGATACATGTCATCCATGAACTCGTTTAAGTCGTTTCCTAACATATTATTTTACTCCTTTGAAAAGCCTCTTATATTTTTCGTATTCTTGCGGTGTAATATTTCTGGCAGGTTGGCGATATTCCACACCCGGAATCGGATATTCGTGAACATGAAAGACATGCTCACCTTGCTTAGATATTCCCTTTTCAAAATGATAGCCTATCTCAAATACAGGTAAATGATTTTCGTTATATTCTGTATATTGATGAAAAACTCCGGCTTTATCTAATACAATATAGGATGCGGAAGAATGTGCTTCCGGCGGCATACTAAAACTCTTTTTACTATCCACCGGTTGCAACACTTTTACTCCCTCTATCTTGCCGACCGTTTTATAGGTATAGCCTACATTTTTGCCTACAGCGTAAGTTCCTCTACCTCCCATTGCGATTAACCCTCCTTGTCGTAATGCCGTCAGAAAAAATTTTCTCCCCGAAAGATAACCGCAACCTACTGATAAGAAAATATGTCAATAAAATCATTCACTAGTCCGTCTTCCATTTTACCAATCCACCCACGTCATTTCACTTTCGGCGTTATAAAACGTTTTACCATTCCATATCGGAGCATTTTCAAATGCTTCAATACAATCTGTTATTGTATCACCCTCAAACTCAAAAACATCTTCCAAAAAGTCGCCGTTCTCGTTTACCTTTATAATGAAGAAAGAATGTCTGCCGTCAGGTTTCGTTGTAATGCCGTCAGAAAAAAACTTTTCTCCCCGAAAGATAACCGCAACCGACTGATAAGAAAACGCGTCGATAAAATCATTTACTCGTCCGCCTTCCATCTCAACTTACCTCCAAAAAACTTTTTATATTGCTCATATTCATGTGCCGTTAATAATCTATTAGGTCTTTTACTTAAATTCCCTGGCTCGTATTCGTGAACATGCAGTATCGGTTTTCGACTTTTATCCAAATACTTTTCAGGATGATATGCTATTTCCTTAACAAGATAATGATTCTTGTCATAAAATCTCATCATACTGAACTCCCCGTTCTCTTTTAATTTAATATACGCTGAACTTGAATGTGCTTCCACTGGTAAGTCATGAAAATTACCTGTTCCTTTCAAGACTTTTATACCGTCTATTTCACCGACCGTTTTATAGGTATAGCCTACATTTTTGCCAACAGCGTAAGTTCCTCTACCTCCCATTGCGATTAACCCTCCTTGAAGAGTTATAGTCAACGGGGATAATGTTCCCTTGCATTTCGGCAAACGGCGAACCGAAACAGATAATCGCGCTCGGTTTTATGCGTTTTAACATTTCGTTATATCCGCGCATAAATGCGAGTTTGCTATGTTTACAACCTATCATTACCACAATCACTTTGTCAAGTAAAATTGCCGTTTTGACAAAAAATATTTTTATTTAACATAGTCGGATTGAGAGTTGATTATTTTTTAATAGCAAAAAAGAGCCGCTGTTTTTACACAACGGCTCCGTTTTTTACTCCTGCGTTAATGAGATACAAATGAAAACAGCCAATTCACTTTCGCAACGTTTAATCTACTTCTTTAGTGTATAAAACGTTGTTTATTTTTAACGAAATTCTGTTCATGGTGCTTATCGTCGCCTGCAAATATGTTCCGTCCGGAAGATGTGTCGAAAGATAAATCGGACTATAACTGATAAACGTATTGTGTTCGTCTGCTTTTACGCCGTTCACCTTGATAAAATGATTGCTCCACCCTGCGTAAACGGTTATATAATTACCGTTATACTCGTAAATTTTACACGAAAGCATTAAAGCGTTTATAAAAAACGCCAAAATTATAATGCTGAGATAAATCATCGCTCGAAATATTTGAGTGCCGATCAATCTATTATAACTCAAATCCTGAATTGCATAACAACCAACAACGTCATACGAACTTACCTTACCGTCTATACTGTAAAAATGCACGTCGACTTCATTTGAGTAACCATAAAAATATTCAGTTTTATCGGCTAAATATTTTCCGTTTTTATCGTAAAATTCGACTTCCACATAACCGCTGTCAACGTAGATATCGAATGTGAGCGTAATTGTACACGAAGAAGTATTTATATATTCGTAATAATCATCCAATTTTCCGTCGGTAGAAACTATAGTTGCTTCCTTATCGGCATTACAAGATGAATTACAAAATATAAATATAAACGGCAAAATTATTGATATTGCAAAAATAACAGACCAAATGATTTTATGCATTTTTATTTTCTTTTTGTCGGCACGAACATCGCTTAGTATCGTTTCCATAACTTTCCCCTTAAATATGATAGTTATTTTTATTGGTTTGATAAATAACCCCAAAAAGCCAGACGGCGTTTCTTTTTCATCGACGAAATAACTTTTTGATATAACAAAAACGTCGAAGCGGCAAGTAAAATTTGCATTGCCAAATCGGGTTTTGTCGAAAAGCGAGTTAATCTGGCAACGCCGTAGTCCGATTCTTCATCAAGAATATCCCATTCTATAGTCGCTAAAAGTTTATCGCTATCGATAGTATCGGTATTGTCGAGACTTTCGATATACTTTTTATCGTATAATCCGGTAAACGTATCGTAGTTTATAAGTTCGTAAGGGGTGCGATTATTTTCTAAAAAAATACCCATCTCGTCGTTAAGAACGATATTTGCAAGACATTCGTTTTTTTTATTGAAGAGCTTCATTTTAGACGAAGATAATTTCGCGTATTTTATAAAATAATCGTCGAATTCGAATCTGCCACCCTTTGACTCTAATTCAAACGCAGAGTCTTCTTCATCTGAATGAAAAAAAACCTGAAAGTTTTCAGACGATTCTTCTATCCCGTTTGTAACGTAAAAATCGCCGTAAGCATCTTCGTCGGAAACAAGCGAAATCACCGAGTTTCCTTCATACGGATACTCGTTAAATATATCGAGTTTGGTTTTAAACATCTTTTCTATCTTATTCCAATTCTCGTTACAGAAATGAAAATATTTAACGGCATGTTTTGCATCCTGTAATTCTTTGCAATGCACTAACGTACTTATAGCCGCTTCTTCGAAAGCTTCCCTTTTTGGGAAATTTTCCTCATGATAATTAAGTTCATCAAAGGCGTTTCGAACGTTTTCTATAAAGTTCCTTGTTATCATAGCGAATCCCCTCTCTTAAATAAAAAAATGCGCCTACCGAAGTAAGCGCAAAAAAACGCAAATTCCGATAGTCGCCAAACTAACTAAAAACGGAACCGGGATACTCCCCGTACACAGCCTTCATGGAATTTGCATTTTTAACAAATTCAAAAAAAGACCGTGTACAAAAAAAGAGTATAAAAATACTCCGAATCAAATTCGTTCCGCATGTATTAAGTTAGTTTGGCAATTAAATAATAACATAACCTTAAAAACAAATCAAGAATTTTTATAAAAAATCGTTAAAATACATAAAAACAACCGCAAAAAATGCGGTTGTTTTCGGTTGCGTTTGATTGTTTATGGAGTTTTTGCTTAAAATTAACCTTTCGGGTTTGAGGAGTTTTATTATGTTCGGGCTTGGTACAAAACGCGATATACCAGGCCCGCTGTGAGCTTTTTGCCGCTTATAAAGCGACTTGTTATTACAAATTATTACAAAATTCCGCTTTCTTTAATCAGCTTTTCGGCGTCGGTGCCTTTTACGGCTTTTGTAACCTCTTTAAGCATAAGCTTTTCTTTTACAGTGAGCTTCATGCTCGTCAAAGGCTGCTTGTCGAGCGCGTAATAAACCGCTTTCAAAAGTTCTCTTACGTCGTATACGCTGCCCCATACTTCGGGAACCGCTCTGTCGATGTCCAAAAGAGTGTAAACCGATTCCATACCAGTTCTCATAGAGTATTCTATGGTGAAAATGGTGTCCCTCGGTGTTTCGGCGAACTGACCGATGAATGCAAAGTTGACCGCGCCTTCGGGTACTACCTTAGGTCTGTCGGAATTCTTTCTCGGACGGAAGAACGCGTTTATGAAAGGCATATAGCAAGTTGTAGTATTTGCTTTTGTCTTTGCGTATTCGTTGATTTTTTCAAGCGGCAAGCCGATGTGATAGAGCCATTCCGCACAGACTTCTTCGCCGGTACATTCGCGCATGGGTTTGTTTACGTAGTTGCCCGGCTTATCGGTATTGAGCGCGTAAAGCCAGATAAGAACGGTGTTTTTATCCTGCGCCTTGAACTGCGGCTGACGGTTTATCGTCCAGGACATATACCAGTTGTTTACGCTGTCCTTTACGGTTACTATGCCGCCGGTCGTTACTCTGCCCGCTCTCGGATCTCTGCGGCAGATCTTTTCGATACATTCGATTATTTCTTCGTCCGAAGTTTCTACCGTCGCGCTCATCCAGTTGGTTTCGTCCGGATGGTCGCAATAGTTGGACGGATTGCCGAACGCAGGATCCTGAAGAGCTATCTTCTTCCAGAGATCCCACGATTCGCCGCCGCCCTTTCTTACCTTGGAAAGGTCGGGCGCATGAGTCTGGTCGCCGTAACAACTCGTATCGGTGCAGCAACCGTTGGTGATGAATACAAGGTCGCTTTCCAGAAGGTCGATAGAACCCTTTTCGCCGTCCTTTACGTATTCGATCTTTTTAGCGACTTTCTTTTTGCCGTTTATATCGAATACTACGTTTTTAACGTCTACGCCGTATTCTACTTTTACGCCGCGTTCTTCAAGATATTTCTGAAGCGGAAGAATAAGGCTTTCGTACTGATTATATTTAGTGAAACGAAGCGCTGAGAAGTCGGGAAGTCCGTCGATATGGTGAACGTATCTCTGAAGGTATCTCTTCATTTCGAGCGCGGAATCCCACGAATGGAACGCAAACATCGTCTGCCAATAAAGCCAGAAGTTGCTGTTCCAGAATTCGTCGTCGAAATAGTCGCTTATTTTTTTGTCTTCGAGTTCTTCTTCCGGCGTTAAGAAAAGTTTGCTTATTTCCATGGCGGCGGCTTTGCTTAAACCGAATTTATTATCCGTATGCGCGTTTTCGCCGCGGTTTACGGTAGCTCTGCAAAGAGAATAGTTGGGATCTTTTTTATTGAGTCTGTAATATTCGTCGAGAACGGATAAACCCGGGGTTTCGATCGAGGGAACGTCTCTGAACATTTCCCACATAACTTCGAAATGGTTGTCCATTTCTCTGCCGCCACGCATAAAGTAGCCCTGTCTCGGAACCGATCTTCCGTCGCAGGAACCGCCTGCTATATCTAACTTTTCAAGAAGGTGAATATGCTCGCCTTTCATCTGTCCGTCTCTTACAAGGAAGAACGCCGCCGAAAGTCCGGCGAGTCCCGTTCCTATAATGTAAGCCGATTTTCCGTCTACGCCATCCGGTTTTACGGGATGTGCGAATGCTTCATAGTTTCCTGCTCCGTAATACATGATCTTTTACCTCCGATCTTTTTTCTGCCCTAATTGTAACGCGGTAAAAAATAAATTACAATAGACAAATTTTTGCCGCTGTCTTAATTTATTACACCGGCGGTAAACCGTAAAAAAATTATACATTTTTACGGTTTTGTCTAAAAAAATTTCATTTAACAATACGGCGGCGAAAAGATAAAATTTCGCGGATGTGAGCCGCGGCTAATAACCTCCGACGGTGTAAAAAGGCAAACAAAAAAACGCCCGGATAAGGAGCGTTTTCGATATATCGGTTATGTCCGGATTACTTATTGAATTAGTTACATCTGAAGTATCCGGATTATTATTCCCGGTTGTTCCCGACAAGACGAATAACGGAATTTCGAGAGGAAATATCCGGACTATTCGCCGTTTTGATTTCCGGCGGTGAAGTTGCGGAAGGCATTCTCTATATTGCCGCCGACGATTTTTGAAACGCGGTCTACGATACTTTCGGGACTTTCCATCATGTCGTCTCTTATCCAATCCAAAAGCACGCCGACGAACGCGTATTTATAAAAATCGGCTATGTACTTTTTATCGTCCTCGCGTACGTGGAAGCTCTGGCTCTTTTCGTCCACGACGTTTTTAAGAAGCGGGTATACGAGCCTATACAGATATTGTTCGAGAACTTCAAGCGGAACGGAGCGGTAAATGTTGTCTATGAATACTTTATCCTTTTTTGCAAGTTCGAAAACGGATAAAAAGCCTTCCTGCCACGTGTCGTAGGTGCGATTTTCTTTAAGCACCTTTTCGGTGTCTTCGATACAGATCCATTCGACAAGGTCGTTTATGTCCTGAAAATGATAATAAAAAGTCTGACGATTTATTCCGCAATCGTCGGCTATGTCCTGAACTGTGATTTTGTTTAATCTTTTCTCTCTTAATAAATTTTTCAGAGACGCGCCTATCGCTCTTTTTGTTATATCGCTCATTTTTATTCCCACTTTTTCGTTGTATTTTTATCAGCCGCCGTTCAATCGGCTGTATTTACCGTTTTACGGCGTTCACGTTTCGTTTTTATGTTCGGTATCCGGTTTTGCGGCTTCTTCTTTACTGCCGCAGGATTTGCCGCCTGTCGGATTTTTATTCTTCTTTTCGGTTATTTTATCGAGTATTTTTCTGACGCCGACGGTTATCGCGATACAAAGCGGTATAAATGGAGTGAACGGTGCGAGCCAGAACGCCCAGCAAGCGGATCCTACGCCCCACCACCACTTGTTTTTAGTCAGCGCCGCCATCAGAAACGAAAACCAGACTTCCGACGAAAGCACGAAAACCGTTATTATAAAAATTATTATATTTTTTTTGTCTTTTAACTGCTTAAAAAGCCATACGAAAAATTTTTTAAATCTTTCCCATACTTTTTTGAAAAATTCCTTCATTTTTATACCGCCGGAGTGTCCGGTAAAATTGTATGTATTATATGCGGTTTATATTCTTTTATAGTTTTACATGCGTCTTATTTACTTTTTGTACGTTTTGGCAGCATTTTGCTTTTATTCTTCGACAGCGTTTCGCCGATACGTTTTGGTAAATATGCGGTTATGTTTCGGTAACACAGGTACAATAAAAGCCGACCGGATTTTTATAAAAGCCTATCTTACTTTTGTAAACTTCTGGAATAAGCGAAAATAAGCTTATAAACCTCATTTATTAATTCCGCTTCGGATTCTTTTTTATTTAAGGTAAGGCGGTTTATGATTTCGTTTTCCCTTTTTAAGTCCGTAACGGGAATGGATAACGATTTTTTTACTTCACCTATAGCTTTGCTGCAAGCCATACGCTTTAACAGAAGCGTTACTATTTCGTCGTCGATTTTGTCTATATTTTCTCTTAAAATTTTAAGATCTTCCATAATTATCCTATAAAAGTTCGTCGTATATGGCTATCGCCGCGGCGGCTTCGATACACGGAATCGTGCGTACCGCTATACACGCGTCGTGTCTGCCGGTTATTTCAATCGTAACGTTTTGTTTTTTAACGAGATCTACCGTTCTCTGCGGCTTTTTTATGGACGGCGTCGGTTTTATCGCCACCCCGAAAGTTATGGGCGAGCCTACCGATATTCCGCCGTAAATGCCGCCGGCGCCGTTCGATAAAAATTCTATTTTATCGCCGTCAAAACGCATTTCGTCGTTTACTGCGGTTCCGTAAGAATCGGTAAAATCGAATCCGAGACCGAACTCCACCCCCTTGACCGCGGGAATAGCGTAAAGAAGCGAAGATATTTTGCCTTCGAGTCCCTCGAACATGTCGTTGCCGACGCCGGCTTTTAAGCCGTAGACGATACACTCCGCCCTACCGCCGACCGAATCGCCCGAGAGCTTTACGTCGTTTATTTTTTCAAGCATTTCTTTTTTAGCGGAAAGCGACGGGAAACCCTGCCGCTTTTCGATGACTGTTTTATATTCGGGAACGCCGGTCTTGTACGTGGTTCCGTTTACGCCGCCGACCGAAGAAATGTACGCCGCGATTTTTACGCCGCGTTTTTCAAGCTCTTCCTTGAATATTCCGCCGATGACGCATAAAACGGCGGTGAGCCTGCCGGAAAATCTTCCGCCGCCCGTAAAGTCAAGAGTTCCGTCTTTTAAGTACGCCGCTATATCTGCATGCGAAGGTCTGGGTTTTGCGTACAGTTCGCCGTAATCGGACTTTTTTACGTCTGTATTTGTGATTTTAAATGAAAAATCGCCGTTTATAACGCCGTCTTCAACACCCGAAAACACCGGAATATCGCTCTCCGTCCGCTCGGTTCCGCAAAATTCTTTATAAGGCTTTCTCCGTTCTAAAAAGGCGGTGAGTTTGTCGTAGTCTATTTTTATTTTGCCGACGCCCGAAACGCTCGCCCCGATAAATTCGGAATGAGATTCGCCGAAAGTTTTTATTTTAATTTTTTTGCCTTCATAAATCGACACGGCAGTTTCCTCCGAGCTTTATAAAATCGTTAAAAAATTCGGGATAAGATTTTTTTATCGCATCCGCCCCGTAAATAACGCTCTTTTCGCCATAGTTTCCTTCGACGAAAGCCGCAAGAATCGTCGCTGCGAAAACCGACCTGTGATCGCAGCCTGCGTCGAATATAAAAGGCTCAGGCTTCGACGGGTGAATCGCTATCGAATTGTCGGTTACTTCGGTTTTTATTCCGGCGGCGGTAAGCAACCTTTTTATCGCGGCGATGCGATCGCTTTCTTTATATCTAAGTCTTTTTGTACCGTATATTATCGCATTTTTATTGAAAATTACCGAAGCTACGGCGATGATTTCGGCCAAATCCGGCGAGCCGTCTATAAAAAATTCGAGCGGTTCTCCTTTTTTATCGTTTATATCATCGCACGATAAATTATGAACGGTAACTTCGTTTTCTTCCCATTCTGCTTTAAGTCCGAACATTTTTACGGCATAGATAACGCTTGCGTCGGGCTGGAGAGAATTTTTATCGAGATTTTCTATCGTAATAGTCTTTGCCCCGGACAGAATAAACTGCGCTGCGCCCGAATAGTCGCCTTTTACCGTAAGTTCGTCCGGTATATTATTATCGTTTACGTCGCTTTTTACGGTATAAATTCCGCTGTTTTCGGTTACGGTAACGCCGATATTTTCAAGAGCAGCTATCGTCATATTTATATAGCCGCCGGATGACTGTTTCCCCACGGCTTTTATTTTCACGCTGCCGGCGATAAGCGGCGCGGCGAACAGAAGTCCGCTTAAATACTGCGAGCTTAAAGACCTGTCGATCGTAAGCTCTGCCTTGGATATTTTACCGCTTAACTCAATATGATTTTCTTTTCTTTCAATCTTTATCCCGGCAGAGCTTAATGCGGTAAAAAGACTGTCGTTCGGGCGGGCAAGAAGCGTTTTGTCGCCGTATATACGTGCGGATTTGCCGAGAGCGGCGATTACCGGAAGAATGAATCTTAAAGTCGCGCCCGAAGAATAAACGTCCGCGGATATAAAGCCGTCTTTTTCCGTAAAGGATCTCTCTTCATAATAATCGGCGTAAAAGTCGCTGCCCGTGAATCCGCACTTTAACCCCAAGGCTTCGAGAACGTTTTTCATCGCCTTTACGTCGTCGGAACTACCGACGTTTTTTACCGTTATTCTTTTATTTTTTTTGCAAAAATATTCGGCTAAAAAGGCGGTTATCATAAACCTTTCGGCTTCGGACTTGGAAGGCGGGGCGGTTATTTTCCCGCTTAATTCGGAGTGAAAAATTTCAGCCTTCATAACGTGTTTCCTTTATAAGCCCGATATAATTTTCAAGCTCTGCGAGCGGAATGGTTTTTATTTCCGGCTTAAAATCGTCGTTTAAAATTACAAAGTCTACCCCGCCGTCATTCATTTTTTTATCGCTTTTTACGGCGGCAATTATCTCCTTAGGCGTAAAACCGTCCGAAAAGTATATTTTTAATTCTTTCAGGGCTTTTTTATACAGTAATATTTCATTATCGAATTTTTTCTTGTTATCCGAAAGAATTTCTGAAACTTCAAGCGAGTATAAAATTCCATTCGCTACCGCCTCGCCGTGAGAAAAATTAAAGTCAGAAAGCCTTTCTATAGCGTGACCGACGGTGTGTCCGAAGTTGAGAATCTTTCTTACCCCCGATTCCCTTTCGTCGGCTTCTACGACGGCGGTTTTTTCGGAAATCGCATCTGATATAATGCGGGTTAAAAGCTCTCTTCCGTTACCTGCGAAACTGCCGCTTCCTTTTTCCCCCGATACGGCGGTTTTTACCGCAAAAATTTTTTCGTACGAAAAGTTCCCAGGCGATTTTGCGATGAATTTGTACTTTAAAATCTCTCCGAGACCGCTTTTTACTTCACGCTCCGGAAGAGTTTTTAATAAAGAAATATCTATATAAACGGCGGTCGGCTGATAAAACGCGCCGCAAAGATTTTTGCCGACCGAAATATTGACCGCGGTCTTGCCGCCGACTGACGAATCGACGGCGGATAATAAAGTCGTAGGAACGGTGAAAAAGTTTATTCCCCTTAAATAAGTCGCAGCCGAAAAGCCGCCGAGATCACCGGTAACTCCCCCGCCGAAAGCTATTAAAGAATCGCTTCTCGTAAAATTATTCTTCGCAAGAAACTCTGCTATTTTTGCGTATTCGGTTAAATTTTTACTCTCTTCGCCGTGCGGGATCACGTAATAATAGACGTTTTTATCTATAAAAACGCCTTCAAAATAGTCTTTGTAAAGATTAAAAACGTTGTCGTCGGTAAGGATGAGAATATTTTTCCCGCCGAAAAGCGGCAGAAAGGCATCGAAATCCTTTTTGCCGTCCGAAATTATTACGTCGTACTTTTTTGACGCGTTGACCGTTTGTTTAATCATTGTTTACCTTATAGAAAAGTGTCAAGTTCTAGTTCAGTCCGCCGTTTTGCAAGCGTTTACTACCGATTTTGCAGCAGCGATTATATCTTTAAGCCCGTCGGGCGTTACGGATTCCGCACCGTCGGAAAGAGCTTCTTCCGGCGAAAGATGAGTTTCTATCATAAGTCCGTCGGCTCCGACCGCAGCGGATGCGAGCGAGAGCGGCTTTACAAGCTTACTGCTCCCCGACGCATGCGACGGATCGACGAACACGGGAAGGTCTGTCATCGTTTTAAGAGCCGCCACGGACGATAAATCGAGCGTGCTTCTGGTTATCGTTTCAAACGTTCTTATGCCTCTTTCGCACAGAATAACGTCTTTTGCGCCTTCGGATAAAAGATATTCCGCCGAAAATAAAAGTTCGCGCACGGTGTTTGAAAAGCCGCGTTTCAAAAATATCGGCTTTTTGAGTTTGGCGACTTCCTTTAATAGTTCGAAATTCTGCATGTTTCTCGCGCCGATCTGAATCAAATCGACTTCGGAAAACAGATTAAGCCGGTTCACCCCCGTTATTTCGGTAACAATCGGGAGTCCCGTCTCCTTTTTGGCTTTTATTAAGAATTTAACGCCGTCTTCGCCGAGTCCCTGAAAGGTGTAGGGAGAAGTTCTCGGTTTAAACGCGCCGCCGCGGAGAATGTCCGCGCCCGCATTTTTTACGGCAACGGCGACGTCGATTAAGCCCTTTTCGGACTCGACGGAACAAGGTCCCGCAATGACGGTAAAATTACCGCCGCCGATTTTCACGCTGCCGACGGTTATAATTTTTTGAGCGGTTTTACCCGATTTTTTCGTAGCGTAAACGTACGGCGAAGAAAAACCTTCCACCCCCGCTACTATACGCTTTTCGCGCAGGACTTCGGGATCGACTTTATAAACGTCGCCCGAAAGCTCGAGATAGTCGAAACCTTTGCCGCAGACAAGATTATAAGTCGCGCCGCATGACGCTATATACGAAGTAAGAGAAGAAAGTTCTTCAGTTTTATATCCTTTTGTAAGTAAAATCACCATATCAGTCAAACCGCTTTTTTATACTTTAATAAAAGTATAAACTTTACGGGCTTTAATGTCAAACGATATTAAATCAAGCCGTAAAAAACGGCTTTTCGAGCTTTTGTCTTTTTATTCAAAAAAGACCGCCCGGGAAATCCCGAAAGCGGTCTCTATGAATACAAATTATGCTTTAAAAGTATAAATTATGAATTTGTAAAACGTTCCGTTCTTACCTTATAAGCGTTACTATAAACTGCGAAGCCAGAACTACGAGAATAAGCGCGATAGGATAAGTCGAAGCGTAAGCCGAAGCCACGTCGTCGGTACCCGCCGTCTGGATAAGAGTTCCGAGAGCGGGAGTGCTGGTCATGCCGCCCGTTATCGAGCCGAGATTATTGAGAAGCGGAAGCTTCAGAACCTTCTTTGCGAAAATAAAGCCGATTATCATCGGAACGAGAGTCATCGCTACCCCGGCAAGGAAACCGTAAAGTATGAGCATTGCGCCGTGAGTGGACTTCGAAATTTCGGAAACAAGGCTTACCCCGCCCGAAACGCCCGCGCCGATAAGGAACAGCATAAGTCCGAATTCTCTGAAAACTTTGAGAGTTTTATCGTCGACTTCGAGCGAAAGTCTGCCCATATGTCCGAAATGTCCGAACAAAAGGCACGCTATAAGCACGCCGCCCGTCGTTCCCAGCGAGAAACACGTTCCGTTATAACCTTTGCCGGTCAGCGGAATGTTTATCGAACCGAGAATAAGACCGAAGATAATAGCGAGCGAGAACGGCATAAGTCCGAACGGATCGCATTTGAAATAGTCTTTTTTTACCGTGTTTTTATCGAGATCGACCGCTTTTAAAAGTTCGCGTTCGTGCTCCATATCCGCCTTCATAAAACGCGGAATAAGCTGTACGAACAAAACAACGCCTACTACGCCGAAGGGATACGCTATCGCATGTCCCAAAGTTACGGCGTCGGGACTGCCGCCTACCGCGTTCGCGGCTTCCTGAGCGGCTGAGAACCCGGGAGTCGTTGTTAACGAACCCGACAAAATTCCTACCGAAAATTCCGAACCGATACCCGGAATAAGTGCGAAAAGCGCGGCTAAAAGAGCGCCCGAACAGATGATTATTACGCCTAAAAGAACGTAAGATTTAGCGTTCTTTTTAAGGTTCGGGAAAAATCCCGGTCCCGCGATAAAACCTACCGCCGAAACGAAAAGCGTAAGGCCTATGTTCTGTATAACGGTGCCGTAGAAGCTGTACATAAGTCTGTGCGTGTTTTTGATGCTGAATGCTCCGAGTATCGAAACGTTTTCGGGTATTAGCGTGCAAAGATAGCCGAAAAGTATCGCTACAAGGAACACGCCCGCAGTGCCGAGAGATACGCCTTTTATCGAAATGCTTCCGAGCAGGTACCCCAAGGTTGACACAAGGAAAATTCCGAATAATAAAGCTATTATCGAATATACCGGCTGGAAAGGTCCTTCGGCGTCGCTCGAAAAGACTTTTTTGTTTGCGAATTTGAATATTTTGCCTATTCCGTTTTCAACCTGGGTTGCGGAATATACGCACCAGGCGGCGACTGCCAACAGGAGTACTGCGGCGATTATTATCGCAACCCGGTTTCTTTTCTTTTTAACGTTTGTATCTGACATTTTAACCCCTTGTATAAACAAGTTTATTTTTATTTTTTATTTTATTTTTGGTTTTATCGCCCGTCGGCGTATAGTAAAAATCGATATAACAATTATATCTTTTTGATATATCACGGGCAAAATCTAAGGCGTAACCCTTTCGCAAACCGCAGAACCGGGTTACGCCTTATTTATTCCCGTCCGCAAACAGCGTCGGGTACGCCTTTTTTGTTTTGTTCGATTTACGGTAGCATTTCGAAAGAACAGGTTGGATAAAACGTTTTCTGTTCTATCCGGTACGCTGTCCGCAAAACGGTAGCGTTTGATAATACCTGTATCCGCGAAAGTTAACCGAAGTTACATATCCTTTCTTCTGTAATCGGGAAGAATCTGCGGAGAAAGCTTGTCGGAGTGGATGCCGGCTTCTTCGCATTCTTTTTCGAAAGCCGCTACGTGGTCAAGAGTAAGCTTGCCTACGTTAACGGTCTTAGCCCTTTCGGAAGCGTATTTACCGGCGTTGCGGCCGAATACTATGATGTCTAAAAGAGAGTTGCCCATAAGTCTGTTTCTTCCGTGGATACCCCCTACGGCTTCGCCCGCAACGAAAAGGTTTTTGACTAGAGTCGTTTCGCCGTTGTCGTTGATGTCTATGCCGCCGTTCTGATAGTGGAGCGTGGGATATACGAGAATGGGTTCCTTTCTGATGTCGATGCCGTACTTGCCGAACATTCTCATCATAGCGGGAATACGTTTTTCGATAGTGCCTTCGCCTCCGAGTTTTTCTATCATCGGGGTGTCGAGCCATACGCCTTCGCCGTCGGTGGTCTTTACGCCGTTGCCGCGTTTTTTACATTCTCTTATAATAGTGGAAGCGGTTACGTCTCTCGTTTCGAGCGAGTAAACGAAGGCTTTGCCTTCTTTATTTACGAGCTGAGCGCCGAGCGAACGAACCTTTTCGGTAACGAGCGCGCCGAAGATCTGAGTGGGTTCGGCAGCTCCGGTCGGGTGATACTGAAGGGTGTCGGCGTACAAAAGCTTTGCCCCCGCGCGGTACGCGAGTACGAGTCCGTCTGCTGTAGCGCCGTAGTGGTTGGACGTCGGAAAACCCTGATAATGAAGTCTGCCTGCGCCGCCAGTCGCTATAATTACGGTCTTTGCTTTTGCGACAAGGATTTCTTTGGTTTCCATGTTAAGGAGAACCGCACCCGCCGCGTTGCCGTTTTCGTCCTTTATGATCTCGATAGCCGCGGTAAAGTCTACTACGGGGATCTGTCTGTTCAATACTTCGTCGCGGAGAGTTCTCATGATTTCCGCACCGGAATAGTCCTTGCAAGCGTGCATACGCTTTCTCGAAGTACCGCCGCCGTGAGTCGTGATCATGTTGCCGTGTTCGTCTTTATCGAACATAACGCCGAGATCGGAGAGCCATTTGATAGCGTCGGGAGCTTCGTTTACGAGCTTGTATAAAAGTTCGTGCTTTGCGGCAAAGTGTCCGCCGCCGAATGCGTCGAGATAGTGTATAGCGGGGCTGTCGTTCGGCTTATCCGCCGCCTGTATGCCGCCTTCCGCCATCATGGTGTTGGCGTCGCCGATACGGAGCTTTGTTACTATCATTACCTTCGCGCCGTGAGCGTGAGCGGTTATCGCCGCTGATGAACCCGCACCGCCGCCGCCGATGACCAATACGTCAACGTCATAGTCGGGATGTTCGAGATCTATTTTAAGACCTTCGATTCTCGATCTGCCCTGCAAAAGATCGGCGAGTTCGTGTAAAACTTTTTCGCCTTTGTTTTTGCCGACTTTAAGATTTTCATATGCGGATTCGATATAGTCGGGATGATTTTCTTTAAGAACGGCGTCCTTTTCTTCGGCGGTCATACGCGGGAAGAGATTGTTCATTCTCTCTTCTCTCGTTTCTTCCACCTTTTTCATTGAAATAAGTTGTTCTTCGGTATATTTATACATATTGTTTCTCCTTATTTCTCGATGTCGCGGTGATTGTAGAGTTCTTTAAGTTCGTCTATCGGCTTATTCATAACGCTTGTTAAAAGCGCTTCGAAGTCGCCGTTGTTGATTTCTTCGACTCTCTTTTCAAGGTGCTCGCAGCGGGGAGCAATGTATTTGCCGTAAAGTCTTCTGGCAAGTTCGGCTACCTGCGGATGCGAAATACCCGCGGGGCATCTCGACGAACATACGCCGCACATTACGCAGTCGAAGCTTTCTTCCGCGCACTTTTTGTATTCGCCGCGCTGAGCGTAAGCGATATACTGCATGACGTTGAGTCCCTGCGTGCAGGATTTGGTGCATGCGTTGCAGCCTATGCACGAATAAATTTCGGGATAAAGCTGCATCATGATCTGTTCGGTCGGTTTAATCTTTTCGATATCGTAGACCTGTTTTACGAGCGGGAAGAACGGAAGCGTAGCCACGTACATTCCCTCTTCCACCTTAGTCTGACAGGCAAGGCAGGCTTTGAGTTCCTGCTGACCTTTTATTCTGTAAATTGTTGCGCAAGCTCCGCAAAAGCCGTTTCTGCAACCGCAACCGCGGACAAGCTGATAACCGGCGTATTCCATAGCCTTCATGATGGTAAGGCTGTCCGGAACGCTGTATCTTTTGCCGAACAAATAAACGTTTACGAAATTTTCCATATTATCTCCTTAATATTCGGGCGGAAGTTCGTCGAGTTCGTCCATTCTGAAAACGGGACCGTCTTTACATACGAACTTGTTTCCTACGTTGCATCTGCCGCATTTGCCGATACCGCATTTCATACGGAGTTCGAGCGTGGTATATACTCTTTCCTTCTTGAAGCCGAGTTCCAAAAGTCCGGCAAGAGTGAATTTTATCATTATCGGGGGACCGCAGAGAACTGCCGTCTGAGTAGGATCGAGACCTAATTCTTTAACGTAGTTGGGAACGAAACCTACGTGTCCGTCCCACGTATCTTCGGGTCTGTCGATCGTAAGGTAAACGTTAAAGTCTTTTTCTTTTTCCCATTCGTTCTGTATTTCCTGAATGTCTACTAAATCTTCCTTGCTTCTCGCGCCGTAAACTACGGTTACTTTGCCGTAATTGTCGCGGTAGTGTCTGATATAGTTGATTACGCTGCGGAGCGGTGCGAGACCGATACCGCCGGCGATAAAGAGCATGTCTTTACCTTTGAAGTCGCCTTCAACCGGGAAGGATCTGCCGTAAGGTCCCCTTACGGTTATCTGCTGACCGACTTCGAGCGAGTGAATGACCGAAGTAACGCAGCCGCATTTTTTGATGGAGAATTCCATGTATTCTTCGTTTGTGGGCGAAGAAGTTATCGAGAACATGCTTTCGCCTACGCCGGGGATCGATACCATGGCGCACTGACCGGGCATGTGTTCGAAAAGTTTTTTACCGTCGAGACCTACAACTCTGAAAGTCTTTACGTCTGCGGTATCCCTTCTGACGTCGGTTATAACGCCGATTCTCGGCATGAGTTTTTCAGTTTCCAATTTTCTTACCCCCTATTTTCTTAATAACCTTCAAAATATTGAGGTGCTGAGGACATTTGTTTACGCATCTGCCGCAACCTACGCACGAATACGTTCCGCCGTACTGCGAGGGATAATAAACGAGTTTGTGCATGAATCTTTGTCTGAATCTCTGCATCTGTGTGTTTCTGGAGTTTGCAGCCGCCATCTGCGTGAAGTCCCTGTACATGCAGGAATCCCAGCATCTGAAACGGAGTGCGCCCGAATCGGTCTTGAAGTCTCTTATGTCGAAACACTGGCAGGTCGGGCATACGAATGTACATGTGCCGCAACCTAAGCACGCTTCGGAGAGTTCACCCCAATCGGGAAGATTGAAAAGCTCGTTAAGATTTTCTTCCTTGAATACCGAAAGATCGAGATTCATATACGGAAGTCTGTTAACGGCTTCGTTAATATTTTTCTTTATTTCTTCTACCTTTTCTTCGCCGCCTTCGACGGATACTTCTTTAAGAGTATCCAAAAGTTTTTCGCCCTTTTCGGTATTGGCGGTAAGGTAGATGTATTCTTCGTCCGTCCACATGGTCGCATCGCCTTTCGGGCTTGCGGGATCGATGCCGAAGTTTTTGCAGAAGCAGCTTATTTCGGGCTTGTTGCACGCAAGCGTCACGATAACGGCGGCTTCTCTTCTTAATTTATAATAAGTGTCTACAGGTTCGGATAAAAATACGTTGTCAAGGACTTCGAAAGACTTGTAGTCGCATGCTTTTACGCCGAAGATAACGAATTCCGACTTTTCGGTTCTTATATCGTCGATTTCGATATTCTTGCCGGAGAGTCTGAACTTCATCATCGTTTCGCTCTGCGGGAAGAAGAAATCCTTAGCGCTCTTTACGGTTTTAAGAGTATCGAGAGATACTTCGACTCCGCTTTCGTACTTGCCGTAGTTGACCTGTCCCGCCTTTCTTACGGGAAGATACAAATCTTCCTTTGCGGCGATAAGGTTATAAACTTTTTCTTCGTCTGCTCTTTTGATTTTAATCATTTTCTTTCACCGCCTACGTTAGGTTCTCTGTCCGAAGTCGCGTACGAAGTGAGCGGGGTTTTGCCTTCGCTCGTTTCACCTGCAGTGAAATCTCCGTAAAACGCGTCGTAATCCTTTATGAACTTTCTGTTAAGTAAATGAAGAGGAATACGTTCGGGACATACTCTCGAACATTCGCCGCAGTCGGTACATCTGCCAGCTACGTGGAACGCTCTGATGATATGATACAGCTGTTCTTCGAACTCTACGTCGTTTGCCTTGGCAGCGATGCCTGAATCGACGTTGTCGAATACGCACTTGGTGCAGGTGCATGCCGGGCATACGTTTCTGCAGGCGTTGCAACGGATACATTTCGAAAGCTGGCTCTTCCAGAAAGCGAATCTTTCGTCTTCGGTCATCGCTTCGAGCTTGGCTACTTCGGAGAATCTGTCGTTTGCCGTTTCGTCCATTTCGTGAAGAACTATCGTTTCGTCCGAAACCATGAACTTTTTACCCTTGCAGGACAAGCACTTTTCAAGAAGAACTTCGGGCTTATTGAACGTCTTTTCGCCGTAAACGGTGGTTACCTTTACGGTGTTACCGTCGTATTCTTCGCCGGTTACGCCGTCGGCTCCGAGATCGGCAAGCTTGTAGTTGTCGAGCTTACCCTGACATTCGATTCCGATAACGTACGTCTTTTCACGGGTTATTCTGTGTTCTTTCAAAAGTTCGTTGAAGCTGTAAGTGTCGCACGGCTTCAAAAATACCGCGGTCTTACCTTCTTTTTTGTTTATTTCGACAAGATATTTCGAAAGGTTGGCTCCGCAGAAATCGTTGTAAACGAATTCTTTAAGGCTTTCTTCCGTTTCGAACGTGGCGGGAGACGGATCGTAATAAAATTCGCCTTTCTTCCAGCCGACGACTCTCGCGACTTCGCCCGACTTCAAAAGTTCGGCTGCGCGGGATATCATTTTGTTTTCAAGCTCAGTCATTGTTTCGATCCTCCTTTACACGCAAATCCTGCAATCTCTTGTTTTCGCCGAGAGCTGTTACGTCTTTAACGAAGTCGTTCATTACGGCGGAGAATCTTGCGCCTTCCGCAGCGGAAACCCATTCTACTCTCGTTCTTTCCTTTTCGATACCCATGTAGTTAAGGAAGCTGAATAAAAGGGCCATTCTTCTTCTCGTGTAGTAGTTGCCGGTTACGTAGTGGCAATCTCCGGGATGGCATCCGCAAAGAATTACGCCGTCCGCGCCTTGCTGGAAAGCTTTAAGCACGAATGCGGGATTTACTCTGCAAGAGCAGGGTACGCGGATTATTTTTACGTTCGCGGGGTAAGAAAGTCTGCTCGATCCCGCAAGATCGGCGCCCGCATACGAACACCAGTTGCAGCAAAACGCGACTATGTTCGGAACGAATTCTTTCTTTTCGTTAATTATCTCTTGCATATTTCGACTACCTCGTTCATTACCTGTTTATAAGAGAATCCCGAAAGATCCATTGCGCCCGAAGGACACGTTACCGTACAAGCGCCGCATCCGTGGCATACCGCGGGATTTACGCTCGCTACTCTTCTTACTTCGGTTTTGCCGCCGCCGATTCTGAATTCTTTATCGACGTAGGTTATCGCGCCGTAAGCGCATACGTTTGCGCACTGCGAACAGCCGTTGCACATGTTTTCGTTCGAATGAGCTACGCACGGATTGGTTTTTAATTTGTCTTTTGCCAGAAGCCCCAATACCTTTGCCGCGCAAGCGGAAGCCTGCGATACCGTTTCGGGAATATCCTTCGGCCCCTGACACATACCCGCAAGGTATACGCCGGCGGTAGGACTTTCGACCGGTCTGAGTTTGGGATGAGCTTCGGTCAGGAAGTTGTTAGTGTCGATACTCGCCGTTAAAAGCGTGGCGATCTTTCTTACCGAAGGCTCCGGTTCGATGGCTACGGCGAGAACTACGAGGTCGCTCGGAATTACTACCTGCTCGTTGTCGATAAGGTTGCTGCCCTGAACCATGAGTTTGCCGTTTTCGTTATAAACTTTGCCGACCATACCCTTGATGTAATCGACGCCGTACTGTTCGACCGCTCTTCTGTAAAATTCGTCGTAATTCTTGCCGGGGCATCTTACGTCGATATAGAACACGTGAACTTCGGTATCGGGATACTTTTCACGGATGAGCATGGCGTGTTTCGCGGTGTACATACAGCAGATCTTACTGCAGTAGGGTTTGCCGCAACCGGAAACGTCTCTCGAACCTACGCACTGTATAAACGTTATTACCTTGGGATGAGTTCCGTCGGACGGTCTTAAAAGGGTGCCGTTGGTGGGACCGGCGGCGTTCATAAGTCTTTCGAGTTCCAAAGAAGTGATTACGTCTTTGTTTTCGGCATAGCCGTATTCTTCGAACTTATCTATTTCGATAGGTTTGAAGCCGGTGGCTACTACTATCGCGCCGTACTGTCTTTCGATGAATTCGTCCTGCATTTCGTAGTTTATCGCGCCCGCTCCGCAGAACTTGCTGCATATGCCGCACTTGCCTGTATTGAGCTTTAAGCACTGTTCGGGATCGATTACCGCTACGTTAGGAATAGCCTGAGCGAACGGTATGTAGATAGCCGTTCTGTTGTTCAGCTTCATGTTGAATTCGTTAAGTCCCTTTCTCGACGGACACTTTTCCATGCAGACTTTGCAGCCGGTGCATTTCTTTTCGTCTACGTATCTCGCCTTTCTTCTTATCTTGACGGTGAAGTTCCCTACGAAACCTTTTACGTCTTCGACTTCGGAATACGAAAGGATGTCTATATTTTCGTTCTGAGCGCAGTCAACCATTTTCGGGGTGACGATACACGACGAGCAGTCGAGCGTCGGGAACGTTTTGTCGAGCTGAGCCATTCTTCCGCCGATGGTGGGGTTCTTTTCGACGATGTCTACGGGGTAACCCGCTTCGGCTATGTCGAGAGCCGCCTGCATTCCGGCGATACCGCCGCCGATAACGAGAGCGCGTTTGATAACGGGGCTTTCGCCTTCGGTAAGCGGGGTGTTGAGTTTAACTTTGGCTATCGCGGTTCTTACTAAAATAAGAGCCTTTTCGGTCGCTTCTTCCCTGTCTTTGTGAATCCAGGAACACTGTTCTCTGATGTTTGCGATTTCTACCATGTAGGGGTTGAGTCCCATGGAAGCGGCGGCCTTTCTGAAAGTCGCTTCGTGCATACGCGGAGAACACGAACCTACAACGATACCCGTAAGATTGTAATCTTTAATTGCGTTTTTGATGAGCTGTTGTCCGTTTTCGGAACACATGTACTGATAATCGGCGGCAAATACGACGTCCGGTTCGCTCTTAATGGTTTCGGCGACTCTCGCGACGTCTACGGTACCGGCGATGTTAGTTCCGCAATGGCAAATAAATACTCCGATTCTGTTCATTTTTTCTTCCTTTATTACTTGTTATACTTTCTGTAAGCCGATACCAATAACTGCTGCGGAATATATCCGTCGATTATCGGAGGAATATCCTCGGCTTTTAAACCGTTGCCGCCCTGCGCGCCTTTAACGGTGTTTCTTACTGCTTCTATAACGCCCTGCGGAGCGACTCCTCTCGGACAACGCTCTACGCAAGCCATACACGACAGACAATGCCATATGGCGTTGCTGCCAAGTAGCTTATCTACCTTGCCCTGCGCGAGATAGGATACGAACTGATGGGGTTTGATATCCATTTCTTTGAATGCCGGGCATCTTCCGGAACATTTGCCGCACTTCATGCACTTTTTGACATTGGTGCCGCTGATAAGGTTTATGTTCTCGATAATTTCGGTCTTATTCATCTTTCACCCCCAGCGCTTCCGCCAAAAGTTCGGTAAAGTACTTGACGGGAAGGATTCCGCCGCCGTTTACCTGTAAATTGTAAAGGCACAACGGGCAGGCGGTTATAACGAGTTCCGCGCCCTTTTCCTTCGCACTCGAAAGAACTATTTCGCTTCTCTTTTTAGGAAGTTCTTTGTCTTTAAGTCCTACGTATGCGCCGCAGCATTCGTTTCTCATCGGATATACGACGGGAGTTCCGCCGATAGCCTTTATAAAGTCTTCGATAATCGTGGGGTTTTCGGGATTGTCGAAAGCCATGTCTTTGCCGGGACGGAGAAGAAGGCATCCGTAATACGCGCCTATCTTTTTGTTTATCGGATTAACTACGGCTTTTTTGATATTGTCGAAACCTACGACGTTTTTAAGCATCTCGAGATAATGAATTACTTCCGTCTCGCCCGAATATTCTTCGTCGAGTTTAAGGTAGGCGTTTGCCTTGCTCCTTATGTTGTCGTCGTTTTTCATATCGAGATTGGTTCTTTTGATTACGTTGTGGCATGCGGAGCAAAGAGTCAGAAGTTTACCGCCGTTATGCTTGGCGTAGTCCAAAGCTCTTACCGCGGAAAGCTTGGTGGCGATTTCGTCCCTTGCCGTCGGATAAACCGCTCCGCAGCACTGCCAGTTTTCGATTTCTTCCATCGTAACGCCGAGCTTTTCCGCCGAAAGTCTCGCATACTTGTCGAGATCCTTCGCTTTGGTTTTAAGGGTACAACCCGGATAATAACAAATTTTCATCTTTTACCTATAATTATTTCTGAGGATAAGCCATCGCTTCGGGCTTAAAGACTTCGTCGAACTTTTCGGCGGTCAAGAATCCTAACGCGACGCACGCTTCCTTTAACGAAATGTTTTCTTTATACGCCTTTTTGGCGGTTTTTGCCGCGTTTTCGTATCCGATGTACGGGTTGAGCGCGGTTACGAGCATAAGCGAGTTATGAAGGTTGTAAGCCATTTTTTCCTTATTGGCTTTTATACCGGTTACGCAGTTCTTTTCAAACGAAGTCATGCCTTCGGCGAGTAGTCTTACCGACTGAAGGAAGTTATACGCTATAACGGGCATGAATACGTTGAGTTCGAAGTTCCCCTGCGAAGCGCCCATTCCTACCGCGACGTCGTTCGCAATTACCTGAACGGCTACCATCGTCATGGATTCGCACTGAGTCGGGTTTACCTTGCCGGGCATTATCGAAGAGCCGGGTTCGTTTTCAGGAATGAATATTTCGCCGAGACCGTCTCTCGGCCCGGAAGCGAGCCATCTTACGTCGTTGGCGATCTTCATAAGGTTTGCCGCAAGAGCTTTCAATGCGCCGTGAGCGAATACGTAGGCGTCCTTCGACGTGAGAGCGTGATATTTATTGGAAGCGGTTACAAATTCTTTATCGGTAAGTTTGCTTACTTCTTCGGCAACCTTTACGTCGTAGCCCTTGGGAGCGTTGAGTCCGGTGCCTACCGCCGTTCCGCCGAGAGCGAGTTCCTTAAGACCTTTGAGCGAAAGCGTAAGCTGTTCTTTTGTCTTTTCGATCATCGTTCTCCAACCGCTTATTTCCTGAGAGAAAGCTATGGGAACCGCATCCTGAAGATGAGTTCTGCCGCTCTTTACTATTCCTTCGTTTTCCTTTTCGAGACGGGCAAAAGTTGCGATAAGTTTGTCCATCGCCGGGAAAAGTTTGTTTTCAACGGAAAGTACCGCCGCGATATGCATTGCCGTCGGGAAAGTGTCGTTCGAAGACTGGCTCATGTTTATATCGTCGTTCGGGTGGCAGAGCTTTTTACCTGCGATTTCGTTAGCGCGGTTTGCGATAACTTCGTTGGCGTTCATGTTCGACTGAGTGCCGCTGCCCGTCTGCCATACGACAAGCGGGAAATTGTCGTTAAGTTTGCCCGAAATAACTTCGTCGCAAGCCTGTTCGATTGCGGAAAGTTTTTCAGCCGTCATTTTTTCCGGTCTTAAAACCGCGTTGGCTCTCGCCGAAGCCTTTTTGAGTATGCCGAAAGCGTGAATGATTTCGGCAGGCATGGTCTCGATACCTACGCCGATAAGAAAGTTTTCGTGGCTTCTTTCGGTCTGCGCGCCCCAGTATTTATCCGCGGGGACTTTTACTTCCCCCATGGAATCGTGTTCTATACGGTAGTTTTCCATTGTTTCTCCTTTAGCTGTCATGTGTCGTCTTACGTCTCCGCAGGTTATCCCCCGCGAAACTCCTATCCGTCGTTTCTTATTATCCGCTTTCCGCACGGCGGAAAAAGCGGAAATAACGGAATCGTCGATTAAAAATGTTTACTATATCTTATTATATATAATATAGTAACGGGGCGATCGTTAAACCGCCCGTTAAAATCATATTATTTTGTTATTTATTCTCTTCGGGCATAACCTGAGCGATAACGGACTTCAAAGTGTCGGCGGAAGCTTTTAACTTAGCAAGTTCGTCGTCGGTAAGGGTAACCTTGATCTTACCTTCGATACCGTCTTTACCGACGATAGCGCAGGTCGAAAGACAAACGTCTTCGATACCGTATTCGCCTTTAAGAAGAGTAGAAACGGTAAGAACGCTTCTCGTATCGCTTAAGATACATTTGCAAAGCTGGCATGCGCATAACGATACCGCATAGAAGGTAGCGCCCTTTCTCGCGATAACTTTGGCTCCGGAAACTCTTACGTATTCTTCCGCATCCGCATGATCGAGCGGAACGGTTACTCCTTTGAAGTCTATAAGGTTTTCTTCGTATTCGTCTACGGGGATACCCGAAACGTTAGCGAGCGACCAGGGAACAAAACTCGAGTTGCCGTGTTCGCCCATAACGTACGCGTGTACGCTCTGGCTGTTAATATCGTAACATTCCGCAATTCTTTCGCGAAGTCTGATCGTGTCGAGAATAGTGCCGGAACCGATGATCTGGTTTTCCTTTAATCCAGAATACTTGTGGAAAGCGTAAGTCAGAATATCTACGGGATTGGAAACGATGATATATTTCGCGTCCGGGCATGCGCTTACGATCTTGGGCATGATGTCCATGATGATTCCGAAATTGGTCTTTACGAGATCGAGTCTGGACTGACCTTCTTTTCTCGCAACGCCCGAAGTGATGATAACGATGTCGGAACCGACTGCGTCTTCGTAAGAACCGGCGTAAATGTCAACGCCGCCCGTGAAAGCAAGTCCCTGACGGATGTCCATCGCTTCGCCCATTGCCTTTTCGGAACGGATATCGATAAGAACGATTTCGCTTGCCGTCATATCGGAAGCGAGTTTGTAAGCAATCGTAGAACCTACGCTGCCCATACCTATTACGGTAATTTTACTCATAGTTTTATCTCCTTTATTTTTGTAGAAATTTATTTGCAAAAAAATTATTGTTTTTATATATTTTTTATATATATTGTTTTACGCCCGGTACCGGTTAAATTTGTTTTATCGGCTTTTTTGTTTCGGACTTTTTTGTTCCGGCAGTCTTTGTCACTTCTGAAGACGTTTCGCCCGTTCTTTATGCGGCGACGTTTTACCTCAAAGCGGAGACTTTTGAAAAAACAATTCATTTTCGGGTAAAATGCGTTTTCGTTTTTTCGCTTTTTCAGAGGGAGTTTCCTCCTGAATCGTGCGGCGGGTTTTTACTTCTTTTTTGCCTTGAAAATCAAATAGCACCCTGCCTTACCGATATATATTATACCCATTCGGAAAAATGTTGTAAAATGCTTTTTATATATAACGATATGTATGTAGGTTTTAATATATGGCGTTTTCCGACATTATTATAACATATTTTTTTGAAGTTGCAATATTTTTTTAACGCGATATTTTTAAATATTTGATTTTTATAAGATTTTTCTGCAATTTTTCCCTTTTGCCGTCTTTTTTATCCCCCGCTTTTATGCGGAAACAAGCCATGAACGAGCGGTAAAGTTTCCGGCGGATTTACCTTTGCGTCGGTAAGCCTTTGCTAACTTAAAATAATCTGATTTTCTCTTTTATTTCGGTTAGCCGAAACTAACATAATTTTTACGACGGTTCCCAAGGTATTTTTGTTATTCGGACGGTTATTGTTTTTATGTATTTACGGCTGCTTAGCTTGCTCTTTTTTTAGTCGCTTTTTCTGCTCTTGCTTCGCTTTTTATTGCCCGGAACCGGCTTTTATCAACCGCCGTTTTTGACCTTTTTACGGACTTTTTTATATCCGTTAATTCGGGCAATTTATTGTAAATACATACTTACTTTTATTATTTTCGCCGTAAGAAAGGCGGATTTTCGGCGGCTTGAATTCCTACCTGAAAAATAGGATTTTACATCTGACAAAAATCCTGAAAACTCTTGCCGTTCTCAGGTCGGTTTTTTCTCTTTCTCCCGTCGGGATTTCAAAAAATTTTACCGGTTGCCATAAATTTTTTACGCGGTTTTTTTGAAAATTTTTTTCATTTTCGACTGTTTTACAATATGTTGTCGACACCGAAAACCTGCACATAATAAATAATAATTCTGAAAAAAATTATAAAAATTTTCGATTTTTCCGATGTTTTTTTAATTGCTATTTACAAACGTCAAAAACGGTGCTAAAGTTTAATTAAAGAACTAATCAAGGAGGGTAAAATTATGAAAAAGTTCTTTACAAAACAAAGAATTATCGCGACCGCGGTTATAGCGGTAGTCTTGATTCTTAACATTATTATGGGCTGCTTACCGGCTTTCGGCACTTACAAAGGCGAAAGAACCTATACCGAAGGTTCGGAAAAAGCAACCATGACGGTTACGCTTTCTTACGGCAACGATAAAATCACTGCTAAAGCAAAGATGAAAGTCGGCGATGAAGAATACAAGGAAAGCGAAACTGCGGAAATCGAATACAACGCCAAGAAAAAAGCTTTTTATTCGGAAGGCATAAAAATCGCCGACAGAAAATCGGTATTCACGCAGACGTTCGAACTCAGAGATTTCAAGTTTACTTTAAAATCAGGTCTTGCGATTACTTTTCAGGTAATATTCGCGGTGGCTTACGCCGTCGGAATATTATCCCTTGCCGTAGATCTCGATACGATGAAAAAGTTTTTTAAAGGCAAAAAGGAAGTCGAAATAGCCGAAAATACGGAAGTCGCGGAATAAAAGAAAAATTCGATTTAAATAAAAAAATAAGAGATTCGGAAACGGATCTCTTATTTTTATTCTTTTTAAGTTTTATTTTAACTTAATCTTCTTGCCGCCGGTCAGAACGAATACAAGGCAGACAAGATATCCTACTCCCAAAAGAACCTGGAAGGTTATCGCAAGTCCGGAAGTAAGCTTAGCTCCCGTTAGGTTAGCTTTCATCGTGAATACGGATTCCCTCGTAAGAACAGGGGCGCCGGCCACGGTGATAGCTTTGTTTTCCTTGTCGTATTCGTACGAAACTTCTTTATCGCCGAGTACGCTGTAAACAAGCTTATTATCGCCCTTGAATTCAGCCGTTATTTTAGTTGTAGTATTAGATACTTTGTATTCACCCTTGTAGGTTCCTACGGCAGGAGCGACTCCCATAACAACGTTAAGAACGACAAGCACAACCAAAACTACCGCCGCGATAATTCTCGGAAGAGTTAAAAGTTTTTTCTTTGCCATATTTTTCACCTCCTTTACCTTTTTTTCGATTATACCACAGTTTTATATTTTTGTAAACCATAAATAATATTTTTTACTCATAAAAAGTTAAAATGTGTATTTTCTTTATTTTTTTCGCTATTTTACATATATAATTCTTTTATGCGTTTATTCGTTTTTTATTCTCTTATTTGAAAATATATATGTTGTGCTACAATAGTTGTATAACATATGCGATTTTGTTTATATGCAGCGATACGATAAAAGATAAAAACCTGTAAAATCAGAAACGTTCAGATTTTATCTTTTTATTTTAATATAAGAACTCCCCCGCTTTTATTTAAGCGGAGGAGTTCTATATACAAAAAACCTCTATGGATATGCAATTTTAACTCAATTAAATTACAGCTGTTATTTAATTATAAGGTAATTTTTGCGGTGAGACGAATATCTCTCGACGAAGCGCCTACCGAAATCGCGTATTCGCCCTTTTCCAGAACGAAGTCGTCCTTTGCTACGTCGAAGTACGTCATCGCTTCTTTATCTACGGTAACTTTTACGATCTTGGTTTCGCCTTTCAAGATAAGGTCTTTGGAATAACCGACGAGTTCTCTCTGAGGTCTGTCGATTACCTTTGCGGGAGCGGTAGAGTAAATTTCGGATACTTCTTTACCGTCGTAGTCGCCGACGTTTTTAATCTTATAAGTAACTTCCAAAGTTTCGCCTTTATCTTCTACTTTAAGATCGGAATATTCGAACTTGGTATAAGACAAGCCGTAGCCGAATTCGTACATAGGTTCGATATTGTTCTTGTCATAATGACGATAGCCTACGTAAATGCCGTCGTTATAATAATTTTCGGTCATATACGAGTTGTATGCGTTAAGACAGGAAATATCTTCGAGCTTCTTCGGGAAGGTTTCGGCAAGTTTACCGGAGGGACATACGTCGCCGTACATAAGGTAAGCCGCCGCATCGTTCATATACTGTCCGGCAAAGCCGGTAAGAAGAAGCGCGTCTACGTGATCGATCCACGGTGTAACGTCTATGGCGGAACCCGCAATAAGCTGGACTATCGTCTTGCCCTTGAAGTGATCTCCCATAAATCTTATAAACGATTCCTGCGTTTCGTTGAGCCTTAAAGTATGTCTGTCAAATCCTTCGCTTTCGATGTCGTGCCAGTTGCCGACCTGCAGAATAACGTAGTCGGCGTCTTTGAATACGGGGAGTATTTCGTCCGCGGCGCTCCACCAGAACGATACGTTGCCGTGCCACGCTCTGTGAATGATGCTGCCGAAGGTTAAGACATTGACGTCCGGATCGGCATTTTTGAGAGCGACTTTCATCGAGACGGGTTCTCTGTTCGCCTTAGAGTTGCCGGAACCGCCGCCATGGTACATATCGGGTTCGAAAATACCCGTATACGCAACGGTTTTACTCTTTTTCATCGGGAGAACGCCGTTGTTTTTAAGAAGAACAGCCCCTTCCATCGCGCCTTCGAGAGCAATGTGTTCGCGCTGGGCGAGCGTTCTGTCGATTTTACGGAGCTTTTTCATTTCCTGCATGCGGTTGATAAGATCTATTGTTCTGCCGGCGCAAAGGTCGATTTCCGCTTCGGTGAGTTCGCCGGATTCATAAGCCTTTTTAGCGTCCGCGAACGCCGTATCGGAGTGCGGCATCTGAAGCGCAAGACCGGATTTGACGCTCTTCACTTTGTCGTGAACGGCGCCCCAGTCGGAAACGATCGCGTTTTTGAAGCCGAGCTTGTTATATAAAATATCGTTTATCTCTTTATTCGCCGAGCACCATTCGCCGTTTACTTTGTTGTAAGCGCACATAACGGTGGTAGGATCGGCTTTTAACGCATAATAGAAATTTCTCGTGTAAATTTCCATAAGAGTACGTTTGTCTACAATATTGTTGCAGGACTGTCTGTTGTCTTCGGCATTGTTGCAGCAATAATGTTTGAGCGAAGTTCCTATGCCCTTTTCCTGCAAGCCGTCGATATAAACTTTACCGAGAGTACCGGCTAAAAACGGATCTTCGGAAAGGTATTCGAAGTTTCTGCCGCATCTCGGATCTCTTTTAATGTTGACTGCGGGTGCGAGAAGCATATCTACTTCTTCGTCTATACAGTCGTCCGCCATAGAAGACGAAGCCGCCTTTACGGTTTCCTTCGACCATGAGTTTGCGAGAACGTGTCCGCACGGATAAGCGATAGATCTTACTTCGATTTCTTTACCGTCCGCCCAATACGCAACTTTTCTGAGTCCGTTGGGACCGTCCGCCATGTTGAACTTATCGAGTTTTTCGATTTCGTGAATGTTCCAGGCGTCCTTGCCTGTAAGAAGCGTTATCTTTTCGTCTAAAGTCAGATTTTTAAGATCGTTTTTCATATTTTCCATCCTTAATTTTTTCGTGTTATTTAAAAGTCGCTTTTTTATTGCCGATTATTCCGGCGATAATAAACCGACCGGAAGTTTTTTGTCCTTCCGCCTATAATATATCACCGGACGTATAATTTTGCAATATATTTTTGAAAAACAGCAATATTTGAGAAATTTTTAGTACTTAATGAAATTTTTGTTTCAGATATAAATTATCGTATCGGTTAGTTTTTTCTTTTCAAGATACTTTTTCATGAAAAAGTCGGGTTTAAAACCAATAGCGGATTCGGGGCAAATTTTAACGCACTTCAAGCATCTTATACACTTGTTATTCGTAACGCCGTTTTTTATCGCCGCATAATTACACGAACTTTCGCAAAGACCGCAACTGTTACAATCGTCGTTTTTATAAATTTTTATTCCTATACGACTTCTCCGTTTCGGGAAAAGGTTTGAGAGCGGATTCTTTTTAAGCTTCGTCAGAAAGACTTCGGACGGATTTTTTATTTTTTGCGCGACAGGTTTTAAAACGCCGAAATCATCGAAAGGCTTATCGCCGTTTATATACGAATGTTTTGTCGGAACATACGCCGCAGCGACTATAATTTTTATATTTTTTCGGTATTTTTTTCGTACTTCATAAAGTACGTTTCCGTGGTTCATCTTTCCGTAAGTCGCTATAACGGTAAGATTTTTTATCTTACTCACAGATAAAAAATCTCTGACCAAGCCGGGAATATTCTGGCAATGTACGGGAAAGCACAAAACAAGATTATCGTAATAAAAAGTTTCCGCTTCTTTCGCCTTTGTTTTCGCTATACCGTTTTCGGTTATATCCGTAAGCGTATAACCCGTTTCTTTTGCAAAATACTCCGCTATACGTTTCGTTTCGCCCGTCTCGGAATAAAAGCACACGGCGTTCGATTCGTTCTTGTTTTTACCGGAGATTTCATTATTTTTGGGAATAAAATTTTCGTGTTCAATCATTTTTATTCTCTTCTTTATCCGAAAAATACTCTCTCATAACCGCACATTCCGGTATTTCTCCGAGCGAAAATCCTAACGATTCTTTAAGTTCCTTCAACGCTTCTTCTCTCGTTAAGTTTTTACCCTTTCCGGCAATGGCGATTTCAAGCGCGCTGAAAGGTATCATCGTGCTTTCCATATCGTAAAAGCGTCTGAACTGCGAATGTTCTTTGCACTTTTCGATCTTGCAGCTCGTATGCAAGCCTTTGTCCGTTTCTTCGGGAGCAACCCAGCCGCACTCTTTGATTATGGTTTCTTTAACCTTTCGCCATTCGTAAACGCCGCCGCTTATTTCGTCGAAATCGACCTGCACGAAAGCGGGAATATTGCCCGACCACGACGAAGATCTTATAGCTCTTTTCAATGGTTTCAGAATGGAAGGAACTTCGTTTATCGCTTCGCATATGTTATGCACGAGCGTGTTTTCGTACCCGGCGGCTTTTTTGATCGGATTATCGCCGTAGGCAAGCTGCTTCATCGTGGCAAGCGTATGGAACTGTCCTTTTTTAAGCGGCGGATGAAGAGTGAGTATTCTGCCCGCATTAAACAAAAAATTAAGCGCTTTGTTATCGGGAAACGTGTAAGCTATTTGCGGAGCCATATGGTTATAATACAGTCCCAGAAGCTGAGCCGGTTCGTTGCCCGCGACAAAGTAAGGAACTTTGTTCGCGACGAGTTCGGGATAAAACAAAACGTATGCGAGCGACGGACACGCGCAGGTGTTGCCGGCGAGTTCGTAAAGCTTTTTATAAATCTTTTTAAGATCGTCCGCCATTACTCTCCTTTCGATAAATTCGACGGACGAGAGTTTGTTTTTGGCATTTTCTATACTTAATTTAGCGTTTTCGGACATATAAGGGATTTCCCATGTGAGAGCGAGAACGCGTAAATTTTTCACCTTTGCGAGATAGTACAATAGGTACGTCGAATCTTTTCCGCCCGTATAAAACACAGCCACGTCGAAGCGGGACTTTTTCGATTCCGGAAAGTCGTTCATAACGGGAACGACGCTTTTTAATTTTGCCGTCTCCTTTTCGGTCTGACACATCGGGCAAAGCCCGTCTTCGTCGAATTCGAGTCCCGGGATCATAAAGTCATTCGCAACGCAACGTTTGCAAAACCGGGCTTCTTCGAATGACTTCGGCGTAACTTTTTTATCCGCTATATCCACAACCTGATTGCCGAAAAGATTTTTAAGAATTTTTATTTCTTCACCGCTTAGTTCGCACGGCAGCTTTTTAATGATTTCAAGCTGCTTTTTATTTAATTTTATGGTGTTTTTAAACATTTCGGGCTTATTTTTAAGTCCGTAATATCTTAAAACCTTTCCTTCTAAATTCCATCTGTTCTGTAAATCGTACATATTCCACCGCTGATTTTTAATATCTACTGCTTTTTTATTTAAGTTTTTTATAAAAATACGTTTATCGACGATTAAATTATACATTATTATAAGCGTCTTTTCAATACCGGATTTTAAGATTTTTTAGTTTTAATTGTTTGCGTCGCCGAATATTTCCGCAAAAAAACAGCCGCGTAAAAGCGACCGTTTTAAGATATTTTTTATAGATCTGTTTTAAGCGTACGCAAGATACGATTTAATCGTTCCTATCATCATATCTCCGAGAATAACGCTTAATTTTTCTTCATCCATATGCGTCCAGAAGGACCAGCCGTCCGGATACTGCTTGCAAAATTCCCACACTTTAGCCGAAGTATCGATAAAAATCGCATCGTTCATCCCCTTGCATAAATCGTCGAACTTTTGATTTATGCGTTTTATTGACGAAAAATACTCCGGACGACCGGGAAGAGGATTCATACTTCCGACTATAAAACTCACGCCCGGACAGATTTTACGAACCATATTCATAAATTTGAGTTCGTTTTTGATTATTTCGGCGTCGGTCAGCTGATGATAGCAAAAGTCGTTGCTCGATACGCCCATTACGACCACCTTCGGATGATAAATATAAACAAGTTCTTCGATAAATTCAAGGAAATCATAACAAGTGCCTCCGGCTACGGAATTATTAAGAACTTCTATTCCTCGCTGCGCGTACCAATATTCCATACTCCACCAGAGCATATAGTTGGAATTACCGATAAACACGGTTTTCCCTTGAAGGTTTTTAGCGTTATACGGACCGCCGTGCGTTGCTACCTGTTTGAACATATGTCCGAAATGTTCGTTATCGTAAGAATATCTGTTGTATGTTCCGTAAAAGGTTACGTCGCCCGTGACTTTGTATCCGACGGGATTTATAAGTTCGTCGTAATCGGGCGTTGAATTATAAGCAAAGAACTGATAATAATCGGTTATACCCCACTTATTCATCTTTTCCCCGCGGTAAATCCACGGAACGTCTTTTTGCTTTATAACGTAATTTTCGGGAAAAACAAGCGTAATATCTTTACTTATCGGTTCGCCGTAACTGAAAGTTACATTGTAAGTACCTGCCTTGTTTAACGACGGCTCGTCACTTCTTTTTAAGTCCTTACAATAAGGACATATCGCTCCCGAACCGCCGCCAAGAGCGAATGTTTTGCCGTAAGAATGTTCTTGTTTCTCGGTTTCGTCCGTCTTTTTCGTTTGTCCGCACGTTTTACATCTTTTAAGATCGTACCCCGAAGAAACGCAGGTCGCCCCGACTGTTTTTATATCTTCGTAATCGTGTGCGTGGTTATCTCCGCTTTCGGCTACAAACACGAGATCATCCGTTAAAACAGTGGTCGCACATTCGTTTTTATCGGCTATATCATAATAAATTTTAACGTGTTGCAGATAGTAGGAACCGAATTTGCCACCGTCCGAAATTGCTTCATAACCGCTTGCCGGAATATAAACGTATCCGACGAAGCCGTCCGGAAGCGGAACTCTTTTTCCGTCCGAAACGGCAGGTTTCCATTCGCCGTCGTAGTCATAATATAAGCATTCCGTTTTATCTTTAAGTTCGGTTTTCAAAAGATCTTCTAAAACGTATTTATCGCCGGTTTCGGACACATATAAAGCGGCTCCGAATTCTGGCGCAGTATCGGTTTTCAGGTTTCTGAAATCCACGAAAGCCATAAAGCCCGTGGCGTTTTCGATTTTTACCGAATAATTCCAGTACGATATACCGGGTAAAGAATTACCGCCTACGGTACATATGTATAGTGCGCTGTCGCCGTTATTTCTCGCAGTGTAACCGCACTCGGCGGCGCAGGTTTCTTCGGTGCGTTCGACGTACATATAGTTTATCGAACTCTTTTCGTAATTTATTTCTCCTACTACCGAAAACTCTTTGCCGGTCGGAGCGTATGGTCTCACATAAAGATCGGGATCGTCGTAAAGCCACTCTCTCACAAGCATACTGTCTTTTGCCGTTATTACGGGTGCGGACTGTTCGTAAGTTACCGTATAATTTGTTTCGGATGAGCTTTTTAGCGTTTTATCGGAAGCTCCGGTATCCGCTGTTCCCGTCTGACAACCGGTCGCTCCGAAAATGAAAGCTATAGCCAGAATAAACGAAACTATTTTATTTCTTTTCATATTCTTCCCCTTATAATTCGACTACCGTCGCAGTTGAATCGGCTTCCGCCGTTGTGTTCTTGGTATTTTTGCCCACTATAGCGTTAACAAAATCTTTTTTACCCGTTATTGTACCAGAAACCGTTGTTTTTACTATAGTCCCGTCCAACTTTTCGTACGAAGTAATCGCTGAATTCGTGAACGTGCTGCCCGAAATCCCGCCTGTTCCGCAAGTTCCGGTACCTACGCCCGTAACGTCGCCCGTATTGGAGCAACCCCTTACGTAAACCGAAGATCCGTGCATTCCGACTATACCGCCGGCGTAAGCACCCTTTACGGATGTTATTTTCCCGTTGTTTACGCATAAGTCGATGGTAAACCCGCCTACTTTTCTCGGAGGCTCAATACTTCCGGCTATGCCGCCGATACGATAATCGCTTACCGATACCGATCCGCAGTTTACGGAATTTTCTATTTTTCCGTCGGTGCTTGTCGGTATAATGCCGACTATTCCGCCCGTATATCCCGTTCCGGTAACCGCTCCGTCGTTTACGGAGTCAACTATAACAAGGTTATTCGAATCCGTCGTTTTTGGAGCGGCAGATATTCCGCCGAGTATGCCGCCCACATCGTTTACGCCACTTACCGAGCCTTTATTCACGCAGTTTACGAGCGTACACACGTTTACTGCGTTATTGGAGCCTGCTCTTCCTATAATTCCGCCGACGTAATTCCCTGTACCCGTTACCGAAGAATTTTTATCGGAAGTAACGTTTTTAACCGTATGCGAGCTTCCGGAAAGCCAGCCGATAATCCCGCCGACGTCGCCTGAACCGCTCACAATTCCGTCGTTTACGCAGTTTTCTATTACCGCAAGGTAACATGCGCCGCCTATTCCTCCCGTGAATGCAGCTCCTTTTACTTCGCCGTAGTTATACGAGCCGGTTACAGTAGCAGCAGCGTGATCGACGGAATCTCTTCCGAATATACCGCCCGAAGAGTTTTCCCCTTCGACAAGACCGTAATTACGGCAGTCCGATACGGTTCCGCCGAGAAGCTGTCCGACTATACCGCCGTTTACCGTAGCATTCGACGCCGAGGCTTTTATGTGTGAATAGTTTTTGCATGAAATTATAGTTCCGCCTTCGTTAGTTCCGGCAATACCCGCCGTGTAATACGAACGTTTGCCTTCGTCGGCGCCGACAAAAGCGTTTACCGTGCTTTCGCAATTTTTTATCGTAACATAATTATATCCGGCTATTCCGCCGGCGTTTCTTTCGGTAGATAAAACCTCGCCGTTATTAACGCAATTTTCGATCGTTCCCGCAGCGAATGACAAAGTCGCCTTTGTCCCTGCGATGCCGACTATTCCGCCTACGCAATTATAAGATAAAACTTTACCTTCGTTACGGCAGTCAGAAAGAGAAAAAACTCCCTGACCTAAAATTCCGCCGACTGCGTAAGATCCGTGTACGTATCCGTAATTCGTACAGCCTGAAATAGCGACGTAATCCATCAGCTCGTTCGGTCCCGCGCCGTTTTTAAAAGGCACATAGCTGTATCCCGTAATACCGCCGACGCAGCTGTCGCCCTTTTCGGAATCCGCGCTGTAAGTATCGCCGTCCACTTCGCCGTAATTTACGGAATCAAATATATAACCGTTGTTTCTTCCGGCGATTCCGCCGAAGTACATAGCCTTTTCGTTTACCGCCGTCTTTGCGTAAGCGGTTATTTTTCCGTAATTTTTACAATTTTTAACGGTTGCGAACTCGGTACCGAACAAAAGATAATCGGTTTCCATAATCTCGCCTACTATTCCGCCGACAAACGCGTCGCCCGTAACGTTTACGTAATTCACGCAGTTATCTATAACCGCGCCGTTATTTATAGCGCCCGCTATACCGCCGGCAAACGTATGAGCGTAACCCACGTTGTTTTCGCCGTCGTTTATTCCGCGGATATTTCCGCTTATCGTAACGTTTTTAACCGTCCCCGTAACAAACCCGAACAGTCCGATGTAAGATTCGTCCGTAGAAATATTAAGTCCCGTTATGTCATACCCGTTCCCGTCGAAAACGCCCCCGAAAGGTATTCCTATCGTACCTATCGGCTTAAAATTTTCTATCCCGGAAAGGTCGATATCTTTACTCTGCTTAAAGTAACAACCGGATAAATCCGCGTCGTTTATCAGAAGCTTTCCTATATAAACAAGGTCTTCCGCGGACTTCGCGTCGTACGGAGAAGTTTCGGTATAAATGAGGCTAAGAGTACCGTCGCAATACTCGCATACTCCGCTAGAAGAAAATTTATGTTCTCCTATCTCTCCGTATTCTTCTCCGCATGCGTCGCACACCGCTTTTTGCTTACATGTGGCGATTCCGCCGCCATGGGCGGAAAAAGTTTCTTCTATCGTTTCGCCGCAAACCGAGCAAACTTTATAATGATTTATTTCGTCCGTAACGTAATTTTTACCAGGAATATGTGCGGCGAGTTCGCCATATTCTTCTCCGCAAACCGAGCAAACCGCTCTTTGTCTGCACGTGGCGGTTCCGCCGCCATGAGCCGCTTTATCGACTGTTTCATCGCAGCCGGTACATGCGTGATAGTGGAATTCTTCGTTATAAGACCAGTTCGTATCGTATTCGTGTACGTGCGAATCTATATCGACTACGTAACACGCGACAAACACAGCCGAAAACGATAAAATCATAAACAGAAGAACCGTCAAAAATCTTTTCATATAAAATTTCTCCTTATATATTATCAAGAAGTTATTTCTTATGAAAATTGTACCGCTTGACTTATCGGGCTGCAATATGATATAATGCACAAAAAAGTAACTATTCTGCTGTTTTTGCTTTTTTTAAGTCTTTTTTGCGTATTTTTACAGACAAAAAGAGCAGTATCCTGTTTTTATAAATAAAAAATCCGTTTATCGTCGCTATTTTCAAACAGGTAATAGTCAAACAAAAAACTACTGAAAAACGGATAAAAGCGAAAATGAATAACTTTAAATACATTAAAGAACAGAATAAAAAAGCAAATGATCTTCTCGAAGACAAGACGAGAACTCTTTTAACGTTGAACCAGGTTTGTCTCGACGAATTCAAGATAAACCGCTTCGACAAGGACGGCGCGTACTTTTTCGACGGACATTCTTCGGGCATATTATGGTCGGCTATTTATTACGTTGAAAAGGGATCCATAGAGTTTTCTTCGAACGATAGCTACCATGTCGCCCACCCGGGAGACATGGTATTTATTCCAAAAGGTTACTGTTTTTGGGAAAAGAGCCTTACCGACGAAACGATGTTATACTATATAGTGAATTTTTCGTTCCTTCCGCAGAACGGAAAAATCTTAGAAGACGGTTTCGGATTCACGCTCTTCGATAAAGAAACTTCAGCCGAAGGTAAAATTTTTTTTGAAAAAATATTTCCCCTTTTCGAAGGCGACGAAAAGGACAATCTTCTCGCGGCGGCAGAGTTTTACACGTTTTTCGCCGATATTTACGATAAACTTAACCCTCTCGTCCCCGCAACCTTTTCACCCGTACTGACAGTCGCGCTTAAATATATAAAGGAACATTATAAAGAAAATTTTACTATGGAGGAATTGTCTTCTCACTGTTGCGTCAGTCAATCGAGAATTTTTCATCTGTTTCAGAAAGAACTTAAGACAACTCCCGTTTCATACAAGAACAGACTGAGAATAAAAGAATCATTCAGGTATCTCACTTCTACAACCCTTTCTGTAGAGGAAATTGCCGGAATACTCAATTTTAACTCGGCGACGTATTTCAGAAAGGCTTTTCACAAAGAAACGTCTTCCACCCCATCGAAATACCGCAAAATCTTCAACCCGTTTCTAAACAAATAATTTATTTATAAAATGTTTTTTCATATAAAAAACCCGCACTTTTATAAGGGCGGGTTTTTTGTATAGATTTTGTTTTTATCCGGCGTTTATTATTATATCGCTAATGATTTTCAACTTAGCGGTTTTAATTTTTTATTATTCCGAAACGATTTCACCGGAATAGCCGACTTCGGTAAGAGCGCTTAAAATATCCGAATAATCGGTTGCGGGTTCCTTTAATGTGATAACCGAAGTTTCGTTAAGCCTGACGTCGGCTTTTTTGACGTTATCAAGCGCTTCGAGAGCATTTTTAGCCTTCATTACGCAGTGCTGGCAATGAAGTCCGCTTATATTGATTTTTACCTGATTTTTGTTTTTGTTAAAGATTGAAAATAAAGACATAACTTCTCCTTTAAGGCTTTGCTTTTATCGCATACGCCCTTTTAATTATAGTATTATTTTTTAATTTTTCAACGATTTTACGGAATTTACTTCAAAAATTTCGCTTATTTTAAGTTTTTGCGTTTTAAAAGAAGGGTGTTTGCTATTACCGTAAGACTGCTTAATACCATCGCGAGACTTGCGAACATCGGGTTAAGCGTTATACCCGCCCATTTAAGCGCGCCGAGAGCTATCGGAATCATTAAAACGTTGTAAATGAACGCCCAGAAAAGGTTCATTCTTATGCATTTTAAGGTGTTTTTGGATATTTTTATAAATTCCGTGATCTTCATAAGGTCATCGGTCATAAGAGTTACTTCCGCGCAATCGACGGCTACGTCGGTGCCGTTTTTAACCGCTATACCAACGTCGGCAACCGCAAGCGCGGGGCTGTCGTTTATGCCGTCGCCGCACATTGCGGTTATTTTGCCCGCTTCCTTTTCTTTAAGTATATAATCGGACTTTTCTTTGGGGAGAACGCCCGAATAATATCTTTTTATATCTATGTCTTTAAGAATTTCTTTGGCGGCGGCTTCGTTATCGCCGGTAAGCATAACCGGTTCCACGCCGAGCTTGTTGAGCCTTGCGATAAGTTCCTTAGCGTCGGGTTTAAGCGCGTCCGCAACGTAAATTCTGCCGAGATATTTATTGTTTTCCGCCACGCAGATTTCGGTATAAACCGCATTTTTGGACTTTTCCGGAAGGTCCTTTATCCCCGCGTATTCCGCTATAAACGCGCCCTTACCGAGATAGTAAGTTTTTCCGTTTATATCTGCCGAAATACCGAAACCGGAGTAGTTTTTAAAGTTTTCCGCCGGTAAAAAATAGTCGTCCTTTTTGCTTAACTTAAAAGCGTTAGCTATGGGGTGCGACGAAAACTTTTCGACCGAAGCGCAAATTTTTACTAGTTCTTCGTCTGACATACCCGAAGCGTTTTCGACTTCTACTATAACGGGTTTGCCCGTCGTAAGCGTACCCGTTTTATCGAAGAACAACGTGTCGATTTTATCGGCGATTTCAAGCGTTTTGCCGTCTTTGCAGAGTATGCCGCGTTCGGCGCAGAGTCCTTCGCCTACGACTACCGCGAGCGGCGTCGCAAGTCCCAACGCACAAGGGCATGCGGTTACGAGTACAGTGATAAACACGTTCAGACTTTCTGCAAATCCCGCTCCGCAGATAAGGTAAATTATAAACCCAAGAAGAGCTATACCCATGACCGTCGGAACGAAAATCCCGCAAATTTTATCGGCGGTGGCGGCAATCGGCATCTTCGTGTTCGAAGCTTCCGAAACGAGCCTTACTATTTCCGAAACGGTGGAATTTTTACCGATATTCTTCGCTTCGTACTCGATGTAGCCGTCGTAATTTATACTGCCTGCAAGGACGTTTTCGCCCTCTTTTCTCATCTGCGGTTTACTTTCGCCCGTTATGAAAGATTCGTCGACGTGAGCGGAACCGGAAATAATATTACCGTCCACGGCAAACTTTTCGCCCGCTTTGCAAACGACGGTATCGCCGGGTTTTACTTCGTCTATCGTAACTTTTTTTTCTTCGCCGTTTACTTTAAGCACGGCAAAATCGGGAGTTATCGTGACAAGACTTTTAAGCGCGCTTTTAGTACTTTCTTTACCGCTTTTATCTATCTTTCTGCCAAGTTTTACAAAGAAAATAACCATCGCGCAGGATTCGAAATAAAGGCTGCCGTAAGAAGGCATCACTCCGCATACAAAAAGAATGAATTTTACGGAACTGTACGTAAATCCCGAGATAACGCCTAACGTTATAAGCGTATTCATATCCGGAACGAGATGGAAAAGAGCCTTTATTCCGCCCTTTAATATGTCGAAACCGTAAACGAGAAACGGAATTACGAGTACAATCTGCGCCGCCGCGTAACCTATCGGCGACATGTGATGGTCGAATATCTTAAAATTCGGCAAACCGATCATATGCCCCATCGAAAAGTACATCATAACAAGTACGAGAACGCCGAAAATTATCGTGTCGGTGTACGTTATCTTTTCGTTCGATTTCGTTATGTCGAAAAGTCCGGTACTTTTGAAGCCCGCTTCCTTTATAAATCTTTCAAGGTCTTTTACGGTAAGTTTTTCTTCGTCGTATTCTATCGAAACGTTAGCCATTACAAGATTTACGCTTGCAAGGTTTACCCCGTCCTGCTTTGAAAGATACTTTTCAAGTCCGTTCGAACATGCGCTGCAGCTCATGCCAGAAACGCCGAGTACAATCTTCTTCATATAAAAAATTCCTTTCTTTTTGTTTATATTTTCCTTTATTATTGACTTAATGTTGACTTTTTTATAATTTAGTGATAAATTTATTATCGTAACGTTTTGGCTGCGATTTTATATTCACGGTTTGTCCGGCATAGCGTTTACCGCTTGTTTGCGTTACGTTTTACAACTTCGTTATTTAAATTAGTACGCTTCCGTAGTTAAATGGATATAACCGCCCCCTCCTAAGGGGCAATTGCGAGTTCGATTCTCGCCGGGAGTACCAGAAGTCGCCGCAAAGCGACTTTTTTTATTGTTTTCCGGAGCCGTCCGCAATCCATACCGATTTGGTAGACATTATTATTATACACTTAATTCAGCCCTTGTCAAACTTTTTGAACTTTTATTTATATTTATTTCATACAATTTTGATAGGAAATAAAAATGATATGATCCGCCAAATCAAAACTATCCGCAAATAATAATCGTAGAATACCGTCCTATCATGACAAACATTGGCATATATTATAAAAATCCTTTATAATTCTAAAAATATACTATCAGCACCAATGCAAACTATTACAGTTGTAAGAATTTGTATTTTCTATAAATAAAAAAGAGTAGAAAAACTACTCTTTTTTATTATTTTTCGATCTTTTTTACTAATCCGGTTCCTTTACTATCTTTTCGTTCATATTTCATTTCCGTTGTAAAGGTCTTTTTCCGAAATAAGTCTGCACAGTTTGTCGTATTCGTACTTGTAATGCTGCTTACTGTTTTCGTTTATCGACGTTATGTTTCCGAGTTTGTCATAGGTGTACGTTGTCTTTACGTCGGTTATTCCGTTCTTACTATTGTAAACCACGTTTACTCTGTTCGTTGCGTGATCGCCCGTCTTGCTATAACCGTATCTCTTTGTATATTCGGTTTTTCCTACCGTCTGTTTTATCGCTTTTCTTCTTCCGTTTACGTCGTATTCGTATTCTTCCGCAACGTTTCCTACGCTCATCTTTTTAAGACGGTGATTCGAATCTTCGTTATAATCGTATTTGTAGCTGTATTCGTTAGCTCCTACTCTCAGACTTTCCGACGTTACCTGTCCTAAATCGTTATACGTTATTCCGTGAACTTTGCCGCCGAATACGTGCTTTTCTACTCTGTCGGACGAATCATACGAATATCTTTCTAATACTTCTTCGCCTTTCTTTACTTTGGATATTCTGTTCCTGTTATCGTATTCGTTGGTATAACTTTCCGTTACGCTTGCGTTATTTTCAAAACCGGTATATTTTGAACTTATTACGTCGCCGCGCTTGTTCTTAGTTATTTCGAATACGTCTTCTTTACCGGTGACTCCGCTACGCGATACGTATTTAGTCTTTATTACGTCTTTTTCGCTTCCGTCGGTGTACTTGGTATCTATCTCACCATATAAAAAACAGGAGATGTATATTGTATACATCTCCTGCAAGGACACTACGACTATCTGTTGCAAAAAACGAGAAATTAAATTATTCTTTATCTAAAAAGCTACTTCATTCCAAATTTCTTTGATCGTTTTTCCATTAATTCTAGCTTTGTTAAACAATTCAAAAACAGAACAATATTTTTCCTCTTTTTGGAATTTTTTATTTAATTTCTCATCATATTCGATTATAAATAGTGATGTAATATCAGGTAAAGAGGTATCTATTTGATATTCTGTTTGGCAATATATGAAATAAACATTATCATAAATTAGCGAAAGTAATAAAAACTCTTCATAATACATTTTTTCTTTTTTTTGATATTTATAATCTATCAATTCAATCTGTTCGTCTAAAGTTCTTTTATTTTCACTTTTTCTCAATATTTTCTCAATATTTGTCATCATTTTCTCACTTCCCTGTAATTAACCACCATACAAATCTTAAATAATTTCAATGTCCTTTCGTACGATTTTTCATCATTCCACCAGGAAGTCCATGCCAATGACTATCTTTTACATTACCATGCGGATAATCAAAATCGAAAAAATAATTTCCTTTATTATCAAAATACCTATTCAGCATCAATTTTTCATAAAAGCTTTTATTGCATTTTCTTGAAAAATCAACAAATAGCTTTTTGCGCAAGACTTATGTATTCTTTGTATGTAGTTTTCAACAACTGTTTTTGTTCAGGAGATTCAGTATACCGTATCCAACTCAAGTTTTGCGGAGTTAAAAATTTTTCAATATACCTATTATACTCCTTGTTCTTAAATTTTCCTATCGCCTCTATTGCACACTGAGAAACATAGTACTTTTGATCTTCCAAAAGAGTACCATTCCATTTTTCGGGGATAATCGCAATGCAATCCAGCAGACTTATTAAACAATGTACGGCTTCCTCAACTTTCAATTTTCCCAGCATTTGCACCAGATAACATGCGTCTATGGTAACATCTTTACTTAAAATTTCCAAATATTCATTCAGAAATCTTAAATCGCAAATTCTAGCAAGAGTTTGTGCCACAACATTCAAGTTCATTTGATTGTATGGATGCAAATAATCATTATATTTTGCAATCAAATACTCAGTGGCGTTGTCAAAGCCTTTTACTCCAAGAGCACTTGTATATTGCATTTTGCATCCATCAGATTCAAACTGTTCAATATACTTAATTATGATTGGCACCACACCCTTATCTTTTGTTCCGAAAGTAAAACAATTAAACAACTCCATTGAGCTGAATATATAACCTTTCCTGTGCAGTTCAGCCTTTAACTCTTTCTGAAGTTTAATATCATGTCGATTTTTAGGATCCAAATGGTATTTAATTTTTTCCCAAATCATACATTTTCTCCACAATAAATTAAGAAAATTCATCCCTTAATAAACTTAAATACTTTGAGATGGACATGATAAAAAATGTTTTCATTTCCATCATGTCCATCTCACTGCGCTATAAGTCCACCTTGATTACCAAGGAAAATATTTAATAATATATGCCGAATTCTCTAATGCTGCAGAAATCTTAGTACCAAGTCTTACATAAATAATCGACTTATTGAAACCAAGACCTAAATATGACTTAAGCTGAGAGGTAAGCCCTTGAGATGCCACATTTTTAGAATCGATCAATATACCTCTAGCTCCATCAATAAAATCAGGTCTTAATTTTCCTGAATTCATTGTATGTGGTTTTATTCCAGAAACAGCCTTTACATATTTTTCACCCATGACACCTTTTTCATATGGAGTCATTTTACTCAATCTGTAACGGGTTATTCCCCTATATGCAAAACCACCAACAATACTACCAATAATTCCACCGATTGCCGCACCTGTTTCAAAACCGCCACCGAGAGATTCGCTTATAAAACCACCCGCAAGACTACCTACTCCTTGACCAACCAAACTAGCACCTATTCCAGCAAGTGGAGTAAAGCATAATGCAACACCTGCCACAATCGACAATCCTGACACCACGATACTAGCAGCTTTCCCATCTACCCCGCAAGCAAGTAATGACTCGGAAATTAACGTTGATGTTCCGCCAACAATCAAGCCTGCACCAAATATCTGACCACCCGGCACAAAACATAGAATGGCACCAGCGACTACGGAGATTGCACCAATTAACCAATGCCACCATTTATTGCCGTCGGGATCGACGTTCATTACGGGATTGTTGTTACAGTAGGCATAAAGGTTAAGTCCGTTTATCGTTTCGGGATCAAGATATTCTATTCCGTCTATCGTCATGAATCTGCCAACCTGCGGATCGTAATATCTCGTCTTTAAGTAATAAAGCCCTGTTTCTTCATCAAAGTAATAGCCGCGGTATCTTATCGGATTTATCAGTCCTATATTATCGCCGGTTCCGTCTACTACCTTTCCGTCGGTATCGTATATTACATGGCTGCCCCATGCGTCATACTCATACGTACACTGCAATATGCCGTCCGCATTATATACCGCCGTTACGTCGCCGAATATATTCTTACGATATACATACGTAGCTTCGTTATTAGTATCTTTATCTACAACAAAACCGGCTATCCCTTCCGTTCCGTAGATATAGTCTATACTCGTAGCTCCGCAAAGCTCTCTCAATAACTTTCCGTTTTCGTATATATAGTAAGTAGCCGATTCTTTATCTCTGCTCTTTACTGCCTTTTTCGTTCTTATTCCGTAAATATCGTAGCCGAACGTTATAGAGTTGTTTTCGTCGTAACTTATTCCTTTGAGCTGTCTTCCCTTTTATCATATCCTATAATTGCACTTTTGTCAATATCTCATTTTTATAAAAAAGAAGCGGTGCAAAATTATCGCATCGCTTTTTAACTCTTTTCAAGTTAGTTATATTAAAAATTACTCAGTTACGATATAACTTACACTTTTTTGTGGGATAATACCACCAACGTCTCGACGTGCTTGGTCTGGGCGAACATATCGAAAGGCTGGACGTAATCGACTGCGTAATCGGGAACGTAATTTTTATCTTTTACAATCTCGTTTCCGTTCGCTTTAAGGCTGCCGGTCAAAATTCCGACGTCTCTTGCAAGCGTTGCCGGATTGCACGAAATATACACAATTTTTTCGATTCCGGAATCCTTTATGGCTTTTAAAACCTTCTGGTCGCAACCCTTTCTCGGCGGATCGAGAACAACCCTTACTTTGTCTCCCGCTGCCGTAAGCTTTTTAACGAGCGGTGGCAGTTCGGCGGCACAGTCCCCGCAAATGTTGACCATTTTATCGGCGAGATTGTTTTTGATTTTGAGTTTATCGGCGGTCTCGACGGCTTCTTTTACGATTTCTATTCCGTAAGCCTTTTTGCATTTTTTAGAGAACAACGCCGTCATCAGTCCCGCTCCGCTGTATGCGTCGACGACTACCGTTTCTTCGTCCGGAGCTATCATTTTTACAGCCGTCTGATAAAGTTTTGCAGCGACAGCGGAATTAACCTGTAAAAAGCTCTGCACGCCGACGTCGTATTTTATACCGGAAAGTTCGCCTTCGAGTGTTTCCTTACCGTGGACGAGAATAAATTCGTCGCCGAAAACAACGTTTGTATCCTTGTCGTTTACGTTTATGAACAGCGAAAAATTTTTAAGTGAATTACCGAGCTTTGCGATAAGACTTTCCAAATTTTTAAGTTTGTTTTTATAGACGACGAGCGTGACTATAAAGCCGTTGTCGGCTTCTCTGCAGACGACGTGTCTCAAAACGCCCGTTTTCATCTCCTCGTTATAGCCTTTTATATTGTTTTCTCTTATGTATTCGTTAAGATCTTTTATCAGTTTTTCAGCCCATACGGGATGAATCGCGCAGCTGTCTATTTTGACTACTCTGTGCGAATTTTCGGCAAAAAATCCCACGACGGTTTCGCCGTTTACTTCCGCCACCGGGAGCTGAAGCTTATTGCGGTAGCCGTATTCGGAAGGACTTTTTACCGTGGGGAGAACTTTTACGTCGAGTCCCGCGATTTTTTTGAAACACCCCGCCACGAGCGAAGATTTAAGTTTTAACTGCGCGGAATATTTTACGTGCTGCAATTGGCAGCCGCCGCATCTGAAAAACGTCGGACAAACCGGTCTTACCCTGTCGTCCGCGGGAACGGCGACTTCGACTACTTTGCCGAAGGCGTAATTCTTCTGAACCTTTAATATTTTATATCTCACCTTTTCGGTCGGGATACAAAACGGAACCATCACGATAAAATCTCCGTTTTTGATTATTCCTTCCCCGTTTCCGCCGAATCTTTCGACAATTCCTGTGTATTCCTGATTTTTTTCAATCATTTTTGCCCCTTTGTAACCTTTTTTGTTCCCGTTTGTTTCCGCAAAAAAATCCTTATCGCCGGAAAATTAAAAAACTGCGGTAAGGATTATTTGCTTTTTAATCTTTTATTCTTTATTTATTTATTTCGGCTTAAAGCCTTTTAATCCGAAACAACGTAAAACTTTTTTGTTTTTACTTTTGTTCGTCTTTTATTATGCGTTTAAGCAGTCTGAATACTATAAGTTGCAGGCTGAAAACGTAGCCGTTTATCAGAAAGTATACGACTGCGGAGCCTACTCCGACGATAAGCGGATAGATTTTGGGATCTATATTGAACACCGTTTCTATCGGGAAACCCAAAAAAACCGTATAATAGTAGTAAAGACCTACGGCGAAAGCAACGAACCATATCATACACAAAACGTTTAATAAAACCTTATTGAAACGCTTCGTTACGGCGATATATTTTACTATCGGGAAGATCCCCGCAAACAGAAAATATGCGAAAAAAACGTAGTTCGTTATCTGACCGCCCGTAAAAAGCACGGCGATGAGACCGCCCGCGATATAGCTTAAAAACGCGCCTTTTTTTGAGTCGACGTAGAGCGGCATACATAAAAACGCCGGCGCGAACATCAGCGCGAAAATATCGAAAATTTCGGAAAGATAAACGCCTAATATAAGCACGATGGCGACAAGCGCCGCCGATATGCCCGAAAGCGTTATAACCTTGGTCTTCATTTATCTGCAGCACGAACGGCACATGAGTTCCATACAGCAGTAAGTGGCGCACATATCCATGCAGGTATCGCCGCCCATCTGTTTCTGCGAATAGCCGTCCGCTCCGTTATTATTTGCGTTATAATTGCCGGAATGGAACTGTTTTTCCGAAAAGTTCATTTTGGCCTTGAGTTTTTCGTAGGACTTTTTGTACTTTTCGTTTTCGGGATCCATTTTTAATGCGAGTTCGAGCTGGTTTTTGCTTTCGTTCATCCAGTTCTTTTTGTAAAAGACGACGGACTCGTAATAATGCCATTCTGCGTCTTTGCAGCTTATTCCGTCCAGAAGCTCCTGCGCATGGTTGATGTCTCCGTTTTTTATGGCGGCGGCTATGTCTTCGTACACGCCCATACCGGACTTGTTTTCGTAAGAAGATTTTCTCGCGGAAGTGATTTCGTCGTAAGCTTCCTCAAGTTTGGAAAGGTTTTTAGCGGCTTCGTTGCCGGCTTCGCCTTCCAAAAATCTGTCCTTGGAATATTTTGCTTTGAGCTTCTGATACGCTTCTTCGATGGCGGCGTCGTCGGCGTCGGGGCGAACCCCTAAAATCTTATAATATTCGTCCATTTATTTCTCCATTATTTTTTCGGTCTCTTTAACAAGCCCCTTTTCGAAAACGTTGTCGATAAGATCGTGGTTAAAGTAATATTTTATGTTTTTGTTTGCGAAAGCGATTTCGGATAACACGTCCGAAAAGACGAATTTTATCTCGTCGCCCTTCTTTTCGAGCAGTTCTTTTTTGGTGTTTATATCGGGATTTTCTTTTACGAAGGGGTTATAAAGTCCCTTCTTTTTATCCTTTTCGAAATCGTCCAGAGCGTCGATAAAGTATATCCATTTGCCGAGATTGAACACAACGCTACCGACGTCTTCCGAAAAATACTCTTCCCCGGCGATGACTTTTACCGAGTCCGAGAGCATTTTTCCGAAAAATTCCGCCGAAACGCTCAGATATCCCTCCCCCGACTTTTCGTAAGCGGTAAGAGCCTTATACCCGTCCGAAACTATCTTTTTAAGTTCCGGCTCGTTCGTTTTTTTGTAAGCGGAAGTAAAAAACGCCTTTTTAAGCTTGTTTTTATTCTCGTCGTAAACGTCGTCTTTAAGCTTTTCGTATGCGAGTACGGTATTCAAAGCTCCTATTCTTTCGGACAGTTCGTCAGGTCTCGCGACGGGACGTTTCGTTATCGGGTGAACGGCGCAATGCTTCTTTTCGACTATTACGTCCTTGTTCATAACGTTGTGCAGAAAGCCCGATAAAAACGCTAAGTCGTAGCTTAAAGCGAAGCGAGCCTTCTGCCCGGATGCTTTTCCTATGCTTTTGCAGAGTCCGCAATACAAAGCTTTGTATAAAACTACGTCCTTGACGTACATATTGGGATTGTCTGGAGCGACGTATCCGAACATTTATATTCCTTCCGGGAAGATTTTACAAACTCCCGACGGGCAGATAAAAGCTGAAATAACCCGTATAAGATATTTATAATATTAGCATAAGGCGGGTAAAAAAGCAAACTTTTACGCTAAATATTGCTTAAAACCGTAAACTTAACGCTTTGTTTTACCCCTTTCTCTTACAATAAGCCGGGTTTTTATCGTTTTATCGCTTTTAAGCCGGATTTTATTTCACGAGACGGACGCAAACTGGCTGTTGTAAAGTTCGGCATAGAAACCTTTTTTATCAAGCAGTTCTTCGTGCGTGCCGCTCTCTATAACGTCGCCGTCCTTTAACACGAGAATAATATCGGCGTTCTTTATCGTGGACAACCTGTGAGCGATAACGAAGCTCGTTCTACCTTCGGTAAGTTTATCCATAGCTTCCTGAATAACGAGTTCGGTACGGGTATCTACGTTCGACGTGGCTTCGTCCAATATGAGAAGCGGAGAATCTTTTATCATAGCTCTCGCTATCGTAAGCTGCTGCTTCTGACCTTCCGAAACCGCCGAATCTTCGCCGAGAACGGTGTCATAGCCGTCCGGGAGTGTTTTTATAAAGTGCGAAAGTCCTACCGCGTTACATACTTTATCGAGTTCTTCGTCGGTAACGCCCGTCTTGTTATATACGAGATTTTCTCTCACGGTGCCGTTAAAAAGCCACGTATCCTGCAAAATCATATCGAAAAGATCGTGAACGGACTCTCTTTTCATATCTTTTATCGAAACTCCGTCTATCAGAATATCGCCGCCGTCCGTCTCGTAAAAGCGCATTAAAAGATTTACTATGGTTGTTTTACCCGCGCCGGTCGGACCTACTATAGCTACCTTCTGCCCGCTCTTTATGCTTGCCGAAAAGTTTTTGATAATCGTTTTATCTTTATCGTAACCGAATCTGACGTTTCTGAATTCTACGTTGCCATCCACTTTTTTAAGGACAGCCGTCTTTTCGCTCTCGTCGGACATTTCTTCGGCTTCGAGTATTTCGAAAATTCTGTCCGATGCCGCCGAAGCCTGCTGGAACGAAGTCATGCTCTGTGCGAAGGTCGAAAGCGGCTGCGAGAACAGTCTTGCATATATTATGAACGACATGAGCGTGCCTACGGTTACCGAAGTTCCGCCGTTCAGGATTATAGCGACGCCTACCACGAATATAAGAACGTAGCTTAAATTTCCGGTGAAAGTCATAAGAGGCATCATCGCGCCGGACATAAACTGCGACTTTTTATCGACTTTGCCGATTTCGTCGTTGGTCAGACGGAATTTCGACTTTTCGGCACCTGCCGCATTATATGATCTTACTACTTTGTAATTGGAATATACTTCTTCGATCTGCCCGTTGATCGCGCCTACAAGAGCCTGCTTTTTATCGAAATACTTCTGCGACTTCGACAAAATAACCGACATCGCCGCAAACCCTGCTATCGACGACGCTATCGTTACGAGAGCGAGAACGTAGTTCGACACGAACATCATTATTATTACGCCGACAAAAAGAACGGCGGAACTTACAAGATTGGCAACTGACGAAGAAAGCGTCTGCGCGACCGTGTCGACGTCGTTTGTAACTCTCGATAAAATATCTCCTCTCGTAGCGGTATCGAAGAACTTAAGCGGAAGTTTGTTTATCTTTTTATCTATTTCTCCGCGGAGCTGTTTTGAAGTCCTTTGCGTGATCACCGCGGTTATAAGCTGCTGCAAATACGAAAATATGCTTCCCGCCGCATATATGCATACGAGCGTAACGCAGACCTTCGTAAATTCTTTTATGTCTATTCCGGTTATAATTCCGCCGGTTATCATGTTCATAAGGTCCGAAATTTTATCGGGACCGATAATCGTTGCGACAGAGCCCGCCACAGCTAAAATAACGCTTATTATTATCGCCGGAATGTATTTTTTGGAATAAACAAGTATTTTATTAAGCGATTTGAAATCGAGTTTTTCTTTCTTGACGCCGGGCGTTTTACGCGGGGCGACCGGTCTTACGGGATTCATAAGCCGAGTTCCTCCTTATTAAGTTGCGATAAAGCGATGCTTTTATAAACGGAACACGACTTCAAAAGTTCTTCGTGTTTTCCGAAGCCCGCTATTCTGCCGTCGTCGATTACCGCTATTTTGTCGGCGTTCATGACGGTGCCTATTCTTTGCGCGACAATGATTACCGTTCTGTCCGGAAAGTTCTCTTTTATGTTTTTGCGAACAAGCGAATCGGTCTTGTAATCGAGAGCCGAAAAGCTGTCGTCGAATACCATTATCGGCGAATCCTTATAAATAGTTCTCGCAATCGAAATTCTCTGCTTCTGTCCGCCTGAAAAGTTGGTTCCGCCTTGCGCTACGGGGGCGTGTATGCCGACGCCTTCGCCGGATACGAACTCCGCTTCGGCTACTTTGAGAGCGGCTTTTACCCTTTCGTCGTCCTTTACCTTACTGCCGTAAGAAACGTTGGAAGCAATATCGCCTTTGAATAACGCCGCTCTCTGGCTCGTTACGGCTATTTTATCCTGCAAATCGGACTCTTTGTAGTCTTTTACGTTTATTCCGTCTACCAGAATTTCTCCCGAAGTTACGTCGTAAACACGCGTAAGTAGATCGATTATCGTCGTTTTTCCGCTGCCCGTCGCGCCGACTATGGCGAGAGTTTCGCCTTTATTTACCGTTAAATTTACGTCTTCGAGAACGTTTTCGTTTCCCAAGCCCGAGTAAGAAAACGAAACGTTTCTGAATTCTACGCTCGGAGCGTTTTTTTCTTCGCCGACATTTAATAAAACTTCGCCGTCTTTTACAGAAGGCTCGGTATTCAAAACTTCGGAAATACGCTTACCCGAAACGATAACTCTCGGAAGCATTATAAACATCATTATAAGCATCATAAACGCCATAACGACCTGCAACGCGTACTGCGTGAACGCCGCCATGTTGCCTATAATAACGACCTTTTCGGGAGTCGCCGCCTTGTTGACGAGCGTCGCTCCTATCCAGTAAATCGCAAGCGTAAGACCGTTCATGCAAAGCGTTAAAACAGGCGTTAAAAGTCCCATCGCCTTTGACGTGAAGAGTTGGTTTTTGGTCAGTTCGTCGTTAGCCTTTTCGAACTTTGCTTCCTGATATTCTTCTGCATTGAAAGCTCTTACTACTCTTACGCCGCTTAAGTTTTCTCTCGTGGCGGTATTAAGATTATCGGTAAGCTTCTGGACTTTTTTGAAACGCGGAAGACATAACCCGACTATTATTCCGACCGTTATTACTATTATCGCTACGCAGATTACGGTAGCGGTCGTCCATTCGATAGACGAAGCCGAAATTTTGCTTATCGCCCATATTGCGAGAATAGGAGCTTTTATGAGCATCTGAAGTCCCATCGCGATAAATCTGTGAAGCTGTTCTACGTCATTGGTTGTTCTCGTTATAAGCGAAGACGTCGAAAACCCGTTCATTTCTTTAGCCGAAAAGGACGTTACTTTATCGAACAGACTCTGTCTTGCGTTTTTAGAAAACGAAGCGGCTATCGTCGCGACGAAGTATCCGCAGATTATCGAGCATGCGAGGCTTCCTGCGGCGCATAAAAGCATCATTCCGCCGTTTTCCCATATTACCTTCATCGTAAGATTGCCGCCCGAAACAGCTTCGGTGAGTCCCGCCGTGTAGTCGGGCATGGTAAGGTCGAGCCATACTTGTAAAACGATGAAAACTACGGCTAAAAGCGCGTAAAACACGTCTTTTGCCGAAAACATTTTAAATATCTTTTTCATGGTCTTTTCCTTTTTGTTTTATTTTCTATATAGTTTATATACATGGTATCATATAAAAGATAAAAGACACGTAAACGTAAACTTTTATTTTTTGTAACTTTTTATAAAATGTAACAAGTTACATTTATATTTATTTTTAAAACCGATTTAACGTCGGTTCTCATTCTTATTTTATATGTTTTTTACTTTCTTATTATAAAGAAAACAGATAACAGTTTTATTGCTTGATATTTGCGATTATTTTGCGTAAAATTCTTTTAAAGTCTTCTCTGTCGCTGTCGTCAATGGCGTCGAAAGGAGTTTTTTCTTTAGAAACAACACTTTCAATAGCTTCTGCCTTGGCTTTGCCGCAATCTGTTATAAAAAGAACTTTGTGCCTCTTGTCTTCTTTATCTGTCGCGGTAAAGATATAACCCTTTTCTTCAAGCCTTTTTACTATGCCTCGAGTTGCCGGATGCGATACGAACAAAATATCTTCGATATCCTTTTGCGTTACCTTCCCGCTTTCGCCGTGCACGATTTTAAGGACTCTCCCCTGCGAAAACGTCAGATCGAAATCTTTAAGGAATCTGTCGTTACGCCTTTGCATGTCTTCCGAAATCGCCTTCATCATGATTACTATTTCTTTATCTCTTATAGGTCCGTCTTTCATTCCATCCCCCTTTTTAACGTTTCGGTTAAATCCGAAACTTTTATAATAATTATTTTGATTGAATTAAAAGCAAATCGTGTAACTTGTTACATATTTTAACAGAATACTTTTTTATTGTCAACGATTTTTATCCCGCTAAAATAAAAATAATAAAAATTATGAAACTTTATTTTTATGGGCTTTTTATTTGATTTTTATAAAAATGCGTTCTCCTTATTTTGAATTTATATTCTTTTCCTTTTTATTTAAATAATTGACTGATATTTCAAGTTGTGTTACAATATCGGATATAATAAGAATGCGCGTTCTGCGCAAGGAGTATAAAATGAAAATCAAAAAAACATTGATTGCATTATGCCTTACTTTGATTCTTGCATCCGCTCTTTTTGTTTTTCCGGCATGTTCGGGTAAAGACGATTCCGAAACCGGCTTTCAGAAACATAAAATTACCGTTCAGTCGACAGAAGAATGTACCGTTTCGATTGATAAGGAGCAAGCGGAATTTGCCGAAACCGTTACAGTTACTCTCACGCTTAACGTTACCGACAAATACGTCGACAAAGTAACGTATAACGGAAATACAGCGACAAAACGCTCCGAAGATACTTACGAGTTTCTTATGGGGAACGAGGACGTAACCGTTTCCGCAGAACTTAAGCCCTATCAACAACGTCTTTCGGATTCAAACGGTTTTGCAACTTATCTCACGATAAATCCCGCTACACTCGCAAAAAATAACGGAACAGTAGATTTAACCGTATCGTTAAACGGCAGTTATATGACTATTCTTAACTGGAAAATCAATTCGACTAATCAAGCGGCAATACCCGGTTCAAGCGTTAAAAATTCATATACTACTCTCACCGAAACCGGCGCTCTTTCCGCAAGAACGCAAACCGCAAATTACAGCAACGTAATAACTGCGCTCGTAATAAGCGTCGATACCGATAAGATCGAAAGCGGATCGACTTTTCTGCTTATTGATCTTCAGAACGGTAATTCTTCTTCACAAAAAGCAAATCTGGTCGTAAAAATTACCGTAGCGGAAGAAATTGTCACGACAAAATGGCAAGAGACCTTGATTTTTGACGTTTCGGCGCTCCCTGACAAGATAAAACAAGGCAAATTCAACATATACGTTACCGATTACGATTATGTCGCAGGCAGCGACAACCAAGAAAATCAAAGCTTTATCAATTACGAAGCGAATTCCGACGGAAACGTTTCGATCGAAATAGAATACGTACCGGGCCGCAGATATTACGTTGCGTTCTGGGTCGTAAACGACGACAGCTCTCTTACTTGTTATAAGCTTCTCGATTCGGTCGGTTCGGGTTCGAGTCAGACGGGATTCAATCAACTTAAAAACGGAATGCTTACGCTTCTTTCCGACGGAGAAACATTTAAATTGACCGTTGCAAACGAAATAATACGCTGAAATTTAAATCTCCGGTTAAAAAACGCCATCTTTGCGATGGCGTTTTTTTGATATAAATATATTTTGCGGAATTATTCCCGCTTATCCTCTGTCTGTGCATTAAACTACGGCTTCCGCTCATAGCCCGGTTATTAAATTATTCGGCGTATTTTGCGATAAATTCGGGAAGATCTTTAAGTTCACCGCTGCAGGTTAATACGAATTCTACCCCGTATTCCTTTTCGAGCCATTCCATCGCGGCGAAAAGTTCTTTCAGTTCGCTAAGCTCGGTTTTCGTGATTCTTTTGATGCTGTCGATATAAACGAGATCGTTATCGGCGTTAGCGGCAACCAGACCTTTCAAAAATCCTCTGAAACCTTCCTGTCCCCGGATATCGAATCTGCCGGCGTCGATAAATCTTACCGCGCGATCGAGATCGTACATATTTTTATCGGTATCGGCAACGAATAAAACGTGTCCTTTCGCGGTTTGTGCGGCAGCGTTTGCCGAATCGATCGCCTTCTGGGTTTTGCCCGTGCCTTTAGGTCCGTAAATGATTTTCATAATAAGTTCCTCCGAAAATTTATTCGATATAAACGCTTCTTTTTGCCTCCGGTTTATCGCCGCAGGTTAAAATATTAAGCGTTTTCTTACCTACTTTTATTATATAGTATAAAAAAACAAAAATCAATACCTATTTTAAAATTCTTTTATATTTTTAAGTCGCTTTTTACGGCGGATTTTTATTTTACCGTTTGATGTTAAAATAAAATATTATCCGTATTTTACGATAAAATAAAAAATCAAATAAAAAACGCCCCCGATATAAAGAGCGTTTTTAAACTATTATTAAAATTATTCGTCGTCGGAGCCGGAAGAAAGCTTTGCTTCTCTGTCGGCAATAGCCAAAGCTTCGACCATCTCTTCGATATCGCCCATAATGAACGAATCGAGCGAATAGAGCGTCAAGCCTATTCTGTGGTCGGTAACTCTGCTCTGCGGGAAGTTGTAAGTTCTTATTCTTTCAGATCTGTCGCCGGTTCCTACCTGACTTTTGCGGTTTTCGGAATACTGCTTGTCGTATTCGGAACGGTAAAGGTCGTAAAGTCTGCTTTTTAAAACCTTCATCGCCTTTTCACGGTTTTTGGTCTGGCTTCTTTCGTCCTGACACAGAACGACTATGCCCGTCGGAAGGTGCGTTATTCGTATACACGACTCTGTTTTGTTTATGTGCTGACCGCCTGCGCCCGAAGATCTTAAAGTATCTATTTTAAGGTCTTTTTCGTCTATGTTTACTTCGACGTCTTCTACTTCGGGTAAAACGGCTACGGTTGCGGTAGAAGTGTGAACTCTGCCCTGCGATTCGGTTTCCGGAACCCGCTGCACTCTGTGAACGCCGCTCTCGTATTTAAGTTTACTGTAAACGCCCTTGCCGCTTATCGAAAACACCACTTCCTTGATGCCGCCGAGTTCGGTGGAGTTGTTTTCCACTTCTTCGGTCTTCCAGCGGTTCTTTTCGGCGAATTTAACGTACATTCTGTACAGTTCGTATGCGAAAAGGCTCGCTTCTTCGCCGCCCGCGCCGGCGCGGATTTCCATAATTACGTTTTTGTCGTCGTCGGGATCTTTAGGTAAAAGCAGAATTCTGAGTTCGGACTTCATCTCTTCGAGCTTGTCTTTAAGCGAATAGAATTCTTCCGAAAGCATTTCCTTCATTTCGGGATCGGTTTCGGTTTCCGCCGCTTCCTTGGCGGCGTTCTGTTCCGATTCCGTTTTTTTGTAATCGAGATACTTTTCTACGGTTTCCTGCATGTCTGCGATTTCTTTCGTGTACGACTTCCATTCGTCCATTCTTTGCAAGACCGCGGGATCCGCAACGAGTTCCTGAAGTTTATTGTATCTTTCGACTATGGCTTCGAGTTTTTTGAACATATTTTTCCTTATACTTTTATTTTAACTATTCTGTCTGTGTTTTCGAGATCTTTTATAACCGACTTTTCGGAATATGCCGCAAAGAGCTTTATAACGTCTTCCGCCTGTCCCATTCCGCATTCCATAAGAATATATCCGCCGGGTTTTACGAAATTTCTGGCATAGATCGAAATCTGTCTGTAAAAGTCGAGCCCGTCCGTTCCTCCGTCGAGCGCGAGGATCGGTTCGAAATCTTTTACTTCTTTCTGAAGCGTTTCGATATCTTCGGTTTTTATATACGGCGGGTTCGACACGAGAATATCGAAGTCGCCTTCGGTAAGCGACCTGAACATATCGCTTTTTATAAACGTTACGTCCGCGCCGTTCACTTCGGCGTTTTCTTTGGCGAGAGCAAGCGCTTTTTCCGACACGTCGGAAGCGAAAACGTTTGCATCCGTTCTCTTTTTAATAGCAATAGCGATGGCTCCGCTGCCCGTGCAAAGATCGAGAACTTTTGAATCTTTGTTTGCGAGTTTTGCCGCTTCTTCGGCTAAAATTTCGGTCTCCGGACGGGGGATCAACGCCCTTTCGTCCGTTTTTAAATTAAATTCAAGAAAATCCGTATTGCCTATGCAGTACCAGAGAGGCATACCCGTAAGGCGTTTTTCGACAAGATTGCCGATTTCGTCTATTATTTTGGGCGAAATATACTTATCCGAATACACTTCGCTCCTTTTTATGTCCGCTGATAAAGCAACTATCCATTCCGCGTCCGAAGTTTCGTCTATTCCGCCCTCTTTTAACGCTTCGATAACCGCTTCGGTTACTTCTTTAGCCTTTTTGGAAGTTACGAACTTCTTTTCTTCTATCGTTTCGTCTTTGTCCATTTTCAGAACCTCGTTAAATGCGGTTATAGCGACTTCGAGCATTTTTTCGTCGGGCTCGCGCGTTGTTACGCACTGCAAAAGCATGCCGGGGAGTTTTAACGGAAGAACCCACTTGCTCTTTGTTTTCGCAAGCCATTTCAAAAGTTCGTACGAAAGTCCCGCAACTATCGGCAGGCACGCTATTTTGAGTAAAATACGGAGTATCCCCGTGAGTTTCACGGGCAGAATGCTCTCCACCAAGGCGAATACGAGAATACTTATCACCATTACGAACACCATAAAAGTCGTACCGCATCTGTCGTGTATTCTCGAACATTTTTTTGCGTTTTGCGGAGTCATTTCGAGTCCGTTTTCATAGCACGCTATCGTCTTGTGTTCCGCCCCGTGATACATGAACGTTCTTTTAACGTCGGGCATTAAAGAAGTAAGCAGTATATACGAGACGAATATAAGTATCTTGAAGCCGCCTTCGATAAAGTTCTTCGCAAGCGGAGAGAAACCGTTTTTAACGCCGAAAGCCGCCTTCGAAATAAGCTCTCTTATAAACTGCGGCGCCCATATGAACAAAAATACCGCGAGAGCAAGTCCCAGAATAAGCGACAGTACCGAAATAACGCTCATAACGTTTACTTTAAGCTTTTCGGACACCCACTTTTCGAACTTAGTCGGTTCGCCTTCGCCGAATACTTCAGCCGAGCGCATAAGGCACTTCGTGCCGCCTATCATCGAATCTATAAACGAAACGCAGCCTCTCACTATCGGTAAACGCAAAAATATATTGCGTTTTTCGGGCGGTTTTATTCTTTTCGATTCTACTCTTATAATGCCGTCTTCGTCGCGTACAGCCATCGCCATGGACGTTCTGCCGCGCATCATAACGCCTTCGATAAGCGCCTGACCGCCTATCGAAGTCATTCTTTTCTTTTCGGATTTCGCTTTTTTATTCTTTTTCCCTTTGACGGAAGCTTCTTTTTCTTCGCCTGCGGATTTATCATCCGACCGATCAGACGAAGATACAGGTTCTTCCGTAACGGAAGTTAATTTTTCTTCTTCCAAAGCAGTTCCCCGTTATTATTAAAATTTTCGAGTATAATAAACATATATAAATATATACGTACGCTATACTCTGCCGTAAAACGGCGTTTTATACCGCCGCGGCAAAAAGTAAACCTTTTACGCCGCAGATATAAAAAAGGCTTTTAAAAGAATATCCTCTTTTAAAAGCCAAATAAACAAAATTCTTATTTTGTTTTTCCGTATCTCTTGTTGAACTTATCGACACGGCCGCCGGTATCTACCAACTTCTGCTTACCCGTAAAGAAAGGATGACATTTGCTGCAAATTTCAACTCTTATATTGTCGGTTTTCTTGGTCGAGCCGGTTTTGAAAGTTTCACCACAAGCACAAGTTACAGTTACTTCGTGATAATCAGGATGAATACCCTCTTTCATTCTATTCACCTCGCTTTTTATATTTTACCGAGTTATTATATAATATTTTTTGCGGCAAGTCAAGGGTTAAATACGCCCTTATAAAAAATAAATGATTTTTTTTACGCTTATTTTTTATAGAATGAGCAAAAAATAAGCTATATGCCGCTATAACGCCATTTTAAATCAAAATGACTTGCTTTTTTTCCCGCATTATACTAAAATTATATACGGAACTCGTTTCCACGGAGACATTATGAAAAGTTGGATTTACGGAATAGGCTCTAAACTTAATCTTATCGACACCGACGCAATCGCCCCGGAAGATAAACCCGCCGCGACGGAACGCAATGCGGACGATCTTGCGGTTAAAATCAAAAAGTGTCTTATCACCCCCACCGACATAGTTAATCTCGAAGATAACAAATACGTCGGACTCACAACAGGTTCCGGCGCCGTCGGAGTAATATCCGAAGACGTACAGGAAAATCTTTCGTACAAATTCGCGAAGGCGATGAGAGTTTATATAACCCCTTACCGTCCCTGCGACGAATGTGTTTTCTGCAAAAAAGGATCCAAAAACATGTGCGCCGATCTTAAAATCGCCGGCGAGGATTACGACGGTTATCTTACCGAATTCTGCGCGGTAAACGCGAGAGAAGTATACCCCATCCCCGACGGGATTTCGGATAACGATGCGCTTTTTATCGAAACAGTGTCGCTCGCTCTTACGATAATCGACAGAATGAACATACAAAAAGGCGAACACGTAGCCATAATCGGCGCGAATAATTTAGGACTCATACTCGCCCAGCTTTTAAGATATTATCAGAATATCCCCATAGTCATAGACAATAATCCCGAACGTCTTGCGGCAGCCACCGCATGCGGCATTTATTACACCGTCGCGAGCGAAAAGGACGCCCAGAAGGAAGTTTCGAACATAACGGGCGGCAGAATGGCAAGTCAGGTCGTATATATTCAGGAATCTCGCATTCCACTTAAAACGGCGTTCTTGATAGCGGGCTTCAACGCAAACGTAGCGATAACCGGCTCCACCAACGTTTCGAGCGCGGTATCCTTTGCCCCGGCTATCAAAAAGGAACTTAAAATTCAGTTCGTCAACACCGGTTACGGCAACGTTATGGCGAGCATCAATCTTATAGTCAACAAAGCAGTAGACTTTTCGAAGCTCTTCTATACCGAAGTCAAATTCAACGATTGCGGAACTTACTTTGACGAAACGATGAAAAAGGATATGGAAGGACTCGATATTTCGGACGCGATAGTCAAAATGAACGACGTCTGATCCCCCGTTTAAGTCAAAAATAAAATTCAAATTAAAAATAAACAGCGAAAACGCCGCGACCGATCGCGGCGTTTTTATGCCATATTTTCGTATTTTATTCTTCTTATCTGTCCGACTTTATTCTGTTGTGTTCTTTGCAGAGCATCTGACAGTTTTCCGTATTGGTTTTGCCACCGTCCCGCCACGGGGTTATATGGTCGGCTTCCATTTCTTCTATTTCGTAATGTGTTTTTTCGCGGTGTTCGGCGGCGCAATACGGGCATATGCCGTTTTGTCTTTCGTATACAAGCCGCTTTTCGTTATCGGTAAAGGCGCGTATGTTTAAGAACTTTTCGTTGCCGGAAAGGAGATATTCGTAAATTCCCGACCTTTTTGTAACGTCGTCGTCCCGCATGAGTTTTAGTATATCGTCTTCAAGCTCGCGCGGATTGTAAACGTTACCGGAATATTTGTTGTACATTATGCCCCAGTCCAGACCTTTCATTTCTCTGCGATAATTCGGGAAGAGCGCTTCAACCCAATTTATGACGGCGGTAAAATACTGCCACAAAGGCGTTGCGTGTCCGTCGTGCTGATGCTCGGACATATAATCTTCAATCTTTATCCCCTCTTTAGAAGAAATCCACCTTAAAGCCGTTTCGAGATAGTCCTGACGGTTAACCGTTCCGTTTATGTACTTGTTCGCCAATCTGTAAGCAACGCAACCGTTTTTAGAAAAGTATCTTTTCGCGTCCGAGAGCCATTCCCCCGTATAAACGGCGTTGCGGAGTTCCTGATCTTTGAGCTGAACGCCCGCGATGTTGATTATTCTGAACCAGTCGAGCTTTTCTTTATCGTCGCCCTTGCAGATATAAATCATAAGCGGATAATCTAAAATTTTATTCTTTTCGGTTCCGGTAAGGTTCGCAAACGTCCTGCTATCCAAAGAAAATTCGTTGTTGACGTACGAACATATGCTCATAGTCCGCTGTTGCCCGTCCAATAGTTCGTAATCGCCGTCTTCGCTTTCCGCCCAGTACATTACGTTCAAGGGAAAGCCCTTCATGACCGTTTTGATAACGGCTTTCTGCTGTTTATCGTCGTAAATAAATTCACGCTGAAACGCCGGGCGGATATTGAGCTTTCCGCCGTAACCCACCACGCCGTTTTCGGCGTTATCGGTAAAACCGTTTACTACTTCTTTAACTTTTATTTCATGTAATTCTATTTTCATCTTATTTTCTCCTTATCAATATGCGAAAGTACGGACATTTGCCGTTTACGCTTAAATCTTTATCGTCGTTTCCTTTACGGAATTTTATTATCTCGAACTGCTCGGGATTATATTTATCCAAAAAGGTTATCGGCACGCCCATCACTCCGTCGTAATCGTAAGGTATGTCAGAAACCTTATCCACGTTTATCGCCTTATAGTTGTCGTATTCGGGATATTCTTCGGCGGAATATTTTTTGTATAAAGGCATTACTTCGTGCCGCTTTGTCGTATCCAGATTTGTGTACCAGCAGATGTTTCCGAACTTGGCGTACTTCAGACCGTTTTCGTAATAAGTGTTGTTGCGTTCAAATTCCGGCGGAACGAGAAAGCTCTGCGCACCCGAATTATATCCGAGCCATATAACGTTGTTTTTGAGTAACGGAAAAATTTCTTTATAAGTGATTGCGTTCTGATTGCCGATTATAACGAACTTCTTTTTATATTCGATAAGCTGAGCCATGTACTCTCTGAAAAGCGAAAACGGCGGATTTGTAACCACAATATCGGCTTGTTTCAATAAATTTATACATTCTTCGCTTCTGAAGTCTCCGTTGCCTTTCAAAAGTTTAAGCGAATTGTTGTCGTTTTTCAAAAGATATTCTACGTCCGATAAGTCTACCGCTCCGTCGCCGTTGTAGTCTTTTACTTCGGTTATCTCTATCATATAAGCTTTACGGTTGTTGTTGGGTATTTTTTTACAGCTGTCTTCGCCTAAAAACGAAAGCTGCGTGTACGCCACCGGCGAATTGTCGTAGCAAGTGCATATGAGCTTTTTAATCTTCAGAAAGTTAAAATTCATCGCGAAGTATTTGAAAAAGTTACTTTCAAACGGATCGTCGCAGTTGCAAAAAATAACTTTGTCATTAAAATGCCCCGCGTAATGTTTAAGTTCGGACTCGATATTATTAAGTCTTGTGTAAAATTCGTCGTTTTTTTCTTTGTTGGCTCTGTGTAAATTTGTATTGCCTCCCATCCCTTGCGCTCCTTTTATAAAAGGTCGCACTTTAATTTAAAATAAAAAAGTGCGCCAACCGAAGTCAACGCACATAAAACGCAAACTCCGTTGTCGCCAAACAAAACTAAATGAATGAGTAAACTCTCCCATTTGGAATTTGCATTTTTTACAAATTGTTACAATGGGAGTATGGCAAATAAAAGAGTATAATATACCCTTCGTTTACTCATTTTTTTGATATTTAGTTTTGTTTGGCAGCACAAGTATAACACACCTAATCATTTTTATCAATAGTTTTTAAAATTTACCGGTATAAATTTAATTTAACTCATATTGTATTGAATCCTTTTTACAACATAAAAAATCGGACGTACTCCGCCCGATTTTACGTTTTATTTTTATTTATTCAATTCTGATTTCATTTATTCGATTTGTAATTTTTATTATTTATCTTTGTTTTATGAATTCCGCTTCGTTTATATCGAGTTTATCCGTTTTAACAATCAAAACTCTTTGGTAAGGGGCTGTTGCGTCTTTTTTATCGCTCTTTTCTAAACCGAAGTATATCTTTGCCGTTTCGCCGTCAACGACAACCTTATTTAAAAGATAGTTCCTGCAAGGGTTGACGTCCGCAAAAATATAAATAAAAAGCATTTCTTTATCGAAATTGACCGTTAACTCGTTCCCCGTGAAAATCAGAGAATAATCGCCGGAATTATTAACTATAAAGGTTCTGCATACAGGCGAAGTTTCGTCATAATAATACTTTTCGTCCGAACCTTCGGCATAGTCCGGGTTTTTATAATACGCGCCTTTAACCTTGTTTTCTTCTAAAAAGGAGCTTGAAAAAGACTCTTCGGACATATTATAAATTTTTGCGTTATATCCGGTTTTACCGCATGCCGGAAAAACGCTTAAAACTATAAGCAAAACAGTAAAAAACGCTGTAATTTTATATCTTTTCATACATTCCCCCGTGATATAAAACGTGATTTTGCCGGCAACCGACGGATTTAAGAATTTACGGTTCAGTTAAGCGAAACGTCTTTAAGTCTTTCGTAACGGCTCATAAAGTACGGCTTTAATGAAGCGACGTCGTACCCGCCGGAAAAGAAATCGTCCGAGATTTTTTTAGCGAGAAATATTGCCGAAACGTCGTACTTAAGATTGCCTAAATCGTTGGTGAATTTGCCGCTCTGCCTTACGCCCATAAAGTCGCCGCCGCCGCGGGTTTTGTAGTCGTATTCCGAAATTTTGAAGCCGTCCGTATTATCGCAAAGCACTTTAAGCCTTTCGGCGGCTTCGGGAGAATCGGTGTCGGATAGCAAAAAACAGTAGCTTTTTATATCCGAACGCCCTACTCTGCCCCTTAATTGGTGGAGCTGCGAGAGACCGAATCTGTCCGCATTGAAAATGACCATTATCGAAGCGTTGGGAACATCCACGCCGACTTCGATAACCGTGGTCGAAACGAGAGCGTCAATCTTGCCGTCTTTGAAGTCCTGCATCGTTTCGTTTTTAATAGCTTCTTTCATTTTGCCGTGCAAAAGAGCGAATTTTACGTTCGGGAGCCGCTCTTTAAGTTCGTCGTAAACGGCGGTAACGCTTAAAAGTTCGCCTTCTTCGTCGCCTTCTATCTTGGGGCATACGAAATAAGCCTGTCTGCCCTTTTTTATCTCTTCGCCGATATAGCGGATCATATCCGCTCTCTTTGCTTCGGAAACGAAATTCGTCTGAACCGGTTTGCGGTTTTTGGGCTTATCGGCAATGGTCGAAATATCGAGATCGCCGAAGAATATGAGCGACAGCGTTCTCGGAATGGGAGTCGCGCTCATTACTAAAAGGTCCGGACATTCGCCCTTACTTAAAAGCGCGGAACGCTGCGCCACGCCGAAACGCTGCTGTTCGTCGCACACGCAAAGAGCGAGACTATTAAATTCCACGCTCGACTCTATTACGGCATGCGTGCCGACAAGCACGTCTATTTTGCCGTCCTTTACGTCCTTTTTTATCTGCGACTTTTCTTTGGCGGTCATCGAACCCGTTAAAAGTCCTACGTTTGCATTCTTCAAAAACCCCGATAAAACCTTGTGGTTTTGTCTTGCCAATACTTCGGTCGGAGACAGCACGGCGACCTGATAGCCGCTCTTTACCGCGGCGAAAACGGTTACCGCCGCGACAGCAGTTTTACCGCTGCCGACGTCGCCTTGCAAAAGCCTGTTCATGACCGTTTTGCCCTTTAAATCGGCAAAAATTTCGTCCACGGCCTTTTTTTGCCCGTCCGTGAACTCGAACGGAAAACTCTTTATAAACTCGTCGATATCAGACCTTTCGCACGAATAACGGTTTATTCTGACCTGTTCCCTGTCGCCTTTTACTATTTTGAAGGCGGAAATAAGAGCAAAATATTCTTCAACGGCTATTCTCTCGGAAGCCGGTTCGATTTCTTCAGCCTTTTCGGGATTATGTGCCGACTTATACGCCCAAAAAAGATCTTTTAAGTCGTATTTTTTCTGAAGCGGAAACGGAATATAGGACTGCGGCTTTTCGAGATTTACCGAAAGTCTCGTTACGTCGCGCATGAGCTTTTGCGGGAAGTTCCCCTTTACCGCGTACTGCGGCACGATACCTTTTAACCGATAGTTTTTATCGAGCGGCTCGAACGACGGATTGTAAAGGGTGTATTCATCGAAATTCTTTTTGACTCTGCCGTAAAAAAGATATTCTTCGCCGGCGGTCAATTTTTTCGCGACGTACGGTTGATTGAACCATATCGCGGTAAAATACAAACCTTCCTGCTCGCAATAAACTTTGACGAATTTACGCCTTGCGTTAAACACGTTCTGCGGCGGCGTTATAAGCTTGCCGACCGTCAGAACCATATCGTTGTCGAAGGCGAGTTTAAGCGGCTGACGGAGAGTCAGATCGAGATACCTTTTAGGGAAATTTTTTATCAGATCCCCCGTCGAAAAGTAACCCATTTTATTAAGTTCTTCTTCTCTTTCGGTTGCGACGCCTTTTAATACTTTAAGATCCATATACGCTCTCTATATTATATTTTATCAGATTTTTACTGATGATTTTGCTATATAAACTTATTTATTAAACATAAAAGCGGGATTTTGTTCCCGCTTTTATTAAATATATTCGTTATTATTTTTTGTTCTTGTTTTCTTTGGAATTTTAAGAAAATTTTTGCCGTAAAACGTAAAAATTATTCCAAAGAGATAAAGTAGAAATAGATAGGCTGACCGCCGTAATTAAGCTGAACGTCGCAATCGGGATAGAGTTCCTGAACGCGGGCTTGCAACGCTTCGGCGTCTTCTTGTCTGACTTCCGCCCCGTAGTAAAGGGTTATTATTTCTTCCGACGTGCGGAGTTTGTCGATAAGTTTTACCGCAACGTCGTCTATATTGTTGCCCTTGGCAAGGATACGCTTGTTATCGAGACCGATTATGTCGTTAGCCTTGATGCTGAAGCCGTTCATTTTAGAATTCTTCGCCGCGTAAGTAATGCTTGCGTCCGTTACCGTATCGATAGCGTGAGTCATGTTGGCGTAATTTTCTTCAACCGAGAGTTCGGGATTGAAGCACATCGCCGCCGAGAACCCCTGCGGTATGCTCTTTGTCGGAATAACGTGCAGTTTTTTATTTTCTACAAGGCTCTTTGCCTGTTCCGCCGCAAGAATTATGTTCTTGTTGTTCGGGAAAATAATGATGTTATCGGCATTTATACGCTTTGCTGCGGTCGCTATGTCGTCTGCGGAAGGATTCATCGACTGACCGCCTTCTAAAATACCGTCGACTAAAAGATCTTTAAAGATATTCGAGATGCCGTCGCCCGAAGAAATGGCAAGCATGCCGATTTCCTTCTTTTCGGCTTCGTACTTCTTTTTGAATTCTCTGTTCTCTTCGAGCATGTTTTCGATCTTGATTTTATCGAGTTCGCCGAGTTCGAGAGCCATACTCAAAGCTCTGCCGGGTTTGTTGGTATGAACGTGTACCTTAATGAATTCAAGGTCGCCTATAACTATTACGCAATCGCCTATATTCATAAGGGAAGCCCTTAGCTTTTCGATATCGGCGAGAGTTGTTTTCTTTTTGATGTTTATAATAAAAAATTCGGTACAGTAAGCAAATTCTATATCGCCTAAAGCGAAAAGATCGGCGTGTTCCGCGCTTATTCCCATATCGTTTGCCGCGGATAAAGAAACGGGCTTCATCGCTTCGGCGGAAACCTCTTCGCCTTCTACGGTTTCGCCGCGGAGAGCTTTAAGCATGCCTTCGAAAAAGTTCATAAGTCCCTTTCCGCCGGCGTCAACAACGCCTGCTTTTGCGAGAACGGGTAAAAGCGTGGGTGTGATTTCTACCGCTTCGTTGCCTTTTTTGATAAGTTCTTCGGTAAAAGTTTCGAAATCCTTATGCTTTACCCATACCGAATGAGCGTGCTCCGCAATCATTTTGATAACGGTTAAGATAGTTCCTTCTTTGGGTACCGAAACCGCGCCGTAAGCAACTTCCGCAGCAGACTGCAAAGCTTTTGCGAATTTGCAGGTATCGACTTCGTCGTATTCCTTCAAAGAGCCGCACATACCGCGCATTATCTGCGATAAAATAACGCCGGAGTTTCCCCTCGCGCCCCTTAAAGAGCCTTTAGAAACGGCGTCGGCGACGTCGGACATTTTATTTGTCTGAACCTGGGCGAGAGCTTTGGTCGCCGACTGAATCGTAAAGCACATATTCGTGCCGGTGTCGCCGTCGGGAACCGGGAATACGTTCAAAGAGTCTATCTGAGCTCGATTTATTTCAAAAAGTTTACACGCGGTATTAACGATGCTGCGAAACATCGAACCGTTAATCGTTTTTATCATAAAAGAATAATCCTTGTAATCAAAATTAACAGGAATTACTTATCTTCTCACGTCTACAACGTTTACGTTGACATAATCTACTATCATGCCCGAAAATTTACTTACCTTATACTCTATCGATTCCTTGAATGCTTCCGCAACCGCGCGAATCGAAACCCCGTATTTTACTATAATATAGACGTCTATTCCTATTTTGTCGCCGTTGGTTTTTACCTTAACGCCGCCCGGAATAGGATTTTTAACGATAAGATCTTTGAGTTTATCGCGAAAACCGCGGCGCGCGAAACCGACGATCCCGTAGGAATCGAGTCCTACCCTGGCTACATAGCTTTCGATCGTAGAATTGGATATCGATATAACGCCGTAAATGTTGTTGGTTTTAACTGCCATAAACCTCTCCTGTACGTTAATTATACAATAATTAAAAGCATTTTGCAAGAAATTTTAATACATTTTAGTCCTTATATAATTATTTACCCCTGTTTTGATTAAAAAATGACTTATTTTTTTTAAAATACGCAAAAAATCCGTTGCTTTTTTATTGTTTTTATGGTAAAGTTATTGAGTACGAAAAAATATAACCTATTTTGGAGGTGTTAATATGAGCAGAGTTTGCAGTATTTGCGGTAAGGGCAAGTTGTCCGGTAACCTTGTCAGCCACTCTAACAGAAAAACTCCCGTTTCTTTTAATTCTAACTTACAGAAAGTTAAAGTTAAGCAGGCAGACGGTACCGTTTCTTCCGAATACGTTTGCGCTCGTTGTTTAAAGAGCGGCAAAGTCGAAAGAGCGTAATTTTTGACTATTGAATATTAAGGTCGCTTTTTGCGACCTTTTTATTTTGTTTTATTTTTTTCAAAATCAGGCAGCCGCTTTTTAAACCCGGCAGCTCTCTCCCCTGTATAATTTCCGTTCCTGTCCGGTTTTATCGGATTACGGTTATTTTATTTAATTATCGCGTAAAAAATCCACCGATCATACGGTGGATTTTTGCTTGATTTTATTTGATTTGCCTTTACTTTACCCTCTGACGTGTTCACCCGCTGAAAGAATCAATCCTTTGCGGCTTCGACAAAGTCTTTTTTTATCTGCTCGCCGAGTTCTTTGCCGTCCGAAAACTTTTTGAGCGGTCTTATATACCGTAAGAATTCTACCTTTATGAATTTGCCGTAAAGATTGCCATCAAAGTCCAATAGAGTAGTTTCTACCGACGGGGTATCTATTCCGAAGGTAGGCTTCGAACCGACGTTCGTCAGCCCCTTATAGGCTTTGTCGCCGACGCTGGTAACGGTCTTGTACACGCCCGGCTTCGGTAAAAATCCGGGCGGAGTTATGTTTGCCGTCGGATATCCGAACTTGCCGCCTACCGCGTTGCCGTGGAGAACGACTCCTTCCATATAATACGGGAAGCCGAGAAGAACGTTTGCTTTTTCGACTTCGCCGCGTTCAAGAAGTTCTTTGACCGCCGAAGATAAAAATACTGTCATAACTTTATTATTCGTTTTCTTCGGATCCTTCGGTATTTTCTACCGTTTCTTCGGATACTCCGGTAACTTCGGCAGTCGCTTCCGCATTAACGGGAGTTTCGCCGTTTGCTGTTTCTTCGGCTACGGCGTTTTCGGTTCCTTCCGGAGTTTCGGGGTCGTCTTCTTCTCTCGGAGTGATCGCTATCGAAACGATCTTGCCCTCTTCGAGCTTCATGACTCTTACGCCCTTGGTGTCTCTGCCGATTTTGCTTATTTCGTCGCCGTGGATTCTTATAATCGTTCCGTTGTCGGCAATCGCCATAACGTCTTCGTCTTCGGAAATCTGCTTTAAGGAAGCGAGTTTGCCCGTCTGTTCGTTGAATACGCCCGCTTTTATACCCTTTCCGGAACGCTGCTGCAATCTGTAATCATCGAGCGAAGAACGTTTGCCGTAGCCGTTTTCGGACACTGTGAGAACTTCTTTATCGGGGTTAACGACAAGCATATCTACGATATAGTCGCTTGCGGAAAGGTCCATACTCTTTACGCCCTGCGTGTCTCTGCCCATTCTTCTCACGTCTTTTTCGCTGAATCTTATGCACTTGCCTTCATGCGAAGCGATAATGATTTCGTCGTTGCCGTGAAGAAGTCCTACCGACATAAGCTCGTCGCCTTCCGTTATGGATATGGCTATCTTACCGCTCTTTCTGATATTTGCGAATTCCGAAACGGCCGTCTTTTTGATAAGACCTTTCTTCGTTGCGAGAACGATGGACGGAATTTCGTCCGTGCCTTCTTTTTCTTTGAATTCTTCTTTCAGTTCGTCGGAGATCGGGATTAAATATTCTACCTTTTCGCCCTGAGCGATGTCGATAAGGTTGACTACCGCTCTGCCCCTTGCGGTACGCTGAGCTTCGGGGATTTCGTAACCCTTCATCGAGTAAACCTTGCCGAAGTTCGTGAACATAAGCACGTCGTCGTGAGTGGACGAAACGTACATATTTTCGACAAAGTCTTCTTCTTTGGTCTTGTGAGCTATTATACCCTTGCCGCCGCGGCGCTGCGATTTATATTCCGAAACGGGCATACGTTTAACGTAGCCTAAGTGAGTCATCGAGATGACGATATCTTCTCTTTCGATAAGGTCGGCTATATCTATTTCGCCGTAGTCGTACGAGAGTTCGGACTTTCTGGGAGAAGGATACTTCGCCTTTATTTCAAGCATTTCGGTCTTTACTATTTCTCTTACTCTTTCGGGTTTTGCGAGAATATCCTGCAAATCTTTTATGGTAAGATCGAGCTGAACGAGCTCCTCTTTAAGTTTTTCTACTTCGAGCGAAGTAAGTCTCTGAAGTCTCATTTCGAGTATCGCGTTAGCCTGCTTGTCGGAGAGTTCGAACTTTTCGATAAGTTTTGCCGCCGCTTCGAATTTATCTTTGGAATTTCTTATAACGGCAATTACTTCGTCGATGTTCGCGAGAGCTATTACGAGACCTTTTACTATATGTTCTCTTTCGAGAGTTTTGTCGAGATCGTATCTGGTACGACGTTCGATTACTTCGATCTGGTGCTTCAAGTAGCTTTCGAGTATTTCTTTAAGACCGCATACCTTGGGTTCGCCGTCCACGAGAACGAGCATTATGATGCCGATCTTGACCTGAAGGTTGGTGTGTTTGAACAACGTATTGAGTACGACCTGCGGATTCGCATCCTTTTTAACGTCGATGACGATACGCATACCGTGTCTGTCCGACTCGTCCTTGATGTCCGAAATACCCTCTATTCTCTTATCTCTTACAAGATCCGCTATCGCCTTTATAAGAAGAGCTTTATTGACCTGATACGGTATTTCGTGTACTACGATTCTTTCTCTCGTGCCGTTCGCGAATTCTTCGATTTCGGTTTTGGCTCTTAAAACAAGACCGCCTCTTCCCGTTCTGTACGCTTCTCTTATGCCCGCTCTGCCCATGATAACGGCTCCCGTCGGGAAGTCCGGCGCGGGAACGTAATTCATAAGATCTTCTACGGTGAGTTCGGGATTATCGAGTAAAGCCACGCACGCGTCGATACATTCCGCTAAGTTGTGCGGCGGAATATTAGTCGCCATACCTACCGCGATACCGTCCGCGCCGTTAACCAGGACGTTCGGGAATCTCGAAGGCAAAACGACGGGCTGCATAGCCGTGTCGTCGAAGTTCGGATAAAAGTCTACGGTGTTTTTTTCGATTTCGCGAAGCATTTCTTCCGAAAGTTTGCTGAGTCTCGCTTCGGTATAACGGTAAGCAGCCGCGGGATCGCCGTCGACGGAGCCGAAGTTGCCGTGTCCGTCCACGAGCGGGAAGTTTATCGAAAAGTCCTGCGCAAGACGAACGAGCGCGTCGTAAACCGAACTGTCGCCGTGCGGGTGATATTTACCTAAAACGTCGCCGACGATTTTGGCGCATTTTCTGAAAGCTTTATCGTAGGTAAGACCTAACTCGTGCATGGAGTATAAAATTCTTCTGTGAACGGGTTTGAGACCGTCTCTTACGTCCGGAATAGCTCTCGATACGTTAACCGCCATGGCGTACGCCATGAACGATTTACGGAGTTCGTCTTCTACTTCTACGTTTATGATATTGGTTTTTGCCAGAGTGTTTTTAAATTCGGCGGTCAGCTCGGGGCTTGCTTCTTTTTTAGCCATGATTTACCTCCTTAAATATCGAGATCGAGTTCTTTTACGATATCGGCGTTGTCTTCGATGAACTGTCTTCTGAGTTCGGGCTTTTCACCCATCAGGAGAGTGAACATGTCGTTAGCCGCAACCGCGTCTTTTATCGAAACTTTGAGAAGAGTTCTTGTTTCGGGATTCATCGTCGTTTCCCAAAGCTGTTCGGGATCCATTTCGCCGAGACCTTTATAACGCTGTACGTCGCACTTGCCGGCTTCGGCAAGATACGCTTTAAGTTCGTCGTCCGAGTAAAGGTACTTTTCGGTCTTGCCCTTGGTCGCCTTGTAAAGGGGCGGCTGAGCGATATAAACGTGTCCCTGCTCTACGAGCGGTCTCATGAATCTATAGAAGAACGTGAGCAATAATATTCTGATATGCGATCCGTCTACATCGGCATCGGACATGCAGATGACTCTGTCGTATCTTATCCTGGTGATATCGAAATCTTCTTTCATACCCCCGCCGAATGCGGTTATCATAGCTTTTATTTCTTCGTTTTCGAGTACTCTGTTTATTCTTGCCTTTTCGACGTTTAAGATCTTACCTCTTAAAGGCAATATCGCCTGGAAGCGTCTGTCTCTTCCGCTCTTTGCGGATCCACCTGCGGAGTCGCCTTCGACAATGAAAATTTCGCAAAGTTCGGGGTTCTTTTCGGAACAGTCGGCGAGTTTACCGGGAAGAGTGGTCGATTCCAGAACGCCCTTTCTTCTCGTATTTTCTCTCGCCTGTCTAGCAGCCTCACGCGCGCGTTGTGCGGTGAGACACTTCATTAAAAGTTCTTTTGCGACGTTCGGGTTTTCTTCGAGATACGAGCCGAGATGTTCGGTCATAGCCTTGCTTACGTAACCCTTCATGCACGAGTTGCCGAGTTTTGTTTTTGTCTGACCTTCGAACTGAGGATCGGTAAGTTTAACCGATACGACCGCCGTAAGACCTTCTCTTACGTCATCGCCCGATACCTTTTCTTCGCCCTTCAATATATTGAGCTTTTTGCCTGCGTCGTTTATTATTTTTGTAAGCGACGAACGGAAACCTTCGAGATGGGTGCCGCCCTCTTCGGTGTTGATGTTGTTTGCAAACGCGAAAATCGTTTCGCTGTAACCGTCGTTGTACTGAAGAGCGACTTCAACCTCGTTGTCGCCGAAAAATTCGTCGAAATAGATCGGCTTAGGCAAAAGCGTTTCGGCGTTTTTGTTAAGGTCTTCGACAAAGTGAGCGATACCGCCTTCGTAAATAAAGGTGTCGCTTCTTTGCTTGCCTTCTCTTTCGTCCGAAATCTTTATGGTAAGACCTTTGTTCAGATACGCAAGTTCGCGAAGCCTCGTTTTAATATTGTCGTAATCGAAAATCGTCGTCTCGAAAATTTCGGCATCGGGCATAAAGGTTACCCAGGTGCCGGTGAAATCCGCCGTTCCTATAATTTTTAACGGAGCCTGCGGAATCCCCCTGTTATAAACCTGTTTATAATGATTGCCGTTCTGGAAAACTTCGACTTCCAGCCATTCGGAAAGCGCGTTTACTACCGAAAGACCTACGCCGTGAAGTCCGCCCGAAATTTTATATCCGCCGCCGCCGAATTTGCCGCCCGCATGGAGCTTTGTAAGAACGACTTCTACCGCGGAAATCTTTTCGGTATGGTGAATCGCCGTGGGAATGCCTCTGCCGTTGTCCTTTACCGTACAGGAACCGTCCTTATTTATTATAACCTCGATGGTATTGCAATAGCCCGACAAAGCTTCGTCGATAGAGTTGTCCACTATTTCCTGAACAAGGTGATGAAGTCCCCTTTCGTCCGTCGAGCCGATGTACATGCCGGGACGCTTTCTTACGGGGTCGAGACCTTCGAGAACCTGAATCTGGGATTCGCCGTAATTTGTGTTGACTTTGTTTTCTTCCATAATAAATCTCCGTATAAAAAATCCGAAAATTTTTTATCAATATTTATATTGATAAAATTATACCACATTTTTTTGCGAATTACAAGCCCTTTTTGCGGCTTTTATTATATATATTTATTATAATATAATATGTATAGTTTTTGGCGTAAAAAAGCCGCCTTTTAAGGGCGGCTTTTATGGTTATTTTTATTCTTTTTTTATTTATCGGTTCCGGTCGTTTCGGTAGAATTTTCGTCCGCTTCTTTTGCCTCTTCTTCCGTTTCGGGAAGCGAATCTATTTCTTCCTTTATGCCTTTTAAGAGCTTTTCTTCAAGCTTTTTAAGACCTTCGACGGGATAAGCGGTCAAAGCGTCTTCGGCGCCGTAATAAATATGCTCCGCGAGCGTTTTGTCTTTTAACACGTACGCGGCGTAAGCAGCCTTCGCACGGAGATTTTTCACCGAACTTACTTTATTCAGATACTTTTCGTAGTCTTCGGTTATATCGTCGGCTTTTTTGAAGTCTTTTGTTAAAACGCAGCAGTTGTACAGTTCGTCTATACGGGTTTCCTTAAGATAACTCTTGCTCATATACCCCGTAAGACTTTCTATTCTTTCGGCGGTTTTTATCGCGTTTTCGGTATCGCCCGCGTCGAGATAATAGTAGTAGCGATTATTCAGAAGCACCGTAAAAAACGGTTCGTCTTCCGGAAGCTGAGGCACATCAAAGTAATATTTTTTATCTATTTCCGCAGGAGATTTGCCGAGGTAAAGTTCTGCGTGAACGTTCATGAGCGAGAACATGACTTTTGTTACGTCGTCGCTCAGTTTTATGCCTTTCAGTATCGCCCCGTCGTTTCTTACAAGATCAAGGCTCATGGGAAGAGCGTTTGAAAGAACGTAATAAACCGAGATCGGAAACCCGAACGCCGTAAGTGCGAAAAGCCAGCCCCCTTCGAACCACGTTTTACCCCATAAAAAGGCTAAACCCAGATAAACGCATGCGAGAATTGCATTCGCGATTATGCCGGATAACGCAACCTTTTTATAGCGTTTTTCGATATTTTCTTTCTTTACGGGGATAATTTCGGCCTCCCCTATCTGATCGAAAGCACCGGTAAGAGCGAATTTCGTCCTGCCGCCTTCCTTATAAAATCTGAACCATAAAAATCTTACCGAAATCGTTCTGAACCCGTTCGCCGCGCCGACGATCATATGAGCCGCTTCGTGAAAAACGGTGTTCAGTACTACGGCTATCGGCATCGAAATAAGCGTCGCCCACGAAAAACCGGGGATATTTTCGACCTTCACCGCGAAAAGGTATGTTGCGGCGACGGCGATACAGGTAATCACCATTAAAAGCACGTCGCTTAAAACGTTGGTTTTGTTATTCATTTTCTTCCTCTTTGATAATTGCGTAACCCTCTAAGTTATCGTCTTCGGACACGATAATCTGCGAAACGCCTATACGCTCCATTATATTTTTGAGCATAACCGCGCCGCCTAAAATAACGTCGGCGCGGGCGGGATCGAGTCCCGTGACCGCTTTGAGTTCTTCCGTCGTTTTGCCGTTTACTTCGTCTATGACGGCTTTAACGGTGTTTTCGGTAAGAACGTAGCCGTTTACTTTATTTCTGTCATACACGGCGAGTTTAAGGGCGATCGCGGCGATTTGCGTAGCCGTTCCCCCGATGCCGTAAAATTTACCGCTCGGGATAAAACCGTATTCCTTTATCTTTTCTTTGGTAAAGTCGTCGGTCTTAAAATAATTGTTGCCGCAGGCGTCTTTTATCTTCACCACGCCATACGGAAGAGAATACGAGTAGACGAGTTCGCCGTTCTTTACTACTGCTATTTCGGAGCTTGCCCCGCCGATGTCTATTATTCCCCCGTCTTTTCCTTTCAGAACTCCGGTAAGACCTAATTTCGCCTCGGTTTCACCCGAAACGACGTCGATTTTTATTCCGGAATCTTTAAGCACGACGTCGCAGAATTCTTTGCCGTTTTTCGCCTGTCTTACGGCGGCGGTGGCAAATGCGTATACCTTGTCCGCACCTGACGAAACGGCTTTTTTAACATAAAAATCGACAGCCTCGGCTGTCCTTTTTATCGCTTCCGGATTAAGCGTTCCGCTCGAAAAAAGTCCGTCCGCGAGTTTTGTGACTTTAACGAACTTATCTGTCGTAACGCCGTTTTCGTAAAGCATAAGACGCACCGAATTGGAGCCTATATCTATAAAAGCCTTCATATTACTCCCACGGAAGCGTAACTTCGTATTTATATTTGTAGCCTAAGGCTCGCGCCTTCTGCTCGATAACCCAGCGTTGTTTATTGAGTTCCAGCTCGTCCTCGCCGTCCGCAACCATTCTCTCGTAAATCGCGATTTCTTCGTCGATTTTTCTTATTTCGTTCTTTTTTACCGAAATATATACGATCTGAAACAGTAAAACGACAAGTACGACAAACAAAAGCACGACGGCGGCAACCGTAGCCGCAACCGTAACCCTTTTCTGTTTTTCTTCAGTCATACGTTATCCTTATTACGGCTGAAACGTCAACCCGCGTTTTTGCGCATCTTGCCGTTTTTACGCCGATTTTTTATCTTTATTTTTATATTATACAATATCCCGACCGACTTTGCAACTATTACGGATTGCGTTTTATACGATACGAAAAGTCCCGCCGCGCATAAAAGAGGCATGTAAAATCTGAAATCCGGAAAGTCAAGACTAACCGACAGCGCGAAGTAGAAAACCGCGAACGCCGAAAATATTATCATAAACGCCGGTATCTTTATTATATAAGCTTTGTTTTTCAACGTTTTATCGCAAAAAAGATTTACTACAAAGAAAATCGTTCCCCAAAGAAACGCATATATAAATATAACCGCCGACGTAAAGAACTGTCCGTCCGACTCGAAACTCATTTGAAAAGTTTTTTTACAAGGCTCGTTTTTTCGCCTTCGTACGAGATTCTGTTAAAGTTTCCGTCCGCCGTAAACGTACCTTTTACGTTGTCGTAAGCCACTATTTTTATACCCGATCCCGAAATTGCAACCCGCCTTTTACCGACGGTAAGTTTCAGGCTCGCATCGGTAAATCCGTCCACCGCCGTAACGCAGGTCATCGTCAGCCTTTTCCCTGCGGTTAAAGTAAGAACTTCCGTACAGGTATTCCCTGTTAAATTCACGTTTTCCATATAACGCCTCCCTTATAAATGTTATGCGGGAAATCTTTGTTATATGAAAATAAAACTTTTATAACGATCCGGAGACGATTGTATAAATAAGCAGCATACGGTTAAATGTAAAAATCAGAATACGATCTCGGTGAGTTTGTTGTCCACCTGATCGCAGGACGTAAGGTAATATTTTATGCCGTTTTTATAAACGAGCTTGTCCGCCTTTACGTTTTTGCCGTGCAGATGCCCGTAAACGACTACGTCCACTTTATTTTCTTCGAAAATGTCCGTAAAAAGCGACGGGCGGCGCAAAACGTCGAACGGCGGATAATGAATAAGCGCTATCACTTTGTCGCCGTCTTCCCTTATTTTAGCGACTTCGTTAAAAGATAGCCTCAGTCTTTCGGCTTCGCGCTTATAAATCTTTTCGTCCGCGTCCGAAAAGTCCGGGCATCCCGGAACCGACCAGCAACGCGAACCGCATATTATGACGTCGCCGAATTTTATGCAGTCGTTCTGAAGGGCGTACATGTTTTCCTTCATTATCGAACGCACTTTGCCTATTCCGCTCCACCAGTAATCGTGGTTGCCCTTTATAAAAACCTTTTTGCCTTTCAGATTTTCTAAAAGTTCAAGGTCCTTTTCAGCGTCCGCAATATTCATCGCCCAGCTTATGTCTCCGCCGATCAGAACGAGATCGTTTTCGGTAACCTTTCTTTCCCAGTCGGCGAATATCTTTTCGAGATACCCCACCCAGTTGCCGCCGAATACGTCCATAGGCTTATTCGTGTTTGTCGAAATATGCAGATCGCTTATCGCGTAAATTTTCATATTTGTATTTTACCATAGCCGGAAAAAATTTTCAACGGCTATTAAGCGTTTTTACCGTTTTTTATGAATTTTACCCGAATTTTATTAAATGCGCCGAAAAGAAATTCTCTCCCCGTTACTTTTCAGATCCGTTTGAGTTTTTGCCGTAAGTTTTATTTATACGGCAATATCGCATATTTTGACGTTTATAAGTATCTTATCAAATATATTTTCAGAATACAGACAAAATTCAGAATAGATTTTTCATAATTAAAAAAAGGAACGTTTTTCACGCTCCTTTTCTGATTTTTAAGTTTATATCGCGCAGACGTTATATTTTTGCCGTGTTGTTCCGCCGTACGTCGCTGCTTATTATAAATCTGTCGTGCGTCCGCCCGGCATTTATTGTTTATTCTGGATAAACGGGCAGTTCGAAGAATCCCGCGCAGACTTCTTCGGTATAGTTCTGACAAGGCGGCAGAACGGCGTAACCGTACGTGGGAATCAGAAGTTCCACGCTCATTACAACCTTCATGATCGCCGTAAGACAGCACTCTATCGTGAACTGAGCTTCTCCGGTGTACGTTCCTATCGTCGAAACGAGCGAAACCACCGCCTCTATATCGTACGGCATGATGGACGGCGTGGGTACGCATAAAATAACGTCCTTGGATACCGTTATCGTCGCGGTTGCCGTGCCTTCGACGTTGTTGGCGTCGGTATACGCTACCGAAACGGGTATTATAATATCCGCCTTCACTCTCGAAGTGTTAGGTCTGTCTCCCTGAACGGGCGTTACCGTGAGATTCGAAACCGTCCCCTTGGAGACGGTGTTTCTCGCGCTGACGAAAGTAAGCGGATATGTAGGAACGGTCGAAAAGTTTCCGAGATTAAGCACGACGCCGGTAAGCTGCGTCTGCTGCATACATGCGTCGAAAACCTTATTTACTTCGACGCACGCCTTTTCGCAAAGACCGTTAAGCGGATTGCCCTTTATGGGACCGGGGCATTTATCCGAATTAAAGTTACAAAAGAACGACATTTTTTCCTCCTTATAGCGGAACGCTTGCGTCTATTCTTACTCATAAGGCGTTCCTATCATAATTATATGCCGTACGGAGAAATTATGCCACGATAAATAGTTTTACGGGTTATAACCGCAAAAAATTTTAACGCAAAAAAACCGCGTATACCGCGGCTTTAATGTTTTTATTTTGCTTACGCGTTTAATTTATCGATAGCTTCGACAACGTCGCCTACGGTTTTGATTTTAACCGCTTCGTCGTCGGGAATGGATACCGAATACGCGTCTTCGAGATTCATAAGCATTTCGACAACGTCTAACGAATCGGCTTTAAGATCTTCTACTATTTTAGAATCTTCTTTAATCGATTCTGCGGGAACGTTAAGTTGTTTTGCGAGCATATCTCTTACTTTTTCGAAAGTAGTCATAGCTTCCTCCTGTGAATTACGCCGTCTACCGTTTCGGGGCGTTTTTATATTCTCGTATATTATATTAAAATTTCGCCGTAAAGTCAAGCCTTTTATTATTTTTAAGCCCTTACAGCGGCTTTTTATATAAAAGAGCGTTCCTTTCCGCCTTTATTTCGCATGAATTTTCATACTTTTCGCCGGAAACAAGGTCGTAAAGAGTTCCTTCAAAGGTAATTTTTAAGGTGCTTTTACCGCCGTTTACCGCAATAAAGCAAACGTCATCGTCCGATCGTCTTTCGTATACGAAGGAATCTTCGTCCGAATAGACAAAGTTAAGTTCGCCGTCTTTTAAAGCCGGGATAAATCTTCTGATTTTACCTAATAAAATATAATGCGAAAGTATTTCGCCGTTCACTCCGCCCGCACCGAAAAATCTGCGATTAAGCGGATCGGTGAGTCCCTGCTGACCGATTTCATCCCCGTAGTAAACGGAAGGCGAACCGCATATCGTGTACAGAATGAGCGCGGCGGTTTTAAGCCGTTTTACGCTCTTATCGTATTCCGTTCCGTAAAGTTTTACCTTGGACTGTTCTTCTTTCGTAAGTTCCGAAAAATCGCAGTCCGAAAGCGACGATATTATCCGCCAGGTATCATGCGTGCCTAAAAAGTTCATGCAGGCGTCCAGAGCTTCTTTCGGGTAATGGTCGGACAAAAGATTCATTTCGGTAACGAATTTCTGCGCGTTACGGGTTTTAACGTAGTCGATGACGGCGTTCTTTGCGACGTAATTCATGACGGAATCGAGTTCTTTACCGTAAAAATACTTTCTCCGCTTATCGTAAGCTATTTTGTTGCTCGCGTCTTCCCACACTTCGCCTATTATAACCGCTTCTTTATTAACGGTTTTGGCGCGCGCTCTCAACGCTTCCAGAAATTCGTCCGGAAGTTCGTCCGCGACGTCGAGCCGCCATCCGCCTATACCGAGCTTCAGATACCTTTCTATAACGCCGTTCTCTCCCGTTATAAATTCGCGGTAAGACGGTTCGAGTTCGTTTGTCTCGGGAAGAACGTCTATTCCCCACCAGGAAGCGTATTTATCGGGATACTCGGCGAACGAATACCACTTGTAATAAGGAGAATCTTTACTCTGATACGCTCCGACGGAATCGTAATTCCCGTACTTATTGAAGTATCTGCTGTCGTCCCCCGTATGACTGAAAACGCCGTCTAAAATTATCTTTATATCCCTTTTTGCCGCTTCTTTTATAAGAGTTATAAGGTCGTCCACGTTACCGAGATTCGGATCGATTTCAAAATAATCGCCCGTATCGTAGCGGTGATTGGACCTTGCCTTAAAAATAGGATTAAGATAGATTATTCCTACCGAAAGCGACTTTAAGTAATCAAGCTTTTCGGTTATTCCTTTAAGGTTGCCTCCGTAAAAGTCCACGTTTCTGACCTTTCCGTTTTCGTCGGGCATAAAATAAGGATCCTCGTAAAGGTCTTTATGATAAACCCTGCCTTCTATACGTTTTACTTCGCCTTTAATAGCGAATCTGTCCGGAAAAATCTGATAAATTATATTGCCTTTTATAAAATCGGGCGTTACGAAATCTTTGTCGTACACGAGAAGCTGAAAGTAGCCCGCGTCATACGAAACGCAAGGTTTTTTATCGGTTTCTCCTATATAAATTCCGCCGGCGGAAAACCTGTAAAAATACAACCCCGCTTCCTGAAATTTCACTTCGGTCTCGAAATACCCGTCCTTTTTCAGCATAGAAAAAGCCGAAGGCTTGCCTCCGTCTTTAACTATCTCTATATAACATTCGTCCGAGTCCGCGTTCACTCTTAAAACGCAAAGTTCATTCTCTTTAAGCGCGCCGCGGACGGACTTATGAAATTTTTCGAGCGGTTCGAATTTATACATCCGTAATTATTTTATACGCTTTAAATGCCAGATATTTTCGGCATATTCTTTAATGCTTCTGTCCGCCGAGAACACGCCCGCCGTCGCTATGTTGTTAAGGCTCATCTTCGCCCAGAGCTTTCTGTTTCGATAAGCTTCGTCCGCCTTTACGTGAGTAGCGTAGTACGAATTGAAGTCTGCAAGACACATATAAGGATCGGCAACCGGCGTTCCGTAAAGGAGATAGTTCGCTATTTCGTCGAATTTTACTCCGTTGAAACCTTCGTTAAGAGCTTTTACGACCTTCTGAAGCTTTTCGTTGTTTCTGTAATAGTCGCTCGAGGAGTAGCCCTTTCTCCAAAGATCGTCCACTTCGCTCGCGGTGAGACCGAATATAAAGATGTTCTCGTCGCCGCACGCCTCTTTCATTTCGACGTTCGCGCCGTCGAGCGTGCCGATAGTAAGAGCGCCGTTTATCATGAACTTCATGTTGCCCGTGCCGCTCGCCTCTTTGCCCGCCTGCGAGATCTGTTCCGAAATTTCGGTCGAAGGCATGAGCTTTTCCGCCATGGAGACGTTATAGTCTTCCATATAAACGACGTTTAACTTTTTGTTTACTTTCGGATTTTTTCTGATATCTTCGCTGAGTTCGCAGATAAGTCTTATAACCTGTTTGGCAAAATAATATCCGGGAGCCGCCTTCGCGCCGAAAATAAACGTCTTTGGAAGAACGTCCATATCCGGATTTTCTTTAAGGTCGTTGTAAAGCGAAATGATATAAAGCGTATTGAGAAGCTGACGTTTGTATTCGTGCATACGCTTTGCCTGAACGTCGAAAACGGTGTTCGGATCTATTATTATGCCCTGATGTTTGAACGCATAGTCGGCAAACTGCTTCTTCTTTTTATCTTTTATTTTGTTCAGTTTATTAAGAACTTCGGCGTCGTTTTCGTACTTTTTGAATTCGATGAGCTTAGACGCGTCCATAACGAACCCGTCCCCTATGCAGTCGGTAAGAAGAGCCGAAAGCTCGGGATTGGACTGACAGAGCCAGCGTCTGTGAGCGATGCCGTTCGTTACGTTGGTGAATTTATTCGGCCAGAGTTCGGCAAAATCCTTGAATATACTCTTCTTGATTATTTCACTGTGGAGATGCGAAACGCCGTTTACGGTGTGAGAAGCTATAACCGCAAGGTTAGCCATTTTTACCTGTCCGTGCGAGAATATGGACATTCTGTCGCTTCTCGCCCAGTCGCCGGGATATTTATTCCATATATCTGCGCAAAATCTCTTGTTGATTTCCTGTAAAATCTGATAAATTCTCGGAAGTCTTCTCTGAACGAGATCTTCGTTCCATTTCTCGAGAGCTTCGCTCATAACGGTATGATTGGTATAAGCTACCGTTCTCGTAACTATATCCCATGCCTTATCCCATCCGTAACCGTGTTCGTCGATCAAAAGGCGCATAAGTTCGGGTATGCAGAGAGCGGGGTGAGTATCGTTTATATGAATCGCCGCATATTCGGGAATAGTATCCAATGAGCCGTAACGCTTTATGTGGTCGGCAAGGATATTCTGAAGCGAAGCCGATACCAGGAAGTACTGCTGCTTAAGTCTTAACGACTTGCCTTCGTAATGGTTGTCCGACGGATACAGGACTTTGGTTATGAGTTCGGCTTCGTTGTCTTCCTGCATACATCTTAAATAATCGCCCTGCGAAAATGTGTGCATGTCGAAACTTCTGCTGCTCTGAGCTTTCCAGAGTCTTAAAACAGAGACAGCTTTGCCGTCTTTACCCGATATCATCATATCGTACGGAACGGCGTCGATTTCGGTCGCGTCTACCTGTTCTACTTTAAGTCCTCCGTCCGTCCAGTTTTCTCTGAGCCAGCCGTCGAATTTTACCTTGAAGATCTTATCCGTTCTCGGAGTAAGCCATACTTCGCCACCCGGAAGCCAGTTGTCGGGGAGCTCCATCTGCCAGCCGTCCACTATTTTCTGCTTGAAAAGTCCGTATTCGTAACGAAGAGAGTATCCCATAGCGGGGTAGTTCTGCGAGGCAAGAGCGTCCATAAAGCACGCGGCAAGTCTGCCGAGACCGCCGTTACCGAGTCCCGCGTCCGGTTCCATGTCGTAAAGTTCTTCGAGCGAAGCGCCGTGTTTTTTGAGAGCGGCGTTGATAGCGTTCTGTATTCCTAAATTGTAGGTGTTGTTTTTAAGAGACTGTCCGAGCAGAAATTCCATGCAGAGATAGTACACTCTTTTGCCGTGCTGGGCGCGGTATTCTTTGCTGAACTTGTCCCTCTTTTCCAAAAGTATGTCTTTGACCGCCATTACGGTCGCTTTGTAAATCTGTTCTTTGTCGGCTTCTTTAAAGCTTACGCCGTAATAGCGCGAAAGCTTGCCGGAGATAAGCGATTCGGCTTCGTTTGCGGTAAATTTAGTTTCCATTTTTTCTCCTGTCAGTCGTAAAGTTTCTCATACTCGGTCGCAGAATTCTTCCATGAAAAATCCGAATTCATCGCATTTGCGACCGCTTTTCCCCATAAAGCCTTATCGTAATAACAATTTTTTGCTTCTCTCAATACATATAACATATCGTAAGCGTTGTAGCCTTTGAAAGTAAATCCGTTGCCGTTTCCTTCGTAAAACGCCTTTATGCTGTCGTTAAGCCCGCCGGTTTCTCTTACTACGGAAACCGTTCCGTAACGGCTCGCTATCATCTGCGAAAGTCCGCACGGTTCGTTTCTGGACGGCATAAGGAATATATCGCTGCCGGCGTAAACCTTTCTCGACAAGTCGAGATTGAACGCGATAATCGCCCTTACTTTGTCCGGGTAAGCGTTCTGCAGATACCTGAAGTAGTTTTCGTACTCCGCTTCGCCGGTGCCTAAAAGCACGAACTGGACGTCTTCCGAAAGATATTGTTCTATAACTCCTTTTACAAGATCCAATCCTTTATGAGAAACAAGTCTCGAAACCATTGCGGTAAGAGGAACGTCTTCTCTTTCGGGAAGATTAAGGAGCTTCTGAAGAGCGGTTTTGCATACCTTTTTGCCGGACATGTCGTTTATCGAATAATTTTTTTCGATATGAGTGTCGGTAGCGGGATTGTAATATTCGTAATCTATACCGTTGAGTATGCCGGAGAGCTTGAATGCGTTTCTTTCAATAACGTTTTCGAGTCCGTGAGCAAAATACGGATCCTTTATTTCGTTTGCGTAAGTCGGACTTACCGTCGTAACCTTATCGGACATTTCGATAGCGCCCTTCATAAGATTTACGCAGCTTTCGTATTCGACGTAGTTATAAAGCGACGGATCGAAGCCGAATAAATCGCCGTACAGTTCCATGCCGTATTTACCCTGATATTCGATATTGTGAATGGTGAAAACGGTTTTTATTCTTCTGAATCTTTCGTCCGGGTAATACATGCCTTTAAGGTAAATTATCGCGGGCGCCGTCTGCCAGTCGTTGCAGTGAACGACGTCGGGATAAATATCGAGATGAGCTATCGTATCGAGAGCGGCTTTAGAGAAAAACGCAAACCTTTCGGCATCGTCGTAATGACCGTAAATCTTACCGTCTCTCTTGAAGTAATATTCGTTATCGAGGAAATAGAACGTTACTCCCCTGTAAACGTACTTGAATACGCCGCAGTACTGCGTTCTCCACGAAAGGTTTACGCTGAAATTCGTAACGTATTCGAAATTCTTTCTCCATTCGTAATTTATAGCCGAGTACATCGGAAGAATAACCGATACGTCGTAATTGCCGTTTTCGCTTATCGCTTCGGGGAGCGAACCGAGTACGTCGGCAAGTCCGCCCGTCGCTATAAACGGCGCGGCTTCCGATCCGATGAAGACTACGCTTCTTTTTTTGGTAACGGTGATTTTTTCTACCGGCTTTTCGGCATTTTCGGTCTTGACTTCGGTTTTTGCTTCCGCCTTTAACGGCGTTTCATTTTTTTCTTCTGCTTTTATAACTGTTTTTTTGGTCTTCGTTGCCTTTTTGGCAGGCTTTTCGGCAGCTTTATTTACGGGTAAAGCTTCAGCCTTTACTTCGGGCTTCGCTTTCTGTTCGATTTTAGTTGCCGTTTTTTTTGCTTCATCCGTTTTTACGGCTTTTTTCGGGGCGGTTTTTACCGTTTTTTCATCCTTTTTTACTTCTTTTTCCGTTTTTGCCGCAGGCTTAACGGCAAGCGTTTTTTCCGTTTTCGTCGCGGTTACGGTTTGTTCTTTTAAAGAAACTTCTTGTTTTACGGGTTGCTGTTTAACCGTCTTTTTGGCTGTTTTTTTCTCCATAAAAATCTCCTGTATAAATGTATTCGTAATCAATCGACTTTTTCGCCCGATTTATGTATGTCCTTTTATTTAAGCGAAAAACCGGTTTTGATAAACAAAATCGGTTTTTATTTGTTAAATCATCGAACCCTTGGGGATATAGAAGCAGTGATTTTCCGCTCCCGAAAGGTTTTCCCTGTCGCTTATGACTACGTTTTTATCCGTGATTATGTAATTAAGCGTAACGTTTTCGCCTACGCGGGTATTCTGCATGAGTATGCAGTTTTTGACCTTGGTGCCGCGGGCTACTTTTACGCCTCTGAAAAGTACCGAATTTTCGACTTCGCCTTCTATAGTGCAGCCGTCGGCTATCATAGAGTTCGAGACTACCGCGTTATAGCCGTACTTGGTGGGCGCCGAGTCGCGTATTTTTGTAAATACTCCCCTGTCGCCGAAAAGTTCGTGTCTGACGTCGTAATCGAGTAAATCCATCGTCCGGTCGTAATACGTCTGAAGCGACGATATGGTCGCAACGTATCCTTCGTGCAGATACCCCATGACGTTGTACGAACGGAGACGCTTCGCTATTACGTCCGCTATAAAGTGTTTTTTGTTCGTCGCGATGCTTTCTTTTAATATATTGATTAAAAGCGTGCGCTTTAATACGTACATATTGATGAAAGCGTTGTCGTTTTTGCTGAGTTCGGGCGCGTATTTTATCTGACGTATTCTGCCCGTCTCGTCTACGGTAAGAGTGTTTACCGAATGAAGAACGCCGAGTCTCGCCGTGTGCTTGGTGTAAACCATGGTGATGTCGGCTTTGCTTCCTATATGATAGTCCAGAACTTTGTCGTAATCTATACGGGTTATGCAGTCGCAGTCCGTCATTACGACGTATTCTTCGTCCGCGCGGTTAAGGAAGTTCATTATTCCTTTCAACGCTTCGAGGCGGCTGTTATAAAGAGTGTCGCTGTCCTTATCCGAAAACGGGGGCAAAAAAATTACGCCGCCGTCCTTTCTCGCAAGGTCCCAGTCCTTACCTGAACCTACGTGATCCATAAGAGACTGATAGTTGCGCTTTGTTATTACCCCTACCGTGTCGATATTGGAGTTTACCATATTCGACAGCGGAAAGTCTATAAGTCTGTATCTTCCGCCGAAGGGTATAGAACCCGTCGTTCTTAAGCTTACGAGTTCCGGAATATTGTCGTCGTGGATGTTGGAAAAAATAATGCCTACGGCTCTCATTTTACTTTACCTCCTTAACGACGTCTTTGTCTGCTATCGCGCCCTGCGGAACAATCGCGCCGGCTTCGACTTTTATATTTCTTCCGAGAAGAGCTATTTTTACCGAATCGCTCTTCTTTTCGCCTATTTTCGCTTTAGGTCCTATCTCGGTGTTTTCGTCTATTATAGAATAGTTTACGATTGCGCCTTCCTCGATGACGGTGTTAGCCATTATTATCGAGTCCTTTACCTTCGCGCCCTTTTTGACTATTACGCCCGAAGAAAGAACGGAATTTTCGACTTCGCCCCAGATTTCGGAACCGGACATTACGATGCTGTTTATAACCTTGCTGCCTTTGCCTAAATACTGCGGCTGCATGAGCGGGTTACGGGACTGAATTTTCCACTTTTTATCGGTTACGTCTATCTTCGGAACGTCGCCCAAAAGGTCCATGTTCGCTTCGTATAAAGAGTCGATCGTTCCGACGTCCTTCCAGTATCCGTCGAACACGTAAGCGGTCATCTTCTCGCCGGAAGAGAGCATATCGGGAAGAACGTTCTTGCCGAAGTCGTTTTCGCTGTCCTTCTTTTCTGCGTCTTTTTCGAGATAAGAATACAATTTTTCGGCAGTGAATACGTAAATACCCATCGACGCGAGATTGCTCTTGGGATGAGCGGGTTTTTCTTCGAATCCTGTTATCGTACCGTCCTTATCCGCATTTATTATGCCGAAGCGGGAAGCTTCTTTCATAGGTACTTCTATCGCAGCGACGGTGCATGCCGCGCCGGCTTTTATATGAGCTTCGAGCATTCTGGAATAATCCATTTTATAAATATGGTCGCCCGACAATATAAGAACGTAATCGGGATTATATTGCTTTATAAAATGTATATTCTGATAAATTGCGTTCGCCGTGCCTTTGTACCAGTCCGACGAATGTTTGCCCTGATAGGGCGATAAAATATGTACGCCGCCGAAAGTTCTGTCAAGATCCCACGGCTGTCCGTTGCCGATGTATTCGTTCATGAGGAGCGGCTGATACTGTGCGAGTATGCCTACCGTGTCTATGCCCGAATTAACGCAGTTCGACAGCGGAAAGTCTATTATTCTGTACTTACCGCCGAACGAAACCGCCGGCTTTGCTATGTTGTTGGTCAAGGCGTAAAGTCTGCTGCCCTGACCGCCCGCCAGAAGCATGGCGACGCATTTCTTTTTTCTTATCATATATATTACCTCTGTCCCCTTATCTTAAAAATCTCTGTGTTTTTTATTTTATTTTTTCGAGATACATGCAGGTTAAACGCGGGAGCTTCAGAAGAATGGAGTGTTCTCTTCCGTGGCTGCGTTTTTTAGCCGTTTTGTACGTCGTTTTTCTTACCGCGCCTTTGCCGCCGAAGCGTAAAGCGTCGGAGTTAAGTATCGTTTTATATTCGCCTTCCGGAAGTCCCAGCCTGTACTTCGGAAAATCGAGTCCCGAAAAATTCAGTATCACGGCAATCGTTCTGCCCGACTTATCGCGACGCAGGAAAGATATTATGCTGTTGTTTCTTTCGTCTGCCGAAATCCATTCGAACCCGTCCCACGAATCTTCGATTTCGTAAAGCGGAGAATTGGATTTATAAACGTTGTTAAGATATTTTACGTATTTGCGAAGAGCCGCATGCTTAGGATACTCGGTCATGAAAAATTCAAGACCTTCTTCGTACGCCCACTCTCTGAACTGACCGAATTCGTACCCCATAAAATTGAGTTTTTTGCCGGGGTGAGCCATCATGTACCCTAAAAACGCCCTGTCGTTTGCGAATTTGTCGTCGTATTCTCCGGGCATTTTATCGAGAAGCGAACGCTTGCCGTGTACTACCTCGTCGTGAGAAATCGGAAGTACGAAATTCTCGCTGAAAGCGTAGTACATCGAAAACGTTAATTTGTTGTGGTTGTCGCCTCTGAAGTACGGATCGCACTGCATGTACGACAAAACGTCGTTCATCCAGCCCATGTTCCACTTGAAGTTGAAACCTAGCCCGCCTACGTCGGCAGGCTTAGTAATCATCGGGAAAGCCGTAGATTCTTCCGCTATCATGAGAGCGTCCGGAAATCTTTCGAACACCGCGGCGTTCAGCTTCTGGAAAAAGTCTATCGCTTCGAGATTGTAATTGCCTCCCTTTTCGTTGGGAATCCACTCGCCCGGTTTTTTGTCGTAATCGAGATACAGCATCGACGCGACCGCGTCTACTCTCAATCCGTCTATATGGTACTGTTCGAACCAGAAAATCGCGTTCGAAATAAGAAACGATCTTACTTCGTTCCTGCCCCAATCGAAAACTCTCGTACCCCAGCCCTTGTTTTCCTTTCTGTCCCAACGGTCGCTCTCGTAACAGCAGGTGCCGTCGAATTCGTAAAGACCGAAAGCGTCCTTCGGAAAATGCGCCGGAACCCAGTCGGCTATGACTGCGATACCGTTTTTATGGAATTCGTCCACGAGTTCCATAAAGTCCTTAGGGGTACCGTATCTCGAAGTAACCGCATAGTATCCGGTAACCTGATAACCCCAGCTTCCGTCGAAAGGATATTCCGAGACGGGCATGAACTCGACGTGAGTATAGCCCATTTTTTTGACGTAAGGAACGAGTTCTTTTTTTAGTTCTTTATACGAATAGTAACTTCCGTCTTCGTGCTTCTTCCAGGAACCCAGATGAACTTCGTAAATATTCATGGGTTTGTCGTAAGATGCTGTTTTGTTTTTCAGAAACTCCTCGTCCTTCCACTTGTATCCCGAAAGATCGTAAATCTTGGACGACGTAGAAGGCGGAGTTTCCGCATGGAAAGCGTACGGATCGCTTTTGAATACCGTTTTGCCGTTATTGGTTACGGCGTACTTATACATATCGTAACGTTTAAGTCCCGTGACGAAAGCTTCGTACACGCCGCCTTCCGAAACGCGCTTCATCGGCGTAAGATCTTTGTTCCAGCCGTTAAAGTCCCCCACTACGGAAACTTTTTCCGCATGAGGCGCCCATACTCTGAAATAAATTCCTTTTTTGCCGTTTTTCACGCCGGAGTGACTTCCTAAAAGCTCGTAAACTTTATAGTTGGTCCCCTGATGGAAGAGATAAATCGGCAGATCGAGATTTTCGGTTTTTTCTTTGCTCATGAATATCCTGAAAGTCCTTATCGTGTTTGTTTTGTTTTTTGCTCGCGTTTAATAAATATCCGCGCCGGGCGGCAGGACCGTCCGGCAGCGGGTTTATTTTGCTTTTAGATTATATAATCCGCTTTTTTAGCGGGAGCTTCGTCCATTTCTTTCTTCTGAGCTTCGTACCCCTTTCTTCCGAGAAGAGCGTAAGTAGCGTTTTTGCCGCCTTCTACACCCGGCTGGTTGAAGGTGTTGATGTTAAGAAGTTCTCCGCAATAAGCGGTTTCCATTTCGAAAAGGAATAAAAGTTCGCCTACGGTGAATGCGTTTACTTCGGGAAGATAAATTGTGTGGTTGAGCTTTTTAGCCTGCGTAAGGGCGTATTCGGTAGCCTTTCTTTCTGCGGTAATGAGTTCGTTCATCGTATGGCCGCAAAGGAAGTTTACGTCAGGAATGTCTTCGCATCCGTCGGGAATTTCAACCGTGGTTCTGTAGTTGTCTACCGCAAGGAAGGTGATAACTTTATCGCAGGGACCTTCTCTGTAAAGCTGAACCTGCGAGTGCTGATCGGTTACGCCGAGAGCCTTTACGGGAGTCTGACCTACGTTTACGACGTTGCCGTCGTTGTCAAGCGCTTTGCCGAGCGATTCGCCCCAGAGCTGGCAGTACCAGTCCGCCATATATTTAAGGCTGTCCGCATAGGGCATCATAACGGAAATGTTCTTGCCCTTTTTCATAGCGAGATACTGAAGAGCCGCCATTACCATAGCGGGGTTCTTTTTGTAGTCTTTAGCCTTGCAGATATTGTCCATGTAAGCCGCGCCGTCGAGCATAGCCTTGATGTCGATGCCGACTACAGCCGCCGCAAGAAGTCCTACGGGACACATTTCGGAAAATCTTCCGCCGACGCCGTCGGGAATATAGAAGGTTTTGAATCCTTCGGCCTTTGCTATCTTTATAAGGTTACCTTTGTTCGAAGAAGTCGTTGCGATGATATGATCTTTAGCCTTATCGCCGAACTTCGCTTTAAGCATGTTCATGATGATAAGGTACTGAGTCATCGTTTCGGAAGTGGAACCGGACTTGGTTATTACGTTGAATATCGTCTTTTCGGGATCGATCACGTCGAAAAGAGCCTGCATTCTTTCGGGATCGACGTTATCTTCGACATAGAGTTTGGGAGCCTTTCTTACCGAACGTTTGAGTTCGTTGTGTCTTAAATGGCAAAGAGCCTGGAATACGGCCGTCGGACCGAGAGCCGATCCGCCGATGCCGAGCACTACGAAAGAATCGCAATTCTTTCTTACTTCTTTGGCGGTAGCGATGATGTCAGCTACGATTTCCTTCTGATTGTACGGAAGTTCCGTCCAACCCTGCATTCCGAGGCCTCTGTTCGTCTGAACGGTTTCGTACGCTTTAGCCATTTCGGGCTTTATAGCTTCGAGATCTTTTTTGGTAAAACCTTCTTCGCCAAGATATTCTTTCATCATATTATTGTAATCGACGCGAAGACGCATCGAATTACGCCATTCTTTTTTAGTCATGATATCTCCTTTGTTTCCGGCAGCCGCCTTAATATCTGTTTTCGGCGGCGGAAAACCGGTTTTTGTTAAATTTATTTTACATAATATATTATAAGTTATATACTTTTAAAAGTCAATATCTATTTGCAAAATCGATTTATTTTTAATAAATTTAACCCTTTTTAAACAATTCTTTTGGATTTTTTTTACAAATTTTCAAATAAGGTATATTTTTTAACATAATCAGGCGGTCTTACGCCGCGAGAGCCGCAACGTAAGACCGCCGTTTTTTCTTTTAAGCCTTATTTATTTCCCGACTTCATAAAATTATGCAGATGACTCCGCCCTTTCCTTCGTTTACCATTCGGGTAACCGTTTTACGCATTTTCCCCTGCGAATTTACATCCATGTTCGAAGCTTTTCTCTTTAATCCGTCCATTATAAGATCGCCGAGTTCCTTGCCGAATATATTGGTCGAAAGTATTTTTTTCGGATTTTCCGAATAATCGGATTTAAGCTCTTTTTCAAGTTCTTCGCTCTGCTCTTTACCGCCGACGACGGGACTTACCGTTGCAGAAACGCCTATCTTCATGATATGCAGGCTGTCTGCCGTCGCTTTGAACTTAACGCCGTACTGCCCGCCCTTGCCGTAAAGCTCGGGTTCGTAAAGGGTGACTTCGCTCTCGTCGGGTTCGACTATGCCGTAACCGGTTTCTTCGGCGGACATAAGGGCGTTTTTGATTTTCCGATACTGCCGTTTCGCTTCCGAAAGCGTTTCTACGTAACTCATGACGTCGTATTCGTCCGTAAGAGTTTCGCCGCAGGTTTCTGACAAAACTTCGTAAAAATACCCTTCTTTCACGCCCGTTTCGTACACCGCGGAACCTGTCGAAAGATCCATTTCTTTAAGTCCGTCTATAAACACGTTGCCGCCGTCCGGAAACGCTTCGTTTATTCTATAAAAATCCTTGGCTTTTACAACGTCTGAAGAAGCCGTTTTGACGGTTTCGACGATATTTTTTATAATAGGCGAACTTTCCGGAAGAGCCTGCAAAAATTTGGGCAGAGTAACCGAAATTTCGCTCATCGGGAATTCGTAAAGTATTTTTTTGAATACTTCTTCTATATCATCGGCGGTTGCGGCTTCGGCGTTCATTAAAACTACGGGAACGCCGTACTTTTCTTCGAGCGAATTTTTAAGGTTGACTGCAGATTCCGATTCCGGTTCTTTGGAGTTTAAGACTATTACGAACGGCTTTTTTAAAAGAAGCAATTCCGCCGCGGTCTTTTCTTCCGCGGGAACGTAACTTTCACGCTTTATCTCGCCTATCGTGCCGTCGGTGGTAACTAAAATTCCTACCGTCGAATACTCTGCGATAACCTTTTCGGTCCCGATTTCCGCCGCTGCTTCGAAGGGCATTTCCGTATCCGACCACGGCGTTTTTACAAGGCGGGGTTTGCCGTCCTTTTCTCCGCCGTCCGCGCCGTCAACCATAAATCCCACGCAGTCGATAAGTCTTACGTTTGCGTAAGAATTTTCTTTAAGTTTTATTTTAACGGCGTTTGCCGGCACGAATTGCGGCTTAGTGGTCATGACGGCGGTGCCGCCGGCCGCCTGCGGCATTTCGTCGCGAGCTATTTTTTTATCGAGACCTTCGGGCGAATAAGGCAGAATAAGGTTTTCCATAACCTTGGTTATAAGCGTGGACTTGCCCGTTCTGACGGGACCTACCACGCCGACGTAAATATCGCCGCCCGTCCTTTTTGCGATATCTTCGTAAATAGCGTATTTTTCCATTAAAAAAACCTCCCGTATGCGAACGTCTTTTCCTTTCGGCTTGATTTTCACGCCGCATTCTTGCTTTCGCTTAAATATATGAGAGGTTTATTTTAAATATGAAATTTTTTGTCGTTTTTATTTTTTAACCGTTTTTATCTTCGTTTTTTTCTTTCTCCGCTCTGAGTTTTTCTTCCTTTTTCTTGCGGCTGTCCAGAATCATCTTTTTTATAGAAGTCGCGTGTTCTTCGCCTTCAAGCATCCTTTCGATATTCTTTCTGTGGGCGAACCAGGTGAAAAAGCATATCGCGAGAATTATAAGCTGCGATACGAAATACAAAACGAAGGCTTCGTTATAAGGGTTCGTTCCGACGTAGGTTATATAAAGATAGACGCTGGAGCCTACCGCCATCGGCGTTATCGCTATAAACGAACCCATCGCGCCGAATTCGGTAAAGTATATAAACGCTATCGCCGCGACTATCGCCATTATGGATATAGCAGCCCATGCGAAAGACTTTCCTTCTATCGTACAGGTTATCAGAGACAGCGTGAAAACGCCTATCGTGGTGGCTATTCCCTTGCCTCCTTTGAACTTCATGAAAACGGGATATATGTGTCCGATTACGGCGGCGAACCCGAATGTGTATTTGGCAAGATCCGCAAGTTCGAAATTCGTTCCGTAAACGTTTACGTCCCTGAAAATTATCCAGCCTAAAAATGCGGGCACAGCGCCCTTCATAACGTCTAAAAAGAAGGTTATAAGCCCCGTTTTAAGTCCGAAAGTTCTGCTCATGTTGAGCGTGCCGGGGTTGCCGCTCCCCTGCTTTCTTATATCTTTGTTTTTCAGTTTAGAAATAATCACGGCAAAGTTGAAGTTGCCCATAAAATACGACAATAAGGTCAGCGCGCCGAAAAGTATCCAGTATTTCATTATTCGTCCTTATCCTGTTCTCTTACGACTATTCTTACGGGAGTGCCTTCGAAACCGAAAGCTCTTCTTATTTCGTTTTCGAGGTAACGCTTATACGAAAAGTGCAGAAGCGTAACGTCGTTTACGAAGAACACGAACACCGGCGGAGCGACGTCCACCTGCGAAGCATAAAATATTTTAAGACGTTTGCCTTTATAAGACGGCGGTTCGTTCATTCTTACCGCATCTATTATCATGTCGTTGAGTCTGCCGGTCGAAACTCTCTTATGAGCGTTTTCGTACACTGTTTCGCACAAAGACAGTATTTTTTCCGTTCTTAATCCGGTTTTTGCCGAAATGTATACGGATTTGAAGTAATCCATGAATTTAAGACCTTCTTTCAGGCTGTCTTCGAACTTATTTACGGTGTAGGTGTCCTTTTCGATAAGATCCCATTTGTTCATACACACTACCGAAGGTTTACCCTGCTCGTGTATATATCCCAAAATCTTGGTATCCTGTTCGGTAAGTCCGTCGGTTGCGTCTATCATCATAACGCAGACGTCCGCTCTTCTTATCGAAGCGAGCGCTCTTAAAACGCTGTAATACTCTATATCTTCGTCTACTGCCTTTTTCTTTCGTATTCCCGCAGTGTCGATAAGCGTATATTTTTTGCCGTTATAAGTAAAAGGCGTGTCGATGGCGTCTCTCGTAGTACCCGCAACGTCCGAAACAATGGTTCTTTCTGTTCCCAGAAGTTTGTTGCAAAGACTCGATTTACCGGCGTTCGGTTTTCCTACGACCGCTATTTTAAGCCCCGCTTCTTCGTCATCCGTATCTTTTTCGGGGAAATGCGACACTACTTCGTCCAGAAGATCTCCTATGCCGGTGCCGTGTTCGGCGGAAATGCCGAAAGGCTCGCCGAGAGCGAGATTATAATATTCGTATAAAAGTTCCGGCTTATAGGTATCGAGTTTGTTAACGGCGAGAACTACCGGCTTACCGGACTTTTTGAGTTTAAGCGCGACTTCTTCGTCGTCGGATCCTATTCCCGATTTCACGTCGGTAAAAAATATTATTACGTCTGCGGTGTCGATGGCGATTTCGGCTTGTTTTTTGATATGCCGCCACATTTCGTCCGTACTTTTGAGTTCGAGACCGCCCGTATCGACAAGAGTGAACTTTTTGCCGCACCATTCCGCATCGGCGTAAAGACGATCTCTCGTTACGCCGGGGGTATCTTTTACTATCGAAATACGCTGACCGGATATTCTGTTAAAAAAAGTCGATTTGCCTACGTTAGGCTTGCCGACTATAGCCACTAACGGTTTAGTCATTGTTTTATCCTTTATTTGTTTATTACGCTACTATTTTATCGTAATATTCCCCTTTTGTAAAGAAAAAATCGGGAACGACCGTAATATCGTCCCCGCAATTATTCTTTTGTAAACGGTCCGAAGGGTTTTTATCTTATATTTCGTCTTCGGTATAAACGGTGAAACCCGCCTTCAGAAGTTTTTCGGTCGCCAAGCCGTTGCCGGAACGTTTTTTGCCTGTAAAAGTTCCGTCGTAAATTATACCTTTGCCGCAGGCAGGGCTGTTAGCCTTCATTATGCAGTAATCGACGTTGTTTTTTCGGGCTATCTCGACTACGATGTCGGCGCCGCGCGTATATTCTTCGGTAACGTCCGCTCCTACGTCCGATATAAGTTTGCCATCTACCCTTTCGGCAGGATGACGGGGCGTCGGAAGTCCGCCGAGCTGCTCGGGACAAACGGGAATAAGTACGTTGTCCTTCCCTAATTCCGCCACTTTCCGGTTATAACAGCTGTCGCCTTTATATCTGCATACGTTGCCGTAGAGGCATGCGCTTACGAGTATCTTTTTCATGTTGTCTCCGTAATTTTGTCAGTCGAGCAGAACCGAAACCACTTTTCCGAGTTCTTTATAGTCGTCCGTTTTTATAGTTAAAAAATCCGATTTGAAAACGCATTCGTCGTTACCGCCGAGGCCGTAATCGTCGCCTGTGTAAACGATGTTCTCATGCGATAGTCCGTGAGACTTCGCGTATAAATCGAGAGCGTAATATTTATCGTAAGGAGCCGGCGACATATCGAAAGACGACGAACCGCCTATAAAAACGTTAAAGTCCTTAAAAGCGTTTTTCACTTCGTCGTAAATCGCTCTTCTCTTGCTTCTCGTCGGATCGAAAGCGAGTTTTTCTCTCTGCTCCGCCTTCGTTCCGAGAATCGGAAAAGTTACGCAACCTGACGGGTGAAATTCTACGTTTTCACCCGCGAAATCGGTAAAACCGAATTTTTTACGCAATGCGGTAACTCGTTCCTCGACGCTTTTTCTGTCGCAAGGAATACTTTCGTCTCTCAAAAGAACTATATCGCCGGTATTTTTGTCGTACTCGGCGTATTGCAAACCGTAATTTCCGATAATATCTATAGGATAGCGGTTCAGCTGCTCGAAAATTCTTCTCGCCTGCCCCGCTCCCGCCATAAGGAGTTTGTTCCTTTTCGAAAGCTCGTCAAGAACGGCTTTGTTTTCTTCCGAAAGTTTTTCTTTATGTTGAGTGAGCGTGCCGTCGAGATCGAAAGCTACGACCTTGACGCTACTGTATTTTTTATCCATATCGGTAACATCGGCGAAGTTATTTCGTGCCGAAAATTCTGTCGCCGGCGTCGCCGAATGCGGTAACGATGTAGCCGTGTTCGTTTAAAGGAGCGTCCGCATAGTGCGCTACGAAGATTTTAACGTCGGGATGAGCGGTAGCGACTCTTTTTACTCCTTCGGGAGCGGCGATAAGGGATAAAAGTTTAATCTTTTTGTATCCCCTTTCTTTTATAAAGTTGATAGCGGCTTCCGCCGAACCGCCGGTAGCGAGCGCGGGATCAACCACGATGCAGGTGCCGTTTATGCAGTCCTTGGGAAGTTTGCAGTAATATTCGTGCGGCTCTAAAGTTTCTTCGTCTCTGTAAAGACCGATATGACCTATTTTAGCCGTCGGGAAAAGCGCGGTAAGACCGTCTACCATTCCGAGTCCCGCTCTTAAAATAGGAACTATCGCGATAGGTTCGGTAACTACGGGAGATTTGAATCTGGAAAGCGGAGCCTGGATTTCAACGTCTTCGGTCGGAAGGTCTCTGAAAGCTTCGTATCCCATGAGCATAGCGATTTCGGAAACGATTTCTCTGAATTCCTTGGTTGTGGTTGTAACGTCGCAAAGGTGGGTTATTTTATGCGAAATAAGCGGATGGTTGAGTATTGTTACGTTCTTCATGTAATCTTCCATGATATACCTCTTTTTATTTTATAATCTATCCCTTTATGCGGGATTTTGTTTTATTATTTTTATTGTATCACTTCTGCCCGGATATTTCAACCTAAAAATATATTTTTCGATCGGAAAATCATTTTTGCGAAAACACCGCCGGAACCGGCTTTCGCCGGCGGCGGTGTTTTCGTATAAGGGGTTACTTTATGATCTTTATTAAAACTTTATTTTTTTTCGGGGTTTTCGTTTGCGAACGGCATATCGGGAACTTCTTCCTGAATAGCTCCGTTTTCAACCTTTTCGTCTTTGTCTTTGCCGCTGTGAGTGATAGCGTTTACAACGATACCTACTATCATAGCGAGAGCAAGCGAGGTAAGCTGGAAGAGCGGACCGCCGGTTAAATTGTTCGTACCGAAGTTAAGCGTTACGCCGCCGATACCGATTACGAGAATCGCAGCTACCGGATAAAGGTTTCTGTTATCCGAAAGGTCAACGTCTTTGAGCATCTGGAGACCGGATACCGAGATGAAGCCGTACATTGCGATGCAGGCGCCGCCCATTACGCATTTCGGAAGCATATTGATTACCGCTACGAAGGGCGAGATGAACGATATTACCATACACATAATGCCTGTTAAGAATATGGTCGAAGTGGAAGCGTTTTTGGAAAGAGCTACGCAGCTTATGGATTCGCCGTAAGTGGTGTTCGCGCAGCCGCCGAAGAACGCGCCTACCATGGAACCTACGCCGTCGCCGAGAAGAGTTTTGTCAAGACCGGGATTTTCGAGAAGGTCGCTTTCGACTATGCTGGAAAGGTTTTCGTGGTCGGAAATGTGCTGAGCGAGTTCTACTACCGCGATGGGTACGAACAAAAGCGCGAGGTTGCCGATTGCGGCTCCGTCGAGAGTATACTGACCGTTAGTCTTTATAGCCTGTAAGAACGAGAACTTCGGAAGATCGAAGAAGCTTGTGAATTTTAAGGGTTTGAAGCAGTTGATTATCGGAGTGAAGTCAACTATTCTCATGCTTTTGCAGAAGGCGCTGTCGTTTATGTATCCGAAGCCGGTGATTATCATTGCGAGAACGAGGCCGGAACCTATACCGATTATGAAGGGTATGAGTTTGGCCATTCCCTTACCCTTTACGGATGCGAGAACGATTGCTACGAAGGTAAAGAGACCTACGAAGATGTACCAGAGATTATAGGTGGAACCGCCGTTTGTCATCATCCAGCTGCCGGCCGTACCGGAAAGCGAAAGACCGATGATTGCGAGGACGGGTCCGATTATTACGTGAGGAAGAAGCTTTTTGATCCATGCCGATCCTACGAATTTGATTACGATTGCGATTACGACGTATACGAGTCCCGCGAAGCCTACGCCGATTATAAGTCCCCAGTAACCGTAGTTCTGAGTGGCGGCTGCCTGTAACGCACCAAGGAATGTGAATGACGATCCGAGGAATACGGGACTTTTGAATTTAGTGAACAAAAGATAAACGATCGTTCCTGCGCCTGCTCCGAAGAACGCTGCCGCGGGGTCGCAGTAAAGTCCCGTCATGGATACGAGTATCGGAACGAGAAGGGTTGCAGCCATGATCGCTATCATCTGCTGGAATGCGAACACGAGGTTCTTTTTGAAGGGCGGTCTGTCTTTTACGCCGTAAGTGAGTTTCATAAAAATCTCCTTAAAAAAAATTTTTTCTTTTTATCAGCGTTCCGAAAGGTCTACTCTCGTCTGATTGTCGGTTGAAGCGAACTTTACCGAAATCACTTCGTTAATAGCCGTCGGCACGTTTTTGCCTACGTAATCGGGACGTATCGGCAGTTCTCTGTGTCCTCTGTCGATAAGCACCGCAAGCTGAATCGTTTTAGGTCTTCCGAGTCTCATGACCGCGTCGATTGCCGCGCGAACCGTTCTCCCAGTGTAAATTACGTCGTCGCAAAGAATCACGTCTTTACCCGTTACGGGGAAATTTACTTCGGTTCCGTTTATCTTGGGAAGATCCGATATCTCGCTTAAGTCGTCGCGGTAAAGCGTTATGTCCACTTTGCCGACGGGAACTTCTTTCCCTTCTATCGCAAGAACGTTTTCGCGGATTTTCTCCGCAAGCGGCACTCCGCGGGTTACTATTCCGAGTAAAACCACTTCCGCAACGCCTTTGTTCTTTTCGATTATCTCGTGCGAGATTCGTTTCACGGCTCTTTCGACTGCCACGTCGTCCATTATAATCGTCTTGAATTTCATATCCTTACCCTTCGGTACCTTGTTCCGGCAGAAAAAAAGTCTTGTTCTGCCGAACAAGACTTTGTAAACTAAAATTACCGTTTTGCCGCTTTATTCCTAAAGCGCAATGACGTTTATAAAGAACCTTGTCGGCATCTCTGTACCGCTCTTAAAAATTCAACTATGGGCATTATAGCGCAATAATAATTTAAAGTCAACGATTATCGCAAACTTTTTAAAATTTTTTCAAAATAGTCCGGAAGCGGCGCCGTAAAGGTCATCTCTTCCCCGGTAACGGGGTGTTTAAGAACGAGTTTCCCGGCGTGCAGAAGCTGCCCGTTTAAATTAAACTTCTGATTTTTATACCCGTATTCGGGATCGCCGACCACGGGGTGCTTTATATATTTTGCATGAACTCTTATCTGATGCGTTCTGCCCGTTTTCAGCGAAAATTCGCACAAAGTGTACTCTTTATAGCGTTTTATTACCTTAAAATCGGTCGTCGCCGTTCTGCCGGCTTTCGTTACCGCCATTTTTTTGCGGTCTTTCGGATCGCGCCCGATAAAAGTCGTTATTTCACCAGAATCTTCTTTTAATACGCCCTCCAAAAGAGCGTAATAAATTCTTTTGCAGGTTTTGTTTTCGATCTGCTTTGCGAGATTTACGTGGGCGTTGTCGTTTTTTGCCACGACAAGCAGTCCGGAAGTGTTTTTGTCTATCCGGTGAACGATGCCCGGTCTTATTTCGCCGTTTATGCCCGAAAGTTTGTCGAGCTTTGATAAAAGCGCGTTGACGAGAGTGTCGTCCCCGGTACCCGCCCCGGCATGAACGGTAAGTCCCTGCTGTTTGTTTATTACGGCGATGTCGTCGTCCTGATATATTATATCGAGCGGAACGGAGTCGTTCGGTTTTACTTCGACGGGTTTCGCTTCCGGAAGAACGAGTTTTATTTCGTCGCCGGCTTTTACCGTTTTACCGACGCTTACTTTTTTACCGTTTAAGGATATTCCGCTCTCCGCCGTTTTTATGTGCGAACGGGTAAGCTTCGTCTTTTCGGACAAAATTACGTCTATTCTTTTGCCTTCGTCCGAAGGCTCTGCGGTAAACAAAAATTCTTCCATTTTATTTACCTTCCGGTAGCTTTCCGGCGGCTTCGCCGTCCGTTTTCATTTTTTCCGTATTCCCGGAAGCGTTCATATCTCCGGTTTTGCCCGCCGAACCGCTTTCTTTAACCGCCATATTCTCTTTTTCGTCCGTCTCTTCTTCGGCAATGCTTCCGAAGTCGATTTTTTCCATCGCCTCTCCGCCGCCTAAATCTTTGCTCGGAGCGGAAATTGCGACCTTGTCGTCCTTAAAAAGAGTTTTATCGAAGAAAATATAATATATAAATATGATTATTATTCCGACGCACAAAAAAGTATCGGCTAAATTGAATATCGGGAAATCGTAACCGAATAAGAGAGTAAACGATAAAAAGTCGACGACGTAACCTTTTGCGAGTCTGTCTATGTAATTACCGAGAGTTCCCGCTATCACGAGTACGAGAGCGTATCTCGAAAAAACGTTCTTTCTGCCGCTGAAACAATAGAACGCGATAAAAAGACATATCGCGATCGGAGTGATTATCTTAAAAAGAGTCTGTCCCCACGGCTTATCCGCCGCAAACGAAAACGCCGCGCCCGTATTATGCACGAGACGGAAGCGGAAAAATCCTTTTATAACTTCTCCCTTCGTTTCGCCGAGTTCGTAATGCGTTTCGAAATACATTTTAGAAAAATAATCCGCAAGTATCAGGGCTGCTAAAACGAATATCGGGATAACCGCGTCGTATATTATTCTTTTCGCGATAGTTTTTTTATCGGTTTTAAGCTTTAATTTCATCTTTGTTTTTCGGGTTTTCTCGCGTCGTCGATCATCTTCGTTTTAAGCTCGTAAAGCTTATCCGAAAGGTCCACTTTGTAGATATGCGGACTTACGAGACGTTTGTATTCTTCCCAGAAGGTATCGAGTTCGCGCTTGGCGTAATCTTTTATTTCTTTAAGCGTCGGGAAGTTATAAACAACCTTGCCGTTTATTATTATGTCTTCCTGCAATTTGCGGAGAGTGTAGTTGTTAAACGTTATACTCTTCCATCTGTCGTACTGATGAGTTAAAGTAAGGGGTTTCGATTCGTCGTAATCGCCTTCTTCTCTCAGAAAGATAAAATCGGCTTCGGCTTTTCCGGTCGAATTATCGTAAACTCTGTAAATATTTTTGAAGCCGGGGTTGGTGATCTTCGCGGAGTTATCCGAAATTTTGATTTTGGGGATAACGTTGCCGTTTTCGTCCACCACGCCCGAAAGCTTGTATACGCCGCCTAATGCAGGCATGTCTTCGCTCGTTATAAGCTTTGTTCCTATGCCCCAGATGGAAATTTCTGCTCCCTGCTGTTTCAAGGAATTCACGAGATTTTCGTCGAGATCGCCCGAAGCGCAGACCTTCGCGTCAGGGAAACCGGCGTCAGCCATCATTTTTTTAGCCTTTTTGGAAAGGTACGCAAGGTCGCCCGAGTCAAGTCTTATGCCTACGGGTTTATGCCCCGCGGCTTCGAGTTCTTTGAATACTTTTATGGCGTTCGGAACGCCGCTCTTTATCGTGTCGTAAGTGTCCACGAGCAAAAGCGCGTTGTCGGGGTAAATTTCGGCATATTTTTTGAAAGCCGTGTATTCGTCCTTAAAGTTCATTACCCAGCTATGCGCGTGCGTACCGGCAACGGGAATACCGAACATTTTTCCGGCGAGAACGTTCGAGGTCGAATCGCATCCGCCGATTACCGCCGCTCTCGCACCGTAAATACCCGCGTCCGGTCCCTGCGCTCTTCTGAGACCGAATTCCATTACCACGTCGTCTTTCGCCGCATGTCTTATTTTAGCCGCCTTCGACGCGATAAGAGTCTGATGGTTGATTATATTGAGAAGCGCAGTTTCTATCAGCTGCGCCTGCATGACGGGAGCTTTTACCGTAAGAATGGGTTCCCCCGGGAATACTAGCGTTCCTTCGGGTACGGCGTAAATGTCCCCCGTGAATCTGAAGTTTTCGAGATATTCAAGAAACTCCTCGGAAAATATTCCGAGACTTCTTAAATAATCTATTTCTTCCGTACCGAAGTTTATTCCGGTAACGTAGTCGACCGCCTGTTCGAGTCCGCAAGCGAGCGAATACGTTATGTTTCCGTTCTGGCGGAAGAAAATATCGAATATAGCCACTTCGTCTTTACAGTTTTCTTTGAGATAACCGTTCATCATAGTAAGCTGATAAAGGTCTGTAAGCAAGGTAAGATTTCTTTTAACGTCCATAATAAAAGTTCTCCGTTGGTTTTTCCGTTCGGGACGGCGAATTTTTGCCTGTCGTCTGCGGCAACCGTTCCGACTTTTAAAAACGCCGAGATACCGGCGTTTTTATTCTTGTATTCTGATTATTGCCCTTTCGGGGCGTACTAATTTTTTTGTCTGTATTTATACGTATAAATTCCGTTGCTGCTTTTGTTTTCTTTTTCGATAAAAATTTTAAACTTATACGCCTCCGACGAAGTATCGAATTCGTACCTTATGTCCAAAGACCATACGGCGTCTTCGGTAAGATATCCGTCTTCGGCAACGGAAGTATCGGTAATATAATAAAATTTATATAACGAAGACGGGTTATCGTCGTAATAATCTTTTAAATCGCTTTTCGGAACAATATTATAGTAGAAAGTATTATCAGTCGTTCCGTGAGCGTAAAAAGCCGCGACGCCGAAATTTTTACCGTATCTGTTTTTAAAATATCCGAGATAAACGTCAGCCGTCTGTTCGAGTTTTTCTCTTTCAGGACACAGCTGCGAAAACGAGTACCCGTCGCCGTACCAATGAGTATCCGTCGTCATTACGCCGGCAAGTCCTTCCGGCGCGCCAAGCCCGCCGAGACCGACTTTTTCAAGTTCTTCTTCGGTAAACCATGCGGAAGAATCATGTACTTTCGTAACGTCAGAAGAATTCCCGTTACCGTCTCCGCACGCCGAAAAACAAAAACAGGCGAATACGGTCATCATCGCAAGAATCGCCGCAAAATATTTTTTCGTAATTTTCATAAATGCACGTTATTGTTGTCAGTCTTTAAACGACTTTATTTCGGGAATTTCTTCCTTTGCGTCTTTTTCTTTTACCGCGGCGTCCTTTTCCGCCTGTCTTTCTTTATAACTCTTGTATCCGGGCTTTCTGTCGTCCGAATCCGCCGCTTTGTTGCCGAAGTATAATACCGAAACCATGGCGAGTATCGCTACGGCGGCGAATACTACTATAAGAACTATCCACCAGATCGCATGGAACACGTCTATCATAGCGTATAAAAGAGCGACCGCAAACAATACTCCGCCTATAAACGCATACCAGGTGAATTTAGCCATAAAGCCCGTTACGATGAATGTTACGCCCGTTCCCGCAACGAACAGGAATAAGAACGTAAGTATCGGGTGCGAAGTCATCTTCCATTTAAGCGTTCCGTCTAAAATGGCGAACAAAAGCGCAATAGCGGTGAAGAACATGACTCCTACAAGGGTTTTGCCCGAAACGGTTGAAAAAAATCCGTTTTTGTTTTTATTCTTTGTTTCGGGAGCGGTGTTTTCTGTTTTCTTTTCGAGATTGTTTTCCATCTTTTTCTCCTTTACTGTAGTTGCGGAACCGCAGCTGCCGGTTACCCGGCAAAAATCCGCTTATCCCGCCTAATGCCTTTTTAAGCTACTACATTGATATTATAGCAAGAATATTTTTAAAAGTAAACACCCACGAACGTTTTTTAACCGCCGAAACGCTAAATTTTTCGCTTTCTCGACAAATTTCCGCATTTTATGAACAAACGTTTGACTTTTGTTTCCGGTTGATGTTACAATAATTCTGCTTAAAGGTCGTTTTCGGCTTTTTACTATAAAAGCGGAGATTAAAATGAAAAAACTCGAAGAAAAACTCCTTGCTGTTTACGAATACGTCGAATCTTATATCGAAGACAACGGCTTTCCGCCTTCCGTGAGAGAAATTCAGTCAAGGCTCAACATAAAATCAACGGCTACAGTTTACGATTATCTCGAAAGGCTCAAAGCGCGCGGTCTAATCGAAAAGTCGCCCGCTAAAAACAGAGCTATTTCGCTCGGCAAACGTTCCGAATCCCATGCCGAAATGATACCCGTCGTCGGCAGAGTAGCGGCGGGCGTCCCTATTCTCGCGGTCGAAAATCTGGACGGATACTGTCCTCTCCCCGAAGAATTCGGAACTTCGGACGATAAATTCGCCCTTAAAGTTTCAGGAAACAGTATGATAAACGCCGGCATTTTCAACGGCGATACGATTATAGTAAAAAAGCAGGATTCCGCCGACGACGGGCAGATTATAGTCGCGCTCGTCGACGATTCCGCTACGGTAAAAAGGCTTTATAGACGCAACGGTCAGGTCGTTCTGCATCCCGAAAACGACGAAATGGAAGACATGATCTTCGATAACGTTTCGGTCATCGGCGTAGTTAAAGGTCTTATCCGCAAATTCTGATAAAATTACGCCGAAACGCAGATTATCATAAAAATTCATACAAAAAAGGACGGTCATCCGTCCTTTTGTTTTGCCTTTTTTCTTTATAACATTTCTGTCTTATAAACTCTTAAGGTATTCGATTTCTCTTTTATTAAGCTTTCTCACGTCGCCGCGGTCGAGTCCCGAAACGGTAAGTTCGCCTATCGAGATACGCTTCAAAAAGTCTATGTCGAAACCTATCGCTTCGAACATTCTTCTTACCTGTCTGTTTCTGCCTTCGTTTATCGAAACGTGAAGTTTAGTGCCGAGTTTGTTCCTTTCGATGAGTTTTACCTTGCAGGGATTAGTGTATTTGCCGTCGAGTTCGACGCCTCTCGAAAGAGTTTTCAACGCTTCGTCGGGTATGTAACTTTCGACCTTTACAAGGTAGGTTTTGTAAACGCCGTTTTTTGGGTGAGTAAGTTTATTCGTGAGTTCGCCGTCGTTAGTAAAAAGCAAAAGTCCTTCCGTATCGTAGTCGAGTCTTCCGACGGGAACGACTCTTTGTATACCGGGCGGAAGAAGATCCATTACGGTCTTTCTTCCCTTATCGTCCTTTACGGTGCAAACGTAACCTTTTGGCTTATTCATGGCGTAATAGTCGTATTTTTTTACCGCGGAAACGACTTCGCCCCCGACGGTTACGAGATCGTCGTCCGTAACGTCGTCGCCGAGTTTTGCGGATTTACCGTTGATTTTTACTTCGCCGTCTTCTATAAGCTTATCTGCGGCTCTTCGCGAACACACGCCGCTCTCCGATAAATATTTGTTTATTCTCATAGCATCCTCTTTTAAGTGATAAGTGAAATCGGTAAAAATCGTCTTCCGGTATGGGCGTTCGGGTCTTAAACCTCGCCTGAAAATCTTTACTTTTAACTTTAACTATTTTATTTCTTCTCTATAATAGTATAAATTTTTTCTTCAAAAATCAACTTATTTGAAGCATAAATTTTAATTTTGCCGACCGGCTCGTCCTTTTTTATCGGTCGTTTTAAGCTTAAAGGGTATTCTTTTTCTACTTTAAGACTCTCCTTTTCTTCTTTCGTAAGCGGCAGAATAATGTCGTTTTTTATATAAAGCCCGCACTTTTCGGTTTCGCCTTCTATATCCGTAAAAGCAACCATTTCGTCGGTTTTTGCCACGGTAACGCGCTCGTAATTATTAAACGACGAATCTAAAAGTTCTTTTGATTTTTTCCACATGTCGTACGTGTTCAGAACCACCGTTACTACCGAAAAGCCGCCGATAGTCGCCGAAGATATAAGGCATCTTCCCGAATTTTTCGTAAAGCCCGTCTTCACCCCGTCCGCCCCGTCGTACATAGACAGCATCTTGTTTTTGTTTATAAAGACTTTTACTTTTTCTTCCCCCGAAGGATCTTTATAAGTTACTTTTACGCGCTTTGTTTTTACGATTTCGGCAAAAGTTTCGTTTTTTAAAGCGTAAGCGGAAATAAGAGCCATATCATAAGCAGTGCTGTAATGATTTTCGTCATGCAGTCCGTGCGGATTGGTAAAGTTGCTGTTTTTCGCTCCCGCTTTTAAGGCGGTTTTATTCATTAAATCGGCGAAATTTTCTACCGAGCCCGAAACGTATTTTGCAATGGCGGTTGCAGCGTCGTTGCCGGACCTTAACATAAGTCCGTATAAAAGAGCTTTTAAGGTATAAGTTTCGCCTTCTTTTAAGTATATGCTCGAACCTTCTATGCCGCAGACGGATTTATCTGTTACGACTTCGGAATCTATATCCTTATTTTCTATCGCACAGATCGCGGTAAGCGTTTTCGTAAGACTCGCGGGGTAGCGTTTCGCCGAACCGTTCTCTTCAAAAAGCGTCCGCTTTGAATAAACGTCCATCGACACAAAGCTGCTTACCCCCGCAGCCGCGGGTATACCGTCTGCTGTCTTATTTTTTCGTCCGATACCGACTACTCCGATATTCGCGAACATCATTATAAACGCTGTAAATAATTTTAATAAAAGTTTCATGCTCTCACCTTTTTAGTTTCTTTTACGGCGGGTTTGCCGTTTGCTTCGACCTTCTTTACGCTTACCGTTTCTTTACCTGCAAAAAGCTTTTCGGCAATGTTCAAAGCCTTTTCGGGAACGGACTCCGCTACCTTTAAAAGAGTAAAATTCCCGTCCTTATAAGTTAAAAATGCGGAAGGCTTCATCGTAACGACCGCGCCGCTCGCACCCATATTCGGAAGATCTGTATTTTTAGAAAATATGCTTACTTTGCCGTACTCGCCCGTCCCCACGAGATACATAACGGTAACCGACGAAAACGGTACGAAAAGTCCGCCGTCTTCCGTCTTTACGCCGCGCCCCGTAAGAATGTCGGCGCCGGCAAGTTCTTTAAGTTTTTCTACGGTCAAAGCAATCGCTTCGGTCACGTCGTTGCCGTTTTTACTCATCAAAACTCCTTTGATTATTTTTATCTGTTTTTTGCGATGATTTTATTTTTTATCTTTTTCGCCGCCGCAAAAATAAACGGAAGCATAACTATAATCGGTGTTAAAACGAGATCGCAAAGTCCGTAAAGTTCGGTTCCGTTCCCTCTTACGCTTTCGTTAAAGTCCAGAATTTCTATAACCGATTCGGGAACGATAGCGTTGTCGAATATTTTAATAACCATAGAAACAAGCGACAAAATTCCTTTAAGCATAACCGCCGAAGAAGGATTTTTCGTTCTCGCATAAAAAATCGCTCTGGTTATAAGTATCCCCTTTATCATCGGCACCGAAACCGCCTTTTTAACGTCGCTTACGCCCAAAATTTTACGCTTTTTTGCAAAATAAACGGTTATTCCGCTTAAATATACTTCCGCTCCGAAGTCGATTATTTTTATTCCGAAAATTTTAAGCTTTCCGAAAACTCTTTTATTCGCCGTTTCAAAACATGCGGCTGCCGTTAATTTTATCGGAAAATTCAAAATAAAAAGAATAACGGTCGCCGCGTAAATTGCGGTCATACCGTTATTCTCTGCATTTATCTTTTAATTATTCCTGAGGACGCAGGCGTTTTTATTTTTGCCGATAATTCTTTTTTTTAAGGACTTTTACGGCAGATTCTACTCGTTGCCGTCCACCCTTTTTAAGATTTTCTCCCTTTAAAAAGTCCGGAATTTCTTCATCGTCGATCGGAGGGAGTTCGAAGTCTTCTTCCGTTTTGTCTTCCGCTTCGACGCCTTTTACTTCTGTTGCGGCGACTTCGCCTTCGGTATCTTTTGCCGTTGAAGCAGCACCGCTGTTTGCTTCAGGATCGTTTTCTTCGACGTAAACGTCTTTCTTATAAAGATATTCGCCAGACTCGGATTCGCCGTGAATTGTTTTTATTTTTGCTAAAAGCTCTTCGTAATCCGGAAGTTCGTCCAGCGATTCTATCTGGAAACGCTTCAGAAATTCATCCGTCGTGCCGAACATGACCGGTCTTCCGACGGCGTCTTTACGACCGACCGGCTCTATCATCTTAAGCTCTAAAAGTTTCTGGACGGCGTATTCGCTGTTGCCCCTTATTTCTTCGAGATCTATTCTCGTAACAGGTTGCTTGTACGCGATGATAGCCGCTACTTCGAGTAAGCTTCTCGACAGTTCTTTTTCCTTTATCGGATTGAGAACGCCCGTTACTTCTTCGTGCAGGTCGGGATTGGAGCAGAACTGCAGCTTCTTATTGAACGTCATAAGCTGCACGCCGGAATCTTCGCCGTATTTTTTTTTAAGTTCGTTTACGGCGGCGGTTACTTCGCTTTCGGATACTTCAAGCTTCTCGGCAATGTCTTTCACCGCAACGGGCGTACCCGATAAAAATATTACCGCCTCAATTATACTCGTCAATCTCTCCGATTTCTTCATTTCTGTCTTCCCTTAATATCAATGTAATATCGCCGAAAGTTTCGTTCTGTTCGACTTTTATGTACTGTAATTTCAATAATTCGAGCGTCGCCTGAAAGGTCGTTATAAGCTGACTTCTCGTAACGTTTTCGTCAAACAGTTCGAAAAAGCTTACATATTGACGATCTAAAAGCGTCGCCCTTATAAAATCTATTCTGTCGCGGACGGTAAAAACTTCACGCGGGATTTCACGGTTTTCGACCGCTCTTATACGCTTTTCGTCCACGCGCATCATCAGCTTGAAAAACGCGTCCACGAGTCCCTGTACGTTGAAGTCCGTATAAACGACCTTTGTTTCCCCGACCGATTTATCCGGCTCTTTATAAAACCTGTCTACGTTCTCGGTTTCTTTAAGCTTTTCGCTTGCTTCCTTAAAGAGTTTGTACTCTTCGAGTTTCCTGACCAAAAGTTCGCCTTCGTCCTCTTCTTCACCCTCTTCTATCTTCGGGAGAAGCGCTTTTGACTTTATCTCGAGAAGCGTAGAAGCCATCGTCAGATATTCGGCGGCTTTGTCCACGTCGAGCTTTTGCATGGCTCTTATGTATTTTAAGTATTGTTCCGTTACGTCCGACACGAATATATCGCGTATTTCGATCTTCGCTTCTTTCACGAGGTGCAGTAAAAGGTCGAGAGGCCCTTCGAAATTGCCTAAAAAAGTATCGTAATCGACTGTAGATTCAAATTCCGCCATCAGAAAATCAACCCCCAGAATGCAGTTATGGGAATTTGGATTATCCCTTTAAGATAGCTTAAAGCTATGCCGAGTATGTCCATGGAAGGAACATTTGTAATATCCGCCACTACTCCGAGCAAAAGAAGAGCTAAAAGAATATATTCGCTGTAATTTCTCATGAACTGATAAAATCTTCCTCTCGTCGTGTTGAGCGCGTCGAAAAGGTTGAAACCGTCCAGCGGATAAAGCGGCAGAATATTGAACACCGCAAGGAACAACGACATGTCTACGATATAAAACAGCGCGATACCTATGACGTACCCGACGTATCCTAAAAAACCTATCGCGCTTATCAGCGGATAAACGTAATTCCAGTATAAAACGGCTATCGGATAAATTATAAATGCGAGAAGATAGTTAGAAACTATCCCGGCAAGCGATACGAGTATGCTGTCGAGCCGCCTGTGCTTAAAGTTGTACGGGTTTATCGGAACGGGTTTGCCCCAACCGAAATGGAAAAACAGTAATGACAAAAGCCCCAGCATATCGAAATGAGCCATCGGGTTTAACGTAAGTCTGCCTTCCATTTTTGCCGTAAGGTCGCCCGATTTATACGCGACGAAAGCATGAGCGAACTCATGCACCGGAAGAGCCACCAGAAGGGCCAAAAAAACCGCTATATAATTCAGAACCGTCGTCATATTTCACCGTTTTACCGCTTTATACGGGTATAATCGTTTTATATTCCTTGATTAAACGCCTTTGCTTTGACGTAACAAATTATATTATATTATAAAATATTATAAAAAGCAAGTTTTTTGATAAAATCGTAAAAAGCGTTGCTTTTCTGCCGCCGCTTACCGTATTTTTTACGAATTTACGGACAAAAAAAGCGACCGTCGGTCGCTTTTTAGCTTTTTTATGTTTTTATCGTAAATGAGAACGGTATAATTACGGTATGATTCCGGCGATACAGGTTGTATAAATACAAACCATAATATAACCGAAACATAATAAAAATTACTTTCTTAAAGCAAGAACGTTTTTCTCGTATTCGAATACGTCTTCTATCCATTCGGCGCCGGGCATATTCTCTCTTTCGAGATATTCGTTCCATATTTCGCCGAAAGGAAGCGTTTTAAGTTCTTCTGTTACGGCTAAAAGTTCGGTAAATCTGCCTTCGTCCTGTAAGTTTTTAAGATATGCCGACGGTTCGAGAAGGGCGTATAAAAGAGCCTTTCTTACGTTCCTTGCGCCGATAGTCCAGGCGGCGATACGGTTTATCGAAGCGTCGAAGTAGTCTAGCGCGATATAAACTCTGTTTATCGCGTCGTTGCGGACGATTTCTTTACAGATTTCCTTCGTTTCGTCGTCGAATAAAACTACGTGGTCGCTGTCCCATCTTACCGGACGGGTAATGTGAAGAGCGATTTCGGGATAGTAAAGAAGCAACGACGAAATTTTATCCGAAACGAGTTCGGTCGGATGATAATGACCGTTGTCCATAAGCGGAAGGATATCGTTTTTAGCCGCGAACGAAAGAGTGAACTCGGCAGATCCTGCGGTGTAACTTTCGACGCCTATGCCGAAAACTTTGGATTCTACGCAAGGTTTTACGAGATCGTGATCGAAACCTATCGAAAGTATTTCTTCCAAAGATTTTTTATATCTTTCTCTCGGTCCCATTCTGTCGGCTGGGTTATCTTTGAAGCCGTCCCCCGTCCAGATATTCATAACGCAGGGGTAACCCGTTTCGAGAGCAAAGTATTCCGCAATCTTGATACAAGCTTGACCGTGGCGTACCCAGAACGATCTTATTTCTTCGTCGGGAGACGAAAGCGTAAGTCCGTTAGCGAGCGGATGAGAGAAAAACGTCGGGTTGAAGTCTATACCGCAGCCATGCTTTTTGGCAAAATCCACCCAAGGCTTGAAATGTTTGGGCTGGAGCTTGTCTCTGTCCACCTTTTCGCCGTCCTTAAAAATAGCGTAGCTTGCGTGTACGTTAAGTTTTTTCTTTCCGGGAACGAGCGAAAATACCTTTTCCATGTCCTGCATGAGTTCTTCTGGAGTTCTCGCTCTTCCGGGATAATTGCCGGTAGTCTGAATTCCGCCGGAAAGCGAACCTTCGTTATCGAAGCCTTTTACGTCGTCGCCCTGCCAGCAATGAATGGCTATGGGAATTCCCGAAAGTTTCGAAAGAGCTTTTTCTACGTCAACGCCGTACTTCTCGTACTGTTTTTTAGCAGATTTATACATTTTTATACCTCTTGTATTTCAAACGAATTGAGTATCATTTTTTTAGTTTCAGAAAAATTTTCAATAAGGTTCAACGCAACCAGTTGCGCCGAAACGTTACCGATAGCCGTCGCCTCTACGGGACCTGCCATAACTTTTACTTTTGCGAGTTTTGCCGTGTAACTATTTAAAAGTTTATTCTGGCTGCCGCCGCCGATTATGTGAAGAACTTCTATCTTTTCGCCGAGAATTTCTTCTATACCGCGGATTGTTTTATTATAACTTTCGGCAAGGCTTAAAAATATCGAATTGCATATATCGCCCGCAGCATAAGGCGGGGTTATTCCCCTTTCGGTAAAGTCGTTTTGTATGGCTTTTACCATATCGTCCGGAGCGAAAAACTCTTTCTTGTTTACGTCAAACGTTCCCGTATATTCCGATTTTGCAGCCGCTTCGGTAAGTTCGATAAAACTGCCGCCGAGCTGTTTTTTAACGTTCTGGAATATCCACATTCCCATAATATTCGTCTGGAAACGGAAATTAAAATTTATAGAGCCTTCATTGGAAAAGCTCATGCCTTTAAGGTTATCGGTAACTGCGCGACCGACTTCTTTTCCTAACAAGCTCCACGTTCCGCTCGAAATATAGGCTTCTCTTCTTCCGTCGTCGGGAACGGCTAAAACCGCGCTCGCGGTGTCGTGCGTCGCCGGTAAAATCACAGTAGCGTTGTAGCCGACTTCGGCTTGTACTTCTTCAGTAAATTCTCCGACGATGGTACCGGGCTGCGAAAGCTCGTTAAACAGCGACTTTTTATAGCCGAGTTTATCTATTATTTTTTCGTCGAAGCGGTGCGTTTTTACGTTGACCATCGCCGTGGTAGTGGCGTTAGTGTATTCCTGCTTTTTTACGCCCGTCAATAAAAAATTGAGATAATCGGGAATCATCAAAAAGCTTTCCGCCTTACTCATTTTGCCCGATTTTTTATCGCCGTATAACTGATATACGGTATTGAAAACGGCGAATTCTATACCCGTTCTTTCAAAAAGCTTTTCAAACGAAATAATCTTTGACACGTCTTCAGACAACTTATAATTTTTTTCGTCTCTGTAAGCATAGACTGGCGATAAAACTTCGTCGTTTTTATCCATCAGAACGTAATCGACGCCCCAGGTGTCTATTCCTACCGATAAAGGAATTTTGCCTATATCTTTAGCTTTTTTAAGACCGTTTATAACTTCATTATAAAGTCTTTTTACGTTCCAGGTTTTAACGCCGTCCGAACCGTCGATATAATTATCGAAGCGGTATATTTCTTCTAAAAAAATTTTATCGTTTTCGATATGAGCAAGCATATGCCGCCCGCTCGACGCGCCGATATCTATTGCAAGAACGTATTCCATTTTCATTCCTTTATCCCAATCATCTCAAAATTATCTTTAATATTATATAAAAAGAAGGCGGAATTGTCAAACTAAAGCCGCCTTCAAACGTAAAATATAATATTTATGTAAAAATATCGGTAAAAGGTAAAAAATACGGAATTATCTTTAGTCTGAAAGATAATATACCGATAAATCACAACAAATAATTTACCGCCAGAATTATAACGCTCGTAACGATAAGAACCGCCCCTACGACTCTGTTAAGCACTACGGAACTTGCCTTGTTCGCTATTTTGCTCGCAATTCTTGCCCAGATAAGAGTAAACAGTACGCAAAGAATTAAAATCAGAACGTCCGGGATTCCGCCTATTACAAGATGACTTATTCCGCCGGTGAGTGCGGTAAAGCTCATTATGAACACGCTGGTACCGACGGCAACGTGCATTTCGTACCCTAAAAACGACGTCAGTACGAAAAGCATCATCATTCCGCCGCCGGCCCCCACGAATCCGCAGATAAACCCTATAACAATTCCGCCGATAACCGACTTTATTATACGAGCCTTTTCTGAAACCGCAGCCATGTCTTCTTTAGTGGTCGCGACGGGTTTTATTATAAACCTTAAACCTAAAATAATCATCGCGATCTGCATTGTCCAACTCATGGCGTTTTCGGGAACGAGTTTTCCGACAAAGCTCCCTGTAACGGTCATAAGGACTACAGTGACAAGAAGAATAAGACTGTTTTTTATATCGAGATTACCGCTTTTTTTATAGGTATATGCGCTGACCGCGCTCGCTATAACGTCGGAAAGAAGCCCTATGCCTACCGCCTGATATGCCGGAACGCCCAAAAAAGTTATAAGTATCGGACCTATCACCGCAGCCGCGCTCATACCGGCGAACCCTGTTCCTATACCCGCTCCCGCACCGGCAAAAAAACATACGAGAATTTTTATGAATATTTCCATATTTTACCGTCCTTTATTTTAAGCCTTGTCCGCTGTTTCTGGCGAAACGATGTTCGCTTTTTTTCCCGACTCTTTATAATTCATTATGAATGCCCTTACCGAGATAAAAACTATAACCGCGTATATTACGAAACTCGAAATTATGGTTAATATGCTCATATCTTCCCTGCCGGAAGAATTGTTTGCCGCGATAAGGGTATTTTGAAGAGTAAGTATACTGACCAGCGCATCGATAAGTCTTACGGAATTACGGGTTGACCTTATAACGGACTTCTTTTTATTCCCTTCTATAAGCTTAAATATGGCAATCGTTATTTTTACGGTCGAATACGCCGCTACCGTTATCGCCGGAATCATACCGAAGTTATACGTCCGCTCCTGTCGTATCATCAGGATTATAGGAACGACTACCGCGATATTCAGAACGAGCAAAAGGGACGAAAAAATAATTCCGTTCCTTTTTAATTTTCTATTCTCTTTTACGGTTAGCTTTTCGCCATGCCGTTCGATTTCTATCTTGAACGACGATAAGATCGAAACTCTCGTAAGAGCCACGAGAAGATAATATATGCCGATGCTCGTTGCGAAGTGGTAATTCCGTATAAGCCCCAAAACAAGATTGTACACGGCGAAACACGCTACCGTTATTACCGAAACAAGCTCTTCTTCCCGCACCTTTTTCACGGCGGACATAAGTTTTTCTTTTTTATTTTCGTTCATTTTCGTCCGCCTCTGACGCTTTTGATTTATACGTATTTCCGTTATCGGGAACGGGCACGTGTTCGGTAATAAGCCTTATTATATCGTCCACCGACCTTTTGCATCCGGAATCTATCCACGTCGTTACGATTGCAAGCACGCCATTCATATAATACGCAAAGACGTAAGGTCTGTCTTCTTCTTTAACGTCGAATTTTTTAAGAACCGGTTCGAAAATATTACCGTACATTCTTTTAAAAGCAGCTGCCGAACCGAAAAGCTCTCCCTTAGTTACAGCCAGCTTATATACTTCCGTATTCTCTTTTACAAATTCGAGATACGGTCTTAAATACTCGGGCTTTATAAGGACGGCTTCGTCTTTAGTCATCTTTCTTACGTCTATCTTATCGGTGCCTGCCTTTTCAAACTTTCCGGAAAAGGCGCGTTCCATGTAAGAAACGCTCTCTCTTAAAAGATCGTCCATGTTCTCGTAATGGAGATAGAACGTCGAGCGGTTGACTCCTGCCCTGGAGCATATTTCTTTTACCGTTATATACTCGTAGTCTTTTTTAGCGAGCAGCTGCAAAAGAGCTTCGTCCATAAGGCAGGCGGTATTAAAATATTTACTTTCGTTTTTATTCATTCCGCCCTCCTTATGACGTTTCAGTCTGCTTTATTATTCTTCTTCGGCAATTTCTTTTGCGAGTTTTAATATATCGGAACCGTACTTTTCTTTACCTTTGTTAAGAATCTTTTTATAAATCGGATAATTAAGTCCGACTCCTGCCATACCGACTACGCCTACGCCGATACCTATACCGGTCATCAGCATAGAATCGCCTCCGATTACCTTCATTGCAAGACACATGCCGGTTCCGAATACAAGCGTCATTATAATTCCGAATGTATATGCGAAAATATTGGCGGGACGTTTTGCCTTCTGATCGAGCTTTTTAAGCGCGACTACCTTCGAAGCCTTTTTTACCGAATATTCGTTTACTATAGCTTCCGCATAAATTTTATCAGTATCCATTTTTTCTCCTTTCCCTTTCGGGCTGCCGCATAAGCGGCATCGTCTTTATTTTTGTACCTTAAGTATAACCTTTTTTTACAAAAAACAGAACGACACAAAGAAGTAAAAACGTCTATTTGTAAAAACAAAACGAATTTTATTTTTAACAGGATTTTATCTTTTACGGCGGTTGCGTATCCTTTTATTTAAAGACTTTTTTAATCTGTAACTTATTATATATTATAATATAAATTTATATATAAGACAATTATAAAAATTATAAAAGACAATAAAAAATATAAAATTTGCCGAATATAATACTTAAAAAAGTATAAATAAAAAAAATTTATACGAAATCGTGCAATTAAAAACGCGGCGGAATTCCGCCGCGTTTTCATTATAGCAAACAGCTGTTATTTTTTTATAAGCATCATAGCGCCGTCAATGATAAGGATGATACCCATAACGATGAAGAACCAGTCTAACATAACCCACTTGGAAGCGATTAAAAGCACGCCGACTACAGCGGTAATTACCGCGGCAATCATAGTGAAGACGCCCGCTTTGGCTTTGATTGCAGCCATAAGATCGAGAACGCCTTTGATTACGAGAAGCGCGCCGAAGATAATAAGAGCAACGTTAACGAAAGCCCATCCGCCGACAAGGATAACCACGCCGATAACGGCTTCTACGATACCGTTTACAAGGTTCTTTTTAAGGATGTCGAGTACACCCAAAACAATGAATACGATGCCCGCGGCCGTCAGAAGCCAATTAAGCATGCCTGCTTTGAAAATACAGAATAAAACGCCGACCAGAACGTACAAAACAGCCGCAACCGTGTTATCGCTGATTTTTAACTTTTTTGCCATAACAAAACTCTCCTTTTATATAAAAATTTGCTTTGCTTTTTAAGCATAGAATATAATAATACATTAAATCGTAAAAGTCAACCCTATTTTTTAAATTTTTTTCTCTTTTTTGACGAAAAAAATGCCGCTTTTTCGCCTTTTTTGTTTTATAAGAAAAAAGTCCGCACGCTGCAGATTATTGCGGGGCGACATGCGGACTTTTATGAAATTTTAATTAGAAATTTTTATCCTCTTTTATAAAAATTTTCGGAGTCAAACTAAAACTATGGTTATGTTTCGCCGATACATATACTGTTAAACTTATACGGGCTGTCTTAAATAACGGCAATATAGTTTATTATCCTGCCGTAATAATTTTCGGACGAGACGGTTATCGTATAGTAGTAAATTCCGGCTTTATCGGGAGCTCCCGAAACCCATTCTACGACGGCGTTTACGTCGTCAGACATAGTGAACTCCGGACGAACGGATTCGCCGCGGTAATATACGGGCGACTGATCTATTACAAAGGTTACTTCCTTTTTAAGAATGGTAAGCTTCGCATAGAATATAGTCTGATTATAATTTTCGTCTCCCGCAAAAATTATTTCAGCTTCGTATACGCCCGCGTTTGCCGGAGCTTCGACGACTTCGCCATTCGCATTGCGGTAAACTACGGTTACCGTTTCTCCTGCTTCTATTTCCTTTACGGTTCCGTCGTACGTTACGGTAACGTCTTTTACGTCGAGTTCTTTTTCCGCCTTCAATATGGTGAATACGGCATTATTAAGCATTAATTCGTAATTCACGTCCGACGTAGCCGTTATCTCGTATTCGCCGGCGGTTTCGCCTTCTTCTCTTAAAAGTTTTACCTTTGCTTCGTCGTTATCCGCACCGTAAACGGTAAATGTGAGTTCGGGATCGGCTTCGCCGTAAACCTTGCTAAGGCTGTCAGCCTTTACGTTTATGACCTTTTTTTCAATCGTCAACACCGCGGGAACGTATTCAATATTGTAATCGGGATTGCCGACGGATGCGAGAACTATCTTGTATTCTCCGACTGTTTCGCCTTCTTCCCTTGCAAACACGAGATCGGCTTTTTTAATAAGATCCGATTCCAAAGGAATAAATTCGGGATCCGCTTCGCCGTAAACTTTAAAGTAATTCTGCATTTCCACTCTTATCGTTTCGGGAAGAATCGTGCAATAAGCGTCCTTTACGACTACTTCATAACCGGGGTTATTTTCGATTTCCGCTCTTATTTTATAGATTCCCGCACTTTCGCCTGCTTCTCTGTATACTCTTATGTCGAGTGATTCTTTTTCTTCGGGTCCTATTGCGGTATAACCTATGTTTCCGTCAGGCTGCCCGTGAATTTTCGTAAATCCTTCGGGTATTACGGTAATCACTTTCGGGGTAACGGTTAACGTACCGGCTATGACTACCGCCGAATAGTTGACGGTCACGTCGTTGCCGTTTTTGTCCGTTACGATTATTCTGTCAAGATTATAAGTTCCCGCTTTCAGCGTTCCGTCTTCATTATAGGCTTTTTCTTCCGCCATAACGGTAAGCGTATCGCCTTCGGCAAGTTCGCCGTACAAAAACGCGTAATTTACTTCGGGTAAGTTTTCGCCGAAAGCAGCCTTCGCGCCGAAAGTTTTCACGACCGCCTTTCTCGATAAAACGGTATAGTAAACCTGTTCGGAAGAGTCGAGTTCTACTTCGTAATTAACCGTCTTTTCACCCGTTGTATCGTCCGTCGCCCGGAGCGTGCCTATATAAATGGGATATTCCCCTGCGGTATCGCCCGCTTCTCTTAAAAGCGCGCCGCTCATGGATAAACCACGAGGCAAAGCTTCGCTCGCGGTATAGGTTAAAATTCCGTCGGGCTGACCTACGTATTTGTACTGTCCTCTCCCGGGAAGAACGGTAACCGTTTTGGGTTCGATAACGAAACTGCCGTCTGATTCTTCGACTTCGTAAAGGTCTTTAAGTTCGTCGTCGATCTCTATCGTATAGCTGTAATTGCCCGCGTCGTAAATGCTTTCGACTTCGGAATCTTCGTAATAAAGACAAACTTTGAATTTATCTTTGATCTCTTCAATTTTTTCTTTAAGTCTTATTTCGAGTTCTTCTCTTATACCTTCGAATTTTTCGAAAGGAACCGATACGTCAAAGCTTATTTTAGCCTTTTCGATAGTCATATTACCCGACATTTCGCCATCGAGTTCGATGCTCGGATCAGCCGAAACGAATTCGAAGCCGTACTTTCCGGGAAGTTTCGGTTTGCCGCCGACCGGAGCCAAACCTAAAGCATTGGTGAATTTAACGGTTATCGCATCGTCTACGGCAGAAAGTTCGTATACAAATTCGCTGTCGCCGTAAACGTATTCGGTTTTTACCGATAAAACGTTTATTACAAGCGGATCTATTATTACGGTAAATTCGCCGTTTCCTACGAGTTCGTCGTTATCCGCATACCATTTTACCGAATATTTACCGGCGGCTGACGGAAGTTCCGGCGAGTCGTTATAAGTAAACGTTACGGCTGATAAATCCGCGTCGGTTAAATACTTAAGTTCAACCGCGAATTTGTTATATAAAAATTCGGTTGTTTCGGGATTAAGATCCGTTAACCTTCTTCTGCAAATTATTTCTATATAAGTATCTTCGGTTATCGTTAACGTAAAGCCGTCAAGACAGGTCGTTTCTTCGCCGTCAACGATTATTTTATAGGGTTCGTAACCGCTTTCCGGTACAATTTCGGGCGTAACGGTAGTTCCGTACCTTACCGCGGACGGCAAATCTACCGTGCAGTTTTTAACCGTCTTATAAATAATATAATCGGTATCGTCCACTCTGAAAGATACTTCGTACTTAACCGCATAACCGCTGTCCGAAAATCCGTAAACTTTAATTACATAATCGCCCTTGCCTGCAACTTCCGCTTCAGTAACGCCGTCAAGCTCGGTTAACGGCGCCGAGTTTTTCGTAGGTTCAGCTTTGTCGAGCGTAAAGCGATAATCGTATATAGCGGGGAGATTTGCGGTAAAGCTTATCGCCTTGTCGGTGAAAAGTTTTTCGGCAGAAATCCCGCCGACCGCCAAAGGATATTCCGACGTATTGCCTACGTTGTCGGTTATTACTATTTTATAATTTTTACACGCTTCGAGTTCGTATCCGAACGTTGCCGCTCTTCTGTCACCCGAATATTCCGAAGTCTTTTCGGAAATCAACGTTTCGCCGTCGTATACGCTTACGGTATAAACGCCGCTTCCGCTGTCCGCCACTTCTATCTCCGCCGTTTTGACTCCGTTTTCGCCGTCCGAAACGGTAACGCCAGAAACGTAAGGCTTTTCCTCATCGTCAGTCGTAATTCTGAGCACGGGATCCTTCATATAAAGCGTGTTGTACTGAACAAACCAGTCGAATACGAATTCGCTATGCGCGCGAAGCATAAGCGACTTAACTTCTGATCCGGCAAGATCAGACGAGGAAAGATTCATTTCGTATTTAAGATAATTACTCGATTCAGCGCCCTGATTCTGCGAAGAAGCGACAGACAGAGCCGACGAAAAGTTTTTATCTTCGGCACCCGAATTACTCGTTGATTTATTCGTAAACGACGAATCGCCGTTTCTTACTCCCGCATAAAGATCGGCATACGCTTTATCTTCTGTATCGGTCTTTTTTTCCGTTCCCGATTTAAGATAAACCGAAGCGTTAACCGATATTGCGCCGTTCTTTATCGCATACGAAAGATTGTCCGAAAGGTCGGTATAGACGAAGAAATTCGCATTATACCAACAGCTTCCCTTCGCCGCGCCCTTTGTGGTAAGTTTAAGTTCGTTTCCGTTTATTACCGAAAACGACGGAGTCTGTATAGTGTCTACATACTTTGCGACGTAGTTCGAGACGTTATAGTTGTTGTCATCCGCCGACTTTTCTAATAACGAATAGTTTCCGACGGAAGAAACCGTCTTTATGATATTTTGTTTTTCGGAAAGCGTCGAAGCGTAAGCCGTTTTAGTCGCGCCGCCGGTCGTCATAAACGCGCCGGCTATCAGCATTGCCGAAACCGCAGCTATTTTAGACGCTTTTTTGTTGAAAATCTTCATTTTCTTTCTCCTGAAACATTTTGCCTTTTGTTCTATTTTTTTTATAATTTGTTTTTATTGAATTCTACCTTCCCAAAAGCTTCTGAACGGTCGGATTGTCTTTTTTGAAACCCGAAAGATCCTGTATACCCGTGTAAGTATAATCGTAATTGAGTACCGCAGAAGAAGTGGCGTTCATTGTTTTTACGGTGTACTTTTCTTCGATCTTGACGTGAGTTACCATGCCACTTAAGTTAATCGTAAAGTAAAGTCTTACGTAAGAGAACGATTCCATCGAAACGTTGCTCATCTCTTTTATCTGCTTTTTGTACGCCGCGAACATTTTGTCGGTCGTTTTAAGGTTCATCGAAATCGTAGTTCCCGCCGCCGAGCCGCTTAACGAAATCGAATCTACCGTCGTGTCGTCGATATTGTAAATCAGTATTCCGTCGGCACCCGCGCCGTACTTGTCTGCATACGAGCTTTCGGAAACGTCGTTGAAGCTTGCCGACGAGTAGTCGGCGTTATTCGCGCCCCTTATCTTATCTCCGTTTATCTGCGTATAAGTTACGTTTGTACCGGAAGCCTTTTTATAAGACAAAAGCGAAACTCTCGGATCTATACCGAACACAACGTTTCCGTAATTCGAATTTTCGGTCAAAATATTGCCGGAATTATCCTTTATTTTTATAAATCCGCCGTAGGTTTTTACGCCGGCGGTTGCCGTTACGTCGCCGGTACCCTTTATTTTGTAAGCCACGTCTCCGTAACTTCCAAGTTTTACGAGATAGTTATATTCGTAAAGCGACCAGGCGTAAGCTTCGTCGCTTATCGTAAAGTTTACGTTATCGGTATCGGTTACGTATACTTCGGTCCCCGAAACAGCAGAATCGTGTTCGTAAACGTTTGTGCCGTTCACTACGAAAGAATACTTCGCTCCGATCTGAACGCCGCCGGTAAGTCCCGTCAGGACATACGATCCGTCGGAAGACGTTTCTGTCGTCCTGTTTCCGCCGGAAACAGTGATGCCTATAACGGGTATGCCGGAAGAAGAAGTTATTTTACCTTTTACGGTGAAAGCTTTAAGTATTGATATTGTTTTTACCGTATAATCTCTCGCTTCGATCTTTTCGGGTTCGAAAACGTAACCGTCTTTATTAAAGCTTATCTTTACCGCCGTATCGAACGGACCGTAGCTTAGGTCTGTATCGACGACGAGATATTCCGTATCGTTTATAATCGCGTAAGCGTTCGTTATGTCTCCGTCAAAGGTTATGTTTACAAAAAACTTCGCTTTTACGTTTTCGGCGTAAGGCTTCGTAAGCTTAAGCGTTTCGATTTCGTAACCGCCCTTTTCGAATACGATTTCGGTCGTTCCCGAAAGTCCTTTCAGCTCGAACCTGCCTTTATCGTCAGTATATCCGCCGTCAGAGCCGTTTAGTTTTATCTTCGCTTTTTTAACCGCCTGTCCGTCGGTTCCGATAAGAACCGAACCGCTTGCCGAATACGTTGCGGTAAACGTTAAATCTTCGGGAGCGGTGATATTGGTTTTGCCTGTAAATTCGTAACCGCCGAGTTCCGGTTCTATAATCACTTCGCCTTTAAGACCTTTTATATAAGCCGTTCCGGTTTCGTCCGTTACCGCTTTACGTAAGCCGCCGACCTTTATTTCCGCATTTTCTACGGGAATTCCGTCCGACGCGATAACGACTTTTATTCCGTACGTCGCCTGAATTTTTAAGGTAATCGGTACGGTTACCGTTATATCTTCCGCTTCGTATCCGTCTTTTACGACGGTTATTACCGATTTATCCGTAAGACCTTTTACAGTAAACGCACCGGTTTCGCCGGTTACCGTCTTTTCTTTGCCGTTTACGATTATTTTCGCTTCGCCGACGGCTATCGTTCCGCTTAAAACGGTACCTTCGATAAAGTACGAACCGTTTACTTTTACGGTTGTTCCGAGAAGCTCTTCGGTAATCTTTAATAAGCCGAACTCGTAACCTTTTTTAACTATTTCGATTTCGTCGCCGAGATAAAATTTATCCGCTTCTGTACCGTTTGCTTTTAATATAGTGTCTTCAACCGTATCTTCGCCGCATCTTACGTCGAACTTAAGGTCCGCATAGAGCGACGCGCTTAAAGCGGTATAACCCGCTACAATCTTTTCTTCGGTAACAAAACCGACTTTTTTGAAACTTATCGTTTCGTTCATTTTATCTATTCCCGATAAAACGTATTCGCCGTTTTCGCCGGTAACGGTTGTTTTTTCGCCTGCGGTAACGGTTACTCCGCCGAGATTCGTCTCGCCGCTCGTTATTTTACCTTTTACCGTATAGGTCGCCGATAGTAAAATCGTCTTGCCGTCGTCGTCCGAAGTCACGTCAAGAATATTTTTATCGAACTCGTATCCTTCCTTTTCGATAACGACCTGAGTTTCTTCCGAAAGGCTTATTTTATATTCGCCGCTCTCTCCCGTCGTAACGGTCTTACCGCCGTAAGAGATTTTTACGCCCGGCAGAACGGTATCGCCCACCGCAGCTTTTATCGTAATAAGATATCCGCTGTCCGCAAAGGTGAACCTTCCGCCTTCTTCTATGGTGAAGTAATCGGGTTTGAATCTTACGCCGTCCACGTCTTCGGTTATTACCGTGTATTCGGAAGTTAAATTTTCAAACTTAACCGTTCCGTCGTCACCGGTAAATGATTCAGTCTTTTCTCCCGTCGCGTTGTCGAATAAAATTACTTTAGCGTTTACGGCGGCGGCTTTGCCTACCGAAACTTTTATCACGACGAAATATTCCGAAGTCGCGTTTATCGTAGCCGACTTATTTACAGTAACGCAATCGCTGCCGCTATCCGATATATCGAAGACGTAACCGTCCTTTATAATCTCGATTTTATTTTCTCCGTTAAGGCCGCTTACAACCGCATATTCGCCGTCTGTCTTATACGGGTAACTTTCGCCGTTTACTTTAAGTTCGTAATTTTTAAGGACTTTCGTTCCGCACAGAACTTTTACTTTAACGCCGTAAATGAGATTTATTTCCGACAAATCTTCCGCATTGCCGTCGAAAGTTTTTTTATAATCGTCGTAGCCGCCAGCCGTTACGGTGAGCTCGTCGCCCTTTTTTAACGTGAAGTCAAACGCTTTGTTTTCTTTCGGAACTATTTCGGTTCCGTTAACAAAAAGTCTTGCGTTTTCTATAACCGTTTCGCCCGATTTTATTACCGGGCTTATTTTATAGATTTTTTTGATATTGATAACTATGTTATTTAATAAGTAGCTTATTTTTATCGACTTTTCTTCGGTCTTTTCCGCCGGATAGCCTGCCGTTATCTCTGCGGCGTATCCGCCCCTGATAAAAGTTACCGTTTTTTCGCCATGGAGTTTTTCCGATTTTGCCGTATATTCGCCGTTTATCGTTTCAAACTTAACCGAGTTCTCTCCCGTCGCTCCGACCAGATCTACCGAGATGTTCTTATCGTCGGTTATGTACGCCGCAAATTCCGCTTCGTCGTCTTTTACGAGTTTGATTTTAATGTCGTAATATCTTTCGCCGGAAAAATCAACTGTAAACAAATCGCCTTTTATTAAAGCCCCGACCTTTTCGAAATAAATATTTTCGTCAGACACTTCGATCGTATCGCCGTTTTCGGCAAGTATTTTATATCTGCCGTTTTTATCTGTTTTTACAATCTGCGGTTCGGTTTCGCCGTTACAGGGTATAAGTTTTATCGCCAAGCCTTCTGCGTTAAGCCCGTCCGTCGTAACCACGCCGGTAACGTACTTTTTAAGATTTACGGTAAAATCCGTATTATCTTTGTTTGCCGAAATTTCTTCTTCCGCATTGCCGTCTTTTTTGATTAAGAGTTTGTTCTCTCCGAACAAACCTTCGACGGTGAATTTTCCGTCCGCGTCCGTCGTCGCGACTAAATTTCCGTCGGAATAAACTCCGGCGTCTTCTATAGCTTCGTTTCCGCAGTTCACAACGCCGTTTACGGTATACTTTTTATAAATTGTAACGGTCTTAATTTCGTTTTCTTCGGAGATTACAACGGGGTTTTCCGAAAATCCGAATTCGTCGGATATAAGCTCTATTTCCGCTCCGTATTCCGCAGAAGTAAGTTCGAGCGTTCCGTTTGCCGAAACCTGATATTCTTCGCCGTCGTAAATTGCACTAAAGTCTGCCGAAACAAGTCTGTCCGCAAGGGTAAATCCGAGCGTAAAGGTCGAGTACGAAACGATTTCTACCCTGTCGTTTTCGCCTTTATTATAAAGCGAAGTTTTTGAGTAAAGCTTCTTTTCGCCGTCGGTCGCTTCTATTTTAACGTCGCCGACGAGCTTACTTACGCTGAATTCGCCTTTAGAATCGGTAAAGGTAACGAGTTTTTTGAGATCGTCGGTGAGTTCTACTCTCACGCCCGCTATTTTTTCGGTTCCGTTCACGCACACGCCCGAAACGGTACGGTATTTTTTCCCGTTCGTGCTGTCGCAAACCGCTTTTTTGCTGAAGTTATACGTTTCGTCCGGGAACCAGTATTCTTCGGACGAAAATTTTACGTTCACTTCGCCCTGGAGTCCCGTAAGTCTGTACTTGCCGTTTTTGTTCGTCGTGGTTTCGGTCTTCTCGCATGAAACGGTTACGCCTTTTACGGGAGTTCCGTCCACGAGAACGCGTCCCGCGATTTCGTATTTGTTGCTTAAAAAACATCCGCTTAAAAGAGTTGCCACGCTAAGCAAAAAAATAAACGCAAGCGATGTCGTTATTAAATTTTTTGTTTTTCTTTTAATCATTTTTGCTCTTTTACTTTTTCTTTTTTCGGTTTCCCGCCGCCTTGGCTCTCTTCATTAAGGCTACAACGACGATATTGAACTTTTTTATCGTTATTTTCGCTTTTTATTTTATAAATAAAAGGCTATACTGTCAAGAGAACGTTAAAAAATCGACTATCCGTTTATTCTACCGTTCTCTCAATACGAGAGAAGTGCATTCTCTGTTTAAGCGAATATTCCATTTGAACGGGAATTTTTCATTTATAATCCTCGATTTTGTACTAAAATTCGGTTTTTTATCGTATATCCCGAACTTATGACCGATTGATTATCAACCGTAAAACTTAAATTATAATTTTTTAATCAAATCATCCATCATTGATATTTGTAACATTCTATAAATAAAATTTATAATTCTACCGTTGCTTTTATTTTTCTCTGGCAATGTATCGCCGAAACTTAACCATAAATTTCTGTTTCAGACTATCTTATATTAACCTTTCCGTCTTTTTCCGTTTTTATATCGCTCTCATTACGGTTTGCGTTTATATTTTTAATAATACAAAAAGATCCGGCACAGAAAAGTGCAGGATCTCAATCGTAGTCAAAAAACGATAAAACATATCCGCTTTTTAACGATGCCCCTTACGGCGGAATTATTTTAACAAATTCATTATTCGGCAGAAATACTACAATAGTTTAAAACAAAAAAACTTTCTGATTCAAACCCTTTGACGGGAGGTCAAATCAGAAAGTTCTTGGCGGAGAAAGCGGGATTTGAACCCGCGCTACGTTTAACACATACTACTCCCTTAGCAGGGGAGCCCCTTGAGCCACTTGGGTATTTCTCCAACCGGACTATATAATCGGAAAAAAACTGCAATCCGATACCGTTTTACACCGATCTTTTGAATATAAAAAGCGAAAATTCGCCTATTGCTTACCTATATTAGCATAAAAAAAATCGTTTGTCAATGTATAATCGCAAACTTGTTGAAATATATGACAAAAATTCGTAAAAGTCCGAAAACCGCAAGGATTTTACAAACCTTTATTACTCTTATTCAGTAAAAGACGAGACCTTTTCGATAAAATAAATATCTTCAAAATCGATCGCGCGTTTTACTACGGTTAATCTTTTCATATCGTAATCTATCTTTGCGACGATCCCGGTAAGCGTAACATAGCCGTCTGTTTCGTAAAAAGTTATTTTTACCACGTCGTTCTTTTTAATTTCACCGAGAACCATTCCTATGTTATCCGAATCTTCTTCCGACAAAATTTTTCTGTCGGATGGTTCTTTGTTTTCTACTTTGATCATATCGTCAAAGCCCTTTAATGCTGAAAACGGCATAAATTGTTTAGCCCTTTCCGAAATCTTCATCTTCTCCGCCATTGTGTCCGCCTATTAGTTTATTCCACTCTTTCGCGGTCGCCATCTCCTGATAATCCATCGCCCGAAGAATGGAATTTTTACCGAATTTATCCTTTATTCCGGCTATGCTCCGACGGGCGCGCGTTTCCTTAACCGTAGCCGCGTCGTCCGTAAAAAGGTCTCTGTCAGAAAAGTCCGCCCGCACGAGATTATTAAGCCCGACGCCGACCTTTCTTATCGGCTCTTTGCGTGAAACTCCCCTTTCGTAAAGCTCCCTGAAAGAAGCCTTAAGCATATTGAAAGAGTTCGTATGACTTTTGAGTTTCATCGTTGCGGAATAGGACGGAAAGCCTTTGTTCCCGTACCCGACATAGAGCGAAACCGAACCCGCAAGATAGCCTTTATCCGTTATTTCGAGACTTAAAAGATCTATCATTTCTTTAATGACGATAAACGCGCTTTCATAATCGTAATCTTTAAATAAAATCTGACTGTTCGATAATCCCGTCGTCTTCGATTTGTAATTTTTTATATCTTTTATCGTACAAGGTTCTATGCCGCGCGCATGGTCGATAAGAAGCTCCGCATTAACCCCGAATTCTTCATACAACCGCTCCTCGGAGAGCTGCGTTACGCCGTACAGGTCGTAAACGCCCATTTTTTCGAGTCTGTTCGCTATTCCCCTGCCGACGTTCCATATGTCCGTTATAGGTCTGTGATGCAGGATTTTCGCCTTGAATTCTTCGTCGTCCAAAAAGCCTATCATATCAGGCGCATGCTTCGCCGTTACGTCGAGAGCAACCTTCGCCAGGAATAAATTCGTACCTATTCCGCACGTTGCAGAGATACCTGTATCGTCCAAAACCGACCGCATAAGCGTTTTTGCGAACATACGCGCGGTCATCCGGTAAGTTTTAAGATATGGCGTGATATCCAAAAAACACTCGTCTATCGAATACACGTGGATATCTGCACTGTCGACGTATCGTAAATATATCGAATATATTTTAGTCGAATAATCCATATAAAGCTTCATTCTCGGCTTTGCGATGATATAATCGACGTTATCCGGAATTTCAAAAAGTCTGCAGCGGTTTTTTATCCCGAGTTTTTTCATTGCGGGGGTAATCGCAAGGCAGATGCCGCCTCTGCCCCTGTCCTTATCGGCGACGACAAGGTTTGCAGTCATCGGATCGAGTCCGCGTTCGACGCACTCGCACGAAGCGAAAAAACTTTTAAGATCTATGCAAAGATAAATTTTTCTGTCCATTTTCCGCTCCGTCATACCCTTAATACGAACTTTTGTTTGCTTTATTTTTATTATATCATATTTTAAGAAAAAATAATTGAATTTTAACAAAAAATTTATTATACTTACGATATGAATATAAATTTTGACGAAAACAAAACCGTAATAACGAAAATTGCGACCGTAAAATCCGATTTTAAGGAAAAATTCGGCGTTCCGAGACAGAGCGGAAGAGCACCTTCGGTTATCTCCGAAATAGTTTTCGAAAAGGAATACGCCGTAAAAGAAGCATTTTGCGGGATAGAAAACTTTTCGCACTTATGGGTTGTTTTCGGGTTTTCGTTAACGAAAGAAGAAGGGTTTTCGCCCACGGTGAGGCCGCCGAGACTCGGCGGAAACAAACGGATGGGCGTATTCGCGACAAGATCGCCTAACAGACCGAATAAAATAGGCCTTTCTTCATGCAAGCTTATCTCCGTCGACTTTTCTGACGGAGTAAAATTAAAAGTTTCGGGACTGGATCTTGTGGACGGCACACCCGTTTACGATATTAAGCCTTATATAAAATATTCAGACTGTCACAGCGACGCAATAAGCGGCTTTGCAGATGAGTTTCAACGATACAGTCTTAACGTAACCATACCGGACAACCTTAAATCTTTGCTTCCGGAAGAAAAAGCGAAAGCTCTTACGGAATGTCTTGCTGACGATCCGAGACCGTCTTACCAAAGCGATCCCGAAAGAATTTATAAAATGTCGTTCGCAGACTTTACTATCGGTTTTAAGGTAAAGGAAGACGAACTTACGGTAATTTTGATTGAAAAACTCAGTCTGAAAACATAAACCGAACATAAAAAATAAATTTATATTTCGGCTTTTATCATAAAAACAAAAAAAGCGGAGCGACCAACTCGTTCCGCTTTTTCAGTTCGGCAAACGCCGAGTTTATACTTATTATTCGTCCATAAAAAGAAGACAGCCGTGTTTTTTGAATTCCGAAGCCATTTCGTCAAGATGTTTTTCGGTTGTCGAAAATTCCTTTGCAAGACAAGACTTGCACAAAAACGACGTCGCTCCCCTGTTTATGAGTTTTTTTGTGAGAGATACTTCGAGCGGAATAAGTTCTTTTCCGCATTTACGGCAGTTCATTTTATTTATCCACAACTTCCGCTATGAATACTTTGGAAGCGTGCGGTTCGAGAGACGTTTCAAAATGTCCGTTTACCGCCTTGAACGTTTCGCCCGTAATAACGTCTCTTAATAAAAGCGTCTTTCCGGTCGTTTCGGGAAGCCCCACCATCTGAAGATTAAACGAAGAACACCACCTGTCTGTTTTACCGTCGGTGAAGTTGAATGCGCCTATAGCAATTTTTCCGTCGTCAAGATACTTGGCTATAACCGGCGTAGACGTATTGTAATTCGAGTAAAATTCGGCATTATCTACCGAAAGTTTATAATTCTTTTCGTACTTATCGCCGCTAGGATTTACGCAGAAAGGCTGGCAATACTTTTTATCCTGATTTATTCTGATAAGGTCTTTATTTGTAAGGTATTTTTTAGTCGCTTCGTCCATTTTACGGATGTCGCAGCCGATCATAAGCGGCGAACCCAGCAGACACCATAATGCGAAATGAGTAAAATATTCATCGTAAGTACAACCGTCGTTGATTCCGATAGTACCGCCGCCGTTCATTCCGCAAATAAGCATATCCATATCGTTGAAGCATCCCAGCCCGTTGTATTCGAGAGCCTTAAGCTGCGACGTAGCGATAAACTTTATCGAAGACCAGCTATCGTTTATATCCCCCGTAGATCTCCAGCTGTTCGCTCCTGTTTCCTTTATCCACACTTTAGTGTCGTCCGCACCCCAGCTGCACGCCGAAAAGAGAATGTCCCTTCCGCAGGTAGCGAGAGCCATCGCCATGTTTTTGTAAGAAACATATCCCGGAACCACCGTACGGAAACAGTAGTCGTATTTAAGATAATCCACCCCCCATTCCGCAAACGTAGCCGCATCGATAAATTCATGATCAAAGCTTCCGGGATAGCCTGCGCAAGTAAGCGTTCCCGCACAGGAATACATGCCGAACTTAAGTCCCATAGCGTGAATTTTATCGGCGACGTATTTCATTCCGTGCGGAAACTTGACGGGATCGGGTACAAGTCTGCCGTTTTTATCGCGCTCTCTGAGCGACCAGCAATCGTCGATAACGACATATTCGTAACCGGCGTCTTTAAGCCCCGATTTAACCATTACTTCGGCAGATTGAAGAACAAGTTCTTCATTAATATTTTCTGTAAAAGTGTTCCAGGTGTTCCAGCCCATTGCGGGTTGATTTTTTATCATAAAACCTCCGAATTCAAGATAACATACATGATTATCTTGCGCCGCCGTTATCTCTATAATTTTGCGGCAAATCGCCTGCGCTGCGGCAAACGTCAAATATAGCTTAACATAAAATAAAATAAAGTCAAGAGTTTTTTAGAATAAAAAAGCGGAATGTTTCAATAATTCCGCTTAAAAAACAAATTGTATTTTCATTGTTTCGGCTATCAAAAATCGTTCCGGAACCAGAACTGTTTTTCTGTCGGAAGCAAAAGACCGTCACTGACGATTTTCGATTCCGTATTTTATTCCGGTAAAACCGTCGTTTAAAACATTTAATATATATGAGTCCGTCCAGTCGAGATCGTTGGTCGCAAGCATCGCCGCAATGCCGTGAACGGTAACCCACGTTTCCGAAAAGAAAAGTTCTGCGTTCTCTCTCGAAAAATTAAGCTGCTTCTGTAAAATTTTCACAAGCGGTTTTACTTCTTCAATCTCGTTTTCGTCGCTATCGTCCGAAGAGTCTCCGGACGAAGTGTCCGTTAAAAACAACATTTTGAAAAGTTCTTTTTCTTCTTTCGCAAAGCGTATATACGCCATGCAGTTAGCCTTGTACGAAGAATATCTGCCGCTCTTTATTTCGGTTTCGATATAACCGTTATAAATTTCGGCAGCAGATTCCGCTATAGCTTCCTTCACTTCGTCCATGCTTTTAAAATAGCTGAATATCGGTCTCGAAGACGCGCCTAACTTTTCGCCCAAAGATCTGGCGGATACCGCATCTATGCCCTTTTCCCTCGTGAGCTGAACGGCGGCGGCGACTATTTCTTCCTTAGTGAACATAAAACTTCTGGGCATAAAAATACCTCTCTTTTGTAAAAGTAACAAACGTAGCGTTACATTTGTAACTCTATTATAACAAACCAAGCATTCGCCGTCAAGTGATTTTTTTAAGATATTATTCGTTGTAAATAAAAAATCACAAAGTATTTACAAATGATTTTTAATATAAAAAATTTTTATCCGATTTTTTATAAAAAACAAGTCTTTTTGAAATCGGCCGAAAACGAACGTTTTTTAACGTAACGGACGTTGTTTTTTCGTTCTTTTTCGCTAAAAACGGCTATTTTTAAGCAAAAATTCCGGCTCGCAAAAAATTTACGATAAAAAAATACCCCTTGATTTATCCCGAATGCGGGAACGTTTTTATCGCCATTACTTAACGATCTTTAATCTTGACTGCTTTTTAGCTATCTTTTAATTTATCATTGTGGTATAATCATATTTGTTTATATTTTCACGGAAAGGAAATAAGTTACATATGAAAAATTCATACAAGACGGAAAGTTTACCGAATAAAAGCAATGCCCGAAAATCAACGCCGGGCAAAACAGCTAAAAAGAAAGTCGTCATAATCGGCGCCGGTATATCGGGACTTGCCGCAGGCATTTATCTGCTGGATAACGGATACGACGTAACCGTATACGAAAAGCACTTTATCCCCGGCGGCGAATGTACGGGCTGGACGAGAGACGGCACTTTTATCGACGGTTGTGCGCACTGGATTGTCGGCACAAATAAAGAAAGCGAACTGTTCCCTCTATGGAAACACGTCGGTGCATTCGACGAGAACACGAAGATCATCGATCCTGAGTATTTTTGCAAATACGATATCGGCGGCGAAGTCGTTACATTATACACCGATCCCGAAAAACTTAAAGCAGAACTTTTGCGAGTAGCTCCCGAAGATAAAAAGCAGATCGAAAAATTTATTAAATGTATTCTCAAATACCGCCACGTTAAAATTCCGGTAGACAAGCCCGTTGATTACATGAATATTTTCGAACTTTTAGCGTACGGCTCGAAGATGCTTCCGATGGTTTTTACCATGCTTAAATATAAAAAGATGTCTTCGGAAGAATTTGCAGGAACGTTTAAATCTCCCGTTATGAAAGAGCTCGTAAAAAGGCTGCTCGACGGAAACTATAACGTTCACACTCTTTTTTACATTTTCCAGACGTTCTCGAAAAACGACGCCGGCATTGTAGAAGGCGGTTCCAAAAACTTGGCTCTGAGAATACGCGACCGCTTTATATCAGGCGGCGGCAAACTCGTTCTTAATTCGCCCGTAAAAAACGTTATAGTCGAAAACAAAACAGCAAAGGGCGTAGCTCTCTTTGGCGGCGAAAGGGTGTTTGCCGATTACGTTATTTCGAGTGCGGACGCGCATCACACGCTTTACGATCTTTTGGAAGGAAACTTAAACGATAAATATTATGAAAGTCGTTTTAACGACAGAAAAACAAATCCGCTTAACTCCTGCGTATTTTTATCGTACAGATATTCCGGAACCCGCCCCGTGGACGAAAAAATAAACTTCGAAATAAACGCATATAAAAATCTCGGACTTACGGTAAATCATATTTCGATAAGAAACCACTTCCGCGACGAAACGCTTAACGACGGACATTCCGCAATAACCGTTATGGTTCCGACAAGCGACAAGGTATTCGACAATCTTAAAGCGTTAAATAAGGACGATTACGCCGCATTCAAAAAAGATATAGGCGAGTTTATCGGGAACGAAATAGTAAAATATTACGGCTTAAATTCCGACGAACTCACTCTTATAGACGTTGCGACGCCCGTCACTTACGAACGCTACGTGAACGCTTACAGAGGCTCTTACATGTCGTTTATAACAACGGCAAAATCAAAAGGACTTATGCGTAAAGGCGTTATAAAAGGTCTTAAAAATTTCGTTATGTGCGGTCAGTGGATTATGCCGCCGGGCGGTCTGCCGATAGCTCTGTTTTCGGGGAAACACGCCGCGTACAGAGTTTGCAAAGCAGACAAAAAGAAGTTTATAAACCTTGAAAAAAGCGATAAGCCCGTCACAAAAATAATCCTCGCAAAAGCCTCGGTATAAAATAACGGTTTTCAGGTTCGGATTATTGATCAAAACTTACATTCCCGACTACGGCATAATCGGGCAAAACCGGAAACAATCAATAAATAAAAAGCTCCCGCATTTTTTTGCGTGAGCTTTTTATCTTCAAATTTTTAGTTTTTTATAATAGCATATTATTTACGAGCGGACGGGCTCTTGCATTCTTCTTTTATATTCGTTTTTAAGATGTTTATAGTAGAACCCGAAAAAGAACATGAATATAAACGCGCTCATTGCGATTATCGTAGACGAAAACGCCGCTATTTTAAGCGTTCCGAATGTATTCATCGCTTCCGCGACCTGCGGAATTTTATTAAGAATTTTCGGTGCAAATGCGAGTATCGTGAATCCTAAGCCCATTATAAACTGTACCGCTCCCGTTATCGCGAATATAATATGAACGGGAAGTCCCGGGTAGTCCGAAAAACTCTTGAACGCGAGAAGAACCGCGAAAAGCACCCATATACCGAGTATCACCGCGCATGCGTAAGCGGAAATCTTAAACGCAAGAGCGACTGCGGGAATAACCGATTCGGGAATTTTTTCGTATATGATTTCTTTTAACGTTTCGGCTAAATCTTCTTCGGTGTTGACCGAGCCGTCCGTTTCTCCCGTTTCCACAGAGCCTCCGCCGCCGGTTGTTTCGCCATCGTACGGCGTTATTTCGCCGATACATTCCCCGCTGTAATTATATAAAGCGGTATCTTTTTGCATAGCCTGTGCAGCCGAAAGCGTACCAAACACTTTTTTGCTCGTTGTTGTCGTTCCGTTCTGATTCCCGTCTTTATTACCGTCCGAAAGCGCGGATTTTAAAAGTTTTGCAAGAACCTTCGAAACGTCTAAAATGTTTCCTTTTTCATCCACAAGACCGTATTTATCAAGATTTTCGTTGAGTTCGGTCTTAATCGTTTCTTTATCGACTCCCGCAAGTTTTAAAGCGGAGAATTTAAGCGGATCGGATTCGTAAAGTTTTTCTATGGCGTCGTTTACTTTGTTTGCGACGACTTCGGACAAACTGTCAACGGTCGCGCCGTCCGATGTAAACGCGTCGTAAAACTCGTCAGCCGCGGTAGAAAAATATTCGTCGTCAAGTCCCGCCTTATCCATATATTCCTGTGCGTCTTCGCCCGGGAGAAGATAATCGTTAAGCGAACTTTTTACCTGATTTTTCGTTTCTGTTTTGGCTACGGACTTTGCAACGCCGCTCATAACCCGATTTAACGCCGGTTCTATCGCCTTTACCGTTTTATCCACGTTTTTACCGATAACCGTTTCTTTAACATACGTTTCGCTGTCTTTCGTGACGATAGCCTCAAGAACGTCCAAAGAAGTGGTTTTTATCTCTATTTTAAGCGGAATACCGTCGCCTGCGACTTCGTTCATGTCGACGTCTTTGAATTCTTCCTGATCGCCGAGCATTTTTTCGAGTGCGGAAGCGGTTATATTCATATCGACCTTAACGCTCACGAGCGGAAAAACCGCGTAAGAAACGATCACCGCCACGCTAATTAAAAGATATATAAAATTGCAGATTATAATTTTTAGTTTCATATATTCTCCTTTTGAGTATATTTAATTATATTATTCCAGAGACTGTTTTGTCAAGTATCGGAAAGCATACCGCTTTTAACGCACTTTCGTTATTTTTATAGCGTTTTACGTTCGACAACGCGCGTTTTTGCATGGGCGGCTTTTATTTTGATCGTATTTGCTTTACTTTTTACAAAAAAGTTATATAATTTGGGTATAGCTGTATCAATATAAAGCTACTAAAAACTCTTCATTAAATTTTGAAAAGGAACTTATTCGACTTAGCCATGGAAAACAAACAAAGAAAGAAGCCTTCGGCATTTATGGTTATTCTTCTCGGATTTTTCGGACTGATCCTTACGGGCGCGATTATATTGTCTATGCCGATTTCTTCGAAGTCACGAACGTTTACACCGTTCATCGACTCGCTTTTTACTTCAGCTTCGGCGGCGTGCGTAACGGGACTTGTATCATTCGATACGGCTACGCACTGGTCGGCTTTCGGACAGGTCGTTATACTTTTGCTTATTCAGATCGGCGGTATGGGCGTAATCACGATATCCGTAGCTTTTGCGCTGCTCACCGGTCGTAAGATAAGCCTATTCGAAAGAAAAACAATGCAGGAGTCCGTTTCGGCAAAGAGCGTAGGCGGCATAGTGAAGCTTACCGGCTTCATATTAAAAGGTATATTTTTAATCGAATTTATCGGTTTTATCATTTTATCGTTCGTTTTTACAAAAGATTTCGGAATAAAAGGCTTGTGGTATGCGCTTTTCACATCGGTTTCGGCTTTCTGCAACGCAGGGTTCGACCTTATGGGCGGATATTCGGGGCAGTTTTCGTCTCTTACCGCTTTTACCGGAAATGTTACCGTAAATCTTACAGTTTGCCTTCTCATTTTAATCGGCGGACTGGGATTTTTGACCTGGCAGGACGTTGTAGTAAACAAATTCAGCTTAAAAAAATACTCCGTCCAGTCTAAAATAATACTCGTTTCGTCTTTATTTTTGATATTTTTACCTGCGGTTTATTTCTTCTTTGCCGAATTTTCGGATCTGGAAATAAAAAACAGAATTTTAGCTTCGCTTTTCGCTGCTATAACTCCGCGTACCGCAGGATTCAATACTGTGGATTTAAGATCGTTTTCGGGCGTAGGTCTCGCGGTTACGATCCTATTGATGCTGACCGGCGGAGCGCCCGGCTCGACCGCCGGCGGAATGAAAATGACCACCGTCGCGGTTTTGTTCTCATCGGCGGTTTCGGTATTCCGCAAAAAGAACGACGCCGTTTTATTTAAACGCAGAATAACCGACTCCACCATCAAAAACGCAGCGGCGATATTTACCGTTTACATCGCGCTGTTTCTGCTCGCCGGCTTTGCGATAAGTCTTATCGAAAATCTTCCGCTTTCGGACTGCCTGTTCGAATCGGCTTCGGCAATCGGAACGGTAGGTCTCACGCTCGGCATAACCCCGTCTCTCGGCGCGGTCTCAAAACTTATACTTATACTTTTAATGTTCATCGGAAGAACGGGCGGACTCACGATAATATTCGCCGTAAGCGGAGACGGCAACACATACAAGGCGCGCTATCCCGAAACAAAAATAACCGTCGGATAATTTTATATATATAACAGCAAGCGATAACAATATAAAAACAATTTTCAGCGACAAAAACTCAGATAAAAAATTCACCGTAACAAAAAAAGAGGTATAAAAATGAAAAAGAAATCGGTTCTTTTAATAGGACTCGGAAGATTCGGAAAGAACATCGCCGTAAAGCTCAACAAACTCGGACACGACGTAATGGCGGTAGACCATAACGAAGACAGGGTTAATGAAACCGTACCGTACGTAACCAATGCGATAATCGGAAACAGCACCGACGAAGCGTTTTTGAAGTCGCTGGGAATAGGTAATTACGACGTATGCATAATAGCGATAAGCGGAGACTTTCAGAGTTCTCTCGAAACGACATGGCTCTTAAAACAGCTCGGCGCAAAACTCGTAATTTCACGTGCGGAGAGAGACGGGCAGGCTCAGCTTCTTTTACGTAACGGAGCGGACGAAATCGTCTACCCCGAAAAAGAACTTGCCGACTGGATTGCTATCCGCTATACCGCCGATCACGTACTCGATTATATAGATCTCGGCGAATATTCTATATTAGAAGTCGCCGTTCCCGATAACTGGATCGGCAAAACGATTATAGAACTCGACGTCAGAAGAAAGTTCGGAATAAACATAATCGCCATAAAAGAAAACGGAAAAGTCAACGCTTCGGTCTCTCCCGATACCGTTTTATCCGATAAAATCACACTGCTCGTTCTCGGAGAATATTCTTCGCTTTCAAAGTGTTTCAAAATTTAAGAAAGTAAAACAAAACGCGATTTTGACCGGGCAAAAAACTTTATGCCCGTTTATCGCTAAAAGTTTTTACACATGCGTTTACCAAATTGCGGAACAAATAAAAGCGTCTTGTAAATATTGATAAAAACGGCGATTTTTACCCGCCGTCGTTTGACAAAAGCTTTCTTTTATAATATACTATTCCCCGTTGAACGGTTTTTCGGTAAAAACGCTATGTAAAATACCGTTCGGCAAATACAAAAAACAAAGGAGAACATTATGGATTGGAATCAATTTTGGTCTACGATTCAGTCATGGCTTACTTCGACGGGAATTAAAATTCTTATCGCAATATTAGTTCTTATAATATCCTTTGCGATAATCAACGGCATAAGCAGGTCAATCGCCAAAAAAGGCAAAAAACTCGAAGAAAAAACTAACGGCAAGGTAAATAAAACTCTTTACAGAACGCTTTCGTACGTACTTAAAGTAATCCTTAAAATTCTTGTCGTAATAGCAATCGTCGGATATCTCGGACTCGACACAAGCGGTATAAGCGCACTCATCGCTTCTCTCGGCGTAGGCGTAGGTCTCGCCGTAAACGGAACGCTTTCAAACTTTGCGGGCGGCGTACTTTTGCTCGTAACTCACCCGTTTAAGGACGACGACTATATCGAAGCGTGCGGATATTCGGGAACCGTCGAAGATATTTTTATCTGCAATACAAAAATAAGAACTCCCGACAATAAAGTTGTTTATCTTCCTAACGGAAAACTTTCGACTACCGAAATAGTAAATTATACCGAAAATGATATGAGAAGAGTCGATCTTTCCTTCTCAATCTCATACTCGGCTGATTTCGAAAAGGCTCAGAAAGTTATTATCGACGTAGCGGCTAAGGACGAACTTATATTAAAAGATCCCGCAACGACCGTAAGAATGTCCTCTCAGGGCGACAGCGCGATTGTTTTGTCGGCTAAATGCTGGTGCAAAACGGACGATTACTGGACGGTATTCTTCAATATGAACGAAGCCGTTAAAAAAGCTTTCGACGAAAACGGAATCGAAATTCCCTTCAATCAGCTCGACGTTCACGTTAAAAACGACTGATCTCGGTTTTTCTTTTAATATAGCTTAGCCGAAACAGCCTTATAAACCGCATATTCTGTTAAATCAATAAAAACCAGATAAAACATAAAAGGACTTTACCGATCGGTAAGGTCCTTTTTTGTATCTTCTTTTTCTTTATAATTTTATTTTACTTCGTCGCGGTAATATTTGGCAAACGGCTTTTTATCGAAATAATTATAGCATATTTTGCGGAGTTTTCAATAAATTACCCGCCGCTCCAAACAAAAAACGGTCTATAAGAAAGTCTTATAAACCGTTTATCTGGTGCCGGTGGTGGGGGTCGAACCCACACGGTATCGCTACCACGGGATTTTGAGTCCCGCGCGTCTGCCAATTCCACCACACCGGCGTATCTGAATTTTGTTTCGCTTGCTTTTTTTATAACGATTTGGTAAAATAAATATAATAGCAAATCGCAGACATTTACCCTTCTCAAACGTTTAATTTCCGATAAATGCTAAAAAATAATAACATAGTTCAGTAAAAAAAGCAACTAATATTTCGAGGGTTTTATGAAAAAACTGATTTTGATCGACGGCAACAGCCTTATAAACCGCGCCTTTTACGCAACGCCTTTATTAACCTCTAAAAACGGCGTTCCGACAAACGCGGTCTACGGCTTTATAAACATGCTTTTAAAACTCATCTCGGACGATAAACCGGAATATATCGCGGTTTGTTTCGACGTTCATCACCCGACGTTCCGCCACGAAATATATTCCGCATACAAAGGCACGCGTAAGCCTATGCCCGAAGAGCTCCGCCCGCAGATTCCTCTTCTTAAAGAAGTTCTGACCGTAATGGGCATCTGCTGTATCGAAAAGCCGGGGTTCGAAGCCGACGATCTTATCGGCACCATATCAAAAAACACGCATATCCCTACCGAAATTTTTACCGGCGACCGCGACTCGTTTCAGCTTGTTGACGACGAGACCGAAGTACATTTTACAAAGCGAGGAATCTCCGACGTAGAAGTTTATAACAATGCGGATTTTAAGGAAAAGCTCGGAATTTCACCATGGCAGATAGTAGAACTTAAAGCTCTTATGGGCGACTCGTCGGATAATATTCCGGGTATTCCGGGCGTAGGCGAAAAAACGGCGATAACCCTTTTACAAAAATACGAATCGGTCGAAAATCTTTATAAACACACAGACGAACTCACCGGCAAACTTAAAGAAAAGGTTATTCTCGGTCACGATTCGGCGATACTGTCGCGTAAACTCGCTACCATCGACACGAGCGTCGACGTATCTTACGAGCTTGAAAAAATGACATATCCCCTTCCGTTTTCGGTAGAAGCGAGAAGAAAGTTCATCGAACTCGACTTTAACAAGTTGTTGTCGCGTAAAAATCTTTTCGAAGATTCTTCTTCGGGTGCCGCAAATTCTTCGGCATTATCTGCGGACGGCGCGGTAAATACCGAAGCCAAAACAGACTTACACGAAGCCACATCCGGAACAGCAGCGGATACTTCGGCCGTTAATACCGAAAAAACAGTAAAAAGAGTAAGAATTTTATCGGTAAACGAACTTAATGAAATAATAAATTCTTACAATATGTTTTCCGTCGTATTCGAAACCGATCTTATTTTATATCCTATAACCGTAAACGACTCTTGCTGCACCGAATATTTTGCTCCCGTAAAAGAAAATCTTTTATCCGACGGTTTTAATCTGTCCGAAATATTAGAAAGCGTTAAAAGACTTTTCTCAAAGAATAACCGTCTTATCGTGTACGGCAAAAAAGATCTGATGCACAAGCTCTGTTCTCTCGGCATAAAATTCGAAGCGACGGCGGATGACGTTTCTCTTATAAAATACGTAGATTCGCCCGGAAAAGACGAAAGCCTTTCGGACGCGATCGTCGAAGCCCGTCTTGCCGAATCCATGCCGTCGTACTCGCTTTACCGACTTTTTGAAACGTTAACCGACAAGCTTAAAAAGGACAATCTTTTATCGCTGTACAGCGATATAGAACTCCCCCTTGCGGACGTTTTGTTCGACATGGAAATAACGGGATTCAAAGTAGACGAAAAGGCGCTTTCGGAACTTTCGAAAGAATACGGCGAAGATCTTAAAAAGCTCGACAAAGAAATTCACGACCTTTCGGGCGACGACGGCTTCAATATCAACTCGCCCAAGCAACTCGGCAATATTTTATTCGAAAAGCTGGCTATACCCTACCCGAAACGCAAAAAAACGGGATCCTATTCGACCGCTATCGAAATTCTCGAAGGCTTGTCTGACGACTACCCTATCGTCGAAAAAATTCTCGAATATCGCAAAATTCAAAAGCTTTTATCCACTTATATAGACGGTTTCAAACCTCTTATCGAAAAGAACACGGGACTTATACACACGTCGTTCAATCAGACGGTTACGACCACGGGCAGACTTTCGTCAAAAGAGCCGAATCTTCAGAACATTCCTATAAGAGACGAAGGAAAAATTATCCGTAAGGCATTTGTCGCGAGAGACGAGTTCCACACCCTCGTCGGTGCGGATTACTCGCAGATAGAATTAAGACTTCTTGCAAATTTCAGTAAGTCCGAGTCTCTTATTTCCGCCTATAAAAAAGGCGAAGATATCCATGCGGAAACCGCCTCGCAGGTATTCGACGTCCCGATAAAAGACGTCACCCCCGAAATGCGCAAAAAAGCGAAAGCGGTAAACTTCGGCGTGATTTACGGCATAAGCGAATACGGTTTGGCGAAAAACCTTAAAACTTCGCCTGCCGTTGCAAAAGATTACATCAAAAAATATTTCGAAAAATATCCGGAAGTAAAAGAATATATGGACAAAAACGTCGCCTTTGCGCACGAACACGGCTACGTCGAAACATATTTTAAACGCAGACGTTATCTCCCCGATATTTCTTCAAAAAACTTTAATCTCCGCTCGTTTTCGGAACGCGCCGCGATGAACATGCCCCTTCAGGGTACGAGCGCGGACATAATAAAAATAGCGATGATAAGAGTTGCAAACCGTCTTAAAAACGAAGGATTCAAGGCAAAACTTATTCTTCAGATCCACGACGAACTTATAATCGACGCTCCGGACGAAGAAGTTCCGGCAGTCAAAAAACTCCTTACCGAAGAAATGGAAGGAGCGATCCGGCTCGAAGCTCCCCTTGTCGCAAATGCGGAGGTCGGCAAAACCTGGTTCGACGCGAAATAAAAAGGTAAATACGTAATCCGAAAATCGGATTAAAAACCAATTAAAAAACATTAAATTATTTTAAATCAAGGCGCATTATGGCAAAATATTCAATCGCCGTAACCGGCGGAATAGGCAGCGGAAAATCGTTTGCTTCGGATATAATAAAATCGCTCGGATATCAGACATTTTCGTGCGACGAAATAGCTAAGAACATGTATGACGACGAAAATCTGAAGTCCGCCGTCATCAATCTTTTCGGCGAAAAGATTTTGGACAGTAACGGAAATATATCCAAAAAAACACTTGCCGACATAGTGTTTTCGGACAAAGCCGCACTTAAAAAACTTAACGAGCTCACCCATCCTTATATCGTAAAAACTCTTTTCGATAACATTAAAAATGCGAGCGGCGTGGTCGTATCGGAAGTACCCGTTCTCTTTGAAAGCGGTCTGCAAAACGACTTTGACGAAGTTTTTATCATAAAACGCGATCTGAAATCGCGGATAGATTCCGTAGTAAAAAGATCTTCTATGACAGAAGAAGCGATTACCGCCAGAATAAATAGCCAGTTCGATTACGAGACCGGTTTACCCGCTCTTGTAAAAGAGTCCGAAACCCGCTTGAAATCAGGACTTTTTTCCCCTGTTTACACTATTATTTATAACGACGGCGATTCTTCTTCATTAAAAGCTTCTCTTATCTTTGCTCTCTCAAAAGTTAAAGAAAAATTAAAGCAACATTAAAAAAGAACGGTGAAAAGCCGTTCTTTTTTACAGAATACAAAAATTCAATTTATAAAGGTATGGTTTTATATAACCTGTCGCGTTGAAATAATACCGTATTACATTAAATAAATATAAAAGCCGCATATTTTATGCGGCTTTTATTCTTGTTTTTTAACTTGTTACTTTAGATGTTTGGGTTCTGTCATGGCGTTTATGTCGAGAACGGTTTTAAGAGTTTCTTCGTCCATAAGGTTCTCTCTTAAAACAATTTCTTTTACGGTAACGCCGGTGTCCAAAGATTCATGAGCGATAGCCGCCGCCTTTTTATAACCGATATACGGCGAAAGCGCGGTAACCACGGCAATGCTTCCGCTCAAAAGTTCGGCGCAGCGTTTTTTGTTGGCAACGATACCGTTTATGCAGTTGTCGATAAGCGTTTTTATCGCACCCGTAAGCATCGAAATACTTTCGAGCATCGAGTAAAATATAACAGGTTCGAAAGCGTTGAGTTCAAGCTGTCCCGCCTCCGCCGCCATCGTTACGGTCATATCGTTACCGATAACCTTGAAGGCTACCTGCGTAACAACTTCGGGTATAACGGGGTTTACTTTGCCCGGCATGATCGAAGAGCCGTTCTGCTTTGCCGGAAGAATAATTTCTGCAAAGCCGGTCTTGGGACCGCTCGACAAAAGCCTTAAATCGTTACACATTTTAGACAGGTCTACGGCAAGCGTTTTGAGAGTACCCGAAACTTCGGTATAGCCGTCGAGATTGCTTGTTCCGTCGAAAAGATCGGTCGCCTGAACATACTCATCTCCGCAGACCTTCGAAACGTTTTTGACTATATTATCGAGATAATACGGGTTGCTGTTTATAGCGGTGCCTATCGCCGTCGCTCCCATATTGAGCGTATGTAAAACGGATTTTGCGTTTTTAACTCTCATGTAATCGCGCTTTATCGCCGTACCGTACGCATGGAATTCCTGTCCGAGTCTCATAGGAACGGCGTCCTGAAGCTGCGTTCTGCCGACCTTTAAAACGCCGTTGAATTCCTCTGCCTTAGCCATAAGAGCATTGTCGAGTCTTTCGATTTCGGGCAGAAGTCCGTTGAGAAGCGTTACCATCGCTATTTTGCCCGCCGACGGATAAACGTCGTTCGTGGACTGGCTCATATTGACGTGGTCGTTGGGATGAACGATCGTATAATCGCCCTTTTTACCGCCCAGAATTTCGATAGCGCGGTTTGCTATTACTTCATTGGCGTTCATGTTTGCGGACGTCCCCGCACCGCCCTGAATAGCGTCAACGATAAATTCTTTTCTTAATTTACCCGAAATAACTTCGTCCGCAGCCTGAATTATCGCGTTTTTGCGTTCTTCGGACAATTTACCGGCTTCGTAATTGGTTATCGCGGCGGCTTTTTTGAGCTTGGCAAGCGCTTCGACAAGAGCCGGATGCATATGGCTGTGCGTTATATTGAAGTTATGCTCCGCTCGGAGCGACTGCACGCCGTAATAAGCGTTTTCGTTTACTTCGAGTTCGCCGATCGAATCGGACTCTCTTCTTAAATTCATCAGTAACCTCTTTTTTCTCTTAAGAATAACACTATTTTGCGGATATAAAACCGTTTTTACATACCGCAACGGGTTTTTACCCTATCTAAAATATTTTATCACTTTTTACTGAAAACTAAAAGCGTATAACGCCACCTTTATATAAAAATTAAAAGGAGAATACATGATTTTTATTCAGCAAGAACAGAATTGTTATACGATTTCCCATACAAAAGTCGCGCTGTCTTCCACGCTTATGTCGTCGGGTTCTATGTCGATACTCTGCAAGCACGCTTCGGCTTTCATCATGCGGCTTCCTACCTTATAATCGGTATCGGAATAAACGTTTGTTTCTCCGAAGTTATAATCAATCAATATAAGCTCGCCGAGCTTTACTCCCGACGCAAGACAGAGTATCTCCGCCTTTTCTTTCGCATTTTTCGCCGCGGACTTCAGAAGTCCTTCGCCTATAAAGGAAGGATCTTTCACTGTGAACGCTATCGAAAGTGCGGGCGCAGCCATACACTCGGACACCGCCGACAAAACTTTTGCGAGAAGCCCCGTATCGAATCCGAATTCGACTTTCAAGTTATGTCTGCAAACGTACCCTTTGAACACGCTTTTATAGTTGCCTTTATTATCTCTCACGTTTTCGTAATCGGTACGCACGTTAAAATTCGTCGTTTTGACGGATTTCTTTTCAAACCCTATTTTTTCGAGCGAATTGTTCAGCAGCTCGATCTTTCCGGCGGCAAGTTCCGTTGTTTTGCCGTAATCCCGGTTTTCGGTTTCGAGAGTCATCGAAACGACGATAAGATCAGGTTTTAAAGAAGCATGCCCATAGCCTTTTACTGTAATTGTTCTGTCCATATAATAACCTCCCCGATATAATTTTAAGCAAATATTTTTATATTGTGATTTTTATATTACGTCGTGTTTTATAGCTTTTTCGGCAGCCGGACAAAATTATAAGCAACTTAAAAGCCGTTTGCACAAAAAAAGATACGACTGTACTTTCAAAAACAAAGAGTACAAAAACTGCCGTGTAAACCGATAAGGTTCACGCGGCGTTTGTTTTGATTATGACGACAAAATTCCGATTTCCGTACAACTTTCAGAAGCGCATCGGACGCAGGTAACCTTTTTTACCTTTATTTTTGTATATAGTCCATTATTTTTGAATATCCGTTTTCTTTTACGAAAAAGGCGAAGGTATCCAAAGGAATTTTAATATAATGATCCCCCTGTTCCAACTCCGTTACCGTAAATTCCTCGCAGGATTTCATCTTTATCAATTTCATTTTTTCAGGCAAATATACATATCGCCCGCTTGCGTTCTGCTCAAACACCGGCGATAACATTACCTCTTTCCCGAAAATCAACTGATCTTCTGTTTCTTTTGCCCGTTCATCGTCCGGATACTCAAACGCAAGCGGCTTGAACAGCATTTCGTTTGATTCGGCGCATCTTTCCAGTTCTTCGTATATATACGGAATCAACCTGTATCTGATATTCAGAAAATTCCGGAACACTTCGGTTTTTCCGAACATATACGGCTCTTGTCTTCTGCTTTGCGGTACGGAATGATTTCTCATTAAAGGAATAAAAATATTCAACGCAAACCACCTGAGCAATAAGTCTTCCGTTGTATTCCCGTCAAATCCGCCGACGTCCGCCCCCACATATAAAAATCCGCACATATTCAACGACGGCAACATTTTAAACTCGGATAACATATGCACCCACCAGGATGCGTTATCGCCCATCCATATTCCGCCGTATCTATGCATTCCGATTGACGAAGATCTTGAGAACAGCAGATATTTTTTGTTCGGATTATATTTTTCGAAATACTCCGCGGCGGCTCTCGTCAACAAATAGCCGTAGACGTTGTGAACCTTGTCGTGGCTTATCGTTTTTCCGTCCGCATTATGATAAAAACTCTTAAAGTCTTCTTCGTTATTCGCAAGCTGCGATAACAAATAATTTATATGGTTAAAGTCTTCCGCCTGCAAATCTTTTCCTTTCTTTTCGGCTATTTCGTTTATACATTTTACAAAATTTTGCTTACTGTAGAACAACGAAGGCTCGTTCATATCGTTCCAGAAACCTTCTATTCCTTTGTCCAACAGTATTTTATACTTTTCTCCGAACCATTCCCGCGTTTCTTTGTTTAATACGTCCGGCAAAACCGAGTCGCCGGGCCATACGCCTACGATAAACTCTTTTCCTTTTTTGTCTTTGCAGAAACGATTATTCTTTATTCCTTCGTCGTATACTTCGTATCCCTCTTCTACTTTAATCGCTGCGTCTATGATCGGTATAAGTCTTATTCCTTTCGCCTTTAATTCGCGTACCAATCCTTCAAAATCCGGAAAACGATTCTTGTCTATCGTAAAATCTTTATACCTGTCCATATAGTCGATGTCAAGGTATATCATACTCAACGGTAATTTATTCTTCTCGAATCCTGATACTATTTCCCGTACGTCGGCTTCGGTCTTATATCCCCAGCGCGACTGTCCGTATCCCAACGCCCACTTCGGCGGAACATAACTCTTCCCTATAATTCTCCGGAATTCACGCACGACTTCCAATGCCGTTCTTTCTTCAATCGTATATAAATCGAAGCCGCCGCTTACTGTTATTCTTAATTCATCGTATTTCGTATAACCGATATCATACGTTACCCGTCCGGTCGCGTCTATAAATATTCCTGAATTTCTTTCTTTCGTTGTTATCAGAATAAAATTATGCGATCCGTACAACGATTCTCTGCTTTCCGTTAACGACGGATCGTCCATATTACGGCTTGTATATATCCACCCGCGCTTATTGATTCCTCTCATTTGTTCGCCAAGACCGTATACCGCCGTTTCATCGGTTAGTTCCAGTGTAAAATGAGTTCCTTCCGCATCGGTGGTCGCTTCGATTTCAAGCTCGCTTTTACTGCTTTCTTCTATTTTTTCCGACACTGCGTCCGTCTCTGTCTCTTTACCGAAACCATATTTCTTTACCATTTCAACTCTCCTGCTAGTTATCCCGTCGTATTTTTTAATTAAGCCGATCGATGCTTGTCGTTACATATCGCAAAGCCGCTTTTATTAAAACGCCGGCTTACGTATTTATTAAATTGCATCTATATATACTATAACATAACTCTATACGAATGTAAAGAGTAAATCGTACAGGCTAAACGACACCGCCATTTTGATTATTTCTTACTGTTTTTTGTTATTTTATCGGCGTTTATGTCCTGCAATATAAAAACCGTGTGCACGTAACACCCGGTTAAAGTTTGTAATATTATCATCGTCTGACTTTAAGTCCGAAATAATCTCTTGTAAAAAATAAAACGAACTTTGACTTTTCATCAAGGTTCGTTTTATTATTGTGTGGTGCGCATAGAGAAATTGCAGTTGAACACCTTATTTTGTGATTCAATACCATACTGTTTTTATTGACATTATTAAAGTATTTTTAACCTAAGAACAAACCGTCATATAAACAACTCGAATTCTATTGTTTTCTTAATCGGCGGACAATAAAGCCGATGTATATCTATCGTTACTTCCTGCGAAAATTTATAAAAAGAAAAGGCCCGATGCGGCTCCGCATTTTGATGCTTATTTCATCATAAAACCTGATATTGTAATTTCTTTCATAGTAGTATCCTTATTATCTTTGCACTCTTCCGCTTGCATTTCCGTTTGCGAGCGCTTCTACTTCTTCTTTGCTCACCATGTTGTAATCGCCCTCGATCGAGTGTTTCAAACAACTTGCCGCAACTGCAAATTCAATCGCGTCAGTTGCATTTTTACCCGCCAGCAACGAATGAATAAGTCCTGCGCCGAAGCTGTCTCCGCCGCCGACTCTGTCCACTATATGCATTGCGTATTTTCTGCTGAAAACCGCCTTGCCGTCTGTGTACAACATTCCCGACCAATAATTGTCGTTTGCGCTTATGCTTTCTCTTAACGTGATTGCAACCGCCTTAAAACCGAACTTATCGACAAGTTGTTTGGCAACCGAAACGTAACCTTGTTCGTTGAGTTTTCCGCTTTCAATATCGGTGTTTTCCGCCTCGATTCCGAACACGTCTTTTGCGTCTTCTTCGTTCGCTATGCAGACGTCGACGTACTTGCATATTTCGCTCATAACTTCTTTCGCCTTTTCCTTGCTCCAAAGTTTTTTGCGGAAATTCAGGTCACACGACACGGTCATTCCTTTTTCCTTTGCACTCTTGACAGCTTGCAAAACTATGCCTGACAACGTATCGCTAAGGGCAGGCGTTATGCCCGTAAAGTGAAACCATTTTGATCCGTCAAAGATTTTATCCCAATCAAAGTCGTCGCCGGTTGCGGTTGCGATTGCACTGCCAGCCCTGTCGTATATGACTTTACTCGGGCGTTGGCTCGCGCCCTTTTCGCAATAATAAATGCCGACTCGCTCGCCGCCTCTTGCGACAAACGACGTATCGACGCCGAATTTGCGAAGGGAATTTATCGCGCTTTGTCCTATCTCGTGAGTCGGGAGTTTACTCACAAAAGCCACGTCTTCGCCGAAATTTGTAAGCGACACGGCTACGTTTGCTTCCGCACCGCCAAAAGTCGCTTCAAGCTTGTCCGCCTGTACGAACCGCAAATAGTTTTCGGGTGCCAGACGAAGCATTATTTCTCCAAAAGTCACAACTCGCATATCTTTACAATCTCCTTGCAGTTTTTTACGATATCGCCTTTCATCATAAAAGAGCCGCCCACGGCATACGCCTTGTCGAAATCAAGGTATTCTTTCAGGTTGATCAAATCCACACCGCCCGTCGGGATAAATCTGATTTGCGGAAACGGTGCCGACAACGCTTTCATCGCTTTCAATCCGCCGTACACGCCCGCAGGGAAAAACTTGACGATGTTCAATCCATACGAGAGAGCGCGCATAATCTCGGTAGGTGTCACACACCCCGGATAATACGGAATATTCTCGTCTATACAATAGCAAGCCACCTCGTCGGAAAATCCCGGGGACACGATAAACTTTGCACCCGCCTGTACTGCGCTTTTTGCCTGCTCGGCATTGATAACCGTGCCTGCGCCGATATTCATATCTTCAAAGGCTTTCGTACCGATTGCAATTGCCTCTTTCGCGCACGCCGTACGGAATGTGATCTCCGCGCAGTTTATGCCGCCTTCTCTCAATTTCGAGAGAATTTCTATCGTTTCTTTTTCGTCGTTTATGACAACTACTGGAATTACTCGTTTCATATTACACTCCGCTGTATGCCGAAAATCCGCCGTCAACGGGTATAACCGTTCCCGTTACAAATCCGCTTGCTTTGTCGTCGGCGAGCCACAACAGACACCCGATAAGATCGCTTATCTCTCCAAATTTTTTCATCGGCGTTGCGTTCAGAATCTTGCCTGTTCTTGCCGTCGGCGTGCCGTCCGCATTGAACAAAAGCGTTCTGTTCTGACTTGTCACGAAAAATCCCGGCGCGATTGCGTTGCAACGAATATTACACGGCGCAAAATGCACCGCAAGCCACTCGGTAAAATTGGATATGCCCGCTTTCGCCGCGCTGTATGCAGGGATTTTGGTAAGAGGCCTAAACGCGTTCATCGACGAAATATTGATGATGTTTCCGCCTGTTTTGACCATGTCTTTTGCAAAAACCTGCGTCACCAAAAACGCCGATGTTATATTGAGATCGAACACGAATTTCAGTCCGCTTTCTTCAAGGGCAAAAAAGTCTTTCGCTCCTTCAAGATCCGCCGTCATAACCTCGTTGTCGGTGGTCGCCTTGGGATTGTTTCCGCCTGCGCCGTTGATAAGAAAATTCACTTTTCCAAACTTGGCGTTTATTTCGTCTTTTGCTCTTTGAATGTCCGCTTTGTCAAGGCAGTTGCACTGCACGGCAAGCGCATTTTTGCCAATCTCGTCCGCAAATTTCTTTGCTGCGTCGAAGTTTACGTCGAGAAGCGCGACTCTTGCGCCGCACTCCGCAAGCGCACGGGCAAATTCCGAGCAAATCACGCCGCCCGCGCCCGTAATTGCAACAATTTTGTCACTTAAATCAACTTTGAAAGGAACGCTCATTTTTTCTCTCCTTTTATATCCTTTTCAACCGCCTCGAACAGTCCCGTGAGATAACACGCGCCCATCGCTCTGTCAAACAGTCCGTATCCGGGCTTTGCGTCTTCGCCCCACACGTTTCTGCCGTGGTCGGGACGAACGTATCCGTCAAACCCGTTTTCGACAAGCGCTTTGACTATCGCGTACACGTCGACGTTTCCGCAATCGGTCTGATGTCCGTTTTCGTAAAAATTTATTTCTCCGTCGTATCTCAGCTGACGAAGATGCGCGAAATAAATCCTGTTTGCATATTTTGCCGCCATTTTCGGCAAGTCGTTGAACCTGCCCGCACCCAGACTTCCCGTGCAAAACGTTATGCCGTTGTGCTTATTCGGCACCGCCTTAAACAACTTATCGTAGTCGTCTTCTTTGCAAATAATTCTGGGCAAGCCGAACATATCCCACGGCGGATCGTCGGGATGTATCGCCATATCGACGCCCGCTTCGTCGCAGGCAGGCATAATCGCATTCAGAAAATACACAAGGTTTTCAAACAACTTTTCGTGCGTAATTCCCTTGTATTCGTCCAAAAGTTTATTAAGTTCTTCCGTGGAATAACTTTCGTCCCAGCCCGGCAAATGCAGGTTTTTGGGATCGAGCGCAAGCAGTTTCTCGTGATCGTAAGCAAGCGACGTCGAGCCGTCTTTATGCTTGAAATAAAGGTCTGTCCGCAGCCAGTCGAACACGGGCATAAAATTATAACAAATGCACCTGACGCCGACTTTTCCGCAGTTAATGATATTTTGCTTGTACGCCTCGATGTACTTATCTCTCGTGGATTTTCCGAGTTTTATGTCTTCGTGCACGGGGACGGACTCGATAACTTCCATATTAAGCCCCGCGTCGTTTGCAAGGGTTTTGAGCCTTTCAAGTTTTTCTTCTTTCCAGACTTCTCCTACAGGCGTGTCGTAAACAGCGGTCACAACACCGCTCATTCCCTGTATTTGTTTTATATAATTCAGCGGTATGCAATCGTTTTCGCCATACCAGCGGAAGGTCATTTTCACAGCCCCAAAACCTCCTTTACATTGTTGTATGCAATATCTTTTGCAAGCGCGAGTGCGGATTTTTCGTCATACTCGCCATGGTCGACCTTGTCTGCGATAAACGATGAAAGTATCCTTCTATAAAAGTCAAACCGCACGTACGAACTGAACGATCTGCTGTCGGTAAGCATGCCGAGATTCGTGCCGAGAACCGCATATTCCGATACGGTTTCAAGTTGTCTTTTTATGCCCGACACGGTGTCGTTAAACCACCACGCCGCACCGACAATAACATTGGGAAACGCGCCCGAAATCGAACAAACAGCCCTTAAACATATGTCGTTTAACGGATAAAGTATAATTTTTGGCAAATCCCCAAGTTTTGTGTACATTTTGTCAAGAAGTCGTGCAAGCGCGTCCGTATCAACGTTTGCCCTGAAAACGTCAAACCCGCTGTCTTTCCCGATTTCGTTAAACGTCACGGTATTGACGTTTCGGAAAGTGCCGAAATGCAGCTGCAAAACGACTCCCTTTTCAAAGCATTTTTCAATCAGCCATTCGATGTTTTGCGTGTCGGAAAAATCGTCAAATCCGTGGTCTGCGATTTTGCAGCCTTTGGAAACAAAATAATCCAATCTCTTTTCAAGTTGCACCTTGTCGACGCCTTCCGAAAAACATCTGTCGGGACGGAACGTCGGGCGCACCTTCACCCCGTTTATATCGCCGTGGCAAGATAAATCGGAAAACGGATCGTCAGTGGTTGCGATATACTCCACCCTGAATTTTTCAAGCAGTTTTTGCACGCTGAGCCCTTGCAAAATTTCGTTTGCTTTTTCATAAATACGACTTGCGCTGTCTTCGTTCAAAGGCTCCGTAATGCCGAAAATTTGTTTAAGCTCCATATGCGTCCAATAATAAAGCGAATTACCGAAAAGTTTTGGCATAATCTTTGCATATTTCAAAAACTTTTCTTCGTAAGAGCGGTCGCCTGTGATATAACTTTCGTCAACGCCGCAAAGACGCATAGCGCGCCACTTGTAATGGTCGCCCGAAAGCCACAGTTCCCCTATGTCGGAAAACTTCTTGTCGTTTTTAATATCTTCTTCGTTGAGATGACAGTGATAGTCGATAATCGGCAAATCCGCAATGCTTTTGTAAATTCCGCACGCGGTGTCGCCGGTCAGCAAAAGATTTTCATCAAAAAATCCCATTTTCATTTCTCCTTATTGAAATTATTTTATCACACAACTTTTGCATAGTAAATTTTATTTTTTGCTTTTTTACTTGCATATATTGCGGTTTTGGAGTATTGTTATAATATGAGCGGAACAAAATACGAAAATCAAAAAATGAGTAACTCGACTTACGAGGTGCATCACAAAAAAGACAAAGATTTCAAAACGGTGGAAATGCATTCTCACGATTTTTCGGAGATCTATTTCTTTTTGCAGGGTTCTGCGTCGTACATCGTGGAAGATTGCAAGTATTCCCTGCGCCCCGGCGACGTGCTGTTGATTCCGTCCAACAAACTTCATCAGCTTGACATCAAAGACTCCGCAATGACGTACGAAAGGTTTGTTGTGTGGCTTAATCAACGATACCTGAAACGCATCTCAACCGCAAAAACCGACCTGAACACCTGTTTTTTGCAGGCGCACGAACACAACGCTTTTCTTATTCGCAACAGCGCTGTTTCTGACAAAATCCGCCATATTCTGGACGGCTTTTCCGTTTCTCAAACCGGCGACTTCGGCGCGGACATCGAAAACGAGGAGCGAATAAAAACTTTGCTTGTGTTGCTAGGACAATATTTTTTGCAAAACCGCGACGATTTCACCATATTGGGAAAAGCAAATCCCTGCGTGACGAAAGCCATTGATTATATTTCCGAACATATATCGCAAGATCTTTCTCTTGACGCAATCGCATCTGCGTTGTTTGTGGACAAATACTACTTCGCGCACATTTTCAAGGAATACACCAACACTTCCCCTCACCGATATATCCTAAAAAAACGGCTGGTCTTGTCAAAACAGTTTATCGAAGAAGGCTTCCCTATAACCGAAGTGTTTGCAAAGTGCGGTTTCTCGGATTATACCCACTTTTTCCGCGCGTTCAAAAACGAGTTCGGCATAACGCCCAAACAGTTCTACACCTCGATAAATTTACAAAATTAATTGTCAAAATTTACAAAAAAGCAGCCCGAGCGGGCTGTTTTTACGGTTTCGGTTTTATTACGATTATATTAATATTTCAACAAGTTTTCCGCCGCTTTCATAATCTCTCGTCTTTAGATTTATCAACTTCTTCATTTTACGAATACATGCAATCTCGACGGTACAACCGCTACCCGAGAAAGGCAACAAAATACGCTAAATAAACAATAGAAAAAGGCTAAGCGTAAAATCGCCTGACCTTAAAGTAATTGTAATAGCACACAAAAAGGCAAAAAGAAAAACCCAGCCAAACCTTATGGGTTCAACTGGGTCTAACTTGGTGCGGATGACAGGACTTGAACCTGCACGAAGTAGCTTCATAAGATCCTTAGTCTTATGCGTCTGCCAGTTCCGCCACATCCGCATTTCTTTACAGCTTTACTATTTTATTATATTTTTTTGTGTTTGTCAACAAGAGAAGGGTATAATTTTTTATATTTTTTCAAACTTTTTTTTATTTTTTTAATATAAGCCGAAGTTTCGGGGTAAGGTACGCTTTTTAACGTCTTTCCGTCGGCTGAATATTCTTTGGCTTTGAGCCATTTTTCAACGTTTCCCTCTCCGGCGTTATATGCCGCGACGGCGGTAATCTTATCGCCGAACCTCGATAAAAGGTAATTAAGGTAATACGCGCCGAACAAAATATTCGTTCCGGGATCGAAAAGGTCGTAAGTTTTTATACCGAGCTTTCCGGCAATGAACACTGCGGTTTCGGGCATTATCTGCATAAGTCCCGCCGCCCCTTTTTTACTGACGGCGTTTTTATCGAAGCCGCTTTCGGCATTTATAACCGAAAATATGAGAACTTTATCCGTTCCGAAGCGGTCAGAAGCGGCAATTACTTCTTTTTTGTATTCCGTCGGGTAGAAAAAAGTCTTTTCAACCCAAGTTCCGGTAAAGACAACGGCGAATAACAAACCTGTTATTAAAACGATGATAAGAATGACCGGTTTAACAGGCTTTTTATCGCTTTTTCGTCCGTATTTTTGCGGTTGCTTGTTCTTATTCGGGAGCGTACCCCGGCTTTCTTTTATTTTATCTGTTTCGTAGCTTTGCCACCCGTCTTTATATACGAATTTCATACTTATATTTTATTATGCGTCGTATGAATAATTCTTATTATTTTTTAAAAACTGATTTTTACGTCTGCATTACCGTAATTACGGTATAAATTCGCGAGTACAGGTAGCGATAAACGCACCCTACATCACTCTTTTTTATCGTGTTCGTCCTTCTGTTCTTTCAGCGTTTCTTCAGAAGTTTTTTCAGATTGTCCGACCGCCGTTTCACTATAAGCCGGCGTTTCTCCTATGGTTTCCTTTTCTACATTCGGCGGATAAAAACCTTTATGCAAAATTTCGGGAAAAAGTTCGGCATTTATATACTTGTCAAAAACCGAATAAGTATATAAAAGCCACAGCATTATCCCTAAAGGAAGGAGTAAAAACGTGCAAATCAAAAGATAGACATACTTAAAAATAAAGTTGTACAGTCCGAAAAATTCGAGAACGTATTCAAGTATAAACGGCAAAAACGCCAGAAGAAGCATTCCTATGCTTTTAAAAAGTGTTCTTACATAAAACATAAAACCGTTTCTTATGTTTTCGCCTATTCTGCCGGAGTAGACCGTTCTCTCGGACAGCCAGAAAAACATCGCCGGGAGAAGAATAAACACGCCGAGTCCCAACGCTATCGCATACAGTATTCCGTTTGTAGCGGACGAAAAAAACACCGCCGTATACGCGCAAAGTCCGTATAAAAACATAGCGAGAGCAAACTGACCGCCGTAGATTTTTATTCCGTCTCTGAAGTCTTCTGAAAAGAACAACGGCTCGTCCCATATAATCTGCCTTAAAACTCTTGCCGAACCTGCTATACCTACCGATAAAATAAGGTATCCTGATATTTTTATAAGGGCGAACGCTCCGTTTGAAGCGGCTACTTCCGTTGCGTACTTCTCCGCCGAAATTGCTCCGTTTTTATATTCGGCATAAATATTTGCGGCGTTTATTTCGCCAACGGCCCCGAATACGAGAAGAGGGAACGAAAAAAGCAGTAAAAGCGCGCCGAGCTTCAATAAATCTTTCCATCTGTTTTTAAGTATCTCCATAAAAACGTCTCTTCTCGAATGAGGAAGACTATCTTTGGTAAAGTCTTTTTTGGCTACCTTAGGCTTTCTTTTACCGAAAATTCCGCCGCGGCGGTCTTCTCTTCCGCTGTTTTTTTGTCCGCTCATAAACTAAGCAGCTCCTTTACTATAGTTATTGCGCCGTCATGTTTTTTGTCCTCTGAAGAGTCCGAAAGCGATCCGAGATGCAAAGAGCCTTTTCTGAAAAGCGCGTAAAAATTCTCTTTGTTTCCTTCGCTGTCTGTAAACCTGAAGGGCGATTTATCGTCTTCGTCTTCTTTATCGAAAATTTTTATTCCGAAAAATTTACCGCCCTTTTCGTAGTAAGTTATTGCCTTACCTGTATCGCCGAAAGCCGACCTTACAGCGGTATCGTCAAGTTCGAGCCAGTCGCCCGGATCACCGTTTGAAAACAAGCCGTTTGCAACGCTTTCAGGTATAATGACAACGTCTGCTAAAGCATACTTGTTTATGGTGCATCCACCGAAAAAGTAAACGTAAGAAGCCGAAAAAACCGAATCGAAATAATTATCGGTCTTTGGCATAGCTGTTACTTCGACCTTTTTCACATAGTCGGGCTTCCGTTTTTTGAAGTAGTTTATCTGCGGTTCTTCCTCACCGTATGTTGCCGAAAATATTACGAGCTTATCCGCTCCTTCGGGTTCGGCGGCTACCGTATACACGCTTGTTGCGACGACGGCGACGACTAAAAGCCATATTAAATAAATCCACCATTGCTTTTTAAGGTGTGTGAACGCTTTGCCGTTGCTCATTCGGTCTCCCTTGTCTCGTTTTTATTTCCGTCCGCATTTTCGGTATCGCCGCTTTTATTTCCGCCGCTGACCTTTATCTCTGTTATCGCCGTTACGAACCCGCCCGAAACGTACAAAACAAGCTCGTCGCCAGCCTTATACGGGAAGTCGCCGAGTTCCGCTTCGAACAAAAATATTTTTTCTATCATATCGCCTTTATTATCCGCGGCGTTTTTTTTACCCGGGACGTTATCGGGGACTTTCTGTTCTCCGTGAACGGCGAAAACTACTTCGTAAGCGGCTATGCCGCCCGTGAGAGTGACCGTTTTATCAGCCGAAATCACTTTGCCGGTATAACGCCTTTCGTTTGATGAAAGGCACTTTTCATACACGTCGACACGTTTTTTAAGCGGCAGACACTCCGAATAGTAGGTAAAAATGAAAAACCAGCCCGAAAACACCGCTATAACCGCCGAAACGATTATTATCCACAGCGCGTTTTTCGGATTTGCGAAAAACAATAAAACGATCGCCGCGGCAAGCGTAACGGAAGAAATTATAAGAGCAGTTCTTTTTAGTTTTACGCGGCGGCTTTCGAGTTCTTTGCCGTCGTCAAGGTTATAATATCTCATACAAGGCTCCTTTCCGCAAGTGCGTTCCTGAAATCGTCTATAACAGGGCCGCGACGCTTGAATACTTCAATCGGAGTTCCGCTTGCGACGAGTTTGCCTTCGTTCATGATGAAAAGCTTGTCCGCGAGAGCAACGGCTTCTTTCACGTCGTGAGTGACGTAAATTACCGTGCAACCGGTATCGGCAACTACGTTTTTGACGTACGAGCGGAGAACGGCTCTCTTTTTTACGTCCACGTTGGAAAACGGTTCGTCCATAAGACAGACAGACGGTCTTCGAACAAGCGCCCTGCCTATCGCGACGAGCTGTTGCTGTCCGCCCGAGAGTTCTTTGGGTTTGCGATTCAATAGCAGTTCGAGACCAAGCGTTTTCGCGATCGATTTTACCCTTTCGGTGACTTCTTCCCTTCCCGCCCCGGCGGCCTTTAAGGGCGAAGCGATATTATCGAACACGGTCATGGACGGATAAAGCGAATAACCTTGCGGAACGTAAGCGACGTTTCTGTCCTTTACGGTGAGTTCCATGGCGTCGGTCTCGTCGAAAAATATTTCGCCTTCATAATCTGATAGTCCCGCCACCGCTCTTATAAGAGTGGTTTTGCCGCAACCGGACGCGCCGATTATTACGTTGAATTTTTCATCGTCGAAATCGGCCGAAAAATTATCGAGAGCGATTATCTCGTCCGGCTCTTTTTTATTCCTTTTGTCCTTTTTTGATTTGTCGGCGTACTTTATCGTAACGTCTTTAACCGAAATTCCGGGCATTTTTCTCCTTAAAGCGAAGCGGGTAGTTTACCGCCGTAATTTTACAATGTGACGGCAAAAAATCCGCCGTCACGTTTTCAATATTATTTTTAACCGTTTTATCGCATGAAGCTTAAAATTAACCATCGTTTTAAGTCGGTCTTTATTTAAGCCGAATTTTGAATGATCAATAATTTATGGCGTTTATAAAAAGGTTCGTATAGTCGGCCTCGCCGCCGTAACACGCTATGCCGAAAGCGGATTTAGTAGCCGGACCGAAGTCTGTGTACGTTCCGTCGAATATGCCCGAAAGGCGCGCCCCTACGGTATCGGCGAGAGTATTTCCGAAATAAATTTCAAAATTATCGGCGGTTCTTACCACTTTTAATTCAAGTCCTGTTTCGGATTCCATAGCCGCTTTATATTCCGCAGCGTTTTCCAAAGTCTTTGTTTTAAAGCCGTAATTATCGAGTTCTATTTTTTCGCATCTCGCATACCCCGACGGAGTTGTGATCAGAAGATAGTACGAAAGTTCGTTTTTAACCGTTCTATCCGCACCGCCGTCCGAGAAGTTGACCGACGCACATATCGAAAACTGCCTTCCGTTGTACACGTACGAAGCAAGGACCGCGCCGAGTCTGTACGAAGCGTCGGAATGTCCGTTTGAAGTCTGCGCTCTGTTGCAACGCGCGTTTTTGATTACGAACGAAAAGTCGTAAGTCGTTCCCGCCGCGTTGAAGTAGCTGTTACCGACCGCATAAGACGATTTGAGATTGGTTAAAACGCCGTTCTCTCTGCGGAAAATTTTACCTTCGCTTAAGTCATACTCGCCGTATGTAACAGAACCTGTAACCTGTTCGCCGATCATTCCGAAGCCTTTTATATCGTAACCGCCGTCGGCTTTATTCGTTCTGTCTACCGTAACGCTTTGAGCGATGCTTCTCTTATAAAGGCTGTCTATCGCCGTTACTGAAACTCTCGTTACGTTTCCGGTAAAAGAAACGCAGTATTCGCCCTTGAAGTTTTTGATATTTCTCGCGGGCGAAACGAGCTTCGTTTCGGATAAATCAGAACCGGAATATGCGTTTACTTCATACGCCCAGACATCGTTATCGCCGGATTTTGCTTCCTTAAAAAATACGTTGGTTACGTTTTTGGTATTTACCTGTGCGGTAACCGCGTTTTCTTCAAAATACGGGACGGAATTAATCGTGTCTCTGTTTGCGGGGGCATATTTTGTGTTTCTGTTTAATGTACCGATAACGGGGATTTCCCATGCGGAACCGATTGTCTTTCCCGCAAGGTAGTCAACCCTTTCGATCGTTACCGAAGAATCTTTGTTTACCGTAACCAGAAGCCCTTCGCTCGCGGCGGAAGAGTCGCCGGCATAATGCACGTCATATTTCTTGCCGCTTTTATCTATTCTTCCGTCGGAATAAACGGTCGCGTTGGTACACTTTGTCGTTCCGCAATCAACTGCGGTGAAGCCTTTATCCTGACTTAACGCAAGCTCCGAATACGGCGATTTGTGTATATGCCCGGCAAATAAAATCGTGTTCGGATATTTTGCGAGTATCGAGTCGAGATCTCTGTCGCCTTCCGTTCCCGTCGAGCCGAAAACGGTATCCTGAACGGGGTTATGCGTTATCAGAAATACCGGTTCTTTCGGATATTTGTCGTTTATGTACGCAAGAGTTTCTTCTATCCACTGAAGCTGGAAAACGGTATAAGTTCCCGTTTCTTTCCAGTACGTTTCGTTATCAACGATGATAAAGTTGATCGAAAAATCTTTTAACGCTATTCTTTGATACCTGAGCCCTAAATTGCAAAGCTGTTCATAACTTAAATCAAGCGTGCTGTGGTCTTTCGTATCGTCGTTTTTAAAGTAGTTTTTGCTAGACGTTTTAAGAGCCGCATAGTACTTGCGGCTGCTTACGCCGCGGGTGCTTTCGGTACCGCCGCCGCCGGAATAATCGTAGTTATCGAAACCGCCCGTCATGTCGTGATTGCCGAGACAATATCCTAAATCAGCGCCGTCCGGTATTGCTTCGTCAAAGACTGTTTTTAGATATTCGAGTTCGGCGTCGCGTTTTTCGCCGTCGTTCTGTGTTATCGAATTTTCATAAGTAAGTCTCTGATACCAGATCGTATCGAGAAGATCCCCCGCGATAAAAACGCCGTTAAGATTCCCGCCTTTTCCTTTGGCGAGAGTTTCGGACACGGCTATCGAGTTTTTGAAAAATTCTTCCGAAGTTTTGTCTTCTCTTTGGAGGTGTATGTCCGAGATCATGGCGAACGTATACGAAGTCTTATCAGATTTCGGCTCGTCGTTCTTATCTTTTTTGCAACCGATAAGCGACGCGCACGAAAACGTAAGAATCGTCGCAAATACAAGAGCAAGTATTTTTTTCATATAATTTCCTTCGGAAAGCGTTTATTATAACACTCCCCTTTATAATATTATTTATTATATCATATAATATAAAGATTGAAAAGTAAATGGCATTTTTTATTATTTTCGTGTCATATGTTCGGAAAACATGATTTTTAACATATTTTGCGATCTGACAATGCCGGAATAAACCAAAAAAAGACGAATAAATAAAAAGCTAAAGGCGGACGTTTGTCCGCCTTACAGTCGAATTTTTTTAGTTTTTCAGTCTTAAAGGACTATTTTCATCTTACCTGTATCGTCGAACTCTACCCGCGCGAAGCAAACCGTTCTGTCGCCCGAAGGATGTTCGTAGTCGGTATGGATATGAAACGACGTATATAAATTCCCGTCGAAGCCCTTGAATACAGAGTTGTGTCCGGGGCCCGAAAATTCGTTTTCTTTATACTTTAGGATAGGATTATCGTCGTATTTTATAAAGCCTTCAAGCGGATTATCGGACTCCGCACAGCAAACGCAATAATTCCTGCTCGTGTAGCCATCCGCGGAATAGTTAAGGTAATACTTTTGGTTATGTTTGATTACTACAGGTCCTTCGTTTATAGGCCATTCCCAATTCATACGCATTTCAAAGCCGGACGGCGTAACGATAAGTTTCGGCTCGGATAAAAGAGTAGTTAAATCAGCCGAAATTTCCGCCCCGTAAATCTCGCTCGTGTTACGGCCGTCTACCATGTTTTCAACGCACTCTCTGACGTAATAGATGTAATTTTTCCCGTCGTCGTCAAATAAAAAGGTTGCGTCTATAGCAGAATATCCTTCGTCGAAAAGCGGTCCGTCCTTTATATCTTTAAAAGGTCCCAAAGGACTGTCCGAAACTGCGAGGCCTATTCTTCTCGAATGGTTTTTCTTCCATGTTGCAGTGAATAAAAGGTAGTATTTGCCTTTATATTTATATGCTTCGGGCGCCCAGAAGCACCCTTCTCCCCAAGGACTGTTTTTATAGCACTTGCCATTTTCTTCCCAGTTTATAAGGTCTTTCGAAGTCCATACCTTAAAGCCGTCCGCAGCGGAAGTCGCATACAGATAGTACGTTCCGTCATCCGCTAAAACGAAAGGATCTCCTATCCCCGTTACTTTTGTTATAATCATTTTTTCCTCCTGTATAAAAAAATCCGTCCATGAGCGTAACAAGCTTATATTGTCCGCGGACAAGACTATTTTAGCATATAAAAAAGCGGTTTTCAATAGCAGAAACCGCTTTTTTATAACAATATTTTACCTTTATTCGACGTGGAAGGTTATCTCCCCGGACATGACGTCGAGTTCTTTCTCTTCAAAGCTTACTTTAAGGGTTCCGTCGCGGTTTATTCCGAGAACGGTTACCTCCTTTTTCTCTCCGCAAAGTTCCGAAAATACGGTTTTTCCTTTAAGATAATCGTTTTTTATCGCTTCTTCTATCGCATAGTCGGAAGATTTAAGCGAATAAAAAGTGGTTTTTATCTCTTTGTAAAGGAGTTTTTTTACGTCCTTTATCTTAAAATCTTTGCCGCTTTCAAGCTTTAACGAAGTCGCTTTTCTAAGCACGCTGCCGAACTCCGTCTGATTCACGTTTAAGCCGATGCCGATGACTACTTCTTTAAGTTCGCCTTTTATCGTTACGCCCTCTAAAAGTATGCCGCACGTTTTTTTGCCGTTTATATATACGTCGTTGGGCCACTTTACGCTGACGCCCTTTACTCCGAGTTTTTTTACCGCGTTCATGACGGCTACGGCAGAAGCGACGGATAACAGCCCGAACTTACTTACAAGCGTTTTATCTTTTATCAGTATCGAAAACATAAGGTTTTCGCCGGGGACGGATTCCCAGCTTCTCCCCGTTCTGCCGCGCCCTGCGCTCTGATAATCGGCGGAAACGAAGGTAAAATCGCCCATAATAGAACGTCTGCGTTTGATAAACGCAGACGTCGAGTCTATTTTTTTGAAGTGAAATCTTTTTATAAGACACATATCAAAGGAAAATCGCCATCAAAAGTCCTGCGGCGATTGCGGAACCGATAACGCCCGCAACGTTGGGACCCATAGCGTGCATTAAGAGGAAGTTCGAAGGATCTTCTCTCTGACCTTCTTTCTGGACGACTCTCGCCGCCATAGGAACTGCCGAAACGCCTGCCGCGCCTATCATGGGGTTGATCTTGCCCTTGGAGAGCTTGCACATGATCTTGCCGAAGAGTATACCCGAAATAGCCGCGATGACGAATGCCGCGATACCTAATACGAATACGTAGATGGTCTGTAATTTAAGGAAAGTTTCGCCGTTTGCGGTTGCGCCTACCGAGAGACCTAAAAGTATCGTGCAGATGTATAAAAGAGCGTTCGCGACGGTGTTCAGAAGGTTGGGAACTACGCCGCATTCTTTTATAAGGTTACCGAGCATAAGGCATCCGATAAGCGGAGTAGCCGACGGAACGATAAGACATACCGCAAGCGTAACTACGATCGGGAACATAATCTTTTCGGTCTTGGATACTTCGCGAAGCTGTTCCATCTTTATAAGACGTTCCTTCTTGGTGGTGAAGAGTCTTATGATCGGCGGGAAGATAACGGGAACGAGCGCCATATATGAATACGCCGCAAGAGCGATACCGGCTAAAAGTCCGCTTCTGTCGACGCCGTCCATAAGAGTCGCCGCAGCAGCCATTTTATTGGAAACAAGTATAGCCGTGGGGCCGTCCGCGCCGCCGATGATACCGATAGCGGAAGCTTCGAAGAAGTTGAAGCCTAAAAGCAGAGATCCGAAGAACGCCGCGAATATACCTATCTGCGCAGCTGCACCCAAAAGCATCGTCTTTTTGTTTGCGATAAGCGGACCAAAGTCTGTCGTCGCGCCGATGCCCAAAAAGATAAGACAGGGATAAAGTTCACATTCTACGCCGAGATGGAGATAACCTAAAAGCCCCCTTCCTGTAATAGCAGCTTCAGTGGCTACTACTTTCGAATAAGACATTGTTGTTTCTATAGTGCCTTTTGAAAGAAGTTCGCTAAATACGTCTTGGGTAAGTTTTTTTGTTACTTCAAACGTGTGATTTATTCCTACCGCGTCTACATATGTATATTCATATCCTTTTATAGACGTATAAATACCCGGGAAAAGGTTTACTAAAATAATACCGAACGCTATAGGGATCAGAAGATACGGTTCGAAGTCCTTTTTGATCGCAAGGAACAGGAACACGCAGCCGATGACGATCATCACGAAACGCTGCCAGCCGTTCCCTACGAAAAAGTCCGTCAAAGCCATACTGTCGACTATAGACTTTAAAAATTTACCGAAATCCATTGTTTTTTACCTGTACCCCGTTTATTAGCCGAGAACGATAAGAGCGTCGCCGTTGTTTACGGCTGCGCCTACGTTTGCCTTGATTTCGGTAACGGTGCCTTCTTCGGTCGAAGGAACTTCGTTTTCGAGTTTCATAGCTTCGATGACGGCTACGACCTGACCTTTTTTAACTACGTCGCCGACCTTTACTTTTATCGAAAGAACTTTGCCCGCGATAGGAGCTTTTACTACTGCGTTTCCGCCGGAAACGGCAGCTTTGGGAGCGGCAGCCTGAGCGGGAGCAGCTTCGGTTTTGATGGTTTCCGCAGATTCGGAAACAGCTTCGAGTTCTACTTCGTAAACTTTGCCGTTTACTTTAACTTTATAAATCTTCATAATTATTTAATCTCCTTTACGCTGATAACTTTTACGTTTTTATGGGTTTCGTTTCTTAAATCGACGGACGCTACCAAAGTGGCTATCATTGCGTCTTCGTCGTTAAGGTCGGGTTTAACCGCCGTCTGTGCGGCAGGTATAGCTGCGGTCGCTTCTTCTTTTTTAGCCGGGGTTTTTACGCATTTCTGAATAACGATGTTTACTACCCAGGTAATAAAGATGATAAGAGCGAGAATCAGAAAGACCATTACGATACACAAAAGCGCTACTATCGCGCCGTTGCCGAACGAGTCCTTTCCTTTAACGCTGCCGTCTAATAAAGCAAGTAATAATGTATTCATGTCTTTACTCCTATATTATAACGTCGAATTCGTCCGTTTCTACCGCGGGAGCCGGGTTGTACTTTTTGTTAAGAAACTCGGTAGCCACGTTTTCGAACAGAGCGAGAGACAAAACGTCTTCGTCCGATCTTGCGATGTCTTTATACTTTTCTTTCATCGCTTCGAATTCGGGTTTCAAAAGATCCGCGGGACGGCAGGTTATTACTTCGTCGTCGCCGATAATTTCTTTTCTGATTTCGGGATCGACGGGAGCGGGAGTCGCGCCGTATTTGCCGTGAACGTAATCTTTTATTTCTTTAGCGACCATCTTGTAACGCTTGCCCATAAGAACGTTGAGAACGGCCTGCGTTCCCACCATCTGCGAAAGCGGAGTTACGAGCGGCGGATAGCCCATATCTTTACGGACTCTGGGAACTTCCTTCAAAACTTCGTCGTACTTATCCATAGCGTTCTGCGCTTTAAGCTGGTTCATAAGGTTTGAAAGCATTCCGCCCGGAACCTGATAAGTAAGAATATTGGGGTTAACCGACAACGCTTTGGGATTAAGAAGTCCGTTAGCGAGATACTTGTCTTTAACCTTTGTCATAATAGGTTCGCATTCGTGAATGGCGTCCATATTGAGCTTCGGATCGTATTCGGTGCCTTTAAGAGCTACGCAGAAAGCCTGAGTGGAAGGCTGAGCGGTGCCGTTAGATAAAGGCGAAAGACCTGTGTCGATGATGTCGCAACCCGCCTGAATAGCAGCCATATACGTCATTTCGCATATACCGCCGGTGCAGTGCGAGTGAAGTTCGAGCGGGAGCTTTGTGTTCTTTTTAAGCGCCGTGAAGAGCTTTTTAGCGTCTTCGGGAGTAAGAACGCCCGCCATATCCTTGACGCAGAGCGAATCGGCGCCTAACGCTTCGACCTTTTTGGCAAGGTCTACGTAATAATCGATGGTGTGTATGGGTGAAGTCGTATAGCTTAACGCTATCTGGCATTCGCCGCCGTACTTTTTGGTCGATTTAACAGCCTGCTGAAGATTGCGGATATCGTTAAGAGCGTCGAATACTCTTATGATGTCGATACCGTTTTCTATAGACTTTTTGCAGAACATATCTACCACGTCGTCAGAATAGTGACGATAGCCTAAAATATTCTGTCCGCGGAAAAGCATCTGAAGTTTGGTCTTTTTGCAAACTGCGCGTACTTTTCTCAAACGTTCCCACGGGTCTTCGTTAAGGAATCGCATACATGCATCGAACGTTGCGCCTCCCCATACTTCCAGAGCGTGGTAGCCTGCGTTGTCAAGTATACTTGCCATCGAAACTACTTCTTCCGTGGTCATACGGGTAGCGAACAACGACTGGTGTCCGTCACGAAGTGCCGTTTCAACAATTTTTACACCCATTGTTGTCCTCCGATTTTATAATAAATTTTTTTTGTTTTCAAGCGGAATTTTTATTAAAAGATTTTTATATCGCAAACTTCCGCAACCTCTTAAAACCGTCTTTTTAAAATGATTTTTGCTTGTCGGAAAGCCCGAAATTAAAATATTCCCGAAAATTCGCATTATAATTATAATACCGAAATTTCTACTTGTCAACCCGTATTTTACTCTTATTTTCGAAATAAATAGAAATAAATATATAATTTATATATATAGCGGTATGTACTTGCGGTATAAACGCCGGCGTTCACGGTTATATACCTGCATATAAGCAGGCAAGTCGATAAGTATTAAAAGCGAATAGATAACAAACTCAAACGCAATATAAAAAGGAAGTCTTTTTGCGGACTTCCTTTTTCTTTGTTTTTTACTTTACTTTTTTTGAGTTTTACGCGTTCAGAATTATCAGAATGACGTAAGCCGACTTATATTCTAATTTAACGTACGACACCGCGCCGAAACAGAACGAAATTCTTTCTCCGACTTTGGTCAGATTTACCGATTTATCGCAAGCGAATTCCAGAATCACGGGAGTTTTTACCGTGCGATATTTTGAGTAATACTCTAAAATCTTGTTTGCTTCGATAAGGTTTGAAGCATACAGGTCGGTCGAACCGTCTCCGCCGCTCTTGTAATTTATGTTTTTGTAAATATTAAAGTCGGTACCTGCAACGGCGTCTTTGCAGTTGGTCGAAGGATCGGTTTTCGACTTTTCTTCGTCGGTAATCATAAAGTACGCCGCGGTGAAAAGTTCGTTGGTTTTATCTCCGCTGCCGGTCTTTAAGTTGGCGTAAGTCGGATCGATGACGTACCATTCCTTTACCCCGTCTTTATCGGCGTCTACAAGAACTTTATTCCAGGCGTGACTGTTTCCGACAGTCTGAACGCAAACAATATCTTCGATACCGGCGAGTATTCCGAAAGCTTTGGATATGGAATCGCATATACCCGAACCGTTAAAGAAAACCGATTCCGCAAACCACGCCTGCAAAGTGTAGTTTGTTCCCGCCGGTTTGCCGTTCGTATAAGTAACCGCACCGTAATCGTAGCGGACGTTTTTCCCCGTCCATTTGTAAATTTCCCAAAGTTTATTCACGTCGCTCATATCGTCGTTCACAATCTTTTTAAGAACGTTCTCGGCGGCGGTCAGCACCTTTTCTGCGTCAGAACCTTCTTTTACTATGGGTTTATACCCGTGCGACAGAGCGTAATAGAGAGAATTGCTTGACGAAACGTTCATTTCGTATTTGCGGTTTTTGTACTTGAAGTCCGTAAAATCCGAACTCCGTTTATCCGTGCCGTCCGTATATAAAGCGGAATCCGCTTCGGCTAAAAATTCCTGTTCGTATACTCCGTCGTTACAGGTTATCGAATTTGCCGTTTTTTCATTTAAAACGTCGTTCGACGGGATTCCTATTCCGAACCAGTCGGAACCTATCACCGGCGAATAGGTGTTTATGACGAGCGCATAGCTGTATGCCGTTTTTTTAGTCAGAACTTCGTTAAAATATACGCTCGAAGTGCCGTCATAGTCGTAAGTCAGCCTGAACTGTTTGCCCTTGTTTTTGCTCTGGTCGCTAATTACTTTGTACGCAAGAACGTAATCCATAAGACAGATAAGTTCGTCTTCCGATTCGACGTTTATAAGGCTCTTGTCCGAATTGCCTCGTTCGGTGAACTCTTCGAAATAGTCGCTCAGCATATCCCTCTCGCAATACACGCAGATATGCGCTTCGTACACGTGATGGTCTAGTTTAGGAGCGGTTTCGACAACACAGGTATCGCCGCAACGCAGACAATGTTTATATTCGAGTCTTCCCGTTTCGCACGTTGGTTCTACCGTTTTATCGACTTCGTAATCGTGTTCGCCGAGAGTTATTTTGGTAAAAGAATATCCGCATACGCAGGCATATTCGTACTCGCCGTCCGTAAGGCAATTGCCTTCGATAAGCGTCGTAACGGTAAATTTGTGCTTTTCTTCGTCAACCTTCGTTCCGCACCATTTACAGAGTTTATAATGAACGCCTTCTTCGGTTTCTTCGTAAATCCACGTCGCGCTTTTTTCAGCCGCATGATCCGCATAGGCGGTTTCGGTCTTTACTTTTCCGCAACGCGAACACTCGTAAGTTATTTTTCCTTCCACAAGGCAGGTCGCGGCGGAAATATTCTTCTCCTTATAATCGTGTTTAAGCGCAGGCAGCGTTTTTATATAAGTATCGTAACAGACGGAGCATCTGTATTTTATAAATCCGTCGTCCGTACATGTAGCCGCTCTTTCGGACACGGCTTCGTACTTATGGGTATGTTCGTTGCTTCCTTTTTTAAAGCAGCCCGAAAGCGATAACGCCGAAAAAGTCGCTATAGCCGCGATAAGTATTATTAAAAACTTTTTAAGATTCCTTTTATAATTCATATTCCACTGTTTTTATATCGTATTTTATTGTATTTCAGCACAACTTGTTTTGATTTAAATTTGTTTTCCGCTTAAATGTTTATTACCCGTAATTTTAATATTTAGCCCGGCGTCGTTTTTAACGTTTTTGTGTTTTATTTCTATAAAAAAACGGCAAAACGCCTATAAAACGTTCGCCGCTATATAGTTACATTTTAGCGGTAACTCTTTCCTTTGCCGTTAAAAGCGAAAAACTTAAAAGATATGTCGAAAGAATCGCCCCGCCGAGCAACATCGCCCCGAAAATATCGCTGAGCCAGTGTACGCCCGAGAGCATCCTGCCGATCACAAGAAACAGCATAAGAACGAAGTTTACCGAGATAAGCGTGATTTTGAGCCAAAGCTTTTCGATATACTTGAGTATCTGAAAAAACGCCGTCGAAAAGAACACTATAGATAAAAGAGTCGTGGACGACGGATAAGACGCTTCCGCCTTATTATGAAGATTAACAGGTCTGAAGTTAACGGCGACGATTTCGAACAAAACGTAAAACACGATAGTTACCGCGTATGTTATGCCGAGAGCGGCGATGTTACGATCCACTTTAAGGAGCGATTTACGCTTCCCCCACTGGACTATTCCCGAAACGAAAAAGAACAGTGCGCCAAGAACGCAGACAAACTGCGTATAGCTTGTTATTTTGTATAAAACGTTGTTAAACGGAACGGCTTTATAATAAGCCGCGTTCATCGCCGACAGTCCTACTTTGACTCCGTTTATTTCGGAAACGTCCGCAAATGCGACTATAAGCGTGAAAGCCAGAAAAATTAAAAACGCCGCTATCGTAGATATAAGATACTTTATACTTTTTTTATCCATATTTTAATTTGATTTTATTATGTTTCGATTTTATTGAATATTTTGTTTTCAGTTCTGCCTTTCGGCTAAATCTTCGCCGAGTTCTTCTTTCACTTCGCCCGGGAGCTTTTTGCCGAATTTTTTAACGTACCATTCTCTGAAGAAAGGAAGCGTTACGGTGGTTACGAGTTCTGCTATCAAAAATATCGCATGTATCGCGACGTGGTGTTTGCCGGGATTCAGTATAAGCGTTATCGAAATACAGATCGAGAATATCGACTCCGCAAGATCTATAAACACGGGTATTTTATGCTTTATACGCTGGAATATTTCTTCTAGTTCTCTCGTTTCCCTGAAAATCGACCAGATCGCCCATATTATACAGTCGCTCTCGTACGAAATTTCTTTTGCGAAAAGCAACAAAAGACCGAGCATCATCTCGAATATTCCCCAAAAGAATTCGTTTTCTTCCGAAAATCTTTTTTTAAGAGTGAGATGGACTATTATGGATTCCAGCCCGTATATTATCATAAGCGGTCCGACGACGTACTTTACGTTTTCTAAAAGAGTATCGAAAAACACTCCTACCAAAATAGCGAGTACGATATATAAAACCGCTTTAATTATTTTCCATTTTTTCATTTTTCAGCCTTTTTAAGTCCGTATTCAGGGCGGGCTTCTTCAGTAAAAATTATTTATCCCCGTATACCGGATATAAAAAACGATATTTAAGACTGTCACTCTAAAATGTTCGACGTTATAAAGTCTACGTCCCAAGTCGCAAGCTTTTCGCCGTAAGAGAAGTCGTTTACCGTCCAGCAATTAACCTTTACGCCGCTACTATGCAAAAACAAGATATTCTCCTTATTTAACCTCTCGTAATAAATATCGAGATCCATATCGTATTTTTTGATCTTTTTTATAAGATCGTCCGTTACTTGGTCCCCGGTTAAAAACTGTAAAGTCGCCGTTTTGTCGAGTTTTCTGAGTTCGACGAGGTTTTCATACGAGAACGAGATAAATATAACGCTTTTTACTTCGTAAGTTTTTACCACCGTTTCGTAAATACCCTTTATATCTTCGGCCGCCATGGGGTTTTTAAGTTCGAGCACGCAGACTTTTTCGTATTTTTTGCAGATATCAAGATACTCTTCGAGAGAAGGAAAACAAAGATCCGCACGGTCGTTTCCGTCAAGGTCTTTGAGTCTTATTTTTCTTAAATCTTCGTAATTACTTTCTTCTACGCCGAGTTTTACGCCGGCAACGCGTTCGGTATCGTCGTCGTGGATGATTATATACTTTTTATCGGCGGTAACGTGAACGTCGGTTTCTATTCCGTAATAACTTCTGTTGCCCGCCGCAACGAATGCCGCCGCCGTGTTTTCGCGTTCCAGTCCGCTCACTCCCCTGTGAGCAACCATTTTTACGTTTAATTTTTTGATTTTTTCGGTATTCATGTTTCTTTCTCCTTACATATCTTTATGATATCTATGCCATATAACTCTACGATATTAGATTTTACCACTTACTTGTCGTAAAGTCAACGTTTATGAAAAGAATTCGGTTTTACGACAAATTACGGTACGGTTCAGACAGCACAGATCTAATAAAGTTCATCCCACGATTTGCTTTTCGGCTATATTCGGCATTTTGTATACGTACAGGCATACCTGTACCGTTCAAAGAATACCAAACTTATACGCCGGCGTACAGCTTGCAAACAATCGAAAAATTATTTCGTTTTTTCTTCGTACAGTTTTGCGAGTCCCATCATAGAAGTCTCACGGTAACCAGCGTTCATATCTTTACCCGTTTCGTACATTACCTTAACTATCTCGTCGAACGATATTTTATGCTTGCGCTCCAGCGATTTTGCGAGAGTCGCCGCAGATAAAGCCTTCACCGCAGCCATGGCATTACGCTCTATGCAGGGTATTTGAACAAGACTTAAAACGGGATCACACGTCAAACCGAGGTTATGTTCGAGACCTATTTCCGCCGCACATTCTATAACCGATATGTCGCTTCCGTTTATTTGTTCGAGAGCCGCCGCAGCCATAGAACACGCGACGCCGATTTCAGCCTGACAGCCGCATTCCGCCCCGCTTATCGAAGCGTTCTGTTTTACCACGTTTCCCATTATTCCCGCTACGGCGAGAGCCTTTATTATTTCGTCTTCTTTTATTCCTAAATCTTTATAGGCATAATAAAGCACCGACGGCAGAACGCCCGCCGAGCCGCAAGTCGGCGCAGTCGCAATCTTTCCGTTGTCTGCGTTTTCTTCCGCCACGGCGAGAGCGTATGCCGAAAGTTTGCGGCTTTCTCTCATTGCCGGGATTTCGTCCGTACCGGAAGAATTTATAAGTTCCTTCGCCTTTCTTTCGAGCTTGAGACCGCCGGGCAAAGTACCGGAAGCGGCAAGCCCCCTTTCGACGCTTTCCTTCATGACCGACCAGACTGTTCTCAGGTAATTTTCGATTCCTTTGTCGTAATAAAGAGCATATTCGTAAAGACCGATATTCTTCAGATTGCAGAACTCTTTTATCTCGTCGAAGTTTTTTTGCGGATAAACTTCGAAATCGCCTTCGGGATTTTTGCCGTTTATAATTACGCTTCCGCCGCCTACCGACAGCGCGTGAACGACGAGTTCGTCGCTACCGTCTTTTTTGATATAAATGTCCATCGTGTTGGGATGTTCGAGACGAAGTTTGGAGTAATTGAAAAATATTTCGGTATCTTCGCCTAAAATTTCTTTTATTACCCTGTCAGTTCCGTGTCCGCGCCCCGTGTGAGAGAGCGAGCCGAACAGCTCAACGAAATATTTTTGACTGCCGTACTTTTCAAGCGCGTAAGAAGCTATTATGCCCGGTCCCATCGTGTGAGAACTCGACGGACCGTATCCTATTTTGTATAAATATTTAAGACTTTTCATAATTTTTGCCTTTTTGTTTTTATTATGATTTATATCGGTAACCTCTTTTTACGGCGGTTATTATACGCTTTTTAGTTATGATTTCAACTAAGATTTTTTTATAACCGGTTTTATTTTTTACCTTTTATAATCCTTATACGCGCGGTAAAAAGTCTTTTCGCTTTTAAAGCCGCACTCGCCCGCGATCTTAGAAAGAGATTCTTCCGGTCGTTCGAGTTTTAATTTAACGACTTCGCTTATACGCCTTCTGTTCAGATATTCCCTTAAATGCATGTCCGTAAACTTGTTGAAAAGCTCCGAAAAGTAATTGGGCGCGTACCCGAACTTTTCGGAAAGTCCTTCGAGCGTGATGTCCTTATAAAACTCTTTATCGATGAATTTCAGCACCTCGACAAACGTTTCAGAAGCTCTTTCGTAAGTTCTTGCAATCGTCTTATAGTAACTTTTAAGATAACCTGCCATAACGTTTGCTATGCCCGCTTTGAGCGAAACGTTCGCTTTGAAATCGTTCCATATTACGTCTATAAAGTCGCATATTTTTTCACAGCATTCGGTTTTCGGTAAATACGTTTCAAACACTTCGTCGGCGTTCAGTCCCGTTATCAGACTTTTTCCGATAACCGCTATATATACGTCCGCTCCTTCCGAATCGTAATAGAAATGCGGCAGAAAAGAATCGATAAAAACGATCTCTCCTTCGCCGACAGTACGACTTTCGGTTTTTACATGCACGCAACACTTGCCCCGTTTTACGAAAACGACTTCATAACTGTCGTGAAAGTGGCAAAGCGACGTCGGAATTCTTGCTTCGCCGGCAAAATATCTGTGTACGTTGAGATAATTGTTTTCATCTGCGGCGCGCTCGTAAGTATTCACGTTGTTTTTAAGATAATTTTTCTCTTTAACGTTTTCCATACCTGAATTTTACCACTTTATTTTTCTTATTGCAATAGTTACCCGAAATATTATCGTAATTTTTGACAGTAAAAAAGTAAATTTTACTATTGACCGCGACTTTTTGCAAATGTTATAATTTTAACGTAAAGTTTATATTGTTCTCACTCTTTGCGGTAAGTTCGGGCGGACTTCCGGAAAATGATAAATTTTATTTTTGCAAACGATAAAGGAATAAATTATTATGGAAAAATTAAAATGCGCGGTAATAGGGCTCGGAAGAATTTCGGTAATGCACCTTAACGCGATAATGCGTTCTTTAGACGCCGAACTTGTCGCGGTATGCGATATCGACGAAGAAAAATTGAATACCGCCGTGCAAAAATACGGCGTAAACGGCTATTTAGACTATGAAGAAATGCTGAATAACGAAAAACTCGACGTAGTTCATATATGTCTTCCTCACTATCTGCATGTTCCCGTATCGCTCGCGGCGTTTAAGCGCGGGGTAAACGTTCTGTGCGAAAAGCCTATGTCCATAAGCTACGCCGACGCGGTAACTGCCGTCGAAGCCGCCGAAAAAGCGAATCTCAGATACGGAATAATTTTCCAGTGCCGCTTCAACGACTCTTCGGTTTTAGTGAAAAACGCCGTTACTTCCGGAAAGCTCGGCAAGATTTTGTCGGCGAGTTCCTTTCTTACCTGGTCGAGATCGGACGACTATTACTCTCATTCCGACTGGAAAGGTACCTGGGATAAAGAAGGCGGCGGCGTGGTGATAGATCAGGCGATACACTCGATCGACCTTATAAACTGGCTCGTCGATTCCCCCGTTAAATCGGTGCAGAGTTCCATGTTCAACCGCCATCACAAAAAGGTCGTGGTCGAGGACACGGCTGAAGGTCTTATCGAATATGAAAACGGCGTTTTGTATTCGTTTTATTGCATGAATAATTTTGCCGCGGACGAACCTATCCGTCTCGAAATTTTATGCGAAAACGGTAAAGCCGTTTTCAATTACGACGAAGCCACGATAACTTATAACAACGGATCGGTCGAACACGTTATAAACGACGGTAAAGACGAAAAAGTAGCCGGCGGAAAAGACTATTGGGGATTAAGGCACTATGCCGAGGTGCAGCAGTTTTATAACGCTGTGTTAAATCGTGAACAGCTCAAAGTCAGCGGAACCGAAGCTTTGAAAACTCAAAAACTCATTTGCGAGATTTATAACAAAGGTAAAAAATATCTCTCGGACTGAAATTAATATACCTGTGTCGGCAAAAGCATACCAAATAACAATAAAATACAGTAAAATACTCTTTTATCGTATTTTTGTCGGACACGTATCGCCGGGACAAGACCGTTTTTTGAATACGGCGTCGCTATATACTACCTGTACAAGCGAAATACTACCAAATATTAAATAAATAATCAAGGAGAAAATTTATGGAATTAGGCGTAATCGTCGGAATGCACGAAGGCGACATCGGCGAAAGAATAAAAGACGTAAGCGAATTCGGATTTAAGACCTGTCAGATTTCCTGCTGGGACATGAATAAAATGACGGATGAAAACGCGGAAAAAATCATAACGGCAACAAAAAAATACGGCGTTAAAGTTTCCGCATTCTGGTGCGGATGGGAAGGCGCCGCCGCCTGGGATTTTGTCGACGGATACCACACGCTGGGACTCGTCCCTTTATATTACAGAAAATCGAGAATACAAAACTTAAAACAAGGTTCCGACTTTGCTAAAAAGATCGGGGTTACCGACGTAGCCACCCACATGGGTTTTTTGCCGGAAAACTGTAAAACCGACGAATATTCCGCGGTCATCGAAGCTATAAAAGAAGTCGCTCTTTACATGAAAAACAACGGTCAGAACCTATTGTTCGAAACCGGACAGGAAACGCCTATTACGCTTAAACGAACGATACAAACGGTCGGAACGGGCAATCTCGGGATAAATCTCGATCCGGCAAACTTGCTTTTATACGGCAAAGCGAACCCTTGCGACGCCGTAGATATATTCGGCGAATACGTTAAAAACGTCCACGCAAAAGACGGCGAATACCCCACCGATCCTTTTAAGCTCGGCGAAGAAAAACGTATCGGCGACGGAAGAGTAAACTTCCCCCTGCTGATTAAAAAGCTTAAAGAAAAAGGTTACGACGGACCGCTTACCATCGAACGTGAAATAAGCGGCGAGCAGCAAAAAGAAGATATAATTTACGCTAAAAATTTTTTGGAGGATATTTTAAATGGCTGAAATTTCAAACGACAAAAAGGTACTTAAAGTCGCTCTCATCGGTATCGGCGGTATGGGAGGCGGACACTATAACGCTTACAAAAACATAACGGGCGCAAAGCTCGTCGCGGTCTGCGACATAAGAAAAGAAGTCGCCGAAGAAAAAACACATGAAGATATAAAGAGCGGCGCCGATATTAAAATTTATACCGACTATAAAAAAATGATCGAATCCGAAACTTTGGATATGATCGATATAGTTACCCCGAGTTATCTCCACGCCGAAATCGCAGAATATTGTCTGGACAAAGGTCTTAACGTTCTTGTAGAAAAGCCGATGGCTCTTTTAAAAGCAGATCGCGACGAAATGATAAATCACGCTGACAAGAGCGGCAAAAAACTTATGGTGGCGCACGTAGTAAGATTTATGAAACCCTATATGTTCCTTGCGGACACCGTTAAAGAAGGAAAATACGGGAAACTTATATCGCTCGATATGAGCCGCGTTTCCTCCATCCCGACCTGGAGCTATAACGACTGGATGCGGGACGAAAAATTAAGCGGCGGCGTCTGCATCGATTTAGCCGTGCATGACATTGACTTCATTCAGAATCTTTTAGGCAAGCCCGATAAAATATCATCGGTTTACCGCCCTATAACAAATAACAGCTCGTTTATCAAGTACAATATGATAATCGACGGCGTATCGGTTACCGGAGAAGGCACCTGGTTCAATGCCGATATTCCATTCTCTGCAGAATTTTTGGCTGTATTCGAAAACGGCTATCTCGAATATAAAAGCGGAAAACTTATTCTGAATAAATCCGAAGTCGAACTTGAAGAAAGCAAAGTAAACTTCGGCGGACTGAATATTTCCGGTGACAACGCCTATGCAAACGAAATTCAGTACTTTATAAACTGCATTCTCGATAATAAAGCCCCTGATTTTGTCAGCCCGGAAAGCTCCTCTTGCAGTATCGAACTCGCCAAAACCATACTCAAAAAAGCCGAAATTATCGGTTAAAAATAAAATTACATACGTTATTTAATAAATTACGCCCGTTATTTTTCAAAAACGGGCGTTTTTAAGCCTTTTTGAGCGATTACAGCCGTATCTCTATTTTAGTAAAAAGCGATGCAATAATTAAAAACATGCGTTATAAAACAAGTTTATATATGATAATTTAACATATGATTATAATTACACATGTTATTTTATCGAAAAATCAGATTTTTAACGATACATTATTCGTTTTTTGTGTTATAATATAACAGTCGATAATTCAATATTAAATTAAACGAGTAGCTTAAAGAGCGTAAATCCGGTTTAGGGTTTGCGCTCTTTTTATTTGCTCAAAAAAGGAGTATAAAAAAATGAAAGAACTATCAGGCAACACTACCCCGCCCGACAAAACAAACGATGCGAACAGATGCGAACAACAAGCGAATAAAATGGCGACCGCACCTGTAACCGGAATGTTTATAAAAATGGGACTGCCGATGATAATATCGATGGTACTGCAAGCCTTATACAACGTAGTCGACAGCATATTCGTAGCCAATATGAATGCCGACGGCGCGCTTGCGAATCAGGCTCTATCCATCGCTTTTCCCGTTCAGATTCTTATGATAGCGATAGGCGTCGGAACAGGCGTAGGCATAAACGCGTGTCTTTCGAAAAGTCTCGGCGAAAGCGAAAAGCCAACAAAATTGCCGGCAACGGAATCTTTTTAAGCTTTTTAATTTACGCCGTCTTCCTTATATTCGGACTATTTTTCGCGAAACCTTTCGTAAAGCTCTTCACCAAAAACGAACGGGTTATAAAAATGGGAACGGACTATCTTGCAATTTGCTGCACTTTATCGCTCGGATCTATAGGATATACCGTCTACGAAAGATTTTTACAGGCGACCGGAAAAACACTCTTTTCTACGATAGCTCAGATCTCTGGAGCCGTGACTAATATCATACTCGACTATGTTTTTATTTTTCCGTTAAACGGCGGAGTCGTAGGTGCCGCTCTGGCAACCGTAGCCGGTCAGTTCGTTTCGCTTTTCGTCGCAATGGCTTTCCATTATTTAACGAATAAAGAAATAAACGGAAACGTAAAAAACATAAAGCCCGAAGGAAAAATAATCCGCGAAATTTACAAAATAGGAATATCCGCCGCGATAATGCAGGCTCTTTTATCGGTTATGACCGCGGGAATGAACGCTATTTTCGATCTTGCGGGAGAAAATTCGGATATTCTCATAGGAACATTCGGAATATATTACAAAATCCAGCAGATAGCGTTGTTCTCCGCATTCGGACTGTCGAATACTATTATAACCGTGCTCTCTTTCAACTACGGTCTTAAAGACAAACAAAGAATTATATCCTGTATAAAAACGGGCATCATCTGCTCTCTTGTTCTCACGGCGGTTTTAACAACTATATTCGAACTCGCAGCAAAGCCTTTATCAAACGTTTTTGCTCTTTCGGGCGGTTCGACAAAGGAACTGGTTCCGATATGCGAAAAAGCAGTAAGAACAGGTTCAACAGGCTTTATATTTATGGGATTTACGGTTGTGGTTCAAGGAATTCTGCAAGCATTCGGCTATTCGGTAAAGCCGCTTATACTGTCGACACTCAGGCTTGCGATATTCGTTTTCCCGACGGCGGTTCTTTTTATACTTCCAAAAAAAGTCGTAGATACCGTATGGTGGACTTTTCCGATTGCCGAAATTTTAACGGCGATATTCTCCGTAATATTTTTAGCGTCTGCGATAAATAAAAAAGTAAAGCAGCTCTGATTTCAAAAAATAGTAATAAAAGCCCTTGTAAAAAAGCCGTTCCGCATACCATCGGAACGGCTTTTTCGGTTGTTTTATTAAGCTGCAATAAATTTTTAACAGACAGACTAAACGGCGGCAGCTTCTTTAGCGGCGGAGTTATCGGACTGTTTTTCCACCTTCTTTTCGTCGCGTTTCAGGACTACCTCAAGCCATATCCAGGCAACCGAGAGAGTTATCGTCCAGGAAATCGGATAAAGCATAAACAGAAACCAAAGGTGTCTGTAAAGCGGAAATATTCCGAATATCCATAAAACCCTGAAAGCGCAAGTTCCGACAAGCACTATAAGCATAGAGGTAATCGAATATCCTACTCCTCTGAGCGAATAAGTTATTACTTCCATTATTCCGTCCAGAAAGTACGTCCCCGCGATTATCAGCATCCTTTCGAATGCGTACGAAATAATTTTTTCGGTCGTTTCGGCGGATTCCCCGGAATTGGTGAATATTCTGCAAAGCGGTTCGTGAAAAGCTATCGCTATTCCGCCGGCAATTATCCCGGCGACGGTAACGAAAGCCACGCTTATGTAAATGCACTTTTTAATTCTTTTGTAGTCGTGCGCGCCGTAATTCTGCCCGACGGCGGTAAGCGCGGTCGCGCTTATGCTCGACATAATTGAGTATACGTAACCTTCTATCTGAGACGAAAGCGAGCAGCCGTTTACCACGTCGCTGCCGAAACCGTTAATCGCCGACTGCAACAAAACGTTCGAAATATTAAAGAGCATACTCTGAATACCGGTCGGCACCCCGAGTCGCATTATTTCGCCAAAAACTTTACCGTGAATTCTGAGCTTTTTTAGCGAAAGTTTTACAAAACCTTTGTTTCTGAGTAAAGTAATTACGACGAGAACGGCAGAAACAGCCTGACTGAATATAGTGGCTATCGCTACGCCCGAAACGCCCATGTTAAAGCACACGACGGTAACGATGTTTACTATTATGTTTATAACGCCCGCAACGGTAAGATATATAAGAGGTCTTTTCGTGTCGCCTGTCGCTCTAAGCATCGACGCTCCGAAGTTATATATCATCGAAAACGGACAGCCTAAACAGATTATTTCGAGATAAGCCGCCGCGTCGTCAAGCTGAACGGCGGGCGTACCCATAACGGACAAAAGCGGTCTCGATACAAAATATCCGAGCGCCCCGAAAATAACGCCGGCGATTACGCTTACCACCATGGAAGTATGCAGAATTTTATCGCCGTATTCGGAGTCTTTCGCGCCGAACGCGCTTGCAAGCACTACGCCCGCGCCGACAGACAAACCTATCGCAAAGTTAGTTAATAGCGCATTCAGAGATCCCGTCGAACCTATGGCTCCGACGGAGTTGTTCCCGACGAATTTACCTACGACTATCATGTCGGCGGAATTGAACAGAAGCTGTAAAACCGCCGTAAGAATAAGCGGCACCGCAAAAGCGAATATTTTAGGAAATAGCTTTCCTTCCGTCATGTCTATTTCGTGTTTTTTATTTTTAACAGCCTTTACAGCCATGTTTTCTCCTTGGAATATTACAACGTCAATATATTATAACTCGTAAGGTTTATACATTTTAACACAAAGCCTTATCGTTTGCAACTAAAAACCGCCGCAGAAAGCTATAATAAAAAGCTGTTTTCAAAGCTTTACATAAATTTGAAGAATTACCGGTAAACGCCGGCTCAATAAAAACTACGCACCCGGAACAGCTTTCCGGGTGCGTAGTTTTCTTTCTTGGTGGAGCAGTCGGGACTTGCACCCGAGTCTTACAAAAACCCCAAAGGGTTTCTACGCGTGTAGTTTATCTTTATCTTAGTCGGAACGCGCCGGTAAACAGGCAAATTCCGAAGCGGGTATTTTATGGTTTCGCTCCTGCCGCAAACACCGCACGGCAAAAACTACTCCGCCTGTAATGACACCGTTATCCGAACCGGCGGTAAACCCGGTAACGGCGTTCGCTTAAATTAAGCAGCGAAAGCTAATTCAGTATTGTTATTAGCATTTATTGTTTTGCCCGATTTTAACGAAGCTCGGACGGCTTCGACGCGCTGACCCTCCTAAATCTTTGCAATCGAATCTGAAACTGCCCCATGTAACGACTTTTCAGCCTCTTTTTATTGTTAATCCGCCGATTCAAGCACTGGTTTTACAACACCTGTCCCGGCGAAATAATACCAAAGTTATTTTTATTTGTAATTTTTAAGCTGTCTTTCGACGGCGCGTTTATTATCCTTTTCGATTAAATCCGCCTTTTTGTCATAGGTATGTTTACCTTTGCAAAGAGCGATTTCGAACTTGATAAGAGCGCCTTTCAGATAAATTTTAAGCGGAATAAGCGTAAGTCCCGCCTTTTCCACCTTCTGTTTAAGCTTCTGGACCTCTGACTTTTTCATCAGAAGTTTTCTGTCCCTTTTTGCGTCTTTTATAGCGAAGCCGTCGGACTTTTCATACACGGAAATATGCATATTTTTGATGACGAGCGTGTTATATTCGGCAAAAATAAAGCTGTCTTTTAAGTTGACGTTGCCGTTTTTTACCGATTTTACTTCGTCGCCGGTGAGAACGATGCCGGCTTCATACTTCTCGAGTACGAAATATTCGTGCTGAGCCTGTCTGTTAACGGCTATCGTCTTATAGTTTTTTTCGTCCATACTTTTATTTTACTATACGTTTTTTATTTTTGCAACGAATACTTTCGTCTTTTAATACGAATTCTGTCTTTTTCGCCATAAGATCCGTGTCTTTAACGGTAATTTCGACTTCGTCGCCTATCCGATAACGAGTTTTGCCCGAAAAAAGCGTAAGAGACTTTTCATCGAATTCGAATCTGCCTTTGCCTTTAAGCGATTCTGTTTTCACCAAGCCTTCGCAAGTATTTTCAAGCTCGACGAAGAATCCCCTTGCTGTAACTCCGCTTATGATTCCTTTAAAACTTTCGCCTATAAAGCCTGACATATAAACGGTTTTATAATAATCGTCCGCAGCGCGTTCGGCAAGTTCGGCGTTACGTTCGTTTTTCGAAGATTTTTCGGCTGCGGCAGCGGCAAACATTACCTGTTCCTCCGAAAACGTACCGCTTTTCTCTTTATTATCAATAAACTTTTTCAATATTCTGTGAATATAAAGGTCGGGATAACGGCGTATCGGCGAAGTAAAATGACAGTAGCATCTGCTCGACAAGCCGAAATGCCCTGAATTTTCGGGCGAATACTTGGCTTTTTGCATACTGCGGAGCATAACTTTGTTTACAAGGTCGTGTATCGGTTCGTTTTCGACGCTCTTTAGTATATCACGGTAGGTCTTGGGCGATACAGTACCGCTTAAATCGCACCGCAATGACAAATCGTTTAAAAACGCTTCGAGAGCGGCGAGTTTTTCTTCCGAGGGCTTTTCGTGTATTCTGTATATAAACGGAAGTTTATTTTTCTCCGCATATTCCGCAACCGCTTCGTTTGCCGAGATCATAAATTCTTCAATCATTCCGTGAGCAAAATCCGTTTTCGCTCTTTCGACGACGACCTTACCGTTTTTAACGTAAATGTCAGAATCTCCGACGTCGAGATCGATGCTTCCCCTGTCGGAACGTTTTTTCTTTATAAGCATATAAAGGTCGAAAGCGTTTACGAGCATTTCTTTAATTTCGGGCGTTATTTCCGAAAACCCGCCGTTTTCGACTTCCGGTTTTTCGGATAGAGAATCACCCTTTTCTGTTTCGAGGCCGTTTTTATTTGCATAACCTAAAAGCTCTTCGAAAACAGCCGTATAAGTAAGGCGCGCCTTAGAGCGGATAATCGATTTATAAATTTTGCTGCCTGTCATGTTGCCGTTTTTATCGAACTTCATCGCGCATGAAAGCGTAAGTCTGTCTTTCTCAGGAAGCAGCGAGCATTTGTCGTTGCAAAGAGATTGCGGCAGCATAGGAATAACCGTTTCCGGAAAATAAACGCTCGTTCCGCGTTCCAATGCCGATTTATCGAGTTCGCTTTTAGCCCTTACATACTCAGTAACGTCTGCGATATGCACGTCGAGTTCGTATCCTGAAAAAGTTTTTCTCACCGACACTGCGTCGTCGTAGTCTTTTGCGGTTTCGCCGTCGATGGTGACTACAATATCTTTTCTGAAGTCTTTTCTGCCCTTTACTGCGATTTCTACCGATTCCGAAACTTCTTCGGCTTCTTTTATAACGGCTTCGTCAAAAGCCTCGTTAAAATTATACGCAGCGGCGATAGAAGCTATTTCGGCTTTTCTTGAAAATCTTTTGCCGAGAACTGACGTTATGATTCCTTCGGGACAGCCGATTTTCGGAAATTCGGTAATTTCAAGCACTACCTTGTCGCCCGTCGTCGCGTCACCCGAAGATTCTCTTTTCACGTTTACTTCGGTATTGTACTTCGGATCGTCCGAAACGACGTAACCGCCGAATCTGTCTGCAAAATATGTGCCGACTATTCTTTTTATTCCCCTTTCGACGACCTTTTCAACCTTTGCCACCGTACGGCGGGACGTTTTTTCTTTTATTACGGCGAGTACCTTATCGCCGCTTATTGCACCGTTTAAGTCCGACTGATTTATAAAAAAGTCTTCGCCGCCGTTATCAGGAATAAGAAATGCGTAGCCGTTTTTCGTTCCTTCGATCGTTCCCGTAATTTCTTCCCTCTGGAAGCGTTTTTTACTACCTGTATTCTCGAAAGCGTGCCAATCGGTTTTTATTCCGAGAGTCTTTCTGTCCCCGTATCCTATATGAGTACCCTTTTTCAATTTTTTCGTTTTGTCCGTTTGTCTGCTTCTTTTATTCCCCGGACGATTGTATTTTTTATCTTTCATTAAAGTCCCTTCGTTTTAATATTTTCCCTTTTAATTAAAATCTATAGTTATAATTTATTTTTTACTCTTTACCGTTTTTGCGGCGATAATCCGATTTATCCGTGTTTTCCTATCCTTATCGTAAGATCCACGCAACACGCCTTTATAAAATTCTATTTAAATAAAAAGCGGACGTAAAAAACGCCCGCCTTCGATTTAAGATTTTATTATCTGATGTAGTTGAGAACAACAAGCAAAATGCAGCAAACGGCAAGGATTATCGAAGCGATAACCGTGAGCTTTTTAAGTTTGCTTTCGGTTGTTTTGCCCTTGTTCTTCGAATAGAAGGTTTCCGACTGACCGGAAATCGCGCCGATGCCGGAAGAGTTGCTCGGCTGAACGAGAACTATCGCAACGACGAAAATCGAGCATAAAAGTATTATTGCGCTGATAACGGCATTGATAATGGGAACAGCTTCCCAAAAACCGCCGATGTGATTCGGATTTGACGTATCTGCTAAAAGTAAAAGTATATTATTCATAATTGAACCTCGCTTATTGAAGCATTTGCCGCTAAAAGCAGAAAAATTATACCATAGTTTTTCGATAATTACAACTGTTTTTAACGATTTTTCTCACAATCAGTGATTTATTAAAGTTTTACCGGTCATTTCGACGGGTTTTTCAAGTCCCATGCAGTCCAAAAGCGTGGGAGCGATGTCCGCGAGAACGCCTTCGTGAAGGGTTACGTTTTTGAACTTATTCCCTACGAGTATGAAAGGAACTCTGTTCGTCGTATGCGCGGTGAAAGGTTCGCCGTTTTCGTCGAGCATCTTGTCCGCATTGCCGTGGTCGGCGGTAATAAGAGCCACGCCGCCTTTTTTAAGAACTTCTTCAACAATCTTTCCGACGTTCGTATCTACGGTTTCGACCGCCTTTTCGGCAGCCGGAATAACTCCCGTATGACCAACCATATCGCAGTTTGCGAAGTTAAGAATGATTACGTCAAAGTTATCCGCTTCGATTTCTTCAAGCACTTTGGCGGTAACTTCGTTCGCACTCATTTCAGGCTTTAAATCGTAAGTCGCAACCTTGGGAGACGGGATAACGACTCTCGTTTCTCCTTCTACGGGAGCTTCGAGCTTGGCGTTGAAGAAGAACGTAACGTGGGCATACTTTTCGGTTTCCGCTATATGGAGCTGTTTTAATCCTTTGGATGCGAGATACTGCGGAAGAGTATTCTTTATTTCATCCGGCGGGAAGGCTACGTAAACGTTCTTAAACGACGAGTCGTAAACGGCGAAGCAGGTGTACACGGGAGCCAAAAAGCCTGTTTTTCTTTCAAAATACATCTTCTTGCCCTTTTCTTCGTCCATATACGGCGTGAATTCTTCCTGCGACATAGCTCTCGTTATCTGTCTCGCTCTGTCCGGTCTGAAGTTGAAGAAGATTATCGAATCGCCCTTTTCGATAAGTCCGACGGGCTTTCCGTTTTCATAAATTTTGGTGGGAAGAACGAATTCGTCCGTAACGCCCGCTTTATAGCTTTCTTCGAGAGCGGTAACGGGATCTCCGGCATGTACGCCGTCGCCCGCAACGAGCATATCGTAAGCCTTTTCGATTCTGTCCCAGTTGTTGTCTCTGTCCATAGCGTAATATCTTCCGGAAAGCGACGCTATTTTACCGTAATCAAGCTTTTTGATTTCGGCTTCGAGTTCTTTGACGTATTCTACGCCCGAAGTCGGCGCGGTGTCTCTTCCGTCCATAAAGCAGTGAACGTAAGTTTCTTTTACGCCCATATCCTTCGCCATTTTTAAGAGGGCGAAAAGATGGGTTATGTGCGAATGAACGCCGCCGTCCGACAAAAGACCGTATAAGTGAAGCTTTTTGTTATTGTTTACGGCGTTGTCCATAGCTTTTACTATGGCTTCGTTCTTAAAAAAGTCGCCGTCCTGTATGGCTTTGGTTATCTTTGTAAGATCCTGATAGACTATTCTGCCGGCGCCCATGTTAAGGTGTCCGACTTCGGAATTGCCCATCTGTCCTTCGGGGAGTCCTACGCTCATGCCCGACGCGCCGAGAGTGGTGGACGGATATTCTTTCTGCAATTTTTTTATAACGGGGCTGCCTTCGAGTTCGATGGCGTTGCCCTTGGACGCCGGAGCGAGCCCGTAACCGTCCATAATTATTATCATATTAGGTTTCTGCATAATATCACCTCTTTTAATCAATCGTATTATATCGCTTTTTATCGCTTTCCGCAACAGTTTGATAAGCCTTTAATCATTTTTCGGGCGGAAACGCTTCGAGCCGCATTATCGGCTTATTTTCGTATACGAATTTTTCTTCGTACTCTGTGGCTACGTTACCGTTATAAAATTCAGAAGAATACAAATCGTACGTTACGCCGGTAAGAATATAATTTTCTTCTTTGAAGCTGTTTACGGAATATTCGAAAAAGTCCGCGTTGTCCGTCTTTTGTATTATGCTGCCGCCGCGCGACAAGAGCGAAGAATAAAGCCGTAAAAATCTCGGGTTCGTGAGTCTTCGGTTCTTATAAGTCTTTTTAGGATAAGGACACGAAAAGTTGAGATAGATTTTTTCGACCGAATTTTCGGGAATAAGCATATCGAGGTTTTCGGCTCGGACTATCATGAATTTTACGTTTTTCAGTCCCGCGTTTTTAACCTTTTCGATCGCCGAGACTATTACGTTATCGTCCTTTTCGACTGCAATAAAGTTTATACCGGGATTATTCACAGCGGTTTCGAAAATAAATTTGCCCTTGCCGCAACCGATTTCAAGCCGTACGGGGTTATCGTTACCGAAGGCTTCTTTATAATCGGTAGTCGGATAATCGTTTTTATCGGGTCTTCCGTAACGTTCGCGTTCTTCGAAATATATAATATAGTCCTTGCACGACAAAAGTCTTTCGTCAAGGTACTTTTTTCTTCTCATTCTCATAAAAATTCCTCTGTAAAATTTTACCAAAAAATCCGGATAAATGCAAGATAATAATTTTATTTATATCATATTTTGCAATAACCGTATCGTTTTACGACTATATTATCGTCAAACGCAAAAAAGGACGCCTAAAAAGCGTCCTTTTAAATTTTATTTTACCGTTGGTACTATTCAGTCCTTGACGGCATTAAGGATATACGGTCCCCATATATCGTAACCTTTGCGGTTCAAATGGAGATGGTCGGCTATGCAGTAGTCGTCCATATTTTCAAACGGTTTGCCGTTTTTATCAAGAAACAGTTCGCCGGTAGCAAGATAAATAACGTTCGGGTTTTCGGCTGCGATTTTTTTGAATCTGCCGTTAAGCTCGTCTTCCTTTTCCCAATACGAAGTAAACGCCGTACAGTGAGTGAGCGAACAGAGATAAATTTTCGCATTTTTCTTATATGCTGAAATTTTGTTTATAACTCTCTTACATTCCGATTCCGCAAAATCTACCGACTGACCGCTGTGAAGATCGTTGAATCCGAGATTTATTACAAACTTGTCTGCGTCGAATTTAAGTACGAGATTATCCATTCTTTCGTCGTACCAGTCCGAAAATCTCGTTCCGCCGACGCCTACGTTTACCGCAGACATATCTCCCTTGTCTTCATTGAATTCGGATCCGTACAGAGTGGGATCGACGTCGTTATGGCTGAGCCACAAGTCCATCCAGCTGTCGCCGAAGAATACGTATTCGTATTTCGGAAAGTTAAGCGCGGTATATTCTTTTATATACTTTTTGAATCTGAATTCGAAAGGTATGAGTTTGACTTCCATATCGAGCGAATATCCCGGGAGAAGTTTCGTCTCGTCGAATTTTCCTTCCCACGGACCGTAATTTGCTACGCCTGTAAAAAACCCGTGCGTGAGCGCGACGGGCGTGCCGTCCTTACGGGTGAAATAGAAAATTCCGTTGCCGTAGAACCAGTCGGCTTTGGAATGATCAAAGTCGCCTTCGTACATAAGCGTAACAGAATCTTCGGGACCGCCGAAAGCAGTTCCGTCGTGATAAGTGGACTCGCCGAAATACTGTATGCCGTGTCCCTGCTTATAAAAAATCTCGCCGTTATATTCCATCTCTCCTATATAAACGGAACCTTCACGATATTTTTCTTCTCCTATACCTTTACAAGGTACGCCTTCTTTCCATTCTCCGTTATCCGGAGTAAACCAACGCATTCCTACTTTGTCCAGATCTTCGGTAAATACCTTTTTCATAATGAATTCCTTTATTATTTATTGTTTTTAATAGCTTTTAAGCGAAAAATTATTCGCTTTTGCAAAACTATCATTATTATATCACCGCTTTTTTACAAATTCAAGATAAATATTAAATTCCTTACAATTTTACCGAAATTATTTTTAAGGTTAAATTCCGCCGCCGTAAAAACCGGGATTTTTCTTCCGGCAGGTTGAAAAACTCATAAATATAACAAAAAAGACTTGCGGAAAGTTATAATTCCCGTAAGTCTTTTATTTTTGATTTTGTTTTTCGGAATTCCGACTCTGTTATTTTCGGATCCTAATCTTGTTATTCCGATTTCAATCCGTTATTTCGCAAATTCGGTAGCTCTCGTTTCCCTTATAACGTTGACCTTGATCTGTCCGGGATATTCGAGTTCTTCTTCTATCTTTTTAGCGATGTCCTTAGCTAAGAATAACGTTTCGCTGTCCGAAATCTGATCGGGTTTTACGATAACGCGGATTTCTCTGCCCGCCTGAATAGCGTAACAGTTGTCTACTCCCTTGAATTCCCCTACGAGTTCTTCGAGCTTCTGCAGACGTTTTACGTAGTTTGTAGTCGTTTCGCGTCTTGCTCCGGGACGAGCGCCCGAAATCGAGTCCGCCGCCTGGATAAGAATAGCTTCGATAGATTTTGGTTCCACGTCGCCGTGGTGAGCGGCTATCGCGTTTACTATAAGAGGATTTTCTTTATACTTTTTAGCTATATCCGCACCGATCTGCATATGCGTGCCTTCGACTTCGAAGTCTACTGCCTTGCCTAAGTCGTGTAAAAGTCCCGCACGCTTAGCCATATTTACGTCAACTCCGAGTTCTGCTGCCATAACGCCGGCTAAATGGGACACTTCGATAGAGTGTTTCAGGACGTTCTGACCGTAGCTCGTTCTGAATTTAAGTCTGCCGAGCGTCTTTACGACTTCGGGATGAAGTCCGAAGATACCGCATTCGAACATAGCGGCTTCGCCTGCTTCTTTTATCTGCTGGTCGATTTCTTTTTTAACCTTTTCGACCGTTTCTTCTATTCTCGCCGGATGAATTCTTCCGTCCTGAATAAGCTTTTCGAGAGCGACTCTCGCAACTTCTCTTCTTACCGGATCGAAGCCCGAAACGATAACTACTTCGGGAGTATCGTCGATGATGAGTTCGATGCCCGTAGCCTGTTCGAGCGTTCTGATGTTTCTTCCTTCTCTGCCGATGATACGAGCCTTCATATCATCGTTCGGAAGGGGTACTACCGAAACCGTGGTTTCCGAAGCCTGTTCGGTGGAACACTTCTGAATAGCGAGACCTATTATTTCTTTAGCCTTTTTATCGGCTTCTTCTTTAGCTTCCGCTTCGATGTTTCTGACGAGAACGGCTGCGTCCTTTCTCGCATCTTCCTTGATGGCTTCGACGAGTTCGGCTTTGGCTTCTTCTCTCGTCATTCTGGAAATCTTTTCGAACTGTAAAAGCATGTTTTCATGCTGCTTCGAAACGTCGTCGAGCTTCAAAGCTATCTGCTTTTCCTTTTCTTTAAGACTTTCCTGCACAGAAGAAAGTTCTTCGTTCTTTCTGTCGAGAGCGTCTTCCTTTTGCTGAACTCTGTTCTCCGCGCGAGCTATGTCCGCGCGTTTTTCTTTACATTCGCGTTCGAATTCGTTGCGAAGTTTAAGTTCCTGTTCTTTTGATTCCAATATGGCTTCTTTTTTGATAACCTTGCTCTGCGCATTCGCTTCGTCGATTATTTTTTGCGCCTGCTCTTTTGCAGTGCCGAGACTCTTAATCTCTTCATTGCGTTTCTTTTTAAAAGAAAGCAGTCTTAAGCCGAAAAATACGGCCACGCCTGCCGCAATCACAGTTAAAACTATAAATGCGATTGTTAAACCTGAAATTGTATCGGATAAGAACAGGGAGCCGTAACTGATGTTTTGCATTTTGTTGCCTCCTGTTTCGGCGCATATGCGCCCCGTTTTTACGGATATGATTAAAAGTTTGTTTGCGCCCGATTAAAATTCTGCCGCGAACGGCTTTTATATTTTAATTTTACCCTTCCGTCGTTATTATTAACGAAAAAAACACAAATTCCGCTTTTTTAAACATTCCGTAAAATATTATACCTCAACTAAATGTAAAAGTCAATATCTATTAAAACTTTTTATTTATATATTAAAATTATATGTATAGTAAGAAGCCTATGAAGTCTATAAAAAGGCGACGCCCGAAAGCTTTATGTGACAAAGAGATTACGAATCACAAAAAAAACGACAGAAGACCGTCGTTTTTTATTTTCCGGATTATTCTGCCGATTCTTCTTTATGCGGTTTTATCTTTTCCATGATTTTAGCTTTTATTTCTTCCGCAACGTCCTTGTTCTGTGCGAGATAATCTTTGGCTCTGTCTCTGCCGTTGGCTATCTTTTCGCCGTTGTACGCAAACCAGGCGCCGCTCTTTTCGAGAACGCCGGTTTCTACGCCCATATCGAGAATACAACCTTCGTTAGAAATTCCTTTGCCGTAAATCATATCGAATTCCGCCGTCTTGAACGGGGGCGAAAGTTTGTTCTTTACAACCTTGACCTTCGTTCTGTTTCCGATCTGACCGGAGGCGTCCTTTATTACGTCGCCTTTTCTTACGTCGAGTCTTACGCTCGAATAGAATTTAAGTGCTTTTCCGCCGGGGGTGGTTTCGGGGTTGCCGAACATGATGCCTACCTTTTCGCGCAACTGGTTGATAAAGATAACGCAGGTTTTGGATTTATTGGTTATGCCCGTGAGTTTACGGAGAGCCTGCGACATAAGTCTCGCCTGTAAGCCTACGTGCTGATCTCCCATTTCGCCGTCGATTTCCGCCTTGGGAGTGAGCGCCGCTACCGAGTCGATTACTATTAAGTCTATCGCACCGGATCTTACGAGCTGATCGGTTATTTCGAGAGCTTGTTCGCCTGTATCCGGCTGCGAAACGTAAAGATCGTCGAGATTTACTCCGAGATTTTTAGCGTAAACGGGATCGAGAGCGTGTTCCGCGTCGATAAAAGCCGTAATTCCGCCGAGCTTCTGAGCTTCCGCTATCGCATGGAGAGCGACCGTCGTTTTACCGGAAGATTCCGGTCCGTAGATTTCGATTATTCTTCCGCGCGGGAAGCCTCCTACACCCAAAGCCATATCGAGAGTAAGACATCCCGTGGGGATAACCTCGATATTGGCGTCCGCCGATTCGTCGCCGAGACGCATTATCGAACCTTTGCCGTACTGCTTTTCAATCTGCCCGAGTACGCTTTCGAGCGCCTTAGATTTCTGTTCGTCCATTTTTTTAATTCCTTGTGTTTATTTTAAGAGCTTTCGCTCAAATGACCTTTCGGTCAAAATTCCCTTCTTTATTTGCTTTTTACGGCTTTACTTTTGTTTTACGGTATCGTTTCGATGCTGTTTTAGCACATATTCCGCATCACAGGTTCGCCGAAACCGTACCTTCTTACGCTTTGTCTTTAAGTACGTCGGGGTTCTTTAATATATAGTTAACACCCGATATTACGGTTAAAAGCGTAGCTATTGCGAATAATACGTATCCGATAACCAGAATAACTTCGCCGAGTCTTCCGTCGAGATCGGTTCCGACAAGCAAGAACGCCAGCGCGAAATCGGTTACGAAGGTTTTAGCCTTTCCCCATATATCCGCGGCGAGAACGACCTGGTTTTTCGCCGCGATCATTCTGAAACCGCTTATGATGAGTTCTCTCATAACGATGACCGAAGCGCAGCATGCGTAAGCTATCGTGGGATCGAAGCCTAACGCTTCTTTACCGGCTATCGCCGAAGTAAGGTAAATTATAAGAGCGGTCGAAACGAGAGCCTTGTCCGCGATGGGATCCAAAAATTTACCGAAGTTGGTTACTAAGTTATATTTTCTCGCAATTTTTCCGTCCAGAAAGTCGGTGAACGCAGCCAAAGCGAAAACGCCCGCCGCGATAACGTGATTGTACGGTATCATTTCGAGAAAATAAAACGCCATGAATACTGGTATCAGAATCATTCTTAGTATCGTAAGTTTGTTGGGTAAGTTCATTTTCATATAAAAGTCTCCTTGAAAAATCTGCTTTATGTCTTATTTACGGCGATCCTGTCCGACTGTTCCGAACAAATCGTAATCGCCCGTTTTTAATATTTTTACGTTTACTTTATCTCCGCTTTTTGTTTCTCTGTCTATGGTAAAGTACACTTTGCCGTCGATGTCGGGAGCGTTAAAATACGCTCTGCCGTACCATAAAAGCGAATCGTTGTCGAAGCCGTCGACAGTTACGGCTATGGTTTTGCCCTTGAAGTTTTTAAGATTTTCTTTCGAAATCTTCTTCTGCGCTTTATAAAGTTCTTTTACTCGCTTCTTCTTTTCCTTTTCGTCTGTCTGATTATCGAAGTTATACGCGGCGGTGCCTTCTTCTCTCGAATAAGCGAAGAACCCCGCGTTGAAAAATTTCGCTTGTCCCAAAAATTCTTTGAGTTCGTTAAACTCTTCTTCCGTTTCGCCGGGGAAGCCGGCTATAAAAGTCGAACGGATAGCTATTCCGGGGATTCTTTCCTTCATTTTTGCAATAAGACTTAAATATTCCGCCTTTCTGCCGCGTCTGTTCATTCTTTTTAAAACGCTGTCGGACGCATGCTGAAGCGGCATGTCTATGTATTTTATAAGCTTATCGTTGTGTACAAATTCTTCGATAAGTTCGTCAGTCACGTTTTCGGGATAAGAGTACAAAATTCTTATCGAACCGACGTTTTCGAGAGCGGATAATTTTCGGATAAGTCTTACTATATTTTCGCCATCGTTAAGATCGCAGCCGTATTTTGTCGTGTCCTGGGCAACTAAAATGAGTTCTTTTACATTACCCAAAGACTTCGCTTCTTTAATAATATCGGCTTCGGGTACAGAGCGGTATCTTCCGCGGATGAACGGGATAAGACAGTACGTGCAGAAGTTGTTGCAACCGTCCGCTATTTTTATATAAGCGTAGTTGTTTGTCGTAAGAACTCTTTCGGTAGTGGGTTCTTCTCTTGCGATGCCGACGGCGTTCACTCGTTCGCCGGAGTATATTTTTTCGATTACGTCGGTAAGTTTTTTATAGTCCGAAACTCCCATAAAAGCGTCCGCTTCCGGAAGAGCACCGTAAATTTCGCCTATGAATTTTTGAGGCAGACAGCCGGAAACTATAATCTTTTCGAGCTTGCCCTTTTTTTTGAGTTCCGCTACCGATAAAATCTCTTCTATCGCTTCTTTTCTTGAAGATTCTAAAAAGGCGCACGTATTTATAATAACTATTTCCGCCTCGTTTATATCGGAAGTAAGTTCATACTTCCCTTTAAGAAAGGAAAGCATTTTTTCGGTATCGACTCTGTTTTTATCGCAACCGAGCGATATTACGCCGACTTTTTTAAGTTCCATAATTTTGATTCCGTAAAATATTTTCAGCGTAAATCACGCTTCTGTTCTTTTATATAACTTTTTCCGTCAACCGCCGTAAAGCTCGTCGAACCGTTCTCTCGTAATAAGAACCTTTCTCGCTTTGCTGCCTTCGAAGGACGATATATACCCCATCTGTTCCATCTTGTCGATAAGTCCGCCCGCTTTGGAATAGCCTATCTGGAAACGTCTCTGAAGCATGGATATAGAAGCCGAATTTGCGTCGATTACCGCCTGCAAAGCCGTGATAAAGAGCGGATCGAGCGATTCGGTATTGGAAACGTGTTCGCCGTCCGATGACGTTTCTTCTTCCTCTTCTTTGCCCGTCTTTTCGAGCTTTTCGGCAAGTTCTTCGTTGAAGTACGCTTCGTTGTTACCTATAATGAACTGAACTACTTTATCTATTTCGTCGCCGGAAACAAACGCGCCCTGATATCTCACGCCTGCGCCCATTTCGGCTCCCTTATAAAGCATATCGCCGCGGCCCAAAAGCTTTTCGGCTCCGGCTTCGCCCAAAATTGTCTGCGAATCGCCGAAGGTCATTACCTTAAACGCGATACGCGCGGGCAGGTTGGCTTTGATAACGCCGGTGATTACGTCGACAGACGGTCTCTGCGTTGCGAGAACAAGGTGAATACCCGCCGATCTCGACTTCTGCGCAAGAGCCATTATCTTCTTTTCGAGATCTCTCTGAACCTGTTGCATAAGGTCGGCAAGCTCGTCGATTATTATTACGATACGCGGCATTCTCGGAACGGTGTCGCTCGCTATAAGTTTGTTGTAGTCTTTTATTTCTTTGACAGCCGAACCAGATTCGCTGAAAATCTTGTTGCGGCGTTCCATTTCTTCGTACGCCCAGTCGAGAACGGTCAGGACCTTCTGCGGTTCGGTTATTATTTCGTCGGTAGCAAGATGCGGAAGATGCTGATAGGCTTTGAATTCGTTGAGTTTGGGATCGACGAGTACGAGCTTCAAATCTTCCGGCGAATAGCGCATGATAAGACTTATTATAAGACAGTTAAGGCAAACGCTCTTACCGGAACCGGTGGAACCGGCTACAAGGAAGTGCGGCGCTCTCGCAAGGTCGTCTTCGATAACGTTGCCCTCTAAGTCCTTACCTATGGCGAACATAAGCGTGCCGGGTTTTACGGGTTTGCCGAGAGTTACTTCGAGTACCGATTTGAGCGATACGGGAATTTTTGTTTTGTTTGCGACTTCCACGCCGATAAGGTTTTTACCCGGAATGGGAGCCTGTATTCTTACGCCGTCTTTTACTTCGAGTTGCGCTGTCAGATCATAATCGAATTTTGTAGCGGTTCTTACGCTCTGTCCGGACGGGATAGTAAGCTCGTATCTGGTGAACGACGGTCCGTAAATATAGTTGACGCACTTACTCGGATAATGGAAAGTCTGTAAAATTTCTTCTATCTTTCTCATACGACCTTCGTGATCTTCTGGCTCGGCGCGGACGCTCTGCTCGTGCGCGACGAAGGTATTCAGAGACGGTACGAAATACGGTCTGTTTATCGGTTCGGGCTTCTTTTCGGGAACGGGTTCTTCCGTTTCTTCGGAAACGTCCTGCTTTTCAGCCTTTCTTTCGGAATAAGTTTTCCTTTCGGATACGGGTTCGTCGTCCGCAACGAAAGTTTTTACTATCTTTTCTTCGGCATCGGAAACGTCGGAATTTGTAACTTCGTCCGTTTCATCGCTCTTATCCGTCTTGCCGAAAGACGCTTCGTTATTGCCGAAGCCCATAATTCTCGTAGGTTTGAGTTCGGGTTCTTTTTCTTCCTTACCGGAAGCGGTAAACACTTCTTCGTCCGAAGCAACGTCTATATAATCTTCGGACGGATTTTCGTCCACTTCTTTGAAGATTTTATCTATATCCGAATCCGATTCGTAAGTCTTTTCTTCCTTATATCCGGCATTATAGTCGCTTGTTTCGGACTTTTCCGCAGGATAGTCGCTATGATAGGTATCGGCGGTAAAGTCGGTTTCTTTGATTCCTGTATCTGATAAATCGTCGGCGTTTTTATTATAATCGGTATTATCCGGCGCGGTTCTGCGCTTGACGGCTTTATTATAACCGTCCGCAACGGGTATATCGGTTACTTCCCTTTTATCGGTCTTGTCGGTATTATTATCAACCGTCTTTTCGGGTTTTACCGTAAACACGCCTTCGTAATCGGCGGGATCTTCGGTATAAGAAGAAGCAGCGGGCGAGCCGAGATCTTCTCTTTTTATAACGTCCGAAACGTTGTAGTCGGACGTTTTTTTACTTTCGGTCTTTAATCTCGAAAGAGTCTCGTCTACGTTTATCGGCTTGGGATTTTTGATGTAATCTATCTTGGTCTTCATATCGTCGGACGAAGTAACCTTTCTTTCCGGCGTTCCTATCGAAGCGACGTACAGCCCGCCGCCGACGTTGTTTACGTTTACGTTGGGAGCGGCGTCCTTTTTGCCCCTTAATTCGAAGTCCCCGGGATTATAAACGTTGAGCGGATTTTTAGCCGCAGGTTTTCCGACGGGAATATCCGCAAAATCGGACAACACGTCGTAAGGATCGGACTTCTTTTCCTGATCTTCCGTTTCTTCGACCTTTTTTACGGGAATGTCTATTCTGCCCCTCGAAGACGAAGCGCCCGCGCTATCCGCTATCGACTTGATAGTACACGCTAAAAGAGCAATCGTTCCAGCGGCGGCTACGACCAAAAAGCCTATCTGATGAAAAAGTCTTATACCCCAATAGCTTACGAGCGACATTGCAAGACCGCCTGCGGTAACGTCTTTAAGTCCGCCCGAAACCGCCTTGTAAGAGTTTACAAGATACTGCCCGTAAGTGGTTTTATCATAATCAAAAAGGTCCCACGTCGTTATGGTCTGCAATAAAAGAGCGAGAACGACTACCGTGAGTTCTGCAAAAATTCTCGTCTTTTTGGGAATATTAAGCCCCTTGCCTGCGACGAGAGTAACGCCGGCATAAATAAGCGCGGCGCATTCTACGTAAGCGAACCAACCGAACAAGCCGTAAAAGAAATCGCTTACAGCCTTGCCGAACGGAAAAACGAGTTCTCTCGTTATAAGGCATACGAGAATAAGTACGGTAAAAAGCACGGTAAGCATACCGAGCGTTTCCTTGGTGAATATATTTACTCCGCCGGAACCACTTTTTGCGGCTCTGCCTTCCGTTTTTACGTTATCTACCGATGATGTATCCGAAGATTTTTTGTTCTTATCTTCTTTTTTACTCAAAATTTTCTCCTTGCCGCCCCGAGATTAACGAAAAATCGGCGGCTTCGCGCGTTTTAAGGTTTACTTTTAAAGGTTTAATAAAATCTTTTACGGCGTTAAACCGCAAAAAGTTTATAAACCTGTCGTTTCGGATTTTCAGTTTTTATATTTTTATAGAATATTTTTTATGTTTTTTCAGATATTTAATATTATAACAAATACGAACGATTTTTACAATATTATTTTCGCAACTTTTTCAATTTTAAGGTAAAAAGCCGAACAAATTTTCGTTTTTTGTTTTTAAAGTAAAAAACGCGCGCTTTTTAACGTGCGTTTCAAGTTTTCGATTTTTATTTTTTATCTGTATGTTTTTTTGTTATTTTTGATCAATTCCGTCCGGCGGTATCTTTTTGCTTATCGGAAAGGAAATAATTCTTTATTTCGTTTCGGGCAGACTCAGGATCGGACGGCATTTTTATAAGGCTCGAACCCGTTAAAATATAAATTTCGTCCGCGACGAATATCGCTTCTTCAACGTCGTGAGTAACTAAAACGGCGGTAAGATTTTCCTTTTCGGCGACAGTCTTAAAAAGTTCTTCCGATTTAAGCTTAACCGCGATGTCGAGATTCGAAAACGGCTCGTCGAGAAGCATTATATCCCCTTTATAAGAAAGTGCGCGGGCAAGCGAAACTCTTTTCGCCATACCCTTGGAAAGCTGCTTTGGATAAAGATTTTTTGCTTCCGTAAGTCCTAATTCTTTTAATGTTCCTTCCGTATCCGCAAACTTGTTCACAAGCCTTATGTTCTGCTCCACGGTAAGGTTAGGAACCAACCTGTCTTCCTGAAACACGTACGAAACTTTTCCGTAATCGCCGGTAACTTCGCCGGATAATACGGGTATTCTTTTGGCGATAACGTTCAAAAGCGTGGTCTTGCCTACCCCGCTCGCGCCCAGAATCGCGACGACGCTTCCTTTTTTAAGTCCGAAATTTATTCCGCTTAAAACGACCTTGTCTTTATAAGAGACTGTAATATTTTTTATCGTAAGAATATTTTCTAAAGCAGCTACAGTTCCCATTTTTTAAGTCTCCCCGCGATAAAAGTAAACGCCGTTTCGATTATTATCGCCGTAAGAACGACGATAAGCACGAGCGCCAATAATTTTGCCGTTTCGAAATCAGCCTTTTCTTTCTTCATCAAAAAGCCTATCGCTCTCGCCGCTCCCGCAAGAGTTTCCGCCGCGACCATAAGTTTAAGATTGAGCGAAATTCCCGCGCCGCAAAGTTCCGTTGTTTTGCCTATAAGCGGCGGAAGTATTACTTTTTTAAGCGTATCGCCTTTAGAGACTCCGAAAACAGAGCACATTTCGATAAGATTTTTATCGACTTCTTTAAGGTACCCGTATAACGAAGAAAACAGCGTCGGGAGCACTACAAAACCCGTTACTATGACGGGTGCGACAGACGAATCTACAAACAATGCGAGCCACAGAACCATAGCTATCGTCGGAAATGATCTTATTATAAGTATGATCGGATTTACCGCTTTTTTGAAGTATTCAGACTTATAGCAAAAATACGCCAGTATGAAAGCCGCCGCAAACGATATTAAAAACGAGATCGCCGTTCTTAACAGCGTATTGAAGTAAGCGACGTAAAATTCCTTTTCCTTAAACATAGCGAAAGTCTCCCGTACGGTATCTTTTACCGTCGGAAGCACTATTTCGTCTTTCAAAGAATTCGCCGCTATCACCCATACCGCAAAGATTATTCCTACGGTTACAAATGGCAGAACATAGCCGATTATTTTAGCCGCTCTTTTCAATTATATTCTCCGTCTTGTCGCTTTTTTACACATTTACGGTTAATTTCGGGTAGCGTTTCGAGATACCTGTGCGCCCTAAACGCTACCTTTTTATTATTCGCCGTAGAAGAACGAGTCGGACGGAAGATTCTGTCCGATAGCCGACAAATAGTCTTTTATTTTAGTTTTCATCGAGCTTGCGGAAGCATATTTTACCGAGCATCTTCCGATAACTTCGGCGGTAACGAACGAATCGAGAGTTCCCGCTACGCCTTCGTCTAACTTTGCGTTAACCGCGTCTACCGCGGCTGAAGCGTTTTCGATCGTGTTCACCCACGTTACCGAAGCCTGTAAAGCTGCGGTAAGTTTACCGTAAAAATCGGGATGAGCTTCCATTACGGACTTTTTGACGAGCATAACCGCCTGCGGATAGCCGCCTTCGTAAAGTTCGCCGAGATCGAGTTTGTAAGTGTACGCGGTTTTAAGTTTTGTAACTATTTTGGTTGCGGCGGGTTCCGGCAGAAGACCTATTTTAATTTTATTCTGCTTCATAGCCGGCATAAGCTCTTCGCCGCTTTCGTAATAGGTAAGCGCGACTTTGCCGCTTTCGGCAGTATTCGCTTCGACGTATTCGATATTGTTTTTGTTAAGAACTGCTTTGAGCGTCATATCAGGAACAAGTCCCCTGCCTATAACGCCGACTACCTTTCCGACAAGGTCGTTTATTGTAATCTCCGTATCCGATACGATGAAGAGATTGCCGTGAGTCAGAACGCTCGTCAAAACGTAATCTTCGCCGGTTCCGCAGATTTTTGCGGCTGCGTTTACGGGCAATATCGCTACGTCGGCTTTTTTAGTTGTTTTGAGCACAGTCGAAGCGATCTTATCGGCGGAAATAACGTGATAATTCATCGTTATATCTTCGGTACCTAACGTTTCGTTGCCGAATAATCCCGCCACAGCGAGAGCAGGCGCTCCGTCCGGACAGTAAAATTGAAGAGCAGTGCGTCCGGTTCCGCCTTTATCGTCGCCCTTATTATCGGTTACTTTGCAGCCGAAGCCTGCCGCAAGAGCGGTTAAAACCGCTAAAATTACGGATAAAATTCTGAACTTTTTCATAAAAAATCTCCTTTCGCCCGAAGCTAAAGGAGAATAAAAACAATACTTGCAGCCGATAAAAGCATAAATGCGTTTTACGAGGTGAAATATTTATTCATTCCTTTGCCGTCAGGCTAACCTTTCCGTTCAGGTAATTATATTGTACCTTCAACTTGTTCTCTTGTCAATTATTTTTCGCGTTTTTTACTCTTTTAATGCTTTTATCGAGTTTTATATACCGCTTATAATTTTTACACTATTTATTGTATATATAATACTTATATATTTGTAAACAGATCGTAACTATACAAGCGACACACAAAAAGGCGAAAACGCAAACATATACGTTCTTCGCCTTTTATCGTTTGTTTTTATAAATTATTCGAACAGCGCGTCCACGAATTCCTGCGGCTTAAAGTCTTCGAGATCGTCTATCTTTTCGCCCACGCCGACGTAAACGACGGGAACTTCCAGCTCTTTAGAGAGCGATACGACGAAGCCGCCCTTCGCCGTTCCGTCGAACTTCGTAAGAACTATTCCGTCTATTCCTATCGCATCGGTAAAAGCTTCGACCTGACTGTAACTGTTCTGTCCGGTCGTGCTGTCCAATACGATGAACTTAAGAACCTGCGCTTCGGGGTATTCCCTTTCGATAACCCTGCCCATCTTTTTAAGTTCTTCCATAAGGTTGGCTTTTACGTGCAGTCTGCCGGCGGTGTCTACTATAAGCACGTCGGTCTTTCTGGCTTTCGCCGAAGCTATCGCGTCGTACACCACTGCGGAAGGATCCGCGCCTTCGGTATGTTTTACTATCTTCACGTTGGCTCTCTCCGCCCAGGTCGTAAGCTGGTCGCTTGCAGCCGCTCTGAAAGTATCGCCGGCGGCAACCATGACTGATTTGCCTTCTTTTTGTAATTTTTTAGCGAGTTTGCCGATAGTGGTGGTCTTGCCCACGCCGTTTACGCCTACCATCATAATTACGGTCGGCGGAGTAATTTCGACAGGTTCCGCTTCCTTAAGAAGGTCTACGAGTTCGGTTTTAAGAAGATCTATAACATAAGATTTTTCTTTAAGTTTTTGTTCGTTAGCCTTGTCGCGGATATTTTCGACTATCTCCATGGACGTTTTTACGCTTACGTCCGAAGAAATAAGAATGTCTTCGAGTTCTTCGTAAAAGTCGTCGTTAAGTCCGTGTGAAAACAGTTCGTTTATCTTTGCGGATAAGGTCTTTCTCGTTTTGGATAAAGCTTCTTTGATTTTGCTGAAAAATCCCATAATTCTCCTTTTATAACGTTTTTACGTTTCGTTATACGACGTCTTCGGTGTTAAGCGCGTCGGCAAGTTTAATCGAAACGAGTTTGCTTACTCCCTTTTCTTCCATGGTAACGCCGAAAAGTCTGTCGGCAAGTTCCATGGTCGGTTTTCTGTGGGTGATGACGATGAACTGCGTTTCTTTCGAGAAGTTTTTAAGATACCTTGCGAATCTTTCGACGTTGGCTTCGTCGAGAGCCGCTTCGATTTCGTCAAGCACGCAGAAAGCCATCGGTTTAAGTCTTAGTATAGCGAAAAGTATCGCTATCGCCGTAAGAGCCTGTTCTCCGCCCGAATAAAGGGATAACTTCTGGAGTTTCTTTCCCGGAGGTTCAACTTTTATTTCAACTCCGGCTTCGAGTTTGTCGTCCGTCTGCGAATAATCGAGTTCGAGCATCGCTCTGCCGCCGCCGAAAAGTTCTTTGAAAATTTTACCGAAGTTCTCGTTTATTTTCTTAAAACCGTCGTCGAACTGCGTTGCCATTTCGTTCTTTATGGTGTCGAGAGCTTCGCCTATATCCTTTGCGGCGTCTTCGAGATCCTTTTTCTGAACCTGCATGTCTTCGTAACGCGCTTTAAGCTCTTTGAAGTCTTCTATCGCGTTTGCGTTGATGTCGCCTAAGAATTGTTTACGCTTTCTGAGTCTCGCTATTTCCGCTTCTCCGGCGGTAACGTCGTAATTTTCTTCACGAACTTTTATAGCGGTTTCGTAAGTTTCCTGATAGTCTTCCCATACGCTTTGCTGAAGATATTCGAGGTCCGAGTCTATTTTGGTAAGGGCGAGTTCCTGCGTGTGCTTTCTGTCGCTTAAATTATCTATTTCTGTCTGAATTTCCGCTCGCTTGTCGGTTAAAATCCCGAGCTGCTTTTTAAGCTCGTCGGACTTCGTTTCCATGCTGTTTATGCGGTTTTCGACGTTTTCGATTTCGGCGCGTTCGTCGTCGGTTATCGCCGATAATGCTTGCTGACGGCGTATATCGCTCAATATTTCTTCTTTAGCCTTAATATCGCTTTCGAGTTCGAGATTTTTATTTTTTATCGCTTCTATCTGCTTTTTTAAGGCTTCTATTCTGTCTTTTAACGACGAAACGTCGAGATTTATTTCGCCCGTTTCAACTCTTACCGCGGTAAGTCTTTCGGTTAAAATTTCTTTGCGTTTACGGAGCGAATCGGCATTCTGCGAATTTTTGGCTGCGGTTTCTTTAAGTTCCGTTCTGCTCTTTTCAAGCTCTTCGGTACTGCCCGAAACCTGCGCGAGTTTTTTGGTGAGTTCGTTTATTCTCGAGTTAAATGCGTCGGTTATTTTCGAATTCCGGAAGATTTCTCTGTCAGTTTCTTCGAGAGTGGCTTTTAAGGCAACTTTCTTTTCGGCGTTTATCGCAAGGCTCTGCGTTACCGTCTGAACCTTTTTGTTAAGTTCGTCGTACTCGTCCGAAAGTTTGTTGAAGCGTTGTTCGCACTTTAACTTATTCGCCTTTAACGCGCTAAGCTTTTCTTCGGTTTCTTTTTTGAGAGCTATCGTCTCTTCGAGCTTGCGGTCGTTTGCAAGTACGCCGGCCGACTGCTGACGTTTAGAACCGCCGGTCATCGAACCCTGCGTTGATAAAACTTCGCCTTCGAGCGTAACTATTTTGAACGCAAAGCGGTACTTTTTGGCAATGTTCGTGGCGTTGTCGATATTGTCCGCGATAAGCGTGTTGCCTAAAAGACTTGAAAATACGTTTTTGAACTTCTGGTCGTATTTGGTTAATACCGTTGCGTCCCCGAGCGCGCCGCGTTCTTTAAGAGCGGCGGTAAGATCGGGCGACGTCTGGCGTGGTTTTACCGATGTTATCGGAAGGAAAGTAAGTCTTCCCAAGGCATTGCGCTTAAGGTATTCGATTAAGAATTTCGCATCGTCGGGATTAGCGGTAACGACGTTCTGCGCACTCGCTCCGAGAGCAGTTTCGACAGCGGTCTCAAACCGTTTATCGCACGAAATAAGTTCGGCTACCACGCCCTGAATTTTCTCCGCTACCTGCGGATTTGCCTTTCCGCGTTTATGGAGTTCCTGTATTACGGGTAAAAATCCCTGATAATTTTCTTTGAAACTTCTGTAAAATTCTTCTTTTGTGGAGAGCGAATAATACTGAGAGCTAAGTCCGTATATCTCGTTGTCGATGGCGGCGGATTTCGAATTTACTTCTTTTATTTCCGCTTCTTTTTTAAGAACGGCGTTCTTCGCTTCCGCAAGTCCGGCGTTAAGCGAAGTCGTTTCTTTTTCGAGATTTTCCGAATCCGTCCACAAAGATTCTCTCTTTTTATCGAGATCTTCGGCTTGTTTGTAAAGTTCTTTTACACGCTCGTTAAGACTGTTTATTTCGGTGCCGGCAGTGCCTTTCTGAAGTTTTACGTCAGAAAGCGACTCGATAGAGTCGATCATTTTCTGATTACTTTCTCTCTCGAGCGTTTCTCCGACGGTGATTCTGTCGGTTAAATCGGCGATTTCGGAATTTAACTTTTTCTCTTCGGCTGCCTTTTCGGCGAGAATAAGATTCTTGTTTTCTATCCCTTCTTCCGAAGTTCTGATTTCTTCGCGAGATCTTATCAGAAGTTTTTCGTTCTCTTCCAGTTCTCTCTTCCTGTCCTCTGTCTGCGTAGAGATAAAGTTGTATCTTTCGTCGTAAACGGCGTCTTCGCCTCTTTTCTTTTCGGCGGCGACGTTAAGGTCGGTATATTTACGGTTGAGTTCGGAGAGTTCTTTGCCGAGCGAACCGAGATCTTCCATAACTTTGTCGTACTTTTTCGCGCTGGCCGCAAGTTCCGAAAATCTTAAAGCGGATTCGTCTTCTATGCTCTTGATTTTTTCGTTTATCTTCGCCTTGTCCGCGCCTACGTTTTCGACCTTTGAAATATAAGTGTTGAGCTCGTGATGTTTAAGCTGCGCGACGAGTTCGTTATACTCTCTTGCCTTATTTGCCTGTCTTTCGAGCGGTCCCATACGGTTTTCGACTTCGGACATAAGGAGAGTAAAGTTAGTTATGTTCTCCTTGGTACGATCGAGTTTACGCTCGTTTTCGGCTTTAGACTGTTTGAATTTGGCTATGCCCGTGGCTTCTTCGAAAATGGCTCTTCGATCTTCCGGCTTGGAGGTCATTATTTCGGAAACCTTGCCCTGTCCTATGATCGTATAGCCTTCTTTGCCGACGCCGACTTCTCTTAAAAGATTGATTATATCCCTGAGTCTTGCGGGCTGCTTGTTTATGTAATATTCGCTTTCGCCGCTGCGATAAAGCTTACGCGTTATGATGACTTCGTTATAGTCGATACTGAAAACGTGATTGCTGTTATCGAAGTAAAGCGACGCTTCGCAATAAGAAAGCGGCTTTCTCGTCTGCGTTCCGCTGAAAATAAAGTCCTGCATGCTGCTTCCGCGGAGAGTTTTTGCGGACTGTTCGCCGAGAACCCAGCGGATAGAATCGGCTACGTTCGATTTGCCGCAGCCGTTGGGACCGACGATGGCTGTAATGCCGTCGCCGAAATTTATTTCCGATTTATCCGCAAACGATTTGAAACCGTATAATTCTACTTTTTCGAAATTCAATGTTTTTCCCTTTTACCCTTTGATTAGTTTGCCTTTGCCGCGACCTTTTTATGCTTTTTTAAAGGCTTTTTCGCCTGTTTTGCTTCCTTTTTACCGTTTTTCAGAAGAATTTTCAGCGCGGAGGCAGCGGCTTCCTTCTGGGCGGCTTTTTTGCTTTTGCCCTTGCCGCTCGCAACGGTTTTGCCGTTTAGCGTTACGGCTTCGGTAAATTCCGGCGAATTGTCCGGTCCGGTTTTACCCGACTGTTCGTACTTTATCTCGCCGAGCTTAAACTTCTGAACGTATTCCTGAAGTTCGGTCTTAGGATCTTTCGAAACGGCGTTTAACGTTAAAGCTTCGCTTTTCTTTTCCGTTTTTTTGTTTTCCTTTGACGCGACTTTATCAGATTTAACTAAAGAATTTTCATCCTTTTTAGCGGCTTTTTTATTCTGTCTTGAAACAAAGCCCTGCTGTTTGCTGTTTTTGAGTACCGTGCGGTAAATAAACTTTTCCGCTTCATTAAGACCGCCGTCGATATAAATGCCGGCGACCAAAGCCTCATATAAGCTCGAAAAGAACTTTTCGTTTTTATCCTTATTGCCGGCAAGACTTTTGCCGAGATTTATATGCCCGTCGAGTCCGAGTCCGAATATCACTTCGGTAAGCGGTTCCTTGGAAACAAGATTCTTTCTTCTTTCGGTAAGCTTACCTTCGTCTTCGTCCGGATAAGAGTTAAAAAGATATTCCGTAACGACGAAATCGAGAATTTTATCCCCGAAAAATTCGAGCCGTTCGTTGTTCTTCTCGCCCGGGTGTTCGTTAGTGTAAGAAGCGTGCGTAAAACATTGGCGGAAAAGTTCTATATCTCTGAACTTATAGCCTATTATCGCTTCGCATTCCGATAGTTCGAAAATCATTATGCGTTTTCTCCGGCAAGTTCGTTGAATCTGTCTCTCATCGCTTCGACCGCGCCCGAGCATATTACGTCGTACGCCTGAAGCACCGAATTCATAATGGTGTTTTCGTTAGAAGATCCGTGGGATTTGATTATAAGCTTGTTTACGCCGAGAAACAGCGCGCCGCCTTCGTTATTGTAGTCAAGCTTTTTTCTTAATGTGTTAAACGTCGGCTTCAATAATGCCCCGCCGATTTTTGCCTTTAATCCGCCCGAATATATGCCGGTTTTTAAAAGCTTCATGACCATACCCGCAGCGCCTTCGATAGACTTTAAGGCGACGTTGCCCGAAAACCCGTCGCATACGACCACGTCGTACTTACCCGACAAAATATCTCTCGCTTCCATATTACCTACAAAGTTGATGTTCTTCATTTCCTTAAGTCTCGGGAATACTTCGTGCGTCAGGGCGTTGCCCTTTTTGTCTTCGGTACCGTTGCATAAAAGGGCTACTCTCGGATTTTCGATTTTAAGGGCGAACTTCGCGTATTCGTTGCCGAGAACCGCAAAATCCACCAGATTTTCGGGTTTGCAGTCAGCGTTCGCTCCTACGTCGAGCATGAGAACGTCCCCGCCCGAAACGGTCGGAAGCGTCGGGCAGAGCGCGGGACGGCTTACGCCCCTTATTCTTCCTATTTTTAAGGTCGCGCCTACTAAAACCGCACCGGTGGAACCGGCAGAAACGAGAGCCTTTGCGTCGTCGTTTTCTTTAAGTTCCTTGAACGCCACGCAGAGCGAAGAATCGGGTTTCGATTTTATCGCGACGGTGGGTTCTTCGTTACACGAAATAACGGTTTCTGAATTAAGCACCGAAATTCTTTCTTTATCGTATTCGAGCGTAGATAAAATGTCGTTTACCGGATTTTCGTTTCCGACCAGAACGACGTCGAAGCCCGTTCTTTTATTTACGGCGGCTACCGCGCCTTTTACTATCGCTTCGGGCGAGTTGTCCCCGCCGAAAGCGTCCACTAAAATTTTCATATTCAATCCCTTTGTCCTATTTTTAATATTCCAGATTGTTTACCGTTCTGGGATAAGGAATAACGTCCCTTATGTTGCCTATGCCGGTTAAGTACATAACCATTCTTTCGAACCCCATGCCGAAGCCTGAATGTACTACCCCGCCGTACTTTCTTAAGTCGAGATAAAATTTATAATCTTCTTCTTTAAGACCGAGTTCGTTCATGCGTTTGAGCAAAAGATCGTATCTTTCTTCTCTCTGCGAGCCGCCGCAAAGTTCGCCGATGCCGGGAACGAGAAGGTCGGCTGCCGCAACGGTCTTGCCGTCGTCGTTCAGTCTCATGTAAAACGCCTTTATTTCTTTCGGGTAGTCCGTTAAAAATACGGGTTTTTTATAAACTTCCTCGGTTAAATATCTCTCGTGTTCGCTCTGAAGGTCCGCGCCCCAGTATACGGGGAATTCGAACTTGTCCTTTACGTTTTCGAGAATGGAAACGGCTTCGGTATAAGTTAAGCGTTTGAATTCGTTATCGAGGACGTTTCTTAGTCTCGCCATAAGTCCGGTATCCACGAATCTGTTCAGAAAGTCGAGTTCCTGCGGGCAGGTCTTCATAACGTGAGCGATTATGTATTTTACCATCGCTTCTTCGACGTCCATGTCTCCCGAAAGATCGGCAAAAGCCATTTCGGGTTCTATCATCCAGAATTCCGCCGCGTGACGGACGGTATTCGATCTTTCCGCTCTGAAAGTCGGTCCGAAGGTATAAACGTTGCCGAATGCCATAGCGTAAGTTTCGGCTGAAAGCTGTCCGGATACCGTAAGAGAAGCGGGTTTGCCGAAAAAGTCCTTTTTATAATCGACGTTGCCGTCTTTATCCTTGGGTACGTTTTTAAGGTCGAGCGTCGTTACCTGGAACATCGCCCCCGCGCCTTCGCAGTCGCTGCCCGTAATAATGGGCGTGTGAACGTAAACGAATCCCCTTTCGTTAAAAAAGGAGTGAATGGCGAAAGCCGCCTCGCTTCTTATTCTGAATACCGCGTTGAAAGTATTGGTTCTCGGACGAAGATGCGCTATCTCGCGCAAAAATTCCATGCTGTGACGCTTTTTCTGAAGCGGATAATCGGGCGTCGAAGTTCCCAGAACGACTACTTTGTCCGCGGATATTTCAAACGGCTGACGGTTTTCGGGCGTGAGTAAAAGAGTACCCGTAACGTCGAAAGCCGCGCCTACGTTCTGCTTTACGACTTCGTCGTAGTTGTCGAGTTTTTCGGTCGAAACGACTACCTGACAGTTCTTAAAGTTTGTTCCGTCGGAAAGTTCGACAAACCCGAAAGATTTGGAATCTCTTATGGTTTTTGCCCAGCCGCTTATTCTGACTGTCTTGCCCGAAAATGCTTCGGGATTTGAAAATATCTCTTTTAATAAAGTTCTTTTCATAAAAAATACCTTACTTTGACGGCTATACGCCGATTTTAATTATTTACTTAGACTATTTTAACATTTTTAAGCGCGTTTTTCAAGTATTTTCAAAAAGATATGTCTGCTTTATATAATATTTATTATATAACTGCATTATAAAAGAAGTATTTTTGTCGCAACAGACGTTATAAACAAAAATTTCCGGCACAAAAAAGACGGGCGTCGCCCGTCTTTCTGTTTTTATTTTTTTGTTTTGATTATACTTTATATTTGCCTTTCGCGGCGTAAATTCTGAACACAACGTAAGCGGCTATCGAAACGAAGAAGCCTATTACCGGAACGGCAGTCATACCGTAAGTCAGGTCGTCGTTATAAGTAGATATGGATTCGAAGTGGAACTTGCCGCCGGCCGTCCCGAGATCTCTTCCCGAATATTTATATTCGAGCTTGGTATAAATAAAGCCCATAAGGATAAACGACAGGATAATAACGATGATCATGAATACGTTTACCGATATAAGAGATTTCCCCGTCGCTTCCTTTCTCGAAGAGAAAAATCCGAGAGCTATCGACAGTAAAATTATACCGAACATTATAAGAATCAAAAGGGTTAAAAATCCCGCTACTCTGAAGTCTCTGCTTTCGTTAAGTATCATCGAGTACCCCGTGAACTCCTGTTTGAAGTCGTTGGGATATTCGGTTATAAGGAAAAACGCTCTCGCGGTCGACTGTTCGCCGAGATATTTTTTACAGCTCTCCGTATCGAATTCGAGGTCGAATTTAACATACTTCTGCGTGGGAGCGTAATATGTGTTTACGGTAAAAGTATTCGCCTTTTCTTCGCCGTAAGCGGAGCAGTAAGATTCTTCGTACTGTTCGTTTATAACGTAGCTGCCGTTCTTGTAAACGACGTTTTTTACTCTGAGATCGGCTATGTTGCTAGCCCCCGTATTCTTGTCGAACTCGAACGTCGCGGGAGTACCGTCGGAGCCGACGAGTTCTATGTTGAAGCTTTTTGTTTCGTTCGCGTAGTCGTACGTCGCGATCGGTCTTACCGTGTACGATACGTGGAGATACTGAAAAAAGAACAGTCCGAGAGTTATTACTATAAGGGCTATCGCCGTTATATAACAGATCGTGCTGTACTTTTCGAATTTTTTCTCTTTTAACATTTATTCCTCCGGACTTTTCAGCCGCCGGACGATTTTTACCGCCCGGACATATTCAAAAAGTCGCCATAACAGCTTATTTTGTTTTAATTATAATATCACACTTTGAGCGGTGTGTCAATACGCTTTTCACTTATTTTGGCTGCTATTTCCAAAAATTCGTGTCGTTTTTGCGGAACTTTTGTTAATAATAAACATTTTTAACATTTTCGCCGTCCGTCGCCGTTTTTACAAAACGACTTTCGGCATGCTTTCAAGGCTGTCCTATAAGGCGGATATTTTTTATTTTAAAGCAAAAAACGAGGCGTAAAACCGCGCCTTGTTTTTATACCCTTTGCGGGACTGAATATTCGGTTTCAATCTTAATATCCGGCTAATTCTTTTTTAAGCTTTTCTCTCATTTCGAGATATTTTTCAAGCTTTTCCTTTTCGCCGTCCACGAGAGCTTTGGGAGCCTTGCCGATAAAGCCTTTATTGTTTAATTTGCCTTCCGAACGCTTTATTTCGTCTTCGCACTTTTCAAGCTCTTTGTTAAGTCTCGCCTTTTCAGCTTCTTCGTCGACGAGTTCCCCTAACGGAATATAAAGCTCGCACGAAGCAAGCACCTGCGAAACTGTCTTGCAGGTAAGTTCCGTCTTGTCTTCGATGAATATTATGTCCGAAACTCCGGCTAACTTCTGAATATAAACGGATCCCTTCCTGATAGCCGCTTTCACGTCCGATTTAACGTAAAGCTCAACCTTTTTGGAAGGAGCTACGTTAAGTTTCGCCTTTACGTTTCTTACAGCCTTTATTATCGAAGTAACGGGTTCGAGATCTTTTACCGCTTTCGCGTAATTGAACTTCGGATTGTATCTCGGAAACTCCGCGACCATTATGTCGCCGGTAACGCCGGGAATATTAGAATAAATTTCCTGCGTGACGAACGGAACGAACGGATGAAGAAGTTTAAGAGTCTCTTTAAGAACGTAAACGAGTACGCTTACGGTATCGTCTCTCGCGGTTTCGTCGTCGCCGTAAAGCACGGGCTTAGTGAGTTCGATATACCAGTCGCAGAAGTCGTTCCATACGAAGTCGTAAAGCTTGGCGAGAGCTATACCCATTTCGTATCTTTCCATATTGACCGTAACGTCTCTTATCGCCTTGTTGAGCTTGGTTATTATCCACTTGTCCGCAACGCTCAGCTTGCAGTCGGAAAGATTTTTGATTTCTTTACCTTCGGCGTTCATGAGAACGAATCTCGAAGCGTTCCAGATCTTGTTCATGAAGTTTCTCGAGCCTTCGAGCTTTTCGTCCGAAAAACGCATGTCGCTGCCGGGAGCTATGCCGTTTATGAGCGAAAATCTGAGCGTGTCCGCGCCGTACTGATCGATAATCTTCAAAGGATCTATGCCGTTACCCAGAGACTTGCTCATCTTTCTGCCCTGCGCGTCTCTTACGAGTCCGTGAATGAGAACGTCTTTAAACGGTATTCTGTTCATGTGTTCGAGACCGGAGAAAATCATTCTCGCTACCCAGAAGAATATTATATCGTAACCGGTAACGAGAACGTCCGTCGGGTAAAAATAATCGAGATCGGGAGTTTTGTCGGGATAGCCGAGAGTCGAAAACGGCCATAAAGCCGACGAGAACCAGGTATCGAGAACATCTTCGTCCTGTCTTACGTGCGTTCCGCCGCACTTCGGACAGACGGTTACGTTTTCTTTCGAAACGGTCATTTCGCCGCAGTCGTCGCAGTAATACGCGGGGATTCTGTGTCCCCACCAGAGCTGACGCGAAATACACCAATCTTTAATGTTTTCCATCCAGTTATAATAGATTTTCGAAAACCTTTGCGGAATGAATTTTATCTTTTTGTTTTTTACGACTTCAACAGCGGGCTTAGCGAGCGGTTCCATCTTTACGAACCACTGTTTCGAAACGGTCGATTCCACCGTAGTTCCGCATCTGTAGCAGTGTCCTACGTTATGATGAAGCGGTTCGATTTTAACGAGCGCGCCGAGTTCTTTGAGTTTATTTACGATGACTTCTCTGTATTCTGCTGAAGGCATGCCTTCGTATTCGCCGGCGGCTGCGCCCATAGTTCCGTCGTCGTTTATGACCTTAATTACTTCGAGATTATGTCTTACGCCTACTTCGAAGTCGTTCGGATCGTGAGCGGGCGTTATTTTAACCGCGCCCGTTCCGAAATCGAGTTCTACGTAATCGTCCGCTATAACCGGTATCTCTTTATTAAGTACGGGCAGAATAAGCGTTTTGCCGACAAGGTTTTTGTATCTCTTGTCTTTTGGGTTTACGGCTACCGCGGTATCTCCGAGCATGGTTTCGGGACGGGAAGTCGCAACGGTTAAAAATTCGTCGGAATCTTTAACCTTATAATTGATGTACCAAAGATGCGAATCTTCTTCTTCGTACTCTACTTCGGCGTCGGAAAGCGCGGTCTTGCAGTGCGGACACCAGTTGATTATTCTGTTTCCCTGATAAATAAGACCTTTGTTGTAAAGGTTTACAAATACTTCTTTAACGGCTCTCGAACACTTTTCGTCCATAGTAAACGAAAGTCTCGACCAGTCGCATGACGAGCCTAACTTTTTAAGCTGTTCGACTATTCTTCCGCCGTACTGTTCCTTCCACGCCCAGGCGCGCTTTAAGAAGCCTTCTCTGCCGACGTCGTTTTTGGTGAGACCTTCTTTAGCCATCTGTTCGACTATTTTTACTTCGGTCGCGATGGAAGCGTGATCGGTCCCCGGGAGCCACAACGCCGCATAACCCTGCATACGCTTGAAACGTATAAGCGTATCCTGCAAAGTTTCGTCGAGAGCGTGTCCCATGTGGAGCTGTCCCGTGATGTTCGGGGGCGGTATTACGATCGTGAACGGAAGTTTGTTCGGATCGATAGTCGGTGTAAAGTACCCTTCTTTTTCCCACGTTTTGTAAATCCTGTCCTCGAATTCGGAAGGATTGTAGGTTTTTGCCATGTCCATATCAAGTCCCCTTCGCCGGTTAAGGCAAATAGTTTTTTAAAATATTTCGTCGGACGTAAAAACTTAAGAATAAAATTTTACAGTCGTTTTATTATTATATCCTTTTTACGTTTTGTTGTCAACGGACGGCGGGTAAAAAGCAGTTTTACAAGACAAAAAACTTATTATAACGATAATTACGCCCGTTTTACTGCTCGTCTTATGTAACTCGGTTTTTTTATTCCGCATAGAATAATACAAATCGAACGCCGTTTAAGACCGTGTAAAATAAAAGTCTTTGCGGCGTAAAAAGGAGCTTTGATGAAAAATTTTATAAAAAGATCGTCGCGGATTTTAATCGCGATTCTACTCTTTATCCTTCCGCTTCCGGCATGTAAAAAGACGGACGGCGACAAAATCAGCCTGAACGAAGTAACCCACTCGGTATTTTACGCGCCCTTGTACGTTGCGATCGAAAACGGATATTTCAAAGAAGAAAACATCACCGTTACTCTCACCAACGGCGGCGGCGCGGATAAAGTAATGACCGCGGTCCTCTCGAAAAACGCCGACATAGGTCTTATGGGACCGGAAACCGTGATTTACGTAAAATCGCAAGGCAAAACCGACTGTCCTGCGGTTATAGGACAGCTTACGAGATGCGACGGGGCGTTTTTACTTTCACGTAACCCCGAACCCGACTTCAAAATAGAAGATCTTAAAGGCAAAAATATTTTAGCCGGAAGAGCCGGCGGCGTACCCGCGATGTCCTTCGAATATATTTTAGGCGAACTCGGACTTAAAAACAACGTCGATTACGAACTTAACTTCGGCGTGCAATTCAACCTTATGACTGCAGCCTTCGAAGGCGGCACCGGCGATTACTGCACGATGTTCGAACCGACGGCTTCGGAATATCAGAAGAGCGGCAAAGGCTATATAGTTGCGGCGATGGGCGAACTCTCCGGTGAAATTCCCTATACTTCGTTCGTAGCCCTTGACAGCTATTGCGAAAAGAACGAAAAACAGGTTAAAAACTTCCTTAAAGCGGTTAAAAAAGGTCTCGGATATATAAAAACCCATACCGACGCAGAAGTAGCCGAAGTCATAAAAGGACAGTTCGTCGGAACGAGCGTCGAATCGCTTACCGCTTCCGTAAAAAGCTACCGCGGCATCAACGCCTGGGCGGAAAATCTTGTTCCGACCGAAACGGGATTTTCGAGACTTCAGGACATTATGGAATATGCGGGCGAACTTCCGAAGCGTATAGCGTTTAACGAACTCGTAACGACAAAATATCTCCCGTAAGAACGCCTTATTCAATCGGTACGATCCCGAATAAAGGTCTCTGATAAAAACAACCAAGGTAAAAAACTATGACCACACCGACAGAAAAAATATTCTCCGCCCCTGCGGAAGAAATTTTGAAATTAGAAAACGTTTCGTGCGCTTATCATACCGAATCGGGCGAAACTCTCGCCGTCGACGATCTGTCGTTTTCGGCAAAAAAAGGCGAATTTATTTCGATAATCGGACCGTCCGGCTGCGGTAAAACGACAGTTCTTACCATGATAGCGGGACTGATAAAACCATCCGGCGGGAAAATCACTATCGGCGGAAGTTCCGCAAGCGGAAAAAGCATCGGCTACATGCTGCAAAAAGATCAGCTTTTTCCTTGGCGGACTGTTCTTAAAAACGTTTATCTTCCTCTCGAAGTCAAAAAAATTACTACTAAAGAAAACTTCGGCTACGGCAAAGAGCTTCTGATAAAATACGGGCTTAAAGACTTTATGAACTCCTACCCCGATGAACTTTCGGGAGGGATGAGACAGCGTGCCGCGCTTATAAGAACTCTCGTTTTCCGTCCCGCGCTTCTCCTTTTAGACGAACCGTTTTCCGCTCTCGACTATCAGACGAGACTGTCCGTTTCGGAAGACGTATATAAAATCATCCGTTCCGAAAATCAGACGGCGATCCTCGTAACACACGACATAAGCGAGGCGATTTCGCTCTCGGACAGAATTATCGTCTTAACGAAACGCCCTTGCCGCTTAAAAACCGTTCATAAGATAAATTTCGGCGATACTCCTCCGCTTAAACGCAGAGAATCGCCGGAGTTTTCAAAATGGTTCGAAATACTTTTCAAGGAACTGAAGACCGATGACTGAAGAAAAAAAGAAATTAAAAACACCCGAAAAAGAAAAATTCCGCCGCTTAAAAGGGGCTGAAACAGCGAAAACGGATTTGAGACCGGTATCAAAAGAACACCTTTTATACGTAAAAAAGCTGAAAAAGGAAAAGATTATCGTAAACGTTCTAAGGTTTGCGGTTCTCGCGGCGTTTCTTTTATTCTGGGAACTTTCGGTAAAAATCGGACTCGTCGACGGCTTCATTTCGAGCTACCCGTCCGAGATAATCGCTACCACGATAACGCTTTTTAAGGAAAATAATCTTCTGACTCACATAGGTGTTACCCTTTACGAGACCTTCGTCGGATTTTTGATTTCGGTAGTATTCGGATACGCGCTCGCACTTAGCATGTGGTGGTCGGAGCGGCTTAAAAAAGTGCTTGAACCTTACGTCGTTGTGCTTAACAGCCTTCCCAAAATCGCGCTCGGTCCGCTTATCATAATATGGTTCGGCAGCGACAAAAAAGCGATAATAGCCATGGCTGTTTTAATAAGCATAATCGTCTGTCAGCTGACTATGTTAAACGGCTTTGCCGAAACCGATAAAGACAAGATTTTACTTATGAAATCTCTCGGAGCGAGCAAGTTCCGGATAATGTATAAACTCGTCATCCCGTCGAGTGGCGCATGCTTCGTTTCTATGCTTAAAATCGCTCTCGGAATGGCTTGGATAGGCTCCATAATGGGCGAATATCTCGTATCAAAAGCAGGTCTCGGATACCTTATCGTGTACGGCGGGCAGGTGTTCAAACTTGACCTTGTAATGAGCGCGACGGTAATACTTCTGATACTTTCGGCTTCGATGTACTTTTTAATCACACTGGTTGAAAAGCTTACCGTAAAGCACAAATAACCGTTAAGCGAGTAGCGGTAATTACGGCTTTACCCGGGAACGGCTTGCCGAAATGCAACCGTAATACGGCAACTTATCGAATAACATGCTTTTAGTACGCCTTTTCCCTACCTGTTTTACCTAAACCGTACCAAAGATAATAGCGGCAATACGCCGATTACAAACGGAGCGACTTGTAAATCGCTCCGAAAACAATTTGTTGACTAACAAATTTTTACCGCAAAACCGACCTGCGATAAAAAAACAATTTATATAAAAATCATATCAAAAGGAATTTTATTTAAGGATCGGGCAAAAAACTTACCAAAATGCAAAAAAACAGGCGGGCGACATTTCCGTCCCCGCCTGTTTTTTAATTGTAAATTTATTTGTTTTCTTTTTCGTTGTCGAATAATTTGTTGATTGCGTTATTTTTCGCAGATGAAGAACTGTGTTCGGAAAACAATTCGTCCATAGACTTGTATTTGTTTTCTTCTCTCGGTTTCGTTTTCGTGGCTTCGCTCACGGTTTGTCTATTATCTGTTACGGGCGAATTTTGCTTCTTCTGAGACGTTTCTTTTAATATATCGGAGGCAAGTTCGCCATTGTTATCTTTTACAGCTGCTTCTTCTGCCTTTATATCGTCTTTTGCCTTGTCGTCCCGGTAAATTGTATTATTATACGTTTTATTATACGCTGACAAAAATTCTTCTCTGAGTTCGTTTTCGTAAAGTTTATCGCGGATATATTTTACGTCTTTCATAAAAGAAAATATCACTTCGTTGATAAGCAAAACCAATCCGAAAAACAGTAAAGAAATCAAACATATAAAAACCCCGTTTATAACAGATTCAAACGTAGCTATCACGACGCCAAAAAGAAACCCGAACGCCATCAGAATAATGAATATTACTTCTACTATAACCTTTATAATGCCGAGCGGTCTGTCGTTTTTTTCAAATTTATCTTTTATCATATATTCTCTCCTTTTTTATTCCTTAAACGTCTTGGTAACATTTTCTGCAATCTTACGCTTTATACTTACTTTATGAACTTCCAGTCCATAAACTTCTTTTCCATCCACTCGTCGGGAGCGAGTTTATCGAGAGTTTTTTCAATCTTATTTGTCGCTTCGATACCGTAATGGCGATTGCTCCAACGCACTATCGCCGCCCCCGCAAGACCTACGTTTATAACCATAAACGCTGTGAGAACAGAGCAAACTCTTCCCAATGTTTTGCCTTTCGCACGACGTAAAAGCTTGTTTATCGCAGGATAAATCAGGCAGAACGCCAACGCGGCAACGCCCCAGCCTAACGAAAAGCCCAGACAAATATACCCCCTAAAGTTCATAAACTTGTTTTTATAATTCCAGGCGCGCATACCGAGAGCATATTTTAAAACAAGTCCGCACAGCAGTTCGAGAATCGTTGCCGCAAGCGTCATGATAATTACCCTTACGACAAGGCGTTGATCCTGTAATTTGTCCGCGCCGACGTAAAATGCGACCGCACCCGCCCCGTACAGAATATTAAAAGGTCCCCATACGGAAACGACGTGGCTTTCCCACCGACCTTTTGTCGCAAGACAATAAAAACCTTCGAGCAGAACGCCGGCAACGCAACCGAACATGAATAATAAAAACAACCTGACATAAGATAATCCGCTTTCGTCCGGTTCGTTGTTTGTTCCGTTTCTTTTTATTTTTTTCTCGATAAGAACCGGTAAATTCCGTTTTTTCAAAATGCTTCTTTCCTTTGATTCGTCGTCAATAAAAGTATACTACCGACTTTTGTTAAAATCAAGCGGTTTTGAACATTGCCGGTATCTAAGCCGTGATACCGCCTAAAATTCTCTGAAAATTCCCTTTTTTACAAACGTTTTTTAATAATTTTTATCTTTATTAATAAAAATATCGGATAAGCGGGTTTTTACGCCCGCTTATCCGATATTTTGATCAGATTATAACTTTTAAGTTATTTTGCCACGAGTTTGCCATTCGTCATATTACTAAATCCCGTATCCAAGGTTATGGTAACTTGACCATCGGAAGGAATGGCACAACCACTTGCACTAACAGTTCCTTTGACTTTGATTTCTGTAATTTTGGCTTCGCCCACTTTTGTGCCGGCGCTGTTGTAAAGCTCAACCGTTTGTCCGACCTTGAAGTATCCCTTTACAACAGTCGCGCTTATCCATTTTCCTGTCTCGTTTGAGAGTTGGATTGGACCGGTGGTGGACTTTTCGCCGGTTAACGACTCAACAACCGTAATCTCTACTGTCGTCACGCTGGGGGATTTGGTAACGATTTTGTAGTTTTCCATATTAGCGGATACAAAATTCGATATTTTAAGGAAGAAACAGTCCGTCTTTACTTTCTTT
>CABTOK010000006.1:0-22184 GCA_902486425.1 uncultured Eubacteriales bacterium | reverse complement strand
GACTCGACGTTTTTGCATAGTGGTGTATACGACGGCGATTTCAACCGGATAGTAACGCTGCAAGGGCTTTACGATACGCAGGGAAAAATCTACGCTCCGCTTGACGATAATGCGGTGGTACGTCACCTTGCCGAAAAATACAAAAAAGTTACGGTAAACGGCAAAACCGCAGACGGCAAATTTTTCTATAACGAAGCGGATAAACAGTGGTATATAGAACTTTACAAACCCTCAGCCTATCAAAACGGAAGGGCGGACGGTTACGACGTTGATTTTGCCGAAGGAGTAAACGATTATATGCGCGGCGACTCAGCTTTAACCACGTCGAACGACATCGTGTTTAAGTCGCAGATTATGGACTGGGGCGACAATCAGTACCTTCTACACGCCGACAGGTATGGCAGTTACCGACTTAAAAACAACGGATTTTCGCTTGGTTTATGCTTTGCAAGCACCGTAAACGATATTAAGGTGATTGTCAACGGAACGAAAGAATTTGTTTTCCGCAACATACAGACGGTGGACGAAGAAACAAAAGAGTTTGCAACGATTTATCGCCGAGGCGGAAACAATACGGAATACGGAAATTACGGCGGAATAGGCGACAAATGGGAAACGCACAGAATTGCATTCGATCCGTCAACGTTCGGGGAAATAACGAGCGTTGAAATCGTGCTTGCAAGCGGGGAGTAAACTTATCTGGTTTTCGTTATAGTTGCTTTATAAAAAAATATTTTTGGAGTATTTATAGTACTTAACTCCGCGTAAAGAGTTTTTAAGTATAACGGGCGGTACGAAACCAATCGCACCGCCCGTTATATTCAATCACTTCTTATAGAACATAATCGAACCGATAAAATTTTATAAAATATAATGCAAGACGCAAAAAATAAGCCGGGAACTTCCGGCTTATTTTTTGTTGCCGAAAAGCTGTCGTTTTTTATCATGGAGTGAATTTTTTATCTGTTTTTGCTTATTATCCATGTATTTAATATTATTTCTATTATATTTAATATTGAATTTATTATATTTAATATTGAATATTGATTTAATTCTTTATGTTCCGGATAAAGTTCCGGCTGTGGGACAGACCGTCCGAATATTAAGAGGAATATAAAATCGAAAATAGCGGATACTAATTAAAATCGCGGTAAAAAACGTTTTTATAACCCGCAAAGTAAAAGCGATAAAAAGAAAGTCGCAACCGTAAAAAACGCTGCAAAACAAAGAAAAGTTAAAGAAAAGCGGTGAAATCGCAGGTAAAAACTTAAGGTTAAAACAAAACTCAAAAAAACGCGCGGCAAAAAATGATAAAAAATTTCTTTATTCGTAATGGTAAGACGTTTTCAATTTTTTTACGCCGTTTACGGCGGTTTCTGTCGTTTTATCGGTAAAAAAGGACAAAAGTTCGTGTCAATGAAAAATATAAAAATGAAAATAATTTTCAAAAATGTTAAATAATTTATAAAAAAACGATATTCCTATTGACAAACGTGCGAAAGTGTTTTATAATATTTAAGAAAAAAGATGGCTTTTGCGCTTTTTTTGAAATTTGTTTTTGTAAAATATGATTTTTTCTGTAAGTTTTTGTGATGATTTTTATAAAAATTTAACAAGAAATTTTCGTGGAAAGACTATAAAGGCTTCCGTCGCAAGACGGGTAAGAACGGCGGATTACTTATAATTACAAAAACAAACCAAAAAGGCGTACGCTTTCGAAAAATTCAAAAAAATACGATTTTTTAATAAAATCAGGAGGTTTTTATGAAAAAGAAGTTTTTAACACTTATTTGTTCGCTTCTTGCTGCTCTTTTATGCTTTTCCGCAGTAGCATGCAACAACGGCAACAACGGCGGCAACGGCGGCGGTAACAAACCCGGCGGCGGACGCGACTACTCCACGAGTATTCAGATTGCATATGAATCCAAAACCGCAGGTTCCCGTCAGACTGCTTACAGAGCTATTGCCGATTACTGGAACAAAAACATTTACGGCAAAACGATCGAAGGACTTAACGGCGGACAGAAGATCAACTTCAAAATACAGGCTTCTCCGGTATCGTCCGAAACTCTTGCCGATATGATGAAAGGCGAAAATATATCTTACAGCCTTATCGAACTTAAAGAAGACGGCTCGCAGCAGGTTCTTGCGCTTAACCAGCTTGACAAGATCGATACTAACGAATTCGACGTTTCGGATATATCCGAAGCTCTGATGGCTGCGTATAAGATGGAATATGTTCCCAAAAACGGAGATATCTATCTTAACGTAAGCAGCCAAAACGCAGACCTTTACGGTCTTCCTTCCGGTACTTCGCCCAGCGTTATCTTCTATAATACGACGCTTATGGCAAAAGCCGGCATCGCCGTTATCTCCATGACGGAAGAAGAAATCGAAAAGTATAATAAGGCTAACGGCACTCATTACGTTGCCCGCGGATATCACGTTTATTCCGAAAAACCCGAACAGGCCTTAAACGTATCTTCGACCACTTATAACGAAGTAAACCTTTACGGCGAAACTCAGGAAAACGTTACCGGTTACAGAGTATTCAACAATAAAATCGCTATGAACTGGGAAGAACTTTACGCTCTTGCGGCTGTTCTTACTCCTACGTACAACCCGTCCAACCCCGGTAAAGCAAACGAAAAGGGCTTTACTTCAGAACATTGGTTCTGGCTCGGCTGGTCCGTCGGCGGCGACTGCCTTGCATATGACGAAGAAGCCGGCACCTTAAAGTTCACTTTAGGCGAAAATAACAGAAACTACATGGTAGTTGCTAAAGACGGCGTTACAATCGGCGGCAAACATTTTGCTCAGGGCGACATCCTCGACTATAATGCGAGAAAGGTTCTTGCTACTTTGGAAGCGGGCGGAACGGTAAAAGGCGAAACCACCGTTACCGCAAACGATCTTAAAGCCGAAAATACCGGCGATAAAGCTACCGTCCTTTACGAAATCCCCAGCATGAGAGACGCTTTCACATACTTCTGCGCTTCGTCTTCTGCTAAAGATTCGAATTCCGGACACGATGAATTGCACAATAAAGAAGTAAAGGGTTACGGCGTTGCGAAACCCGTTAAAGACATGAATAACGACTCCTTCGAAAAGAGCTTTACCGAAGGTTCCGTAGCTATGATGTACAGAGACTTCACCATCGCCGAAAAATTCGGTAACAAAACCGACTGGAACATAGCACCCGCTCCCCAGTACAAAGAATTCGATGCAAACGACAACGTTAAAACAGTAAACGGAGTAGAAGTAAAAGGTTACAAATCCGCTCACGGCGAAACGACCGCATACGCTATTCCCAAAAACGCTAAAAACAAAAACGAAGCTAAGGTAATAATGCAGTGGCTCGCAAGCAGCGAAGTTCAGAAGATGTTCATTGACTACGGTTCCGAACCCTACTACGTTGCAAACTCCGCTACCGTAAACAACAATGCGGAATACAAAACCAAGTTCGCAAGCAAATGGAGCAAGGTTAATAGCTTCAACGTAGACGTACTTATGGATTCGTTCAACTACGTAACTCCCGGCGACTGGGCATATACTTCCAAAAGATCCGAATGGATCGCGGGATGGGCTTCGTACCTTCACAACGAAGTTGAAACCGGACACGTTACTTTGGATAGTTTGTTCGATACTCCGCAGCACAGTATCGGGGATATCAACTATACCGAATATACCAATAACATCATAAAAGCGTATCCGTATCTCGGTATCGTAAGCCACAAGACCGTTAAATAATAACGTTTGAACAGGCTGAAAAAATAAAAAGACTTTATCGGTTACCGCCGTCGGTTTGCGCCGACGGCGGTAATGCGGTATTTATTACAGGAAGGTAACTACTTAATGAGTAAATCTATTACCTTAAAAGACGGAACGGTAATAAAACAGAAAAAGTCCAGCTACAACTGGCTGGGACTTATTATAGTTCTTATACCGCTTATCGCTTTTATCGTTTTCAGTATAGTTCCCATCGCCGTTTCGGTTTATTCGTCCTTTACGACAATGCAGAATTACAGCGATAAGACCGAAATCATAAAATGGGCGAAACCGTTCTATATAAATTACTTCAACGTATTTCAGGACGTGCGTTTCTGGCACTCCGTAGGACTGGCGTTTTACGTAACGCTCGGTCAGTTCGTGTCGCTTACGATCGCTCTCGTAATGTCCGTCCTTCTTTCGTCCAAAGTCAAGGGCTGGAACGTATTCTCCGCAATATATTTTATTCCGTACATTTGTTCGTCGGTTGCTTCGTCCATTATCTGGCAGAACATGTTCGCGACCAAGAACGGTATTATAAACGAAATCATAATAATGCTCGGCGGAACAAGGCAGGATTTTGTAAACAACCAATATCTGTATCCGCTTATATTCATCTTTATTCAGGCATGGAGTGCGCCCGGTTACGGCATTATAATGTACAATGCGGCTTTCTCCGCAGTTGACGACACTCTTTACGAAGCCTCCCGTATAGACGGTGCTTCGAGATCGAGACAGTTCTGGTCGATAACCATGCCGTCTATAAGTCCAACGACTTACTTTTTGGTAATGCTTGCGTTTATAGCCGGACTTCAGCAGTTCGAACTCGTAAAAGTTTTCACGGGGTTCAACAGCTTCTGGGGAACATACGGGGCAGGGGAATTGCCGTACGACATGGGCATAATGCCGCTATTATACGTTTACGACACGATGACCGTTTCCGGCAACCATATGTCTGAAGCGACGGCAATGAGCTGGATCATATTCTTTATAGTATTCGCTACGTCTAAACTCGACGAAAAATTCTCAAAGGTATGGGTGGCAAACGAGTATGAGTAGAAATAAGTTAAACACAAGCAAAGTTTCGACGACGCTCACTTATATTGCGCTGTTCATATTCCTTATATGGGTACTCACTCCGTTTTACGTTATAATAGCTAACTCTATCACTCCCGTAGGCGAGTACATGAGTACAAGAAACTTCGTTGCAATTCCCAGTAAAATTTCGCTCGAAGCTTTTATCGAAATTTTTAATCCTCCGAGCGACTTGCAGGCAAGTAACCTTGTAAACGGCGTTTCGCTTATTCTTACGGGTTACTGGAACATGATCTGGCAGACGGTTCCCAAGGCTATTATTTCGCTGTTTGCGTCCGGTCTTACCGCTTACGCTTACTGTAAATTAAGATTCCCCGGGAAGAACCTTCTCTTCAACATCCAGATAGCGACGATGATGCTCCCGTTAGGTGTTCTTACGATCCCGTCATACATTTTCTATTCGAAGATAGGCTGGGTAGGCGCACAGGGTATTCTCGCTCTTATCGTTCCGGGACTTTTCGCCGGGGCAGGTACGATATTCTTCTTAAGACAGTATTTCGAAGGTATACCGAACGAAATAATAGAAGCCGCCCGCGTTGACGGACTTGGCGAAATAGGCATATTCTTCAAAATCATGCTTCCGCTCGCAATGCCCGCTTTCGTGGCGCAGTTCATACTCGGCTTTATCGGCGGTTACAACTCCTATACGGGACCGCTCCTTTATCTCGCCGGCGTAAGAGAACTGTATCCATTACAGCTCGTATTCACCGACGCATGGAACTACGGCAACAACGATGCGGTAAGAGCCGCGGTCGTAGTATTCTCGCTTATCCCGATAATCTTAATCTATCTCTTCGGACAGAAGTTCTTTATCGGCGGTATTACGGCTGGCGCCGTCAAAGGCTGATTTTTACGGTGGCATAGGATACCATATATCTTGGTAGCCGCCTGAAAACTAAATAAAATAAAAAGGCTTGCTGTCTTAGCGAGCCTTTTTTGCCGTTTGCATTTTTGCAGTATGTAAACGACGGAAAAACGTCGTAAAACGAGCAGAAAAAGCTCAAAAAAACTGCAAAATTGCTTATAAAATAAAAAATACTTAAATTTTAATTCCGCATTGACTATTGCTTGCGAAAATGGTAAAATATAGTTAAAGAATTTTCGGTTTGTCAAAAACGAAGAATTTTATCTTAAATAGATTATAGCCGAAAATAAGGAGAAAAATGGTAAACGTAGAATATAAAAACGAAGGTGTTTCTTACCCAAAATATTTTAGCGGTATAAAAGGTAAAAACGTTCTGATAATCGCTGACGATAACACAAAAAAGTTTATCGATAAAACCGAACTTGAACTTAAAAATCATGCGAAAAACGTAAAGTCTCTCGTTTTATCGTCTGACGGGAGCAAGGATCTTATTCCGGACGAAGCCGCTTACGAAAAAGTTATAAAGGAAGCCGAAGGCTTCGATAATATTCTTGCGGTCGGATCCGGAACTCTCAACGATATCGCTAAGTATGCGGCGTATAATCTTAAAATAACCAATTCGATTCTTGCTACCGCACCGTCGATGGACGGTTACGTTTCGACGGTAGCCGCGCTTATGCAAAACTCGAAAAAGGTTACGGTTACTGCGCAGTCGCCGTCGGACGTTCTTATAGATACCGATATTCTCGCAACCGCTCCGTCTATTATGGTTGCGGCAGGCGTAGGCGATATTTTAGGAAAGTACAATTCGCTTCTGGACTGGCGTATGTCTCATCTTAAAAACGGAGAACCTATTAACGAAGAAGCTGTTTCCGTTACTTTGGACGCAGTCGTGGCGGTAAGAAACAATCTCGATAAAATTCTGAAATACGATAAAGCAGGACTTAAATATCTTATGGATGCGCTTGTCGTTTCGGGTACGGCTATAAATATCGCCGGCAGTTCCCGTCCGGCTTCCGGAGCGGAACATCACACTTCGCATTATCTCGAAATGTGGTTTGCGGATCACGGTCTCCCGATACCGCTGCACGGCATCAAAGTAGGTCTCGGCACGATGGTTTGCATAACCCTCTACCGCGAACTCAAAAAGGAAAATTATAAGTTCAACAATTCGGACGAAGTCTATAAGTATGTGGACGATCTTCCGGACGAGGAAGAGATAAGAGAAATATTCGAGAAGCTGAACGCTCCGACAAGATATCGCGATATAGGAGTCTCGAAGGAGCTTATGCGTGAAATGCTTCTGAACTGCTATAAGGTCCGCGAACGTTACACGGTTTTGACCATGTGCGCCGAAGACGGCGTTATGGAGCGTTTCGTGCCGATGCTTATCGAAAAATATTGGTAACAAAACGCAAGACCTGTGTCGGTGAAATTGTACCTTAAATAGAAATTCAATGAAAGTTTATCGCGTAAAAAGATTTATACGCGGTTTAAGTCGTATTACGGCATAATGAAGATTACGGCAAAAAGGAGAAAAAATGGCTGAAAGAAAACTTCTTATCATATCGAACGACGCTTTGGTTAAAGAAGATATGGATTATCTTTTTACGAAGCCGCTATTTAAAAATCTCAAAAAAGACGGCGTGTGGGTAAAGACGCTCAAAACGGTTTATCCGTCGATAACGTACTGCTGCCACACTTCTATGATAACGGGTTGTTATCCCGCAAAAACTCATTTATACAACAACGAACCCGACGACTGGGGCAATGCGACCTGGACATGGGACAGAAAGTGGAACAGGGCTAAAACGCTTATCGACGCCGCCAAAGAAAAGGGGCTGACCACCGCCAACGTCTTCTGGCCGGTTCTCGGCAACGATAAGAATATCGATTATAATATTCCCGAGTACTGGTCTCAGACCGAAAACGAATCGTTGTGCGACGCTTTGAGAAGTATGGGAACTTCCGAAAAGGTTATAAAAGAAATCGTAGAACCCAATCTTTATTATATCGAAGGTCATCAGCGCAAACACCCGTATGCCGACGAGTTCGTGTTTGCCTGTACAAGAGATATTTTAGTAAAATATCAGCCGGACGTAATGGTCGTTCATCCTGCCGGAGTGGATGACGCAAGACATAAGCACGGCGTATTCAACGAATACGTTACGGAAGAACTCGACTACACTTACTACTGGATCGAAAAAATCGTCAGGGCTCTGAAAGAAAACGGTCTTTACGAAAAGACGGATATAGTTCTTACTTCGGACCACGGGCAGATGAACATTGTAAGATGGTGCCATCCGAACGTCCTGTTCGTTAAAGAAGGTTTTATTACTTTGGACAAGGACAACAACGTTATCGGAATGAAGGCTTACGTAAAACCCGTAGGCGGTTCCGCGCAGGTATTCGTTACGGACAAGTCGGTTTACGATAAGGTTTACAGATTTCTTACGACCGCGGCTGAAAGTAAGCTTTACGGCTTTCAGCAGGTATTCAAAAAAGAAGAAGTTAAAAAATACGGACTCGACGGCGACTTCGATTTCGTTCTCGAATCCGATTATAACACCGCTTTCGGATGGGAACCTTACGGCGAATATTATGTCGAGCCCGATCTTTCGGACTACCGCATGAGCGCGGGTACGCACGGGTATCTTCCGGATAAAGGTCCTCAGCCGTCGATGTTTATGATAGGGCCGGACTTTAATAAGGGGGTTGAAATCGAACGCCGCGATACGATAGATATGGCGGTTACTCTTGCAAAAATATTCGGTCTCAGTCTTCCGGACGCGGACGGCAAAGTTATCGAAGAAGCGATAAAAAAATAACAAATCGTTATCTCCTGCGATTTTTTTGCGGGAGATATTCATAAAACGGTCTTATATAAAAGTACCTGTATCGGCGAAACGCAGTCAAAATACCATAAAAAAGATTTTATCGGTTAGCGGTTAAAGCGTAAAATGAGAGTATTACATAAAAAAGATTATTTCAAATCTGACGAAGATTTAGTCGTTCAGCATCTTATCAACTGTCCGAGTCCCGGACACATACACGAATTTTTTGAATTTGCCGTGATAACGAAGGGGGAGGCGGAACATATAGTAGACGGCAAAGCTTACCGTACCCGTCCCGGCAGCGTTGTTTTTATCAATTTCGGACAGTCGCATGAAATAAAAACGGACGGATGCGAATATTATAACATTCTGATATCGCCCGGTTATATAGGATCTGAACTTTATCGCGAGACCGAAGCGGTGAAAGACTTGTTTTCATTTGTATACGAACGCGGCGACGGCGATCAGTGCGTCAATTTTTCCGGAGCGGACGTAACTAAAATTACAGCGCTTATATCGGAACTTTATCGTGAAGTGACGGAAAAAAAAGAAATGTACCGTGAAGCTTCGGGCAATCTTTTGCATCTGATTCTCATAATGCTTTTAAGAGAGGTAAAAACCGACAGACGCGGCAATACATCGGAAAAGATGAACGAAATAATAGACTGGCTTAAAGATCATTACACCGAAAACCCCACGCTTTCGGAAGTGTGCAAAAAGTTCTACTATAACGACTCATATTTTTCGCGTATGTTCAAAAGATTTACGGGCGAAGGGTTTAACGCTTATGTTAATTCTCTTAAAGTAAGCGAAGCCGTCGAACTGTTGGAAAACACGAACCTTTCCGCAGAAGAAATAGCCGGAAGGGTAGGCTATGCGGACGTAAAGACTTTTTATGCGAGATTTAAAAAATCTACGGGAACTACTCCGGGCGCTTTTCGCAGAAAAAAGTAAAAAATCACGAATAACAAGTTAAAAACAGCGGTGGAATTTTTTATAAAAAAGTTTATAATGACTTAGAGTAAAATTCACGTCGGTCCAATGAAACCCGCTCTGCGGTCGGAATCATACCGCCGTTGATTTTATCCGTACATAAAGTAAAAGCAATTCACGAATAAATAAAGGGAGCGAAAAATGAAACTCGGTTACAACGAATTAAGAAACAAAATCGCCGGTTGCTGGCAAGGTAAAAACGCCGGCGGAGCGCTGGGCGCCCCGCTCGAATGCAAGCGCGGATTGTTCGACGTAGACTGGTATCTTCAAAAAGACATAGACCATAACCCGCCGCCTAACGACGATCTCGATCTTCAGATCGCATGGCTCGGCGCGGTTGAAGAGTACGGCTCTTCCGTTACATCTTCCGTTCTTGCAGACTACTGGCTCACGTATATTACGCCCAACTGGTCAGAATACGGCATCGCAAAGTCCAATCTCAGGAGAGGGATAGCACCGCCGCTTTCGGGCAAAGTCGGCAACTATTTCAAAGACAGTTGCGGCTGCTTTATCCGCAGCGAAATATGGGCGTGTCTCGCCCCGGGACTTCCCGAAATAGCTACGAAATACGCCTGGCTCGACGGCTCTGTAGACCATGCGGACGAAGGCGTTTACGGCGAACTTTTCTTTGCGGCGGTAGAGTCTTCGGCGTTTATCGAAACCGATACCGACAAACTTATCGACATAGGGCTTTCGTATATTCCAAAGGGCTGTGCGGTTGCAAAGGCGGTAAACCTTGTAAGAACCTCTTATAAAAAAGGACTTTCGTGGCAGGATACGAGAAAGCTTTTGTTTAAAGAAGTTCCCGGTGCTTTCTCTGCGTGCTGGCTCAAAGTAAAGGATATGAAAAACGCCGATATGGCTATGACGAACGTAGGATTCGACGCTCCCAACAACATAGGCATAACAATGCTCGGCTGGCTGTACGGCGAAGGCGATTTCGGAAAAAGCGTATGTATAGCCGCAAGCTGCGGGGAAGACGCAGACTGTTCCGCGGGAACGATAGGCGCGATTCTCGGAATAATAAACGGCGAAACGAACCTGCCCGAAAAGTGGATAAAGCCTATCGGCGGAGTTATAACCACGGCTTGTATAGAATACTCTTCCGGTCTCGACATTCCTAAGACCGTAGACGAACTTACCGACAGAGTGATGTCGTGCATTCCGAGATTTTTGCCCAAAAACAATCTCGATATGCTCGATAAAAACGAACGTTATTCCGTTATTACCGCCGAAACGTTTTTTGCCGATAACGACGAATATCTCGTAAACGCCGATCGCGATCCGGGAAAAAGGCAGTTTTCCGCCGAAGAACTTCTGAAGACCGGCGGCTATACGCAGACTTTTACTTTCGACGCATTTAAGGTCACCGTTACTCTCGAACACGAACCGTTTTTGTCCGAAGGCGAAACGATTACGCTTAAAGTAAAAGTAACGGATTCGGGCATATTCAAGTCGCAGCAGTGGATAAACGGTTGCGTTTACGTTTCGGGCGGACTGATCGTAGAAAGGGGCGCGCGTTTTTCGGCGCAGATGCACAATGCGAGGTCGAACGCCGCCGAAGCGGAAATCGTCGTAAGGGCTGAAAGTTTTACTTCGCCTTCCGCGGACGTACTCATAGACCTTTCTGTAGACTCCCGCCACGATTACGGCGTAGCTAAAATAAAGCTCTTCGCAAAGTAATAAAAGGCAAAAAGAGGATAAACCGGAACGAGTTTTATATTTATTATAAAAACGAAACGACGTAAAAATAAAACCGGAGCAATAACGTAAAAACAAAAAAAGATTTTTGATATTGGATAAAAAAGCGGCGGGACGCAAGTTCCGCCGCTGTTCGTTTTAAGTTTTGATAAATATAAAAATTATAATCCGTTGTCCGTTATCCCGTTATTTAATTATGCCGCTTTCTGCGTTTTCATGATGTTTATTACCGAGTCGAGATTTTCGGTCGGAACGCCTAACGATTCGAGACAGTTATAAATCTTTTTCGAAAGAGTAACGCCGTCAAAGCCTTTTACGTAGCTGAGATAGCTCATGTCCGAAATGCTGCGCTTTCCGCCTATATCGCCGAAGTTCGACATAAGATAGTCTCTGTAAAGCGACTTTTCGGGAACGCCGACGAGACCGTTTACCAAAAACGAAATAAGTCCCGTGCGGTCGGTGCCTATGTTGCAGTGATAAATAATCGGATAGTTGTTTATATCGGCAAGTATGGCGAATATCGCTATAATCTGATTTCTGTTACCCGAAAGCATGTTCGAATAAGAATAACCCATAGGACACTGAATGTACTTTACGGAACTACCGAGCGGACCTACCTTTGTAAGACCGCCGACTTCGTTATTCTCTACGAGGCGAAGGTCGATTTCGGTCTTTACGCCGAGATATTTAAGCATCGCGTCTTTTCCTTTTGCGTCGATTTCGATCCTGACGTCGCTGCGGTTGCTCTTGTTTAGTCTTCCGCATCTTATCAAAAGTCCCTGCTTTACTTCTGCTCCGTCTTCGGTTTCCCATCCGCCGAGATCTCTTGCGTTGGTTATTCCGCTTACGTAAAGGTTGCGTGGAGCGGAAGCCGCCGTTTTAAATGAAGAAGTTTCCGAAACGGACATCGAGCCGTCTTTTAAGTGAAGGGCGACCTTCCAGTAATAATTGCAGTTTATCATAAGGTTATAAACATCTGCGTAATCGGTAAAGGTCGTATACGTCCATACGTTTTTACCGAACGTTTCGTCCGGACTCAAAAACACTTTGTAGTAAGAAAAGTTATTGTCAAAGCTGTCGTTTTCGGAAACGCTCCATCTGAGTCTCAATGCTTCGGGGCGGCTTTTTTCTTCCTGCCCGTTAGCATAATCCGAAACGGAATTGTAGCCTTCGCTTAAATACTCTTTCTGAAGATCGGTATGAAGATCTGCTTCGCCTTCCACGGGGGTAAGGGTTACCGAATAATTTCCGGTAACTTCGTGACCTTCGCACTTGTCGGCGCATACCGGATCGTCGCAAAGCGGATCGGTGCAGAAGCCGCATGTGGAGCAGACGTGACCGCATACGTGAGCTTTTGGCGTATCGTCGGGCTTCGAAGGACTCCCGCACGCCGCAAACAAACTTACGGATATACATAAAGCCATCAAGGCGGATAGAAATTTACTGAACTTTTTCATTTTCTCTCCTTTAATTAAAAGATTTTTGCTTTTTCTGACAAATGTTTGTTTTTAAGTAATTGTTAACGTTAACATATGATTTTTAAATTACGGCTCGGTAACGTTAAGCCGTCTAATGGTGTTTTACGATTAAATTATAAAACAAAAATAAACTCTTGTCAATAGCGTTTTTATTTTTTGCCGGACTATATAAACAAACTGCGATAATCGACAGCAAAAATCTTACTACTGTAATAACGACAGATTGAAAATAAAAATGTTTTTAACTTAAAAATGTAATAAAAATCTTGCTTTTTTACAAATCGAATTGACATAATTGACGATTAGGATTATACTATAAAATAGTATTTTTAAAAGTCGTAAATTTATTTATGACGTGTTACGATTAAGAAGTGGTATATATCGGGAATGGAAGCGCGCAGATTCAATCAATTACTCAAATCAATATCGGTCAGTGAAAAGTCGTTCGACGAATTGTACGACTTTTATGCACGACGCATCGTTTTCCGTCTTAGCGGTATATACGGCAGGGATTTTGCCGAAGACGTTATGCAGGAATTCTTTTTCAAACTTATAACGGGCAAAAAAGATTACGGATATATAGAAAAGCCTACTTCGTGGGTTTACAAATGCGCCGAGAATATTGCCAAATCGAAATTAAGGTCTAAAATGCCCGTCGAACAGCTAACAGACGAAAAGGAATACAGGAGACAGTATTTCGATAAACCGGACATAAAAGAAAAATTGGATGTTTTAGACGACGTATCCCGAAAAATAATCGAGCTTTATTATTGGGACGGCTATAATCTTCAGGAAATATCTGAACTTTTACAGATAACGTACTCGGCTGTCAGAAAGAAACATTCCCGTGCTAAAGCGAAATTAAAAAAATTTTTTAAATAATTTTTAAAAATGTGTCACAAAACGGCGTTTTCATGTCGTCTTATAAGTAGAAAACATATTTCGGAGGAAAACATGAAAAACAAAACTATTTCAAAAACAGAAACCTTTTTAAAAAGAACCGTTGCGATTATTTTAATCGCGCTTTGCCTTATGCCTTTCGGTCGCGGCGTAAAAACCGCAAAGGCAGCGAGTCTCGATTATGACGACTTCGACGACGTGTTCTTAAAAACCGTCGAAGAATATATAGGCGATAACGTCTCGGGGGAAGTCGCTCTCACCGCGGATAAAGAAGTTATTTACGACGTCGAATTAAACGAAATGGGGTACATATACGACTTTACCGTAAACGGACAAAGCGGCTATGCGACCGTTCTCGACACCAAAGGCTATCCGGAGGCTGCCGAAGTCTATTTCGATTCGGTAAACCCCGTTCTCGGCGCGGAGTATGAAGATTATAAAAAAATATACGTTGCGAATACCGTATACTTATTGTCGGACGGCGAATCGTACTATTCCGCTTCAGGCGAAACGCTCCCCGATGACGTAGTATCCGCTCTTTTTGAAGTCGCTTATCGCGCTTCGTCCGACGTAGTACCCGTAATTTCGAGCAAAACGATAACTTACACCGCCAAGGTAGAAACCGACGCGCTTACTATGGCAAAAAAACATCCGTCTATAAAAGACGCCGGAGAAATTTATTCTAACCCCTGTGTACCGATCGCCGCTGCGAACGTTATACAGTTCTGGGACAGGTATCAGACAAATCTTATTGAAAATTATACGCCGGGTTTGGCGTTCGGCAAAAATTACATGTATAAGGCGCAGGACGATGAAACGAAAGCCGTCGTTGTCGAATTATACGGTCTTATGGGAACAAACAGCGGCAAAGCCGGAACGACGATAAGTCAGTTCAAGTCCGGTATGACCGCATACTGCTCCGGTAAGGGTTACGATATTTCGTTCAACGGCTGTATGACTAACGGCAAATTCGATTATTCCAAAGCTAAAGAGAATATGAAAAACGGCTATCCTTTGGTGCTTTTCGTCGATCCGTTTACTCTTGTCGAAATTACGGCAAATTCCGGCAGCGATACGATAAAATATACAAAGTATAACGCCGAGCATTGTATGGCGGGCTTCGGATATAAAGACATAAAGTATACTCTTTCGGACGGATCAACGAGAACGGATAATTATATAGAAATATCTTCTTGCATAAAAGGTTGCAGCGACGGATATTATAATATAAACTACAACGCCGGTATCGACGACGTATACGGAATTTATATATATTAAGGAGTATTAAAGAGCAGTAATGAAACGTAACGACGAATTGCAGAATTTTGCCGATAGGACTTTATCCGAATATGATAACGCCGAAATAAAAAATAAATTAAAAAGCGTTGCTTCGGATACCTTTGAAGAAACTTCCCGGGCAAAACGCAGTCCTATATTTAAAAATAAAAAGCTGATCCGCATTGTTTCGGTTGCGGCATCGATAATGATTATGGCGATTGTCGCGCTTTCGGTGATTTTTATTCCGTCAAACAATGCAAAACCCGATAACGACAAAGGTTATTCTTTTGGAAATGACGGTATAATATCAAAAAAATCCGATATAGAATCCGTCAGAAACGACGCAGCTAATTTTGAATTCGATTTAGATGATGTAATTGACTGTGTTCAGGTTTCAAAATATGTGTACAGAAAAACGGGAGAAACTTTATATTACCGAATTCTCGTTTCTATAGACGAAGAATTGATGGAGATGGAAATATTTGTCGTAACGAATAAAAAGTATACCCAGCTTGATTATAATTTTGATTATAATTTCGATAAGACCGTAAAAATAGGACAATACGATCTTATGTATAAAGAAACTATCGAACGTTTGGACGAAGATTTTGAAGCGTATTATCAGGAAGCAAAGGGGAAGATAGAAACCGATGCGGAAAAATTGTATTTTTCATCTGCCGGCTTTTCGTACGAAAACGAAAGCATGCTTATAAAATGTGTGAACAGATTTATAAAAACAAAATAATATGACTTTATAAAAAACGACGAGCCGATCGGCCCGTCGTTTTTTATCGTTTTAACTTTAAAACGATAAAAAAATAAAAAAATTTTAAAATTTTTTTAGCAAGGTGTCACAAAACGGCGTTTTCATGTCGTCTTATAAGTAAAAGGGGTAAAAGAGATTTTAAAACAACTATATTTAAATACATAATTGAATTTAATAAAATAAATTTTAAAAGTACAGATTAAAAATATAAAAGAAAAAAGAGTAGGCTCTTATCTTATTAAAAAGATATAACGCCGGTATCTAAATAATAAAACCGGATTATAAAACAGATCATCCTTAATAATTTCCTTTTCCGTTCCTTAACGGAAGTCCTCGCGGAGTATTGCTTATTCTTTAGTAATATAACCAATCGGGTTTCCGTTAAGGAATTAAGGGAAATGATTTTATTTTTACATATAATTAATTACATTTACGCCGAAATCGTATTCGATACAGATATTTATATAGATATTGCGTAAAAGAAATAATAAACACTAAAAACAAGCAAAAATCAAGGCGGTCATGACGATCGCCTTGATTTTATATTATAAAACTTTAATTCTGTGTTTTTCCGCATTTATCGGCGGTACTTCAAATGATTTCGCTGTAAAAGTAAGGTATTTTTAAAAATTTTCGCAAAGAAGCAAAAAAATATTAAAGATAAAACATAAATTTAGAAATATTCTAAAAAAATTTAGAAATGTTCTAAAAAATAGTTGACAAGGGTAAAAACCTCTGTTATAATATCGGTATAAAACGAAGTTCTGAGCCGTCCAATTAAAATAAACGACGGACGGTAAGATAATCGAAAACGAAAAAGGAGAGCGGAGATGACGAAGCAGCGAGCTACGATATTAAAAATAGTAAACGCTTCGAGTGATCATCTCACCGCCGAAGAAGTTTATTCAAAAACAAAAGAATATTTGCCGGACGTCGCGCTGGCAACGGTTTACAACAATCTTGCAGCGCTGTCGGAGAGCGGGGCGATCCGCAAAATTCCGATGCCGAACGGTATCTGCCGTTATGATAAAAATATTCCGCACGACCATTTGGTATGCGATAAGTGCGGCAAGGTATTCGACGTAAAAATAGATCTTTTAGACGGGGAAGACGTTCTTTATAAGTTAAAAAAACTCACGGGTAAGGATATAAAAAGTTACGAACTGATTATGCGCTTTACCTGCGACGAGTGTCTGAAAAGGATTAAAGAAAGCGAATCCCTTATATAGATCTCATATAAAAATATAAAATCAATTAAATAAAATTCACAAAATTAAAAACAAAAGTAAAAACCGCCGTAATCGGCGTAAAATAAAAAATCAGATAACGAGGTATTAAAAATGAAAAAGTTTGTATGTCAAGTATGCGGATATGTACACGAAGGGGATTCTGCCCCCGAAAGATGCCCCCAGTGCGGCGCGCCGGCTTCCAAGTTTACGGAACAGAAAGGCGATATGTCGTGGGCGGCTGAACACGTTGTAGGCGTTGCTCAGGGCGTTGATCCCGAAATCGTCGAAGGTCTCAGAATGAACTTTACCGGAGAATGTTCCGAAGTCGGCATGTATCTTGCCATGGCGAGAGTCGCTTACAGAGAAGGCTATCCCGAAATCGGCGCTTATTGGGAGAAGGCTGCTTACGAAGAAGCCGAACACGCCGCTAAATTTGCCGAACTCTTGGGCGAAGTCGTTACCGATTCCACCAAAAAGAATCTCGAAATGAGAGTTGAAGCCGAAAACGGCGCAACCGCCGGCAAGACCGCGCTCGCTAAAAAAGCAAAAGAATTAGGTCTCGATGCTATTCACGACACCGTACACGAAATGGCTCGCGACGAAGCGCGCCACGGCAAAGCTTTCGCCGGTCTGCTTAAAAGATATTTCGGAAAGTAAGGAGAGCACGATATGAAATACGTTTGTCCTTGCGGATACGTTTACGACGAAACTCTCGGCGATCCGGATAGCGGAATCGCTCCCGGCACTAAGTGGGAAGACGTCCCCGAGGATTTCGTTTGTCCTATATGCGGTCTCGGAAAAGACGCTTTTACGGAAGAGTAATCTTTTCAACGCAAAAAAGCCGACCTACGGTAAAAATACCGGCTCACGGTCGGGCAATATTATAAACAGCATAAAAGCAGAGGTTTTTCAAGCCCCTGCTTTTTTTGTGCAGGCAGAATTTGGCGCGCCGAATAGCTATTTGTGGCAAAATATGGCGTTATCTTTGAAGTTTGAAAAGCCGTTTTGTCGTACTCGCCGCTTTTAGAAATATTATATAAAAAATCAAATCTTCTGTAAGCGGTTTTATGGTAGTTGTTTCTGATTATTGATTACGGGTTTCTTGTTTCAAGAGCGTTGCATAGCGCAGCATTTGTTTGCGTGAAGACAAGCCGAGTTTTTCCAGAATATTATGATTGTGAAACTTAAGAGTGCTTTCGCGGATATTAAGGATGCCTGCTATTTCTTTTGCGGTTCTGCCATGCAAATAGAGATCAAAAACGGTCTTTTCCGTTTTTGTAAGCTCTTTTAATCCGATTTTGAATATTTCGTAGTTGTCCGGATCTATTTCGGTTTTACGGGAATAGGCCAGCCGATCGATTTCCGTCTGTTGTTTGTCGATTTCGGCGGTCTGGTTTTCGGTTACGATCGCAAGTTCGTCATTCTGACGTTTTAACCGGTTTGTTTCGATATCCCGAAGTCTGTCTTGTTCGGCAAGGTAGACGAACAAGTCGTCGATTTCGGTGATCCCTGATTTTGCTTCGGCATGTTCCTGTTTGCGTATTCTTTCCAGGTTTTTTATTACGGGCGCAACGAATTTACGCGAAAAGAAGATGCAAAGCATAACGGCCGTAAATACCAATAAGAAGCATACCAATACGATTTTCGTTACATTGACTGCTACGGTTTTATCGAACTCGCTCTTCGGCTGCATTACAGTAAGAGTATAGTTTTCGTTGCAAATAGTCACTTCTTTTCCGGCGGCGATAAAATTGTTTTTACCGCTGAACTCCGTAAGGTTTCCTTTTATTTTTTTCGGTATCAGGGTGCCGCTCGGTTTCAAAGAGTAGCCGCCCAAAACACCCGTCCAAAAGATATTTTCACAGTCGATTCTGCCGTCTTCTTCCGTTTTGGCAAACGTGCAGGTCAATTGCTCGAATCTTGTCGGCTGGGCAAAGTAGTCTTTAAAGTATTCGCCCGAGATTTCAAAACCGCATATACCGTAAAAGAAATTGTCCGAATCGTAAAGAGGGGTAAAAACCGCCATTGTTTTTTCGTTTATTCCGCTAAGCGTAAAAACGTCCGTCAGTACCGATATTTTATTTCCGGCTTTTGTCTTGCCGAAAGAGTTTTTTATTTCCGGCACGAATTCGGTTTTGAATTCCAATCGCCATCTGCGATGTGGCATTATATCGTTTTCTCTTCCGAGATTTGCGCAACCCCTGAGCAGCAGTAGAGTTTCGTCCGTGCGGTCGAGAGTGCTGCGTTGGAAGTATAATCCGGTTCTGGAGCCGTCGGAATCTTCTTTGCGCGTATTTACGGTTGCGTTAAGAATTATAAACGCTCCCGACGCGTCCGCTTTCAGCAGTTCTTCTCTAAGCTTCGGCAAAAGCGCTTTCTGCACGCCTTCGGTATGTAGTTCGGAATCGTTAAGCGCGCTTAAATCGATTCCGTTTTCCGTCAGATAATCGTCTATTATCTTTGATGAATCCGTTGCGAGCATTTCGCTCATCATCGAAATATCGTCAAAGTATTTTTCTATTTGTCTCGTATAAAATTCGCTTTGAAACGTAAGATTGTTTGAGTATTTTTCGGTTGTCGTGGAAAATTGTCCGACAAAGAACAATCCGACTCCGATAAAAAGAACGATAAGGAGAACAAGCGTAAGCATATATAACAAAAGCTTACGGTGCATAGACGTTTTTTTATTTTTGAAATCTATGAGCTTCATATTCCGGTTGCTCCGATGTTTTTCGCTTAGCCGACGTTATTAAGCGCGTCTTTCATTTCCGCAACGATCTGTTCGCAGGTTTCGCCGTTTTTGTACCTTGCTTTAAGATCATTCTGGATATTGCGGATTTTATCGTACAACGCGCCGACTTTGGCGTAATATCCGTCGAAACTCGGTTCTTTTTCGAAAGTACAGGTTGTAACGGTTGCGGACAGAGCTTCATAAAGATTTTTATACGCTTCCGATTTAAAAGTATTGTCGCTTATTTTATTGAAAGCCCCTGTTCTTACAGGCATATAACCGGTTGAAAGAACGAACTCTGTGTTGCGTCGTTCTTCGGTAAACCACCGTGCAAAAACCGCTGCCGCTTCTGCTTTGACGGCAGTCGTTTTGTATGAACAAAGACCTACTCCGGCTTGTGTGGCGACTTTTTGTCTGCCCGCTTGCTGAGGCATAGGCAAAACTTTCAGATTCATATCTTCCGACGTATTGTCTGGATAAGTGATTTCGTCGTTGTAATAGAGAATGGAAGCCGTAGAACCGATACCGGCGCACGTTTGTCCCGTCATAACTTGCGTATTGGAATACATATCGGATACGACGATATGACCTTTGGCGATAGACGTTGCAAACATATCGTATGCGTTTATCAACGCGGGGTTGTTACCGTCGTACCAGCCGTTTTTATAAGAAATCTTTTCTCCGTCGGATATAGCGCACAGTTCGGCAAGTCTGATAAGATAGTCTATCGCACAGAAAGGCTTTCCTCCGGACCATTCGTAATATTTTTCGGCAACGGCGAAGAAGCCCTTCCATGTCCCGAGATCTGAAAGAGAAACGCCCTTATCGGCGGCGAATCTGTCAAAAATTTCGCCGGCGATAAAAAGCATATAAGTTGATTTGGAAACGGGGAAAACGCAAAGACTGTCGTCGACCGTTCCGTCGCTTAAAAAGTCCGGGACGAAAGAGTCAAGTTCGGTTTGAGAAAAATAATCTTTCCAATTCAGAAGATTATCCGTTCCGAGACTTCTCGCGTCGTTCGCATGGCAGAAGAACAGATCCGGCATATCCGGAGAGCCGGCTTTTTCCGTTTGCGCGGAGACGAGCTTTTTGCCGATTTGTGCGGCGTTCGACATCAGCGTAACGTTTATTACGATTCCTTTTTCTTTACCGATCGTCGAGTTGAACTGTTCGATGTGATTTTTCATCGGAGAGTCGACCTGTTCGCCGTAAACGTGCCACATTGTGAGAGTAGTCGGCTTTTTCGGATCAAGCAAAGTACCGTTTTTGGTACAAGCAATTAAAGAAAAAGGTATTGCGAGAACCATTGCGACGACAATAAAAAAAAGAAGTCGTTTTTTTCATATTATATTTCATATTTATCTATCCGTTATCCGGTTGAGGGATCGTCCGTCCTTTTTTTAAAAAATTTTTCGATTATTTTCATATTTTCCCCACCTTTTGGCGGTTTGGGTGGGGGACAGGTTATTGCGTATATGATATACTTACCACGCTTGGAAAGCCTCAGAAAGCTGCAAGCGGTTATATTATAGATAACATATACATATAAACTATATCATATAGGCACGCGTAAGTCAATATGCGGTTTGAAACAATGAATAAAAAATAATCAATAACGTTAATATTGATAAAAAATCCGCAATTGCGTAAAAACCTGTGTAAGTCATAACGACGAGTATGAAAAAAGTTATGATTCCGGTAAACGGCAAAGAAAGATGCTCTAACCGCAAACGTACCGAGTACGAAAAGGCGGTTAAATCCGAAAGAATAGAAACAGGCAACAGATTGTTCCTATTATATTAATAAAAGGAGAGGCTAACCTGAAAATTGCCCGCTTCTTCAAAAAAATCCAATAAAAAAGGAGCTTTATTTATGAAAAACCGGATACTTACTCACAAGCTGTTAACAATTATTCTGGCGTGTGCGATAGCGTTGATGCTTGTTTTATCGCTCTCGGTGTTTACAGCTTGCAACAAGGACGGGAAACACAACTTTGCGGAAGAATGGAGCAACAACGAGACTCATCATTGGCATGCATGCGCAGACAAGGGCTGCAAGGAAACCAAAGACAAAGCCGAGCACTCCTGGGACGGCGGCAACGTGACTGTTGAGCCTACCACGGAAAAAGAAGGAACCATGCTGTACGTCTGCACGGTTTGCCACAGAGAAAAGACCGCGAAGATTGACAAACTTGTCGCCGAAAAAGAATATACGATAACCTTTGACAGCAAAGGCGGCAGCGCGGTACAACCCGTCAAGGCAAGCGCGGGCGCGGCGATCACGGCTCCTGCCGCTCCTACCAAAGAAGGCTTTGTATTTGCAGGCTGGTACGAAAGTGCGGACGGCGGAGAAACGCTTTCCGACACGGAATTCGGTTTTGCATATATGCCTGCAAGGGTGTTCACTCTTTACGCAAAGTGGGCGACTGCCGACATCAAGGGCAAGACTTTCAATAAGGTTGACGCAACTATCGAGTGGGAGTCCGAAGCCGTCAAGCAAGCGCTTCTTACAGAAATGGAAATGACGGAGGAGCAGTTTATGCAAAT
>CABTOK010000005.1:0-227959 GCA_902486425.1 uncultured Eubacteriales bacterium | reverse complement strand
GTAGCCGTTATGACGATATTCGTGCCGTGTTTTACTTTTTTTACGTCCGAATTGATTTTTTCCTTCAGTTCGGCAAGCGAAGCAACCTTAATCGGCGTCGATTCTTCCGTTCCGAATACGTACTTCAACTCATACGAAAACTCGTCCAAATCTTGTTTGTCCTCGTCGTCGTAGAACGTTGCCGTTACGTTGTAACTTTTTAATGTGGGTTTACCCGTAAAAGTAATGTGGACGTCGGAAGTCGGATACACTTCGTAATCGACGACGGTTTCGTTGTCATTTCTGATCGCCGCTTCCTTTCCGTTGGCAAATATCTTAAAGTCGCCTTTATCGTAGCCTTCTTTGAACGTGACTGTTACGAAAAACGAGCCGCCTTTACCCGAAGTAAAATAGATGGTTTCAACGTTTCCGCTTCCTTCTTTCATAGTTCCTTGTCCGTTTTTGATGCTCTCTATGCCTTCGGGCAGCACGGACAAGTCCTGAAAGGTTATTTTGTATTTAGTATCCTTCTTGTTGCAGGCAGTAAACAAGCATACAACGCAAACGAGCGATAATAAGCCTAAAAGCAGTTTTTTCATGGTTTTAAATCCTCCTGTTTTTTAATTTTTTAAAACGGTTTATATATTAAATTTTTCCGTTTATATCGTTATATTAGTTAAAAAGTAACAAAAAAGCGCAAGGAAAAAGTTATTTCTTTGCGCTTATAGTCTTATGTGTTTCATAGGCGGTTACCTCCCGTCGAGAGTTTTTGGTTTTAATAATTTGTTGTTTTTTGTTCTGCCTCTTTATCTTTTTCTTGACGTTTCTGTATCTCTATACGAATACTGTAAATATATTATAGCACAAAAATCTTTATTTTTCAAGCTTTGAAGTGCTATGCTGTGCGAAATATATAAAAAGCATCTTTTGGTTCTGTTATGAAATATTTTGCCGCCACTTTTTCGGGTAATTTTGTCACTCGTTTTTTATTTAATTTTGACTTGTCCGTTTCAGCGCGTCCGCTTTTTTGTTCTTCATATGGGACATGAACCTTATTTTTTGTCTTAAATCTTTTCGGATGATACTACCGAGCCGTCGAGCTTTTTAAGAGTTATAACGCCGTTTTCAAGAACAATATAGCTTCCGCCGAGATTGTCTTTCGGCAAAGACGTCGAACCGGGGTTGGCTATAAGAGTTTCCCCGTTACGCTTTATCATTCCTGTATGGAAATGCCCGTAAATAAGCGCGTCTACCGCCGTTTTGGGCATATTGTCTTCGTTATAAACGTGACCGTGCGTCAAGAATATTTTTTTACCGCCGTCAACGAGCATCATATGCGGCAAAAAGTCGAATTCCGAAATATAAGTATCTACTTCGCTGTCGCAGTTGCCCTTTATTACGATCATCTTTTCTTTTAAGCCGTTTAAGGTTTTGGCAACTTCGAGCGGAGCGTATTCTTTGGGAAGCGGATTTCTCGGTCCGTGGTTATATATGTCGCCGAGTAAAATCAGCATGTCCGCGTTTTCTTTTGCCAGAAGTTCGGCCACTGCTTTTGCGTAGTAAGCCGATCCGTGTATATCCGAAGCTATAAGATACTTCATTCCGTCTCCCTTTTTATCTTTTGTTTTATTATTTTTTGTTTTTTTACGGTCGTTCCGTCAGATTCGTCCGCTTGCGGTTTATCTGCTTACCGCGTGAACGATTTCAGAACCGATTTACAGGTAGTTAAAGATTTTTTAAAAGCATGGACGATAATTCTTTATCGGAACATACGCCCGAAACTTTATCTTTAAGTTCGGAATTTTTTATTACCATAATGGTCGGTATAACCATTATTTCGAGTCCTGCGGCAAGGTCGGGGACTTCGTCCACGTTGACTTTTAAGAATTTAGCCTTGTCCTTATTGGCTTCGGCAAAATCGCGGAAGATCGGCGCCTGCATTTTGCAGGGCATGCACCAGCTCGCCCAGAAGTCTACCATGACGGGTAACTTTTCGTTGTCTACTATATTGTCGAATTCTTCTTTCGAAGTGATTTCTGTTATTGCTTCCATATTTTCTCCTTCGGGATAATCCTAATACGCTTTATCCCGTTTCAGTATGTCTTGTTTTTGCTGTTTTTATTACTTTTTGTACATCTTGCGATACGTCGCAGTTTGTTTTAAGCGTATTTTCAGCTGCTTTTTGGCGATAATGCGGTATCGTTTCGTCGGTACAGGTATATTTGTATCTCTCCGTGAGATTAAATTTTACCGATTTATGCGTTAAATTACGCTATTCGGTACGTTCCGGCGATACCGCTACGCTAAAATACGTACGCTTTCGCTATAAAGTTAAAAGTTTTACGATTTTATGCGTTTTTTAATACCGCGGACAAGTCTTCGAACTTAACGGGCTTCGTTTCGCCGTCCTCCATGTTCTTCAAAGATACTTCGCCCCTGTTAAGCTCGTCGGAGCCTATTACGGCAACGTACTTCGCCTCGATTTTATCGGCGTATTTGAACTGCGCTTTGAGGCTTCTTCCTTCATGGTCGAGTTCGGCTTTTATGCCGCCTCTTCTCAACTCGTTAGCGGTTACGAAAGCCTTTTTATATTCTTCTTCGCCCATCGTTGCGAAATAAACGTCGGGGGTTGTGTTATCTTCAAAAGTTTTGCCAAGCGCTTCGGACACGATAAGAAGTCTTTCGAGTCCAAGACCGAAACCTACGCCGGGAACGTGATTGCCTCCGAATTCTTCGATAAGCCCGTCGTATCTTCCGCCGCCGCAAACCGTACCCTGCGCTCCGATAGAAGTCGAAACGAATTCGAAAACGGTCTTGGTATAGTAGTCGAGTCCTCTTACGATATACGGATCGACTTCGTACTCTATGCCCGAAAGCGTGAGATATTTTTTAACTTCTTCGAAATGCTTCGCGCAATCGTCGCAGAGATAGTCCGTTATCTTGGGAGCGTCTTTACAGATGTTTTTGCAGCCTTCTTCCTTGCAGTCGAGAATTCTCAACGGATTCTTTTCATAACGCTCTCTGCAAACGGGGCACATTTCGTCCAGACGGGATTTAAGATATTCTTTAAGAGCATTATTGAATTCCGCGCGACAGGTCTTACAACCGATGCTGTTGACGTAAAGTTTAAGTCCTGTTATTCCCATCTTTTCAAGGAAGGTTTTAGCCGCAACTATTACTTCCGCGTCCGCGGACGGTCTTTCGGAACCGAAAAATTCTACGCCGAACTGGTGGAATTCTCTCAGTCTACCCGCCTGCGGTCTTTCGTATCTGAAACAAGGCGTGATATAATAAAGTTTTACCGGGAGCGGACCGCTGTAAAGTCCCTTTTCGACAAAAGCTCTCGCAACGCCCGCCGTTCCATCCGGCTTAAGCGTGACGCTGCGGCCTCCTTTATCCAGAAAGGTATACATTTCTTTATTTACCACGTCGGTAGTATCGCCGATGCCTCTCAAAAATACTTCGGTATGTTCGAAGGTCGGCGTTCTTATTTCCTTAAAGCCGAAGTCGTTCGCGACTTCTCTCGCGGTCTTTTCGATCGCCTGCCATTTGTAGCTGTCCTGCGGAAGGCAGTCCTTTGTTCCCTTGGGTATATTAATCATATTTAAGTCCTTTTACGGTTTTACCGCCGCTGTCTTTTCAGCGGTTTTGTCTTTATTCGTATTTATCGTTTTTATCAGAGAATATACTTTTTAAGATCTTTCTCTTTCGTTCTGACGCCGAGTTTGTCTATCACGAAATTTTTATCTATGACCACTTCGGTCATGACAGGAACGTTGCCGGCGTTAAAAGATACGTCTTCGAGAAGAGTTTCCATAACGGTGTGAAGTCTTCTCGCACCGATGTCTTCCGAGGTAAGATTCTGCTCTTCGGCTACGGCGGCGATCTCTTCGATTGCGTCGTCGGTGAATTTAAGCGAAATGTTATCTACTTCGAGAAGAGTTTTATACTGCATCGTAACCGCGTTTTTGGGCGTGGTGAGAATTTTTACGAAATCTTCTTTTTTAAGACTGTCGAGTTCGACAAGCACGGGAAATCTGCCCTGAAGTTCGGGTATCATATCGGAAACCTTGCTTACGTGGAACGCGCCAGCCGCTATAAACAGAATATAATCGGTTTTTACAAGACCGTATTTGGTCTGAACGGTGCAGCCTTCGACTATCGGAAGAATATCTCTCTGAACGCCTTCACGCGAGACGTCCGCTCCGCTCTGGTTCGCTCTTCCCGCGATTTTATCTATTTCGTCTATAAAAATGATTCCGTCGTTCTCGGCTCTTCTTACGGCTTCGGCATTCACCGAGTCGTTGTCTATCATCTTTTCGGCTTCTTCTTCGGTCAAAGTTTTGCGGGCTTCTTTAACTGACATTCTCTTCTTTTTTCTCTTTTTGGGAAGCATGCCGCCGAATATCGAACCGATGGATATTTCTGCGCCGCCGGGAACGAGTTCCATAGGCTTCGGTTCGTCCGCAACGTCGATTTCGATCACTTCGTTATCGTAGTAGCCTTTCTGAAGTCCTTCGGCAACGTTCTTTTTGAAAACGTCTTCGGGAGTGTCGCCTTTGTCGGCTCTTCTTGCTTCTGTAAGAACGCCGACAAGCTTTTCGTCTGCGATTTTTTTAGCCTTTTCGTTTACGCTCTGCATGCGTTCTTCTTTAACGAGTCTTACCGAACATTCAACAAGGTCTCTTATCATCGATTCTACGTCTCTTCCGACGTAGCCGACTTCGGTATATTTCGTGGCTTCGACTTTTATAAAAGGAGCCTTTACGAGTTTAGCGAGTCTTCTCGCGATTTCGGTCTTGCCGACGCCTGTAGGTCCCTTCATTATGATGTTTTTAGGAGTGATTTCGTCCATCACTTCGGGGTTTAACATGCTTCTTCTGTAACGGTTTCTGAGAGCTACCGCCACAGCTTTTTTCGCTTCGGACTGACCTATTATATATTTATCGAGTTCGTTTACTATTTCTCTCGGAGTAAGATCCATTTTATACCTCCTCGCAGATTATGTTGGAATTTGTGAATACGCAGATTTCGCTCGCTATCTGTAAAGCTTTTAAAGCGATTTCTTTTGCTGAATAATCTGTTTCTTTGATAAGTGCTCTCGCCGCAGCAAGCGCATAGTTACCGCCCGATCCTATGGCGCATACGCCGTCGTCGGGTTCTATTACTTCGCCGGTACCCGAAACTATGAGAACGGTTTCGGAATTCGCGACGATCATCATCGCTTCTAATTTGCGGAGTTTGTCTTCTCTCCAAAGCTCGGCGAGTTCGACCGCGCTTCTCATAAGATTGCCCGAGTATTTAGAAAGCATTTCTTCAAATCTTTCGGACAGTGCGAAAGCGTCCGAAACGGTGCCGGCAAAGCCTAAAACTACCTTGCCGCCGTAAATTCTTCTTACTTTTTTTGCGTTGCTTTTAAAAACTATCGAATTGGAAAGCGTTACCTGACCGTCGCCGGCAATGGCAACCTTTCCGTCTCTTTTAACGGCACATATAGTCGTGCCTTTGAATTCGTCCATTTTATTCTCCTTTTTATTTGACGGTAGGATTTCGCCAAACCGTAATTATTACGGCTTAATTGGCGAAACCGCTGTTTTTATATTAAATTTGGTATACTTTAAGCGGTACCGTTATGCTTGAAAGCTGTCGAATTTTACCCTGAACGTTTTTATTATATCAAGGCTTCTTTCCGCCTGCAAACGTTTTTTATCCGCTTTGTTTTTCTTATCGGTATAAACGCTTTCGATTATCCCGAAGTTTGCGTTCATCGGCTGGAAATCGCTTGTAGGCGAAGCTATATAATCCGAAAGCGCGCCTATAACGGTTTTACGTCCGAAGCAGAGGGGCGGTAAATTTCTCTTTTTAAGAATAACGTTGTAAGCGACCGCTAAGCCGGAAGCAGCTGATTCGACGTAGCCTTCGACTCCCGTTATCTGTCCCGCAAAATATATTTTGTCGTTTTTTATAAGCGAAAAGTCCGACTTTAACACTCCCGGCGAACGTATATAAGAATTTTTGTGCATAACGCCGTATCTGAAATATTCCGCGTTTTTAAGAGCGGGTATAAGGCCGAAAACTCTTTTTTGCTCCGGAAACGTGAGATTAGTCTGAAACCCCACCAAATTATACATGTTTCCGTCTTTATCTTCTTTTCTGAGTTGCAGACAGGCGTAAGGCCATCTGCCCGTTTTCGGATCGGTGAGTCCCGCAGGTTTAAGCGGTCCGAATCTTAAAGTGTCCTTACCTCTTTTCGCCATAACTTCGACGGGCATACAGCCTTCGAACACCGAAGCGTCCTCGAAGTCTTTAAGTTTAACCCTTTCTGCGGTAAGAACGGCGGATAAAAATTCTTCGTATTCTTCCTTGTTCATCGGGCAGTTTATGTGATCGCCGACGCCCGGTTCTCCCCATCTGTCGGATATAAATGCCGAGTTCATGTCTATCGAATCCTTCGAGACTATCGGCGCCGCCGCGTCGAAAAAATACATCTTTTCGCCGGTAAGCTCAGATATGGAATCGGACAGTTTACCTGTGGTCAAAGGTCCCGTCGCAATGACTGTTATGCCGTCAAAATCGCCGTCTATATCTTCGACTTCTTTATTTTCGCAAACTATGTATTCGTTGTTTTTTATAAGAGAAGTAATTTTTTCGGAAAAAAGTTCCCTGTTCACTGCGAGAGCGTTGCCGGCGGGTACCTTAGTTTCGTCGGCAGTCGCTATTACGTACGAGCCTAAAATACGCATTTCTTCTTTCAGAAGTCCGCATGCGTTGCCGTAAACGTCGTTCGATTTAAGAGAATTCGAACAGACGAGTTCGGCGTAGTTTTCGCAGTGATGCGCCGGGGTGAATTTATTCGGTTTTATATCATAAAGTTTTACCTTTATCTTATATTCGGCGAGTTTAAGAGCGCATTCCGCTCCGGCAAGCCCGCCGCCTATTATTCTTACTTCTTCCATCTTTATATCGTATCGACGCGGATAACTTATATAACTAATCCGCGGTTCCGGTTTATTATCGCATCAACCGGTTATTTATCCGTTTTTTCGGTCTTTTCGGATTTAACCGCCTTTTCGTACTCGGTACATTTGCGGTTCGAGCATCTTTCTTTGCCGTTTACTTCAACAGTATAAGAACCGCATACGGGGCATTTTTTGCCGGTCGGTTTATCCCAGCTCATAAATTTGCAGTCGGGGTATCCGGTGCAACCGTAAAAAGTTTTGCCGGTTTTAGAAGTCATCTTTCTCGTCGGCTTGCCGCATTCGGGGCAAACGCCTTCGAAATTATCCTGTTTTCTTTCCGACGTGCCGTCGAGATTTCTGGTGTTTTTACATTTCGGATAGTTAAGACAAGCCAGAAATTTACCGTATTTACCTTCTCTCTCGACCATAACGCCGCCGCATTTGTCGCAGATATACTGCGTTGGAATCACAGTCTTCGGCGTAACCGGTTTTATGTTGTGGCATGCGGGATAATTCGTGCAGGCATAGTAGTTGCCGAACTTACCGAATTTGCCGCTTCTTATCTCCATTGGGGCACCGCACTTGTCGCAGATAATGTCTGTTACGGTAGAGTGCTTTACCTGATTTTCGAACGGTCTGTAAAAGTCAGCTATAAGCTTGTGCCAGTCCTTGCCTCCTTCTCCTATGTCGTCGAGAGCGGTTTCCATACGTCTCGTGAACTTAAGGTCCATAATGTCCGGGAAATACTTGCACAGAAAATCTATTAAAGGATAGCTTATTTCGGTAGGAATAAGATAATTCTTTTCCTTGGTGACGTACGCTCTCTTTTTGTCGGAAAGTTTACCCATAATCGTCGCATAAGTGGACGGTCTGCCGATACCTTCGGCTTCCATTGCCTTGATAAGGGTGGCTTCGGTATAGCGCGTGGGCGGTTTGGTGAACTTCTGTTCCTTTTCTATTCTTTCTTTATTAAGCTTTTCACCTTCGGTGACGTCGGGCAAAAGTCCCGATTCTCCCGAATCTTCGTCGGGTTCGGAATTCATTTTATACGCTCTCGTATACCCTGCGAACTTTTCTACCTTGCCGCTGGTTTTGAAGAGATACTCTCCGGCTTCGATGTCGACGTTTACCGCGTCGTACTGTGCTTCCGCCATCTGCGAAGCCAGAAATCTGTCGTAAATAAGTTTGTAAAGTCTGTACTGATTTCTGTCAAGTACGTTCTTCATGGATTCGGGCGTAACCTTTATGTCGATCGGTCGTATCGCTTCGTGCGCGTCCTGAGCGTCGCCCTTTGTCTTGTAAAAGTTGGGCTTTTTGGGAGCGTAATCTTCGCCGAAAGTCTCTTTGATAAAGTCAAGAGCCGCATTTTGCGCTTCGGAAGAAATTCTTACCGAGTCGGTACGCATGTAAGTTATAAGGGCAAGGTTGCCGTTTGCCGTCGGAACGCCTTCGTAAAGTTTCTGTGCGATCTGCATGACCTGCGGAGAAGTAAGCCCGAGTCTCATAACTCCGTCTTGCTGCATGGTGCTGGTCGTAAACGGAGCGGGCGCGTGAACCTTCTGTACGGTACGTTTTACCGCTTTTACGATAAAGTCCGAAGCGTCTAACTCGCTTATAACCTTTTCGGTCTCTTCGGCGTTTGCGGGTTTATACTTTTTGCCGCTCTTTTCGGCAAGGAGAGCTTTAAGCACAGCCTTTTTATCGGTGGATAAAACAGCCCTTATGAGCCAGTATTCCTGCGGAACGAAAGCTTTTATTTCGAGCTCTCTGTCCACTACCATTTTTAACGCTACCGACTGAACTCGTCCTGCCGAAAGCGTTTCGTTAAGACGGAGCGAAGCCACGGGAGAAATGCTGTAACCGACTATTCTGTCGAGAACTCTTCTCGCCTGCTGCGCGTCCACGAGATTCATATCGATCGTTCTCGGATTCGCCAGAGCGTTTTTTACTGCCTTGGGCGAAATTTCGTGAAATTCTATTCTTATAGGTTTTTTTTCGTCTATACCGAGTACTTCCGCCAAGTGCCACGAAATGGCTTCCCCTTCGCGGTCGGGGTCGGTTGCGAGGTAGACGGTGTCCGCCTTCTGAACGCTCTTTTTAAGCCTTGCGATATCCGCCTGTTTATCGGCGTTTATAACGTATTCCGGTTCGAAATTCCTTTTTACGTTTATACCCATTTTGTTTACCGGCAAGTCTCTTATGTGTCCTTTCGAAGCTTCGACTTTATAGTCGCCGCTTAAAAACTTTTCGATGGTTTTTGCTTTGTGGGGAGATTCCACTATAATTAAATCCATATTACTCCTTGATTTACGGTTTTGCGGAAAATTCCGCATTATTGTCTTATATCATATCAGCGGGCGCACGAATAAAAATTGCCCGCGTCCTTTATCAGAAGGCCTTTGAGTTCGAGCATAGATAAAACGGGAAGCAGTTCGAAAATCTGCATATCGGATAAATCCGAAAGTTTGTCTATATGAACGTTTCCTTCTTCCTTCACTATGCCTAATATTCTCTCTTCGGCTTGGGTAAGGTTTGCTTCTTTTACAGGGGCTTCTTTCTTTTCTATTCCGAAGTATGTCAGTATATCCTGCGGTTCGTCCGTAAGATACGCTCCTGACTTTATCATCTTGTTACAGCCTTCGCCGGAAGCTACTCCTACGTTATACGGAACGACGAATACGTCTTTACCTTGATCGAGCGCGTAACCCACCGTATGGAATGTTCCGCTTTTTAATCCCGCGCTTATAACTACCACGGTATCCGCAAGTCCCGCAATAAGGCGGTTGCGCATCGGGTAAAAGTAGGGCTTCGGCTTTACTCCCAGAGGATATTCCGAAATTACGAGTCCGTTTATCCCCGTTTCTTCGAAAATAGCGGCGTTTTCTTTAGGATAAACGCAGTCTAAACCGCCCGCCGTCACAGAAATTATTTTTCCGCTTTTTACTGCGGATTTTATAACGTTTTCTTCTACGCCCTCGGCTATGCCCGTAACTACGGTTACGTCCGCAGCGGTCAATTCTTCTGCGTATCTTTTAGCCGTTTCCTTGGCAACAGGCAAACTTTTGCGGCTGCCTATTACCGCCGCCGTCCGCTCCGAAAACATGAGCGAAGAATCGCCTTTTACGTATATCGCGTGCGGCGGATAAACGACGTCCTTCAGCTTTTCCGGGAAATCTTCGGAAAGCTCCGTTATTATCGTAACTCCGTAACTTTCGTGTTTTTCCAGAATTCCGTTTATAAAATCTTTATTGCAATTATTTAAGACTTCTTTAAGTTTTTCTTCTTTAACGCTTTTTATAACGCGGTCGGAACTTAAAGCCTCGCTCAGGCTGCCTGATTTCAGATATTCTTCTGTAATAACGCTCTTGTCGTTATAATCGAGCGCTTCGAAAGCGTCCAGAAATATTACCGCAAGTTCGTCTTTCGTATACTTTTTCATATTTAATCGGTGTGCCTGTAAGATACGGCTTCGAGTATATGTTCGGGACGGATGTTTTCGGAAAGCGACATATCGGCGATAGTTCTCGCAACTTTTACGATACGACTTCTCGCTCTTGCCGAAAGCCCCAGTTTTATATAAGAATTTTTTAAAATTTCTTCGCACTCTTCGGACAAGCGGCAGTATTTTTTAATCTGCTTTTCGCCCATGTCGCTGTTTTTGATTATTCCGTCGTTTTTAAATCGTTCGCGCTGGATAAGTCTTGTCCTGTTTACGCGTTCCCTCACGGTTTCGGACGCTTCGCCCGAGGCGGAACTTACCATCTCGTCGTACTTTACGTTATCGACCTGTACCTGAATGTCTATTCTGTCGAGAAGCGGTCCCGAGATTTTTGCGCGGTACTTGGCTATCGCCGCGGGAGTGCATGTACATTCCTTTTCGTGCGAGCCGTAATTGCCGCACGGACAAGGGTTCATACTTGCGACAAGCATAAAGTTTGCGGGATACTGAACGGTACCGGAAGCGCGAGATACCGTAACCACGCCGTCTTCGAGCGGCTGTCTGAGAGCTTCAAGCGCCTGACGGGAATATTCGGGCATTTCATCAAGGAAAAGCACCCCGTTATGCGCCATGCTTATTTCGCCGGGTTTTATTTTCGATCCGCCGCCGGTTAAAGAAATCATTGTCGAAGTGTGATGCGGCGAACGGAAAGGTCTTTCCATCAGTATGCCGTCGTCGGCTTTTATATACCCCATTACCGAGTGAATTTTAGTACATTCCAAAGCTTCTTCAAAGGTCATATCGGGCATAATCGTCGGTATGCACTTTGCGAGCATCGTTTTTCCCGTTCCGGGAGGTCCTACCATAAGAATATTATGACCGCCGCTTACGGCGACTTCGAGAGCTCGCTTTGCAGCTTTCTGCCCTTTTACGAAACTCAGATCGCTCGAATAGGTATAATTTCTCCTTTCGAGCGAAAATTCTCTGTGCGATGACGGAGCTATCGGATTAGTACCGGAAACGTGATCTATAACCGTTTTCAACGAGTCCGCCGCGTAAACTGTAACGCCGTCTATAAAAGAAGCTTCCTTTTCGTTCGACTTCGGAATTATGAACTTCGTATATCCGTCTTTGTATGCGGAAATAATCGTAGGCAAAAGCCCCGTAACGTGCCGGAGAGTTCCGTCTAACGACAGTTCGCCGAGTATCACCGTTTTCGATAAATCCGCTTCGAGCTGTCCGGAAGACTTAAGTATTCCGAGAGCTATCGGAAGATCTAAATAAGAGCCTTCTTTCCTTACGTCCGCAGGAGCGAGATTCACTGTTATTTTTGCGGGAATAATCTTCTTCCCGGAGTTTTTTATTGCGGAACGGACTCTCTCTTTCGATTCTTTGACCGCGGTATCGGCAAGCCCTACTATATCGAAAGCGGGTAACCCGCCGGATATATCGACTTCGACCTCGACGGCAAAACCGCTTAGTCCCTCAAGTCCGTAACTTATAAGCTTTGATAGCATTTTTTACCCCTTATGCCTTCGTTAAAACAACGCGGCGCCCGAAGGCGCCCGTTTTTCGGATTTTCAGTTTGCGTATACGGCGTAACGTCTGTTGTTCTTCGCTTCGGTGGTGTCGCCTTCTCTTTCGCCGTAAGATACTTTGGTTATATCGAACTTCTTCTGTCCGTCCAAAAGTCTTGCCGCAGCGCTCTTATAATCTTCTTTGGTGAGCCAGGTACCTGCGTCGAGGCTTGTCGAAATATCCGAAACCTTTATTACGCCCGCGTCGTGAATTTTGAGAGTCGCAAGCTTATATTCTTCGGAATCCTTTTCGTGGCAGAGCATAACCAATTCTTCGATTTCGCATTCGCCCTGAACCGCTACGATATAGTAACGATACTGCGCGGTGGTGGCGTTTCCGCCGGAGCCGGAAGTACCGGGCTGAATGGTCGAAATGTTTATCCACTTGTTAAGATTGTCTTTGGTCGCTTCGTAACTTCTGCCGATTTCCGTTTCGTCGTTTCTTTTCGAAGTATAACCGTAGTTGCCGAGATAACCGGTAGTCGGAATGGACGTATCGTAATTCGAAGCCGCTACGTGAATGTTGACCTTGTCGGTGCCTTTACCGAAAGATTTGAACTTTACCCAAGCGGAATCGTATAAAAGATCTTCCGAAAACTCCGTTTCGAAAGTAACATAGACGAGATAGTTTTTCTGTACTTCGCCTTCTATTTTCGGATAACTTACCGGAAAAGAACTTGTCTTATCCCTTGTGCAAAGCACGCATGCAGCAGCGGCTGCGGCGAAAAGCAAAATAAGAGCGAGAATCCCCGCAAGAAGACTCCCCTTTGCGCTTCTGGTCTTTTTCATATGATCTCCTTTGCGTTTTAACGACCGACTTTAATAAAGCGGATCCCTGCCGCCCGGAAAAAGTAAAATAACAAACGGTCTGAACTTAAAACGACTTTTTCCTGATATATTATATATACATTTATACCATACTTTCGGAAAATTGTAAATAGTAATTTTCTTATTTTTTTGTTTTTTTGCCGCGCTTTTGACGTCTACGGGCGTTTTTATGTGCAGCGTTGTCGATTTTTAAGTAAAAACCGAAATATTTTGTTCTTCTTCGGCAGATGACCGGAAGCTATACTTTCAATCATACAATCCGCAAAAGAATAAAAAACGGTAAAAAAAAGGACCGTAACGGTCCGATTTTTTGATTTTATTATCTGTCTTCTCTGACTTTTGCCGCTTTGCCGGTTCTGCCTCTTAAGTAGTAGAGTTTTGCACGGTTGACTTTACCTTTTCTTACTACCTGGACGTCGGCTACTTTCGGTGAATGAATCGGGAATGTTCTTTCAACTCCCACACCGAAGGAAATTCTTCTTACGGTAAAGGTTTCGCTTATGCCGCCGCCGTTTTTGGCGATAACGGTTCCTTCGAAAGCCTGGATTCTTTCACGAGTGCCTTCGATAACCTTAACCGATACTCTTACCGTGTCGCCTACGTTGAACGCGGGAACGGTTTCTTTCAAATTTTCCTTATTGATCGCGTCGATTATGTTGCTCATTTCATACCTCCATTTTACTAAGCGTTCGTTACGCATTATGCGAAAGAGGACCGCCCGAAGTCTTGTCTATGATACCATATAAGCCGCAGTTTTGCAAGCTTTTTTTATATGTTTTAAATGTGTTTTTATTGATTTTTATAATATTTTTGTTATAAATCCGGGTGTGTCGCGCTTTTTTGCCGTCGGGACACGATTCGTATCGCATTTTTACGTCATAAGGACACAAGTCAGTTTTACCCGATCAGTTTGGCTTATTGATAAAACTACAAATCATCGTTACGGATAAAACTATAAATAAAACGCGTCTTCGATGTAGTTCACGGCGTAGCATCCGTTATCCGAAAACACTTCCGCCACGTCGAAACGTGTAAACGCTTCGGTGTTATCCGTTACTTTGAGATAATATTTTGCCGAATCGACTATATGCTTGCGCTTTATTTTGTCCACCGCTTCGGAAGGCGCGCCGTAACGGTTGCCGCTCCTTGTTTTTACCTCGATAAAAACGATATAGTCGCCGTCATTTGCTATTATGTCGATTTCGCCGAAAGGCGTAACGTAATTCCTTTTTATAATTTTCATTTTACGGCTTTTTATATAATTTGCGGCGGAGTTTTCGCCCGCTCTTCCGGTTATCTTTTTAATTACGTCAGCTTCTTTACCATTCATATTTACCCCTTATTTTAAAGCGGTTTGCGATAATTTTGCGAATTTTCGATACAAAACGGCTTTACCTGTATCGCCGAAATATTACCTTAATACATAAATATGCTAATTATTTTCTTCGAGAATTTTTCTCGCAACGTAAACGCCGCTTGCCGACGCGTGCGAAAGCGAATGGGTTACGCCGCTGCCGTCGCCTATTACGTACAAGCCTTTGTAATTCGTTTCTAAATTTTCGTCCGTGTCGACTTCCATATTGTAGAACTTGACTTCCACTCCGTATAAAAGGGTATCGTCGTTAGCCGTGCCGGGAGCGACTTTGTCGAGCGCGTAAATCATTTCGATTATTCCGTCTAAAATTCTCTTCGGAAGAACAAGGCTGAGATCGCCGGGAGTCGCTTTAAGAGTAGGATTTACAAGACCTTCTTCGATACGCTTCGGAGTGCTTCTTCTGCCTCTTACAAGATCGCCGAAACGCTGAACGATAACGCCGCCGCCAAGCATGTTCGAAAGTCTCGCTATGCTTTCGCCGTAGCCGTTGCTGTCCTTGAACGGTTCCGAAAAATGCTTCGAAACAAGCAGTGCGAAGTTTGTGTTTTCGGTCTTTTTGTCGTCGCCTTCGAAGCTGTGTCCGTTTACCGTAATTATGCCGTTCGTGTTTTCGTTAACGACTATTCCGTGCGGATTCATGCAGAAGGTTCTCACGTTGTCTTCGAATTCTTCCGTTCTGTAAACGATTTTGCTTTCGTAAAGTTCGTTCGTAAGATCTTCGAAGATAAGCGCGGGGAGTTCGACTCTTACGCCTATATCGACTCTGTTCGAGCTTGTGTGGATTCCGAGATTTTTACAGGTTTCTTCCATCCATTTGCTGCCGCTTCTTCCGACCGAAATTATGCACTTTTTCGCAAAATATTCGCCGTCTGCGATGATTTCGAACCCGTTTTCGACCTTTTTTACGTCCTTTACCGGATCAGAAAAGTAGAAATCGACCTTATTTTTTATTTCGTCGTAAATATTACCGAGAACGGTGTAATTTATATCCGTGCCGAGATGTCTTACTTTTGCGTTCAGAAGCGAAAGTTTGTTCTGCATGCAGATTTTCGAAAATCTCGTGCCTGCCGTAGAATAAAGTTTTGTTCCTTCGCCGCCGTGCTTTAGGTTTATCTTATCGACGTACTCCATAAGTTCGAGAGCCTTTTTTCTGCCGATATGTTCGTATAAACTTCCGCCGAAGTCGTTCGTAATATTGTACTTCCCGTCCGAAAACGCTCCCGCGCCGCCGAACCCGGACATTATCGAACAGGTTTTACACTTAACGCAGGTTTTTATCTTTTCGCCGTCGATGGGGCATCTTCTTTTTTCAAGAGGAAAGCCTTCTTCGAAGACCGCTACTTTTAAACCCGAATCTTTAAGTTCGTAAGCGGAAAATATTCCTCCGGGACCTGCGCCGATTATTATTACGTCATACTCTTTTTTGTAACTCATTTTTACTTCCTTATTTTTTTATATTTGCTTGTTTTATCGTTTTACGGTATCGTTTCGACGATACTTTTGCCCGAAAAAGGCTTCGTTTTGTCGTACCTGTATTTTCGAAACGTTACCTTTTACCGGTCTTGTTCAACAAAATTTTTTGTAAAGGATTTACGGTGTATAGGCGTTAAACCGTGACTTTTAATCGCTTCGATATGTAACGCCGTGCCGTAGCCTTTATGTTTTATAAAGCCGTATTCCGGATAAACGGAATCATAATTATCCATAAGATTATCACGGTAAACCTTGGCTAATATAGAAGCGCAACCCACCGTATAACTTTTCGCATCGCCTTTTACTACGTATTTTACTTCTTCAAGATAATCGTCTGCGGAAAAATCGAGATGAGTATCATTGCCGTCCACGATAAGGGCGGAAGGCTTTACTTTTAACCCTTCGACCGCTTTAACCATGCAAATTTTTACGGCGTTCAATATGTTTATTTCGTCTATAACTTCCGGCGAAACTTCGTATATATTGTACGAAACCGCTCTTTCTTTTATCAACGAGGCAAGCTCTTCTCTCTTTTTCGCCGAAAGTTTTTTGGAGTCGTCAACGCCTTCGATAAGAAGATTTTCTTCGAGAGGCATGATAACGGCACAGCATACTACGGGACCGGCGAGCGGACCTCTGCCGACTTCGTCCACGCCGGCGACTAAACCGAGCCTTTTACTTAAAAATTCTTTTTCGATTTCAAGCTTTTCTTTTACGCTTACTTTTTCTTTCTTCATAATATCTGTTTTTTAACCGCGATTATTCGAAAACTATTTTGCCGAGCTTGCCCGAACGCAGATCGTCTATAACCGCTTTGGCGCAACGGTCGTAATCGTATTCCGCACCCTTTTTGATATAGCCCCTCGCCTTGCATATCGCTTCGAAGTTTTCGAGCGGAACTTCCGATAAAGCATCGAGTTTGTATCTCTCTTTAAGGTTTTCGGGATACTTTTCGGCTAAAAACTTTATCAGTTCGAAACACAAATCCGCACTGTCCAGAATTTCGTCGTTTACGCTTCCGATAAACGCGAGCCTTAAAGCGGCTTGCTGATCGGAAAACGACGGCGGCATAGTTCCGGGAGTATCCAGAAGTTCGAGTTCTTCGAGTTTTATCCACTGATTGCTTCTCGTAACGCCCGCTTTGTCGCCGACCTGCGCCTTTTTACCGCCGGCAAGCGCGTTTATTATAGTCGATTTGCCCGTATTCGGGATGCCCGCGACCATAATTCTCACCGGACGGAAATAGCCTTTTTGCCTGTTTGCTTCTATCTTTTCTTTAAGGATCGAAAAAATCTTGTCGTACAAGGCTTTTATATCACTTTTCGATCTAGAATCTATCGCAATTACGTTTCTTTTGTTTTTAATATACTCCGCCGTAAGCCTTGTAAGGTCGTTTTTATCGACAAGGTCGGCTTTATTCAGAACGAAAAGTATCGGCTTAGTTCCGAAAAGTCTTTCTATCTTTCTGTTTTCGCACGCGTAAGGGCATCTTGCGTCCAGCACTATACAACCGCCGTCCACGAGTTTTACGCTTTCTTCCATCTTGCGCATGGCTTTCGCCATATGCCCGGGGTACCACTGTATAACGTCCATTTATTCCCCCTTGTTTTCCCTTTTGTTTTTCTTTTTAACGGGATTTTCTTCTTTAATATCTTCTGCCGGAACAAGGTCGGGACGAAGCCTTTTAGTAAGATCCAGGGCTTCCTTCTCTCTCCACAAGTCCACCTTTTTATGGTCGCCTGAAATCAAAACTTCAGGCACTTCGAGTCCCATAAAAACCTGCGGGCGAGTATACTGCGGGTATTCGAGTTTGCCGTCCGAAAAACTTTCGTACGTTACGGAGTCTGCGTTTAAAACGCCGTCCAGATACCTGCAGACCGCGTCGGTCACTACCATAGCGGGGAGTTCGCCTCCCGTTAAAACGTAGTCGCCTATCGAAATTTCGTCGTCGATGAAAAGGTCTATAACCCGTTGATCCACTCCTTCGTAATGTCCGCATAAAAGAATAAGATCTTCTTTCTTTTCGGAAAGTTCCCTTACTACGGACTGATCGAACCTTCTGCCCTTGGGAGACATATAAATTCTTTTCGCCTTATGTTCGGGATCTACCGCCGTAATGCAATCGGCGATAGGCTGCGGCGTCATAAGCATGCCCGCCCCGCCGCCGAAAGGCGCGTCGTCCGTCTTGCGGTGCTTGTCTTTTGAGTAGTCCCTTATGTTAAAATATTCGATTTCGACCTTGCCGTTTTTTACAGCCCTTCCGATAATGCTCTCTTTTAATGGAGCGAACATTTCCGGAAAAAGCGTAAGAATACTAATCTTCATAAGAAACCACCTCGTAAAAACGCTTTTTATCAAGGTAAACTTTCTTTTCTTCCGCATCTATTTTTATCAGAAGATCTTTAAGCAGCGGAAACATGAACTTTTTACCGCCGTCCGAGCAGAAATACACGTCCGACGAATATTTTATTATATCGTCCACGACGCCTGCTTCTTCGTCCGTTTCGCCTTTTAATATGACTGCGGAACCTATTACGTCCGCTATAAAGTAACTGCCTTCTTTAAGTTCGACTGCGTTCTCGCGCGAAACGAAAACTTTTTTACCGCGCAAAAGCTCCGCGGCGTTTCTGTCGAATACTCCGCAAAAAGACAAATACACGTCCTGTCCCGAAATTCTCGCGTCCGAAACTTTTACGCATTTGTCGTCTATATACGCTTCTTTGAGTTTTTTGAACCTTTTTACGTCGTCGACGTAAGTTTTTAGTTTTACTTCGCCTTTTATACCCTGCGGCTTTACGATTTCGCCGACAAGTAAAAACTTTTCCATAAATAACCCGTAAAGAAAAATCTTTATCCCGAAAAAAAGGGGAATAACAAGTCTTATTCCCCGTAAAATCAAGTCTTAAAAAAGCAAATTATATTTCGCTTTTGCCTTTGATTTCGATATTGTATCTTTTATTTTCTTTCTGCGCGGCAGCCTTGACGAGCGTACGGAGAGCCTTCGCAAGTTTGCCCTGTCTGCCGATAACCTTGCCCATATCGTCGTCGCAAAGAACGACGGTAACGTCTACGTTTTTGCCGTTTTCGGAAACCTTGTATTCGATTTCGTCCTTATGATCGGCAAATCTTTCAACGATGTATTTAATAAGATCTAACATTATTTACTGTCCTTATTTCGACTTTTTGCCTTCGAGGATACCCTGTTTTACAAGCAAAGTCTTAACGGTTTCGGTGGGCTGAACGCCGTTCGCGAGCCATTTTTTAGCCGCTTCTTCGTTTATAGCGAGTTCCTTGGTTTTGGGATCGTAATGACCGATTTTTTCGATATATCCGTCATCGCGAGCCTTTCTCGAATCGATTACTACGATACGATAGAAAGGTGATTTTTTGTCGCCGAGTCTTGTTAATCTCATTTTTACTGCCATGATTTCTCCTTGTAAGCCTTCCTTGGCTTTTATAAATATAAATTTTTGTTTTTTATTTTTACGCTTTCGCGTTTTTTGCTTTTTCCGCCGGTTACCCGAGCGTTTATTATTTGTCGTTTCAGAATCCGAAGCGTTTATTGTTCTTCATCTGCTTCATCATCTGCTTACTCTGTTCGTACTGCTTCAAGAGTTTGTTTACTTCCTGAATGTCCGTTCCCGCACCTTTTGCTACACGCATTTTGCGGGAATAGTTGAGTATCGACGGATCTCTTCTTTCTTTCGGAGTCATCGAATAGATTATCGCTTTGACCTTTTCGATCTTGCTTTCGTCTATATCTTCGGGATTAACCTTCATTTTGCCCTGCATCTGCGGCATCATCGAAAGTATGCTCGAAAGCCCGCCCATCTTCCTCATCGCTTCGAACTGGCTTAAATAATCTTCGAGAGTGAAAGAGTTTTTAAGGAACTTCTTCTCCATCTCTTTGGCTTCCTGCTCGGTTATAGCCGCTTCGGCCTTTTCGATAAGTGTAAGCACGTCGCCCATACCGAGTATTCTCGAAGCCATTCTGTCGGGATAAAACGGTTCGAGATCGCCGAGCTTTTCGCCTACGGAACAATACTTTATCGGTTTACCCGTAACCTGTCTCATCGAAAGCGCCGCGCCGCCTCTCGTATCGCCGTCGAGCTTAGTAAGAACGAGACCTGTTACTTCGAGACGTTTGTTGAAGGTATCCGCAACTTCGACCGCAACCTGACCGGTCATCGCATCGACGACAAGAAGTATCTCGGTCGGCTGAACGGCGGCTTTGATATTTTCAAGCTCTTCCATAAGAGTTTCGTCTATCTGAAGTCTGCCTGCGGTATCTATGATTACCGGATCGAACCCATAGGATTTTGCGTATTTAACGGCTTCTTCCGCTATTTTGACAGGATTCCCCTGTCCCCTTTCAAACACCTCGACTCCCGCCTGCGAACCTACTACTTTAAGCTGATTTATCGCAGCCGGTCTATACACGTCGCACGCTGCGAGCAAAGGTTTTTTGCCTTGCTTTTTAATATTGAGGGCAAGTTTGCCGCAAAGCGTCGTCTTGCCTGCGCCCTGCAAACCGGACATCATTATGACCGTCGGAGGCGCGTCCGCCGTTAAAAGTTTTTCATTCTTGCCGCCCATCAAAGCGATAAGTTCGTCGCGGACTATTTTTATAACCTGCTGAGTGGGCGAAAGAGACTTTAATATATCCTGTCCTATCGCCTTTTCGGATACTTTGTTGCAAAAATCTTTGGCTACGGCGATATTTACGTCCGCTTCGAGTAAAGCTATACGTATTTCGCGCATTGCCGTTTTTATCTCGAGTTCGGTAAGTTTACCTCTCTTCATCATCTTCGAAAAGACGTGATTCAGTTTTTCGCTTAATGACGCGAACGCTCCCATTTTTACCTCGCAGAATTCTTATTGCGGTTACGCATTCATTCTCGATAAATATAATTTAAGAAAGAATGTTTTTAAGCTCGTTCTTCTTGTCTTCCGGAAGCGTTTCCGAAAATTCATCGAGCTTTTTTTTGAGTTTTAGCAAGCCGAGCTTATTCTCGTACTCGTTTAAAATAACTTTTGCCTTTTTGACGGCGTCGTATACGCTCTGTCTCGTCGTACCCGCTTCTTCCGCGAGTTCCGAAAGCGTCAGATCGTAATCGTAATATCCATCTAAAAGCCGCCTCTGATTCGCCGTGAACAGCTCTTTATAAACTTCGTACAGTTCGATAAATCCGAGATCTTTCATGATCCACCCGTAAGGCTTTTTTACTTTACAGAACGATTATAACTTATTTTTTCGTATAAGTCAACTTTTTTTTCATATTTTTACAGATATTGCTTAATTTTACTTTGCGGTACGATTTCGGCGATACAGGTAAAAAAAACGGTTTTGTTCATAAAAAAGAGCGGTCCGACCGCTCTTTTACTTTAATATCCGATTTATATTTTATACCGCTTTGTCTTCTTCGCTATTCTCTTCTTCCGAAGAGCCGGAATTTACATCCTTTTCAGAAGAGTTGTCCGAAGAACCTGCCGAAGCCTTTTCGAGAGCGGCTTCTTCCTTTTTGTATCTCGTCTTCCAGCCGCCTTTACGCCACCTTATGTAATAGGCTATTCCGCGGAATAGTTCGTCCACGGCAAAGGCCACCCACATTCCGTAAAGTCCCCAGTTAAACACGTACACGAAGAGAGCCGAAAGTCCCACGCTGAAAGCCCAGCACGACGTCATCGAAACTATCGTCGTATAATGCACGTCGCCGGTAGCGTTAAGACCGTATTGTCCGACGTGGTTCATACCTCTTCCGGCTTCGACGGCAACGTCTATCCACAAGATAATCTCGGCGTAATGCAGTATTTTCCCGTTTGCGGCAAAGAACAATTCGAACAGCGGTCTCGCAAGCAACGCGAATATTACCGAGATCGTTATATTGAAGAACAACACGAGCCTTATATTCTGCCTGTGCATTCTCGAAACCCTGTCAAGATCGCCCATACCGCATATTCTGCCGACCATAAGCGAGTTCGCCTGACCTATCGACCAGCCTATCTGATATACGAAGAACACTATCTGATTTATATAGTTTTTAGCAGTCAAAACGTCTTTGTCGAGATGGGCGCATATAGACGAAGTTATCGTCTGCGAAATGGCGTACGAAAGCCCCGCCACAACTGCGGGAACGCCTACCTTCAGGATAGCCGCAAGCCATCTCGAATTTATACATATTCTTATTTTAAGTCCTTTTTTGAAGAACGCCGTGAGTACGAAGGCAAGCGAAGCGAAGTTCGCTATAAGACCTATTCCGCAAACAACCCATACTACCGAATCCTTGGGTACTTTTACAACGTAGTAAGCAACGTACGTCAGAACGGCTGTAACCACACTCGAAATTATGCTCGAAACAAGACCGTACTGCGTGTAGCCGTAGCATCTTAAAGCGGTGGTAAACACAGGCGTCGTAAAAAAGTATATGATAAGGGCGACCATCTTCACCTTAAAATACAGCTTCGCATAGGACATGTACGGACCGTACTTTTCGGCGGTAAGTCCTAAAAGTTCGAGATAACTGTCGGCGAAAAGAAAGCCTATACCGTATATAAGTATTGACATAAGTCCCGAAGCAAGGTAAGCCGTGCCTATTATGTCGGCACAGTCCTTCTTTTTGCCCTTGCCGAGATAAATACTTAAAAGTATACCGAGCCCCGTTGTTACAAGCGAAAGTATCGTACTGAAAGGAGCCATTGCCACATTCGGAACATTGAACGCATCGATGAAGAAACCGTCCATAAAGCGAGAAGACATCGAAGTCTGTATAAGACCGATGAGATGAACGCCGATATTTTCGAAAAAAATCGGTATTGCGAGAGCGATGATGGACATCTTCTGCTTTCCGTTGTTTACCGAAAGAAGGTCTTTGTCGATAAACTTAGATATAAAATTTTTCACGGTTAAAATTTAAGCTATGCTTATCCTCCGCTTTTCTTAGCTTTATTATACTTGAATAAAAATTAAAGTCAATCCGATTTTTAAACTTTTTCAAAAAAATAAAAATAATGTTTTTTTTCGTTTATTTGCCGTCTTTATTTGCCGTAATTAACAAGCGGACGACTTAACTGCCGTCCGCCTGCCGTCCTTTTTACGAGGTATTACGTAAAAGCGTGTGAGTAAATTGATTTTTTATTATTCAGGTACGTTTTTATCGTACCTGTTTCGCCGAATATGCTCCTTGATTCGCTATTCGGCAAATTTAAGAGCTTCGACCATGTCTATTTTTTTGTTCTTTTTGGCTACCATAAGGCTTACGAGAAGCGATACCGCCATATTGACCGCGACGGCGATAAGATACGACCATACGCTTATGACAGGTCTCAGTTCGTATTCGGAAGCGAGTTTTGTAACAAGAAGATTAAGAACCCCTAATCCCGCAGGCAGTCCCAGAACGACGCCGACGACGGTTACCCAAAGATTCTGACCGATAAGAAGTCCGCCTATCTTTTTATCCTTGAAGCCTACCACTTTAAGAGTAGCCATTTCGCGGTAACGTTCGGTATAACTCATGACTCCGAGATTGTATAAAACCACTGTTCCGAGAACGGCTGCCGCCGATACGAGAATTATAATCATTTCGTTCATGATGCTCATAAACGTGTCGAACGATTCCATTATTTCCTTAGAAGACTGCACGTTCTTTATCGCCGGCGATAAAACGACTTCTTCCTTTTTTACCGAAGTATAAACGGCGTCCGGAGAAATTTTTATTCCGAGACTTTCGGCATATTCTTTCGAGACAACTATATTTTCGGAAACCGAACGCATAATACCCGATATTTTAAGCTCGTAAGCAACGTCCTTTCCGTAAGGTCTGACTTTTAACACGTCTCCTTTTTTAACGTTGTATTCTTCGGCTATTCTTTCACAGACGAAAGCACCGTTTACGTTGATGTCGACGTAGCCTTTTTTCTCCCCCGGAAAACGGACTCTGTCGTTTGTTACGCTGTAAACGTCCAGCGATACCGCTTTATCTTCTATTTCGACCGCCAAACTCATGCTGTAATCGCCGTCGTTGTCTTCTACTATCTTCATTTTGTCTTCTTCCGAAGCGGTTTCGGAAAGAAAAATTTTAGAAGAATAATTCATCGCGCCGTTATAATAATCACTTATAAACGCATCCATCGTGTCGGACATGCCGAGCGAACCTAATATTATTATCGTGCAGCCAAGTATTCCGATAAGGCTCATAAGCGTTCTCGATTTATGGCGTACTATATCGCGCATATTCCACTTCGTTCCGAACGAAAGCTTGTTCCAGAGTTTAGTCTTTTCGAGCGCGATTTTTTTCATCTTTTTGGGCGTATACGGTCTTAACGAATCCGCCGCCGTTCCTTTAAGCATCGACCTTACGGACAAAAATCCTATAAGGGTCAGAAGAGCTATTATTCCGATTAAGATGAGTATGCAGAACCATGGCATGTAAATAGTCCACTCCGGCATATCGAAATACGTTCCCATCGAACCCGACGGATTGAATATGAAATATGCGAGTCCGTAACCTATTCCCGCACCGATAAGCGAACCTAAAACGCCTATCGTAAGCGCGTAAGAAGTATAGTGAACGGTTATTCTTTTATCTTTGAAGCCGAGCGCTTTGAGCGTGCCTATCTGCGTTTTTTCTTTGGCGGTGAGTCTGTGCATGGTCGTTACCATGGTAAGGACCGCTATAGACAAAAACAGTACCGGAAGAATCGATCCCATCGTCTTTCCTTCCTGCACCTCTCCCTGCGCTTCGGAATACGATATTACTTCGTTTTTCGAATACATAAGCGTAGTCTTTTCCAAGGCTTCGTTCGCCTTATCCGAAAAGTCGTTTTTCGACATATCCGAAATAACGTTTATCTGCGGATAGTATTCCGTGCCGCCGGTAAATGCTTTCAACGTTTCGGGAGAAACGAAGGCGAAAGCGTACTTGCGGTAATCGGGCATAAGTTGCGTTTCGTCTCTTACGCAGATCAGATATTCCGCGGACTTTATAAGTCCTTTTACCTTTACTTTCAATGGTGTTCTGTAATTAAGAGTAATTTCGTCGCCGACCGAAACGCCGTTTTCTTTTGCGTACTTATCCGAGAGCCACAATCCGTCGGTCGAAGTTTCGTCGTATTCTTCGCCGCTCATAAGAATAAAGAACGAGACGTTTTTATTTTCGGTAACGCTTATCGAGAGCGTGTCGCCCGCGGTTTTGTCCTCGGAAGCTGCCGACGCACCCGAAGTAAGATCGCCTATGCCCGTTACCGCAACGTTTACCGAAAGGTATCTGCCGGCGGCTTCTACCCCGTCGATGTTTTTTATTTTATCGAGATCCGCTGCCGAGAACCCCTCTTCGTTTACGAGCCTGTAATCGGCAAAGCGAGAGTTTTTATAAAACTCATCTGTATTTTTTTCGATACTGTACCACTCCATGTTGAAGCCGAGAAAAACGCCGACGCCTAAAGCTATCATTATTATCATAGAGATGAACTGGGCTTTATACTGCCCCATCGTTCTCCAAAGTTTTTTAAACAGCATCTTTCACCCCTTTACCAGTCGATCTCGTCCGCGCTTAAAGGCTCGTCTACGTTTTCGACCGATTTGATCGTACCGTTTTTAACTCTTACGACTACGTCCGCCATCTTCGCTATATTCTGATTGTGGGTTACTATGATTATTGTCTTTCCGTAATTTTTAGCCATCGAAAGAAGAAGCTTCAGCACGAGAACACCCGTTTCGGAATCGAGAGCGCCGGTCGGCTCGTCGCACAAAAGGATTTTCGGATTTTTGCACAAAGCTCTCGCTATCGAAACTCTCTGCTGTTCGCCGCCCGAAAGTTCTGACGGAAAGTTGTTCATATGATCCTTTAAGCCGATTTCTTCGATCATCTTTTCAGCAGGGAAAGCTTCGGGTGCGATTTCTTTGACGAGTTCGACGTTTTCTTTTACGGTAAGGGTAGGAATCAGATTATAAAACTGGAATACGAATCCTACGGTAGAAGCTCTGTATTCGGCGAGTTCGTTACTTGTAAGAGTCGAAATGTCTTTGCCGTTTACGATAATCCGACCGCTCGTCGGACTGTCAAGACCGCCGAGCAAGTTCAAAAGAGTGGATTTGCCCGCTCCGCTCGGTCCTAAAATTACTACGAACTTACCTTCGTCCAAAGATAAATTTACTTCGTTCAGCGCCTTGAGTTCGTGGTCGCCGCTTTTGTATACCCTGCTTACGTTTTTAAGTTCGGCTATTGCCATATTTATCTCCTTCCTCTGCTTTTTAAGCAAAATCTTTTTTTACTTTTTTTACTTTTTTTATCTTTTAGTTTTTTCCGGTATTTTTTCGCCGCTTAACTTAATTTTAACGGCGTTGTCTTCGGTAACGGCGATATTCTTTGTTCGTAAAGTTTTGGCGTTCCCGCATTTTTCGTTTATCGCTTCGCTGTCTATTTCTTTTTTGCGGTTTTTACCGAGTTTATCCAAGTTCTTTATTATCACGTTATCAGCCTTTTACGGCATTTCCGATAAAAACGCTATTCCGTCCGATTGATTTGCCGCTCTGTTTTTATAAATATGAATAATATTTCATATTCGTATTTTTATTATACAAAGCCGAAAAATTGTTGTCAAGAAAATACAACTTGTTCAAATAAAAAATATTAAAAAGTTTTATAAATAAAAATCCGTATAAAGTCATGCCGATTTTGTTTGTTTTTCCTTTGTTTTTATTTTGTTTTTATATAAAGACCGCTTATATCCGCTCCCCGTCTTTTTCTTGTTTTTTTACTGAAACAAACTGCTTTATAAACACCTGTATCGCCGAAACGCAACCTCTTATAAAATTTTAAGTGCTAAAAAAGCCCGCTTACTAAGCGGGCTTTTTTAATTTGCTTCAACCTGTCTATTGGCAGTAATCGTCGTCGATATTTATTATAAAGCGGAATTTTTTATTCTTTTCTTCGCCGTCCGATCCGAAAACTTTATAAAGTTCTTCTTTAAGTTTTTCTTTATCGTAATGCTTGCCGAACGGTTCGACCACGTCAAAACTTATTTTTGTAACAGTCTTTTCGTTTTCTCTTACTTCGTCGCAGACCGAAAAGTCGTGTATTCTCGCTTCGTTATCGAACGTCATAACCGCCTTTTCGGTAAGAGCGCGGTAAGTCTGTCTTTCTCCGCTTTTCAAATCCACGGGATCCAGATGAATCGAAAGATTTATTCCCGTTTTAGCCGCAACTTCCCTCTCTATGCCGTCTATCACGTTATGCACTGCGACAAGCTCCGAACCGGCGTCCACCTCCGCATGGACGGAAGCAAATCTGTGACCTTCGCCGTAGTCGTGAATAATCATATCGTGCAGACCTAAAATTTCTTTACGGGATAAAATTATGCTTTTAAGATTTTCGACCGTTTCTTTAGAAGGCACAACGCCTAAAAGCGCGCTGATCGGGTTCGAAATCATTTTGACCGAAGTCGCCATAACGAAGATCGACACGGCGATACCTACGTAAGCGTCTACGTTTACTCCGGTAAAATAAATAACGATCATCGCCGCGAGCGTTGCCGAAGACGAAATTATATCGTTACGCGCGTCGGCAGCCTGCGCCCTTATCACGTCGGAGTCTATCGCCTTCGCAAAATCGAGATAAGTTATCATCTGAAAAATTTTCATAAGGACCGCAAGTCCCAGAACGATAAAAGTCCACGCCGTTACCGTAACTTTTTCCGGCGTTATGATCTTTTCGACCGAAGATTTAAGCAGCAATACGCCGACCGCAAACACGGTTATCGCAACTATAAGAGCGGTAACGCTTTCGTATCTCGCATGCCCGTACGGGTGTTTTTTGTCTGCGGGACGTGAAGCGAGTTTGAATCCGACCAGAGTCATTACCGAAGATCCCGCGTCGGTCAGGTTGTTTACGGCGTCTGCGATTATCGCGATACTCCCGGCTAAAACGCCGACGAGTGCTTTAAGCACGCATAAAATAATATTCGTAACTATTCCGAACGTTCCCGCGACCGTGCCGTAACGTGTTCTTACCGCGGGATCGGAAGTATTTTTATAGTCTTTTATCAAAAGTTTTTTGAACATTTTTACTTCTCCTTAACCGGTAAGATTTTTGTCTCAGGCGAATATATGAGAGAATATACTCCGCTTTTTCATGAGCTGTTTTTAAGCAAAAATTATTTTCTCAATGCTTCGAACAGATTTTCTAAAATTACGTCGCGATCGATATAATCGACGTAGGCGATCTTCTTCATATTATCCGGGAAAGTATACTTATCGTCGTAACCGGGGAGCGGCGCCGTAATTATTTTTTGCGAGTAAGAACTCTTGTCGAACCACATAGGCACCGTTATATCCCATATAACTCTCGACCAGGTTTTGCGGTTAGAATATGTTTCGGCTTCTTTCACCGTTCTTTCGTAAAGATACGTGCATAGCGGATTTACTCCGCAAAGCCATTCTTTAAGTTCGGGTTTCGTAGTTCGAAGTTCCGAAACGACTCCCATGCACGGAAACTGTACCAGCGGAGCGGCTGATAAAAATACCGTTCTTGCCGCGGCTATATCGCCGTGCATATTGAACTCATTCGTATCCCGCCAGTAAACAGAATGTCCGCCGAGCCATATTATAACCACCTTTTCGGCAATTTCCGGAGCCATGTTAAGAGCGGAAGCCACATTGGTTATCGCTCCTATCGCGCCGATATAAAGCGGATTTTCCGGCGAGTGTTTTCTGGCTTCTTTGACTATCTTTTCCGCGGCTGCGGATTCGACGATATCCTTTTCGTCTTTAAAGTATCTGTCGGAGCCTTTATAAACTTCTTCGTATTCTATACCGATGAGCTTTATAAGTGTTTTTATTTCTTCATAGCTCTTTTCCATTCCGTCTTTCGGCGAAGTCGAATGATCGTTGAAAAACGGTGCGGCGGTTATCGCCGAAACGTTGAATTTTTCGGAAGACTTCAATATATACGACACGGCGTAAAGATCGTCGATCTCGTTAAATGCATCTGTGTCGAGTATAAAATCGACCTTGCCTTCGGGAGCAGTTAAGTTTTTAAGATACTGTTTTTCGTTCATTTTTACGTGGTTTTCCTTTTTTCTTATTTTGTAAATCGCGGTTTCAAACGGCTTAAACGTCTTTACTCCGCTGTTTTTATCTTCCGCTTCGTTAAAAAACGAATAATTGCCGAGAATAAGTTCCGCATTTTCCGGTACGGATATCGAAGAAGTCTTATCGTAATTTATGACGATAAGATATTTTTCGTTTTCATAAGTTCTCGAATATTTGAAATATTCTTTTTCTCTTCCCTGTTCGGTCTCGTCGTTAAATATGCCGTACCTTAAAGCAGGCGTGCCGTTTCTTAATTCAAGCATTTTTTTATAGTACCCGAACACCGATTTACCGGAATTTATATCCGCTTCGAGGTTCATCGTTTTATAACCGGAATGTATCGGCAGCCAGGGCTTCGCTCCTTTATTGAATCCGCCGTTCGCTCCGCCCGTCCACATCATCGGACGCCTTCCGTTATCGCGCGAATCGAAGTTAACGAGTTTCATAAGCTCGTCTTCGGACATAGTTCCCTTATGAGCTTTATAATAGTTGACCGTTTCGATATCGTCGAAATATTCTATAGAATCGTACTCGGCGTCGGGTGTTCCGAATTCTTCGCCCTGTAAAATAAACGGCGTTCCTCTGAGCGTATAAAGTATCGTTGCGAAGAACGTTGCGGCTTCCTTACGTAAATTTTTATCAGGACAGAATCTCGATACCGAGCGGCACTGATCGTGATTTTCGAAAAACGGCGCAAAGATAAGATCGTTATTCTGCGTAAGAGTTTCGTACTTCGTAAAATACTCTCTCATCTGCTCGTATCTCGGCGGTACCGGATTAAATCTGCCGTTGTCGTGCGTCATGTTTCCGCCAAGAAATGAAGTCGTAAGTTCTCCCCGCTCGTCTTTGGTGAGATCGCAAAGAGACTTTTCGGTAACGCCCCAGCATTCGCCGACGGTGTAAATATTTTTTGTCTTTTCTCTTCCGAAAATAGCGTGTATAAATTCGTGCAGCCTCGGTCCGTTGCCGTTTCTGTTTTCTTTAAAGTCTTTTGAAATCATATCGAGAACGTCGCAGCGGAATCCGTCCACGCCGAGATCCACCCAGAAGTCTATTATCTTTTTTACTTCTTCTATAACCTTCGGGTTTTCCCAGTTCAGATCAGCCTGCGATACGGCGAACGAATGGAGATAATACTGCCCGGCTTCTTTGTTATATTCCCATGCGGAACCGCCGAAGCAAGCCTTCCAGTCGTTGAGCGGCTTGTCCGCCCAATAGTAAAAATCGCGGTAAGGATTGTCTTTCGATTTTACCGCTTCTTTGAACCACTTGTGTTCGGTCGAAGTATGGTTTACGACAAGGTCGATTATGACCTTGATGCCGTTATTGTGAAACGTTTTGAGCATTACCTTAAAATCTTCGAGCGTGCCGTACTTTTCGGAAACGTCGTAATAGTCGGATATATCGTAACCCGAATCGTCTTCGGGAGAAACGAAGAAAGGCGAAAGCCATACTGCGTTTATGCCGAGATCTTTAAGGTACGGGATCTTTTCGGTTATGCCGTTAAAATCCCCAACGCCGTCGTTGTTACTGTCGTAAAAAGACTTCGGATATATCTGATAAAAATTAAGATCCAAAAATTTTTTGTATTTTTCGGTCATGATCTTCTCCTCGATGAAACGTTTTTATTAAACTACCGGCGTAAAAACTTATTTTCCGCCGTTTTTAGCTAATTATAACACTTTGATTTTACTATTGCAATACCAAAAGTTTTTTTATTTATAAAAAAAATTGCGGTAAAAAGGTCGGACTTTTTACATCCGACCTTTTTGTTTCTCTTTCCTTTAATTCTCTTTCCTTTAAAATGGTATGTTTGGGATTGATGAAAATGTTTTTTAATTTAAGCGGCTGGCTTTATCCCGTTATGTACGCCGCATGAAACGTTTTTGTTTTAATTATAGCTCAGCGGAATTTTATATACTTCTTCGTACTTGTTTTTTACCAGTTCGAAATTCTTTTCGAGCATTGATGCGGCGTTGTCTTTTTCGCTTTTATAAGCTGAAGGATATATCGGAGGCATTATGTGTACGGTATACTTTTGCACCGGAAAGCCGTTTTCGTCCTTTTTATCGAGATCTTTCATCGTAATAAAACACGGAACGACGGGAACTCCCGCCTTTGCCGCATAACGGAACGCACCTATCTTGAACGGTCTCGGCTTGCGGTAATTCCACCACATAGCCTTTTCGGGATAAACTAAAACAAAGTTGCCTTCTTTAAGATACTTATCTACCGCTCTCGAAAGATTCATCATCGTCTTTACGTTTTCGGAAAGCGGCAACGTGTCGGCGTTTCTTAAAAGATATCCGATAGTGCCTTTGAAAAAATAATTGCCTTCTCTTATTATTTTAAAAAATTTACGTTTGCCTTCCGCATTTTTGACAGCCTCCCATACGGCTACGTTTTCTTCCGGAGAAAAGTGGTTCGAGGTTATTACCGCCCCGCCGCGGATATCTTTTAAATTTTCCGCTCCGACGACGGTTACTTCATGCTCTTTTACTACCTTTTTCGCAAGTTTTGCCGCAAGCTTCATCGCAAAACGCGCGCGTATTCTCGTGCCGAGCTTTTTTTGCATATAGTCCACGTCTTCGGGCATTATGGTAGGATGAGGCGGATCGTCTTCGACGTCGCAAAAGAATGCTTCTCCTCCTTTCTTTTCGTACTCTTCGATACGAGAAAGCACCTTTATTCTCTGTCTGCGATTGATTTTAAGCTTTTCTTCTTTATTCATTTCAACGCCTCTTGCATTCTCGGAAACGTATCGAATCCGTAAAAATCGCGTTCCGATTCGTCTTTATTTTTGTCCATGATTTTTTTGAAAGTTTTATCTTCGTTTATAATCGACTTCGCCTTCTGTACGAGAGCTATTTTCGAAGCCGTATCTCTTTCCTTTTCTTCCGCCGAATAATTTTTCTTTCTTAAAACGAGTTCGTCGTAAAAAGGCATCTCTTCAGCATAGAGCCAGAAATATTTTTCATACAGGATACCGTCGTAATGCCACGGCTTATCGCACATGTTATAATGTATAAGTTTAATTTTTTCTTCGTCGATATCGTCGGCACAGGGCATTTTATCCCAGACTTTATCAAGATAGCGGACCTTATCCAAAGATAAAAAATTAAGATAATCCTGATCGGGTGCGACGGTTAAAAAGTTATATCTTTTTACTAAATCGACGAACTTCTGCTCAATCCCTTCTTCTCTCATTTTCGCAAGGTTCATGACGAGTACGCCGGAATTAAAATATTTTTCGCCGGGAACTCCCACCGCGTTTTCAACGTAATCTATAAATTCGGGACAGTTCGAAACCGCTTCGTCACGGCACGCCGCGAGAATATTATCGCCTATATCGGTATCGTAAAGCTCCCTGAGGTTACCTCTTATTATCGTGTCGCTGTCAAGATATATCGCCTTTTTCATCAGCGGAAAAAGCGACGGAATGAACAATCTGTAAAATATCGAAACGGTATAATAGTCTCTGAGGCTTTTTTCAAGATCGGTTATAAGCCCTTTTATTTTATTGCGGACGGAAACAAATCTTACTTTTACGTTTTCGCTCTCGAAACTTTTAAGATACTTTTTCTTTTCCTGCGGAATGTTTTCGGTCAGAATATAAAAATCATACTTGTCGTTTTTGTCGCAATTTTTAAGTACCGAAGAAATACTTATCACGGCAAAAGGCAGATAGTTTTCGTCCGTTGCGTAAAATACCGGAATCCTCGTTGTCTTTTTTATTGCTCCTTTTTTATTTCCGTTTCTTATTTTATCCAATAACTTTTTCATTTAATTCTCCTTATGGTTTTGTCCCGCTCTTTTTATTTTGTGAATACGGCACGTCTGCGCCGCTTTTGTATGGGGATCAAACTTTATCATCAGTATATGAATGCTCATTAAAAAACACCAGAGAATTTTATAAAAAGCCTCCGTCTTATTCGGTACGGCCTTGCGAGAATTTAAAAAAACGACTCCCGCAAAGCGAGAATTGCGCGTTTCTTAATAAAAAAAGCTTGCTTTAAGTATATTTTTAGACTATAATAGCCATATAAACGAAAATATTCAAGAGAAAATATAATGAAGGCAATAAAAGAAGTTTTAATCGAAAACCTTATATCTTTAAGAAAAGAACATAAACTTACGCAGCTCGAACTTGCCGAAAAAATTGGCTATTCGGACAAAGCCGTTTCCCGCTGGGAACACGGCGAGGTTTTACCCGACGTCGAAACGCTCGATAAAATAGCCGGAATTTACGGTATACCTCTTTCCGCTCTTTTAGAGGAACACGACGGCGGCTTAAAAAAGGCTCCTGTATCGTCGAACCGCAACCATATAGTAATAACTTCGCTCGCGATGACGCTTGTATGGTTTATAGCCGTATTTGTATACGTAATACTCTTTCTTAAAACAGGCAAAAACATATGGCAGGTTTTTATACTTGCGGTAACGGCTTCGGCAATAGTCGCGCTCGTTTTTTCGTCGATATGGGCAAAAACGAAACGAAAGACTCTTATTTCGGTATTTTGCTCGATCATCGTCTGGTCCGTTTTAATCTTTATCCACGTATCGTTTGGTAATTATACTCTCTGGCCCGTATACTTTTTGGGAATACCCCTTCAGATAGCTATATTCCTTATCTTCGGATTTAAAAGAAAGAAAAAAATAGTATAAAAATTAATCAGGCTCAAAAATTCCGCCATTTATACCATCGGACGGAAAAACGGAAAATAATAAATTATGGACTCGTTCAGCGGTACCTGTATTGCCAAAACGCTCCCTTATAATAAAAAATAAAACAATATATCGGTAAAAGGATTAAATTATGTCTTTAACGGAAATCAGAAAAAAAATGCTCTCCGGCGAAATATACGATCCCGCAGACAAAGAACTCGCACCATTTCAGCTTACGCGTATCGAAATGGTCCATGCTTTCAACAACACCCCGTCCACCCCGGATGGAATGAAGACAAGGACAAAAATGCTTAAAGAGATGTTTCTCGAAATCGGCGAAGGCTGTTATATCGAACCGCCTTTTTACGCCAACCTCGGTTGCTGGAACGTTAAATTCGGCAAGGGCGTGTATGCGAACTTTCACTTAACCATGGTTGACGACGGCGAAATAACAGTCGGCGATTATACGCTTTTCGGACCGAACGTAACGGTCGCGACGGCAGCTCACCCGTTTAACCACGATTTAAGAAGCCGCGGTCTCCAATACAATCTGCCCGTACACATAGGCAAAAATTGCTGGATAGGCTCGGGCGCGCTCATCATGCCGGGCGTAACCATCGGCGACAACGTAATTATCGGCGCAGGTTCGGTAGTTACCAAAGACGTGCCGTCGGGCGTAATAGCTTTCGGCAATCCCTGCAAAGTTCATAGAGCTATCACCGAAAAAGATATGAATTCTTACAACCACGGCGTAGCTATCCCCGAAGAACTCATTAAACAATAAATTCGGATTCTAAAAATAATTTTATAAATAATTTAAGGCGCGGCATATCCGCGTCTTTTTATATTCTTTTATCTGATTTTTGCGTATAATTTCACCGATAATGATACGACTTTTATGAGAAATTCAAAAAATTATCGTAAATTTTTAACCTAATCTTTCAAATCCGATTTTTTTATGATATAATCATAATAGGTCAAAAGGTATGACCTTAACGATGATAAACCAAAGACTTACGGTGGCTCGATAATTTAATAATTCATACTTATTATAAAGGAGGATTTTATGTATTGCACACATTGCGGTAAAGAAATCGCGGACGATCAACAGGTCTGCCCCTATTGCGGGCAGAAGACAATCGCTTATAAAGAAGAAAATGCTTCCGGTTACGCCGGCAATAATAACGGCTTTAACCAAAGTAACGCAAATAACGGGTACAACAATAATTTTAACGGTAACTGCGGATATAACGGCAACCCGAACGGCGGCTATGGCGGTAACGGTTACAACAATTATAACTGTAACGGCAATTATAACAACGGTTACGGGTATCAGAACGGCAACCCTAATTACAACCAGAACTTCCGCCCGCAAAATCTTGACGCACCGAATGCGGGGTTTGCCGTGCTGTCGTTTTTCTTTCCTCTCGTCGGACTTATTTTATATCTCGTATGGAACGATCAATATCCGTTAAAGGCTAAATCTTGCGGAAAGGGCGCGCTTATCGGAGTCATTACATATTTTGCGTTAGCACTTCTTTCTGTAGTTTTAGTTTCGTGCGTTATGTGCAATATCAACGTCGGCGGCGGCGGAATTTATTACTGAAAGAATATCGATATAAAAATACTTTAAATAGATTTTTTTAATTATAAAAGCAAGGCGGTCGTTATGACAGCCTTGCTTTTTGTTTGTTTTTAGTGTTTATTTATGTTTTTACGCGTTTTTGATTTATATATACACAATCTTTATTTATATAAATACGAGATTACGGCTTTATTTAGTAACGTCGCGGACTTCATAGCCGTGTTTTTTATCATAGGCGGCAAATTGGTATCAAATCCGATTTTAGCGTAAAAATAATTTATATGTAAAAATAAAATCATTTTCCCTTTAATTCCTTAACGGAAACCCGATTGACTATATTACTAACAGAATAAGCAATACTTCGCACGGATCTCCGTTAAGGAAAGGAAAAGGAAATTATTAAGAATGAGCTGTTTTATAATAAGAATGACAGGGATAAGCTATTTTATAATCCGGTCTACCCTTTCACTTATAAGACGACATGAAAACGCCGTTTTGTGACACATTATTAAAAAATTTTTAAAATTTTTTTTATTTTTTGCCGCTTTAACTTTAAAACACAAAAAAGCCGGCAAAATTACCTGCCGGCTTACTTTTGTTTTTATATTCGGTTTTTAATCTCCGTTTATATTTATATTCTGAATATAAACTTATTAAAACGATAGATTATTTTTCGGTTTATTTTATAAATCCGTCTACAGAAAGGTATCTGTCGCCGCTGTCGGGTAAAAATACTACGACGTTTTTACCTGCAAATTCTTCTTTTTTAGCGACGTCTATCGCAGCGGAAAGAGCGGCCCCCGAAGAAATTCCGGCAACCACGCCTTCGCTTACGGCGAGTTCTGTCGCTGTTATGAAAGCGGCTTCGTCCGAAACTGTCAGAACTTCGTCCACAAATTCTTTTTTAAAGTTTTCGGGAACAAAATTCGCGCCGATGCCCTGTATCTTATGCGAGCCGGCAACGCCCTTTGTGATGAGAGGTGAAGTTTCCGGTTCCACGCCGAAAATCTTTACGCCGTCGATCTTTTCTTTAAGGTATCTGCCTACGCCCGAAACCGTACCTCCGGTGCCTATGCCAGCGACGAAAGCCGCAACCTTTCCGTCGGTATCTTCATAAATTTCGTGACCGGTAGTCTCGTAATGCGCCTGAACGTTAGCGGGGTTGTAAAACTGTCCCGCGATTATGCTGCCCTCTATTTCTTTATGTAATTCTTCCGCCTTATCGGCTGCGCCCTTCATACCGAGAGCCTTGGGCGTGAGAACCACGGTCGCGCCGTAAGCCTTCATAAACTTAATTCTTTCAACACTCATGCTGTCGGGCATAACGATAACGGCCTTATAACCCTTCGCCGCGGCAATCATGCTGAGACCTATGCCCGTATTTCCGGAAGTCGGTTCGATTACCGTCATGCCTTTTTTGAAGCCGTTCTTTTCAGCCGCTTCGAGCATTTTTAAAGCTATTCTGTCCTTTGCGGAACCGCCGGGGTTAAACGCTTCGATCTTGGCGAAGATTTTAGCTTTAAGTCCGTAAAGTTCTTCGATATTTTTGAGTTCCACAAGCGGCGTATTGCCTATAAGTTTTATCACAGAATCGTAAACTTTCATATTCAAGCCTTCTTTAATAATTTTGATAGTTTCAACAGTTTTTTGATTTTTAAAATTTGTGACCTTTTTGAACCGTTTTGGCTTATCTTTGGCGATGTTTCGGTCAAACAGGTATTACTATATTTTGCCGAATTGCAGATTTTTGCCGATTTTTTATCCGCGGTAGCGTTTCGGCGATACAGGTATTAAAAACTTTACCTTAAATTATAAAAATTATTTGTTACAACCGCAAGATCTGTCCAAAAGATCCTGCAAAGTTGTTCCCTCCAGATAATCGTTGACTACCTTGTCTAGTCCCTTCCAGAATTTTGAAGTAACGCAATTATCGCAGCTGTTGCACGAATCTTTTTCCTTTTCCATGCACGCTACGGGCGCAACCGAGGATTCGGTTACTTCGAGAATGCTCCTTACGCTGTATTCCGAAGCGGGCTTATTGAGTCTGTACCCGCCCGAAAATCCTCTCGTGCTGGTCAGAAGATCGGCTTTTACCAAAGAATTTATTATTCTTTCAAGATATTTTTCGGAAATATTCTGACGTTTAGCCACATCCTTTACCGTAACGACCGAATCGGCCTGATTAGCCGCTATGTCGAGCATGAGCCTTAACGCATATCTACCTTTTGTCGAAATTTTCATTTTAACCTCTTTTACCACATATAAACGCTTTAACCAAACGGTTAAAACGCATCCCCCTTAAACGTTTTATTATCGGGTTTTGATCTAAGTTCCGAAAGCGTCGCCGCCGGGAACGAATACGTACGAATATTCGGTTTTAAAAGATTTCCGCGCCGATCGGCGCGGAATTCCTTTTAAGCACGTCCGTTCTATATTTCCGCAAAGCGGTTATTTGTCGCAATGAGCGCAGTTTACCTGACCGAATTTAGTTTCGTCGTATTTGATGCCGTTTTTATCGTAGTAATCTTTGACGGCTGCTTTAATCGCTTCTTCGGCAAGGACCGAACAGTGAATTTTATGAGCGGGGAGTCCGTCCAACGCTTCTACTACGGCTTTGTTCGAAAGTTCAACCGCTTCTTCGATAGGTTTGCCCTTTATAAGTTCGGTCGCCATAGACGACGTTGCGATCGCGCTGCCGCATCCGAACGTCATGAACTTGACGTCGGTGATTATGCCGTCTTTGACCTTTATATACATACGCATAATGTCGCCGCATTTAGCGTTTCCGACTTCGCCTATGCCGTCCGCGTCGGGAATTTCGCCGACGTTGCGGGGATTTTTGAAATGATCCATTACTTTTTCGCTATATAACATGTTTTCTTTCTCCTTTTTCAAGTTCGTCCCAGACGGGCGAGATTTTTCTTAAATAAGCTACGACTTCGGGTACGACCTTTATGATATGGTCGATTTCTTCTTCGGTATTTTCGAGCGAGAGCGAAAGTCTCAGACTTCCGTGAGCGACTTCATGCGGGAGCCCTATCGCCAGAAGAACGTGGCTCGGATCGAGCGATCCCGACGTGCATGCGGAACCCGAAGAAGCGCAAATGCCGTTTTCGTCAAGAAGAAGAAGCAAACTTTCGCCTTCGATACCTTCGAAGCAGATATTTACGTTATTAGGAACTCTGTTTTCGGTATCGCCGTTTACTACGGAGTGCGGAATCTTTGAAAGCTCTCTTATAAGCTTGTCGCGGAGAGCCGAAACCTTTACGGTATATTCTTCGAGATTTTCGTTGGCGATTTCAAACGCCTTTGCCATACCGGCTATTGCGGGGAGGTTTTCCGTTCCCGCGCGCTTATTTTTCTCCTGCGCACCGCCTTCGATGAGCGGCTGAAGATATACTCCCTTTCTGCAATACAATACGCCTACGCCTTTGGGACCGTGGAATTTATGACCGGACAGCGAGAGCATGTCGATATTCATATCTTTTACGTCGATTTTAAGGTGTCCGGCAGCCTGAACCGCGTCGGTGTGGAAGGGTATCTTTTTTTCTTTGCAGAGCGCGCCGATTTCTTTAATCGGCTGTATCGTTCCGATTTCGTTATTCGCGAACATTACCGTCACGAGACAGGTGTCGGGGCGGATAGCCTTTTCTATATCTTCAACTTTAACGATACCGTTTCTGTTTACGTCTACGAGCGTTACTTCAAAACCCTGCTTTTCCAGCTTTTCGAGCGTGTGAAGAACCGCATGATGTTCGAACCTGGTCGAAACGATATGTTTTTTACCCTTTCTCGCACCGATTGCCGCCGCCGACGTTATCGCCTGATTATCGGATTCGCTTCCGCCGGATGTGAAATAAATCTCGCCTGGTTCGGCGTTTAAGTATTTAGCCATAACAGCTCTCGCTTCTTCGAGCTTTTCCTTCGCAATCTGTCCGACCGTGTGAAGACTCGAAGGATTGCCGTAATATTTTTCGTTGAATTCGTTAACTACTTCCGTAGCCGCTTTACACGGTTTCGTGGTCGCGGCATTGTCTGCATATACGAACATTTTTTCTCCTTTCTTCTAATCTTTTTGTTTATCCTGAATGATTTTTGCTAAATGACCGTTCCGTTCGGTTTTTATTTTTTCAGCCATAATTTACCGAACGCAAACATATATCATACCTTTTCGGTAGGCATTATTATTATACTATTTTTTTTGCCGTTGTCAAACAATTTCATACCGATTTAATAGGAAATATTTAAAACTCAAATATAAAAATTTATAACCGTTTTTACATAAATTACGCTTATTATATAGTCCGAACAAATTGTCAGAAACAGTCTTAATGTCTATTAAAAACCTTTCTTCTTTTATAAGGTCATATGCAAAGTATAACATATGTAATTTTATTCATATATTAAAAACACATATGTTATGAAATAAGTAAAATATTGATTTTTTAAGATTACATATGTTGTATTATAAAAACAGGATTTATTTTATTATTACCTTATCTGACGGCAGTTTTTTCGCTTATTTTTATATAGGCTTTATTTTATATACAAAAAAAAGAGAGCTTTCAGCTCTCTTTTTTACTTTTCACTCTTTATCGCATAACATAAGTATGCCGGATACAACGCTCACGAATAAAAGCGTACAAATCTTAAAAGTAGTACTTATCGCTTCGCCAGATTCGATCTTTTTTACGTAACTTTTAGTCATAGGTATACACCATAAAATCGGAATTATCGAAAGTCCCCAAAGGACGCACGATATAATCATAAAAATCTTTGCTACTTTTTGCATAGCAGTAAGTTCTTTAACGACTCCGCCGCTCATCGCTCCGCTTTTTGCAACCGTCTGCGTTACACAGCCGCATTTAGGACAAACGCTTTCGTTATCCGAAAGTTCTTTTCCGCACTTGCTACAATACTTCATAAAATTCCTCCTGTTATGCCCACCCGAGACATTTTGCATATATTATTTTTAGTCGGTCTAAATTATCCCCAAGGAGCTATTTTTGATTATTGTACTACTATGGTGCTAAAATGTCAACAAAAAGAAGGGTATTGTTATGAAAATTATCGTTGCGGAACGAATCCGCGAACTTATGAAAGAAGAAAATCTCACTCAAGTGGCTTTGGCGGCGAAAGTCGGCGTAAAGCAAAACACGATAAGCGCCTGGCTTTTAGAAAAAAAGGAGCCGAGCATCCGTTCGCTATGGCTACTTGCGGACTACTTCGGCGTAGACATAGACTTTTTAGTCGGAAGAAAAGATATTTAATTTTCCGGTCTTTTTTTGTTTCCGGCTTATCTGTTTTTTATCGGTTCCGCTTGTTTTATACCCCCATTATCTTTTATCATGCTTACAAAATAATCGCACAAAAAACGCGCCCGTAAAGGCGCGTTTTGACTGTTTTAATTTTTCAGTTTTGCTTTTATTCAACATACTTAATCGTTATCGCAAAGCATCAGAATACCGGCAACGAGACTTACAAATAAAAGCGAGCATACTTTGAATCCTGTTCCTATGCGTTCGCCGTTTTTAAGTTTTTCAAAATAAACGATTGTCATCGGAATCTGCCAGCAAAGCGGAACGAGACAAGATAAAGCAGCTACGATTCCCAAATAAATGTTCGCAAGGAACAGCACACCGCAGATTGCGCAGGAGATAATCATAAAGACCTTCGCAGCGGTTTTTAAGCCGGAACTTTTATAGCCCGGATTGTTAGCCAGGTTAGCATTCTGCCCGTACCCGTCGGAACTGCCGTAATTATAAGCACCGTTATAACCGTTATTTCCGCCGACGTTATATCCGTTGGCGTTTCCCGAATAAAATTCGTTGCCGCTCACATTAGCGTAACCCGCGTTCCGACTTTTTGCATACTCTTCGTTTTTATCGCACTGTTCGCCGCAATCCGTACAAAATTTTGCTTCGTCCGGAAGCTCTTTACCGCATTTACTGCAATATTTCATATAAAACTCCTTAAAACATTATATTATATTGTTTTATTTAGTATATCATAACATTATAAAAAAGTCAATATAATTATTTTTTTGACAAAATTTTCACTCCTAAAATAATACAACATATGTAGTTTTATATAATGAATAAAATTACATACCGAATATAATCAATAAAAAACTTGCTTTTATAAAATTACATATGTAATTTTATAAAAATTTTTCGTTATAAAAAAGTCCTTGTTTTTATACAAGGACTTCTTACCGATTATCAAAATTATAATTTTATTACGTTGAACCCTGCAGATCTTATAAGCCTGTTATACACGGCAAGCGAAACGCCGCTCTTTTCGGGACATCTCGCATACACGGTTTTAGCGTTAAGTTCGTCGAGTTTCCGAAGCGAAGAAAACAATTCGTGGGCCTGTGACTTTCCGTCGCCGAACTTTCCGTAAGTTACGCACGGAACGTTAAGCATAGATTCTTCTCCGTCAAAGACCATGGCGTAAACGCCGCTTCCTTTATGATTATTCACGTATCCGGCAAACTTATTTATATCGCCGTCGAGTATTATTACTTCTGCATTCGGGGCATAATGTTTATACTTCATCCCGGGCGACAAAACCTTTTCGCCCGCTTTAATGTTTTCGGTAACAGCCGCCGCTATTTTAACTTCCGTTCCCAAAACTTCTTCCATATCTTCTTTGGTGACGTACCCGGGACGGAGAATTATCGGCGTTTCGTTAAGAAGCGACACTACAGTCGATTCAACCCCGGCGAAGCACTCGCCGCCGTCGACTACAAGCGGTATTTTACCGTTCATATCCTCAAAAACGGTCTTCGCGTCGGTCGGACTAGGTCTTCCCGAAACGTTTGCGGAAGGCGCGGCAAAAGGTATCCCCGTTTTTACTATGAGTGCGTGCGCGAACGGATCGGAAGGCATTCTTATTCCGACGCTGTCAAGTCCCGCCGTTGTAACCGTCGAAACCTTTTCGGACTTTTTCATGATCATAGTAAGCGGTCCCGGCCAGAATGCGTCTGCAAGTTTATACGCCGTTTCGGGGATCACGGAAGCAACTTCTTTAAGCATTTCCATATCCGAAATATGAACGATAAGCGGATTGTCCTGCGGTCTGCCTTTCGCTTCAAATATCTTTTTTATCGTTTCGCCGTCGTATGCGTTGCCCGCCAAGCCGTAAACCGTTTCTGTGGGAACGGCTATTACTTCTCCGGCAGAAAAATATTTTGCGGCGAGATCAAGAGAGTTTTCGTCCGCTTTTAAAAGTTGTGTTTTAAATTCCATTTTAAGCCTTCACTCGCTTCAATAAAAAAATCCGCTTATTCATCGCAGCTAAAATTAAAGCCTGAATAGTATATACCCATAATGCAAAAAAAGTCAAACGATTAGCCGTCCGCCAAAGCTTTACGGGTAATTTTATAATCTGTTTTTATAAGTTTTTATACCGCTATAAGATTTTTACGTCGTTTTAGTTTTTAATATCGGTCGGCTTACGAATGTTATCTTATGTTTTTAAATACAATATGAATATTAAAGCACTCAGAAAATGAATATTGAATCAATCTAAAAGAGCGGGCAAGCCGCTCTTTTAGAATTTGTTTACGTTCTTGTTTTACACGCCGAAAACCAGATAATCTTTAATTACTCGTGAGCGGCGTAAGTTACTTCTTTACCCCAGCCGTAAACAGCCAACGTTCCGGGACCGGTAGAAGCTCCGATAATAGGTCCGATATAACCGAAATCAACGTCTGCTTCGGGGATAAGAGCTTTTACTTCGTCAAGAAGCATTTTTCCGTCCTCCTCGTTATCCGCATGGAGAACGAAAAGTTTGTCAATGCCCATTTTAACGTAAGTTTCCGCCATAAGCCGAGCGAGACGACGAATAGAATTTTTTCTTCCCTTAGGCTTTTCGGTAGCGGTATTCTGTCCGAGCGCGTCCGAAATAATGATTGGTTTAACCCCTAAAAGTCCGCCGAAAGCTGCCTTCATTGCCGAAATTCTGCCGGCGCGTTTAAGATAAGTCATATCTTCAACCGTCGCAAACTGGTTCATTTTAAGTTTGTTTTCTTCTAAGAATGCGGCGACTTCTTCAATTGTTTTGTCGGCTTTTCTCAATGCGGAAGCGTTCATGCACAAAAGGCCGAGTCCCGCGCAGGAGTTAAGGCTGTCTATACAATAAATTTTTGCGTCCGGGTAGTCCTTCAAAAGTTCTTCCCTTACGACCTGACTTGCCTTTATCGAAGCCGAAAGCGCGCCCGAGCATGAAAGATAAATAATATCGTAATCCTTTTTAAGATATTCTCCGAACTTTTCTTTAAAAGTTTCCTGCCGAACCTGCGAGGTTCTTATTCTCACACCGCTTCTCATCAGATCGTAAAATTCTTTTACCGATAAATCTTTCCAGTCGAGATCTGCGGGAAGATCTATAATATTACCTTCTTTATCTTCGTAGTTCATTCCCATAGGAACGTAGTCGATGTCGTAAGCCTCTCTGTGCGCTTTGTCGAGATCGGAACAAGAGTCCGTTATAATTGCAAAATTCTTCATTTGTAACCCCTTGGCTTTCGCCGTTTTATTCGTAAAGTATTATACTATATGAATGTATAAAAAGTCAACGCTATTTGCCGTTTTCGGTGTTTATCGGTACATTTTTTGATTTTTGTTGCTTTTAAAAGGCGTTTTCCCTGTCGCAATATTTAATAAACTATTATAGTTACGGTTAAATTTAATATTACCTGTACCGCTAAACCAATACCATATTTTATTCGGTTTTTTGGCTATACTTCGCCGAACCGTTCGCTTAACCGTCATAGTTTCGCCGAACCGTTCGCAACGAAACCATACCCGAATAAAAAAGCGGAAGCCTTTTATAATGCTTCCGCTTATTATTAAATTATTATTCCCATTCGATGGTTGCCGGCGGTTTGGAAGTAACGTCGTAAACTACTCTGTTGACCGATTTGACTTCGTTAACTATTCTCGAAGAGATTTTAACCATAACGTCGTGCGGAATATCCGCCCAGTCGGCAGTCATGCCGTCGACGCTGGTAACCGCTCTTAAAGCGATAGTGTAGTCGTAAGTTCTTTCGTCGCCCATAACGCCTACCGAGCGCATGCCCGTAAGCACCGCAAAATACTGCCAGATAACCTTGTCAAGACCTGCTTTCGCAATTTCTTCTCTGAAGATATAGTCTGCGTCCTGTAAAATCGTAACCTTCTTTTTTGTGATGTTTCCGATTATTCTTATGGCGAGTCCGGGACCGGGGAACGGCTGACGCATAACGATCTTTTCCGGAAGTCCGAGTTCGAGTCCCAACGCTCTTACTTCATCTTTGAAAAGGCTGCGGAGAGGTTCGATAATTTCCTTAAAATCTATTACCGAAGGAAGTCCGCCTACGTTGTGGTGACTCTTTATGACCGCACTCTTGCCGAGACCGCTTTCGATAACGTCTGGATAAATGGTTCCCTGAACGAGATAATCCACTTTGCCTATCTGTTTGGAAAATTCGCTGAATACTTCGATAAATTCTTTACCGATTATTTTACGTTTCTTTTCGGGTTCTTTTACGCCGGCGAGTTTGGATAAAAATCTCTTCGACGCATCTATTTTGATAAGATTCATACCCATCTTATCTTTAAAAACGCTCATTACTTCGTCCGCTTCGTTTTTGCGGAGAAGACCGTGATCGACGAATACGCAAGTAAGATTGTCGCCGACCGCTTTATGAAGAATGGTCGCTGCGACCGCGCTGTCGACGCCGCCGCTCATCGCGCAGAGAACTTTTCCGTTTCCGACCTTTTCTCTTATGGCTTTTATCTGTTCTGCGGCGTAATCGCCCATAGTCCAGTCGCCTTTCGCACCGCAGACCTTATATAAAAAGTTTTTAAGGATAAGATTACCGTTTACCGTGTGGACGACTTCGGGATGAAGCTGAACGGCGTAAAACTTTTTGACAGGGTTTTCGTAAGCGGCTATTTTGCACTCGTCGGTGGAAGCGGTAACGGTATATCCTTCGGGAACCGAAGCCACCTGATCGCCGTGACTCATCCAGCAAACGCTTTCTTTATCCATACCTTCGAAAATAACGCTGTCCGAATATCTGATTTTTTTAGTGCCGTATTCCGCTATGTCGCAACGGACTACGCTGCCGCCGTTCATATAAGATATAAGCTGCATGCCGTAGCATATGCCGAGAATGGGAACGCCGAGATTAAAAATTTCTTTATCTACCTTGGGGGAATCTTCTTTATAAACGCTGTGCGGACCGCCGGTAAAAATTATGCCGATGGGATCGTAGCTTTTAATCTTTTCGATAGTAATCGTATTGGGTACGAGTTCGGCATAAACGCCTGAATTTCTTACCCTTCTTACGATAAGCTGGTTGTACTGACCGCCGAAGTCCACTACAAGAACCGTCTGATTTTTCATTTATTGCTCCTTTTAATGCGGAATTTTTATAAAGATTCCCGCCTTGGCTTTAACGTAAATTTTACGATATTTTACAAAAAAACACAAGTAAAAAATTGTTAAAATTACGGCAAAGCGAAAAATAAGCGCTTTGCCGTAAAATTATGCAAAAATTATCTTAATAAACTTTTATATAGCTTTCTCTTTCGGCGCCGACGGAGATATATTTAATCTTGCAGCCGGTAGCCTTTTCTATATAGTCTACGTATTTTTTAGCGTTTTCGGGAAGATCGGAAAGTTTTCTGCAACCAGAGATGTCGCACTTCCATCCGTCGAAATATTCGTAAACGGGTTTAGCCCTTTTGAGTGCGTCGCCCGAGGGAAAGTTCATCGTTCTTACTCCGTCCACTTCGTATGCGACGCATACGGGGATCTTATCGAAGCACGAAAGAACGTCGAGCTTGGTGAGCGCTATATCGTCCGCCCCCTGCATTTTAATACCGTATCTCGAAGCGACGACGTCGAATCCGCCGACTCTTCTCGGTCTGCCTGTAGCGGCGCCGTATTCAGCCCCCGCTTCTCTTAATGCGTTGCCTTCTTCTCCGAAAAGTTCGCATGTGTAAGGTCCTTCGCCTACACAGCTCGAATAAGCTTTCATGATACCGATAACTCTGTCTACCTTTTTGAAAGGAACGCCCGCGCCGATCGGAGCGTACGCCGCGATGGTGTTGGATGCCGAAGTATAAGGGTAAATACCGAAATCTATATCTCTCAATGCTCCGAGCTGAGCTTCGGACATAACTGACTTACCCTCGTCGAACGCCTTGGAAAGGTATTCGGTAACGTCGCAAACGTAGTCCTTGAAATAAACCGCATAAGTGTTTAAATAATCCATCATTTCTTTAACGTTAATCGGTTCGTGCTGATAGCCGCCGACTACCGTTAAATTCTTCCATTCCACGATGGAAGCAAGTTTTTCTTCTACGCTGTCCATATGGAGAATATCACCCATACGGAGAGTCTTCTTCATATACTTGTCGGCGTATACGGGCGAAATGCCGCGACGCGTCGAACCGAATTTTTTGTCTTTTAATCTGTCTTCTTCGAGTCCGTCCAGAAGAACGTGATAAGGCATGCAGATCGTCGCTCTGTCGCTTATTTTAAGATTCTTCGGGCTGATTTCTACGCCCTGTTCTCTTAACTTAGCGACTTCGTTATAAAGGTGCTTTACGTCAATAACCATGCCGGGACCCATAACGTTTACCGTTTCGGGACGTAAAATACCCGACGGCAAAAGATTAAGAACTACCTTTTTATCGCCTTCTATAACGGTGTGTCCGGCGTTATTGCCGCCCTGATAACGGCATACCACGTCGTAATCTTTGGAAAGAAGGTCTACCATTCTTCCCTTGCCTTCGTCGCCCCAGTTGATTCCTACGATTGCTGTGAACATGTTTCTAACTCCTTAAATTTTTAAATCGTTTTAACATGATCCTTATCCTTATATTATTTAGCGTTTGCTTTTGAAAATCCGTTTTATGACCTTAAAAACCGTGAATTCGATTATTACTTTTATAAAGTCGGACTTCCCGAAGAAAAATTAAATAACGATCCGAGGATCTTGCTTAAAGCCTTAATTTACGCCGCGTTTTCTTTTACGGTAATATTTTATAATACCTGTATCTCCGAAACGCGACCTTTTTATAACGAAACTTTTAGCGAAACGAGCTTAAACGTTTATGTTCGCTTCGACGGTCTCGCTCACCTTATCTTTATTATACTCCAAAACTTTGTAAACTTCAACTAAATAATCGTCGGTTTGTTTACTTGCTATGCCGGTAAAGTTACTTTCTTCTATAATTTTATCTATATCGCTTCTCTTTAGCTTAAAAATCGGATCGGCGGCTATTCTGTCTAAAAGATCGTTTTTCGCGCCGTCCTGTTTTACCGCTTTGCCCGCAGCTACCGAATGCTTGCGGATAGCTTCGTGAAGCATCTGTCTGTCGCCGCCCTGCTTTACGCAGTACATAAGAATGTTTTCGGTTGCCATGAACGGAAGTTCTTCGTCAAGATGCTTTTTTATTACGTTCGGATAGACGGTAAGACCCTTTATGACGTTTATATAAAGAGTTAAAACGCCGTCCGTAGCCAAAAACGCCTCCGGTATGGATATTCTTCTGTTAGCCGAGTCGTCGAGCGTTCTTTCAAACCACTGCGTGCCTGCGGTCATCGCCGGGTTCATGGCGTCGGCTATAATGAATTTCGATAAAGAAGCCATTCTTTCGCTTCTCATCGGGTTGCGTTTATAAGCCATGGCCGAAGATCCGACCTGTCCCGATTCGAACGGTTCGTCTACTTCTTTCATGTGCGATAAAAGTCTTATATCGCTCGAAAACTTCTGCGCGGACTGGGCAATGCCCGATAAAACGGAAAGGGTAAAATAATCGACCTTTCTCGAATAGGTCTGTCCGCTTACCGAATAAACTTTATCGAAGCCCATCTTTTCGGCTATAAGTTTTTCGAGTTTTACGACCTTTTCGCCGTCCCCTTCGAAAAGCTCCAGAAAGCTCGCGCCCGTACCCGTCGTTCCTTTACAGCCGAAAAATTTAAGACCGTCAAGAGTAAAGTCAAGACGTTCGAGATCCATCATAAGGTCCTGAATCCAGAGAGTGGCTCTCTTGCCGAGAGTGGTAGGTTGCGCCGCCTGAAAATGCGTATAAGCGAGCGTCTGAAGATTTTTATACTTTTCGGCAAACTTCGCCGTTTCCGAAATCGCCGTCAGAAGCATCGATTTTATTCTTAAAAGCGCCTCCTTTTGCAAAATTATATCGGTATTGTCGCCGACGTAGCACGAGGTCGCCCCGAGATGAACTATGGGAGCAGCCGTCGGGCAAACTTCGCAAAAAGTTTTTATATGCGCCATTACGTCGTGACGGGTTATGTTTTCGTAATATCTCGCTTTGTCGTAATCTATGTCGTATAAATGAGCCTTCATTTCTTCAATCTGCTCATCGGTTATATTTATACCGAGTTCCTTTTCCGCTTCCGCAAGCGCTACCCACAATTTTCTCCAGGTAGAAAACTTTTTGTCGGACGAAAAGATTCTTTTCATTTCGTCGCTCGCATATCTTAAACACAGCGGATTTTCGTAAAATTCAGCCATTTATATCTCCTTTACCGTAATAAAAGCGTCTTTTCAGGCGCCCTTACTATTATGTTTGTATTTTATATATAATTATTTATATATTCTATTTATTATTTTCTTCCGCAGTTTCGCCGTTTCCGGATACGCCTTCGAGTCTTTCCTTTCTTAAAGCGGCGTACTTGATGAGCCCTGTGAAAAGCGGATGCGGTTTATTCGGACGGGATTTGAATTCGGGATGGAACTGCACGCCGACGAAATAGTCGTTTTCTTTTATTTCTACCGTTTCGACTATTCTCTCGTCGGGAGAAGTGCCTCCGATGAGAAGTCCCGCATTCACGAGCTGTTCGCGATAGTCGTTGTTGTATTCGTAACGATGACGATGACGTTCGAATATCATCTCTTCATTATAACACTCGTAAAGCTTGCTTCCGAATTCGACCTTGCAGGGATACGCGCCGAGACGAAGCGTACCGCCTTTATTTATATTATCGCTCTGATCGGGCAAAAAGTCAATAACTTTGTTCTTACTGTCCGGATCGAATTCGCCCGAATTGGCGTCTTTAAGCCCTAAAACGTCTCTCGCATACTCGATAACCGCTACCTGCATACCGAGACAGATTCCGAGATACGGAATATTGTTCTCTCTCGCGTATCTGCACGTAATAATCTTTCCTTCGACTCCGCGGTTACCGAACCCGCCGGGAACGAGTATTCCGTCCGCTTCTTTAAGGGCTTCGGTTACGTTTTCTTCGGTAACGGTTTCGCTGTCGATCCAGAGTATTTTAACCTTTTTGCCGAGCGCATAAGCGGCGTGGCGGAGCGCTTCCGCAACCGAAAGATACGCATCGTGAAGAGCCACGTATTTGCCTACGAGAGCGATTTTGACTTCTTCTTTAGCGGATTTGATCTTTTCAACCATTTCTTCCCATTCTTTGAGATCGGGACTTTTTGCGGTCAATCCGAGTTCTCTTAAAACCACGGTCGAAAAGTTGTTCTTTTCGAGCATAAGCGGGGCTTCGTAAAGCACGGGGAGAGTTATATTTTCGATAACGCAATCTCTTTTTACGTTACAGAAAAGAGAGATCTTATTAAAGATGCTCTCTTCGAGCGGTTCGTCGCATCTTAAAATGATTATGTTCGGGTTGATTCCCATGCCCTGCAATTCTTTTACGGAGTGCTGGGTGGGTTTACTCTTGTGTTCGTCGCTGCCCGACAAGAAAGGTACCAGCGTAACGTGTATGAAAAGGCTGTTTTCTCTCCCTACTTCCAGCGAGATTTGTCTTACCGCTTCGATAAACGGCTGCGATTCTATATCGCCGATAGTCCCGCCGATTTCGGTTATTACGACGTCTGCGTCGGTTTCCCTTCCTACTCTGTAAACGAAGTCTTTGATTTCGTTGGTGATGTGCGGAATGGTCTGAACGGTCGAGCCGAGATATTCGCCGCGACGTTCTTTGTTAAGTACGTTCCAATAAACTTTACCGGTGGTAAGGTTGGAGAATCTGTTAAGATTTTCGTCTATGAATCTCTCGTAATGTCCGAGATCGAGATCTGTTTCGGCTCCGTCTTCGGTCACGAAAACTTCGCCGTGCTGATACGGACTCATCGTGCCGGGATCTACGTTTATGTACGGATCGAGTTTCTGCGCGGCGACTTTAAGTCCCCTTGCTTTTAACAGTCTGCCGAGCGACGCAGCCGTTATTCCTTTACCGAGTCCCGAAACAACCCCGCCTGTTACGAAAATGTACTTCTTCATATGGTTCTCCTTCCTGTATCTTCTTGTATTTTATATCTTTTATTTATGAAAATTTTGTAAAAATGCTTATTTTTTACCGATTTTTAAGCAAAAAACACGCTGTTTTATCACTTAAAAGAAAATAAGGGCGATGGTACCCCGTAAAATAGACGAAGTCCCTGCCCTTTTTTAACGGGGAAATTATACACTATGCTTAATTTCCGTGTCAAGGGGTTTTTAAAAATTTTTTTCGATTTTAAAATTTTTTTCGTTCTGTCGGCTACCGACGTCTGTTCCCGCTTGTTTTAAGAAACAAACCGCTTTTTATCATAAGCAGCCGTCAAAGTAAAAATTTCTGCGGTTCGTTTTTCAGGGCAACCGCCATACTGTAGCGAACGGTGGAAAACAAATGCGAAAATATTGTTTTGCGCGTATGCGAAGCGGCTGTGTTTTCAAGCGAAAAAATTTTGGCGTTTTTAAAATTTTTTATATAAAAACCGTTGACAACAGATACTCTTTGCGTTAAAATTACGCCATAATTTTTGTAAATTTGCCGGAAGGCGATTTACCGATTCATAAAAATACAAAGGAGATACGAAAGTGGACACAATAAAAGACTTATTCGGCAGTAAAGTTTTTAACGACGCCGTAATGAAATCAAGACTTCCGAGAGAAACTTATAAAGAAGTTTTAGAAGCCATCGAAAACGGCAAACGTCTCGGATTAGAAACGGCAAACGTAGTCGCCAAAGCCATGAAAGACTGGGCTGTGGAAAACGGCGCGACTCATTATACTCACTGGTTCCAGCCTATGACGGGAGTTACCGCCGAAAAACACGACAGTTTCATCACCCCTGCGGAAGACGGTTCGATAACCCTCGACTTTTCCGGTAAAGAACTCGTCCGCGGCGAACCCGACGCTTCGAGCTTCCCTTCCGGCGGATTAAGAGCCACTTTCGAAGCGAGAGGATATACGGCTTGGGATCCCACTTCTTACGCATTTATAAAAGACGGCGTGCTTTGCATACCCACGGCGTTCTGCGCATACGGCGGCGAGTCGATCGATAAAAAAACTCCCCTTCTCCGTTCGATGGAAGCGATAAACAAACAGGCTTTGAGAGTAATAAAGCTCTTCGGCAACGACAAAGTAACGTCGGTTAAAACGACGGTCGGTCCCGAACAGGAATACTTCCTTATACCCAAAGACCTTTACGACAAGAGAGAGGATCTTATATTAACGGGCAGAACGCTTTTCGGAGCAAAGGCTCCCAAAGGTCAGGAACTCGAAGACCATTACTTCGGCGCGATAAAACCGCAGGTACAGGAATTCATGAAGAACCTCAACGTCGAACTCTGGAAGCTCGGCATCCTTGCAAAGACCGAACATAACGAAGTCGCTCCGTCCCAGCACGAACTCGCTCCCATCTTCACCACGACGAATATCGCCACCGACCACAACCAGCTCACCATGGAAATGATGAGAAAGGTCGCTAAGCGTCACGGCATGGTATGCCTTCTTCACGAAAAGCCTTTCGCCGGCGTAAACGGCAGCGGCAAACACAACAACTGGTCCATCTCTACCGATACGGGCGTTAATCTTCTCGAACCGGGCGAAACGCCGTACGACAACGCACAGTTTCTTCTCTTTCTGACCGCAGTCATAAAAGCCGTCGACGAATATCAGGACCTTTTAAGAATTTCGGCTGCTTCAGCCGGCAACGATCACAGACTCGGCGCAAACGAAGCGCCCCCCGCCATCGTTTCGATGTTTTTAGGCGACGAACTTACCGAAATTTTAACTGCGATCGAAAACGATTCTTCTTATGACAAGAAAGAAAAAGTCCAGATGAAGATCGGCGTTCACGTTATCCCCAAATTTCCCAAAGACACGACGGACAGAAACAGAACTTCCCCGTTTGCGTTTACGGGCAATAAATTCGAATTCCGTATGGTAGGCTCGTCTGCGTCAATAGCGGAAGCGAATATCGTTCTTAACACCGCGGTTGCCGAAGAACTCAGACAGTTCGCCGACAAGCTCGAAGGTTCCAAAAACTTCACGGCGGACCTTCACGACCTTATAAAAGAAACGCTAAAAGCGCATAAACGGATAGTTTTCAACGGCAACGGTTACGACGAAGCATGGATAAAAGAAGCCGAAAAGAGAGGTCTTTTAAACCTTAAATCCACCCCCGACTGTCTCCCTTACTTCCTTGAAGAAAAGAATGTAAAACTCTTTGAAGAACACCGCGTATTCTCCGAAAAGGAACTTAAAGCGAGATACGAGATCATGCTCGAAAATTATTCAAAGACCATCAACATCGAAGCTGCAACCATGGTAGACATGGTTAATAAGGACATTCTCCCCGCAATTTCGAATTATACTCTCGCCCTTGCAAAAACCGCGGGCAAGAAAACGGAATTTGTTTCTCACGCAAGCAGAAACTACGAAGTCGCCACCGCGGAAAAGCTCTCCGCTCTGGAAGATTCTATATTCACCAAGGTCAACGAACTTGCGGACGCTCTTTCGAACGTAGACGAAACCGACTCTCTTTTGACCGCAAAATACTACCGCTATGAGATCGTAGAAAGAATGGAATCTCTCCGTAAAGACGTGGACGAAGCCGAAAAGCTCACCGCAAAACCATACTGGCCGTATCCTTCGTACGCGGATCTTATGTTCGGCGTAAGATAAATTTAATAAAACAACAAAAAAGGACTTGTTTCGACGAAACAGGTCCTTTTATTTAATACCGTTTGATACTTCTTTATTTATTTAACGTAATAGTATATTCCTTCCGCAACGCCTTCCGCCCCAGCAGCAACGTAAGTCGCAACGTTTTTAAGCGGTTCCGGGGCAAAATTCATCGCAACGCTTTTTGCCGCAGCCCCGAAAGCCGAAATATCGTTTTCGCTGTCGCCGAAGGCTATCGTATTTTTAATATCCGTGCCGGTTATCAAACAGAACTTTTCGATAATTTTACCTTTGCCGCAGCCCTTTTTATAGCCCTCGTACCAAGGATAATATTTATATTCAACCCAGTCCATGCAGGTTGCTTGTTTCACTTTATCAAATGCCGGAACGCCCTTCGGCGGGAATACGGAGCATTTTGATATTTTAAGCTTCGATAAATCTTCTTTTCCTTTACGGTAAAACTTTTCGAGCTCGGACTTCGTATACTTTACTTCTCCGCGGATTTCGAGCGTGTAAAGTTCGTCGTAACCTTCGAAAACGGTCCATAAAGAGTTTTTGCATACGACGGAAAGTATTTCATCCTTTTCGTTCTCGGTAAGCGGCGGTTCTTCAAACAAAACTTTTTCGTAATTTTTGCCGTAATAAATTGTCGCGCCGCCGCATAAAATTCCGTCGAATTCGTACTCCGTGTATTTAAACAGATCCCGCATAAGGAACGGTTTCGTCCGACCTGTATTGACGAAGAGGTAACATCCTTTACTTTTGGCGTAGTCTAAAGCCTTTATCGTTTCCGGCGACGTAACGCCGTTATTATGCAAAGTTCCGTCGAAATCGAAGAACAGGCATTTTGCTCTTTTATCGAAATTATCTTTAAATAAATCGGTCATTTTTAACCCAAAAGCTCGTCTTTGTATTTCAGGATATTCGCGCAAGCCGAGCATGCCGGACAATCGCAATACTTCGCGCCGGCAGCTTTAAGCTTATAAGCGTGCTCTTTAAATCCTTCCGCCTTGTCTCCGAAAATCCGTTTTGCGAGCGGAGACGTCGCAAATGCTATAAGATCGTCTATCGGTTCTATGTCTTCTTCGAGTTCTTTTACGAGCTTAACCGTTTCGTCCTTTTCATTTTCGGTTCCCAAAGCATTTATGAATTCTTCGGCGGCGAGTTTCGCCTCGTTGCAACCCGTCGGCGAATTTTTAAGGATTTCGGCATTACTTAAAACTTCTTCATAAATTTCTTTTTTCATCTTCTTTCTCTTTCAGTTAAATATTTTCAGTTGCGGACGACGAATAATCATTTACGGGTTTCGTCCGTAACTACTTCTTTTTTATCCTTGTTGTTTTCGCCGAGATATACGAAAGCCGTATCGGGATCGAAAATTCTTTTAAAACTTTCGTGCAGACACGTTATTACGAGCGATATTATCAGCGAAATTACTATAAACACTATGAACAAAACCACGCCGTTACCGCCTCTTAAACCGTAAAAATCGTTCCAAAGCTTTATAACGACGTTCATATACAGATAAACGAGTCCGTAAATAACCGGCGGAAAAACGCCCGTATAGAACTTTTTCGGATCAAATCTGTCTATACTCTCGAACAGACAATACGAGATGAGCGCAAGTATCGGATTCACGAGATTAAATATAATGTTTATTCCGCCGAATATGCGATTAAAACCCGTAACGAATCCGAAAAAGCATACTGCGGAAAGCATAGCGAGAAGAGACGAAGCCGTAGTTATAAACTTAAAAGCCGTAAAAAATTTGATCTTTTTTTCGATTCCCGTCGCTATCGAAATTATATCCGTAACGACAATCAAAAGCGCCGAAGCTGCGAGAAAAACGTTTATATCGACGTTAAAAAGCTTAAATATTTCTCCGCCCCGGACGGTCGTTTCGCCGTCCCAGACCCCGTTTTTTACGGCCTCGGTAACAGCTAAAACCGTCAATGCCGCTATCAGAAGATTAAAAATAAGCGACAATACGTTTAATATTCTTATCTTTTTCATTAAAACCCTTCTTTACTCTTGTCTTTTTATTATAACCGCTCCGAACGTATATAAAACGCTCGTTCATACGCAGCCAAAGTCCATTTTATACAGAAGCGTATTATATTAATTATGAGCGTATGAGCGGCAATCCCCGGTCAGACGACCGGAAGTTTTTTTATTTTATTCAGAATTTCTTCGTCGGCGTCACAAAACTTATATTCGTCTATTTCCGCCGCGGAAATGAATTTCAGACTCTGCCCTTCTTTCGGTTCGGGAACTCCTTTCAGTTCCACGATAAAAACCGTAAGGTGTACGGCAAGATCGTCGTAAAAATGAAGTACCGAAGCGAATTCTTCTTTAACCGAAATTTCTGCCCCTAATTCTTCAAAAAATTCTCTTTTTAAGGCGTTCTCTTTACTTTCGCCTTTTTCAACCTTTCCGCCGACGAACTCGTAAAGCCCCGCTCTTTTTTTACCCTCGGGGCGTTTAGCTATCAGAAATCTGCCGTCCGAAAAAGCTATACCCGCAACGACTTCTTTGAACTTGTCGTCTCCTAAAATATTCATTTTAGCGGTCAGATCGTTAAAACTTTTGTCGTATTGAGCTTTGGTGATCGCGCCTGAACTTAAAAAATCGTCCAGAATGATCTTCTGATCGAAGTAAAGTTTTATATGTTTTTCTCTCTTGCTCAATTTGTCGTATTCTTCGTCAATAGTGAACTTCATGATAAGCCTCGCCGTCGGAACAGGTCCGAACCACGGAGTAAATTATACCACACGGCTTATAAAAGTCAAACCGAAAACAGAACAAAAAAATAAAATAGTCCGCTCGCGCAACGCGCCGCATTTTACGAATATACGGATTTTTTAATTTAAACAAAACAAAAAGCTCCCGCTTTTTATAAAGAGAGAGCTTTTATTCGCTTTAATGCGTTATTTTATTCTGCGGTAAGAATTCCGTCAAGAGCCGCCGTAATGTCTCCGGTCTTCTGCGAAAGTCTCTTGTTCGTCAAAGTAGCCGTAGAACCTTGGCTGTTATATCCGCCGAAAGCCATCTTCGTAACGCTGTCAGAAATAGCCGCTTTCGCGTAAGTCATTCCGGCTGCCGTCTTTATAATCGTATACATATTTCCCTGATATCTTACGATAGTTACGGTATAGTTCGCCGTCATCGTGAAGCTTTTATCGGAAAGCGTATTTGTATAAAGAGAAGCGTAATTATCTTTTACCGTTCCAGACTGATGGAACAAAGACCATGTACCGTTCCAGCTTGGACCGAGGGCGTAATTGCCGTTAAAGTCGTAAGCGGTATATACGAGCCAGTTATCTATGGCGTTCTCAACGTTAAAAGGTACAACGGCATTCTCAACGTTAAACGATACGACGTAATCGCCTTCGACGTACCCGGTTGCGTTAAAATCTATCGCCGTGTAAACCGAACCGGCATTGCTTCCGAAAGATTGCGTTTCGAATTCTTTGTTTATTATCGCCGCTATGTTTTCGGGAACCGTCTTAGATGCCGAAAGGTTCTTGTAGTATGCGTCGTGACCGCCGTAGATATAACCTATTTTTGCGGGAGTAAAGCCTGAATTGTTTATATCGCCGCCGTTTTTGGACGCGAATTTAGTCCAGTTTGCGCCGCCGTCTACCGAATAGAAAGCGTAGAGCTTTGTGCCGTATACGGCGACCGAAATTTTAACTCCCAGCGTATAATCGCAGAAAGATCTGAACGGGTTCGGATCGAGATCGGTCATCCACTGCCACATTTCGTCGTTGTGGTTTGCTTTATCCTGAGTTACGTCCTGCCATGCGAGAAGCCAACCCATGTCAAGGAATTCCCACGAGCCGAAGCCGTAAACGGAATTGCCTTCGGTATCGGTTACGACGAGCGAGGTGCCTATGCTGAACACCGCCGGATTATAGCTGTTGCCGTAAATGGTGACTTCGGCATACTTCGCGTCGGCAAACTCTGCGTTTATGTCGGAAAGGGCAACCTTTTCGCCCGCGTTAACTTTGCCGTAATCGCTCGAGTTGTCGGGCGTTTCTTTATAATGTTCGCCGTCTTCCGATTCGTAAATAACGTGAGTGAAAGACCACGTAGCGTTTTCGCCGCCGATAAGAAGCTCGTTCCAGTTTTTAATTTCGCTATTTGCGTTTATTGTAGCGACTATAGTTCCGTTAATCTTGAACCATGCCGTACTGCCGTTTGCGGTTACTTCTACCGTGAAGGTTGCCGCTCCGTCTACTACGTCGACAAGTCCGTTTGCCGTCTTGCAATAATAGAAGTTATAAAGCGCAAGGTCTTCTTCGTTGTTTGGTGCCCAGACTAAAAATCTTAATTTATTTGTATCTTTACCGAACTGAAGATGAACGTTGCTTTCGGTTGCGACTCCGCTAACGTTTACGGTTGCAGAGAAGTAAAATTTACCGTTCGTATTTACAAAGTGTCTCGCTCCGTCTACGGTTTCGCTGCTTGCGATTACAAGATCCGAATAAATCGCTTCGTACGATTTGAAGTTCGTATAGTTGGTTCCGCCGAGAGTGGCAGTTGCCATTATACCCCATTTGCCTTCGGATTCTTTCTTCTCGTAAGTTACTTCCGAAGTCGAAAGCGTGTGCGAAGAATCTTTTGTGCATACAAGCGTCAGGCTTGCGGTTTCACCGGTCCACTGCCAGTTTGCATCATAAACGTGCCGGCATGCGTAAACGGTTTCGGTTTTCTTTTCGCCGCAGCGCGTGCAGGTGTAAACTTTTGTTCCGGGAGTATCGTCGGTGGGCTGTACGGTTATAACGCCTTCGTCCCAGTCGTGACCTTCGGTCGCGCAGGTAACGGTGTCAAGGAAGGTTGTTATTTCGTCGGCGTTCTTCGAAAGCGAAACGTTAGAGATAACGCCCGTCATGCCTTCGATATTTACCCAGAGTTCCAAAGCGCCTTCGAACGTGTTGGTCGAAACAACGTAGGTATCGTTGATATAAATAATCTGTTTAACGGTATTGCCCTGTTTTACGAGATAGAAAGTCATTTCGTTTCTATCTGCAGGAATGTTATCATAGTTCGGGTTCTGCGACAAAGAGCCGTAAGACGAATGTATCTTGAAGGTTCCGTTGCTGTTTCTCTGATAGAATACGTGATACTGTCCCCATACGCTATGTTGTCCTACCGCGGAGAAAGTGAATCCTAAGAAGCTGTTGTCCGCATCGTTTGCGGTACGTTCGAAATCGAACTTAGCGATAAAGTCGCCGCTGTAATTGCTTGCGCCGTTAATGAAGATCCAATTATCTCTTTTTGCCTCATTTCTTGCTAAGTTGTCGAGCGTATATCCGCTTTCGCCTATCGTGTGATATCCGCCTACGTCGAGAAGAGCTTTTGAGGACTTATCGGGAAGTGCGGTATTGTTCGAAACGACAGCACCCTGTTTTCCGGAATCGAAAAGAGCCGTTATCTGACTGTCTGCGAGTTTTTCGTTTATTGCGGTTAATCCGTTATTTGCTTCTGCGTAAACGACGGTGTTTTCGAACTTAGCAGCAGTGGCTTCGGTTCCGATTACGATACCGCTCGTTATCGGAGCTTTTGTGAATACTCTTTCGAGTTTGCCGTCCGCAAAGAAGTAAGCGGTTTCGCCGTCGAAAAGTATTTCGATAACGACCTTCTTATTGTCTGCGTTCGCGTCGAGAGTATCGACCGAACCGTTCTGATAGTTTCCGCCGCATGCGCCGCCATAATTGAATATTTTATTTGAATCGCTGTCCCAGATAAGGAATCTTTCGTTCGAATCATTGTTGAACGCAAACGAAACGTGCGCGTTGTTGCCGCTTGATACTATGGTGAGTTCGGTACGGAACAGGAATTTGCCGTCGGTAAGAGGAATACTCTTCGAAGAAGCCGCAAGGTTCTGCGTCTGTTCGGTAGACCAGTCTGCTACTTTACCCGCTTTGGAGTTAACCGTGATGTTAAGACCGGCGTCAAAAGTAAGCTTTGTAAGTTTGTCGTAACCGGCGGGGCAAGCGGGATGAATATTGTCGTTGCCGGACTGACCGTTGTTACCGTAAAGGCTCTGAACAGGATTGCCATTTTCGTCGGAAAGACCGGAATAGGTATCTATTACGTCGAGCCATTCTTTATCTGCCGCATATTCTACCATAGCGGAGTTGATTTCTTTTATAATCGGGTTATAATTTTCCTGACCTATTCTCTGTTCGATAGTCCACCAATAAATATGCGTATTCGGCATGTTTTCGTTGGACATAGAAAGGAGCGTATCGAGGTTTTTAAGGATAACGTCCTTAGTCAGACCGCCGTCGAACAAGTCATTGGTTCCGATATGAAGAACTATCGCTTTAGGCTGATATTTATAGAAGTTCTGCATCATATATTTCCAGCCGGACGCTCTCGAAGAACTGATACCTACGGTATAAGCGTTCTTTGCGCCGTATCTCGATGCGGAATAGAAGTCTACGAAGAACCAGCGTTCGTCCATGAAGCTGTCGCCCGCAAAGAGAACGAGTTCGCCTTTGTCGTGTTCGAAGTTTTTAAGACCGTCTTTAACGGCGTTAAGTCTGTCGTCTTCGACGTTCAACGCTCTCGCCTTGCCTTCGTCGGTAGCTTCGGAAGAATCTTTTACTTTTACGGTAAACGTGGTCGTATAGGAGCCGTCGGTTGCCGTTACGGTCGCTGTTCCCTTAGCGATACCCTTGACGTTATATCCGTTGATTTCGATATTTTCGCTGTCGGAAGTATAAGTAACCTGTGTCGCTTCGCCGTTAAACGTCGGCTTAACGGTCATAAAGTAACCTTCGAAAGTTTCGGCGTTTTCAACGGTGAACGGAACGGTTACGGTAACGGTGAATTTAACCGAATAATGTTCGGAATACGCCGTAACTTCGGTAGTGCCTTCTTTAACCGCTGTAATAACGCCGTTTTCGACGGTAACGGAATTACCGTTAAGACTGTAACTCAATTCTTCCGCCTTGGTTTCGTCCGAGAACACGGGAACGATGGTCTTGGTTTCGCCTACGTTCATGGTCATGTTTTCAATCGTAACGGTCGCGGCGAATTCTTCGCTTACGGTTACGGAGAACTTTACTACGCTCTTATTCGATATTGCCGTAACCGTGGTCGTCGTGCCGGCAACAAGTCCTTCGACGTAGCTTGCGCCTGCGTCGTTTTTAGCTATTCTGATATTGTTGCCTTCGTACCTGAAGGTTACGTTTCTCTGAACGGCTATGGGAGCGTCGATAACGATTATTCTTTTCGCCCCCGCCTTAAGTTCGATATCGTTAACCGAAAAATCGGCTTCTGCGGTTTCGGAACCTACCTTTACCTTAAAAGTCGTTTCTTTACCGCCTGCTTTTGCCGTAACGGTGGTTACGGTATCGGCGACAAGACCTGCTGCAAAGCCGTTTTCGATAGCGATATTTTCGCCTTCGAAAGTATAGGTTACGTTCTTATTATCGAAAGAACCTTCAAAAACGACTTCGATTTGCTTGACTTCGTTAACGGCAAGAGTAACGTCTTTTACGCTTAATTTCGAATAATCTTCGAACGCACATGCGGTAAGTCCGAAAACCGAAGCCAAAAGACAAACTATAGCCGAAATAGCGACAAACAGTTTCTTTTTCATTTCATTTCTCCTTTATTTTTACGCAAATTATTTGCGCTGAATCCCTTCTTGTTCCCTTTTTCTTATCCGATAAGACTTATTTGTCTGCGGTGAAAGCGCAGACAAAGGGGTACCCCTTTACCGGTTTGTTTTTTACTCCCCGGTTATAATCTTTACCTTTTGTGGAAAATTGTAGAAAAAGTAAGATTTTTACTTGATTTTTATGCTTAATTTACAAATTTCACGTTAAATTTTTTACGCACAAAAATATCGGCAGCTTAAGTCCCGATAATAAAATTATATCACTTTTCATTTTCAAGTCAATACAAAACGTAAAATTTTTTCATATTTTAATAGAATTTTTTCGTTTTTTTATATTTTATACACTATAATAATAAAATTACTATCATAATACAATCTTGTAATCCGATTGCAGACGGAACGTAAGCCACATAAATCGGCCGCCTGTTTTTATTATTTTTCGCCGGATAAATTTAAAATAAAGAGTGAATAAATTTAAAATAAAGAGCGGCAGGCTTATGCCCGTCGCTCTTTATTTGTTATTGTTATTCCGATTATTTTACTGTTGCATTGTTGTATTACGCAATTATTCCGATTGTTTTGCAAATTATATCACAACCGGATGATTTACTAATGTTATGTTCAGTCGAGTATGCCGCTTTTAACGTCGAGATGCCAAAGATCCACAAGACCTTTTATTACTTCGTCGGGGATCTCGTTTTTGACCTTACCGAGAGTCAGCATATAAATCTGCGCGGTTTTTTCAACCGTTTCGATAAGACCGAAGGCTTCGTCCATAGTTCTGCCGGAACCGTAAATTCCGTGGTTCGTCCACAAAACTATGCGGTATTCTTCCATCTTTTTAGCAGTTGCTTCGCCGATAAGGTTCGTTCCGCAAACCATGCACGGCAAAATTCCCACGCCGTCGGGGAATACTACCACCGCTTCCGTATTGGTCTTCCAGAGTGTTTTTGTAAATTTAAGTTCGTCGATATCGCATACCGTGTTCATTGCGATGGTATACGTCGGGTGCGAGTGAATAACGACCTTGTTTTCGGGATCCTTTTTAAGTCTCGCCGCATGGCTCATAAGGTGCGCAGGGAATTCAGAAGTGAACTTTCCGCCGTCCTTAAATCCCCACAAAAGCTCCGCATATTCGCCGCTGTCCGAAATTTTTACTACTCCGAGATTTGTTTCGGGATCTTTATCCACGTTTTTGAAATACTTTCCGGTACCCGTAACGATAAAATATCTGCCTCTTACAATCTCGTCGGCGGTAAAGCCTAAAGGAATCTTTCTTAAAACTTCCGCTCCCGCGAAATATTCGTTCGCTTCTTCCTGCGTTAAGAGCCTCGATACGTTGCCGCCGTTTCTTTCGTCCCAGCCGAGACGATACATGTTGGAAGTAACTTCGCGCATTTCTTCGGCAAACGGCGAGTCCGCTACGTTCTTTTTAAGTAAATTTTCGAAAATTTTCATCTTTATCTCCGTTTTATATTTTTTTAGCTATTTTTATATATTAGTTGTTTTTTATTTTAGCTGTTTTTTATATTTTTGCCGTGACGGACGTATTTCCTATACTTCGGGAATATTCGCTTTTTTGGCAGCTTTTCGGCGATACAGTTCGTAAAACAAACATACCGTGACTGCAGAAATAAGAACTCCCGTAACGTCGAGGGCGACGTCTTTTATATCGCACACTCTGCCCGGGACGAAGTGCTGGTGTATCTCGTCCGACAAAGCGTAAATTCCGCACAAGACGAACACTATCGAAAATCTTACCAAAGACTTCATATCGAACGTCGTCGCAAATATCGCCGCGAAAAACGTAAACATCGCAAATTCGAGAATGTGCGCAAACATTCTTATTTTCGGATCGAGATTTTTTATCCGCGCTTCTTTTTCCTGTTTTTTCTCTTCTTCCGTAACGGCCGGTGCGGAAGGATCTGACGGCATTGCCGCTTCCGAGCCGGAAGAATCCGACGGTTTTTCGGGATTTATTACGCCGTCCACCTTGCCGGTTACCGCGACGGAAAGCTCGCCCGATTGCTCGGCGGGAAGCGCGGAATTATAAAAAATGAACGCCATCGAACAAAGCGTAAATACACCCGCGATAATTCTTAACAGAATTTTCTTTTTCATACAAACAAAGCCGTAAAATTCCGGCTCCCCCTCTTAATATTATTTTATGCTTGTATTTAATAAAATTATATATCCTTAAAACCCGATATGTCAAGTTATAAACGAGTCGGTCAAAACTTTTGAGTGTAAATAAGCGACTTTCCGAAACTTTTTTGATAAATACTACGATATAACGCAGCACTATCGGCAATAAAATCAAAATAAAAACAAACAAAAAACGTTCCCGTTTTACGAGAACGTTTACTGGCAGGGGGAGCTGGATTCGAACCAACGAAGTGACGGAGTCAGAGTCCGTTGCCTTACCGCTTGGCGATACCCCTATTTCTTAACTCTGTTATTTTACCACGATATTATTTATTTTACAAGCGATTTTACGAACGTTTTTACAAAAATACGGTAAATTTATCGAAACCGCATAACCGCCTTATGTTAAAAAGAAAGGTTTATACAAAATCTTTTATATCGAATTCCTCCGGGTAATCTTCCATAGCCTTTTTTACGCAAAGATACATAGATGCGGTATCGTATCTCGCGTCATGGCTCTTCGAAACCGCACCGAAAAGTCTTCTTTCTTCTTCGCAAGCCGCATTGAAATCGATTCCCAAAAAGTCGCAGAATTCGGTTAATTTGGGGTATTTATAGCCTAAACCGCTTTTTCTCGGCAATTTGCAGACGGGAACTGCGGACTTCATCGAATCGAATTCTTTTTGGTAACGGAAGGACGTACCTGTCCTCTCGAATTCAGTCCGCATAAAGTTTGTATCGAAGTTTACGTTATGCGCTACTATAAGATCCGCCGATGCAAAATCACAGGCTATTTCTTCGACGCTGTCGGCAAAGACTTTTCTGCCGGAAAGTTCGATAAGTTTTTCGACCGAAAATCCGTGCACCATAAACGCGCCGTACTCGACGTAAGGCACGGTGAAAAAGAAATTTTTAGCCGTATCTCCGAAAGGATCCTGCATAATGTAGGACAGCTGACATATATATCCGGGATTAAGTCCCGTGGTTTCTGTATCGAAGTAAAGTATCATATAGCTATTATAAAAGTTTAACCTCGATTGAAATTTTTATAAACAAAAAAGGGGCAGGTACTCGCCTTACCCCTTTATTTTGTTATGATTATAAATCGTAAATGTTGTTAAGACGTTTTTCGTAAGTCTTGACCTTTTTGTCGTTACCCTTTACGGAGTTATACAAGGTCGTCTTGGTCTTCGTTACATAGCTCGAAGCGTTGGACGAAGCAACCGCCTGCTGTAAAGTGTAAAGATACGAATCTTCGTACAAATCCGCTTTGTCGTCGCGGATATCTTTAAGCATCTGATCGAAGTTCGTCGTTTCGCCTAATGAAGCGAGATATTCGGTAAGAGTCGCATAGTTCGTGTTTGCGGTAATCTTTTCGGACAAGAACATGATGTGCCAGCCGTATTCGGTACCTACGACAACGTAACTCGATTTACCCAAAGTCATAAGATATCTTGCCGCAGCCGCGTATTCTTCGACGTAAGTTTCGGAACCGAAGTCGGTCTTGCCGTTTATCGTATAGCCCTTGTAAGAGTTAAGCGATCCGGTGTCGGTCGAGAACGCGAAGATAAGTTCGTTAATCTTGTCGGCATAGTTTTCTACGTCTACGTCGGTGTTTACTACCTTTTTCATGGCAATGCCGTCGTATATCTTTACTTCGCCGGTCTGTGCCGCGCCGTAAACGTACTTATCCATCATCGTAAGGAACGAGTCAAGCGTATAAACGTTCGATACTGCCTTGTATGCGGGCACGTAATCTTCGTCTTCTTTGCCTTTCGCATCTTTATACTTAAAGTAAGTACCCTTATCGTCGGTAAGCTTTTCGGCGGTATAATTTTCTTTATTGGTCCATTCTACCGTTCCGAGATAAGGCAGCGAATTTTCGCCTGCAACCGCATAATCGTTAAGGAATTTCTTGCTTTCGAAATCGAAGTCGTAACCGGCGGTTAGCCAGGTATCTCTTAAATCCGAAGCGGTGATTTTGTCAAGGACTTCTTCACGCTGAGCAAAATATTCCGCTTTGGTTATTTCGTTAGAAGTGTATTTTGTTTTAATTTCGCTTATCTTGCCCGAAAGCGCGGTGTCCGCTCCGAGGAGAAGGTTGTAAATATAAGCGTAACCTTCGTAAGGATTGTAAACGACGGGTTTTGAAGCCGAAGCGCTTCCGAGAGCTTCTTCATACGCGCTCTTGCTTGCGTACTTGTCAACCTGTGCCGCATACATTTCTTCATAAGCGGCTTCTATCTTGTCAAGTCCTACGGTCTTATAATAATCATAAGTAAGATATCTGTCGTATTTCGAAACGAGAGCGCTTTCAAGCTGAGATTTAAGAGCGTTCTTATAATATTCGGTCGTAGTGATATCGCCGTTAGCCCAGTCGAAATCTTTGTCTATATATCCCGAACCGTCCATAACTTTGAGAAGTTTGTAATAAGCTTCCTTTCTTTCGTTATCGGTAACTTTGCCGTTTGAATCGAGACCTGTCTTAATGGTATAAGCGCTCTTTTCCGTAACGGTGAGTTTGTGCGCGTATTTCGAAGCGTTCGTCGGAGCTGTTCTCGCGGTAGCGGAATAGTCTTCCTTCTTTTCGGTTTCCTTTGCGGGAACGTAATTGTCTATCGCTTCGTTAACGCTCTTTTTAACCTGATATGCAGCCTCGGTAACTTCTTCCGCGGTTAAATATCTTTCGGGATCCCATGCTTTTTTACCTTCAGTTTTAGCATAACCGTCGAGATTTTCAAAATAATTTTCCGCATTCTGAACGTAAATCTTATTCTGAATAAGAGAATTAAGAATCACCTCTACGGCCTTTTTTACGGTATAGCCCAATTTCTGCACGTAATAATAGCCGTACGAAGAATACGCCGACATAACCTGACTGTTCGTAATTTCTTCCTTAGGCGCGCCGTCATAGACCTGCACGGTCGCGACGACCTGATCGTTTACTCTTTCGCCATTGAGCTTAACGATGTCGCACGCGAACATGGATACCGAAATAGCGCCCGCCAGAAGGACGGCAATTAATTTTTTGAACGTTTTTTTCATATTTCGCTCCGTTTTAATTTTTGCATTTACTTATAACGTATATAAAGCCCGTTACGTCCGTATTTTTGCATGTAAACGCAGCAAAAAATTTCGGGCATAAAGCGAGTATTAAATATATAGTCTATTAGATTATATAATATTTAAAATCAAATTGCAAGAGTTTATTATTTTTTTTTATTATTTTTCGGCTTTTACCGTAATTTTTTATCTTTTTGAGGCGATTATATGTCAAAACGCCATAAAACTCAGGCAAAAATTACAAGTTCGCCTCTTTTACTTTGCTTTTTAAGATATGTTTGTTCTTTTCCTTTTCGATCGCCAGAACAAACGCCGCAAAGTCTTTCAGAAGTTCGGTATCGCTTCGCCTGCCGCGACTGAACTTAACGGCTATTCCGCTGACTGCCGAAAGCGACGCATCCGGGAATCCTGCAATTATTTTAAATAGAGCCGGATCTTGCGCCTTTTTAAGATTTTCGAACCCGAAAGCCGCCCCGAAATCTCCTATCGTAAGACTGTTTCCTCCGATTCTGCCGACAGTCGCTTTGAGTATGGCGACGTAAATAAGATTTTTAATCTCGACGGGCGGTTTTCCGTATGCGGAAGAAAGATTTTCGTAAAGTTTTTTACCGTCTTCGACCGTTTCGGTCTCGGCGATGTCCTTATACGCGTCCATTCTGCCGGAAGACGATTCGATGTATTCGTCCGGAATGTATGCGGAAATTCTTACGTCGGTATCGACTATTATTTCTTCCGTTCCGCCGTCCATCTCTTCTTTCAAAAGCTTCGAATACAGCTCGTAACCTATCTTGTCCATATGTCCGTGCTGTTCCGCGCCTAGAATATTTCCGGCGCCCCTTATTTCGAGATCGCGCATGGCTATCTTGAAACCGCTGCCCATTTCGGTGAATTCCATGATTGCGGAAAGTCTTTTATATGCGGTATCGGACAAAACTTTGTCTTTTTTATAAGTAAAATAGGCGTGGGCCAGACGATTGCTTCTTCCGACTCTTCCGCGGAGCTGATATAAGGTCGAAAGCCCGAGTTTGTCGGCGTCTATAACGATAATCGTGTTAGCCTTCGGAAGATCCAGACCGTTTTCGATAATAGTCGTAGCGAGAAGCACGTCGCTTCTGCCTTTATAGAAATCCGAAATTCCTGTTTCGAGTTCCTTTTCTTCCATCTGTCCGTGGCATACGGTTATTTTAGCTTCCGGCACGAGCGTTTTCAGTTTTTCGTTGAAAGTATAAATGCTCTCTACGCGGTTATATAAAACGAATACCTGTCCGCCCCTTCCTAGTTCTCTCGAAACGGCGTCGCGTATAAGCGTTTCCGTTTCTTCGGTAACGTAAGTCTGTATAGGGAGCCTTTCTTTAGGCGGAGTGTTTATCGTGCTTATGTCTCTTATTCCGGAAAGCGACATATGGAGCGTTCTCGGAATGGGAGTCGCCGTCAGCGTGAGCGTGTCCACGTTGCTTTTAAGCGTTTTTATCTTTTCTTTATGTTCCACACCGAAACGCTGTTCTTCGTCTAAAACAAGAAGTCCGAGATCGCAGAACTCCACGTCTTTGGACAAAAGCCTGTGCGTTCCTATAATGAAATCTATCTCGCCGCTCCTGAGCTTTGAAAGAACTTTTTGCTGTTCTTTAGCAGATTTGAATCTGTCGAGCGATTCTATCTTTACGCCGAAACCTTTGAACCTTTCAAGAGCGTTGTTGTAATGCTGCTCGGCAAGGATTGTCGTCGGTGCGAGAAGAACGGCTTGTTTACCGTTGTTCACCGCTCTGAAAATCGCCCTGAATGCTATTTCCGTCTTACCGAAGCCTACGTCGCCGCAGATAAGTCTGTCCATTACCTTGGACGAAGTCATATCCTTTTTAACGTCTTCGGTAGCGGTTATCTGATCGGGCGTATCCTCGAAACCGCAAGCGAGTTCGAAAGCCTTCTGCGCGCCTTCGTCTTCTTCGAAAACATAGCCTGTTCTCTTCTGTCTGTCGCTGTATAATTTTTTAAGATTTACGGTCAGCTCTCTTAAGCTGCTTTTTACCCTTTCTTTGATTCTCTCGAAATCTTTTCCGCCTATCTTCGAAAGAGCTGGTTCTTTTTCCGCCCCGACGTACTTTGTGAGAACGTTGAGTTGTTCGACGGGAACGTATAAAATATCGCCGCCCCTGTATGCGACAGCTATATAATCTTTTTTACCGAATGACGTTTCGAGGCGCTTGGTTCCGATTACTTTGCCTATACCGTGAATCTCGTGTACGGCGTAATCGCCGGCTTCGGGCGCGGAGAAAAACACTTTGTTTTTAGAGCGTGCGGTAAGACGTTTTTCACGTTCGGGAACGACGTCGGTGTTGCCGATGATACAGATTTTTTCGTCCTGATAAATAACGCCCGAAACGATCCGTCCCTCGAATACGTTAAGATTTTTTACGCCGTTATCGTAACCCGATTCGGCGAGAATAAGCGAAATTCTTTCGTAGTCGTTTTCCGCTATCGAGACGAAAACTTTATATCCCGAATTAAGTCTTATCGCGATTTCGTTTATAAGGTCCGCCGTCCGTCCCATAAATCTCGGCGCGGGCGTAGCTCTTACGTTAAAGAGCTTTGCCGCGGTAAAAAACCCGTTGTCCGCGACGAGAGTCGAAAACGCCATCAGACTTTTTGTTTTAAGTCCGGCTTCGAGTTCTTCAAACCCTATGTTCTGAAAATAGTCGAACGAAAACACTTCCCCTGCGCCGTAAAGCGACCTGAATCTTTCGCCGTGTTCTTTTATAACCGCTTCCGCGAGAGCGTAAAGCTGCTTCGGCTCACTGAAAACGACGCTGTCGAAATCGAACGCTTCGAACACGTTACCCGTATTATCCAGAACGGGTATAAGCGAAGTGAGCGACGAATACGCTTTTAACGACAGCGACGTTTTTACGTCGTCCGAAAATTCTTTGAAACGCAGGTTGTCTTTACCGGTGAATTTGCGTATTTCTTCGTCTATTTTTTCGATTATTTTATCGGTATTTTCAGGAAGGACTATCTCGGTACAGGGCAAAATTTCGACGGAAGTCGCCGCCGACAGAGTTTTGCCGCCGTCCGGATCGAAATATTTTACGCTTTCGAGTTCGTCCCCGAAAAAATCGAGTCTTACGGGAGAGTCCGAATCTATAGCGTAAATATCGAGAATATCTCCCCTTCTCGCAAAGCTGCCCTTTCCGCTGACCGAATCGCCCCTCGAATACCCCATGTCGGTAAGTTTTTCCGATAAAGCGAGGATATCGTATTCTTTACCCTTTTCGAGAGTTAAAGCGTTAAGCGTTTTAGGAAACTTCTGCAAAAGCGCCGGAAGGGTTATAACCGCTATATCCGTCTTTTTATTCAAAAAGTCGTAAACAGACTTTATCCTTTTATATTCGGTCTCTTTCGAAAACGCTCTGGAAGTAAGAAGCACTTCTTCTCTTTCGTAAATAGCGGAGACTTTTTTAAGCGAAAATCCTTCTATCGCTTTTACCGCTCTCTGCGCTTCGAGAAAATCCTTTACTACGTAAAGAACTCTTCCGTCCAAAAGAGAAACCGCCTGGCACTTTCCGTTTTCGGGCAAGCCGAAAACCGACGAAGGGACTTTCCGCCGGCAATTATCGAGCGCGTCTTTTAACGCGCCCTTAAAAATATTCGGTTGTACTTTGTAAAAATCTTCCAATTTATTTATTCCCTTGGGAATTGTTTTCGGAAATTATAATTTAACTTCGCCGTTATAAGTACGCATAACGTATTCGAAGTCTTTTCCGCTTACGATATCGTAAGCGGCGTCGGCGGCTTTTTCTACCGCCTTTTTCATTATATCTTTATCGGCGGAAGGTATGCCGGATAAAACGTAATCTATAAGCGCTATATGCTGATTTTCGGGCTTGAAACCTATTCTTATGCGCTTGAATTTTTCGGTACCGAGCATTTTTACGATATTTTTAACGCCGTTGTGCGTTCCCGCCGAGCCGTCCGCGCGGATTCTCAAAAAGCCGGTTTTCAAATCGAAATCGTCGTGTATCACGATAACGTCTTCGGGTTTTATTTTGTAGTACGAAACGAGTTCGTAAATACTCTCGCCGGATAAATTCATATAAGTCTGCGGCTTTGCGAGAATAACCTTTTCGCCCCCGACAAAAGTCGTTCCGATAAGCGACTTGCCCGATTTCGTCGTAACCTGAATATTAAGTTTGTCGGCTAAATCGTCTATAGCCATAAAGCCGAGATTGTGGAACGTGCCGGCGTATTCTATGCCCGGGTTTCCGAGTCCTGCGACGAGTTTCATACATCTTCCTTTATACCCAAAAAAGCCGACTTTTTAAAATCGGCTTTTCATACGGGTTGATTTTTAATTAGTTTTCGTAAATTTCGGAAAGCGACTTGTCGTTAAAGACCTGTCTTATGGCGTTCGCAAAATAATGAGCTACCGAAAGCGGATGGATTTTTTCGCAATTTTTAACGGTTTCGGGAAAGTCTATGGTGTCTAAAATAGCAAGTTCCTTAATGCAGGAATTGGTAATTCTTTCGATTGCGGGACCGCTTAAAACGCCGTGCGAGCAGCAAGCGTAAACTTCTTTCGCGCCGTTCGCCTTCAATGCTTCCGCACCGTTTACTATGGTGCCTGCCGTGTCGATCATATCGTCGACCATAAGACAGGTTTTGCCTTTTACGTCGCCGATGATGTTCATGACTTCCATAACGTTGGCTTTAGGTCTTCTCTTATCTACGATAGCGAGCGAAAGTCCCAAATCGGTGGCAAACTTTCTCGCTCTCGCAACCGAGCCTACATCGGGAGATACGACTACGAAGTCGTCCGGATTGCTCTTTTTAACGAGTTCTTTATAATACTTGGAGAGAATGGGAGCGCCGTAAAGATGGTTAACGGGAATATCGAAGAATCCCTGAATCTGCGCCGCGTGAAGGTCCATCGTCATAAGGCTGTCGATGCCCGCTACCTGAAGCATATCGGCTACAAGCTTTGCGGTGATCGGATCTCTGGGACGAGCCTTTCTGTCCTGTCTGGCGTATCCGAAGTAAGGAATAACCGCCGTAATCTTACCGGCCGAAGCGCGCTTCAATGCATCTACCATGATAAGAAGTTCCATAAGGTTGTTGTTTACGGGATAAGACGTGGACTGAATAATGAAAACGTCTTTACCTCTGACCGTTTCGGGAATGGTTACGCTGATCTCTCCGTCCGAGAAAGTTTTTACTTCCGCGTCCTGAACGTGCGTTCCGAGTTCTTTTGCGATAGCTTCCGCCAACGGTTTGTTGGAGTTGCCGGCAAAAATAGCTATTTCATTGCCGTGTGAATTCATGATACCTCTCCTTTGTATTGTTCTTTGAATATATCGTCGCCGTTTTTCGCGGCGCATATTATATTGTAAATCGTTTATAAAAAATAGTCAAGGTTTTAGCTTCTCACTTTAAATTGTTTTTTGCCCTTTTGGCTTTAAAATAGTCTTTTAAGAGCTTCGAACATTCTTCTTCCATGATTCCGCCTTCGTATTCGGTCTTGTGATTCATACCGTTGTCGGTTAAAATTTCGTGCTTCGAACATGCGCAACCTGACTTTTTTTCGTATGCGCCGAAGTATACCTTTTTTATTCTCGCGTTCACTATGGCGCCCGCGCACATAGGACAAGGTTCGAGCGTTACGTAGAGTTCGGCGTTATCGAGCCGCCAGCTGCTTAAATTTTTGCACGCTTTGTTTATAGCCGTTATTTCGGCATGGGCGGTCGCCGACTGCGAACTCTCTCTCTTGTTATATCCCCTTCCTATTATTCTGCCATCCGAAACGACTACCGCGCCGATAGGCACCTCGTTCATGCTTTCGGCCTTCATTGCGAGCTTAATAGCGGCTTTCATGAATTTAAGATTTTTTTCGTCCATTTTTATCCCTGTATATTTCTTTTAATATTTCCGGCGGAATATCTTTTATTTTTTCGAAAATTTCGTCCGCGTGACTTTTGTCTATCGGGTGAAAAAGATCATCGCTTCCGCATTCTGTCGTAAGCGACGGAATTTTGTATCTTTCTACGCATAAATCTTTATACCCGCCCGCCGACGGAAGATTTTTTACTACTTTATATCCCGTAAGTTTTTCTGCCGTAAGCGCGTATTTATAATCTTTTTTTGCAAGAAATTCGTCGTAAAAGTCGTAATAAATTTCTTCGCCCTTGGTATGAAGCGACAAAGTAAAATCGGGGTTTGCGCTTTCGGTAAAATAATATAATGCTTTGCTCTCTTCTTCCGACAAAGGGTATTTCCCGATATAGTCCGAAAAACCGCGCTCGTTTACATTCTTTTCGCCCGTTCCGTACCTTGCAGGGAAGTTCGCGTTAAGATCGACTCCGTTTGCGTTGGCTTTATAATTTTTTATCGACTTTACTATCTTTACTCCGTCCGGGTTCATTACAGGGATAACGTAGACCGTCCCCGGAAAAACGGCGGTTCTTAAATATCCGATCTCTTTTAACAGGACGTACCCGGTAACGTATTCCCTTGCGTGTATCGCGCCCGTTAAAACCGCAACGGGATAATCGCTCTTTTTCACAGCGAAATACGGTATCGGACAGCCCTTTACAGAAAACCCTATAAAGCCTTTTTCTTCTTTATAATCTTCGTAAAATTTGAAAAGTTCGTTTATAAGTTCCATTCTTTAATTTATGCGGAACTTAAAAATATAATACGGAAACCCGTCTTGCGACCGGAATAAAGCCTATTTGTGATACGCCGTTCCGCTTAGAATTGTAAACGCCCGATAAAGCTGTTCGGTCATGATTAAACGGAACAGGGTGTGCGGAAACGTAGCCTTGCCGAACGAAATAAGCTCTCCCTTTTCTTTAACGGAACCATCCAGTCCGTACGAGCCGCCTATTACGAAGGTGAGTTCGGGGAAATTAACCGAGTTTTTTCCGATAATCTCCGATAAGTTTTCGGACGAAATAATTTTCCCTTCTATCGCGAGACAGAATATTTTTCCTTTAAGTTTAGGCAAAATTCTTTCGGCTTCGCGTTTTTTTATCAGTTTTATCTCCGCTTCGGACGGCGAAGTAAATGCCTCTTCTTTTACTTCGGTAAGATTAAACTCGCAAAAGCGGGACAAACGCTTTGCGTACTCGTCTATCCCTTCCGAAAAGTATTTTTCTTTCACTTTGCCTACGGCTACAAGGTTTATTTTAATCATCTTACATCAGTCCCGATAAGTTGTTTATCGCGCCGAGAGCTATGCACGCCGCAATACCTATGTAAAGGTATACCGAAATCCCGCTTAAATCGAGTTTACCCTTTTTGCTTCCCTTTACGAGAAGAAAAGTCGAGAACCCGAACGCGATTATTCCGAAAATAAACGTATAAACGTTCAAAAGGTTGAGAGCCGGACAGAAATAAGTCGCCGTGAGAATCAAAAAATTATTCATTGCGTGCATTATTATTCCGGGTATAGCCGAGCCGGACCTTATAAACAGCATCGAAAGCGTAAAGCCGTACGCAAACTGATATATAAGCTGCGCGGCGTTTTTGTGATATGAAGCGAAAGCCAACGCCACTATAAGCGACGCCTTTATATCGTCGCCGTTTTCCGCCGTATAGTAAAGTGCGTAAAGAAGCATCGAGCGGAACAAAAATTCTTCCCCTATCGCAGGGAAAAGCGACAGCGACACCACGTAAGAGATATAATCGCCAATGCCTTCCATAGTTATCGAACCGCCGACGTTAAGTCCGATTTTTTGCATGAGCGACGTTATGAGAACGTTTATATATCCCACGCCGAAAAACAATCCGCAAAACGCTATAACTGCGTAAAGAACGTACTTCGGACTGAATTTATCGAGTCTTAAACCCTTTTTTATACCGCCGTTTTTATAAAAAAACAATACCGCCGCAAGAACGAACACAAGCTGCTGCAAGGTCTGCGCGACAAACGAAGCAACCGTTTTTTGCGGAATGACGACGTATAAAAGATTCATCAAAAAATATCCGACGAATATCGCCGCAAGATAAAACGTCCCCGCGCTCCGCTTCATATTAAAGGCGTCTATAGCTTCGCCCGTAAATTTGTTTTTATTTTCTTCCATACTAATATTTTACATTAAAAAAATAAAACTGTAAACCTTTTTATGAGCGAAATAAAGGGCAAAAAATACGGATCTGCAACAAAAAAAGAGCGGCGATTGCCGCTCTTTTAATATTTAATTTCGTTTTCGGATAAAATCGCTTTATGCTTTATAGCGTTTTATTTTAAATAATACTACTTTATATTTATAAAACATCTGTAAACGATTTATTTATACCTTATAAAATTATACCGTATATCAGCCTTTGGGAGAGTAGTTCGGAGCTTCTTTGGTGATCGAAATGTCGTGCGGGTGCGACTCTAAAAGTCCTGCGTTAGTTATTCTCGTGAATACGCAGTTCTTTCTCATATCGTCGATTGTCGGCTGACCGCAATATCCCATACCTGAGCGGATACCGCCGCAAAGCTGGAATATTATGTCGGCAACTCTTCCGCGGTAAGGAACTCTGCCTTCAACGCCTTCGGGAACGAGCTTTCTCGCGCCTTCCTGGAAGTATCTGTCGCTCGAACCGTTGTTCATAGCGGCTATGGAACCCATTCCTCTGTATACTTTGAAGTTTCTGCCCTGATAAATTTCGATTTCGCCGGGGCTTTCGAGAGTGCCTGCAAGGAGCGAGCCGAGCATTACCGCCGAAGCGCCCGCGCCCAGAGCCTTGGTTATATCGCCCGAATATTTGATGCCGCCGTCCGCGATTATACGGATGCCGAGCTTGTCCGCTCTTTCCGCGCAATCAAGTACCGCGGTGAGCTGAGGAACGCCGATACCTGCAACGATTCTCGTCGTGCAGATAGAGCCGGGGCCGATACCTACTTTAACTACGTCTGCGCCTGCGTCGTATAACGCTTCTACAGCGTCCGCCGTAGCTACGTTTCCGGCAACTATCGGAAGATCGGGGTAAGCGGCTTTAACCTTTTTGACTACGTTAAGTACGTTTGCCGAATGACCGTGAGCCGTGTCGATGGCGACTATATCAACCTTCGCTTCGTAAAGGGCGGCTACTCTTTCAAGCGTGTTCGCCGCAATACCTACCGCAGCTCCGGCGATGAGTCTGCCGTTTTTATCCTTTGCGGAATTTGGGTACTGTATAGCCTTTTCGATATCCTTTATGGTGATAAGACCTTTAAGATATCCCTTTTCGTCCACCAGCGGAAGCTTTTCGATTCTGTGCGCGCCTAAAATCTTCTGCGCTTCTTCGAGCGAAGTACCCATCGGAGCGGTAACCAGATTTTCTTTGGTCATGACGTTTTCGATAGGTTGATCGAAATTCGTTTCGAATCTTAAATCCCTGTTGGTTAAAATACCTACGAGTTTGCCGTCTCTCGTAATCGGAACGCCGCTTATTCTGTATCTTTCCATCAATGCGACCGCTTCCGAAACCTTATTTTCGGGCGCAAGATAAAACGGATCGGTAATAACGCCGTGTTCGCTGCGCTTTACTCTGTCGACTTCTTTAGCCTGAGCTTCCACCGACATGTTTTTGTGAATGAATCCGAGTCCGCCTTCTCTCGCCATGGCTATGGCAAGCTTGGATTCGGTAACCGTGTCCATCGCAGCCGATAAGATGGGAATGTTAAGATTGATTCCTTTGGTAAGCTCTACTCCGAGATTTACGGCGTTCGGCGTTACCGAACTCGCCTGCGGAATGAGAAGCACGTCGTCGAAAGTCAAGCCTTCTTTAATGATTTTGTTCATAAATCTCTCCTAAGTATATATAATGTTTTTATAAACCGTTTTATAAACCGCTTCGCGTTGTCAGCGCGTTCAGATCGCTTTCTAAAAGTTTAAGCTCCGTCTGAGAAATATCGCCCGCATTTTTTATCGAATCGAGCTTTTCTATAATCGCCGATATCAAATCGGGCGAAAGCTCATCCGAAAGCGCGGTAAGAACTCTGTAAGGGTTACCCGCTTTGTACGCACCGTAATTTAGGTTATAAAACTTTCCGGCATACTTTATAATATCGCCGTCCGAAGTTTTTACTTTTATAAGCGCTTCGAAGTAACTGCCCGTGACGAAGTTTTTAAGAGCTTCGCCGCTTAGATTGCCTTTTATTCCTTGCGGAAAGTTTTCCTTTTCCATAAGAACGGGCGAATATTTTACGATAATCTTATAATCTTTCGCTTCGTCCGCGAGAAAAATGAGATTGGTAAGGTCTTCGTCCTTTTCCGTTTTGTTGTACTCTCGTTCGGCGTATCTTACCGAACTTTTTTTAAGTCCCAGATCGGACGTTACCTTTACCATTACCGAAGGAGCGAACGTCGATATTGCGAATATCGATCCGCAAAACAGTATCGTCATTGCGAGAAATGTTATCGCCGCAGTTTTAAGTACGGTTTTTTTCATGCGTCCTCCGTTAAAATTTTGTTCTTTTGTATCCGACTTATTTTAAAGTTATAAGCGGTATAAATTATGAATAAAATATACCAAAAACAAAATAAAATCAAGCGTTTGGGAGTAAAAATGAATCTTTTAAAAAAATTCTCGCGGTTTTCAATGTTAATAGTCGGCGTTCTGACTGTTATATCGGCGGCTTCGTGTAAAAAAGCCGATTCTTTATACGACAGCGTTTCCGTTTTAAGAAGCGATATTTACGAGGGCTTATATAACGGCGTAACCGTCACTGCGGAACTTATTTACGGCGAATATCCCGAAATCCGCGACGGCGTCGTCGGCGATAAAGAAACAAGACTTATCTTCTCCGTTCCGATAACCGAACCCGACAGGTCGTATTCGGTAACGATGGACTACGGCGGAAGGCTTTATTCCGAAAATTTCGTTTACGACGGCGTTAAAAACGTATTGACCGCAACGCTGTTTCCGGAAGGCTTCGATAAAAAATCGTTCTCGGCAAAAATCGCTCTGTCGTCGTCCGTTACCGAAGTCGAATTCGCCTCGGTCATAAAAGGAGACTTTTTATCGCATAAAAAGATACTCGATTCTTTGAAAGTCAGTCAGAAAACTTATCTCTCTTCTTTTATTTCGGACGGTAAATTCAGCGGCGAAATAATCATGAAAATCGCATTTATGAGCGGAAGAATTTTCTGGTACGTCGCCGTTTGTAACGCAGACGGCGGAAAAGCCATGCTTTTAGACGGCGCCACGGCGGACCTTATCGCGATAAGAGACGTCTTGTAACCGGTCCCACTTGATAACCAGCCCGCAAAATCAATATTATAACGTTCGGCAAACCGTTCTTTAAGTCTAAAAAAAGGCAGAAAACTGCCTTTTTTTATTTTGGTATTAACCGCTCGTCACATCTTTTACCATGTCTATCATTCTTTCAATCCACGATAAATCGACGTATTTCGCAAACAGATCGACAAACGGATTTATCTTCATTATCGCGGAAGCTTCGAAAGCGTTCTTCATCGCTTCGACGGGAACCTGCGCGAGGAAGCCCGTAATCGCGAACAAAATAATTCCGTATAAAAGCACTCCGAAGATCAATCCTACTATTCTGTCTATCCATTTAAGCGGCGTAATCGAAAAGTTGATCTTTCTGAACAACATTTTAAGTACCATAAAGATAAGTCCCAGCACTATCGCGAGAACTATAATTACGATTATGTAAGCCACTACTTTGACGATGATATCGCCTAAAAACTGCATATTTTCGGGCAGATTGGCGTTGATCGAACCGACGATTCCGGAAAGCTTTGGCATTAAAGCTCCCACAATCATCGGCGAAAGAATAACAATCAACGCTATTTTTATAAGCGTAACAAGATTGTTAAGCCCCATTTTGCTGAAACCCGCTATAAAGTTTACGATACCTACAACGAGCAGCAAACCCAAAAGAATATAATCGACTATGTTCATAACTCCCCCTCTTAAACGGATTATCCGTTCGGCAGTTTTTTATATAACTTTTTATTTGTTAAAATTATCTTTAAGCGATACTATTTCGGAGAACACCACGCCGGATTTTGCATGGATCTTTTTGAAGTATCCCGTTCTCATAAACTGGAACGGCTTATCGAATTCCCCTTCGAAAACGTACGGCTCCGCTTTACCGTTAAACACTTTGACGGAATCTTTGTTCATTCTTTCCGAAAAGTCCTGTCCGGGATATTCTTCGTCTTTTAATAAATATCCGTATTTCCTTATTTCGACGTCGACGGCGGTCTTAGCGTCAACCCACTGTATCGTTCCCTTGACCTTCATGCCGGAAGTGTCGTTTCCGCTTTTCGTTTCGGGAAGATATGTGCATAAAAGTTCTTTCACGTTGCCGTTTTCGTCGAACAGTACGTCGTCGCAGTGAATAACGTACGCGTTTTTAAGTCTTACGTAACCGTCCTTTTTAAGCCTGAAGTATTTCGGCGGCGGAGCGATCGAAAAATCGTCCGCATCGATATAAACGGTTTTACCGAAGCTTATTTTCCTGGTTCTATTTACTTCGTCGTTCGGATTAACGTCGAAGTCGAGCATTTCTTCTCCCTCGTAATTTGTAATGGTAACTTTAAGAGGCTTTAAAACAGCCATTGCTCTTTCGGCATGTATGTTAAGATAATCTCTTATACACGCTTCGAGATAGCTTATCTGCACTTCGGAATTGGATTTGCAGACGCCTATCCTTCCGCAAAAATCTTTCAATGCTTCTGCAGGCACGCCGCGGTTGCGGATTCCCGAAAGCGTGGGCATTCTCGGATCGTCCCAGCCTTCCACCGAGCCGTCTTCGACAAGCTTTTTAAGATAACGCTTGCTCATTACGAGATTGGTTACGTTCAGCCTTGCGAATTCTATCTGTCTGGGCTTCGGATTAAATCCCAAAGTTATTCCTACCCAGTCGTACAACGGTCTGTGGTCTTCGAATTCGAGCGTGCAGATCGAGTGAGTAACCCCCTGCATGTAGTCGCATATGGGGTGAGCGAAGTCGTACATGGGATAAATACACCATTTGTCGCCCGTTCTGTAATGCGTTTCTCTCAGAATTCTGTAAATAACGGGATCGCGCATGTTGATGTTGGGCGAAGCCATATCTATCTTCGCTCTTAAACACTTGCTGCCGTCCGGGTACTTACCCTCTCTCATTTCTTCAAAGAGTTTAAGGTTTTCATCTACGCTTCTGTTTCTCCAGGGACTTTCTTTACCGGGTTCGGTAAGGGTGCCGCGGTTAGCCGAAATTTCCTCCGGCGTCATATCGCATACGAATGCGTTACCCATCTTTATTTCTTCTACGGCGTAGTCGTAAATATTCTGATAATAATCGGAAGCGTGAGTTATTTTATCCCATTTGAAACCGAGCCAGGTAAGGTCGGCTTTGATTGCTTCTTCATATTCTTCTTTTTCTTTGGCGGGATTTGTGTCGTCAAGGAAAAGATTGCACTTTCCGTTGAACTTTTCTTTAATGCCGAAATTTATGCAAAGCGATTTCGCGTGACCGATATGAAGATATCCGTTAGGTTCGGGCGGAAAACGCGTCTGTACGGCGGAAACTTTCCCGGATGCGAGATCGTCCGTTACGATCTGTTCGATAAAGTTATTGGTTTCAGCCATAATTTTCTCCATAATATATAACAATTTAATTTATTATATCACAAAAATTTTAAAATTCCATACTCTATAATAACTTTTTTTATATATTACGCTATTTTTTTTAATTATAACATACTTTTTTCACTCAAAAAAGCGTTTTTCGTTTTTTCGCAGTCCTTTTACCGTTTTTCTGCAAAGCTTTTTATTCGCGGCGGAAAAAAACAAAAACAAACATAATTTGCCGCGTTTGTTATTAAAAAAGCGTTCTTTTGTTGACTAACCGTCCGTTTTGTTCTATAATTAGAAAAAATAATATTATTTAGCCGATTTTTCGGCGCGAGGCAACTATGGAAGAAGTAAAAACCGTCGCCACAATGGACAAACTCGTAAATCTTTGCAAATCGAGAGGATTTATTTTCCCCGGTTCCGATATTTACGGCGGCATGGGCAACACCTGGGATTACGGTCCCGTCGGCGTTGAAATAAAAAACAACTTAAAACGCGCCTGGTGGAAGAGATTCGTTCAGGAAAGCGCTGATTCTTACGGCGTAGACGCAGCGATTCTCATGAACCCCAGAGTATGGGAAGCGTCAGGTCATACGACAAGCTTTTCCGATCCGAAAATGGATTGTAAAGAATGTAAACCCCGCCACAGAGCCGATAATCTTATCGAAGCTCATTCCAAGGGTACCGTAAACCCCGACAAAATGACCGTCGAAGAAATGCAGGCTTACATCAACGAACATGAGGTTCACTGCCCCGTTTGCGGCAAGTTCAACTGGACGCCCATAAGAAACTTCAATCTTATGTTCCAGACTTCGAGAGGCGTTACCGAAGGCGATACGAGCGTCATCTATCTTCGTCCCGAAACCGCCCAGGGCGAATTCGTAAACTTTCTGAACGTTCAGCGTACGACGAGAGCGAAAATACCTTTCGGCATCGGTCAGATAGGTAAATCTTTCAGAAACGAAATCACTCCCGGCAACTTCATTTTCAGAACGATCGAATTCGAACAGATGGAACATCAGTGGTTCTGCAAAGAAGGCACGGATATCGAATATTATAACTACTTCAAAAAAGCGGCGTGGGACTTTTTGATCGACATCGGCATAAAACCCGAACATTTAAGATACAAAGATCACGATAAACTCGCCCATTACGCTAAATGCGCATGCGACATACAGTATTACTTCCCGATCGGCTGGTCGGAACTCAACGGCATTCACAACCGTACGAACTACGACCTTTCGAGACATCAGCAGTTCTCCGGCAAGTCGATGCTCTATAACGATCCGATAACCGGCGAAAAGTATATTCCCTACGTCGTCGAATATTCCATCGGCGCAGACAGACTTATGCTCGCGGTGCTTTCGGAAGCGTACGACGAAGAAAAGCTCCCGGACGGTGAAACGAGAGTGGTTATGCACTTCCATCCGGCGATCGCGGCTTACAAGTGCGCTATCCTGCCCTTACAGAAGAAAGAACAGGGCGAAAAAGCGAACGAACTTTTCAGACGCCTTTCCAAAAAATTCCCCTGTACTTACGACGAAGCCGGTTCTATCGGCAAACGTTACAGAAGACAGGACGAAATCGGAACGCCTTTCTGCGTAACGGTAGACTTCGACACATTAGCCGACGACACCGTAACGGTAAGAGACAGAGACACCATGCAGCAGATCCGTCTTCCCATCTCCGAACTCGAAGGATATATCGAATCCAGAATTCAGTTCGACGCCGAATAATCAAAAAACAAATAAATCATAATAAATGCGTCCTTGTCTTTATATCTCAAGGACGCGTTTTTACTGCAAAAAAGCAGTCGGATTTTATAATAAAACCAATATAAAAACAACAAAAAACGCAAACGTATTATAAAAGAGCCTTCCCGCATGAGAAGGCTCTTTATTTTCATTTATTTCGTAATCATCCGCAAAACGGAATGTGATTTACGGAATTATTTATTCATAGCGAGTTCTACTTCGACCGCAAGAGAAACCGAAGCGCCTACCATGGGATTGTTGCCCATGCCGATAAGTCCCATCATTTCTACGTGAGCGGGTACCGAGGACGAACCTGCAAACTGCGCGTCGCTGTGCATACGGCCGAGAGTATCGGTGAATCCGTACGAAGCGGGACCTGCAGCCATGTTATCGGGATGAAGCGTTCTGCCGGTCCCGCCGCCGGAAGCAACCGAGAAGTACTTTTTGCCGTTGTCTACGCACCATTTTTTATAAGTGCCTGCAACGGGATGCTGGAATCTGGTCGGGTTGGTGGAGTTACCGGTGATGGAAACGCCTACTTCTTCATATTTCATGATGGCAACGCCTTCGTTAACGTCGTCCGCGCCGTAGCAACGAATTTTAGCTCTGTCGCCGTCCGAATACGGAGTTTCTTTAACGATGGTAAGCTTGCCGGTGTAATAATCGTAGCTCGTCTGAACGTAAGTGAAACCGTTGATACGCGAAATGATGAAAGCCGCGTCCTTGCCTAAACCGTTAAGAATAACCTTAAGCGGGGTCTTACGAACTTTGTTCGCTTTAAGAGCGATGCCGATAGCGCCTTCCGCCGCTGCGAAGGATTCGTGTCCGGCGAGGAAACAGAAGCACTTGGTGTCTTCGGTTAAAAGCATTGACGCAAGGTTGCCGTGTCCTAAACCTACCTTTCTCTGATCGGCAACCGATCCGGGGATGCAGAAGCTCTGTAAGCCTTTGCCGATTTCGACAGCGGCGTCCGCAGCTTTTTTGCAGCCGTTTTTGATTGCGAGAGCGGTGCCTACGGTGTAAGCCCAGACTGCGTTTTCAAAAGCGATGGGCTGAACGCCTTTTACGATCTTTTCGACGTCGATGCCTTTGTCGAGGGTGATCTGTTTAGCTTCCTGAAGGTCTTTGATTCCGTTTTCCTGCAAAACTTCGTTTATCTGATTGATTCTTCTTTCATAACTTTCGAAAAGTTCCATTTTTACGCCCTCCTTATTCCTGTCTCGGATCAATATACTTGACCGCGCTGTCGTATCTGCCGTACTTGCCGGAAGCCTTTTCGTAAGCTTCGTTCGGGGACATACCCTTCTTTATGAAGTCGGTCATCTTTCCTAACGATACGAAAGCGTATCCGATGATCTGGTCGTCTTTGTCGAGAGCAAGTTTGGTTACGTAGCCTTCAGCCATTTCGAGATATCTCGGTCCTTTGAGTCTTGTAGAGTACATGGTACCTACCTGAGAACGCAAACCTTTGCCGAGATCTTCGAGTCCGGCACCGATCTGTAAGCCGTCTTCGGAGAAAGCGGACTGGCTTCTTCCGTAAACGATCTGTAAGAAGAGTTCTCTCATAGCGGTGTTGATAGCGTCGCATACAAGGTCGGTGTTCAACGCTTCGAGAATGGTCTTGCCGGTAAGAATTTCGGCAGCCATAGCGGCGGAGTGAGTCATGCCCGAGCAACCTATGGTTTCTACGAGAGCTTCTTCGATAACGCCGTTCTTTACGTTAAGCGTAAGTTTGCAAGCGCCCTGCTGGGGTGCGCACCAGCCGACGCCGTGCGTAAGACCGGAAATATCCGTTATTTCCTTCGCTCTTACCCATTTGGCTTCTTCGGGGATAGGTGCGGGACCGTGGTTCGGGCCCTTTGCAACCGTACACATTTCTTTTACCTGTGTTGAATATTGCATTGTATATTCCTCCAAAAAAATTTTCTTGTCAATAAACGAAAAGACCGCTTTATAACTCCCGTAATTCTACGGTTTTTGAAAAGTCTTACAAAGCCGAGGCGAAGAGCCTTGCCTTACATAAAACTTTTACGGTCTCGTCCTTTCGTATTGTAGCATAAATTTGTTTATTTGCAAACTACTTTTTTTATTTTTTGCCGTTTTTATATAATAAAACTTTATTATGCCCTGCGTATCGGGTTCGTAAAACGATTTAATGCTTATTCGTCTTTAAGCGTCTGCTTCGCTTCGACGTTTCTTTTGTAATTGAAAACGTACTGCTGCACGTATCCCGAATTATCCCCGAAACGCTCCGTAAAATACTCCGTTATCTTTTTTCGATCGGTCTCTTTCCCGGAAAAGTCTTCTTTATACACCTTTTCGATCCAGGTATCCACCGGGAAGCTGTCGGTTCTGTGAAACGCGAAAAGCGAAATACAGTCCGCAACCTTCGGTCCTACCCCGTACAAAGACAACAGTTCTTTTTTAAGCTCCGGCGTAGTAAGATTATCGAGATTATTAAGGTCGTACCCGCCCGAAAGCTTGTCCGCATTCTGTTTTATGTACGCCGCGCGGTACCCGAGTCCGAGTCCCGCATAAAAATTTTGGTCATATTCCGACATAACCGTTGCCGTCGGAAACGTTCCGTAAGGTATGTTTTTGAAGATTCTTTTTTCGCCGAGAGCATCCGCCGTTCTGCCAAGTATTTTTTTGATTCGCGGAATATTGTTGTTTTGCGAAACAATGAACGAAAACAGCATTTCTTCTTTATTCTGATTGAGTATTCTTATACCCTTTCCGCTGTTTGCCGCGGCGGTTAAAAACGGAACGTTTTCTTTTAAGGCGGCGTTATAAATTCCGGAATAATCCCTTTTCAAATCGAAAAAGTTTATAAAATACTCCTCGTCTTCAGCTTCGCACTCGATAACCGCTTTATCCCGTTCGTTATAAGCTATACAGGCTTTATCGCCTGAAATAACAAAATATCTTCCGTTCCCAATATCGGTAAATCTGAAAATCTGACCGCATTCAAGCGTATCTTTTACCGAAAAAAATTCACCCGAAGTTTTAATCATTTTTTGCTCCTCTTTTGCTTTGAAAGCGTTATGCAAACCTACGCATATGCCCATATAAGCCAAGCTATTCCGTGTAATTTTTTATCGCCGAATATTCTTTTACAAGATCTTCTTTTTTTACGGTGGCGTTTGCCGCAGACGGCGACGGCAGATATATACCTGTCTTGCCGAAACCGCACCTTGCGTTAAGCTTTTCGTACAGATTATAAGCGAGCTTCCCCGTACAGAAAACCGCCTTTATGTCCGCCGCCGAAAATATAACTTTTAAGTCGTTGTATTCTTCGTTTTTTATCGACGAATCGCCCGAGCCTTTTATCTCGCAGGACGAAACGACGTCCCACAAGGCTATTTTATGCCTGTATAAAAATTCCTTTTTCGAAGTTATGTCCGTCGGAACTTCTTCCGAAAACGTTTCTGCCAGAACCCTCCAGAATCTGTTTTGCGGATGCCCGTAATAAAAGCCCGTTTCTCTCGATTTTACCGAAGGAAAACTCCCCAATATAAGGACTTTGCTGTCACTGTCAAATACCGGCGGTATGGTATGGAATTGTTTTTTCGATTCGCTCATAAAAAAATTATAATGCAAACAAATAAAAATTTCAAGTAAAAGCTTTTAAAAAAACTCTTATTATCCGAAGCGGATACGCCGCTTACGATGTTGCCCGTACGGAATTTCGGACAAAAAAAAGGCTTGCCGTAAAACAAGCCTTGATTTTAATTAGTTTTTAGCGTAAACGGAAACCTTTTTGCCGTCTTTGCCGACTCTTTCGAACTTAACGACTCCGTCGATAAGAGCGAATAAGGTATCGTCTTTACCCATAGCAACGCCTTCGCCCGCTTTGAACTTGGATCCTCTCTGACGAACGAGAATGTTTCCGGCGAGAACAGCTTCGCCGTCCTGCTTTTTGGCGCCTAATCTTTTGGATTCACTGTCTCTGCCGTTCTTGGTAGAACCGCCGCCCTTGTGGTGCGCGAATAATTCAAATAATATCATATATCCTACCTCCGTTATTCAGCAACGATTTCAAGAACCTTAACCTTGGTGAAAGGCTGTCTGTGTCCCTGTTTCTTTCTTTCGTTCTTTTTGGCTTTGTATTTGTAGACAATAATCTTTTTGTCTTTGCCCTGTTCTACGACTTCGGCTACCGCTTTGTAGTTTTCAACTTCTTTAGCGACTTTGATGCCGTTTTCATCGGAAACCATAACGACTTTAAGTTCTACTTTTTCGCCAACTGCGGCGTTTAACTTTTCGAGCTTAAGAACGTCTCCGACTTGCGCCTTGTACTGCTTATTACCGTTATCTACGATTGCGTACATTTGTTTACCTCCGTAAAGACTCGCCCGCCAAGGTGTTTTATTTTGCAATAAAAACTAAACCGCGCGGTGCGGTACGATATTTATTTTATAATACGCCGCCTTAAAAGTCAAACGTTTTTTATTCGTTTTATCCGTTTTTAAGCGTTTTTTTTGCAGCAAAAACGGATGGCAATGCGATTTTTCGACCGTATTTTAAATTTCAGGTATATTATTGTCCATAACGGAAAAAATTATGATAAAAACAGCATTAAAAAATTAAGGAGTATTTTATGAAAAACAAAAAACTGAATTCCGAAATATTGAACGACGTCTATAAAAACGCGCACGTCGCCATGCAGTCCATATCCGACCTTTCGCCCGAAATCGAAGACGGCGCAGTAAAAAAGCACCTTCTTTCCGAGTACGAGACGTACAAAAAAATCATAGACGAACTTTCCTCTTATATGGAAGACAACGGAATAAAGCCCGAGGACATAGGATTTTTCAAAAAAGCTACCATGTGGAGCGCCGTCAAAATGAAAACTCTTACCGGAACCGACAACAATAAAATAGCAAATATGATGATAAAGGGAGCGACGAACGGTATAAACGATCTTGTGGCTATAAAAAACGACGGAAAAATGAACGAAGAAACAGAAAATTTCGTCGATAAACTTTTAGCCGCCGAAGAACAGTCCGTTAAGGGCTGGCAAAAATTCCTCTGATCACGCAAAATGCGATTCATACGGAACAATTAAAATATATAATAAACAAAAACGCCCGTAAACCGCGGGCGTTTTATATTTTTAAGATTTCTTGTTTTATTATTCGAATTCAAAGTTGCCCTTTATAAAAAGAGCCGCAAAAACAGCTGCGACGGCAATCATTATCACAGCGGTTACGACAAGCATGATTATCGCATAAACTTTTTTGTTTTTATCGCTTTTTATGAGTTTTACACACGCCGTTATCGAAACCGCCCCGAATACTTCGGTAAGTACTGTCAGAACAATATCGGGTATAAGCAAGACGATAACGAGTACGGCAAAGCCTAATTGCTGATCTTCGTTACCGGTTTCTTTGAGCATAACCCCCGTCAAAAGAAGCGAAAGCACAGCCGCCGCAACGCACAATGACGTAAATACGACGCTTAAAACAAACGCCGATTTATGCTTTTTTACGGGTTTGCCGTCTGTTGGTTCGACATTGTTTTCGGTATTCCGATTATAGTTTAAGTTTTCTTCCATATGTTCCCCCTTTTTGTTTTCATTTCACCGCTTATTCTGTCCGTAATAAGCGTTTTTCCGTGTTTTCTTTCTAATGCTTTTTCATAAGACGGGTTTTCCCCGGACGCTATTTAACTATCGGCATTTCGGTCATTCTGAGTTTTGCCGCGCCGTACGGGATAAGCGTTTTTTCTTCCTTTCCGGAAATCGCTTTACAGCTTGACGGCGTTTTTTCGGCTATGCAGTCGTAATCTTCGGCATAATCCCATCCGACCTTTTGCATAGTCGTTTTTAATACTACGCGCGGATACTCCTTCGAAAACGGAACTTTGCCGTAAGCGGCTTTTTCGGGTTTAAGTTCTCCCGCAAAACCGTAATTCCAGTCCGATGTCGGAAACAACTCGTAATCGCAGTACGGGAACTTTCTTTCAACCCCGTCTTTTGTATATTCTTCCTGTTTTACGTTATAGTCTATCGGAAGCGAAAATATTATCGGTCCGTACTTCGCAACTTTAAGACCGTTCGGACGTTTTATAAGTTCGGGTTTTGCGGTAAAGTTTACGCTAAGAGTTTCTACTCCGAAAAAGTCCTTATTCACGATTACGTAATCGCCGTCCGAGTCGCAGACGGAATCTTTATCCGACGTAAGTTCATACTCCTTTGCCCAACCGGGAATTCTTATTTTTATTTCGAGCGGTCTTTTTTCGGAAGATATTACTTTTACTTTGAACTTCGTTTCGAACGGATAGTTTCCGATAACTTCGATTTCCTGCCCGCCGTCCAAAAGATATTTTGCAGGGAAAGGTATCGCTATAACTATTCCGCGTTCGGTTTTATACGCCCCTGTCGCAGCGAATTTAGGCCACGCCTGATTGAAGTTCGCCGTACAGCAACCAAAATGCGGTTCCAGACCGAAAAGGTTTGCTTCGTCCGAATTCGTTCCGAAATACGGTTTACCCGTCCTCTCGCAGGAAATCTGATTTATCTGCTGATCGTACTGATGCGTCCACATATCCTCGGACAAAGCTGCGGGGAGTGCGTTGAAAGCGACTAGTTCGAGTCTGTCCGCCCACTCTTTTTTCCCGGTCAGTTCGTAAAGCGTTTCGAACGAATACATAAGTTCCGCCACGGAGCAAAGCTCGAACCCTCTCGACGGATCCTGCCCGGCAAGACACTCGTCCCCGAAAATCGTTCCGACTGCGCTGCCGTTGTAATCGAAAGCCGCGGCATAAATTTTATCGGAAGCTTTTTTATCGGTTTTAAATCCGAAGTATCTTAAAAGCGGTTCGTATTTAAGAGCCATGGCTATGTTCACAACGTGCGTTTCCTGCTTCCAGCGGTTAAGAGGGCGTTTCCATGCTTCGAAGTAATCCGGATAATTCGCACCTTGCTTATAAAGCATTCCGGCAAGTTCTTTTATCCATTTTTCTTTCTTTACTTCGTATAAAAATTTAAGAGGAACAAGAGCTTCGAACCATCTGAACTTCGCCCAGTCGAAGAGTATTACTTCGCCCTTGTTCATCTTTTCGTAAAGGCACTTCATTGCCTTGTACAATGCGGCGTAAACCTTTTTGTCGTCGTTATATTCGAGCCATACCGAAAGTACCTTTCCTATCAGAAACAGCGCCCATACGTCGTAAGCTTTGCTGCTTTCGGTAGGACAGGGACAAATCCACCCGTCGGGTTGCTGTTTATCGACGATCGCATAAACATACTTTTTAGCCCTGGCCTTTATATCTTCGTCACCGGTTAAAAAGCCGAGAGGAATAAATCCGTCCAGAAAATACGGCATGCGTTCCCAACTTTCCGCCGTTCCGCCTATCCAGGCGCTGTCTCTTACGTCGCGCCAGATTTTATCGAGATTGCCCGAAAGTCCCTTTTTCTGAATATCGAGCTGATCCGCCGTCCACCCTTCCGGGACAATGTTTCTCGGATTTAACTTTTTCATCATTGTTTTGCGGAATATCCGCTCTCCTTTATCTTATATCTTTTATAAACTTTTATCGCCGGCGGAAGATTCGGCTTTTCCGTTATTATCTTCTTCCTTTTCCTCTTTTTCACGGTCGCCGGATTCTGTCGGACATTTCTTCTTTTTCAGAAAATCAAGTTTCGTTTCGCTTACAACAACCGAAACAAATATTAAAACGAATCCTATAACCGAGTATACGGTTAAATTTTCACCGCCAAGAATTGCCGAAAACAACAGTCCGAAAACCGATTCGAGCGACAATAAAAGAGAAGCCTGCGACGGATTTACGAACCTTTGTCCGATAAGTTGCAACCCCTGCGCGCCGAGCGTACAGAATATCGAAAGGTATAAAAGCTTAAGAACAACCATACCCGTTATGGCGGACGGTCTGAACGATCCCGTTTCGAACGAAACAAACCCTAAAAAGCACACTACGCCTACTACGAGCAGTTCTATAAAAAGTATCGAAAGCGGATCGTCTTCTTTGTTCACCGAAGCTAAAACTATAATCTGCAAAGCGTAGAACACCGCACACGCGAGCGTCAGTATTTGTCCCGCTCCGAAAAACAAGCTTCCGCTTCCGAAAAGAGCGACGAATCCCGTACCGACAACGCATAAAACCGCTGCGGATATACTGTAAACGTCCGGCTTTCTTTTAAAGAATATCCAGCACATAAACGGCACCATTACGGTATAAGTCGAAGTCAGAAACGCATTTTCGCCCGCGGACACGCCTTTCAGTCCGTAAGTCTGTAAAAGATATGCCGACGTTAAAATAACGCCCGCGATAAGTCCGGTTTTAAGAGCGCGCTTCGACATCTTAAATATCTTTTTAAAACGTACCGCTAAAAGAACGAGAGCCGACAACATGAACCTTACGCCTAAAACGAATGTTACGGGAAGATCGTCCAACGTATTTTTGAGTATTATAAACGACGTTCCCCATAAGAGAGTTGCGGCAACTATAAGTATCTGACCTAAAATATTCAGTTTTTTATTGTTTTTTTCGTTAGAAATCGTATTTTTTATCATATCGGGTCCGTTATTTTTGCCTTGTAGCAGTCTATTTATATAAAAGTCTCCTGCAGTTTTCGCACTCGACTACTTTGCCCGATTCGAGATCGGACGCGTCCTTCATCGAAAGTTCCATTCCGCACGCCGAACAGCGGTTGCCGTTTACGGGAACCAGTATCGGAAAAGCTTTGTCTTTACGCTTTTCGAGATAGATTTTCAGTAAATTCTCGTCTATACCTTTTTTCAGCTCGTCAAGTTCGGCGTTGATTTTTGCGATTTCATCCTTATATTTGTCTTTAAGTTCGTTATAGGCGGCGTTGCCGATCTTATAGCTTTCCTGCGCCTTTTTGGTATTTATTTTTATCTGATCGTATTCATCTTTTACCGAATTTATCGCCGTTTGTAAAGACAAAAGTTCGGTTTCGGTTTTTTTGAGATTTGCGGTAAGCTCGTCCACCTTTTTTATCATAAAAGAAGCCTCGCTTTCGCTTTTTATCGCCGAAATATCCGAGCCGATTACCTTTATTTCTTCCGAGAATTCTTTTTGTGCGGAAGCAAGCTCCTGATATTTTGCGTTGAGTCCTTCCGCCTTTTTATCGAGTTTCGCGATCTGATCGCCTACTCCGCTGATGTACTTGTACGCTACGTAGGACTGCTTTCTGGCGTCGCTGGTACTAAGGACGGTCTCTATTTCTTTAAGTTTTTTGTCCGTTTCCTGATATGCAAGCATTTTATCGGTCATAAAAATCTCCTTTCGCTTTTTCAAGCGGCCGGCTTAAAGCAAACTTTTTAGCCGGGATTATGTTCTTTTGGTTTAATTATCGTTTATTATTATTTCTTTTTATTATCGTTTTTTATTTATATTTTATAAATATATCTCTTCCGTTAAAATCGCGGACGGAACAACTCCCGTCAGCGTTTCGTAAAACTTTTTAAAACCGTAGAATTCGGAAGCGTAATGAGTTAACACAAGTATGTTTTTACCCGATTCGACGAGTTTTTTTACGACGTGGTGCGGCATATCGGAAGTAACTATCGTGTCCGCTTCTCCTATGTATTCCGCCGCGTCGGAAGAGCCGCCGCCGCAAAAAGAAGCGACCTTTTTCACATCGTCGTGAGTTTTATACGTTAAATAATTCTTTGCCGAAAGGTTTTTTACCGCCGCTTTTACGAATTCGTCAAACCCGTTAAAATCGACGTCAAATTCTCTGCCGTAACCGTACGGCGGACATATTTCGGCGATACAGGCGCACGATTTTGCACCCAGAGCCTTTGCGAGCGATTCGTCTATTCCGTTACCCGCTATATCGAGATTAAGGTGCATGGATATAACGCTTATTCCGTTTTTTACGGCTTCCAGAAGACCTTTCGTATCGTCCGAAACGCCGATTTCGGATATAGGGTAATAAATCGCGGGATGATGAGTAACTATAAGATCCGCCTTTGTCTTTTTGGCAAGTTCTATCGCCTTTTCGGATAAATCGAGCGAGAACACGGCTTTTGTTACTTCATCCGAAGCTTTTATTATGATTCCGCTGTTGTCGCGCGCGCCTTTTTCGATAAAAGCCTTGCTTAAATAAAGCGGAGCGTACTCTTCGAGCTTTTTTAAATATTCGGTTATTTTCATTTCTTTTCCTTACTTAAAATCTGTCCGTTAAAACCGATTCGAGCTTTTTGAGTCTGTTTTCGAGTTTAGCCTTTGCCGTTTCGGACAAATTGTCGCTTTTCAGCCAGTTTTTTACCGAAGCTATATCGGTTTCGATCTTTTTTACAAAGCCCGTTTCTTTTATCTTTAAGTTCTGTCTGCCGAATTCGTATTCGTCTGCGGTGTAAAAATCGGCAATATCCGGCGGAAGCCTCGTAGCGGTTATAAGATCATAAAATTTTTTATCGGAATAAAAAGTATAATCGAGACCTATGGCAAAGTGGTTTTTTATCAGAAATTCGCGTACTTCTTTACTGTTCTTCATCGGCTGTAAAACGAGCCTTTCGACGTTAAGCCTGTCTGTACATTCCGATAAAATTTTAATTATTTCTTCGCCGCCCATTCCCGCTATCACAACTTCGTCGACATGCTCGTTAACGCCCGTAAGTCCGTCCGCGCAATAAGGGACCGCCATACCCGCTTCTGCAAAGTCATTCAAAAGTTTCTCGGCTTTTTCTATGCATTTTTTTGAAATATCCGTAAAAATCACTTTTTCGGCTTTGTTGTTTTTAAGAATTTTTTCAGCTATAAGTCCGTGGTCGCATCCTACGTCCGCTATAACTTTCGCCTTATGTACTGCGGCAAAAATTTCGTCCGTTCTCGTAATCATCGGGTTTTAGTCCTTAACACTGATCTTTGAATTCTTTAAGCTTAACCGATCTTACCGGCTGACGGAGTTTACGGAGAGCCTTCGCTTCGATCTGACGGATACGCTCTCTCGTAACGTTGAATTCTTTACCGACTTCTTCGAGAGTTCTCGGTCTGCCGTCATCGAGTCCGTAACGGAGACGTATAACCTTTTCTTCACGCGGGTTAAGCGTGGATAAAAGTCCTATAAGCTGCGATTTGAGCGCAACCGAGTCGAGATTGTCGCTGGGGTTTTTGCTCTTTTCGTCCAGAATAAAGTCCCCTATTACGCCGCTGTCGTCGTCGCCGCCTGCGGGAGCGTCTGTCGATACGATGGGTTGATCGAGCATGAATATGCTTTCGACCTTATCTTTGGAAAGTCCCATTTCTTCCGCAACTTCTTCGGGCGTGGGTTCTCTGCCGTATTCCTGCAAAAGTTTACGCGAAGCTCTTTTTACTTTATTTATCGTTTCTACCATATGGACGGGAACTCTTATCGTTCTCGCATGGTCGGCGATGGCTCTCGTTATAGCCTGTCTTATCCACCAGGTAGCGTAAGTCGAAAACTTGAAACCTTTTGTGTAATCGAACTTTTCGGCTGCCTTTATAAGTCCCATGTTGCCGTCCGAATAAAGATCGGCGAACGACATGCCTCTGCCCATATAACGCTTAGCTATCGAAACGACGAGACGCATGTTCGATTCGATAAGTTTGTTCTTCGCTTCTTTGTCGCCGTCCGCTATTCTTTTGGCGAGTTCTATTTCTTCGCCGGGCTGCAAAAGCGGGGTTTTACCTATGTCTTTAAGGTAAAGCTTTACGACGTCGTCCACGCCCGCTTCCGCCGAAAGTTCTTCGACAAGAGCCGCGTTCGCTTCGCCGTTCACTATCTGAAGTCCCATTTCTTCGAGATATTTACAGAAGGTTTCGAAGTCCGTCGTACCGAGATCCACGCCTTCGGTCATGTCGATTATTTCTTCCGTGGTTACGTTGCCTTTCTTTTTGAAGGTTTCGTAAATCTCGCTCGCGCGGGTTTTGGCTTCCTCGGTCATGCCGGAATTTTCGACTACCGCTTCGGCTTCTTCCTCTTCTTCGTCGAGTGCGTTTCTCTTTTCTGCTTCTTCGATTTCAAGATCTTCCTGTTCTATAAAATCTTTCTCTTTATTCATTGATATCTCCTTCTTAGTCGTAAGTTTTATATCTTTTTATATTATCTGTTTTTTGTTTTTTCGCTCATAAGAGCTTTCAGCTCTTTCGCTATTTCGCGACGGCGGCTAATATCGGTCTCCGAAGCGTAAATTTTAGTAAGTTTTTCTATCTTTTCGTTTAAGTTTTCTTTTTCTATCGAGTTAACGCAGTCATTAAAGAATTTCGCTTCGTCGAGGCCGCTTACTTCGGCGCAGTCTATTTTCAATATGTCGTTAAGAGCGGAATGAAGTCCGTCGTCAAGCGCGTCGAAAAGCAGATTAGGTTTTATTTTTTCGCCTGAATTAAGCTCTTTTACGACGTAATCTTTTATTTCTTTCGCTTCCGGAGACGAAAATTCAAGCTTTTCGAGATTCACGTTCTCGGCATACGGCTTAGAAAAGATGAACGAGTACAGTATAAAGTTTTCCGCCTGCGTGGCTTTTTTGCCCGTTATGGTAACGATTTCGGGAGCGGCTTCCTTCGGCTTTCCGGTCATGAATTCTTCGAGTTCGCGTTTAAGCGATTCGTAAGTTATGCCCGTTATATTCCTTATTTCTTTCAGAAGGTCCTCTCTTTCCGACGGACTATCCGACGAAGCGACCACCTTTACGGCTTCCTTTATAAACTTTCGCTTGCCGTCCGCCGTTTTTATGTCGAACGTTCTTTTCAATATGCTTATCTTAAAATCTATAAGCGGCAACGCTTCGTCCAGCAGCTTTTTATAAGCCGCCGCGCCAAGCTTTTTGCAGACGTCGTCGGGATCCATACCGTCGGGAAGCGACACGACTTTTACATCGAGACCTTCTTCCTTCAATATTTCAAGTCCTCTTATCGAAGCCTTTTGCCCGGCGAAATCGCCGTCGTAACTTATGTAAACGTTGTTCGCAAAACGTTTTATTATCCGCGCCTGATCTTTTGTAAGAGCCGTTCCCATACTTGCGACTACGTTATTGAAGCCTGCCGCAACCATCGAAACGACGTCCATATGTCCTTCGACGATGATTACGCTGTCGAGACCGTGTTCGTTCTTTTCTTTTTTAAGATTGTTAAGGTTAAAAAGCGTTTTTCCTTTTGAAAATACTATCGTTTCTCTCGTATTGACGTATTTGCCGACGTTTTTCTGATTGCCTATTATTCTGCCGCAGAAGGCTATTACCGTCCCCAACTGATCTATAACCGGAATTATAAGTCTGCCGGCAAGCGCGTCGAAGTATCTGTTCGGATTTTTAGCCGATCTCGAAACGACTCCGGCGTCTACCATATCGTCGTAACCGAACCCTTTGTTTTTTAGATATTCGGGCAGTCCGTCGTAACCGGACGACGCGCCTATGCCGAATTTATCGAGAATATCTTTTGTGAGTCCGCGCTTTTTTGCGTACGCTTCGTGTTCGGGGCAGTTGCCGGAACGGTAATTGTAAGCATAATATCTTGCCGATTCTTTAAGTATCGCGAGAACTGCTTCCTTTTTAGCTTTTTGCGCTTTTATTTTTTCGTCTTCTATTTCGACGGTCGGAATTTCCATCCCCGCACGGTCGGCTAAAATTTTAACCGCATCGGGAAATTCGACCGACTCGATCTCTTTCACGAAGTTTATTACGTCGCCGCCCTTGTGACACCCGAAACAGTAATAAAACTGATCGACGGTATTCACGCAGAACGACGGAGTTTTTTCGTGATGGAACGGGCAGCACCCCCAGAAACTCTGACCGCGCTGCTCGAGTCTTACGTAATGAGAAACAACGTCCGCCAGGTCGTTTTTACTTTTCAGCTCGTCCAGAAATTTTGCGTCGTATCCTCTCATTTTTCTCCTTTCGGGCAACAGCCCGCGTATTTTTATCAGTATTTCCAGTTCTTCGGAATGAAAATATTTTCGAATTTATTCACCGCAAACCTGTCCGTCATAGATGAAAGGTAATCGCATATAACCCTGTCTTTGCCGTCGCGTTCAATCATTTCGCGGTTGCTTTCGGGAAGTTCGTCTATCCTTTCGGCGTAATATTCGTAAAGTGCGGAAAGCATTCTTTCGGCTTTTATTTCTTCGCCGCGGGCTTCGGGCGAATTGTACACGACTTCGGTTAAAAAGTTACGGAGCGTTTTCGTCGCTTCTAAAATCTCTTCGTCCATTTCGACAAAGGGCTTGCCGTCGCTTCTCTCTATTATCGAAAAAATCATTGTATTTATGCGGTCTCTCGAAGTTCTTCCTAAAACTTTAAGCGTTTCTTCGGGAAGATCGCTCTCTTTTATTATCTTCGCTTCGATCGCGTCGTCAATGTCGTGGTTAAGATAAGCTATCCAGTCGGAATAGCTTACTACCTTTCCTTCAAGAGTTGACGGACTTAATGACATTTTATGATTTTCGATCCCGTCGCGGACTTCGAAAGTAAGGTTAAGTCCTTTGCCGTCGTTTTCAAGCACTTCGACCACTCTTCGGGACTGAACGTTGTGCCGGAATCCGGACGGACAGAGTTTATTTAAAATTCTTTCTCCCGAATGGCCGAAAGGAGTATGTCCGAGATCATGTCCCAAAGCTATGGCTTCGGACAAATCTTCGTTAAGCGACAACCCCCTTGCTATACTTCTTGCCACTTGCGTTACGTCAAGCGTATGAGTAAGTCTGGTTCTGTAATGATCGCCTTCGGGGGAATAAAAAACCTGCGTTTTGTTTTTAAGCCGTCTGAAAGCCTTCGAATACAAAATTCTGTCACGGTCGCGCTGAAAGTCCGTTCTCATCGGACAAGGAGGTTCGGGCTTGTCCCTTCCTGCGGTGTCCTTTGACATTTTAGCATACGGAGATAAGAATTCCTGTTCTATTTTAAGAGTTTTTTCTTTCATTTTCCCTGTCGTTACATCGGCTTTGGTATTTAATTTTACGGTTGTTTTCATGTTATATACGGTCGCCTCTTATTATAAGCCGTTTCCCTTCTATATTAAGCCGTTTCCCTTCTATATAATAATACGCAACCCGCATTTTATTTCCCTTGTTTTTAAATAATATTTTTATTTATATTTTTTTTATTTATATTTTTTATATTTTTAATTTTATTTATATATAATTTACTTATAATACCCTTACAAGTACAGAACATGCTCTTCTTTTTCTGTACGGCGGACGGCAGAACCGGTTGTTTTACGGTTATATTTTATTACGGAACGCTTACCGTCCGCATCCTTACAAACAGATTAAAATAAAAACCGCCGTTCTTTTATTTTGTTTTTTAAAAAAATTATGCTAAAATAATCAATATCCGAAAGATACAGGTCAAAAAAATTTTACGGAGAATTAAATGGTAAAAAAAATAATTAAAGGAATACTTGCCGGAGCGGCGATTTCGCTCGGCGGGATAGCAAATATATCGAGCGGAAGCAAACTTTTCGGAAGTCTGTTTTTTGTTATCGGACTTTTTCTCGTTTTGACGACGGACCTTAACTTATTCACCGGGAAAGTCTGCTATGTTTTTGACAGCAAACCGAAATATATAGCCGACCTTATAATCATTTATCTTTCGAATCTTATAGGAGCGTCGGTTGTCGGATATGCGTTAAGGCTCGACAAATTTTTACCTTATGCCGAAAATTATTCCGTCGGACTTACGACCAGAATGGACTACCCTTTCTGGCAGATTATTATTTTAGGCTTCTTTTGCAACGTCCTTATTTACATTGCGGTAAACGGTTATAAAACGCATGACAAAGAATGGAAAAAGGTCTGCTCGCTTTTCTTCGGCGTTTCCGTTTTTGTTCTTTGCGGATTCGAGCACTCCGTTGCCGACATGTTCTACATAAGCTTTTGCAATATGTGGAGCGGCAAAGCCGTTTTATTTCTTTTATCCGTTACGATCGGCAATATTCTCGGGGCAATTATTATTCCGCTTATCAAAAAATTATTTTCAGACGATAAACAAAAATCGGATCGACTGACGGAATCCGCATGTCCGAACGAGAGTAACGGCGAAGCGGCAAAAGAACAATAAAATTCGTTTTACTCATTACTCGATTTTTCAACAATAAAAAACTAAGATAAAAAGTCCCTTTCCGGGACTTTTTATTTTTTCAAATTTTATAAAATCCGATCGTATTTTACGGCAGTCTTTTTATGTCGTAAAACGTATACCCGATCAGATTAAATTACGGCTTTCGTGACAGCAGAAATATATTATCTGCGAAGTTTCCGAAAGCTTTTCGAGAAGAACTTTAACTTCGCCAAGATGCTTTTTATCGAGGAAAACAAACGGATCGTCCATTATGACGAACGGGAGATTTCCGCCGAAAACGGCTTCCGCCGCAGCGAGTCTGAACCCGAGCGAAGAAACGGCCTTTTCACCGTCGCTCAAATATCCTTCGGAAGCGAGTTTTCCTTCCTTTTCGAAATTCGGTTCCAGCCTGTCCGAAAACTTTACGCTGTCCGAAATATTTTTGTCGAGTGCGCCTGCATACTTTTTATATGCGCTTTCTATAGGCGCGGTGTACTTTGCGATTACCGCGTCTTTCGCTTCCTTCATGAACTTTTCGGCGTACTTCAATATCTCGTACTCGTGAGTAAGCCCGCGGATCTTTTCCTTCATTTCGGATAATTCCGCTTTCAATCCGTCTGTAAGTTCAGAATATTTTTCGTCTTCTTCGATCTCTTTGTTCAAAGAGACTTCTTCCTTTAACAGTTCGTCAAGTTTTTTATCGTCCGCGGCTATGTCCGAAGGATTTGCGGCGAAAACGTTCTCTGCGTTTTCGCAACCCGGGTGAGCCGTTTTGTAGTCTGAAAGTTCTTTTAACCTAATGCCGTAATCTTCTTCGAATCGTTTCTTTTCGGCGATATTCGATGTTATATCTGTTATTATACCGTAAATTTTATCCGAAATATAACTACTGTTCAGGCTGCCTTTCGCCGCCGCTGTGTCGCCCAAATCCGACCAATACGTTTCTTCGGGATCGTATTTTACAAGAATTTTTTTAAAGTCAGAAAGGTTAAAGTCAATATCCGCTTCGAGCTTTTTCTTCGTTTCTTCGTACTTTTTCGCTCGTTTTGTGAACGCCTTATATTCGTCCGAAGACGTGAGTATATCTTTCAGCGCACTTTCATATTTTTCCGTCTTTAATTTATAATAAGACAATTTATTGCCTTCGAAATAAACAATATTATCAAAAGTAAAACCGTATTCCGATAAAAAACTTTCGAAATCGTTTGAAAGCGTGTTTGTTTTCTCGAAAAGCCTTTCGGTTTTTTGCGTACCTTCGGCAATTTTCGAGCGTGATTTTTTATAACTTAGGTATCCTTCGTTAAAATCGTATGCGTCTTTTATCGGATCGCCCGATACGTATCCGTAGCGAGCTATAAGCGAATAAATCTCGTTTCTGGCGTCGGTAAGTTCGGAACGGTTCGCCGAAACGCTACCGTAATCTTTAACGTCAGATCGCTTAAGAAGATATATGAACGCGTCTATAAAAAGAACCGCTATTCCGACGACAAACAATATTAAGCAGGCAAGCTTATTTATAAAGAATACACCCGCGCCGCCTAAAACCAAAACAATCGCCGATATAAGCAAGGCGATACATATTTTAGGTGTTTTACGCTTGTTTTTATCTGCATTGACCTGTTCGTTTCCGCCGAGAAGGTCGGTATATTTTTTTAGTTTTAAAAGGACTTCTTCTCCCGTTGCCGTTGGTTCGCCGACTAAATAAAACGGACTGTTTTTAACGTCTTCTTTAAGCTCGTCAAGATTTGCATTTACCGCCGATAATTCTCTTAAATCTGATTTCAGCTCGCCGAGTTCGGCTTGCATTTCTTCAGCCTGTTCGTCCGAAAACGTACCGCCGGCAAATTTTCCGTCAAGTAATTTCAGCCGTGATTTTTCTTCTTCGGTAAAGCCGTCAGACATCGAAAATTCCGCGCTCTTAATCTCCCTCGCGATAGCTTTCATACTTTCTATCTCGTCGGATTTCGGAAAGGAATAAGGATAATTTTTATTGAATTCCGCAAGTTTTTCTTCAGATACTTCAGCCTTTTCGTTTAACGCGGCGTACTGTGCGTTTACTTCGGATAAAAGCTTTAACGAATTATATTTTTCTTTCCGCTCTTTCAGTATTTTTATTTCTTCCGAAACAGCAGAAAGCCTTTTATACTTTTCGCCAAGATTTTCGCCTATTTTTTCGTAATTTTTTATTTTTACCGAAAGTTCGTCCGCTTCTTTTTTCATGGCAGGTATTTTGCCGGGGTTTTTTGCGTTCGCGCTCGCTTTGTATGTTTTTATGTTTGCCGATATTTCGTCTATCGCTTTGTCCGCTCCTGCGGCCCGCAGCGAATTTTCGCTTATTCCGGCTCCGGAAGATTTGAGATATTCGGAACCTATAAAAAGAGTCCTTATAAAAGCGTTTTCGTTCAGTCCGAAAAGAGCTTCGCCGATAGATTTTTCGGGTTCGAACCCGAAAAATTCTTCGTTGTTTTTATATACCTTTGTAACGTCTTCGGTATCGCTCTTTTTGCCGAAAGTCCGCTCTATTCTGTATAAATTTCCGCCTTCGGTAAACTCTATATTTCCGCCGAAACCGCCGCCCGAAAGAGGATAAAATTTAAGTCTTTCGGGCATTTTTTTATCTTTCGAATAATTGCTTTTATAAGATTCGAGGCCGTAAAACATGGCTTTTATAAACGTCGCGAGAGTGGTTTTACCGAACCCGTTTTCCCTTTCGAAAAGGTTAAAGCCGTCCTTAAATTCGATTTTTTCGCTTTTTATTTTTCCGAACCCCGCTATATAACACGATTTTATTTTCATAAAAGTCCCCCGTTTTCAAAAGCTTTAAGTCCCGTTTCGGCTACTTCCGCCTTTTCGTCCTCTGTAAGATCCGACGAGTATACTCTGCGGATAAATTCGCCAACGACTCCCGGATCGCTTACATAAGACTCGTAATCTATTTTCAACCTGCGCTTATCCTTTACGCTCACATAAAAATAGTCGTTTTTCAATAAATTTTCTACTTCTTTGCAAACCGAGCCGTCGTAAACTTTTGTAAAGCCGGTAATGTAAATTCTTAAAATATCATCCTTATCGTACCCGCCAGAGGCAAGCGCCGAACGAGCCGCGTCGGATATTTCGTAAACTCCGTCGGCTCCCGTAACGTCTATATGCGCTTCCTTTATAACTCTTACGGAATTAACTACAAATTCTGCCGAAAACTCATACCTCGTAAAATCCTTTACTTCGCCGGACGGATCAGGAATATCGAGAACTATAAAGCCCTTTTCGCCCGTTTCGTCAAAGCCTCTACCTTCGAGACAGCCGGGATACGCATACGTAAACCTTGAATATTCGCCTTTATCAAACGAATGTATATGCCCGAGAGCAAGGTAATTAAGATTTTTGTCCGCAAGCTTTCTAAGGGGAATATTGATGGATCCTTCCGCATCCGAAAGCTGCCCGTGCAGCATCAATATATTAAACCTGTCTCGCCGAAATGTTACCGTAGAATAAAACGATAGCGCGTTTTTATCGGTCAACTCTATCCCCGTTATATTTATAAATCCGTCTTCGTAAGTAACGGCTTCTTCCCCGAAAGTTTTAAGATTGTCTATCGTTTCGGTATAAGTTTCAAGATCGTCGTGGTTGCCCCTTAAATAGTAAAAAGTTATATCGGGGTTTCGTTTTACCGCCTGATAAAAAAACTCTTTATCCTTTTTTAGCGGTCTTTCGGAATCGAACGCGTCGCCCGATATAAGAATGATTTTTATACCTCCGGATCGGGCGTATCCGATCATTTTATCGAAAGCTTCCCTTACTTCCATACGTCTTATCTCACTTTTTTGAGAAGGCAAGCCCGATTCGATTTTCGCCCCGAGATGAATGTCGGCGCAATGCAATATTTTCATGTTTCGCTCCTTTTTACATCTTACCCTGTCTAAGCGTCCGGTGAACATATGTTCACGTTTTTTCAGTTACATTATAACACGGAACCGGCGGCAGTTCAAGAATTATTTTATTTATAATCAATCTGCTTTTTCAATAATAAATTCACTTATACGAAAAACGGGCGGGTTTACCGTCCGTTTTTCGCTTGTGTTTGCTTATGTTTTTTATAATTATATCCTGCGTTTTTATTTGTTTTTTACGACTGTTAATGCGGTAGAAGCTTCTTCGTCAGGATACTTTAATTTTTTTGCTCTTTTACGGTTAAAACGAGCTATGCCCGTTTTTATTTCGTCAATTTTTTCCATAGCGGCGGCGTAACCCGATTCAAACATTTCGTGTCTGCCGGAAAGCGAAGTTCCCGTATACGCAGAAAGGTCGGGCGTTATCATCACGTCGGAATATTTATAACCTTTTTCTTTGGGGTTCTTGCTTGCGCCCGGGCGAAGCTTGTCTTCGGGTGTTAACGGATTGAATGCCGAAAGGTCCACGCCTATGACGTATTCCGCACCGAGTTCCCTTACTTCCCTTGCCGGGATCGAATTAAGGTAAGCTCCGTCTATAAGCCTCCTGCCTTCGGTATCGATCACAGGTCTGAAATACGGTAAGAAACATCCCGAACCGCTTACAGCCGTCGCTACTTTGCCTTTTGTAAAATGAATTTCTTTCATTTCGTCGGCGTCGGTGCATACCGCGACGAAAGGTTTTTTAAGTTCTTCGATACTCTTTCCGCCGATTTCGCGGTCGATTACTCTGCGTATTCCGGACATATCCATATTGAACGGCAGTCCCGTGATTACGTCTTTAAGTTTTATTCCGAGAATAAGATTCTGTATATCGGTGCTCGAATACCCGTCGGCGTAAAACGCACCTATTATGCTGCCGATGCTCGTCCCTCCGATTATGTCGAAGGTTATTCCGTTTTCTTCGAACGCTTTAAGCGCGCCGAGTTCGGCAAACCCTTTCGCTCCGCCGCTTCCGAGCGCTAGTCCCAGAACGGGTTTTGCCTTTTCTCTCCTTTTTGCGGCAAGTCTTTTAAAAAACGCTATAAGTCCCATATTATTACCTTTTATCCGTTTGTTTTTGTATCTTTAACGCAGATTTCTTAAAATCGCGTAAAATCATAAAATTATTATCAGATGTCTTTTTATGCGGAAACTTCAGTATCTCTGTCCGTATTATCGCCGTTTTTGAATTTGCCGTTTTTGATTATTTTAACAACGAACACGACAAACATTGCCGCGGCGATAACAAAAAGCGAATATAAAATTATATCGACGTAAGGCAAAAACAGTTCCGCCAGAACCGAAATGATAGATCCCGCAACGAGATTGCCCGCGGCTACCGCGAAAAACGCCTTAAAAAAATCTAAATTTATAAAAACCGCTATGGCGGTACCCGTCCACACTCCAGTCATAGGAAGCGGAATCGCGACGAATATACATACGACGAGAGCTTTGATAAATTCTTCCCGTTTTTTTGAATTATCGCCGCCCGTTTTTACCTTTTTACTGCGTTTTTCGAGTTCTTTTTTCGCTTTATCCGAGATATAATTTTCAATTCCCACGGCGATCTTTTTGAAAAGTTTTACGCGCTTCAATAAATTAAGAAACGGTTTAAGCAAAAAGAACAATATAAAAAATACAGCCGTCGAGCCGAGGTAAGATATAAAGAGCGCCTTAAAAAAACCGAGCCCCGCGCCCCTTGCGAACATTATCGAACCTTTAAGTTCTATGAGTGGCAGCATCGCTCCCAAAAACGTCGCGAACCCGCTGCCGAGCGCGCCTGACAACGCCGTGATCAAACCTTTCATAACAATTTACCGTGACGGATAAAGCAAAAGTCTTATAGTAAAAACTTGCATTACCTTATATTTTAGTATAATATTTATATATGCGGTTGTCAACGATATTTTACCCGGACAAACCGCGGAGAAAACCATATGGATATAAACAAACTCGCTTCAAAAACGCGTAAAGCGGCGGAAGATTTTAACATGATATCGGCAGGCGATAAAATCGCCGTAGGACTTTCCGGCGGGAAGGACAGCGTTGCTCTCCTTAAAATTTTATCGGAATTAAGATGTTATTATCCCGAAAAGTTCGAGCTTATCGCCATAACCGTAGATCTTGCTTTCAAGAACAGTCCGACCGATTATACGCCCTTAAAAGAACTTTGCAAAAGTCTCGGCGTACCTTTCTATCACGTAAAAACCGAAATAGGCGAAATAGTTTTCGACGTCCGTAAAGAACCGAATCCGTGTTCCCTCTGCTCTAAAATGCGCAAAGGCGCGCTGTATAATAAGGCGGCGGAACTCGGCGCGGACAAGGTTGCGTTAGGACACCATGCGGACGATCTCATAGACACGTTTTTGCTCTCTATGTTTTACGAAGGCAGGCTTTCGACGTTTCCCCCGAAATTAAAACTCGAAAAAACGGGTATAACCGTCATAAGACCTATGATTTATTTAAGAGAGTGCGAAATTTCTTCCTACGCAAAAGCAAATCTCCCGATAGTAAAAAGCGAATGTCCGGCAAATAAACGCACAAAGCGTGAAGAAGTAAAAACAATCGTAAAAGACATGAATAAGCAAATCCCCGGCATAAGGCGTATGATATTTACCGCGCTCACCCATCCCGAAAGATACAATCTTTTCGACAAGTTCGTAAAAGACGCTTGCAAAGACAACTAAATAATCGTACTATATAATAAACCGCTATAAAAAAGAGTACCTGACCGGTACTCTTTTGTTTTTTATAAAATTATTTAACGTAGGTTATTCTGTCTTCGTTCAGACAACCGCTGAAAGCGTCGGGATAAATAGTCTTGTTCGCATTGAACGTTATCTTGTTGCAGTCGAGATTTTTGCAATCTTTGAACGCATATTTGCCGAAGCTCGTTACAGCCGACAATCCGGAATTGCCTTCGAGCGTTTCGCTTTCGAACAAAACGGTTAAGGACGAAGATGCTTCGAAAGCCGATTCGCCGATCGTTTCGAGTAACGCTGCGGTTCCTTCGATCTTTGTTCCTTTGTAACCGTAGAATGCTTTTTTGCCGATTTCTTTAACTTTGCTGTTTGCCGCAAAGGTAACCGAAGTAAGTCTGGGGCAGTTTGCGAAAGCAGATTCGCCGATCGTTTCGACACCGGCGGGAATGGTCATCGAAGTAACGTAAGCCTTTTCGAAAGCCGATTCGCCGATAGATACGATATTGCCGGAAATTTCGACGGTTTCGATATTTACGCCGTTAAAAGCACGTTCGGGAAGATTGTAAGCTTCTTCGCCTTCGTATTTAAGAACGATTTTTTCAAGCGTTTTGGGAATATAGTAAGTCGTACCAGAAGTATCGCCGGCGTTTTTGGTCTGGGTTATCGCGATACCGCCTTTGTATTCGGTCGTCCCGAAAAGATAGCCTAAAAGTCTTTCTTCGTTAACAGCGTCAAGAGAGCCGCCCGCAAAAGGAACGGTAAGAGTTTTAAGAGCGGTCATTTCGGCAAAAGCGCCCTTTCCGATTTCGGTTACGTTTTTGTCTATGGTAAGATTTTCGATTACCGAGTTGCCTTTGAAGGCACCCGATTTAATCTTGGTTACGGTAACTTTTTCGCCTGACTTCATTGTGAAGCCGTCGGTCTTTCCTACCGTAACGTCGGTTACGGCGTTATTTTCGGAATCGTATTCCGTCTGATATACGTTAAGAATGTATGTGTCGCCCGATTTTCTGACGACTGTAACTTCGCCCGAGTTTCCTTTATCTTTGTCGCACGCTATAAGCGAGAACGTGCAAACGGCAAGGATAACGCCGAGTAATACTGTTAAAAACTTCTTCATATTGACTCCTGTAAAAGTTTTACCGTTTATAAACAGAATAAAACTTATAAGTTATACTTATAGATTTACTTATTGATTTTAGCATACAAAAAACGTTTTGTCAATACAGAAGTTTTCTTTTTTATACTTTTTATTGATTTTTATAAGTTTTATTTTTCTGTCTTATAAAATCACGTCGCCGTCAAACCAGCTTTCGAAAAAGTTCTCCACCCGGCAGCCCAGAGATTCGTAAACGGAAACATAATCGTACGGCGTAACCGTTTTATACATATTATCCGAATAATACTTTTTGAGTCCTTTGAAGAACTTTTCTTCTCCGACGGCATTTCTTAAATATTCGTGCATCAGAGCGCCCTTCATGTACGCTATGTTCACATACTCGTAATCGCTTGAAAATTCGGAAAGTTTCCTTATCATCGAAGTGTCTTTTTTGCCGTAAAGTTTATCGTAAACGGTGCAGTACGAAGAATAACTTTTCATCGCTTTTTTTATAAAATCGGTACGGTTTTTATTATAAGACGGATTTTTTTCGTAAAACAGAATTACCGAATATTCGGTAAGACCTTCGTCTAAAAATCCGTAAGATATTTCGTCGTTTCCGACTACCGAATACCACCACTGATGCGCCGTCTCGTGTATAACCACTTCTTCACGCTCTTCTTCGGTAAGATTATCGTCTATCATCGAAAGACAGGGGTATTCCATTCCTCCCGCAAATATCTGCGTTTCGGCAACGTCGTATTTTTTGTACGGATATTTTCCGAATAGTTCCGAAAACGTTTTTATCGCCGCTTTTGCGGTTTTCAAAGTCTTTTCCGGTGAAGTGTCTTTATAAAAATAGTAGTTTATCTCGACGCCGCTTTCCGTTTCCGTAAGACAGTCGAATTCTTCGGACATGACTATTGCAAAATCCCTCGTCCTTTGAGCTTTAAAACCGTAGGTAATCTTATCGTGGTCGGATTTCGACGATACCGTTACGCCCGAACTCGCTACCGCATATGTATTTTTAACCGTAAAATACACTTCGTAATCGGCGCATTCCGAATAGAACGGATCGCCCGTAGAATAATACTCGCACTCGCAGAAACCGTTGTCGTAAACGCATAAAACGGGATACCAGTTGGCGATATTTACTGTTTTTTCTGTTATACCGGTACGAGCTACGACTTCGGCGAGTTTCACCTTAAAATTTATCGTAACTTCAACCGTTTCTGACGGAAAAACGGTATTAAAAAGCGGTACGGTCAGAATGTTTTCGTCCTTTCCTTCTATACAAAAGTCCGCTTCTTCGCCGTTAACAAATACCGCGAATACCGAAATATACCCGTAACTTAACCCCTTATAATAGCAAAGCGGTCGCTGTTCGACGGTAACGGGTATGTATTTTGCATCCTTGCGGAAAGCGTTCGGATAAAGATTGAACTTTAATTCGTTTATGCCTTCTTCCGTGTCGTTAAAAAACGAAACGCTCTCCGTCGCCATTATGAATTCTCCGTCATATCCGGCTTCGATTTTATATTCGGTAAAGTTCGTTTTCGGCTTTTTGCCGGAACAGCCGCCGGCGCACCCCGTAACCGATACGAAAATCACTACCGTTACCATAGCGATAAAAGCCGCAGCGGCCTTAAACAATCCGCCTTTTTTAATACGATTTTTAAACATAAAAAACTCCCGGACAAATACTTTCGGTATATCATATTCGGGAGTTTTATTCTCTATTCTTTTTTATTTATCGTTTACTTGCTTTCCGCCACGAAATATTTGGCCGGATCGATAAGTTTGCCGTTTTCGATCGTCTCGAAGTGAAGATGAGCCCCGGTCTTTGCTTCCTGCCTGTTGGTATCCGAAACTATACCTATCTTATCGCCTGCGGCAACCGTTGTTCCTACCTTTATATTTTCGCCGGGTTCGATAGAATTATACACGGTAAAAAGTCCGTTGCCGTGATCTATTTTGACCGAAACGCCCTTTGTGACGCTCTCGGTAACTTCGGTCACGGTGCCTTCGTAAACGGCGACTACCTTTGTTCCGCTTTCCGCCTTATAGTCGATAGCTTTATGCGCCGCAAAGCGGCCTAAAGTTTCGTTATATACGGGGACTTCGCTGTACGCCATTGCGACGGAGCCTTCGATAGGAAGATTAAAAAGCACGGGTTTTACAACAGGTTCTTCGTCCTGCTTGTTATCGTCCGTTTTCCCGTTGTCGGGATTTATAATTTCGGTGTCGTCTTTACCTGTGGGTACCGAAGGCTTGTTCGCCGCATAAATACAGAGAGCTACCGACAGCACCACCGCCACCGCGAGAACAAGCACCGCTATATAAAAGCCCGCTTTCCTCGCCGCCTGTTTTTCTTGTTTTTCGGAATTCATATCATTCCACCTCCGTTTTTTATTCGAGTTATTTCACTTTTTTATTTTTTTATACGTTATTAAGCGATTTTTAAAATAATTTTTCCGACTGTACTGTTTTTGTCTTTTTTCCTCTTTTATCAGTAAGAGCCGTAAATTATCGGCGTGCCGAGTCTTACGACTCCGTTACCTGCAGCAATGTGAACGTTTATTATCTCGCCGTAAAGATTTACCGAATAATTAAACTTTTTCGTATAGCCGTAATACGAAACTATTCCGTTTGTTATTTCGATTCTTCTTACAATGACGTCAAGCTTTTTTAATATCTCTTCGGCGGAAAGACTTATTTCGCAACTTTCTCCCTTTTTAAGGAATGCGGTTTCTCCCCGTTCTATCGTTTTTATAACGCAGTCAGAGCCGTTTTTTATGAAATAGGTTTCCACCTTTTCGGAATATTCGAGCAGTTTCGGCTGCGAATACGTCGCATACATAGCAGAAATTACCGTTACCATCAATAAAAAAACTACGATTATTTTTAATTTATAGAGCTTCATACCCTATATATTGACGGTTTTATAAAAAATTAAGCCTTTCGTAAAAAAATTTTTTAAAAAAGTATTGAAATGCTTATAAAAAGTGGTATAATACAAATATAAAAATCAAAACGATATATAAACTATATCGGGCAAGGAGGAAAAATTTATGAATAAAAGCGATCTCGTAAGAGATATTGCAAACAAAGCAGGCATCACGCTTAAAGACGCCGCGGCTTCGCTCGACGCAGTTATCGATTCGGTTACCGAAAATCTTATGAACGGCGAAAGAATTCAGATTTCCGGATTCGGAACTTTTGAAATCAAGAGCAAACCCGCAAGAGAAGGCGCAAACCCCAAAACGGGCGAAAAGATACAGCTTCCCCCGACAAAGACTCCCGTCTTCAAGTTCGGTAAAGCGTATAAAGACAGCTTTAACAAATAACAAAGTCACGAATAAAAGTCGCAAGGACAAGCTTGCGGCTTTTATTTTATTTGTATTTTTATAATCTTTTTACCGTTATTACGGAATATTCTATAAATATATTTTTATTTAATCCGCAAATAATATAAAAAACGGCTCGCTCGCGCGGGACCGTTTTTTATCTTTTTTATAAAGGCTTGTTTGCTGCGCCTGATTGTTTTAACGCCGTTATTGCTTTTTGTCGGTCTTTTCTTTTTTATCTTTGGCTTTATAGTTTGCTCGCATAGCGTTCAGTATCGCAAGGACGGCTACTCCGACGTCTCCGAACACAGCTATCCACATATTTGCTATGCCGAGCGCGGAAAGAATAAGAATTACAAGTTTAACGCCGAGCGCGAAGATTATGTTTTCTCTTACGATAGCCATGGTCTTGCGGGCAATCTTTTTAGCGAGCGGAATCGCCGAAAGGTCGTCGCGCATAAGAACGACGTCGGAAGCTTCTATCGCCGCGTCGCTGCCTACCCCGCCCATAGAAATCCCTACGTCGGACTTCATAAGAACGGGCGCGTCGTTTATTCCGTCGCCGACGAAACACAAAAGTTCGTTTTCACTCTTTTCTTTTAAGAGTTTATCGACTTCTTCGACCTTGTTCTGCGGAAGAAGCGAAGCTTTATAAGAAGTAAGACCGAGTTCTTTCGCAACGTGTTCGGCGATCTTCTGATTATCTCCTGTGAGCATAACTGTTTTGCAACCTTCGGCGTTAAGCTTTTCGATTGTTTCTTTTGCCTCGGGTTTTATCTCGTCGGATATTACTATATAACCTGCGTATTCGCCGTTTTCGGCAACGTATACGACTGTTCCGATTTTATCGGTCGGCTCGTACTTTATGCCGTATTCGTCCATAAGTTTACCGTTGCCGCATAAAATTTCTGTTTCGCCGACCGCTTTTATACCCTTGCCGAGAACGTTGTTAAGCACGTAATCGGACTTTAACTCTCCGCCGTAAGCGTTCTTTATCGAAAGAGCTATCGGGTGCGAAGAATCTTTTTCGGCAATCGCGGCTAAGCGTAAAATTCTGTCTTTATTATTCTCGGGGCAAACTTCGGTAACTGCAAAGTTGCCTTTCGTGAGCGTACCTGTCTTGTCGAAAACGAACCATTTAGCCTGATTGAATCGTTCGAGATGGATAGAGCCTTTTATCAGTATTCCGTTAGCGGACGCACCGCCTATCCCCGCAAAGAACGAGAGCGGAACCGAAATTACAACCGCGCACGGACAGGATACGACAAGAAAGCTTAAAGCCCTGTATATCCATGAACTTATCATGGGATTTTTCCCCGCTATGGCGAGAACCGCGGGCGGAACTATCGCCAAAAGTACAGCCGCTATTACGACCGAAGGCGTATAGTATTTTGCAAACTTTGTGATAAAGTTTTCGGACTTCGACTTCTGCGTCGAAGCGTTTTCGACAAGCTCGAGAATTTTAGAAACCGTGGATTCGCCGTAAGGCTTGGTAACGCGGATCTCGATAGTCGAAGTAACGTTTACCGAACCGGATAAAACTTCGGTTCCTTCCTTCACTTCCTGCGGAAGCGACTCGCCTGTCAGAGCTTTGGTGTCGAGAGTAGTTTCGCCCTTTACTATAACGCCGTCAAGCGGAATTTTTTCGCCGGAAACGACCTTTATGGTATCGCCTACGTTAACTTCGGACGGATCGACTTTTATGAACTCGCCGTCTCGTAAAACGACCGCATAATCGGGTCTTATATCCATAAGCGAAGTAATGGACCTGCGGGACTTACCGACCGCGTACGACTGGAACCACTCGCCGACCTGATAGAAGATAAGCACGGCGCAACCTTCGTCAAAACCTTCGGGATCGCCGCCTTTGATACCTGTGTAGATACCGAGCGCAAACGCCCCTATCGTCGCAACGCTCATCAAAAAGTTTTCATCCATAAAGCTGCCGCTTTTTATGTTCAGAAACGACTTTTTAAGAACGTCGTGTCCTATATAGACGTATACCGCGAAGAACAGCGCGAACGGCAACAGCCAGCCGAAAACGTTCGGAATAACCGATGCGAGACCGTTCGGAAACCTTTCCGAAAACGCCCCTTTAAGCACCTTATCCGCTATCATCAGCGCGACGAAAGCCGCAAGAGCTATTATTATTCTTTTTAAGTTCTTTTTTTGCTTTTTTGTCATGGAAGCAGCCATAGTAACCCCTTTTTTACACTTTCTAAACGCCCCGCTTTTACGGAACGTTTAATAAAGTCGTTCGGTTTTTATTTTAATATAAATCAGTCTTCTATTTCGAAGTCCGGTTCGATCTTTTTAGCGGCTTTTAATATGTTCTTGCTTACGGCGGCGTAATCGTCCGCTTCGACGGTCATTTTCTGCGCGATAAAGTTGATTTTGCAATCTTTTACGCCTTCGACCTTTTTGATGGCTTCTTCGCATTTCATGGCGCAAACCGCGCAGTCTACTTCGATGTTGCAAGTCTTTTTCATATTTATTCTCCTTACGGGATTATTTATCCCTTTATAATGTTTTTTGTTTTGGTTATATTCCGGCAATACAGGTCGTATGAGCCGCCGCCCGAATTTTGTTTTAATCTTTTTCCTGCAAGTGTGATATACCGCATTCGAAGATTTTTGAAACGTGTTCGTCGTCGAGCGAATACATTACCTCTTTGCCCCTTTTTCTCGCTTTTACGAGTTTAGCCTGTCTTAATATGCGCAGCTGGTGCGATATGGCGGATTTATTCATGTTAAGGCACTCGCAAATATCGCAGACGCAAAGTTCGCTTATCTCGAGGCAGCTTAAAATTTTCGCTCTCGTCGAATCGCCGAACACCTTAAAAAGCTCTGCGAGATCATATATAAGATCGTCGTCGTACATATTTGCTTTAACCTTTTCGGCGGCGTTTTCGTGAACGTGCGTTTCTTCGCATACAAGGTCTTTCATTTTTTCTCCCTTTTAAAGCTTCCGACTCTTTGTCTGTCTCTTTTTTACTTTTTTGTTCCGCCCTCTGCTTTACGTCGTACTGCTTTTTTGTTTTATAGTTGAACAATTATTCAACCGTCATATATAATATACTTCGGCGCGTCGTATTTGTCAACGATTTTGCCGAAGAATTTAAAACAATTTTTATTTATTGCTTTCCTTTATGGAGTAACCTCTTTTATCTGACGGATCGAATTATATTTTTGCATAATAAAAATCAGCTTATTGCCTGTTTTTTTGTTTATCCGAAAAAACTTTTTCCTTGTAAAAAACTTTATAAGACAGCTTTCAGCCGCGAACGGTGCGGTGAAACCATACCATTCGTTATTAAACGATATAATAAAAAGCGGACGGGTTCGCCGTCCGCAATAAAATCTTTTTCGATTTTATTTTATAATTTTACTTTGTGTTATAAAAATGCTTTTTACTTTTCAAATAATTCGTGATACCCGGTACCGCTAAAAGTCACGTCGTCGAAATCTCTTAAATTTTCCGAAACGACGTTATGTATAGCCGAAATCATATACTCTGCGGTAAGCCTGTACCCCGCCGCAGTACGGTTTGACTTCAAACGGATTGCGGATTCCATAAAATTACCAGTCTTCTTTGATATACTTGCAGGGCTGCTTTACGTCGTCGTAATAGTCCATATATTTTTCTCTGTCCGAGCTTCTTTCCGCCATCGCGTCCATTTCTTCTTCCGGGATAACCCCGTCGTCGTCCATCTGAGCAGAAAGCTTCATCATATCGAGCATAGAAGTGGCTTTTTTCGTGGAGTTTGTTTTCTTTTCGTTATTTTTTTCCATATTTCACCCGCTATTTATCCGCCTTTTCGATAACGTTTTTATATCCGCCTTCGCCGTAACGAACGCTCTTCGACACTCTCGAAAGCGTTGCCGAAGAAATTTCGGTCTCATCGATGATTTCGTTATACGTTTTGTTTTCAAGGAGCATTTTCGCGGCTTTAAGTCTCTGGCTCATGGATTCAAGCTCTTTGACCGTGCAAAGATCCTCGAAAAAGAGTTCGCATTCCTTTTCATCCTGTATTTTTACTATTTCTTTATAAAGCTCTTTAAGCATCGGCTTGTAATTTTTTACGGTCATATTTATATCCTTTCACGGCTCTTTATATTATTTTAACACTTATTTTTGTTTTTGCAAGGCTTTTTTATTTAATACCGGATATGTATTTACGCGAGTAATTTTTACTTCTAAATTTCTTCCGCTTCTTTTTGCAAAAAGTTTTTGGTTTTTTGCGATTTCGGAAAGCCGAATACTTCTTCCGGAGTTCCCTGCTCTTCGATAACGCCGTCCGCCATAAAAATAACTTTGTCCGAAACGTTGCGGGCGAAAGTCATTTCGTGCGTTACGATGATCATCGTTCTTCCGTCGCCTTTAAGACTTTTTATTACCTTTAAGACTTCGCCCGTTAGTTCGGGATCGAGAGCCGAAGTCGGCTCGTCGAAACAAAGTATATCTGGTTTTAAGGCGAGCGCGCGGGCGATCGCTACTCTCTGCTGCTGCCCGCCCGAAAGTTCCGACGGGTACGAAGCCGTTTTTTCTTCCAGTCCGACTTTTTTTAAGAGCACCAGAGCTTCCTCTTCTATATTTTTAAGCTCTTTCTTCTTAATCTCCGCTAAAAGCTTACGCCTTTCGAAGTATCCCTTGTTATCCGCTTTAAGCTTTTCATTTTCTTCATTTAATCTGCGTTTTAATGCGAGAGTCGGCGCAAGAGTAACGTTTTTCAGCGCGGTGTATTGCGGAAAAAGGTGAAACTGCTGGAACACGAGCCCGAATTTAAGGGCGTTTTTAAGTCTTTCTTTCTCCTTTGTTTTCTTTTTTTCGGGATAAGAAAACAGCTCCTTCCCGTCCAGCTTCATAACGCCTTTATCGGGAGTTTCCAAAAAGTTCACGCAGCGTAAAAGCGTCGTTTTGCCCGATCCCGAAGAGCCTATTATCGAAACGACTTCGCCTTTGTTTACCGTTAAATTTATACCTTTAAGAACTTCTGTCTCGCCGAAATTCTTATAAATGTTTTCAAGTTCGAAAAATGCCATTTTTATTCCCCTTGCGGCTATGTTTTTTGCGGTTAAGACTTAAAATAGTCGAGCTTTTTTTCGATATATCTGAAAAGAAGCGTGAGAAGAGCCGTAAACAACAGATAATAAACCGCCGTATAAAACAAAGGCCATAAGAGACCGCCGTTTTTTATGTATCTCTGCGCGTAAAAAATAAGTTCGTAATAAGTTATTATTCTCGCAAGCGAAGTATCCTTTACGAGAGTTATTATTTCGTTGCTCATCGGCGGAACTATTCTTTTTACGACCTGCAGGAGTATTACCTTAAAAAATATCTGCGACTTGGTCATGCCTAAAACCCTGCCGGCTTCGTACTGACTGGCCGATATACTCTGTATGCCGCCGCGATATATTTCGGAAAAGTAGCACGCGTAGTTTATGCCGAACGTTATATAGGTCGAAACGTGCGCCGAAAGTCCCGCGCCGATGCCGAATATAAGTCCCGGACCGTAGTACACGATTATAAGCTGAAGCATAAGCGGCGTTCCGCGAATTATCCACACGAACGTCGAACACAGCCATTTAAGCGGTTTTAACTTCGACATCGAGCCGAAAGCTATTATAAGGCCGAGCGGCAAAGCGATGATCAAGGTTACGCCGAAGATTTTAAGCGTTTCCCAGAACCCCTTAAGTAAATCGAGAGATATGCTCCAGAAAGACGCCGTCAATAATAAATTCATATTTTTCCTTTAACGCGCAATGCGGAACGCCGTAAAAGCGTTCCGTATCTCGTTTGTTTTTTATTTAGTAGTCGGGGGTACTCCCCGCTTTTATCAGCCTTCGATAAGAGCCTTAGCCATCATATAGTCGACTACGGCTACTTCGCTCTTACCCGACATTACTTCGAGGAAAGCGTCCGACTGAGCCGTAACCGCTACAAGACCGCTCTTTAACGATTCGTTCGATTCGACGAATTTAGCGCCTGCGGAACCGCTTTCGACAGCGATACGCACGCCTGCCATCTTTTCTACCGAAGAATATTTTTCCGCATTCTTTTTAAGGACAACCGCTACCTGTCTGTTTTCCATATAAGCCTTTGTTACGTCCGCGGCGGAAGTAACTTCGTTAGTTATCGTCATGCCGTTCCAAATGCAGTCTATCCTGCCGGCTTCAAGGTCTAAAAGCTTGTTTTCCCATTCGATTTCTTTGAATTCAACGCTTATGCCGAGTTTCTGACCGACGGCTTTTGCGAGATCGGCGTCGAAGCCTATCCATTCCGAAGAACCTTCTTCTTTATAATCCATGGGCTTATAATCGGTTATACCTACTACTAATTTGCCGTTTTCGCTTATCTTTTTCCAGTCGCCGCTCATTTCGTTTGCGGCGGCTGCCGGAATGTATTCCGATACGCCGGCTACGCCGTATTTTGTCGCGAGTTCGTTAAGTTTGCCTTCGGAAACGAGTTCGGCTATGGCGTCTTCAACCTTTCTGGTCATGTCGGAACCTTTTCTGAAAGCTATTCCGAACGCTTCCGTCTCGCCGCCGATTTCGACGATTTCGAGATCCTTATAGGTAACTTTGCTTCCGCACGCGGTAAGACCTATTGCGCAGAACACCGTTAAAACCGAAACTATTATTGCAAGAAATTTTTTCATATATCTCTCCTTTTCTTTTTGATTTGCTTATGATTCTGTTTATCCGATTTACTTTAGCACTTTAACGCACTAAATTGAATTTACGGTGATATTATACTTTATCTCGCTAAAGAAGTAAAGCGTTTTTGCATATATTTTTTAAAAAATTAAAACTTTTTTTTGGGGGGATAAAAATCCGATTTTACTTTATAAAAACAACGTATGAACATAAATAACTTCTGCTCATACGTTGTACCTTTTGCCTTTTTTGTATGTTTATATATAACGTATATTCATATATTAAACATATTTTCGGCGATTAGTTCGGTTTTTTAACAATAAAAAACGGCTGACCGAACCGTTAACCGTCTTTTACTTTTTATAATATTCTGCTTTCTGCAATTTTATATATATTTATAATATTACAATGTTTCGAGAAATTCGGCTATCGCTTTTGCTGCTGTTTTACCCGCCTTCATTGCGGCTACCACCGTTTCCGGTCCGGTTACTACGTCTCCGCCTGCAAACACTCCTCTTTTTGAAGTCTCTCCGTTTTCGTTTACGATTATTCCGCCCCATTTATCGGTATCTATACTCATATTCGTAAGAACGGTTCCGTCATAGCCGGTGCCGATAGCCATGATGACAAAATCGGCTTCTTTTATAAAATTGCTGCCTTTAACTTCGATCGGGCGGCGGCGACCGCTCGAATCGGGTTCGCCCAGAACGTTTTTAACGCACTCGACTGCCTTTACCGAGTTTCCGTCGCCTATGATTTTTACGGGATTTGTGAAAAGATCGAACTTTACGCCTTCTTCTTCGGCTTCTTTTACTTCCGCTCTGCATGCCGGCAGTTCTTCAACCGATCTTCTGTAAACGACTGTTACGTCCCCGCCGAGTCTTAACGCAGAACGGGAAGCGTCCATCGCAACGTTACCGCCGCCGACGACTATTACTTTTTTACCGCAAAAGGTTTTGGCAAAATCGGTATTTGCTCCGTCAACGTTTATCTTATACAAAAATTCGCTTGCGGAAAGTACGCCGTTCAGATTTTCACCTTCGATATGCATAAACTTGGGTACACCCGCGCCGTAACCTAAAAACACGGCGGAATAGCCTTGCGATAAAAGTCCGTCTGCCGTTATATCCCTGCCTATTTTTACGTTGGTCTTAAATTCCGCCCCCGCTGCCGTTATATCGTCTATATAACCTTTTACTACCTGTTTTGGCAATCTGAACTCAGGTATGCCGTAAGTTAAAATGCCGCCGATGACTTCCGTTTCTTCGAAAATCGTTACGCCGTAGCCTTCTTTTATAAGATCTGCGGCGCATGCAAGTCCTGCGGGACCGGAACCGATTATCGCTACCTTTTTATCTGTTTCTTGAACGGTTTGGACGGTAACGGTATCGCCGAAGCCATGCCGTTCGGCAACAAAGCGTTCAAGCGCGCCGATATTTATCGGCTCGTATTTTTTACCCATAGTGCAAAAGCCTTCGCACTGTTTTTCATGCGGGCAAACTCTTCCGCAAATTGCCGGAAAGTCCGATTTTTTTGCGACTATTTTATATGCTTCTTCGAATTCTCCCGTTTTTATTTTGGCTATAAAATCGGGAATGTCGTTGTTTATCGGACAAGCCGAAAAGCAAGGACGGGTTTTGCAATTAAGGCATCTTCCGGCTTCTTCCTTCGCCTGATCTTCGGTATAGCCGACAAAAACTTCGTTAAAAGTCGAAGTCCTTTCTTTAAGTCCGAGTTCATTCATTTTTACTCTGTCGGGAATAATCATTTTTCACCTTTTTAATAAAAAAACCTTCTATACTGCGTTTTTATAAAAACAAGCGGAAACCGACAAAGTTTCCGCTTAGAATTGTTTTATTTACTGTCCGAAAATAGCTTTAACAATGCGTTAAAATCATCATAAGTACATAAAGCAGAATTATAACCGCAAGAACGATCGCGCACGGCAGAAGCATCATCTTCTGCGCTTCGAAAAAGGTTCTCGCCTTTTCTTTATGCGTGGCTTTGGGGGCGTTTTTATCTTTTACCTTATGACGGGTACCGCCCACCGCCGACATATCGCTTATAGTCGATTCGTCGTCATAATATATAACCTTTTCTTTCTTCGGTTTTTCTTCTTTTACTTTTTCTTTTTTCCGGGACATTAACGGTTCTCCGCTATTTTTTTACGGCTTAATTTTCTTCGACCGTTACGTTTTCTTTAACTACTTCGATCGGCTTTGCAGACATGCAGTTGCCGTTTTCGTCCATATTCAGACAGTGGCACGCCGCGAAGTGCCCCTTTTCGTATTCGACGTAAGGCGGTTCGATATGTTTACATACTTCCATAGCCTTGGGACAGCGAGTGTGGAACTTGCAGCCTTTGGGCGGATTTGCGGGAGACGGGATATCGCCTTTCAATACGATTCGGTGTCCCTTTTCGTCCGGATTGGGATTGGGTACCGCAGAGAACAACGCCTGCGTGTACGGATGCAAAGGATTATCGAAAATTTCGTTCTTGTCGCCGAATTCTACCATCGAGCCGAGATACATTACGCCGATTTTATCGGATATGTATTTGACTACGGACAAATCGTGCGAAATGAAGAGATAAGTGAGCTGTCTTTCCTTCTGTAATTTTTTAAGAAGGTTGATTATCTGTGCCTGAATCGATACGTCGAGCGCGGAAACGGGTTCGTCGCAGACGACGAGAGACGGGTTTACCGAAAGCGCTCTCGCAATACATATACGCTGACGCTGTCCGCCCGAAAATTCATGCGGGTATCTTTCGTAATAATAATCTCTCAGACCGCACTGATCCATAAGATCGAGAACGTAATCTTTGATCTGATCTTTGGGAACTATATTGTGAACGGCGACGGGCTCCGACAAAATGCCGCCGACGGTACTTCTCGGAGGGAGCGAAGAATACGGATCCTGAAAGACTATCTGCATTTTGGTACGAAGCGGAATCATCTGCTTCGACTTATACTTAGCTATGTCTTCGCCTTCGAAAAATATCTGACCGGAAGTCGGCTGATGAAGTTTAAGTATCGTTCTGCCCATAGTAGTCTTTCCGCAACCGGATTCGCCGACTATACCGAGCGTTTCGCCTTTTTTAATTTTGAAAGAAACGTCGTCTACCGCTTTTAAGGTAGAAAGCGGCTTCCCGGTAAAAGTCTTTTTGAGAACGAAATACTTTTTTAAGTGTCTGACTTCCAGAATCGCGTCGGGATCGGGTGGAAGAAGTTTGTCTTCTTCTATCTTCTGTTCCTTTGCCTGACGTTCGAGAGCGGCTTCCGCTTCGTCGTCGAATTCGTCGAATTCGCCCTTTTCTTCAATCGTTTCCGTCACGGTTTCGGCGATACAGGTATCGCTGTTTTCATCCGTTTTAATAATCGTTTCGGTTACGGTAATGACTTCTTCGGAATTAGCCTTTTCGATTTCGGAGGTCTTGTTTTTTTTGTTTTCCATATCAGTTTTCCTTGGATTCGTATAAGTGGCAGGCAACGAAGTGCGTCGGGCTTACCTGCACCATTTCAGGATATTCGCCCGAACATTTATGGATGCACTGCGAGCATCTTTCTTTAAAATAGCAGTAGTCGGGCATGTTTATCGGGTTCGGAACGTTGCCGGGAATGTTAAAGAGCTTATCGGATGAGGACTTCATCGTGGGTTTGGACTTTTGCAGCCCCTGCGTATAAGGATGCAAGGGGTTGTGGAATATTTCCGAAGCCGTTCCCTTTTCGATAATTCTGCCGGCGTACATTACTACGACGTAATCAGCCATTTCGGCAATAACGCCGAGATCGTGCGTAATCAGAAGTATCGAACCGTTTATTCTTTGTTTAAGATCGTTGAAAAGGTCGAGTATCTGAGCCTGAATGGTAACGTCGAGTGCGGTGGTCGGTTCGTCCGCTATTATAAGACGGGGTTCGCCGGCAAGCGCCATGGCTATCATTACTCTCTGTCTCATACCGCCGGAAAGCTCGTGCGGGTAGGAAGCGTAAACTCTTTCGGGCATCGCAATTCCTACGGTGTTGAGCATGTCTATCGAACGCTGCTTGGCGAGTTCTTTTGTCGCTCCCGGAACATGAAGAAGGGTTACTTCGTCGAGCTGGTTGCCTATCGTGAATACGGGGTTCAGACTCGTCATCGGTTCCTGGAAGATCATCGCCATCTGTCTGCCGCGAAGTCTGTACATTTCTTTAATCGGCATTTTGGCGATATCGTAAACTTTTTCCTGAGTTTCGTAAATCTTTTCGCCGTTTTCGTCCACGCCGGTAGATACGGGATCGCCGTTAACGTCGCGAACGTATTCGTTTGCTTTGAATCTTATCGAGCCGCTTACGATCTGACCGGAAGGTCCCTGCAAGAGGCGCATAACGGACATCGAAGTAACGGACTTACCGCAACCCGATTCGCCTACGACGCCGACGGTGGAATTAAGCGGAATTTCGAACGAAACGCCGTTTACCGCTTTTACTACGCCCTGATCTGTAAAGAAGTACGAGTGGAGATCCTCGATTTCGAGAATGTTGTTGTCGTTCTTCATCGTCGTGGTGTATTCCGATTCTGCTTTTTTGCGGTTCTTCTCCTTTTCGAGACGGCGCATTTCCTTGGCGTTGGCTTTGGCAATCTCTCTTACTTCCTTACCTGTAAGATAATGTTTATCGGAAGTTTTATTTTCGGAAGCGTTGTTGTCTTCCGACTTTTTCTTAAAAAACTTTAAATTCATCATTATCTCCTTTGTTTAGGATCGAGCGCATCGCGCAAACCGTCGCCTATGAAGTTGAAACCGAGTACCGCGATAATAATGCAGATTCCCGGAGGTCCCCATACGTTAAAGTTGTTTTTAAGTATGGACGCGCCGGCTTCGGTAGAAATTATCTGAACCATGGTACCCCAGGACGAAAGAGGAACTCTTACGCCGAGATTGAGGTACGAAAGTGTGGATTCGTACAAAATCATACTGCCCAGAGACAATGTCATGGTAACGAGTATCTGCGGGAGTACGTTGGGTATAAGGTGTTTGAAGATCTTTCTTCCCGTGGAGAAGCCCATGGCTTCCGCCGCAACCATATATTCCTGCTCTCTTAAGAACAGAATCTGACCGCGGACAAGTCTGGCCATGCCCGTCCATGAGAAGAACGCCAGTATCGTCATCAAAAGGTATATGTAATACTGCGACGGAACGTTGTTCGCATCGAGTACCGTACCTATTATAAGCATCAGCGGCAAGGTCGGCAGACACATTAAAATATCGCACAGTCTCATGATGATGCTGTCTACTATTCCGCCGTAATACCCTGCGATACCGCCGAGAATTATACCTATCGCCGATATCATGAATACCGCCAAAAAGCTTATCGTAAGCGATCTTCTTCCGCCCTTCATAAGTCTTGCAAGAATATCCATACCTTTTTCGTCGGTGCCGAGCGGATGGCTGGCAGACGGCGGAGCGAGTTTGTTGATACCGTTATCGGTGATAACTATCTGGGTTATTTTAACTCCGTCCACCTCGCATTCGTAAGGAGCGGAGTATTCGATTTTACCCGTACGATCGTAATCGTCTTCGTCCCACGTTCTGTAAAACGCCGGACCGAGCCAGCAAAACGCAAATAACACAATAAGCATTACGAGACCGGCGACGGAAAGCTTCGATCTGAAAAATCTTCTTAAGACCATTCTCGTCGGAGACATGAGTTTTATGTTTTTATCGAGCGGCTTTTCTCCGTCTTCGATAATTTCGTCTGCCGGCTGATTGATTTCTTCTATTACTTCTTCGGCAGCGTCCGAAACGTTCCCCTGCGAAGGATTAGATTTTAAATTATATTCTTCCATAAATCCTCCGTTAACCGAGTTTGACTCTCGGATCGACTACCGCGTACATAAGGTCGGATAAAAGAACGCCGAGTACGCTTAATATTGCAAGGAACATGTTGTAAACCATGATGACCGGGATGTCGCCCTGCGTCATGGCTTTTAACGCATAGTTACCGATACCGGTAAGGTCGAATACCTGTTCGGTGATCATCGCGCCCGAGAAGAGCGACGGAATAAGCCCCGCAAGACTCGTTACGAGCGGGATCATGGTGTTTCTGAAAGCATGTTTGTAAATAACTTTGCTTTCTTTAAGACCTTTCGCCCTTGCGGTACGTATGTAATCGGAATTCATGACTTCGAGCATGTTCGTACGAGTCATTCTCATTCGTCCGCCGATACTTAAGATTACTACCGTCAGAATAGGCAGGAACATATGCTTCATATAGTCCATCGCCTTTTGGAGCGGCGTGTAGTTCATACCGGCGTTTCCCATACCCGACGGCGGGAACCAGCCGAGCTTGTTGGCGAAGATATCTTTAAGCAAGTTTCCGAAGAAGAACGACGGAAGCGAGATACCTATAAGAACGAGTACCGTAACGACGTAGTCGCGTACCGAATACTGATGCGTTGCCGCGGTTATGCCTAAGGGAATGGCTATTAAAAATTCGAAAACCGTAGCTATAGCCGCTACGAAGAACGAAGTACCCATTCTGTCGGGATCGAAGATTTCGGAAATAACAGGTCTCTGGTTGATGAAGCTGTTGCCGAAATTCCCTTTGAAAACGTTTCCGAGCCAGGTAAAATAACCGCCTACTATTGTTGAAAATGTTCTTTCTTTGCTTAAACCATATGTCTTGTACAACTGGTCGATGAATTCCTGGCTGACGGTTTCGCCCGTCTTGTTCAAAGCCAGTATTCTTTGTTCGACGAAGTCGGTAGGCATACAGCGAAGCAAAGCGTAAAGAATAATCGAAACGCCGAATAAAATAAAGATCGAAACGACTATTCTTTTTAATATATACTTAAATGTGCTTGCTGCTCTCATAATTACTCCGGAGTTTAGATTATTTTACGAGTTCGAGTTCCCAGATCTTTTCGAGAGGTGAGGTGTATTCGTTTACTTCCTGCGTGATGCCGGTAATGGTCTTGGAGTTATAAGCGTAAAGGTTCTTTCTCTGGTATACGGGCATTTCTACCGCCAAGTCGAGTACCAAACTCATAGCCTGCTGATAAAGTTCTTTACGCTTTGCCTGATCGAGCATCGTACGGGCTTCGTCGATAAGCGGACTTAACTGATTTTTGATAATGTTGTATTCGTAGGCGTTAGTAGAGGTGCTGTTGTTCTTGATTTCTCTGTAACCCCATGCGTTTACCGAAGTAGCCTTCGAATTGATGTGATATACCTGATACATATCGGGATCGATCGTGGATCCCCATGCCGCTGCCCATACCTGTAAAGATCCGGTAGCGAGCTTTGTAAGAGCCTGCGAGTCCGCTTTTACTTCTACTTTCCAACCCAAGCTGTTAAGAAGTTCCGCCGACTGAGCGAATACCTGATAAGTCGGGTGTTCGGTTATAGAAGATCCTGCGATAGTGAAAGTAATTTTTTCGCTGTAACCGCCGGGAACAAGCGCTTCGATCTTTTCTTTTGCTCTTGTTTTGGATTCCCACTGTACCCAGCTCTTTCCCGTAGGAATATCCTGCGAAGTAATATCGCTGCCGTCTGCTTTGGGATAAGCCCAGCTTACCTTTGACATAGGCCAGCTGATGTTCATCGCAGTACCGGATTCATAGTAAGAAAGCGCGAGTGCCGTGTCCATCGAAGCCATGATAGCTTTTCTTACGTTGACGTCGGGGATTTTACCCGCATTGATACCGATGTAGCCGTAGCCGAGCTGCCATGCGGAAAGGGTTTCGTAACCCTGCTTTTTAAGGTCGTTCAAAGTCTTTGCGTTGTCCTGCGAGTACTGCGGCGTTACGAAGTCTACTTCGCCCGAAGTAAGTTTGCTTATAGCGTTTGCAGAAGATACTACCTGATAACGGATTTTTTCGGTCTTGGGTTTGAATTCTTCTGCGCCGCCCATGAAGTTATAGTTCGCTTTGAAGTAAACTATATTACTGTTCCAGAAAGCGGAGCCGGAAGGATTGTCGCTGTTGTTTACGTCGGAAGCTTTGTAAGCGCCTGCGCCTACGGGAACTTCCTGATGTTTACGGGACTGAATTACTTTGGTCTGGAAGTCGGACGAAGCGAACTTTACGCCGAACTTGTTGTTCGCGATGTCTACTTCGGCGCCTTCTACTATATTGCCGTTATCGTCCGCAGCGTAATAGTGATGCGGGGCGATGGTAAGTCCTAAGCTGTAAATAGCTTTGGGATCCGCGCCTTCGATGGTTACCTGTAAAACGTCGTATTCGTTTTCGTTTTTGGGAGTACCGTCGGGGTTGTGTTCGTGAGCTACGGTGTAAGTTTTACCGTCGCCGTAATCGCCGTCTAATTTTACCTGAGTCGTGGTAGACGTATGACCGAGCGAAACGATACCGCTGATATTGTCAACGCCCGAACCGGTCGAGTTATTGTGGATGATTATATCGGTAGCCGCGCCGGTGTATTCGTTAAGAAGAGTCGAAGCGGTGCCGTATCCGGTAAGAATTACGTGAAGGTTTGTGCTTACGTTGTCGTCATAAACCTTCCGGATAGCCGCCTTTTCGGTCTTATACTTTTGAAGCGCTTCAAGATTGTCGAAAGATATAATTTTGTTAAGGTCGTCTTCGGACGAATTTTCTTTCTTTGCGTAATTAGGAGTAATCGTTCCTTCGTAAAGTAAGAATTTGAATATATCGTTATCTTTATATTGACTCCATTCGCTGTAAGGAGCGAGAGTGAAGTCATACGCGTCCTTTGCGGATTTATAGTCGAGTTCGAGTTCGTCCATAAACGTTTCGAGAGCGTGTTCGTAGTCTTCGACAAGCTTTTTCTTATAATCTTCGTCGGTCATAGTCTTCTGTTCTTCGTCGTTAGCTACGGCGTCTTTATAACCGTCGGTGGGAGTGTATTCGTCGCTGTTGATTTTAGCGATGAATTCGTCATGAGTAAGTTTATAAGAATCGGTTGAACCTTCGAGTTTGCCGAGTTCCATGAAGATTGTCTGCCAGAGTTCTTTAAGTCTGTCTTCCGCACGGGTAGAAGCCTGCGACGCAATCAGTTCTTCGGTAGCACTGCTGTCCTGGCTGTTGGTCTGCGTTCTGTAGTTGGAAAGGCCTACTATCTTGGTCGAATATAACGTCGAAGAACCTGTATAAACGGGATCGAGATATTCGTAATAGTTGAACAGAATATCGTTCATGGTAAGAGGAACGCCGTCGGAGAACTTAAGACCGTTTTTGATTACGAACGTGTAAACGGTGTTCCTTACGGTTTCGCCTTCTTTAATCTGCTGAACGTCGAAAGCCTTTACTACGGTAGCCTTGTCGGAACCGTCGGCTTCTTTAACGGTAGGATTGCCGGTTTTATCGGTAGAAAGCATGCTTATCTGAGTCATTCCGATAATTTCCTGATCCGCGCCGGTCGTGGCATAGAAAGGATTGAATAAGCCGTTTAATTCTTCGGACATTATTACGATACTGTCTTTTTTGCCCTTGCCGCAGGTTACTACACCTACGACAACGCCTGCAATCGCTATCACTGCGGCAACAACCGCGCAGATAATGATTGTGAGTTTCTTTTTAGCTATTTTCATATTTTTACCTCCGTTTACTTAATTTCGTAAACTTCTTTGTTTCCCGATTCTTTCTGGAACTGAGTATTAAACTCTACCTTGCCGCCTTCAGCTCTTTTTACGTACTTGGCGGGATCGGGTTCTTCGCCGCTTTCGGCAATTTTAACCGTGAAGTAGTAAGCTTCGCCCGAACCTATGTGTTTGCCGTATACTTCAAGCTTAGCCGAAGATACGCCGCCAGTTATATTGAGTTTGGAGATATCTCCGTTGGCAATCAGATTAACGTTATACTTCGCCGCATTGTAATTTATCAAGCCGATGCGAAGAGTTACGCCGGTAAGGGTTACGTTTGTAAGTTCCGCGTCCTTTTCGATGTTTCCGGCAAATGCGCCGAAATATCCGTAACCTAATTTTGCGGTGCCGGCAGCCATATCGTAAGAAATATTTTCAAACGTTACGTTCGTTATCTTTGCGGATTTTTTTATTTCTCCGAAAAGTCCGCCAACCGTACCTTGTCTGTTCTGAACCGCCGAAACGTTTTTGATCGTTACGGTCGAAGAGCTGTTTTTGGGATAAATTCTTCCTGTGAAGCTTCCCGAAGAGAACGCCGCCGGCCATGCGATCTGCGTGGTGTTTCCGTCAACGACTTCGGTAAAGTCGAGTTCGTCGGCGTCGATTTCATACCAGCCGTAAGCCTTCGCATTGTTTGCGAGTTCCTTTGCGGTCTTTATTTTATAAACTTCGCCTTCGGAATATGTTGCATAAATTTTCTTTACCGGATTTACTCCCGCGCCCTTTTCGTAATCCATCGAACCGCCGTGAGTAACGGTATCGCCCGTTATCATCTCGGTGCAGGCTTCGTCGGAATACGCCGCTTCGAACGTTTTACCCTGAATACTCGGGAAATTCGTCGTCGAATTGTTCTTCAAAGAATAATTCATTGCGGGAGTTCTTTCGCCGTTATTATCCGTATACGACGGAAGGGCTATTTTGTCTATTCCCTTTTCGGGCGCCGCTTCTACGTCGAGATAGTTGAACGAATAGGTTGCGGCAAGAGTCGTTTCCGCTTCGGTTACGGTATAGAACTCGAATTTGAAGTTCATAACCCAGCCGGCGTAAAGAGTTATATCCTTTTTGCCGCTGCCCTTTTTGTAGGTAATAACGTCTTCGTTAAAATTCCACAGATCGTCGTAATTGTACGCCGGGGTTACGTTAATACTCTCTTCATCCTTGTTTTTGGGATCTTTGTAATTAAACGTTCCGTCAAGATTTTCTTTCAGAACTCTGCCGTTATCGTCTATCGGTTCATTGTCGGAGTTGACCTTTACGGTTCTCTTCTGATACCACCCTGCAAGGAAATATCCCGATTTTGTTACCGAAACCTTTTCAAGCATGTTGCCGTGCGTTCTTCTCGCATCCGTGGGATCTAAAAGCTTGATGCTTATGTTCCCTTCGGAATCGGCTGCGTAATCGTCGGGATCAATCATGTCTATAAGAGAAACGCCGTCTCTCTGCAACATTTTGCCGCCGTTACTGTCGTACGTTACGGTTATAATTTTTCCGTTTTCGCGCTGCTTGTCTATTTCGGTAGTGTTACACGCCGTAAAACCTACGGCGCATATCACCAAAATTATAAATAAGCCTAACGCTAATTTAAATCTTTTCATTTTTACCTCCGAAAATGCCTTCGTTTATTCGGCTTTTTCGTCCGTTTTTTCTTCTTTATCGGTAACTTTTTCTTTTTTACCGGCAAATACAAGCTTCTTCGTAGTGATAAGAACTACCGCCGCCGCGCCTAAAACTACGATTATAACTATCGTTACGATAGATACGATAAGCCATGCGTTTACCGTCTTCGCGGGAGTCGGATCGGGATCGGGCGTCGGAGTCGGATTATCTCTGTTCTTAAGATAGTTTATCGTAGATTCCGCGTCGGTGAGCTTGCTGTAATTGGTTACAAGACTCTTCTGGTCGAGTCCCGATATAGCGTCGTAAGCTTTACGGGCAGCCGCTACCGCTTCTTCGTCGCTTAAGGTTATCGAAGACGGAAGTTTTGAGATAACGTCTATTACCGAAAGCGTCTGATCGGTTATCGCAGTCGCGCCCGATACAACCGTTTTGAAGTATTGACCGAATATAAACGTATCGTAGTTCTGTCCGTTTACGGGTTTAACCATTACCACGTTTTTGTTTACTTTGCCGACGTAGTCTACGAAGTTCGCCCCGTAGAAGAAATTGGTGGGTTTGATATTCCAGATGTAGAACGACGTTATTTCGAGTCCGTTGCCGTCGGTACCGTTCTTTTTGGAAGGATAGTTGTTCGTCGTTACGTAACTTTCGTCATACTGTTCTTCGAGAACGGGGGCGTAATAGCCGAGGAAGGTTACAACGTTAAGATTTTCACATCCGTAGAAAGCTTTGTCGCCTATCGACTTAAGATCTCTCGGAAGAGTTACACTTTCGATCTTAGCGTTCATAAACGCTCTCGCGGTTATTCTTACAGTGCCGTCCGCTACGACGAAGTTCTTATCCGTCTTGCCAGCAGGATAGGTTACGAGTTTTATACCGTTAGGTACTACCTGATAAAGAACGCCGTTTATAACTTTAACGTTTTCGTTAACGTCGTAAGTGTCTTCGAATCCGGTCTTGTCGGTAAAGGTTATATCTTTTTCTCTGCCGAACGTTGCGATCCGACAGCCATAGAAAGGATTTTCGCCCAATTCTTTAAGATTTTCGCCTAATTTTACCGTCGTTACGTCGGTGCCGCCGAATGCAAAGTCACCTACGTATTCCGCAGAAGTAAGGTCTGCTTCGGTTATCGCCGTATTTCTGAAAGCGTATGCGCCTATCGTCTTCGCTTTGCCGAGGTTGTTAACGACAGCGAGTTCTCCGCAGTTATTGAAGGCTGCTTCGCCTATGATCGCGCCGTCTTTGAGCGTTACGTTTACGATCTTTGTTCCCGCAAGAGCGTACGCGCCGAATTCAGTGATTTCAGATACGTTTGCGTCCGTAAGAGCGGTGTTATACAACGCTCTGTCGCCGAGTTTTACTATATTCGAAAGGTTGATCGTTTCGACTCCGGAGTTCGCGAATGCGTATTCCGGAAGTTCTTTGATGCCCGTTCCGAGATTTACCGTCTTAAGGTTTATGTTGTTTACGAACGCGCCCGCGCCGAACTTTTTAAGGCTTTCGAGATTTACTTCGGTAAACTTGGGAGCCGCCGTGGTATAGAGATATCTTACCATATCCACGCCGTCTTCGGTGAATTTTTCGTAAGCGTAACTAAGCGACTGGCTGATTACCTGTTCCTGTCCTCCGGAAGTGATCGACTGGGTGATTATCATCCAATCTCTGTAGTTCATACCGGCAAAAGAATATTCGCCGAGTTCGGCCACACCTGAAAGATCTACGCTTTCAAGACTTATGGCGTTTGCAAAGGCGTAATTGCCTATCTTAACGCCGCCTGCCAAATCGAGAGAAACAAGGTTGCCGGCAGCGGCGAACGCATAGTTGCCGATTGTCGCGCCCTCGCCGATCGTTACGTTCTTGATTACCGAAGGTATTGTCTGAATCGTTCCGGAGCTGTCCCTATCAAGGTTGAGCTTGTAATAAGTGTACGTTGTTTTTACTCCGCTCGAGCTTGTGGAAGATTCTTCTTTATATTTGTTGTAATAAGCGTTGATATATGCCTGAGTGATCGAACTGCTTGTGTATTCGAGCATTCCGCCCCAGCCGTTGAAGAATACGCCTTCGCCGATCGTCGCGTTATCGCCGATCGTTACGTCGGTAAGTGAATATTCTTTCGTATTGTTGTTGTAGCATCTTGCGAACGCATAATCGCCTACGACCGCATCGTTCGGAATAGTTACCGACTTAACCGCCGTCATCGCGAATGCATAAGATCCTATCGAGGTTATATCTTTAAGATCGGGAGTCGCGGTAAGTGAGGAGCATCCGTAGAAGGCATAATCGCCTATCGTTTTAGCCGCATCGATCTTTACCGATACAAGGTTGATACAACCCGCAAACGCATAGTTGCCTACGTTTTCGATATTGGGAGCGTTGATGCTTCTTAACGAAATGTTTCCGGAGAACGCGCCTGTTGCGATAATCTTTGCGTCGACGTTTACGTCTCCGAGATCCGCTCTCGGAGCGGCTACTACGAGTTCGTTATATTCTTTGGTATTGCCTACGGTTTCATACTTATATACGATCGAACGATCGTTATCTTTGAAAGTTATGAATTCGTTTGCGCCGTCTATCTTGAATTCCGAAAGTCCGGTTCCTCTGAAAGCGTATTCGCCGATGACCGCTACGTCCTTGCCGAAAGTCATATCGGTAAGAGCGGAGCATCCGTCGAACGCGTACGAAGAAATAACCGAAGCGTTTACCGTAGCCTTTTTAAGAGAAGAACATTTTTCGAAAGCTTTCGAACCGATCTTTACCAGTCCCGCTCTTATAGCGAGACGTCCGAGTCTCGAGCAACCGCTGAACGCGCCTATGCCTAACGACTGAGCGGTTTCGGGAAGCGTAACTGTGTCGATGAGAGTACAATCCTGGAAGGAATAGTTACCTATCGAAACGATGCTCGTGAACTTAGGATTGGTAAGGTTTCCGCATCCGTAGAAAGCTTTTTCGTTTATAAACTTAACGTTATCGAAGTTTACCGTTTTAAGAGCAGTACATCCGTAGAAGGCTCCCACGCCTATCTTTTCGAGAGTGGACGGAAGAACGACTTCGGTCAGAGAAGTAAGGTTCGCAAATGCGTACGACTCTATCGTCTTTACGCCCTCGGGAATGATTACTTTGGTTATTCTGTCCGTCTTTTCTTCGTCTCTGTCTCCGATGAACCACTGCTTGATGTAGTAAGGATCTTCTTCGTCGATTACGTCTCCCGCCGAAAGATCTTTATCTATAAACTCATAGTTCGAGAAAGCGAAGCTTTGTATCGTAGTGATACCGCGGTTGGACGGTACGGTTACTTCGCCGCCGAGTCCTTTGTACGACATAAGGTAAATGCTGGTGATCGTAAAAGGATCTTTTACCGTTATCGAAATTCTTCCGGAGTTATACGTTCTCTTACCGTTGTAGTATACGGTCGCCGTTACCGTAGTCGAACCTTTCTTCTTTGCGGTGATAACGCCGTCTTCGGATACTTCGGCAATATTTTTGTTACTTACGCTGAATACAACCTTCGTGTTATCCGGGAAATACGAATCGAGTTCGTAAGTAGCTTTTACTCTTTCCGACGGATACATCGAAAGCGTCGCCGTATCGCCGAAGGAATAGCTTCCGCCGGTTACCCCGATTTCTCGTTCGGACGAAGTTTCGGTATGGAAAGCCCATTGCGTTTCGTAACCCGTGAGACTGAATTTATTTACTTCGACCGGCGAATAGCTTCCGTCGTTCGTAACGTTTACCGTAAAAGTCGCGAGCGGATCGCCGTTCATGTTTTTAGCGGTAATTACCGCAGTGCCTTCAGAAACTCCTACAAGCGTCTGGTTAACAACTTTTGCGACGCTTTCCTTCGAAGATTCGAACTTAAGAGTCTGCACCCATCCTTCTTCGGGATATACGGTTACGAACTGCGAAAGGTCTTTGGTTTCGTTGATTTTAAGCGTGAGTTCGCTTTCGTCGAAGGTCATCTCTTCGATTTCGGGAAGAGTGATTTCATAAATAGCGGAGTTCATCGCGTAGTCGTAACAGCTTACTACAAAAGTATTAGGTCTGCTTTCGACGGAATTGCCGTTTATTCCTACGGAGTTTTTAAGTCTTTCGATATAATCGGTAAGTTCTACCGTTACCGTAGAAGTCGAATTGTACGACGAGTATACGGGAGTGATGTATTTGCCGAAAGTATCGAGAGTAAGTTTGTTGTCGGGCGTTCTTAATATCTGGCCTGCCTGAAGTCCCATCGCATAATGGTTATCGTAAACGGAAATGTCTGCGTAAAGATTGGTCTTTTTGGTATATCTGTCGTATTCCTTTCTGTACGTTACACCTGTTATCACGGGAGCTTCGAAGTCTATATAGAGCGGGAACTCGAAAGTATTCCTTTCGTTTACCGCATCCTGATAAGAATAATCTATTTCGCCGTCGGCGGTCTTGCCGTAGTCGATATACGACGAAACGGTTACGATATATTTCGTGTTGTTTTTAAGGTCATGGTCGAGAGCCGAATATTCGACGTCTATCGAGGAAGCGTAAATCGTGCTGCCGGAACTGTGCGATTTTCTCTGATTGTATTCGGTGCGAGTCCATACAACTTTTCCCGTCGCTTCTTCCCTGATGCTTATCTGCACTTCCTTGGCGTTTCTTAATAGTCCCGCGCTGATGCTTCTTATCTTATTCGCAGTATATCCCGATTCGCCGTCCTGATTCGAAAGAGCTATCTTATCTTTATCGGCTGCTATCTGCGTAGCGCTCGGATCCTGCACGAAATAATAGGTGCCGAGCGTCATTATATAGTCGCTGTAAAGTCCGCCTATAACTCTTGTCGCATAAGCGTCTTCCATGAGTTTTTCTCTTTCGTCGAGACCTTTGTTTATTTCGTCTTTGTTGGTGTCGTAATATTCTTCGTCGAACACGGGAGCCTTAGCCCAATCTCCGTAGAAGCCTAAAAAAGCAACGTTCATGTCGACTTCGTCGGAAACCGCTTTAAGCTGAATGAACCCTTCCACGTACATGCCGTTAGCGAACGACTTGTCGAGATATCTCATATCCGCATCGGAAAGTTCGATCTTTACGGTTACCTGAGCGGTGCCTTTGCCGGAAACGGTTACTCTGTTGCCGGATACCGTACCGCCCTTGATTTCCGTTACCGTCGTAACGGAACCGGTAAGAAGATATCCGTCCTGCGTAACGGTCTTTTCGTCGTGGCTGGTGTAAGTTTCGCTTACGCCTTCGGTCATAACGATTGCGGAAACATCGTAAGAAGCCGCCTTGTCCGTAACGTTGTGAATGTCGAAGGTCATCGTCTTGACGCCGGTCTTTTCTTTATCGTCGCCGAGTTCGAGTTTAGTCTTGTTCATCGCGTTTCCTTCGGTATCGTACGTTGTGATGTACGCCGTGGGAGCCGTCGATTTTTTAATGCTTACAAGTCCCGCGCCCTGCTTTCTTACGGAGTACGGAAGCCCGTTTTTATTGTATACGATATCCGTATTGGACATCATAAGCTGATTTACTATATCGGTAACTTTTACGTTGTTGTAAGTAGTTACTCCGCTTTCTGTCTTTTTCTCTATAACGTCGTCGAATACACCGCTGAACTTGACGTACTGACGGATAAGAGCCGTTGCGCCCGCCTGGTTGGGAGCCGCCATCGAAGTGCCCGAAAGCTTTTCGTACTTTCCGCCGGGAACAGCCGACAAAATTTCGCCGCCGTGCGCGGTTATTTCGGGTTTGATCTTAAGGTCGGAAGTCGGTCCCCATGAAGAGAAATCCGACATGAAGGGACCTGCCTTCTGCGATTGCGAGATTTTGATCTTGCCGGTCTTTTTTGCCGCCAGTCTTTCGCCTTCGTCCTGAGTAAGCGAGCAGACCGCACCTATATCGTCGCCGACCGACATCGAAATGGAGCCGGAAACGTTGTTGTAAATAATGATACCCGAAGCGTGTTTTTCGGTAAGAGCTATTCTTACCTTATCTTCGAAAGTCGTCGTGCCTCTCTTTACGAGTACGATTTTGCCCGAATAGTCCGAATCGATATAGTCGGAAGATCTTCCTACGCCGGGAATGGTTACGTATTCGAATTCGTATTCGCTTACGCCGCCTACCGTTTTAAGAATATCGGTTACGAAATCTTTTTTAACGTCCGCATTGGAAGTGGAAGCTTCTTTGAAATAAATGATTTCGCCGTCGTTTACGAGATAAGACGTCTTTACGCCGTCTACCGAAGCAACCGCAAGAGCGCCTTCGTAAGTTGCGGGCGAACCTACCGTACCGGAGTCGGGATTGGAAGTAAGCCCGAGGTTTCCGTTTTTAGTGGAGCCCATCGTAGCGTTGTAGTCGTTGGAAGCTGCCGTTATAAGCGAAATACCCGCTTCTCTTATTCTGTCGTAAATTTCGTTTACGTTATCTTTGTCTTCTTCTCTCGTAAAGCCGCAGCTCGTGCCGAGCGACATGTTGATTACGTCTACTCCGAGAGTTACGCAATCTTCGAGTCCTGCGAGAATCCACGAGGTCTTAGCGCCGGTCTGAGTATCGGAGAAAACCTTCATGATAGCGAGCTGAGCCTTAGGAGCTACGCCCGTTATCGTATCGTCGTTACCGGCGATGATGCCAGCAACGTGCGTGCCGTGTTCGGAGTTAATGGGAGAAACGTCCGGATCCTTATCCGCATAGTCGTACTGGAAAGGAACCTTTCTCGAAACGTAAACGTCTTCTGCGGTAAGACCTTTGGTCGTCTTCGCCGCGCTCGTTTTTGAAATTTTTCCTTTTAAGTTCGAAAGAGTTATTGCATCGTATTCTTCCGCGCCTTCGAAGTTATTTACAGAGAAAGCGGAGTGAGAATAATCGAGACCTGTATCGAGAACGGCTACAACGACGCCTTCGCCGTCGTAACCGGAAGACGATCCGTCGAAAATACCCGTGGCTTCGTCGATGTCGACTTCATTGTTGATTACCTGGTTTTCGGCCTTTTCGTATTCTTCGCCGACGATGAGTTTTACGGAATATTTACCGAGAACGTTGCCGAGCTTGGAAAAGTCGGAAGCTTTTATCGTTATTTCGAAGCCCGATAAAAGAGTGTCGTATTTTTCGCCGAGTTCGTACTTGATGCCCGAAGTTTTAAGAACTCTTATAAGTTTATCTATTTCACCGGAAACCTTAGCCGAAACCTTTTTCGCGTCAGAAGTGGCGGCGTATTCGGAAACAGACATGCCGTTGCCGCGATCTTCGTAAGCTTCGTAAATATTTTCGGTATTCATGCTTACTATTACCGAAAGCGCCTGATTTTCGTCCACGGTGTCGGGAAGTTCGGTAACGATGCTTTTATCGAAATAATTTTCTTTTCCCGTATCTACGGACGAAGTAATCTTCGTGATCTGAGAATCCGAACCGCTTTCATAGCTTATGCCGGAAGAAGAACCCGAAGCCGAATAACGGTTGAGTTCCGTAGCGGATACCGTAAGACCGCTTACCGAGCAGGCGATCGTCATACATACGATAAGTATTGCGGTCAAAAATTTGATTGCCGAGTTTTTCATCTTTGTCATATAGTGTCCTCTTTATTGCGAGCGTGTAGTAAAATCTTTGATTTTAACTTTTACAACGCATATTTTCCATTGTTTACGTACGATATATTTTACAACAATTTTTTATAAAAGTAAAACATTATGCGCCCGTTTTTAAAATATGTATTTACTTTTTTTCGCTAATATATATTTATATATATATTATCGCCGGTTTTTAACTTATTTTTGCGTGAATAATTCAAAAAAATATATAAATATACGCTTACATGAAAGCCGCATGACCGGGACGACTTAAAAAGCCGCTTCATCATAAATAATCGACCGCAAAAAATTGTGGGAAACATATTTTCCGCCCCTTTCGTTAAAAATTTAAAATAAAAAATTCCGCAGACGATTTCGTTTGCGGAATTTTATTGTTCTTATTTTATCAGGCTTCGGTAACTTCGGTTATGGTAACTTTTCCTTCCGTTATTATAACGGTATAGGTTTTCGTAACCTTATTTCCGTTTACCGTCGTATCGTAAGATACGGTATAGTTTCCTTCGGAATTTTTAACCGTGGTTGAAGGTTTGTAAACGGTGTTGCCGTCCGTCGTGAAGAAAAGCACGTTCGCTCCGTCTTCGCTTATTACGACAAACGCCCCGTTATCCCCTTTTACGAGAGTGAGTCCGGTAACTTCTAGAGTTTTTCCGTCTACACGATAAGCGGTTTCGCCGTCGGTAACTACATATATGCCCGTAGAATATTCGAATATGCTGTGGCTTCCGTCAGCAAGAACATAGCTGTAGCCGGGGGTTCCGCCTTCGGTAACTTTGCCTACCCATCTTTCGAGAATAGCCATACCGCGATCCTTTATTTTAAGAACCCAGGTGATTTCCTGTCCGTTGAGATAGGTAGTTGCGGTAACTTCTTTCTTGTCGGCGTCGTAACTCGAGCTTGCGACGTCCATGTTCATGCCGTTGTAGTAATAGAGAACAGCGGAATCTTTATCGAGAACGACGTCCATTACGATATCGCCGCGGCTGTTTCTGTAAGTGTAAACGTTTTCGATTTCTTTCGCGATAACCTTTTCAAGCGGAAGAACTTTAACGCCTTCTACGGGAGTCCTTTCGACGAAGTTTATATCGAAGTAATGCGTTTCGATGCTCTTCTTGTCTTCGGATACCTTTCTGCTGCCGTAACGTACATTGCCGTTTTCAAGTTCTTTTACGAGCGAGAGAGAATATTCGGCATTCCCCTTCTTTACGATTACACTGAAGTAGTCGCCTGCGGTAAGAGTATCGGACGTTACTATTCTCTGAGTTACTACGGTAAGTCCGTTATCGGTGTTTTCTTCGTTTCTCGTAAGAGCGTAGATCTGAACGGATGCGGCGTTAAACGTGGAATTAAGGCTGAAAATATAGTACAAGCTGTATTTATATCCGTCATTGCCTTCGAAGTCCGTACGATAAACGGTCTGACTATTATTTAAATATCCCGCAACCTTAACCGCATTTATGTCGTTAACGTCTACGGATAACGTAGCTCCGGCCGCGTCTACGAAACCAAGCGTTTTGCTATAAGCTTCGGAATAGTTAACTTTTAATGATACCGAAGTTACTTCGTTTGCGGAATTGTATTCCTGCTTCATGTTAACGGTACCGTACGTGTTTGCGGGAATTGTTCCGGTAAACATGTAGAAAAACTGAGCCACGCTGTAATAGGTCGAAGGTGCAGCGTTTACTTCATAAGAAAGCGCTTCTACGGTGAACGTAGCGTTGTCTCTTCCTCTATAAGACAAATTGATCTTGAAAGTGAATACGCCGCCTACCGTTGTAGTTACGTCCAAATAAGTTTCGTAACCGGTTTCGGTCTTGACTCTTCTTACGACGCCGTTAAGATTTGCTGTTTTATCTTCGGAAGTTTTTACCTGAACGTATCCGTTTGCCTTGAATTCGTCTTCCCCGCCGGGAGCAACGGTGATCTTTTCTACGGGATAACCGGTTAACTTGAATTCTCCGGAATCGCCGCTTCTTACGAAATTGATTGCGGAAGTTCCGTGCTTGTAATAGAGTTTGTCACCGTAAGTCTTCGTATCGCCCATGGTTCCCAGGTCTACTTCGACGAATCCGAATTCGGAAGCGTCGGAGTTATCGGGATCGTATTTATAGACGACGTATTTTCCGTTTACGACTTCGTAATAGCATCTTTCGACGTCTACCTGGCACAAGCCGTAGTTTGTGAAGTAAAGAAGCGAGAAGTCTTCGGAATAATACGCTACTTCTTCGTAGCTGTCGTTTTCGGTTATGGTCTTTTCTTTAACGTCGTAATTATAGGTAGCGTATTTGTTTCCGTCGGTAAAATAAAGCAAACCTTTGGTGTTGCCTTCCGCATCGGTAGTTCCAGTTACGATAACGTACGAACCGGTAGTTCTCTTTCCGTCTTTATCGTATCTTACGGCGTTACCCATTCTGTCGAGAACGAGAACGTTAAGATCTGACTTGTTTACAAAAGCGGTAGCGAACTTTTCGTCGTTGGTTACGATAAGAATGCTGACTTTGTACTGCTTTCCGTTTATCGTTTTTATCATATATCCGCGTTCGGCTGCGAGAAGTATATCGCCGTTTGCGTCTGATATTATAACGTTGTCGCCTTCGAGAATATAGGTAGCGTTTTCATTGATGTAATTTCTTACCGCAGTACCGTCTTTGTCATAGGTTAATTTGAATAATTTAGCGTGGCTATAACCGTCGAGTTCGACGTAATAGTCTCTCTGATTACCGTTTTCGTAAACGTAATAAGTTCCGTATTCGTCTCCCTTTATAGTAAAGGTCTTGCTCGTCGCATTAATATCGAAATATCTCGTTGCTTTGTTTACCGCAACCGAAACAACCGCAGTATCTTCGGTAATCGTAATCGCATACGAAGTGCTGCTGTCGGTAGTCGAGCTGCCGTCAGCGTCGGTATATCTTGCACGGAACGCATATCCGTCGAGAACGAGAGTTTCTGCTCCGTTCGTGAACGTTCCGCTGAACTTTTCGTCAAACTTGGCGAAATATTTGCTGTTTCCGCTGTACAACATTATAAATTTGCATTTATAAGCCGCGTTTGCTTCGTCGGTCGGAGTGAATTCGTATACCTGAGAGCCGGAAACAAGAGCTTTTTCGGAAGTTTCGGTTACGGAACCTGCGATTTCGGTCTTATTGCTGCTGTTCTCGGTTACAGTGTAGGTAACGCCGCCTTTACCGTCGAATACCAAAGTTACCTTAGAATCGGTAGTCAGCTTAAGAGTATACGGAAGCGATTCAAGAACAGTAAAAGTCTTGTTTTCTTCGTTGAACTCTACGTATATTTTTACTGTTTCTCCGTCTTTTAAGTACGAAACGGTATAGTAAGAAGCGTTACTTTTCTTGGAATATGTTCCGGTATAAACGTTTTCGCCGTCGCTGTAAAGAGCTATATCTAAAAGCAAGGTGATCTTGGTGTTGTTTGCGCCGGTGTATTCGGTATAGTTGGGTTTAAGAACTTCGTCTTCTCCCGCATAACTTCTGATATACCATACGGCAACCTGATAGGTCGAAGTATCTCCGTAGAAGATTATCGTCTTATACGATTTTATCTTATCGATAAAGTCTTTTGTTATATCGGTAAGTCCGTTCCATTCGTAAGCGACTTCGGTAATATTCGTAAGAGTGTAAAGACCAGTTTCTCCGTTGTAAGTCCAGTCCGCTACGAGAGTGTTTACGTAATTGCCGTTCGAAGCGAGCGAATATATGCGGGCTTTTCCTTCTTCTTCGCCGATGACCATCGGAACCTTGTAAATTCCGTACGAAGTGTTTCCTTTATCGTCTTCGACGCCGGTTTTATAATAGAAAGCTTTATAATCGTTATTTTTAAGTTCGGGAGTATAAACCGTTACTTTAGTCTGAACGCCTTGGTCATTAAGCTGTATTTCGGTAGTGGTTTTGATTAAAATTCTGTAAGTATTTTCTCCGCTGAATACGTTGAGAAGAGCCCCGAAAGGATCGTTGGCGTTTTCGATGCCGTAAGTTCCCTCGATCGTTTCTTCGCCCTTGACGTAAGTAGCGAATCCGAAACCGTCGAGAGTAAGAGTATCTCCGTTCTTAAAAGTATAAGTTTTGTTATATACGGCGGAAGAGGTATAAGATAAAAGAACTTTTTTCCCTTCCTGTTCTACAGCCTTATATATATATTTGCTGTTCGAAATCGTAAGCTGTACTAATTCGCCGTCGGTCGTGTTCGAATAAGCATAGTTATATGCGCCCTGTTCTTCGTCGTTCGAATTGTATACGGTCGCTATTCCGAAGCCGTCGAGTTTGATATAATTACCGTTAGTTTTAACGGTGCGGCTTCCCTTTTCAACGCTTCCGAGATAGAATTTACCCGCTTCTTTATGGTTTTCCTTACATTCCTGGAATACTTTGTAACTTCCGGCGGTGCCTACGATAAAGTGAAGAGTCGTTCCCTCTTTATCGCCGGAATCGAACGTAGCCGTATAAAGAACGTAGTATTTCGTTTCTTCATGCGTATAAGTGCCTGTCGAAGTATCGGTAACTTTGCCCTGCGAATCTTTTACTTCGTAAGTAACTGTTGCGTCGGTTTCTTTAAGAGTTATCTTCGTGTTAGCGTTGATGCCACTTCCCGTATACTGGTAATATTCGGCGTCGGCAGATACGGAGCTATCCGAATAGGTATAAGTTCCGTTTTCGTTGAGTTTGCCCTGTTTGATTATTTTTTCGCCGTCAACGAGATCGTCCACGAAAAATCTTCCGGACTTGGAAATATATCTGCCCTTTATGAAGAAGTCGCCTCTGAATAAGTAAATTTCTTCCTCGCCGGCGCTGTTTTTAGCGATATAATAGGTGTCTTTGCTTATTCCCGCAATGTCGGTATAACCTTTGCTCCATACGGCGTAAAGAACGGTGCTTTCGCTTACGTCTATGCTATCGGGAGTTTTAGTAGCGGCTTCGCCGAATTTGTGATTGTCGAGATAATAAGTGCGATACTTTATTTCTCCGTTGGCAGATTCGGCCCAGCCTTCGAGATAGTATCCGTCGAAAGAGAATAATTCGGTCTGTACCGATTTTTCAACACCGTAGTAGCCCTTTTCGGTTACTTCGGTATTTTCAAGATCGGAAGAATATCTCTTATAGTTGGAGTTATAGATAACGTCGTATTCGTTTCTGTCGAAGTACTGTTTCAATACAACCTTCGCTTCGCCGACTTTAAGCGTCGCGCTTAAAACTTCGTTATCGTTTTCGGTTGCGGTAAATCCTTCTACGGTTTCATTCGCGCTTACCGTTACCGATTCTTTATTGCCGAGATCTTTTACGTGATGTTCCGTCTTGGCAAGTTCGTAACCGTCGAGAGTCGTCTTCTGCGTCCAGATTTCGACGTCGTAACCTACGCCGTATTTTGCGGTAAGGGTTAAATTTTTATCCGCTTTTACGCCGGTTCCCAAAGGACTGTTGCCGTTGTACCAGCCCATGAATTCGTATCCGGTCTTTGTCGGCTTGAGATTTTTAACGGCGTTATAAACGTTTTCGCCTTTTTTAACCGTCAGACTCGTCTTTGAAAGGTTACCGCCGGAAAGTTCGAGCGATATTGTGTAAAGCTGCGTCCATTTTGCATAAACGGTGGTGTCTGCGGTTATCTTGACTTCGGTAACGCTGTCGCCGCTGAGTGAAGCGTCGAGATACCAGCCTTCGAATTCGAAACCGTCCTTGGTCAGTCCGGTCGGAAGGGTAAACGTCTTACCGTCTTCGACGGAAACAGCCGCAATTTCGGCATTGGCGAAGGTAAGCTGATACTTCTTCTCCTTTTTGCATGCGACAAGCCCCATCGTCGCCGCTATCACTGCGACGATCGAAAGGACCGCTATTAAAGCATTTCTGAGTTTTTTCATATATTTCTCCTTTAAGGATAACGGGGTTAACGCCCCTGTTTTTACATATAATTAGCTGATTTTACCGTCTTTATTCCGCAGAAGCTGCATCGGCTGCCGGTTCCCAGACTGCGTATAATACTTCGCCTGTTTTTGCGTCAGCTATATCCGCCGCCGAATAATCTACCGTCGCGCTTCCTGCTGTCTTGGACCATCCTTTGAACGTATAACCCGTTCTTACGGGAGCGGTTATTCCGCCTTCGGCTTTCCGGTAGGAAATAAATCCGTCTTTGACTTCGACCGAAACGACGTAAAGTTTTTCTTCGTCAAGCGTGCAGCCCCAGATTACGGGACGGTTAGACGAATTGAACTTTTTGTTCCAGCCGTCTTTTATCGACGAAGCTTCGATATAAAAAGTTGCTTTCGAAATTCCGTATAACGAGTGAAGTCCCAAGCTTTCGATATTGTTTGAAATAACTACGGATTCTACCGATTTGAGTCCTTTGAAAGCGTAATCGCCGATTTCTGTAACGCTTGCGGGAATTTCAAGAGAAGTAAGAGAAGCGAGTCCCGCAAATGCGTAAGCGCCTATCGATTTAACGTTTTTGCCTAATTTAAGAGTCGTTATGTCCGAACAGTTGTAGAAGGCGTTCCTTCCGATTTTAGTTATCGTGTCGGGAATAACGATCTCCGAAAGAGATCCGCACCCGACGAAAGCGTAATCGTTTATTTCGGTTAAACCGGAACCTATATAGAGCGTTTTCGCATTGATGCAGTTATTGAAAGCTCTCACCCCGAGTTCTGTTACAGTACCGGGTATGTCGATCGCTTTGATATTCGAGCAACCGTAAAACGCGTACGCCCCTATCGACGTAAGTTTCGGGGACGATAATTCTATCGTTTCTATTCCGGTACAGCCGAAGAACGCATAGTCGCCTATCTTTTTAAGTTTGGTATAAGATAAGTCGAGATCTTTTATCGCCGTTTTGCAATTATAAAACGCATAATTGCCTATTTCTTCGATATTTCCGGGAAGTTCGCCTATTACGGCGTTTTCACAACCGAAGAAAGCGTAATCTTCGATTTTTCTGAGATTGGGATCCAGTGTAATTTTTTCAAGCGAAGAACATTCGCGGAATGCCGAATTGCCTATATACGATACGTTTTCAAGACCGTTCACCTTTGTAAGATCGGTCACTTTGTAAAAGGCGTAATCTGCTATTTTCATGCTCTTGCCGTTTACCGAATCTGGGATAGTGACTTCCTTTGCCGTGCCGTTTATTCCCATTACCCAATTGTCTATTAAGACTATGCCGTTGGTAACGTTATTCCAGTTACCGGTCTTTTTGAAAGCCATCTGTCCGATTTTCGTGACGGAAGACGGTATTATATTGCTGCCGAATAAACTGCTGCAATTATAAAACGCGAACGAATCTATTTCGGTAAGTTTGCCGTTATTAAGGAATAAGTTCGTAAGAGAAGTGCATCCGTTGAATGCGTATTTGCCTATATATTCGAGCGAAGAATCCTGCGCCGAAAAAGTATCGAGCACCGTGTTGTTGCAGAAAGCTTCTCTTCCGATATACTTTACGCTTGCCGGAAGATTGACGCTTCTGAGTACGGGAGCATTGTTAAGTTCGCTGCCCGTCCAGGTTTTATTCGCGAAAGCGTAATCCGCTATGCCTACGGTTCCTTCTTTAAAAGGAACGGATGTCTGATTCGTTTCGGTCTTTTCGCCGATTGCGGTAAGAGTTTTTTTAAGATTTTCGCCCGCGCCGACTACCCAGTTATCTATATATAAATAATCGTTCGCAGTGTCGCCGGTCGTAGCGAGCGTGAAATTGCACATTAAAGTTTCGTAGAACGCTCTATATCCCAAAGACGTAACGGTTTCGGGTATTCCGCCTATACCGCCGTTGCCGTCGGTTCCTTCGAGACTTAATTTTTTGCATCCGGAAAACGCATAATTTCTTATGGTTTTAAGTCCGGTTTTAAGTTCAGCGCTTTCGAGATTCGTACAGCCGATAAAAGACTGCGTTCCTATTTCTTCAAGATTGCCGCTGTCGGAAAAGACGACGGTTTTAAGGCTGTTGCGATATGCGAAAGCCTTGTCTCCGATAGTTTTTACGCTTTCGCCTAAAACAACGCTTTCGAGAGAGTCCGTCATCATAGCCGACGATTCGAAGGCTTCCGGGCCTATCGTTTCGACCGAGTCGGGGACAACTACTTCTGCCAGAGAACCGCAGTAGCTGAAAGCCTGATTTCCTATGGTTTTTAAGTTTTCGTTAAATTCGACCGACTGAAGATCAGTACAATAAGAGAAAGTTCCCGTTTCGATTGCGGTAATGTTTTCGGGCAATTTTATCGATCTTAACGATCTGCCGTACATAAAAGCGTATTGACCGATGCTTGTTACGGAATCGGGAATAATAACGGATTCTAACTTGTTGCAGTTATAAAAAGCGTCTTTACCTATCTTTTTTATTCCGTCTTCTATAACTATGCTCGTTACTCTCGTGCTGCCTTTGAAAGCGCTGTCCGAGATTTCGATTACGGGTTTATCGCGATAGGTAGCGTCTATTACTATATCGCCTTTCGCGGAACCTACTTTAGTTAACTTGAACGCCGTGCCGCCTTCCGTCGAACTGTACAAGCATCCGATTTCTCGGTATTTTCTGAAATATCCACCCAGCTCTTTCCAGTCGGAATCTTTATATTTGCTGCCTTTTTTCGCCACCGACTTTACTTTTATCGAATAATCGCCTTCTTCTATTCCGGAAAGGCTTAACGTTTCCTTTTTAGATTCAAGCGACGTCTTTTTGCCGGTGTCTATGTTCGTGAGAGATACTTCGTACGATCTCGCTGCGTCGACTTTGCTCCAGTTAAGATTATCGTCTTCGTCATAGGTAATCGACGACGGCGCGGCAAGGGCGGTCTTTCTGGTAAGAGTAACCGCAGCGACTACCGCGGCGACTATTACTACCACCGACGCGCATATCAATATCAGTTTTAAGTTTTTCTTCATGTCGACTCCTTTTCGGCGTTTGTGAAAATAAAATTCTTTTGCTTTTCGTTGTTCGATTGTTTCGGCAAAGCTGCATTTATTTTTTTATAATAAATATATAATAATTCTGCCGTCGGTTTTATCGCCGGCATTTATGAATTATTGAACTTTGCTTTTTTCTTTTTCGGCTTGTTTAGCCTTGTGATCCCTTATTATTTCGTGAATCCATTTAAATTTGAATTTACGTACGGCGATATCGAGAAGGAACGCGACGATCGCTATAATCATAAATAGAGTTCTCGGATCGAAGTTTCTCTTGAATCCTGTTATAAACGATCTGAAAATCTCATACGTGTCGTCGACTCCGTCTATAACCCCGCCCTTGCCTTTATCGGCAAGACTTGCCATGAATTCTTTAAGTTCGTCTTCTGTCGCCACGTCGAAAATGTTATATTCCGACGAATAAGATAAAACCTGATAATAATCTACGGAATAAACCTCGTTTCCGTTTTTATCGAGCTTTTTAAGAGTTATTCTGTAAACGCCCGCTTCTTTTATCGAGAATACGCATCTTCCGAAGCTGTTTTCTTCGCCTATCGCGGTCGCTACAAGTACCGGAGAGTTATTATCGGTAGTTACCGAGTTAAGAGAAATTTTTTCGCTTTCGGTTTCGGCGCCGGTACCGTCTTTTTCGACTCTGACTATTTCGCCGCTTATGGTCTCGCCTTCTTTAAGATCCGAAAGGACGTTCATCTGGCGATAATAATTGTCGCCGGAAGTTCTTATCTGTATTTCTTTTACGGTATTATCTTCTACCGGCATAAGCGAATTGATGACGCCGGGACAAGTTATAATTTCTTTTACGCCGTCGGCGTTGGTTGTTTCGACTTCGCCTCCGTAAAGGAATAACTTTCCTGCTTCGCTTGCTACAAATTCGCTGCCCCAGTCGCCGTAAACGTCGCTCATAAAGCTTCCTACTTTACCTTTACCGAAGCTCCATTCCGCATATAACGGTACGCCTATCTGATATTCTTTTTTGACTTCTTTTCCGTCGACGGTTTTTCTTTCTATAATTATACCGTCGAGAAGTTTCGTCGCGCCGTTCTTCAGTCTCGTTCCGTAGAAGCCGCCTATAGAAGCTGCCATTTTATCCGTCGGATTTCCTTCTTCGTCGGTTTCTCTCGGAAGATTTCTTACGACGTTGCTGATCATATTCGATATAACGGGATTGAACTTTTCGGGGTTGAAGTTTTTGATTTCGGGAGCTTTTATGTCTTTGATCAAAAGTTCCGACAAGTTCGAAGCATCTGCGAAATAAACTTTACTTCCTTCGGCAGAACCGCCCGCCTGAGCGGTAAGTTCTTCCATTTTGGACTGAGTGCCTTCGTTATGCGGTCCTATTATAACTACCGATAAGGTTATATCGTTGCTATAATTCGCCGCCGCTGCCGCCAGATATTCCGAAGCTTCATCCGTAGGAGCGCCGTCGGTTATGATTATAACGTGCTTTTTGCTTACGTTAAGAGCAGCTCTTTGAAGCATGTCGCCCGCAATTTTTATAGCGTTGGTGAAACCGGTCGAACCGCCGTCGTCGGCGGATTCGTTTATAGCCGCTATCTTTTCGACTATTTCCCTCTTCTTCGCAGCGGAAGTCATCGGTACGCGTTCGGTTGCGGTATCCGCAAAGGTAGCTATTCCGATGTAGTCTCTGTCCGGAGAAAGAATATTGCTTACAAGGTTCGCCGCAGCCTGAAAAGCCTGCGATTTGAGATTATTATTTTCCATTGAACCGGAAATATCGACTGCGACCACAACGCCCAAAGGCGCGCTGTAATCGGTCGCTTCAACCGGGAGCATATCCTGGAAAAGCGTTCCGGACATATCGTCTTTATAATACGCATGCGAAGTTTCGTTATCGTCTTCTTTACCGCCGAGAGTAAGCAGTCCCCCGCCGTAATCGTAAACATACGAGTAAAGAAGTCTTACGAAAGCGTCTTTATTCGTCTTCCCCGGAACAGCTATCTTTTCGAGATCGGAGTTCGATATATTGTTAAGAATTATCTGATGATACTTTCTTAATCCGTCAAGGTCTGTCGGAACGTTGCCGGAAGCTACCGCAACGACGTCGACGTTCGTTTTGTCTTCTTCGTTGAATCTTTCCTTTACGGCGTTATTGAATTCTTCCGCCATGCCCTGCGTCTTTTCGATAATAAGAATCTTATTGAAGACCTGGAGATAAATGTAAGAACAATACGAGTTGTTTTCTGAAATCGTATCGCCGGAAAGTCCGTCCGAATTTAATTTTACTTCTACCTTGTTGAGTCCGGTCATCGTAAAAGTGTGTTCGAAGGCTATTTTCTGTTTGCCGACTTCCGCTCTTATCTCTTTTGTGGTCGAAAGTTCGCCGTTAACGTAAAGATCGGCGTAAATATAATTTTTGCCGGATACGTTTTTGCCTATATTGGAAGAATTTATTTCGATCGTCGCCGTTATCGAACATTCTTCGTTTTCGACGATATGTTTATCGGGGAGTTCTATCGCGGTAACTGCCGCTTCGGTACCGTTTGCATTCGAACCGAAATAAACGGTGTCGACCTTTGTTCCCTGCGCCGAAACGTATCTTATAACGTTAAGTGCTTCTTCGTCCGTCTGTTTACCGTCCGATACTAAAACTATCTTGCTCGAATCGGGCGTTTCGAAAAGATCTTTCGCGTATCTTAACGCCGCGGCTATATCGGTAGCCGTAGTATCCGGAAGATTATTTTCGAGTGCGTCTCTGTACTCTTCGATAACCTTGTCGGTATTCGTATCGAGTTTCGCCGCATAAACCTGGTCGTATCCGAAAAGAACGACGCCGACTTTAAAATTATCGTCTTTGCTCTCTTCTATGACCTTTTCTACAAATTCGTCTCTGTCTTTTTCTATATCGTTCTCTGTAGCTGAGACGTCTACAAGAAGAATAATTTCATTGTTTTTGTTTACTTTTTCGTATCTGAAATTGAGCCCCGAGAGAGTCAGAACCGCCATTACCATAACTATCATATGGAGAACCATGGACGTTATGCGGCTTCTCGTTCTTCTGTATCTTTTGGCTAATCTGAAATACGGTATAAGCGTAAAAGCTATAGCCGGAATCAAAAGGAGCAGCAACCAGGGATGCGAAAATGTCAGGTGTAAATTACGCATAGTCTCGCCTCCTTATATGCTCTCGCGCGAATGCAGCCACCATTCAACGAACAGTAACGCAACCAGCGCCGCCGCCAGATAAACCAGCAGATCGTTAAAATAGTCGGAATCGTCTCTTTCGGTAAACGGATTTTCAAGCGCATATCTTTCTTCGGTAAGAGCGCTTTCACTCTGCGGAATGCTTACGTATATCGTATCCGTCAGATCCTGTCCGAAATAAGTCGTCTGCGAAATAACGTACTGTCCCGGTCTGTTGAGAACCAACGTCGCGGGGAATTCGGTAAGAGTGAATTCTTCCTGAGTGAAACCCGATTCCCTTGCGATTACGGATGAGCCTCTCGCGTTTATCTCGATCTTTCCGCCGACCTCTAATTTTGTTCCGCTTACGGTCGCGGGGAAATAATAATCTATAATATTTGTCATAAGCACCGCGATATGTCCGTATGCGATATTCGAATAGTGCGTGCTGAACGACATTACCACGGTCTGATTTTCTTTACAGTTTCTCGCAATGGCGACGGTGGAACCGTTGAATTCGAGCAAGGGTTCGTAATTATACGGAGAATCGTCCGATCCCGTAAAGTTCTTTAACGACATCGCCTTCGAAACGGTGATGTCTTCGGCTTTTAAGCTGTCTAAAAGTTTGTTCGAAGAATTAGACGACAACGGGTCGCCTTCGCTTCCTTTAGAAGTAATTTCGAGTCCGAGGTCGAATCCGTACTCTTTATAATCTCCCTTAGGGGGATTGATCAGGAAAGTTACGCCGTCCACGGGCATCGAATCGGGCTTCAACCCTTCGAAAATATACATATTATATCCCGTCAGCAGATACTGCTTGTCGCTCATAACCGTATCTACTTCGATATCGAGTCTCGACGAGAAATAGCTCTTCGCTATGGAAAGAGCCGCGGGAACGAAGGGGTTTTCTTCTCCTTTGCCGTTCTTGTCAATGGGAGTGGTAACGTAAAGAATTTTAAGTTTTTCTTTCTTTCCGCCGTATATAAAGTAGTGATTGTCGAAATCGAAAGCATCGGGTTCGGATATGTCGAACATTACCTGTTCGAACGAATACACGCCGTATTCTTCGTCGGTGGTAACGTCGGTATCGGCTACGAGTTTGCAAAGAACCAGTTTCGATTCTTCGACTAATTTATAACCTCTGAGTTTGTCCTCGTCGGTGTATTCGACGTCTTTTCTGAAAGTTATTCTGTAAGTTTCGTTCGCGACGACAGGTATATCTTTTAATTCGAAAGTTAACTTGCCGTTTTCGCCGCTTTTGTCGTTAACTCCGTAAAAGCTCGCTTTTAACGAGAGCGGAGTATTTTCTGTGCCGTAACGAATAACGTCCGCCGAAAAAACATAATTGTTCTGATCCTGAGTAACGGTCGCGTTGATTATGGCGGCGTTCGATTCCTCTTCGCCTTTTACGTCTATTACGTTCACTCCTTCCGGAACGGAACCGTTGACATATGTGGCGTCGGTGTAAATAAACACGTTGGCCTTCGGGTTATCGGCAACGGTATCCGCGCAAAGAGTCATCGCTCCTTCCATATCGTCGCTGCCGTAAGTACATTTTATATCGTTCTGGTTGTCGCTCCAAAGTCCTTTTATTTCTCTTAAAACGGATTCTTTGTTTTCTTTCGTTTCTTTTTCGCAAAGATATTCCGCTTTCGGTCCCGCGGTTATTACGGTTACTTCGCCGCCGCCGTCCAGAACTTCACCGGCCTTGGTTCCGGCTGCTTCGACTGCTCTTTCGAAACGGGTTTTGCCGTTAGAACTCATGAGCATGCTCGCCGAAGAATCGATTATTATAACCGTTTCTGAATTTGTTTCGGTCGATTTTACGATGCACGCGGGCTTAGCGATTATGAACGCGCAGGACGCAAGGACAAGAATCTGACAGATTATAATAAGAAGATCCCTCAACTTACTCGTCGGGAGTCTCTTTTTTCTGTATTTAAGGCTGAGCTTCCATACGTATGTGCTGGAAACTACTTTCTGCTGGAAATTCGGTCTTATGATGTATATTATAATCAACACCAGTATTCCGATAAGTCCGAGCAAGCCGAGAGGGGTTAATAACGTCATGACATAATACCTACTTTCAAAAGTTCGCCAAAGAGTACTCTTTCGACGGGTGAATCGCATCCTATCGAAATAAAGCCTACGCCGCGTTTCGAACAGAATGTTTTGATATCCTTTTTAAAATCAGCCAGAGCTTCGTCGTATGCCTTTTGCATACTGCGGGTAATCTTTATCTTCATATTCTTATCGTCCGAGATGTCAACCGATTCCGCGTCGATAAGATTGACTCTGCCGTCGTACGAAGGCTCTTCGTCCTCGCGTGACATTACCTGTACCAGCAGAACCTGTCTTTTTTTATAGCATAAATAGTCCACCGCTTTCTTCCAGTCGCTATCCGTAAAAAAGTCCGATACGATTACGGTAAGACCGTTGCCCATCCCCGTTTCGGGACAGGACGTAACGCAGGATTCGATATCCGTTTCGTCTTCGAATTCGAGATTATCGAGTTCGTTGATGGCCCTGTAAAAGGCGTTTTTACCGACTATCGTTCCGAATGGATTTTCCGCACGGTTGCCCTTCATGAGCTGGAACGAAACCTTATCCATGTTGTGAACGGATAAAAACCCGAGAGCCGCGGCGGTAGCTACGGCGTAAGCGGATTTATAAGGGTTGTCTTTGCCCATCGAAGCCGAACAGTCAAGAAAAATCTGAACCTGCATCTGTCTTTCGTCGGTGAACAATTTTATAAAGTATTTTTCGAAACGGCTGTAAAGATTCCAGTCGATACGACGAATATCATCACCGAGCTGATATTCCCTGAAATCGGCGAATTCTACGGTCTGTCCCTTCGTTGCGACGAGATGCTTACCGCCGAAATAACCGGAAAGGTCGGTTCTTAAATTAAATGATAACGTCTCCAGACGACTGAAAAATTTGTCGTTCAAAAAAGAAACTTTCATTACTGTTCTCCACTTTTGTTTCCGCCGTGACGGTGGCGGAAAGCGAATTTATTATTTCGCTTTGTATTTTTTGCTTACTTCGTCTACGATCATTCTTATAACGTCGTCGGAAGAAATTCTTTCTGCGATCGCTTCGAAATTGAGTTTAAGACGGTGACGAAGTACGGGATAAGCGAGTTCGTTGATATCCGAGAAGGCTACGTTGAATCTGCCCTTTATAAGAGCCATAACCTTTGCCGCCGAAATTATAGCCTGACCGGCACGGGGCGAAGCACCTACTCTTACGTACTTTTTAGCGGCTTCGGAAGCTACGGGACCGGTCGGATGAGTCGCCGAAGTAAGAATCATAGCGTACTTCATGACTTCGTCCGCAACGGGAATCTGATTTGCGGTTGCTCTCATCTGAAGGAGCTGTTCGCCGGAACAAGCTTTGTCCGCAACTTCCTCCATAGTCTTCTGCGTCATATTGACGATGTCGAGAAGTTCGTCGAGCGTAGGATCCGGAACGAGAAGTTTGAACATAAATCTGTCCATCTGAGCTTCCGGAAGCGGATAAGTGCCGTCCTGTTCTATGGGGTTCTGCGTAGCGAGTACGAAGAAAGGTTCTTCGAGCTTTCTCGAAACGCCCATTACTGTAACGGTGTGTTCCTGCATGGCTTCGAGAAGAGCCGACTGCGTTTTGGGCGTAGCACGGTTGATTTCGTCCGCAAGAATAATATTACTGAATACGGGTCCCTTCTGAAACCGGAAGGAGCTGTTTCCGTTTTCGTCTTTTACGATAATGTTCGTACCGGTAACGTCCGCAGGCATAAGGTCGGGCGTAAACTGAATACGCGAGAACGGAAGATCGAATACTCTTCCGAGCGTTCTTACGAGTCTCGTTTTACCTACGCCGGGAACGCCTTCCAAAAGTACGTTGCCGCCGGCGATCATTGCAATGACCGTTCCCTGAACGACTTCCTTCTGACCGATGACGTCTCTCGAAATCTGTTCGAAGATGGCTGCGCATTGTTTGCTGAATTGTTCAATGTCTTTTTCTGATACCATGGTTACATCTCACTTTTTGATTTTTATCGTTCTTTAATCAAGCCACGGGAAACGTTTTAATAAGAGTTCATTAACCTTTTGAGCGAACAATAAGTTAATATCTCTTACGTCTTCCGATACGCTTAAATATATTCTGCGACATTTTAGTGCATTTTATTATCGCACGAAACGCCCCGTATGTCAAATAAATAAGCGTTCTTTTACAAAAAAAAGTATTTTTTTACTTTCATATCGCCTATAAAAACTTGTTTCGTCAATCGTTCAGGGTTTTACAGGCATATCGCCGTCCGACGGGTTTCGGATCCCATTAAATAAAACCTCCTTCTTTTCGTCTTGTTTTCCCCGGAACGGACGATTTTTCGCCGTAAAGAAGTTTTTACGGCTGAAATTACCCGATCTGAAAATAAAAACAACCCGCATATCCTTTACCGGAAACACGGGTTGTTTTATTTTGTTTCTGATTTTCCCGTTAAGGGAATCTTTTACGTTACGCCTGCTTGTAAACGATCGTAGCGTTGCAGCCGTTGAGCCAATCCGTACCGTATTTAGCGGTCGCTTCGGCTTCGGTTATCGTAAGCGTTATCGTCTGATCCGCCGTCCAGCCGTCGAAGGCGTTTGCGTCGATGTACTTAACCGTTGCGGGAATCGCAAGCGAAGCTACCTTGGCGTTAGCGAAAGCGTATTCGCCGATAGACTTGGTGTTGGAAGAAAGAACGATTCTTTCAGCCGTTACGCCTGCTAAAGCATATTCGCCGATGTCTTCGTAAGACTTATCGAGAGTGATCGTCTTAAACGAAGCGCCGTTCAATACGTTTGCGGATACCGAATACAATTTTTCGAGAGTAAGGTCGGCTCCGTTCGCCGCGGTAAGTACCGCAACAACGGTCTTTTCGGACTTGGAATAGATTACGCCGTTCTTGTATTCGTATACGCCGTTATCTTCGCTTAAAGCAACGTCGGTAAGGCTCGTACAGCCGGTGAAAGCGTCGCTTGCTATTGTTTCTACCGTGGAAGGAATAACAATCTTCTTAAGCGAAGTACATCCGTAGAACATTTCGGCGGAGATCGTCTTTACGCCTTCCTCTATTACTACCGTAGTAAGGTCGGTTGATTCTCTGAATACGCCGTCCTGTATGGTAACAACCGTTCCGGGAATGGTTATTTCAGTTATCGCCGACTTATAGAAGGCATACTTATTGATATACTTGATCGGACTCATATCTACGGTCTTTACCTTTGTTCCGGTGAAGAAGAAGTAAGGAACGTAGTAGCTGCTGCTTCCTTCGGGGAACTTAAAGGTTTCTACCCCGGAGTATGCGATCATGCCGCGAGCATACATTAACGTAGTATTCGCTTTGGAGAAGTCAACGTTCTTTACCGATTCCATTCCGTAGAACATACCTACGCTCATAGTCGTTTCGGCATTTTCGAGAGTAACGTTAGCTACAGACGGCGAACTATTATATCCGAAGCCGCCGTAACTATAGAGCGACGCGGGAGCTACGAATTCTGTTATAGACGTACCGGTGAGCGCTCCGCGGCAAATCCACTGTACCGAATCGGGAATATCGAGCTTCGTAATCTTTGAGCAGTTATTGAAGTTGTACTGACCTATTACGAGCAATCCGTTGTTGAGTTCGACGTTTTCGAGATTCGGACAATCGGCAAATATATATCCGCCCTTCGTCGAATTAGTCGTTGACGAGGTCTTGTAACCGAGATACAGTAAGCTGTCCGGCGCTTTGAACTCTCTTATACCGGTCATCATGAACGCCGCTGCGTTAACGCCCGTATAGGTATCGGGAAGCGTGATATCGGTAAGATTCGGATCGTTATAGAAGAGCATATCCGGAATGTAAGCTATCGGCGTATCAATTACCGCCTTTACAAGGCTTGCGTTGTTCGAGAAAGCGCCCTTCATCTTATTAGAATCGCTATTAGGAAGAGTGTACGACGTTCCCGTTGTCGTAGAACCTATATAAGCTATAGCGGAGCTGTTTCTTACGGTAAGATCTTCGATACCTGTATTGGCGAACGCACCGTCGCCTATTCTCGTAACGTCTTCGAGTATTACCTTGCCTTCGACAAGATTATCGCTCGTTCCTACCGTCTTAAGCGAGACGCAGTTCTTGAACATGTAGTTCGTAACAAAGCCTATTTCTCCGGTAAATTCTACCGTGGTAAGAGCGGAGCAGTTACCGAACAAACCGAGATGAACGTTGGTGCCGGTAGCAACGCTGCTGCTCTTTTTGGCAGTCGTCGCATTGGAGAAGTAAGTGTAGTAAACCAGGTTGCCGGGAAGGGTTACCCTGGTAAGGTGGTCGTTACCGACGAATGCGCCGGGAAGAATATCCGAAACGGCTACCGTATAAGTAGCGTCGGTCTTGCCCGAGGGATACGCTATAAGAACGTCTTCGCCGGTGTTTACCATACTTATCGCATTGCCGTAAAGTACGCCGTTTACGGACTTGAATTTGGTATTCTTCGAATCTACTTCGATAGACTTAAGGTTATCGCAGTTATCGAATACGTGCGTTCCTATCGCGGTTACCGAAGCGGGTATGGTTATCGAGGAAATCGCGGTGTTCGCGAATACGCCCGAAGAGATACCCGTAGTAGTGCTTGAAAGAACCACTTCGGAAAGATTCGTACAGTTCATGAACGCCTGAACACCGATCTGTCCTTTGAAGCCTTCTTCGAATACGACTCTCGTAAGGTTTTCGCAAGCCGCAAACACGCCGCTTACTACCAAAGTCGTATCGTACCAATAGTATCCGCCGACGTCGTAGTTGAAGGTGGTACCTAAAGACGTTACGGTTTTGGGAATGGTTATTTCGGTCAATCCGCTTTCTGCGAACGCGGTATTACCGATAGTGGTAAGTCTTGCGGGCAGTTCGATCGTCTTAAGAGAGGTACAATTTCTGAAAGCGCCCGAATCGATTTTCGTAAGGCTTTCGGGAAGCGTTATGTTCGAAAGAGAAGTACAATCCTTGAACGCGCTGCTTCCTATTGCGGTTACCGCGCCTTTGAAGTTTACGCTCGTGAGCGAAGCGCATCCGCTGAAGAAGCTCGTGCCGACTTCGGTGATCTTTTCGGGGAGCGTTACGCTTGTAAGCGAAGTACAGTTCTGGAACGCGCTTGTTCCGATCGAAGTCACGGAATCGGCGAAGGTTACTTTAGTAAGACTTTCGTCGTTACTGAACAAATAGTTGCCTATCTTGGTCGAATTTATAGTAGCGGTTTCGAGCGAAGTACAATCCGCAAACATATACATCGGAAGTGTTCTCGCATTGCATACAACCGTTTTAAGGCTCTTGCAGTATCTGAAAGGCAAGTTGGACGCAGATACGGAAGCAAGCTTCTTTTCGTACAGTTTTGTCGTTTTGTTTTTAGCGCTGGTATATCCTACGAAGTCCGTTACGGTTTCGGGGATGGTAATGCTCGTAATACCGGAATACTGGAACGCACAGTTACCTATTATTTTAAGGTCCGCCGGAAGTTTTACGCTTCTTAAAGACGAACATCCGTAATAAGTACCGTCTTCCATAAATTCGATATTGTCCGGAAGATCCGCGCTCTTAAGCGAAGTACATCCGTTAAAGAGATACGGATCGTACATCGTTATCGAATCGCCGAGGAATGTTACCGTTTCGAGCGAAACGCAGTTATAGAATACGCTGTACGTTTTAAGACTGGACGAAGCTTTTGCCGCCGCATTCGGATTGAGATAGCAGTTAAAGCTGAGATCGCCCACGGTGTTTACGCCTGCGGGGATAGTTATGCTTCTTATCGCCGTGGAAGCGAACGAACCGGAGCCTATCGTTCTTAACGAGTTCGGAAGAGTGACTACTTCGTCTTCGCCTCTTACCGTATCGCCCGAAACCGTCTTGACGGTTACAAGGCTGGTGCAGTTATAGAAGGTGAATTCGGGGATTTCGAGCATCGTTTCGGGAAGCGTCACCGTTTTAAGTCTCGAGCAGCCCGCAAACGTACCCTGTGCGATAGTCGTCGGGTTGCAGAGCATAACTACTTCTTTGAGCTTGTCGCAATCCATAAATACGCCGTTCTTGTTGAGGTCGGTGTTACTGTAGTAATACGTCGTGCCTTTGCTTTCCGCCACGGGCGTACCTAACTTGGCAACCGAAGCGGGAATGGTTATCTTTCTTAACGAAGATCCCTGGAAAGCTCTGTCTCCGATTACGGAAAGCTGGCTGTTATCCGCAAACGTTACTTCCCTTAAATTGGTAGTATTTTTGAAAGCCTCTGCCCCGATTTCGGTTACCGAAGCGGGGATATGAATGCTTCTTATATTGCTGTCCGCAAACGCGTTGTCGGCAATTACGGTTATGCCTTCGGGCATTACGACGTCTTTGTCGAGACCTGCGGGATATGCGAGGAAGTTACCTGCGCTATCGAGAAGCAAGCCGCTGCTTGTCTTGAAGTTGGTATTGCCTTCGGCTATCTTGAACGCCGTCATGTTGAGACAGTTAGAGAATGCGCCGTCGCCTATCGTTTTAAGCTTCGTGCCGAATTTAGCCGAACCGATACCGGTGTTATAGAACGCGTAATCGCCTATCGAAGTTACGCCTTCGGGTATTACCGCGGTGGTATTGTCTTCGGTCGAAAGATTGCCCTCTTCGTCTCTTACGATTATATATTCGAGAGACGTGCAGTCTTTGAAGAAATACTTTTCGATCGACGGAAGATTCGACGGAAGAATAACCTTTTTAAGTCCCGAACATCCGGCAAATACGCCTGCGCATACCGTCGTAATGTTGTTGCTTCTTACGTCTACTTCCTGAAGAGTCTTGGAGTTATAGAACGTACCGTCCTTTTCGGTTCTGGTGCCGTCGCCGAGTTTGGTAAGCGTCGTGGGAAGTACAACCTTCTTTATCGGCGAGTTAAGCAATATCGTCGTATTGACGGAAGTAACTCCTTCGGGAATCCAGACTTCGCCTTCTTTACCTACTATTACTTCGTTGCCGTTTTCGTCGGTGCCGGAAACGTATTTAACCGTATCGAGGCTCTTGTTACGTTCGAACGCCTTGTCGGGTATTGTCTTAAGAGCGTTACCCGCAAATACAACGGTCGTCGCAACCGTGCCGTATAAAGCACCGTCGTCTATAGTTGCGAGTGCGGACGGGAATCTTACTTCGCCGTCGTTTCCGTAAAGAACGATATTGCCGTCTTTATCCGTAACGAAATTTCCGTTTTCGTCTACCTTATAAGTCTTCATCGTCGTAAACGAATAACACTCATAGATAGCTCTCGCTTCGAACTCTGTTACGGCGTCGTTCATTACTACCGTCGTAATCGAAGACGCATTGCAGAGGAACAAGTTAGGAATGGTTTCCATCGTCGCGGGAACCCAAACCTCGCCGTCGTTGCCTATAGTCTGCTTCGTTTCGGGATCGTAAAGTTTTAAGGTGTTGAACGAAGCCGAATAGTTGATAAGCTGCGAGTTTATGGTCGTTGTGTTTTTGTTAAGTATAACTTCGGTCAACGAATCGCAATATGAAGCGAGCTTACCTTTCAATACGGTCTTATCTCCGAGTATGGTTATGCTCTTTAAGTTATCCGCGTGATAGAATATTCCGAACGTCCCGGTTTCGATGGTTTCGATGTTTTCGCCGAAGACTATTCTTTCGATACCGGACTTTTCGAATACGTCCTTACCTATCGTTTTTACGCCGGAAGGAATGGTTATTTCGCCTTCTTTACCTGAAACTACACCGGTAACGGAGTCGATTTCCTGTATCGTTCTGAGAGAGTCCGTTCTATTGAACATACCTGCGGGGATAGCCGTCATATTTTTGTTAAGAACTACCGTCGTAAGCGCGCTGCAAGATAAGAATGTCGAGTTGGAATACGTTGCTTTGGAGGTAAGTATGGTTACCTTTTCAAGTGCCGAAGGATAGTTCATATAGAACGAATAGCTGGTATAATCGCCCGAATAATCGGAAGGATGATTGAAGGGGCTTTCGCCTGTGGACGAAGATCCCATCTTGTTCTCGCCGATCTTTTCAACGCTTTCGGGAATGGTTATTTCTCTGATTCCGGCACCGCTGAACGCAAAGTTACCGATTTCGATAAGTCTGCCCGGAAGTATCGCTTTGCCGTTTTCGCCTTTAACGTTGCCGGCTTCGTCTACTGTTTTTATGGTCGAAAGATTCTGACATCCTGCGAACATGCCTATGCCGATCGTCGTTAAATTGTTAGAAAGGTGTACTTCGGTAAGCGAACGGCAGTATGCGAACGCGCCTATACCTATGCTTTCGGGATTGCCGAGAATGGTAAGTTTCTGAAGTTTCGCGGTGAAGTTGCCCGAAGATTCTTTGGAGAAAAGAATACCGTGTTCAAGGCTGCTGTATACGCCGCTCATCTGGGTAGCGTATTTATTGTAATCGCCGAGAGTCTTTACCGTAGAAGGTATCGTAAGGTCGGTTATACCCGTATTGGAAAGAGCCAACTGTTCGATTGTTAAGAGTCCTTCGGGAAGCGTTATCGAAGTAAGCGATGTACATCCCGAGAATACCAACGTTTCGAGTACGGTGAAGGTGCTGTTTGAGGGAAGTTTTATCGTGGTAAGAGCCGTGCAGTTCGCAAATGCGGACGCGCCGATCGAAACAAGCTGGCTGGTTACGCCGTTGCCGTGTTCGAAAGCTACTTCGACAAGGTTCGAGCTGCCTTTGAAAGCTTCTTCGCCGATAGTCATTACCGATGCGGGAATTTCTACCTTGGTAAGAGATAACTGTTCGGCAAAGGCTTTTGCGTCGATCGTCGTGATATTGCCGTCGATCGCATATACGCCGTTGTTGCCTTTAAGCTGACCGCAGATATAAACTATGCCGGTCTGATTTGCGTTGTAAAGTATAGGATCGTTTTCTTTGGAGCTGTAAACCGTGTGTCCTTCGGCTACGCTTATCGCGGTCATGTTGGGACAACCTTCGAATACGCCCGTTACGTCCTTTATCGAAAGCGAGATGTGCGCCGTCTTAAGGTCGGTATCTCCAACAAAAAGTCCGGGTGCCAATACATTATTGGATTCGCCGCCGAGAACAAGTTCCTGTTCGGTTTCGGGGAATACTACGTTAACGATTCTGGTGTTTTTGAACGCCCCGGCTTTTATAGCCTGAAGTTTCGATTTGCCGTTCTCACCTACGTTGAAGGTAACTTCGGTAAGTTCGCTTCTTCCGTCCGCGACTCCTGCAAATGCGGACGTACCGATCGTAGTTACCGTGTAAGGAATGGTTACCGAAGTGAGTGCCGTTTTGAAGAACGCACTGTTGCCGATAGACGTAAGTCCGTCGGGAAGGGTTATGCTCTTTAAGTTAATTGCATAACCGAATGCGAAATTTCCTATCGTTTTTAACGCATAAGTGCCGTCTTCTTTCGCGGTGAATGTTACGTTGAATTCCTTATCCGTCTTTTCGCCTGCGGAATTAAACGCGCTATCGCCTATGGATTGTATTCCTGCGGGTAAAACTACTTTGTTTAAATAATCGTTATCTCTGAATGCACCTGCGCTTATAACGGTCATTGCGCTGTTTGCAGCGAATTCAACGCTTTCGAGAGCAGGCATATTCGCAAATGCGCCGTAAAGGGCAGTACTGGTCTTGGTCGGATCGGTGCTTACTATTTCCTTTACGTTTGCGGGGATTTTAACCGAAGTTATTCCTGTGCCGATAAACGCTTTACCGGAAATGGTGTACTGCTTTTCGGACGAGGGAATTTTGATCGCCGTAAGTTTATCGAGTCCCGCAAACGCGCCGAATCCTATTGCCCCTATGGAGCCTCTGTCTTCGAGAGCCGACGTTTCGGGCATGTTTATCGCCGTTATGCCGGTGCAGTAACCGAATGCGTACATTCCGATCGATTCGATTGTGGACGGTATGGTTACGGTCTTAAGATAGCTGTCCGTCTTTGCGTTCGAACTCTGTCCGAAAGCATAGCTTCCGATTACTGAAGTTCTTTCGGGGAATACAATCGTTTCAAGCGAGTAGCATTCGCCGAATACGCCGAACGTTCCGCCGTTATAGTCCGCGCCGTCGGCGATTACGAGCTTGTTAGCCGTTTCGCCTTCTTTTACCGCTTCGAAATTTACCGACGAAAGTTTCGCACAACCGTAGAAGGCAAGTTCGCCTATTTTTTCTACGGTGTACGGGATAGTAACGGATTCGAGTCTTGCACATTCGAGGAATGATTTTTCTTTAATTTCTTTAAGACCTGCGGGAAGACTTACCGAGGTAAGAGCTCTCGCTCCGCTGAATACTTCGTCGCCGAGAACGAATTCCGCATTATCGGTTTTGTCGAAGATAACTCCCGTTACGCCCATGTTCTGGTAGAACGCTCTGTCGATTACGTAGTTAACCGTTGCGGGTACGTGAACTTCGCCCGTTCTTCTTACGGGAACGAAGATAAGTTCGGTCGCTACTGAATTTTCTTTGGTATAAAGAACGTTTCCTTCGGCAAGATAGTTTGCGTTGTCCGCCGCCACGGTGATCGTCGCAAGTCTGGTACAACCTTCGAATATGTTGAATACCTTCTTTTCACCTTCCGTTTCGAACATGTTTTCTACGTTCGAGGGAATGTTTATCGAGGTAAAGCCTGTGCAGTTTGCGAATGCTCTCGCGCCGAGATTCGTCGTTCTTTCGGGAATGAATATTTCGCTTAAAGACGAACATCCCATGAACGCTTCCGAACGTATATCGAGAGCTTCCGTTCCGTCGGCTTCGAAAATAACCGAAGTAAGAAGCCTGCAGTCTTTGAACGCGCGGTCGCCGATTATTTTAACGTTTTTACCGATCGTTATTTCGGTAATATTGGTCTTTCCGCTGAACACCGCAGACGCGATTTCGGTAACCTTTTCGGGGATTACATACGAGCCGAGTTTACCTGCCGGGTAGAATAAAAGCGTGGTTCCTTCCGCATTGAAGAGTACGCCTTCTACCGAAGAGATATACGGGTTTTCTTTGTCGACTTCTACGGCGGTTATTTTCGTTCCGCCGAATACGCCGTTGATGTCGAATATGTCGGTATTCTTGCCTATGTTGACTTTAGTAACGTAGTAATCGCCGTTTTCTTTATTCTGGAACGCGCCGCTTTCGAGCGTTGCGCCTTCTATAACGTTTACCGTTACGGTAGTAAGGCTTGTCGCTCCCGAGAAAGCGTATTTTTCTACCGTTTTGGTGTGTGCGGGAAGCGTAACCGACTTAATTGCCGTGCATCCTGCAAACGCTTCTTCGCGAATATCGAGTTTAAGTCCGATAGATACCTGCGCTTCTTCGAATTCTACGGTTTTGATATTTGCACAATTCTTGAATGCGCCTTTACCTATATAAGTTACGCCGTAATGTATTTTTACCGAGTAAATGTATTTTACGCCGCCGAAAGTGTAATCGTCTTCGGTTTCGACCTTGCCGCCGGTGGGAGCGCTTGCGGGTACGTTGAGAACGGCGAACGCATAGTCGCCTATTCTGGTGATTTTGTTCGGGATTTCGATATTGCCTTTCGCGGCTGCCGCCACAGGGTTCTTCGAATAACCCGCGGGAACGTAAACGAGCGTAAGTCCGTTTTCGCCCGATTCTCCCTTTTCGCAAAGCATACCGTCTACGGAAGTGTATTTGCCGTTGGTTCCGTTAACTTCGATCGTGTTAAGCGAGGAGTTGGAAAGGAACATCTTCGGATTGAATTCGGTAAGATGCGCAGGAAGAACAACCGTTGTAAGACTCGAGCAGGATTTGAAAGCTCTGTCTCCTATCGTAAGCGAAAGATCGCTGCCTGTTCCGCTTTCGAATTCTACTCTCGTAAACTTTGCACTATCGAAAGCGTTACCGCCGATTTCTTTAACCGACGCGGGAATTATAAGTTCCGTAACCAAAGAGCTCTGCATTACTCTCGAAGGAATATAATCGGCTTTATCCGAAATTCTGAACGAGCCTTTCTTAGCCGCGGGTACCAATAAAAGCGATACGCTGCCGTCGTCTTCGTTTGCGTATACTACGCCGTCTTCGGAGAAGTATTTGGTTTTATGTGTTCCGTCGCCGTAAACGTTTACCGCTTCGAGAAGGGTATCTTTCTGGAATGCGGAACCGGTACCGGAAGACGCGTTTTCGATGTTGGAAATCGAAAGGTATTCGATCGATTCCGGAATATTTATAGTTTTAAGAGTCGAGCAGCCTTCGAACGCGAGAGCGTTGATTTCGGTTACCTTTCTTCCGTTATAAACTTCGGGTATCGTAACTTCTTCTATAAGATTATCTTTTACCGTAAGGTCGCGGCCTTTCTTTACCTGTAAATTCTTCGGATCGGTAACAGCGTCGCTGAACGCGAGAACGGTATACCAGCCGGAATATAAAACCTTATCCGAAGTGTTGTTGAATATGAAGTTCGAGTTACCGTTTCTGTCGGTATATGCGGTGCCGAATCCGCCGGCTGCGTCATACCAACCTTTGAACATCTTTGCCGCATCGTGGCCGTTTGCAACGCCGAGATTGAAGTGTTCTCTGTATTTTACGTATACTTCGGTGGGATTTTCGTCCGCTTCGTCGAGTTTAAGATAAATCGTGTACGTCTTGGGACTCCAGGAAGCGTACAGAGTCATATTTTTAGTATCGGTGAATTTATAATCGGAATATTTTTCGCCGTTGCCCTGGGCTCCGTCTTTATTCAGATACCAGCCGCCGAAATCGTATCCGTCTTTATTCGATTCGGGAAGATTGATCGGATCTCCTTTTGCTTTATATTCTGTTTCGACCGTTCTGCCGCCCGAAACTTCGTAAGTTACCTTATAAGCGGTAACGTCCGCGGTCTGCCACGATTTGTCCGATTTTGCTTTTACGTAAATTACGTTTTCGCCTTCCTTGGTAAGAACGACGTTCGCTTCGTTTTTGCCGGAAACTTCGACTTCTTCGCCGTCGTTTACCTTAACAACGTAAGTATCTACGCCGTATCTGTAAGCCCAGGTAACCTTGCCGTTGTTGTATACGGGGTTCATCGAGCTTGCGTAATTTTCGATTTCTATTTCTTCGGAAGCAACCGAGTTGTTAGCGGAATTAGCTGCTTTGGAGATTATAGTGATCTTCGCCGAAGCCGTAGTTTTTGCGGGGATAGTGTAAGACGTTCCGGTTACTTCGCTTTCTCTTCCGAGCATTTTTACGATATATCCGGTTGCGCCTTCTACCGCATCCCATGTAATAACGTTGTTCGAGATTTTAATATTCGTCGGCGTAGCGAGTCTGGAAACGGTTACGTCTAAAGTCGCAGTCGAAGATATATATCCTTTCGCTTCGGCTTTTACGCTTACTTTTACGCTGCCGGTCTCGTAGCGGAGCGAGTAAGAAGTTCCTTCTACGACGTAAGATTCGCCGTTAACGGTAACCACGTAGTTATCTGCGTTCGCTACCGCATTCCAGGTAAGTTCAGACTTGACCGGATCGTAAGCAAGACCTGTAACCTCGGAAAGATTCTTTTTGTAAACGTATACTTCGGATGTAGAAGTAAGATATCCGTCCGCATATGCTTTAACGGTAAATCTTATACCGCCTTCCTGCATTTCGCAGCTTGCAAAGTTATACGAATTTCCGTTTACTTTAAGGTTTTCGTGTTCGTGATCTTTGTTTCCGCAGTCGATCGTTACGGTATAGTATTCCGCATGAGCGACTTCGTTGAACATGAATACACCTTCTTCTACTCTGAAGAACGAAACTCTCGCCAAAGCCTTGTTTTTGTAATAAGCGGCAGCGGTTCTTCCGCCGTAAGTTACGTTAACGGTATAATCGCCTTCGTCAAGAACGGAAAAATCGTAATCGAACGTTCCGCTGAACAGACCGTCCTTACTGTCTACCTTAACTCCTTTGGCGTTTAATACTTCGAGTTCGTACGCGCCGCCTGTAGTAGATGGGTTGTAAACTTTTATTTTATCGCCGTATACGCTTACGTGCATTTCGTTCGAGCCGGAAGCGTTCCATACCGCATATAAAGTTTCGCTCTGAGTGAACGTATAACCTTCTTCGTACATTGCGGTAGGCTTAGCCGAATCTTCATATGCGCTGAGCCACCAGCCTACGAACGTATAGCCTTCTTTCGTAAGAGCGGGAACGTCCGCAGCGGAAAGTTTTCCATCCACGGTAGTAGCTTCTGCGACGGAAAGATCGTCGAATCCGGTCACGAATCTTACGGTAAATTCGGCAGCCATTTTATCGCCGTATTTAGCGTACAGCGTCATGTCCGAAGTTACTGGATCGTTGTTGAAGTTATAAGCGTTTGTAAGAGCGGCGTCCTTATACCATTTAAGGAAAGTATAGCCGTCTTTAACCGGAGGAACGGGAGACTTTGCTGTCTGACCGTTTCTTACCTGCTGAGATTCTACGCTGCTGCCGCCGTTAGAATTAAACGTAACTGTATAGGTTACGTCTTTAACGAAAGTGAGCGTGGAATTTTCATACTTTACGGTGAAAACGCCCTCGGTTTTGTCGTAAGTCGCCGTTGCCGTAGTATTATCCTTGAAGGCAACGCTGACTACTCCGTCTTTATAAGTATAAGTTCCGGTGTAGCTTGCTCTGTCGTTTTCGATTTTAAGATCCTGTCTGGTCATGTTAAAATTCGAAGCGTCGACCGTAAGCTTATACTCGTCTTCGGTCGTAAGATAATAATAACTACCGTACGCCGAGCTGTCAAGCGCATCGTCCTTTCCGCCCGGATTAGGCTTAGGCTTGTTGTTGTCTTTGCAGGCTACGAGTCCCGCACAGCAAAAAGCCATCATAACGGAAAGAATCGCTAAAAATATTTTCTTTGCTTTCATGAGTCTTCCTCCATTTTTATTCTCATTTCTGCTTTTTACGATAAAAGTTTTTATCCCCGTACGAAAGGTAAAAAACCGCTTACCGTTTTATTATTCTTTAATTTTACATATATGGAAAGCGTTTGTCAAGCGTTTTTGTTTGGAATAATAAAAAATTGTTTACTTTTTTAAGAACTTTTTTACAAAAATCTTTTGACGGTACTTATCTGTCGTTTTTGTACCGATAAAACAGTCGTTTTTTTCGTAAAAACTACTTATGAACGAAAAAAAGTGAACTTAACTTAAAACAATTTTTCTTATTTCTGCGATTTTTACCGCAAAACCGTCGTCTAAAAGTCGTCTAAAAACTATAAGCTATAATAATTTTATTTAAATATTATAACATAACTGTAGCAAAATTCTTAACGATTTTACCGCGATTTTAATTTAAATCGGTTTTTGTCGGTAAAAATGCGGAAATATATTTTCACCGTTTATTTTTTTATTATATGTATTTCCGGGCGGAATATATCGTCTTTATCGTTTTACTCCGTTATTCTATTTTTTCAGTTAAATTCAAGCCGCCTAAAAAACAGCAAAAAAAGACGTCGTTTTAAGGCGTCTTTTCTTTTCTGTGTTTTATTGAATTATGTACTCGATTCGGCAGAAACGGTATCGCCGCAACGCTGCCTTTATCCGATTAGTCTTTTACTATAAGGTCTACGAATCTGAAGTTCACGCAGTCAACGAGACCTTTGTCGGTTATTCTTATATTGGGTATACACGCGAGCGAAAGACCGGAGTTCGTCATAAACGGCGAAGGAAGCGTGCAACCGAGATCTTTCCATGCTTTTTCGAGTTTTTCGATTTTTTCGTTCATCTCGGAAGCGGATGCTTCGTTCATGAGTCCGGCAACGGGAAGTTCTACTATAGCGACGACTTTTCCGTCTTTTACGGCAACCTGTCCGCCGCCGCAATCTATAAGAGCATTCGCCGCGACAGCCATATCTTTATCATTGGTGCCGATAACGAGAAGATTATGTGCGTCGTGAGCAACCGTCTGCGCGATCGCACCGTGTTTTATTCCGAAGCCTTTTACAAAGCCTTTTCCTACGTTTCCGGTACCGTGATGTCTTTCGAACACGCAGATTTTGAGAACGTCGTTTTCCGGATCGGCGTTAAGATTGCCGTTTACCGCAGTCATCGGAATGATTTCTTCTTCGGTAATGGTTTTGCCGCCGCCTACTCTGATCGTTCTTACCTTTACGTCGCCTTCCGCCTTGATTTCAAAATCTTTTTCGGAAAGGTGATTTAAGTGAACTGTATTTTTAACCGATTCGGGATAAGTGTAAGGAGCGAATTCCTTGAGCATTTTACCGCCCTTCGCTACAAGCTCGCCGTCGATGAATACCTCGTCTACGGTAACGTTTTCAAGGTCGGTTATAAGGACCATGTCCGCGCACTTTGCAGGAGCAACGGAACCCATTTCAAGCGAGAGTCCGAAGCATTCCGCGGTATTGATAGTTACCATCTGTATCGCCGAAATCGGGTCGATACCTTCCTGAACGGCGCGTTTTACTATATAGTCGAGATGTCCCTTTTCGATAAGAGTAGCGGGGTGATTGTCGTCGGAAACAAGGTTTGCGAATCTGGTGTCGACTTTATGTTTCGTAACGACTTTCGCTACTTCTTTAAGGTCGTGCCATGCGGAACCTTCGCGGAGCTGAGCGTACATTCCGAGACGCATTTTTGCAAGAGCGGACTGTTCGGTAACGGATTCGTGGCAGCAACGTATGCCGGCAGCGATATAAGCGTTTAATCCGGCTCCCGTATCGGGTGTGGAATAATGACCGGTAACGGTCTTGTCCGCTTTGAGAGTCGCGCCTACGATGTCGTGTGTATCTTTATCGGAATAAATAATTCCCGGAAAGTTCATCATTTCTCCGAGTCCTACGCATTCGTCCCATTTCATGACTTCCGCTACGTCGCCGGCATCGATTTTGGAACCGGTGTCTTCGAATCCTTTTACCGCGGGTACGCACGAAGGAACGGTGAGCATGGCTTTTAACGGAGTTCTTCTGGAATCTTCGACCATAACTTTAACGCCTTCGAGTCCGCAGACGTTACAGATTTCGTGCGGATCGAAAAATACGCCGCTCGTGCCGTGCGGAATAACCGCCTTAGCGTATTCGCCTACCGTCATCATGGACGATTCGATATGCATATGTCCGTCCATAAACGCGGGCGCGAGATATTTGCCGGTAGCGTCATAGATGACGGTGTTTTCGCCCGTACAGCCTGATGCGTCGCCGACAAGAGCTATTCTTCCCATCGAAACGGCTACGTCTACGCCTTCCTGTATTTCTTTGGTACATACGTTTATAAGTCTGGCATTTTTAATAACGACGTCCGCTTTTTTGAATCCGAGAGCGACCGCCGAAAGCGTCATGGTACAATCTTCGAGAGGATATTTGCAGAATTTGTTTTTCACCTTTCTCACCTTTTGAACGGCATATACTTTTGCTATTTATAAGGTTCCGCCGTCCGATCCTTTTTTAATTATAATAAATTATAATTTTTTCTTTGTCAAGGGAGAAAAAATATTTTTGGAATCTCTTTGATAAAACCGACAAAATACACAAAACGTTAGGTCAATTTTCACAAAAAACACGGACAAATTTATAAAGTCTTCATAAAATTATCCGCAACCCGATTTTTTATTCCGCATATTCAAACCGGCTGTTTCCGTTCTCTTTTACTTTATTCTACCCTGTTTTATACGTATTTTCGTCTTTCAGCCGTCTTAAAATAAGCAAATTCTTTGACAAATCTTTTTTATCGGATATAATTTAGGTATGCAGATAACGATTACGAACGGCAGCGTCCTTTACGACGGCGAGCCGATACTTACCGAAATTAATTTTTCCGTACGGGAAAAGGAACATATAGCCGTCGTCGGCAGAAACGGCTCAGGCAAGACCACTCTTTTAAAGGCTCTTACCGGCGAAGTTTCTCTCGAAGAAGGCACCGGCGACAAACAGTTTACTTTTTCAAAAGTCGGCAGTCCCGAAATAGGCTTTTTAAAGCAAACCTTCGACGGGACTTCGGATAAAACGCTTGAAGAAGAACTTTTATCCGCTTATTCCGTAGTTTTAGCTACCGAAGCCGCCATGAATACCGCGCTTTTCGCTCTCGAATCCGATCATTCCGAAAAAAACGTAAAAAAATTCTCCGATTTAAGCGAAAAATTCGAACGGCTCGGCGGATACCTTTATAAAAAAGAATATAAGACCGCCGCCAAAAAGTTCGGCTTTACCGAGAACGACCTGAAAAAGCCTTTATGCGAATTTTCGGGCGGACAGCGCACGAAAATATCTCTTCTCACCCTTCTTCTTTCCAAGCCCGAAGTTCTTCTTTTAGACGAACCGACCAACCATCTCGACTTAAACGCCACCGAATGGCTTGAAAAATACCTTTCTTCATACAAAAACGCCTTCGTCATCGTCTCTCACGACCGAATGTTTCTCGATAAAACGGTAAACGTCGTGTACGAAATAGAATACGGCGAAATGACGAGATACAAGGGCAATTATACGGACTTCGTTCTGCAAAAACGGCAGGCTTACGAAACGGCTCTTAAAGATGCAGATAAAAAACGCAAAGAAACAGCAAGACTCACCGCACTCGTGGAACGTTTCAGATACAAAGCGACCAAAGCGAAAATGGCTCAGGCGAAGCTTAAACAAATCGAGCGCATCGGAACCGTAAACACGCCCGTCGCCTACGATACGGCGACCTTCAAAGCGGACTTCGAACCGGAAAAAGAAAGTGTCGAAAAGACTCTCATACTGGACGAACTCGAATTCGGATATAATCCCGAAAAACCGCTCGGCAAGATAAACACCGTTATAAAACGCGGGCAAAAACTCGGAATAATCGGCGACAACGGTTGCGGAAAATCCACGCTTATAAAAACCATAGTAGGAATAACCGAACCCCTTTCGGGCTATGTAAAAAAAGGCTTGCATGCCGAAATCGGCTACTTCGACCAGACAATGACTCAGAACTATTCCCCCTTAACGGTGTTCGAAAACTGTCACAACGACTTTCCGTTCCTTTCGGACGGCGAAGTGAGGTCGGCTCTCGGAGCTTTCGGCTTTACCGGCGAAGAAGTTTTTAAAACCGTAGGCGAACTTTCGGGCGGCGAAAAGGTCCGTCTCGCTCTATGTAAAATTTTCAAAAAACGTCCGAACGTTCTTATACTCGACGAACCGACCAACCATATGGACATTATCGGCAAAGAATCGCTCGAAAGGATGCTTTCGGCGTACACAGGTACCGTCATAACAGTGTCGCACGACAGATATTTTATAAACAAAGTATGCGACAGACTCGCCGTTTTCGAAAACAAAAAACTTAATTTATATGACTGCGGTTATACGGAGTACGAAACCTTAAAGCAGGACGACGACGATATAGATTTGCCGCCGCAAAAAACGGAAAATCAACCCGCCGTAAAAAAACAAAAGCCCGTTTCGGGAGAAAAAGAAAAGGCTAAAAAATTACACCGTATAGCCGTTCTCGAAGAAAAAATGGCGGTAATAGACGGCAAAAAAGAAGAGCTTAACTCTATCCTTTCGACCAATCCGGCGGTTTATTCGGATTACGAAAAAATTAAAGAAATAAACGGGAAACTGGAAACTCTTTCAAAAGAAGAAGAACCGCTTATCACAGAGTGGACCTCTCTTATGGAAGAAATCGAGTGTTGAATATTAATAATTACAAAATCCATATACAAAAAAAGGGGCGTAAAAACGCTCCTTTTTTTCTTTTTTTGATTTATTTTCGGTATTATAACGCCGTGTTTTACGATACCTGTGTCGCTCAAACCGCGCCATAAGTAAAATAGTCGTCTTTTACTCGGCGGACTCTTTTTTATCTTCGTACTGCTTCAAAAGATTTTCGGACGCAGTCGAAACGGGCAACGCGAAGAATATCCCCTTCGCATCGCTTCTTTCGCCGGCTTTGTCGTAAAGCGCATTCAGAATATCGTTTACTATGTCGGATTTTACCAGAATAAGAACTATTTCCTTTTCGGGATGAACGTCTATTCCGTAGAGTTTTCTCGCGTTTTCGGAAACGCTTCCGCTCGCAGGAATAACGGTACCTCCTCTCGCGCCTTTTTCTTTTGCGATATCCATAACGAAATCGGAATATCCGTCGTTGACTATCGCGACTACGTTTGAAATAACCACCGCCATTTTATTTACCTCCGTTTGACAGAAACATATAGTTGGATACGCCTATTATATTTTTCAGGGGTACCGAGTAAGCCATGCAATAATTCCCGTGGAATGTCTTAAATTTATCTTCGAGAATAAGCATCGCGTCTTTAAGCATTGTTTTTTTGATTACGCAAAAAACCATTTCCTTAGTCAGGGTAACGTCCGAAGTTCCTTTTGCGAGAACCGAGAGAGCCGCCGTGACGTCGTACTGTTCCAGAAGGTCTGCTATAACGTCTTTTTTCCCTTTCGGCACGCTCACGAACAGAACGAACAGTTCTTCGAGCTTGTATTTGTCTTTTTGCGAAAGGTTGTTTTTAGCCGCGCCGAGTTCTTCTTTTATCTTGTTTTTAACGGCTTTGGCCTTTTCACGCACGGGTTTTTTAGAGTTTTTTACGTTTTCTGCCGTCATGTTGCTCATTATACGCCCTCCGTTTCGAACGAAATTATCATTCTGTCGTCTTCCATTAGTACCTTTTCGATAGCTTTTTTAGCTCTTCTCTTGTTCTTTATTGCGGAAACCACGCCGAGAACTTCTATCGAAATAAGCGGCGAGAGAGCGACGAAGGCCACAACTCCGAACCCTAATGAAAGTATGGAGGCTTCGCCCTGTAATTCGGCGCAAAGTCCTAAAGCTATCGGGAGAATAAAGCTCGAAGTAAGCGGCCCGGAAACGACTCCGCCCGCGTCGAAAGCGATTGCTGTATAAATTTTCGGGATAAAGAACGAAAGTATAAAGCAGAGCGCATATCCCGGAATGAGAACGTATAAGATCGAAAATCCGAAAATAATTCTTATCGCCGAAAGAGCTATCGCCGCGCCGACGCCGACCGCAAGAGTTATTAAAAGCGTTTTCTTTTTAATAAATTCGTTTGTGATTTCTTCAACCTGCGTGGTTAAAATTCTGACGGCGGGTTCCGCAAGAACGGTAAGCGCGCCGATTATCATACAAATAACCGAAGTAACGACAGGCCCCGACTTACTGAGTTCCGTTCCGATTTTGTAGCCTATACCCATATAGGAACAATCCACTGCCGCAAGGAAGAGTACGAGTCCCACATACACGAACAAAAGTCCTATACCGAGATCTATAACTTTCTTTTTAGGCGTTTTCAGAAACAGCCTGTCTACGATAAGGTAGCATATGTAAAGCATGCCGATCGCGATGCCGACTTCTTTGAGTTTTTCGAACACGTAGTGGAAAAAGCTTGCAAAAAAGTTCGCCGGTATCGAATAATCGGGAAGTTCGTACTCAATGTTTTTGCTGTAAAAAAACGTCAGAAGGAGCATTACTATAACCGGTCCTACCGACGAAAACGCCACCAGTCCGAACGAAGCGTCCTTTTCGCTCTTTTTCGCGAGTATAAGCGCGACGCCCGCGCCCAAAGACATCAGAAACGGTACTGTCATCGGTCCCGTTGTAACGCCGCCCGAGTCGAAGCATAACGGAAGCATGGCTTCGTTTCCGCGATACACGTTGAGCGCAACCAAACCGAATGCTACCATGTAAAGAACGGCAAGTATCGAAACAAGACTTTCTTTTTTAATGACTCTTAAAACGGCAAGCACAAGGAACAGAGCAACGCCGAGTCCTATCGAAATTATAAGAAGGAGCTTCGGGAACGCCGCGCTCGTCTGCATCGCAAGAACGGATAAGTCCGGTTCCGAAACGGTGATTAAAAATCCGAACGCGAAGAAAACTACTATAAGAACTCCGATTTTACCTTGTTTAGTGAGTCCCCTGCCTATCTTTTTGCCGATAGGCGTAGTCGCGCGTTCCGCGCCGTAGTTGAACAAAGCTATGCCGAGTATTATAAACACCGTCGAAACGGTGAACGAAACGAGTTCGTGCGCGGCGAATTCGAGTACGCCGAACAAAGTCAAAATAATCATGAGAGCGTAAATCGGCAATACCGAAAAAGCCGAATTTTTAACTTCTTTCAGTAAATCTTTTATCAACGGATTCTCCTCCTTGTCTTTCACGTTCTTTTTTTACAGTGTTTTTATTACAGGTCGTTTTGACTCACACCCGTATCTTTGAATGTTATCGGTTTAATTATTCTTCGGTTTCTATAATAAAGCCGTCGCGGCTTTTTAAGAACTTGGTTTTGAAAAACGCTTTTATGCAGTTTTCCATCTTTTCGGGATCGGACGAACCTACCGTTTCGATGCCATGATGCATGGCAAGCTGGGCAAGACCTATATCGCAGGCATTCATTCCGAGATTCGCGCTCGTCATAAGTCCTATCGTTCCGCCGCAGCGAAGGTCCGAATTGTTATAATAATCCTGATATTCAACCCCCGCTTCCCTTAAAATCTTTTTAAGTATCGCTGAAGAAAGTCCGTCGGTGGAATAGTTTGTATGATGCTTTATAACTATGCCTTTATTCAGATATGTTCTTTCTTTTACGTCGGATTTTTCGGGATGAGCGGGATGAACGGCATGAGCGTTGTCGACCGATAAAATATAACCGTTCCGGCACGCTTCGATGAACCCGTCTTCGTCCAAGCCCAACCCTCTTATAATCTTTTTCATCGTAATTTCAAGTATTGCCGAGTCCGCGCCCTGTTTCGTGCGACTGCCGATTTCTTCGTTATCGAAGCAGCACATAAGCGATATGCCCACTGGTTCGGTTTCGATAATAGCTTTTATCGAAGCGTAAACGCTGGTTAAGTTATCTATACGCGGCGAACATAAAAATTCTTCTTCAACGCCGCTGTAAAAGGCGGGAACCGCGGGTACGACGTAAAGATCGGCGTCTATAACCTTTTTTTCGGAAAGAGTTTCGTAAACGTTTTTGTCCGAACCGAAGAGCGGAGCCATGTCGTTCTGTACGGAAAGCGAAAGCGATTCGTTAACAGTCGGATTATGGTGTATGCAAAGTCCGGGAATGTTGAGATAATATCCGCTCACAACGTTTTTGCAAACTATTTCGGAATCTTTTTCGTACATTATTCTGCCGGCGACCTTCAAAGGTACGTTCATCATCGAATAATTAACGAGTCCGCCGTACTTTTCGACGTTGAGTCTCTTTCCTTCGGGACTGTCGGTACAGTCGGAGCCTTTTATTTTAAGGCAGGGCGAATCGGTATGACTTTCACATACGTTAAAAGCAAGATTATCCCCTATCGAAAACGCTATAAGAGCCGTTCCGCTCGTCGTAAAATAATACTTGCCGCCCTTGTAAAGGTTCCACGTTTCTTCGAGCGAAATTTTAGTGAATCCCGCTTCTTCGAGCATTGCGGCGCCGTTTTCTACCGCATGATAAGCGGTATACGACAAATCCAAAAATTCTTTAAGTTCCATAGTTTCTCCGTTTAAGCATAGACCAGCAGAATAAAATCCGTGGATTATAACTTATATTTTTACTTTTTTAACAAAATTTTTATTCTATATTAACATATCCGTCAACTCTCGTCAAGCGGAGATATTAAACAGATTTTTGCATTTTGACTATTTTTTATTGCAAGAAGTAAAATCGGCCGTAAATCTCGTTTTTACGGGTTGATTTTGTGTTTTTGCATAATTCAACCCGCTAAAAGGCACGTTTTTATCATACCTGTATCGCCGAAACGACACCGTTTTTACGAATTGTAATCGAACACGTCCGAAAAAAGTTCCTGCTTCGAGCTTTTCAGCACTCCTGCTATCACCGAAGCGGTAAAATTCGGGAACAATCTTCCGAAAAAGCACATAAACTTTCCGTCTATGCCGAGTGGAACGGTTTTTTTACGTTTTACTATCGCTTTTACGCACTTTTTGCCCGTTTTTTCGACCGAAGCCATGAACGAAGTTATAAGTTTGTTATTTGAAACGTCTGTCTTTTGTCTTTGCATGATGTCCGTTTTCACAAACCCGGGGTAAATTCCGACTACGCTTATTTTTCCATTATATTCGACTCGCAACGCGTCGGTAAATCCCTTCATCGCAAACTTCACCGCAGTATACATGCTTTCGCCGACGACGGCGCACATAGACGAACTCGAAGCGATGTTTACTATGCAAGGGACGGAACTTTTTTTAAGTATCGGGAGAAGAGTCGCCGTCGAGACAAGATTCGCCCTGAAGTCCGTGTCTATGATTTCGTCCCGCTCTTTTGCGGTTATTTTTTCGAACTTTTCGAACGGGAGCATAAATCCGGCGTTGTTTATAAGCACGTCCGCGCCGCTATCCGAAGACGCGATCTCCTCTCCGAATTCTTTCCACTTTTTATCGTCTCTCACGTCGAACAGTCTGTACGAAAAATTTTCTTTATTGACTCTTACGGTTTCGAGAGCGGCGAGCATCTTTTTTTCGTTACGGCATATTCCTATGACTTTAGCTCCGTATTCTTCGAGCAGAATTTTGGTTATCGAAAACCCTATTCCGCCGGAAGCTCCCGTAATAACAACGGTTTTACCTTTAAGCCAAGTATTTTTAGTCTTTATTTCTGCCGTTTTTGCTTCTCTTTTCTTACCCTTTTCCACTCTTTTTACTTGTTTTGCGATATCCGTCGCAAATTCCCCGTGTAATTTTTAATATAATATCACATTTTACTTTGTTTGTAAAGACCGAACTTTATCCGCCGGATATATTTTAAAAAGCTTCTTATACAGCTTATATTCGTTTTTGTTTACGCATTATAAACAAACAGGTTATGATTTTTAAGTTTAAATAATTAAAAAAAACTTGAAATTGCCCGTAAAAGGTTTTAAAATATTATTGCAGCGTAAAAACCGTATAAAAAATATACGCTTTAACGCAAAAAAACAGATAATAAGGAGCTAATATGTTAGGAAATTTTACTTACTGTAATCCGACAAAGCTTTATTTCGGAAAAAATTCCGAAGTAAACCTTAAAGCCGCGCTCAAGCCTTATAAAAAAATAATGCTCGTATACGGCGGCGGTTCGATCAAAAAGACCGGCCTTTACGACAAAATAATGAAAATTTTATCCGATGAAAATAAAATCGTATACGAAGATCCCGGCGTTATGCCCAACCCAACTCTCGAAAAACTTTACGAAGGCTGCAAAATCGCAAGAGAAAACGAAGTCGATTTTATTCTCGCGGTAGGCGGAGGTTCGGTATGCGATTATTCGAAAGCCGTTTCCGCTTCCGCTTATCAGACCGAGGATCCGTGGGAAAAGTATTACGTTAAGTTCGAAGAACCCGATTGTAAAATTATACCCTGCGGATGCGTTCTCACAATGGTCGGCACCGGTTCCGAGATGAACGGCGGTGCGGTCATAACAAATCATAAAACGATGATGAAAGTAGGTCACGTTTTCGGCGAAGAGGTCTATCCCAAGTTTGCGATTCTCGACCCCACTCTCACCTTTACCGTTCCCGAATATCAGATGAAAGCAGGATTCTTCGATATAATGTCGCACCTTCTCGAACAGTACTTTTCGGGCGAAGACGACAACACTTCGGACTACATTATCGAAGGACTTTTAAAATCCCTTATAACAAGCACGAAGATTGCCGTTAAAAACCCCGCCGACTACGAAGCGAGAAGCAACATTATGTGGACTGCGACGTGGGCGCTCAATACTTTAGTCGCCATGGGCAAAACTACCGACTGGGAAGTTCATATGATAGGTCAGGCCGTCGGCGCACACACAAATGCCACACACGGTATGACTCTTTCCGCCGTTTCAATGGCATACTACCGCTATATAATGCAGTACGGTCTTAAAAAATTCGTCCGCTATGCCGAAAACGTATGGAACGTTTCGCCCGAAAGTAAAACCGACGAACAGATCGCCGAAGAAGGCTTAGCCGAAATGGAAAAATATATGAACGAAATCGGTCTCGTAATGAATCTTAAAGATCTCGGCGTTACCGAAGACATGATCGGAGCCATAGCCGCAAGCACTCTTACGATGACCGGCGGATATAAAGTTTTAGATAAAAACGAAGTAATCAGAATCCTTAAAGAAAGCTTATAACGAAGCTTCGAGGACACGTCTAATTTGCGCCGATTTATAAGCGAATCATTAAGTAACATATGTTATGCTAAAATCCGATCTGTTTTATAAACCTTAAAAATTACAAGCTAATTACTGATAATTAAAAGCAACAGCAGTAACATTACATCTGTTGCTTTTAATTTTTCGCTAAAAATTTGTTTTTTATTCCTTATATGATAACGTATATTAAATAACCTTTACGAAATATAAAAAGCCGCTGAAAACCGGCGGCTTTTTATATTTTTTATTTATTATATTATTCCTTATCTTCTTTAAGATTAAGGACGCTTATCGCGTCGGTAATGGTCTTTTCAAGAGCGAGTTTGCCGTATTTGTCTACGTCGGCTTTGTTCTTTTCGCCGTGGGTAAGACATCCCGCGCCGCCTATGCAGCCGCCGGTACATGCCATACCTTCGATAAAGTTTGCGTCGAGCATTCCTTTACTCTTTTTAAGAAGAGCTATCTTGCAATTTTCGATACCGTCGCACGAAACCGCTTTAAGTTCGAATTCGGTATTGCCCTGTTCTTTAAGAGCTTCGGTTACCGCGTCGCTCAAACCGCCGCAGCGAGCGAAAATTCTTCCGTAATAAGAAGCGTTGTCGAGAAGAGTTTCGCCGAGAGTGGTAATATCAACGTCTTTGCTGTCGAAAAGCGCCTGCAATTCTTCAAACGTAAGAGCTACGTCTACGTAAGGTTTGACGCTGTCCTTCTGAACTTCCATCTTTTTCGCGGTGCAAGGTCCGATGAATACTATCTTCGCAGTATCGTCGTGATCCTTTATATACTTCGAAATTGCGCCCATAGGCGAAAGGTTGGACGAAATATAAGGAACGAGATCGGGATAGTTCTTTTCGATATAGTTTACGAAAGCGGGGCAGCACGAAGAAGTCAGGAAGCCTCTTTCCGCAAGTTCTTTACTTTCCGAATACGCTACAATGTCTGCGCCGAGAGCCGCTTCTACCACGGAGTGGAATCCGAGTTCTTTAAGTCCGGTAACGACCTGACCGAGTTTGGCGTAAGAGAACTGACTCGAAATCGACGGCGCGACTACTGCGTAAACTTTATATCTGGCATTACCTTCGCTTTCTTTTATAAGTCTTATCGCTTCGAGAATATACGACTTGTCGCTGATCGCGCCGAACGGACACTGATAAACGCATGCGCCGCAAGAGATACATTTTTTATCGTCGATCTTCGCGGCTTTGTTTTCGTCCATGGTGATAGCCTTTACTTTGCAGGCGTTCTGGCACGGTCTTTTATTGTTAACGATAGCGGTGTACGGGCAAACTCTCGAACACGCTCCGCATTCTTTACATTTTGTCTTGTCGATATGAGCGACGTGATTAGCGTCGAGAGAAATCGCGCCGAATCTGCATGCGTCCATACATCTGTGAGCGAGACATCCGCGGCAGGCGTTTGTTACTTCGTATCCGCCGACGGGACATTCGTCGCAGGCGATATCTATAACCTGAATAACGTTCGGGTTTCCGTTATCGAGTCCCATAGCGAGTTTTACTCTTTCGCCGATGATGGCGCGTTCTTTATAAACGCAGCAACGCATGGTCGGAATCTTGCCGGGGATAATCATTTCCGGAATATTCATAACGTTTTCCAGAAGTTTGTCCTGCCAGGCAAGTCTTGCGACTTCTCTTAAAACTTTATACTTAAGATGCTGAACTTTAGTATCGAATTTTTTGATATCCATTTCTTTTGTCCTTCTTTTTTGCGTTTTATATATTTTTATTATTTTACGCAAAAACCTTTTATTTTAAAAATCTCTGTATTCTTATATCTTTTCATAAAACGTAAAAAGATAATCTTAAAAGTTATTGTTTATAGACTATCGCGTATAATTCCGGCAATGCTTCCGATACTTAGGAACCGTATTATGGTTATATTTCGTCGAACCGTTCGCGCCGTAGCATATCCGCAATAAATCTTTATCTTAAAAATAGCAAACCTTTACCGACTTACCCATTTCTCTCAGATCTTTCGAAAGTTCTTCGACAAGGTTCATTTTGATACTGAAATTTATCGGCAGATCGGGGTTCTGGTGAGCGGGATTTATCGCTTTGCCGACGAAAAAGTTAATGTCGGTGGCTTCTTCGAACAAAAGTCTCGCTATTCTCGAAGCGCCGTCTTTTTTGAAACCCCATTCTTCGTAAAGTGTGTTGTCGCCGAGATAGTCGTCGGCGTATTTAAGCACTTTGTCTATCGTTATAACGCCTTCGGTAACGAGATCGACCCCTTCGATTTCGGCAATCGGAGGAACATCCGAACGTTCGTACTGGAGGCATGGTTTTACTTCTTTTCCCAAATATCTCGCGGCGATTTTGGACGTGGTTCCGCCGCATACGATATGCTTGCCTTCTTTAGAGAAAAACAAGGTGAGCATTCTCGAATCGTCGTCTTTATTTGCGGGCGAGCCGAAAAGTATATTCATCGGTTCGCGTTTTCTTATTTTTATAACGCACGCCGTCGCGTCGTCGCCGGGTTTGCCGCCGTAAAGCGAGTTTACTTCGTCTATAAGTATGGTCGAAAGCGTCTTGGCAGTATACCCTACGTGCGCGATGTTAGCCATAAATTCGGCTATCTCTTCTCTCTTCCACCCGAAATTGTACGAAATACCTATACCCGCGTGCGGACAACCGTCGCTCATCGCGATAAAAACGTCGTTTTCTTTAAGTTCTATCGTAGAACTGTATACGGTCTTGCCGCCTATCGTCATCTGCGTTTCGGGATAAACGTAAGGTTCGCAGTCTCTTAAAAGTATCACGTGCGGATTGTCGTACTGTATTATCTCGGCGCGGCTGTTGTCAACAAGGTGAATTATCGTAAAAGTCGAATAAGCGACTCCCCTTACCGAACATACCGGTAGAGTGGACGAAATAGTCTCTACGCAATCTTCCAAACTAAGTCCTTCGGAAATCATCGTCGAAATGATTTTAGAAGTAAGAGTAGACAAAATACTTGCCTTTACACCGCTTCCGAGTCCGTCGGCTAAAACGATTACTTTACTTCCGTCTCTCGCTTCTATAACGTCTACGTGGTCGCCGCAAAGTTCTTCGCCGTCGTGGTTTATGCTTTTGTAGCCTATATCCGCGCAATAACTATTCATTTTCGATAGTCTCCTTTAATTTGGAGAGAGCTATCTTCGTTTCTGCGGCGGTTTCGCCGAGAAGCGAAGCTATTTCCTGAACGATACGCATTTGTTTATCGACTACTTTATCTGTTACTTCGAGCGTCTGACGGCTTATCTCTTCCTTTTTCTGTTTATCTCTTTCAAAGTCGGTGATATCCTTCATTATACCGAGAATATTATGATATTCCCTGTCGTAAACGGTTGTAAGCTCGATATATCTGTCGTATTCCGCAAGGTAAATTTTTCTGTCTCTGACGCTTTTGCCGGAAGTCTTAGTTTCGATAAATACTTTCGGATCGAAAATCCTTATGACCGGTTCGCCCATTACGTCCGAAGCGGAACGTATGTTGAGCATTTTTCTCGCGGCTTTGTTTATCTGCTGCACTTCGAAATCTTCGTTCAGAACTATAATTCCGTTCGGCGTGTTGTTAAGTACGGTATCCGAAAAACTCTCGGCTCTTTCCTTAAGATACGGAAGGCACATCGAAACTTCGGCTTTTCCGCGGTAAATCGCAATAGCCTTTTCCCTGCAAGTGTCGTAACCGCACGTTCCGCAGTTAAGCTCGTCCATAACGCTTATCTTACCCATCTGCTTCAAAATAGCTCGTATTTCGTCTTCGGTGGGAGTCTTTTCGTTAAGATCTATCGGCAAAAAGTCCTTTTTGAGTTCGTCTTCGCCGTAATAATCTACATTAAAGTCTTTTTTGCCTGCGTATCTATCCACGGCGGCATAGCCGCTTACGGGAGAGTTATGGTACTTTTCCATAACGGGACCGCCGATACAACTGCCTATGCATGCGTTCATTTCGATAAAGCATTTATGTAAATTGCCGTGTTCGATGTCTTTAAGCGCGGTTATGCAGTTTTCGACTCCGTCGATCGCCATATAAGTATAGTGTTCGTTTTTATTGAGAAGCGTTTTTATTACTCCGCCCGCCGTCGGAAAAATTCTCGCAAGACTTTCTTCCGAAGAATCCTTTTCCCTTTCCGGAACGATATTCTTTTCACGGAGCATTCTCGTAAGTTCTTCAAACGTAAGAACTGCGTCCACTATGCCGGGATACCTTTGCGCTTCGTCCTTTTTCGCCACACACGGTCCGATGAAAACAGTCCGCGCGCCGGGATAACGCTTTTTTATATCGGCGCAATGCGCCTGCATCGGAGACATAACGTCCGCAAGACATTTGAGTTCCGCGGGAAAGTATTTTTGTATAAGCAGATTGATCGAATGGCAGCATGAAGAAATTATAACGTCACGTTCTTCTCTGTCAAGCATTTCTTCATACTCTTTTTTCACGATCGTCGCGCCTATAGCGGTTTCTTCGACCTCGAAAAATCCGAGTCTTATGAGAGCCGTTCTCATCGAATTTATCCCCACGCCGTCGTAGTTTGCGACAAACGACGGGGCAAGGCTGACTATAATCTTTTCGCCGCTTTTTAATAAAACTTTAACTTTTTCGGTCTCGTCCACTATCTCTTTCGCATTCTGCGGACATACGACGAAGCAGTGTCCGCACAGAATACATTCGTCTTCCGAAATATGCGCCTGATTACCGGAAAATTTTATGGATTTGACAGGACAATGCCTTATGCACTTATAGCAATTTTTACAGTTTGACTTTTTTAACGCTAACGAAAACGCCATCTTTTCCCCCTATGTACGCTCGTATATTATTTTTTTATTACGCCTTGAAATTACGCTAATTTTTTAAGAACTTCGTTCTTGAAGAAGTCTTCTACCGTTACCGGCGATACCGAATAGAATTCGCCGTCCACGGTAACGCAAACGCCTTCCTGGCATCTGCCCATGCAGAACGTTCCCGAAAGTTCTATTTTGTCTTCGAGTTTGTTGTCTGCAATAAGCTTCTGTAAAGCTTCTACTACGAGTCTCGAACCCTTAATATGGCAGGAACTGCCGATACATACTGTAATTTTCATACCTTTTTCTCCTGTTATCCGCATATCTTGAAGCGGTTTTTATTATTTTTAATCGTCCGCTCTTTTATATGACGAACGAACGTAAAAATTCTCTCATTTTTTTGTTTGCCGCCGGCATCATTGCGGCGGCTGCCGCCGGAACGAATTTGCAGAAAGCTTCTTCTACGGTTTTATCCGCAGAAAGTTCTTTCGCTCTATCCCCGGCTATATCCGAAATATAATCTTTTTTATAAGTCTCGGCAAGTTCTTTGCCGTACTCGTAATAAATTTTTATGTACGAAAGCGCCGCGTCGAATAAAGGATTGCCCTTCGTTACGTGCGCCCAGTCCACTATATAAACGCCGTCCGATATGTTCCCGTCCTTCAAAATAACGTTTTCGGGGACGAAGTCGCCGTGGCATACGTATTCGCGATCGGGAATGTTTATTATGCTTTTAAGTATTTCTTTTACTTTCGTTTCTTCTATACCGGATAAAATGGCTTTTTTTACGAGTTTTTCTCTCTGTCTGTTAAGCATCGGACATGTTTCGGCGTTAACGGCACGCTGAACCTTTACCAAAACTTTTATATATTCGTCGGAATTTCCGGAATGTTCTTTTATAAGTTCCGCAATCGTTTTGCCTTCGATGAATTCCGAAACGATTCCCCATTTCCCGTCAAACGAAGTTATGGCTTTAAGTTTAGGCACGTTTATAGAAGTCCTTTCTATTCTTGCCTGATTAAGCGCTTCGTTCAGTATATCGTCCTTAGGATAATCTTCTTTAAAAAGTTTGATGCAGTCTTCACCGTCTCTGAAAACCGTCTTGTTGTTTCTTACGGCAACGATACGTTCGAACTCCATTTAGTCCTCCGCTTCCCCTGTGAGAGCGATGTTAAAATACGCCAAAGAGAGAGAAAGATCTTCGTTTTTTATCATAACGTTTTCGTCCGCGGCGAGTTTTACCGGAGCGAAGTTCCATATCGCTTTTACGCCCGCGCCTGTAAGAAGGTCGCATACGCTCTGCGCATGAGCCTGCGGAACGGTTATTATGCCTATTTTCACCTGATGATCTTCGCAATAACTTTTAAGCGAGTCTATAGGTAAAATTTCTTTCCCGTTTTCGCTCTTGCCCGTTTTTAAAGGATCGTTGTCGAACGCTGCTCCGATAGAAATTCCGAACTTGTCAAAACCGTCGTAATCGAGAATGGCTCTTCCGAGTTTGCCTACTCCTACGAGAACCACGCCGGTATCCGGATAAGACAAAACGTTGTTTATGTCGAGAATAAGCTCGTCCTTTTTATAACCGACTTTGGGTTTACCCTTTGCCGAAACCGAGCTTAAATCTTTTTTGACCTGTACTTCGCCGAGATTAAGCGCAGCCGAAATTTTTGAAGACGAAACGTACTTGTCTCCTCCGTCAAGCGAGCGAAGATATTTAAGATATAACGGCAATCTGCCGAGCGTAGCTTTTGTTATTCCGCTCATTTTTCTCCTTTTTGTTTTCGGCTGATTTCTTGAATATTCGGGCATATAAAAACCGGAAAATTTTTTGATTTTTACGGTGTTCCGCCACTTTTTAATGCGTGGTAATTATGACTTTGTGACTTTTCTTCTCGATAACGTGAGCTCTGTTATGAACTTCTTGTCAAGATCCGAAAGTTCGTAATTGTTTTTATAAATTATAACGTCTTTATATGTTTTCGTCGCCCCGCCCGTATCTTTTAACACGAGTCCGTAGCGTGATAAAACTTCTTCGGGAATAGGCGAAACCCACATAAACGTTTCGGGATTTTGCGAAAGCACTTCAAGCTGACTCGCTCTTTCGAAAACGAAGATACGTCTTCTGACGCCTTCTGAAAGTTCGTCCTTTTTAACCGTGGACAGCGGCACCGACGGAACGTACGGATCCGCATGGGCGATTTCGATATAATTTTCGAGATCCTTCTGAGTTATTTTATCCTTTCTGGCAAGCGGACCGTCTTTACTCGTAACGATGACGAATCTGAACTTACCCACGAGTTCGCTTTTCAAACCCTTTTCTTCGAATAACTGTTTGTAATACTTGTCGTAATTTTCGGCATAGCGGACTATACCTAAATTATAATCTTCTTCCAGAATATTTTTGAGCGCGCGGGAATTGTTTGTTTCTTTATAAAAAATCTCGGCGTCGGTTTCGTCTTTAAGATATTCAGAAAAACGCGAAAACGCGTCGCCTATATAACTTGCTCTCGGAACGGAGATGGAAAAATGCTTCTTTTCGACGAACTTGTCCGAGAACATCTTTTCTATATCGTTTATCTGCTTTAAGATACTCTTGGCGCATTTAATGAACACTTCGCCGTCGGGCGTGAGTTCCATGCCCTTCGCCGAACGCGAAAAGATAGAAACGCCTACGGATTCTTCAAGTTCCTTTATCGCTCTCGAAAGATTCGGCTGACCGATATAAAGATTTTCGGCGGCTTTGTTTATCGAACCGCAATTAGCGACTTCTACCGCATACCTTAAATGTGATAAATTCATTCCGCGTCTCCTTTATATTCCGTAAGCGATATTTGACTATTCGCCTGCCGTATGCATGATTTTGCCCACACTATTCGATTTTATTTTTAAATTATACAATACTTTGTTTTTAAAATCAATCGAAAAAAACTCGCCTGTAACGATTTTTAACCTTATTTTGACTTTTTAGCCGTCATTTTTCGGTTAGAATGCTCTAACTTTCCGTTTTAAGACGTTTTAACGCAAAGCTCACAAACGGCCTTATGGTCAGAATTTACGCGAAATTTATTTTCGGGAATTCTTCTTTTAGTTTCCGACGTTTCTTTTTATAATTCAAAACGGAAAGCTTATCTGAACTTACCGCAAACAAAAAAGCGGCTTGCGCCGCTTAGTTGCTTTTTATGGAGTATAGGAAATAACTTCGCCCGTATTCCGGACTAAATTATATTTCAGCTTTGTTGTTTTTATCCGCTTTTGAATTAAACACAGCTATCCTTTCACGACGTAGACCGCGCCGAAGCCGCCGGGACCGATATGGGTACCTACGACGTAGCCGATTTCCGCAGGAGCGGTAAGGGTTGCCGTTTTATATACTTCCTTGAATTTTCCTACAAACGCAAGTACGTTTTCGTCGTCGCATGCGTAAATGGGAATGACGGGTTCGCTTTCGTCTATATTTTCTTTGCCGATTATGTTAAGTATCTCCTTCATCGTGAGTCTTAAACCGATTTTTTTCGAAAGAACTTTTACTTTGCCGTCCACGTCTATAGTAACCACGGGTTTTATACCGATAAGATTGCCTATCGCCGCCGCGATTGTCGAAAGCCTTCCGCCCAAGGCAAGATACTTTAACGAATCCACACTCGACATAAGTCTTACTCTCGAAGCGAAATTTTTAAGCTTTTCGTAAATCTCTTCGGCGGCAAGTCCTTCTTTTATCAACGTAACGGCTTTTTTAGCGACTATGTTTTCGCCGAGAGTGGCTTTTAACGAATCTACTATATAAATTTTATCATAGCCGATCTCGGCTTTGACGTTTTCCGCCGTTGCAATCGTACCCGAAAGAGCTGCCGAAATAAACACGCATATGAGAGCGTAACCGCCGTTTTTAGCTTTTAAAAATTCTTCTTTAATATCTTCTCTGTTAGGCTGACTTGTTTTAACCTTTTTGCCTTCCTTCAAAAGGTTCCAGAATTTGCCTATCTCTATGTCTTCTACTTCTACGTTATCGTAGCTGACCGGCATTTTGAGTACCGTAACGTCGTTTTCTTTTACGTAAGCCGCGTCAAGTTCCGCGCTCGCGTCAGTTAGCAATTTGATTTCCATTTATTGACTTCTTCTTATTTCTATGTTAAAATTACAGTGATTACAAATGTAATTGCCGCACAATAGAAAATTTACAGATTAAAGCAAACGGCTTTTACAAATGTAATATCCAGTCGTTTTGGCTAATATACCATAATACAGTTCGCTTTGACAAGTAAAAATCGGCAAAAATCAACACAGCTTACAAAAAAGGAGTAATTGTAATGACCGATAACGTAATAAAGAATCCGTCGGACAAAAAGACCAAAGGATTAAGAGAATATAACGAGAACCTGAACGAAGTCGTTATCGAAAGTATGCAGGAGGCTCTTATCATTCTGTTAAAAGAAAAAGAATTTGCGAAAATAACGATAACGGATCTCTGTAAAAAAGCGGGCGTTTCGCGAATGGCTTTTTACAACAACTTTTTATCTTTGGAAGAACTGTTAAAAAGCGTCGTCATCGAGTACAGCTCGAAACTTTTCAGCGGTTTAAGCTCGCCTTTTACCGCAGACGTGTCCGCCGAATGGTACGAAAAGCTCTTTTCGAATATTAAAAGCAATGCGGATTTTCTGAACGTTTTGTTTAACGCAGGATTCAAACATAAATTCTTGAATATTATAAACAATATACTTATAACAAGCGAAGACTTAACCGATAAAGACAGATATCCGCGTATTTTATGGGCGGGAGCCATGTGCAACGCGGTTATCTGCTGGGTGGAAAGCGGTATGACGGTACCGACGGAAGAATTTGCGGCGATTTGCTATAAAAACTTGCGTCCTCTTACAAAACAACCGCTTAAAATTCCTTTCGTCGAAGGCGCTGCGAAACTCGTCGCTTCGGTATTCAAGCCGAAAAAGGATAAAAAACAATAATTTGCCGGTCCATTATATAAATTTGCCGGGTTTTTCGTCTGTTCTTTACTTTTTAACGGCAACACCTTATCTGATTACGGTATAATTTGGACGACACAGGTATGATAAAAACGGTATAAATATAAAATAACGGCATTAAATAAAGTCACTCATATTGACTTTAATCTCTTCTTATGGTAAACTGTTTCCCGAAAGAAGATTACCTGAAGAACATCCGAAACGCATTGTATAATCGTAATACATATATGATAACCCGTTTTTTCTCACGCTTTTCTGAAATCTTCTCCGATTTAAGTTTTTCGGACAGCTCAAAAACCGCCTTCTCGCAAAAAGACGGCAACTATAAAACGATTTTTAAGGAATGTTTGCCTATGACAAAACCCGGTTTTAAAGAAAAATGGACTGTTTTTTCGAAATTCGTTCTCATTTTTTTGTGCATATCTTTTTTGGGCTGGGCAATGGAAACGGTTTACGTTTCGTTAAATAACGGAAGATACTGCAAACGCGGCTTTTTACATCTTCCTTTCTGCACCATTTACGGTTTCACGATTCTCGCAATATACTATTTTATCGGCACGCCCAAAGAAGGCGGCTTGTTTTTAAGAAAGCTCGAAGGCAAAAAGAGAATTTTGCCGTATATACTTCTCGCAATGCTTATCCCGTCCATAGCCGAGCTTGTTACCGGAATATTTTTCGATAAAGTTTTCGGCATAAGGCTATGGCAGTATTTTTCGTACAAGTTCAACCTTAACGGCTACATTTGTCTTGAAATATCTACCGCGTGGGGCGGACTTATAACCATGTTTATGGGATTCGTTTTCCCGCATATCAAGAACGGCGTGGCAAAAATCTCCGATACTTCGGCGAATATTCTCGCTTCGGTTATGCTCGTTTCAGTCTGCTCAGACTGGGTTATAAGTTTTTTAAGCATAGCGTAATATTTTCAGAATATAAAAGAGCGTCGGCTAACCGACGCTCTTTTTGATAGTATTAAGTTTTTATATCCGTTATTTTACGATCCCGAGCTTTTTAAGCATCTCGTATGCAGATTGTTTTTTAGCGTCCTTCTTTTTATCTCCTCCGCCGTATGCCGTTATATCGCCCAGACAACAACTCATCTTAAAGTTATGCGAATTATCCTCAAGGGTTATGTCTTTCAATATGGTGTATACGGGATCTTTCAGCCGCTTTTTATGACAATACTCCTGAAGCATATTTATCGCGTTTTCCGACGTGATTTCTGCAGATGCGTAAGACGATTCCACATCTTCGAGATAAGGGTAAACTATCTCGGCAACAGCCTTTTCCGCTTCTTTTTTTGTGCTTTTCACGAGTCCCGTTACATCTATATCCGCTTTAGCTATAACGCAGCGGGATACAAATCCGCCTTTTTCGGAAACCGTTATGTATTCCGGTTCAAATCCGCGTTTTTCACACCATTCCTTTACAAAGTTTTTATAGCTTAACATAAACCTTCCGTCAAATTCGTCCATTTCTTTGTCGAATTCAAGTAAAGGGGCGATTATTTCTTGCGTTTTTTTAATATCTTTGCCGTTATCGAGATATACCGCACCGACTATGCTCTCAAACAAATCTTCGAGGACGGATACTCCTTGCCCGACGTTTTTATTTTCATCGCCCACGCTCATTCTCAAAAAACGGTGCAAGTCGAGTTTTCTCATTTTTTTGGACAAAAAACTCTTATCGACCAAAAAACTTCTTATGGATGTCAACTCCCCTTCTTTTAATTTTGATCTAAAACCGTCTTTTCTGTCCACATACCTGTTTGTAAGCTCGTTCACGACAATCAAAGACAATACCGAATCGCCTATAAATTCCATAACTTCGTTACCTTCTTCTTCTGGATGTTCGTTATGATAAGACGATCTCGTAAATGCCTGCTCCAAAAGCCTTTTGTCTCTGAACGTATAACCTATTGCCTGCTCTATTGTTCTTACTTCTTCTTTTAACATGAAAACTCCTTCGGGAAAAAGAAAAAATCCCTTGCATTTTTTTGCAAAGGATACAATACGCACGTTGTTTGCATAATTAAAGCCAATTATAAAATAAGCGAACAAACAATATATAAAATTAAATTCTATATATTTGGATTACCGTAATAATATTTTTATTAAAATACAGATACGTTAAACAAAATATATAAAAAGTACGTTATATAACCTTTGCTTTCATATATATTATCTGAATTCTTCTTTTATGTCAATACTTTTTTAAAAAATCATTATAATTTTTTTAATATTATCAGAATTATCATGCAATATAATTTAACGGCACGGTATCATTTCGACAAGACAGGTATAATAAAACCGTACTTAATTACTAAAAAAGGAAGCGAGGCTTTTGCCCCGTTTCCTTTTTCGGATTTTTGTTTTTTGATTATTCTTACTATATTCTTTTGTTATTATTCTAATATTACGAGCGGGTTTTTCAGTGGATTACGAGGCAAACGGTAAAGTTTCTCTGTAACCGTTCGAATAAGTAAAGATATAACCTTCCGCCGTCCTTTCGGCTGTTATATAAGATTTTCTGCCGTTAAATTCTGCTCTTATTTCAAACTTATCCGAGCCGTCTTTTTTAACTATTTTGTATTCGGTCTTACCGGCAGATGCGCGGTTCTCAAGCTCGAACTTGATCTCGGTCTTGCCGTCCTCTTCCTCAAAAGAAAGTTCCGTTTCGGTAACTTTTTTACCGTCGACTACGATTTCATATTCGTACGAGGTCTCTTTTTCGTTTGTTTCGGTTTCCGTTCCGTAAAAGACCTTTACGTAGTTCTTATCGTCCTTTTTTGTGATAAATTCAATCGAATATTCCGTTTCGTCGTCTTCTTTTTCTACTTCGCGCTTGCCTGAAACGTTAAAGGTTTCGTCTCCGTAAACTATTACGCCTGTAAGATAAGTCGATTCTTCAAACTCTTCGGTTCCGTCTTCTTCATCGATTTCGGTTTCCGTTTCGGTATAGACTTCGTTGTAATACACCTTTGCCGAAGTTCCGTTTATTTCAACAGTCATCACAAAATTGTATTCCGCAAATTCGCCCTCCGTTTCCTCGTTTTTGCTCACCGTGTGCGAAATTCCGCCCGCCAGGGTACTCTCGAACATCGTAAGACAATTCTTTATATCGGTAACGCTTTCTTCGGTGTATTCGTCAGGTCTTGCCGTTGCCGTTTTTTCCGAAGCGAAAGAGCTTATCACAAACGATCCGTTACCGGCAGACCGAACGGTGACGTCGTCGACGTGAGTCAGATAACTTGCTCCGGCTATTGCCGAAAGCGCGTATACGTCTTTCGAAGCAGCAGCTTTTGCGCCCCCGTTTTTACCGGAATTCGCACATGCGACGATACCGGAAGATAATGCCGCAGCCAGCACGAGTGAACCGACGATCGTTAAGATTTTGTTTTTCTTCTTCATATTTTTCTCCTTCCGCGGACTTAATTATCGTCCGCTTTTTTTGTTTTCACTTTATATACGATTTGTAAAAGCAAAAATTCTCACTTTTCGAAAAAAATTTTTATAATCGGCTTTTATACATGTAATACGACGACTCAATACAAAAAATATATAACTTTACAACCAATTTTATGGCTTTTAGTATTTTCGGATTTTTCAAATCTTCGCATGCATATTTTACAATAAAAAAGACGCGGTCTGTTGCCGCGACTTTTTTCTGTTTATATTCCGGAAATTTATTATAATATTTATCTTTATTGCTTTATATTATTATAAAAAACCTATCGTCCGATATTTCACGGAACGATAAAAACTAATCGTCTTCTTTATTGAATATCTCTTCCTTAACGATTTCGATAAGGTCTTTAAGCGTTTCGCCGAAGCTGTCGTCGTCCGAATCATCTATATCTTCCAGCGCTTCGGCAAGGTCTTCTTCGGAATCTTCAAGTTCTTCGACAAATTCTTCGATATTTTCGTAAGTAATATTTCCGGATATATCGAAGTCGGTATTAACGCCGTATTTTTTGCAGTAGTCCGATAAAAGAGTTCTGTCTTCGTCCGTAAATCCCGACACGATATCTTTGCTCCCGTACTCGCCGTCAAAATACTTATTAAGAGCGTCCGCAAGCGTTTTTATATCGGCGGTCTTTACCGATATAAGCTCTTTCACCTTGTTTTTGAGTCCGGCTATAAGCTCTGCTTCTTTACCCGAAACGTTATGGCTTTTATAATAATCTTCAAGCTTATCGAGTTCGTCGTCGGACAAAAACACCGTGGTTACGTCTGCGTTAAGAACGGAATTTATCACAGTCTCTGCGTGCGATTGTTTTTCTTCGTAAATGGTTTTGGTACCATGCTTTATGGCCGATATTCTGATCGTTCCGCCGTCTTTGATAAGTCCCAGAGTCTTCATTTCTTCCGTAACGGCGCGGGTGGCTTCGTCAGCCGTCATGCCGACGTATTTTTTATTATACAAAAACAGAACGCCGTCTTCGTTAAGTCCGCTCTGCGCGGAAACTTTATCCTTTTTGTCCACGGTCAGCATTATGCTCGGATTAACGTCTATAACAATGTCGTATTCTTCCGCTTTGACCGTCGCGGGAACGTCGTTTTTACCGAAAAACCTTATTCCGACGGGGATCATTACCGCAATGATTATAAGGCACGCCGCGAGCGAAAAAATCGCCTTTTTGTTATACCTGAGCCATTCTGAAAAACCGATCTTTCCCTTTTCGGATGTTTTCGGTTTTCCGGCGGTTGTTTTGCCGACAGGTGCCGCTTTTCCGGATTTTGCGGTTTCACAATTTAATTTTACGGCGTTCCAGTCGACCGAGGCGGCGATTTTATCTGAAAGATCGGGAACTTTTTTATTTATTTCTTCGGTTATTTTTTTAATTTCTTTCACCGCTTTTCTCCTTGTACAGTTTTTTTGCTTTTTTTATGACGTCGTGATATTTCCGATTAACGGTAGAGATTGGCTTATCGAGCATTTTTGCGACTTCCACCCGTCTGTAGCCTAAAATTACGGTCTTTTCGAGAATATAATATTCTTCTTCCGTGAGCTTTTTCTTTAAGTATTCCAAAAAGGGGAAATCCTTTTCGGGTTCTTCTTCGGCGATGTTAAGCGTTTCAATCTCTACCGAATAATCCGTTTTTTTGTTCTTTTTAAGCAGATCCAGAGCTTTGTTTTTGGTTATCTCGATAAGATACGGCAGCGGATTGCCTTCAACTTTATAAAGATTATTTAAAAATGCATAATAGGCTTCCTGCATGACGTCTTCGATAAAAAACTCGTCGGCGGAAAACGAACGCGCCGTAAAATATACGGACGTCTTTGTCAGTCCGTAAAACTCGTCAAAATATTCCCGCCGCCCCTTTTTAAGCTTTTCAGTAAGCGTTTTCAGCCTTAACGTATCCATGTTTCACCTTATATACGATTGAGCATATCTAAAATTCTCATTTTTTTAATTTTTTTATATTATAACAAAAATTTTTCTGTTTTTAAATACTTTTTCGGTTTTTATTATCGTCTGAAATTTATTCTTGCCGATAACTTTCGACGGCGTCATTACGTTACTTACGGCTTCGCGGTAGACCGGGGGCGATACGTATTATAAAAATCGGTATCGTTTCGACGAAACAGGTATAATATATTGATCCTTTCACGACTTAAACGTTTATCAGTCTACAACTTAAATATTTATTTTCTATCGGTCTTAACCGTTTCGCAAGAAAAAAGATCCGCATGCTCGCAGACCTTTTTTCTCAAGATAATTTAGAAGAATATAGAGTATTTAAAGCCATGCCGTAAGGCAAAAGCTTCGGATATGTTATTTTACTTCGCGGCTTTTTCGGCAAGTTCTTCGCATTCAAAAAGGGCAGCTTCGTCGGGTTCGTTACTTACGATAACGCCGTCCGAAATAAGAGTCGCGCCTGCAGATTTTACCCTGTCTTCCCAGTTACGCATCCATTCGCCGTCACCCCAGCCGTACGAGCCGAAAAGTCCTACCTTTTTGCCGCCGAGTTTTCCTTCTATACCGGAGAAAAACGGTTCGAATTCACCTTCTTCGAGTTCTTCGGCACCCATTGCCGGACAGCCGAATAATATAACGTCGCTGTTAAGCACGTCCGCGGTAGCTTCCGAAACCGTCATAAGTTCGGTTTCCGCTCCGCATTTTTTTGCTCCGTCGCTGACCGCAACAGCCATTTTTTCGGTATTGCCGGTTCCCGACCAATATACTACGGAAATTTTCATTTTTAACTCCTTTCCCGATAACTTCGGGCAGATACAATTTGTTTTTTAATTTTATGTTATGTTACGGCACGATTTAGGCGATACAGGTCAGATAAAAATATACCTCTCTCAGAATATTGCCCGTAACAACGATTTAACAGACCTTAAAAATTTCGGATAAGCTTTCGCCGCATTCCATTCTTCTCGTAATACATTCGGAGCATTTTTTATAGCGCGAAAATTTTTCGATCGCCGATTTTTCGTCCGAATAAACCTTCCAGTAGCCAAGCACCTTTACGCCTTTACAAGGACTTTCGATAAAGCCTTTCACGTCGCTCAAAGCGTAACCAAGAAACACTCCTATCTCGTGCGGAAAGTCTTTATTTTTCATGCGACTTTTAAGTGTTTCCACCGCTTCCGGAACCGTGGAATAATTATATCCGTAACCTTTCAGAAAGTCTATGTTTTCTTTTGAAAACAGCACTTCTTTAAGTGCGGTTTCTCCGTAAACGAGCAGAATGCTTTTATCGTCCGTCCGCTTGAGTTCTACCGCGGAAAATCCTTTTTTTATAAAATTATCGGTTATTCGCTTCGCCGTCTGTCTTCCGGAGCCGCTTATGCTTACCATGCTCGCAGGCTTTATCCCCGCATAAGTTATTCCGCAATTCCTGCCAAGCGCGTATTCCGTTTCGCTCATATTTCTACATCCTTATTTCTTACATTTATACGTTAGCAACAACTAACCGTATGTCTTAAAAATTTGCCGCCTTCTTGTTTTTGCTTTTTCTGCGGCGAATTTATTTTTGCTTGTTTTATCATGTTTTTTATTATTACAAGGTTAGCAATAGCTAACTACGTTATTAGAATACCATAACTTTTCGTTTTACGCAAGCGTTTTTTATAAGTTTTTTTATTTTTACTTAATTTATGTTTTTATGTCTGCCGTTTAGTTACGCCAAATAAAAAAGCGGCGTCCGTCGGAACCGCTTTTAGCTTTTATATCTGATAATTTTCCACTTCTTCTTTTGTGGGAACGGATTGTTGCGCACCCTTTCTCGTACAGGCGATCGAAGCGGCTTTGCTGCCGAAGGCGCACGCTTTTTCAAGCGAGAGACCGTTCGACAATCCCGTGGCGAGTCCGCCGCAAAGCGTATCTCCCGCAGCCGTCGTATCGACCGCTTTAACCTTTATGCAAGGATAAATTTTTGAAGATTTTTCATCCGCTATTTCGTACCCTTCGGAGCCGAGCGTCGTTACTATTTTTTTAATTCCCGCCGAAAACAACTTTTCTTTTCCGCCGAGAATCGCCATTTCGGTTTCATTCGGAGTGATGAGATCGACGTACCTTAAATACGGAACTACCCAATTGTTTGCGGGTGCGGGGTTAAGTATCGTGTACATTCCGATTTCTTTCGCCTTTTTAAGTCCGTAACCTATCGTTTCTACAGGATTTTCAAGCTGCGTGAGATAAATATCGCCGGGGCGAGCAGAAAGCAAAAATTCGTCTATATCTTCGGCTTCAAGGCATGCGTTCGCGCCTTTATCGAGAATTATCCTGTTATTTCCGCCGCTGACGGTGATAACCGCTACTCCCGTAGGCGCGGTTTTAGTTTTCTTTATATAAGATACGTCTACTCCTGCCGAAAAGAGACTTTCGATAAGAGTTTTGCCGAAGTCGTCTTGACCTGCGGCTCCGAGCATTTTTACCTTTCCGCCGAGTTTTGCGCACGCTATAGCCTGATTTGCGCCTTTTCCGCCCGGATTTATCATAAATCCGCCGCCTGTCACGGTTTCGCCTTCGGCGGGGATATAAGGACTTTCGATCGAAAGGTCCATATTAAGACTCCCGACTATGTAAATCATGAATTTCTCCTTGTAATACTTAACTTAAAATATATAACTATATATCGAACACTCTGTCGTCAAATATAAAACCGCCGCCCGATATTTTCATTCCGTAAAGCGTCTTTTTGGACAGTTCGAAAACTCCGTCGCCGTCTATTCCGACGCAGTTATCGAGCGACTTCAGAAGCTTATCGGCGGTCGGACAAAATCCCGTCGTTGTTACAAAAATTCCTCTGCTCGCCTTTACCACGTTTATGGCACCGTAAAAATTGCGGACTTCGGTTTCCGTAACGTTAACGTTCTGACGACATTTCGCCTGCACCATGACGTTATCGACAAACCCGAGATCGTCCGATATTCTAAGCTTTATATCGATTCCGCCGTCGTCGCTGCCGCCGCTTACGAGCATGTCCCACACAATTCTTCCGGTAAGCGTATAATATTTTTCGAGAACGTTAGCGAAAAAGTTTTCGAAAAAAGATCCTCCGTTTTCGTAAATTCTGTTAAGAAAATTCTTTTTGAATTCGCTTTCCGGAACAGGCTTTTTCGGAACAGCTTTCATAGATCTCGTTTTTATAAAGTATTTGTTATCCTTAAAAGCTACCGTTCCTTCGTCGACGTATCTCGAAATAAGCTGTCCGACGTAACCTTTTATTTCGTTATCGTCATCTTTGCTTCTGGTCTTATCGGCACCTGTCTTTTTGATTATTTCGGTATAAAGTTCGCTTTTTTCGTATTCTCTTTTCTTTAAAAGCTCTAAAAAAACGGCCTTACATTTGTTTTTGTCAACCGCTATCTTATCGTCTGCCGACGCTGTAATAAAACCGTTTTCGCTTATAAGAGCTTTTTCTGACAGCAGGTCGTTAAGCGATTTGCCAACGTAACTTCTGGCTTCGTTTTTTGTAATATCGTTTATCTTTTTTTCTGAACACTTTTGTTTAAATATTCCCGCAGTTCCATCGAGAACCGCTTTCCGCGTGGGTTTCGGGTTCTTTTTTACATAGTCTAAAATACACTCTGCCGCAATGCCGTTTATAATAATGTTCTTTTCTGTTCTGGTCATAATCTTCCGCCCTTTTTATTCTTTTATTATAATATCATAAATATTATAATATCACAAATAAAAAGCTATTTCAAGCCGGATTTTCTTTTTCCGTCTGTATTCGTATACGTTTCGGTTATATTCCAAAGTCCCGACTAAAAACGTACGGATATGAAAACCAGCCGTTCCTTCACAAGAACGGCTGGTTTTCATCTCGATAATATCTTTTCTTATGCGGTATCACGCTCGTTTTTCAGAAACAAGGTTCGTTTTTCGTATTCATACGGGCGTCGTTAAAATTTCCGGCGGAAAATTACGGACGGGATTTTATGTTCTTTCCACGTTTCCGATAAAAACATCTCGGTCATTTGAAATATTTAACAGCCGCCTCAAACATATGTATATCGTAGTTTCCGGGAACATTTTTGTAAAGTCCTTTTCCGATACGCTCGCTGTGCCCCATTTTTCCGAATATGCGGCCGTCCGGAGAAGTGATCCCCTCAATGGCACACATCGAATCGTTAGGGTTAAAATGAATGTCGACCGAAGCGTTTCCGTCAAAATCAACGTATTGAGTCGCGATCTGCCCGTTCTTTGCGAGTTGAGCAACAAGCTCTTTACTTGCAAGGAACCGACCTTCGCCGTGCGAAATCGGAACGTTATAAACGTCGCCGACATTCGTAAGGCTCAGCCACGGCGATTTGTTCGATACGATTCTGGTACGCACTATGCGCGACTGATGACGCGCAATAGTATTGAAAGTAAGCGTCGGACAATTTTCGTCGGTGTCTATTATTTTACCGTAAGGAACGAGACCGAGTTTGATAAGAGCCTGAAAACCGTTGCATATCCCGCACATAAGTCCGTCACGTTTTTCGAGCAGTTCGGTAACGCCGTCCTTAATCTCGTCGTTACGGAAGAAGGCGGTAATAAACTTACCGCTGCCGTCAGGCTCGTCTCCTCCCGAAAATCCGCCGGGTATAAATACCATCTGAGCGGTTTTAAGCTCTTTTGCGAAGCGTTCCACACTGCGGCTTATGCCGTCCGAATTAAGATTGTTTATAACGAATATTTCCGGTTCCGCACCTGCGTCGCGAACAGCCTTTGCGCTGTCGTATTCGCAGTTTGTACCCGGAAACGCCGGAATAAGGACTTTCGGGCGCGCAACTTTTACAGCCGGCGCTACGCGTTCCTTTGCGATATACGAAAAATTTTCGGTCGGTTCCCCGACGTTTTTAATATTACAGGAATAAACGCTTTCAAGCTTACCCTCGTATATAGAGAGCAATTTTTTGAGAGAAACCGTTTCGCCGCGGTAACATATTCCGGCGTCTGCAGTTACTTCTCCGAGAAGTTCTCCTACAATTTCTGCGCTGCCGTCAAGTTCGGTAACGAAGCAGCCGTAGCTGTATCCGAAGATCGTTTCCGCACAGACCGAATCGTCAAAAGCAAAACCCAAACCGTTTCCGAAAGCCATTTTCATAACAGCCTCCGCAACGCCGCCCATTCCGGGAGTATACACGGCGCGTGCTTTGCCGGAACGCACAAGATTCGTCACCGTATCGAAAAGTTTTATAATCGACGACGTAACCGGCAATCCGTTTTCATCCGTCTCGGGACGAAGCAGAACTACCTTATCGCCGGCAGCCTTAAACTCGTTCGATATTATACTTTCCGCCTTTTCTGTAGTAACGGCAAACGAAACAAGAGTCGGCGGAACGTCGAGGCTCTCGAACGTACCGCTCATGGAATCCTTACCGCCCACGGACGCAATACCCAATTGCATCTGCGCTTTAAAAGCCCCGAGTAAAGCGGCTAATGGCTGTCCCCAGCGCGCAGGATCTTTCCCTGGGTGTTCGAAATATTCCTGGAACGTAAGATATACGTCCTCGAATTTCGCGCCGGAAGCAATCAGCTTGGAAACCGATTCTATAACAGCCAGATACGCTCCGTGGTACGGACTTTTTTCCGTTATAAACGGATTATATCCGAATGCCATAAGCGAACAGGTATCGGTATGCTTTTTCTCAACCGAAATCTTCTGAACCATTGCCTGAACCGGAGTGAGCTGGTTTTTTCCTCCGAACGGCATAAGAACGGTTCCCGCTCCTATTGTCGAATCGAAACGTTCGCTCAATCCGCGCTTCGAACAAATATTAAGGTCTCCGGCAAGCGCTTCGAGATTTTCGGTAAAATCGCCGGTTATCTTTTTTTCGTAACTTTGCATAGGAGCCGTGGCGACTTTTATGTGCTTATCGGCGCCGTTTGAATTAAGAAAATCCCTGCTTATATCTACAATTTTTCTGCCGTTCCATTTCATAACGAGTCTCGGCTCGGCTTTTACGACGGCGACCTGACTCGCTTGCAGATTTTCATTGTTTGCAAGTTTCAGAAACGCGTCGGCGTCTTTCTTTTCAACGACTACCGCCATACGCTCCTGGCTCTCCGAAATAGCAAGCTCCGTACCGTCAAGTCCCTCGTATTTTTTAGGTACCGCATTCAGGTCTATCTCAAGTCCGTCGGCAAGTTCGCCGATGGCAACGGATACCCCGCCCGCACCGAAATCGTTGCAACGCTTAATCATCCGGCAAGCCTCTTTATTTCTGAACAGTCGCTGAAGCTTGCGCTCCTCGGGCGCGTTTCCTTTCTGAACTTCCGCTCCGCAGGTATCGAGCGACTGCGCATTATGAGATTTAGAAGAACCTGTCGCACCTCCGCAACCGTCGCGCCCGGTAGCTCCGCCTATAAGTATAACGACGTCTCCGGGAGCAGGAACTTCACGTCTGACGTTTTCCGCCGGAGCAGCGGCAATTACCGCTCCTATTTCCATACGCTTTGCGGCATAACCCGGGTGATAAATTTCATCTACTATCCCCGTAGCAAGACCTATCTGGTTGCCGTAAGACGAATATCCCGCGGCGGCAGTCGTAACGATCTTCCTTTGCGGCAGTTTGCCCTTTAAGGTCTCTTCGATCGGTTTCAGGGGATCGGCGGCACCCGTTACACGCATGGCGCCGTAAACGTACGAACGCCCCGAAAGAGGATCGCGGATAGCGCCTCCTATACACGTTGCCGCGCCGCCGAACGGTTCGATTTCGGTCGGGTGATTGTGTGTTTCGTTCTTAAACAATAACAACCAGGGCTCCTCGACTCCGTCTACGTCAACGTTTATCTTTACGGTACAAGCGTTAATCTCCTCGCTTTCGTCGAGCTTATCGAGTTTGCCCTGCTTTTTAAGCGCTTTTACCGCAACAGTAGCGAGATCCATAAGACATACGGGCTTGGTTCTGCCGAGCTTTCTGCGCAGATCGAGGTATTCTTCATATGTTTTCTGAAGCAAAGCGTCCTCGAATTTTACATCGTCTATTACGGTTAAAAACGTTGTATGCCGACAATGATCCGACCAGTACGTATCGATCATGCGAATCTCGGTTATAGTCGGATCGCGGCGCTCCGATTTAAAATAAGCCTGACAAAACGCTATATCGTCGGCGTCCATGGCAAGAGCGTAATCTTTGACAAATCGTTCGAGTCCTTTTCTGTCGAGCGCGGTAAAACCTTCCAGCGTTCTGACCGCTGCGGGTTTATCGTAGCTTATATTAAGCGTTTCGGGCTTTTCAAACGACGCTTCGTGAGCTTCGACAGGATTGATAACGTATTTTTTTATACGTGCGATTTCGGCGTCGGTAAGCTTTCCGTAAAGCATATAAACCTTAGCGGTACGGATAAGCGGACGCGCCTGTTTGGAAATTATCTGAATACACTGTGCCGCACTGTCTGCGCGTTGATCGAATTGTCCCGGCAGATACTCGACGGCAAAGCAAACGTCGGCATCGCATGTAAGCGAATCGGCGACGCTGTCAAGCTGGGGTTCCGAAAAAACCGTCTTTTTTGCATACTCGAAAAGTTCGGGAGTAATATTTTCCGCGTCATAACGGTTAATAACTCTTACTTTCTCAAGTGTTTTTATACCGAGAAAAGCGTTGACTTCGCCGAGTAACGACTTTGCCTCATGGGCAAGCTCCGATTTTTTTTCAACAAATACACGATATACCATTTATCTACTCTCTTTGAATTTCAGGGCTTTTGCGCCTATATCCTTTCTGTAATATGCGTTTTTAAAACCGATGCGACCGACCTTTTCATAAGCGGCGGCGACGGCATCTTTAAGCGTATCTGCCGTTGCTGTGACTCCGAGTATGCGGCCTCCGTTCGTGAACATCTTACCGTCTCTTTTCTCGGCACCCGCAACGTAAACGCTTTCCGTTAAGTCGGACGGGATATTTATTTCATAGCCCTTTTCATATTTTACAGGATAACCTTTGCTTGCCATAATTACGCATGCGGCGCTCTTATTACAGAAGCGAACCTCGCAGTCCGCTAACGTACCGTTTGTTACGGCAGTCATAATTTTAAGAAGATCGCTCTCGAGTAAAGGTAAAACCACCTGCGTTTCTGGATCGCCGAAACGACAATTGTATTCTATAACCTTAGGTCCGTCCTGAGTAAGCATCAATCCGAAGTAAAGGCACCCCTTGAAAGTGCGCCCCTCGGCGTTCATGGCTTTTACCGTCGGCATAAATATTTCGTTCATACAACGGTCTGCGATTTTTTCCGTATAGTACGGATTCGGAGCGACGGTTCCCATTCCTCCGGTGTTCGGTCCGAGATCTCCGTCGAACGCACGCTTATGATCCATCGAAGATACCATAGGAACTATGGTTTTACCGTCGGTAAACGCTAAGACGGACACTTCCGGGCCCATCAGGTACTCCTCTATCACAATACGGTCGCCGCTCTTTCCGAACTTTTTGTCGAGCATTATCTCGTTTACGGCCGTCCTTGCTTCGTCCCGCGTTCCGGCTATTATAACTCCCTTTCCGAGAGCTAATCCGTCCGCTTTGATAACGGCGGGCATGCGTGCGCCGTCAAGGTATCCGAGAGCCTCTTCGGCAGAAGCAAAAGTTTTATATGCGGCAGTGGGAATGTTGTATTTTTTCATCAGGTTTTTTGAAAAAACCTTACTGCCTTCGATTACAGCCGCATTTGCATGCGGGCCGAAACAAGGAACGCCGGCAGCTTCAAGAGCATCGACGCAACCGAGCACCAAAGGATCATCCGGAGCAACAACGGCATAGTCTATTCCCGTTTCTTCGGCAAATCGGACAATGCTTTCAATATCGGTTGCTCTTATGTTAACGCATAGCGCGTCGGCAGAGATGCCTCCGTTACCCGGTAACGCATATATTTTATCGACGCCGTCGCTTTGTTTTAATTTTTTAATTATGGCGTGTTCGCGACCGCCTGAACCTACTACCATTATCTTCATAAATATCAGCCACCTGCCGTTTTATCAATGATGGAAAAGGCGCATACCCGTAAACGCCATAGCAATGCCGTATTTATCGCAGCAGTCTATAACGGCGTCGTCCCTGACGGAACCGCCCGGTTCCGCAATAAAACTTACTCCGCTTAAATGTGCGCGTTCGATGTTGTCGCTGAACGGGAAAAACGCGTCGGATCCGAGCGCAACACCTTGTATCGAATCAAGATATTTTCGCGCCTGTTCGTCGGTCAACGGCTCGGGACGCTCCGAAAAGTAACGCTGCCATACCCCGTCGGCGCATACGTCTTCCTCGTTTTTATTTATATAACCGTCAATCGCGTTGTCTCTGTCCGGACGTTTGATTCCCGGCTTAAACGGCAGCGACAACACCTTTTCGTGCTGTCTTAAAAGCCATGTATCGGCTTTTGTGCCGGCAAGCCTTGTGCAGTGAATTCGCGATTGCTGTCCCGCTCCGACTCCGATAGCCTGTCCTCCGAAGGCATAGCACACGGAATTCGACTGAGTATATTTAAGCGTAATAAGCGCGATAATAAGGTCTCGTCTGGCAGAATCGGGCAGATATTTATTTTCGGTTACGATATTGTTCAGCAACTCGTTGTTAATCTCGAAATTGTTGCGTCCCTGTTCGAACGTTACGCCGAAAACCTGTTTGCGCTCAATCGGATCGGGAACATAATCGGGGTTTATTCTGACTATATTATAATTACCGCCGCGTTTAAGTTTAAGTATTTCAAGCGCTTCCGGCTCAAAGCCCGGAGCAATAATACCGTCGGATACTTCACGGCTGATCATAGTAGCCGTGGTTACGTCGCAGATATCGGAAAGAGCAACCCAATCCCCGAACGAGCACATTCTGTCCGTTCCTCTGGCACGCGCGTAAGCACAGGCGATCGGCGACGAATCAAGGTTTTCTATATCGTCGACAAAGCAAGCCTTTTTCAGCTTTTCGTCAAGTTTTAAACCTATTGCGGCAGACGTGGGGCTTACGTGCTTGAACGACGCCGCGGCAGGTATACCGAGGGCTGCTTTCAGCTCTTTGACAAGTTGCCACGAGTTAAATGCGTCGAGAAAATTTATATATCCGGGTTTGCCGCAAAGAATTTCTATCGGCAGTTCGGAACCGTCCTCCATAAATATCCGCGACGGCTTCTGATTCGGGTTGCAACCGTATTTAAGCTGGAACTCTTTCATATTCTACTCTCCTTTTACTTATTTTTATTTATAAGTCTGCTTTCCTCGGCTCCTGTGACGATATCGGTAAATCTTACGTAAAGCGAAATTTTGTTATCGCCGTCAAGCGCTTCCCAAAGCGACGCGGTAAATTCGTCTATATCGTTTCCCAGAGCTACGCGCTCCGGCTCGCCCTGAAAAGAAGGAATCGGTGTTCCGTCGCAAACGTATGTATGAAGAAAATGTCCGACACCTGCAACGGCAGGATATGAAAACGTATAACGGCTGCATGCAGATCCTTCGGCGTCGGCGCTTTTAAGTATACTCATCTTATAATCGAAATCATTATCGGTAAAGGTCAGCATACCGCTTATTCTCGGAGTAAAGTTCGGCTTGTCGGGTTCAAATTCGCGGGTTTCGAGCGCTTCCTCAAATCCTTTGCCTCTCTTTATAAAATCATAAACGGTATCGGTCTGATCGCCGTTTGTAACTATAAGTTTGTTCTCGTATTTTCTGAGAGCCGCGTAAATAATCAGACTCGGATCTTCAACCTTGGAAGAATCAAACGGTTCGGTAAAAACCGCGTCGTCGCGCTCTGCGAAAATACGGTTGCGGCTGTTAGCGCTTCTGCCCATAATAAAGTATACGACGCAGGCTTTTTCTCCGTCTGCGGATTTTCCGATTACAATACCGCGTCCCACATAAGAATTGCCTTTTATAAGCTCTGATATATTGCTTGTCTTGTAAACATTCATCTCTGTTGCTCCTGTTTAAGTATTCCGGCCGAAACTTTTTCAACAGACTCCGGAAGTATTTTCCACTCTGCCAGGCGCATTACGCGCTTTTGCAGAGTCTCCGGAGTATCTCCGTCAAGCACCCTGACCGCTTTTTGCATTATTATTTCGCCGCCGTCCGGTATTTCGTTTACAAAATGCACCGTAGCTCCGGTAACTTTCACTCCTTTTTTAAGAGCGGCTTCGTGTACGCGCAGTCCGTAATAACCTTCTCCGCAAAACGACGGTATAAGAGAAGGATGAATATTAATGATACGTTTTTCAAACCTTTTCGTAAAACCGGCACTCAATATGCTCATAAAACCGGCAAGCACGATAAGGTCGATTTTTTCCGCAACAAGCACGCGGACAAGCTCGGCCTCCATACCTGCCGCGCCGCCGAATTCGGCTTTGGTTATGCATACGGATTTTATACCTGCGGCTTCGGCTCTCTTTAATGCGTAAGCCGTACGGTTGTTAGATACTACAAACTTAATAACGCCCGAAGTTATAACGGTATCCCGAGCGTCGATAAGAGCCTGCAGGTTAGTGCCGCCGCCGGAAACAAGCACTGCGATATTGATCTTGTTTCTCACTTTATCTCCTTATCGTAAAGGTCAACGAATTATTATTTTATCGTCCGATTTTATAATTTTGCCGATGATATACGGGTTTTCCCCGTTTTCTCTGAGCACTTCAAGCGACTTTTCCGCATCGTCCGGAGCCACTACTATGCTCATTCCGACGCCCATATTAAAAGTGTTGAACATATCCCTTTCGGAAATGCCTCCCGTCTTTGCTATAAGATCGAATATCGGAAGTACTTTTACGGCGCTGCGCTCAATGTCCGCGCAAAGGCCCGACGGAACGGAACGCGGAATGTTTTCATAAAACCCGCCGCCGGTAATGTGCGATATGCCCTTTACCTTTACTTTGTCAAGCAACGCAAGAACAGGTTTTACGTATATCTTTGTGGGGGTAAGCAACGTTTCGCCTATCGACTTACCGCCAAGCTCGTCAACCGGCAAATTTATGTTGTTATTTTCGACGTCGAAAACTTTTCTTACGAGTGAAAAGCCGTTAGAGTGAACGCCGCTTGACGGTAAAGCGATAATAACGTCCCCCTCGCGCATGGAAGAATTATCGATAATTTTCTCTTTATCGACAACTCCGGTGCAATATCCTGCCAGATCATACTCGTCGGGAGGATAAAAGCCGGGCATTTCGGCAGTCTCGCCGCCTATAAGCGCGGCTCCGGACTGAACGCATCCTTCGCAAACGCCGCTTACGATCGAAGCTATCTTTTCCGGATAATTCTTTCCGCAAGCAATATAATCGAGAAAAAACAGCGGTTTTGCGCCGCAGCAGATAATATCGTTAACGCACATTGCAACGCAATCGATACCGACGGTATCGTGCTTGTCCGTTAAAAAGGCTATCTTCAATTTTGTTCCGACTCCGTCCGTACCGCTTACAAGAACAGGCTTGGATATTCCTGTTAAATCGAGTTCAAAAAGCCCTCCGAAGCCGCCAACGTCGGAGCAAACTCCCGGCGTTACGGTTTTTGCGATGTGAGCCTTCATAAGCTCTACCGCCTTGTATCCTGCGGTTATATCAACGCCTGCCGCGGCATAGCTGTCAGATTTTGAGTAGCTCATTATTTATTCTCCTTTTCGTTTGATGTAATTTTGTATTCGAACCTGCTTTTTTCGGTATGTTCCGGCACGGCTGTAGGATAGTCGCCGTCAAAGCAGGCTGTGCAATATCCGTTGCCCTTAGCTCCGCGAGCAATCTTTTTAACGCTGTCAACGCTGAGATATCCGAGGGAATCAACGCCGATTATTCCGGCTATTTCTTCCGTTTTATAATGACACGCGATAAGATTTTCTCTGGAATCTATATCGGTGCCGTAGTAGCACGGATTCATAAACGGCGGCGCACTGACGCGCATATGAACTTCCTTTGCGCCTGCTTCGCGCAGTAACTTTACTATTCTTGCGCTTGTAGTTCCGCGTACGATAGAGTCGTCGATAAGAACCACTCTTTTCCCTTTCACCGTATCTACAATAGGATTAAGCTTAATCCTTACTTTGTTTTCACGGCTTTTCTGTCCGGGTGCTATAAAGGTTCTGGCAACGTATTTGTTTTTAATAAAGCCCAGTTCATACGGTATTCCCGACTGCTTGGAGTAGCCGATTGCGGCGTCGATACCGGAATCCGGCACGCCTATAACGACGTCCGCCGAAGCAGGATGCTCGACGGCTAAATAAGCGCCGGCCCGCGTTCTCGCCTCATGGACCGAACAGCCGTCTACGACAGAATCCGGTCTCGCAAAGTAAACGTACTCGAAAACGCACATTCTATGCGGCTTTTTCCCGCAGTGTTTTGTAATACTGCGGACTCCGTTTTTGTCGAACACAACGATTTCGCCGGCATCGATATCTCGTATCAGTTCCGCACCCACGGCGTCAAGCGCACAACTTTCGGAAGCGACAACCCAATCGCCTTCGGGGGTTTTGCCGTAACACAGCGGACGGAAACCGTTCTCGTCCCTTACCGCAATAAGCTTTGAGGGCGACATTATAACAAGCGAATAGGCGCCTTTTATTCGATCCATCGCGCGGTCGACCGCGTCCTCGATAGTCGATGTTCTAAGACGTTCTTCGATTATAATGTAGGATATAACTTCCGTATCGGACGTGGTATGAAAAATCGAGCCTTTAAGTTCAAGTTCTCTTCTGAGTTCGTATGAATTGGTAAGGTTGCCGTTGTGCGCCAGAGCCATTCGTCCCTTAATGTGATTTACAACGATAGGCTGAGCGTTTATTCTGTCCGTTGCTCCCGTAGTTGCATAACGAACGTGTCCGACCGCCATATTACCGTTTCCGAGCGAAGCAAGCCTCTCGGCAGTGAACACATCGTTCACAAGACCGGTATCCTTATAAAAATTAAAAAGCCCGTCGTCGTTTACAACGATTCCGCAAGCTTCCTGCCCTCTGTGCTGTAAAGCAAAAAGGCCATAATAGGTCAGTTGAGCCACATCCTCGCACTTTGAGCCGTAAATACCGAAAACGCCGCATTCTTCTTTAAGTTGTCCCATTTGGTTATATCTCCGTTTCTCAAATCGCCTTATCGGGTAAATATGAGTAAATATATATAGTTATAGTGTTATTCTCCGAAAATCCGCTTCATTATTTCCTGATAAGCGTCCTCGACTCCGCCCAAATCTCTGCGGAAACGATCCTTATCGAGCTTTTCATGGGTATCGCAGTCCCAGAAACGACAGGTATCTGGTGAAATTTCGTCGGCAAGAACTATCGTTCCGTCGGACAGCCGACCGAATTCCAACTTAAAATCAACAAGGTCTATGTTGAGTTTTTTGAAAAAATCTTTAAGGAAAGCGTTAACCTTAAACGCGAGGGTTTTAATCGTTTCTATTTCCCCGGAGGTCGCAAGACCTAACGCTAACGCGTGGTAACTGTTTATAAGCGGATCGCCGAGATCGTCGTTTTTATATGAAAATTCAATGGTCGGCTGGGCAAAAACAATGCCTTCTTCAACTCCGTAACGCTTTGCAAACGAACCGGCGGATATGTTACGGATAATTACTTCAAGCGGAACTATCGAAACCTTTTTAACAAGCGTTTCGCGATCGCTCAGCTCCTCGATAAAATGAGTGGGAACGCCGTCTTTTTCAAGCATGCGCATCATGAAATTGGTAACCCGGTTGTTAATAGCGCCCTTTCCCGAAATAGTTCCTTTCTTAAGACCGTTAAACGCGGTTGCGTCGTCCTTGTATGAAACGAGCAGTACGTCGGGGTTGTCTGTAGCGAAAACTTTTTTTGCTTTTCCTTCATAAATCAATTCTTTCTTTTCCATAATGATCACCTCTTTATAATCGTATTAATTTTTAAGCATTTCGTTTACGCGCTCGTCCTTTTTAAGAACGGCTTCGGTATCGCGAACTCTTTTGTTTTTAAGTTTTTCGGCAAGATCTTTGTCGTTTACGGCAATTATCTGAGCCGCGAGCAATGCGGCGTTTGCTCCGCCGCCTATCGCAACTGTCGCAACCGGAATACCGGTCGGCATTTCGACAGTCGAAAGCAAGGCGTCCATACCGTCAAAACAAGGCGACTTGCACGGTATTCCTATAACCGGCAGAATCGTATTGGCGGCAATAGCCCCCGCAAGATGCGCAGCCATACCTGCAGCCGCTATAATCACGCCGAACCCTTTCTCGCTCGCTCCGAGCGCGAAGTCGCGTGCCTGGACAGGCGTGCGATGAGCGGAATAGATATGCGCCTCATACGGCACTCCGAGTTCGTCAAGAATTTCCGTCGCTTTTTTTATTACGGGCAAATCGCTGTCGCTGCCCATAACTATACCGACTTTTTTCATAATCTCATCCTCCTTGATATGTAAAAACAAAAAGGGCGCACTTCAAGCATAAAACTCTTAAAGTGCGCCCAGACGGTCGGCTCCGAAAAAAGAAATCTTTTCAGAAATCTCCTTAATAATTCTTTGCTCCATTGCAGTACTCTGCAAAAATTCCGTCAGTCACAAAGAATTTCCAACACCTGCATTGTACAGAAAATTATCTCGTCTGTCAAGTATATTTTTTAATATTCCCGGAGATTTTTTATAATATTAAATTACGGCAGAGTAAACGACTCTTTCTTACCGGCACGCTTCCAAAGCCACAACGCATAATAGCGGAATTACAGGCGCGGATACATACTTCCGATAACGTCAATCCGTTCGTACCGAGCGATGAATTTTCACGTTCTTCTCCACCGATTCGCACAAGCGGAAAAAATTTTTCAAAAGGACTGCCTTTTTAGAAAAACCGAAAAATTTTCCCCTTGCGAAATAGATTGTCGCTCTTGTAAAACAAATTATCGTATGCTATAATGATGTTAATAATCGGATATAAAGAAAGTCGTAAGTTGCAAAAATTATTCCGCTCTTTCCGATAAACCGATCCGGATTTATTTATAATCCGATCGACTGAAAATACAAGGAGAAAATAAAATGGAAAAACTCGCAAAAGGACAATGGAGCAAAGAACAAGCCTGGCGATGGTATAACGACCGGCCATGGATACGCGGTTTTAACGGTTACCCGTCAAATTGCGTAAACCGTATCGCCATGTGGCAGGAGTTTGAACACAAAGAAGTTTTTGAGCAAATCGAATACGAATTCAATCTTGCCAAGGAAACGGGATTCAATGCCGTCCGGGCTATAATTCAGTTTGAATGCTGGTATTATCAGCACGACTCGTTTATGAAAAATCTTGAAGAATATTTTTCTCTTGCCGACAAGTACGGGCTGAAAGTTATGCTTACGTTAGGAAACGACTGCACGGTTTCAAAAGTAAATTTCAAGCCGGTAGTATTCGGAAAGCAACATATCGATTGGGGTTACCACAGCGGTATCAAAACGGGTCCTCATTCCGGGGGGACAACCGTACCGGGCTATGCGCTGCTCGACGATCCCGAGATTGAGCCTAAATACTATGAAATGGTTGATGAAATCGCGGCAAAATATTGTAAAGACGATCGCTTGCAGATCTGGGACGTATGGAACGAACCCGGCAACGGCAACCGAGGAAACATCAGTCTCAAAGCAATGACGAAATTCTTTGAGATAATCCGTTCGCACAACCCCATTCAGCCTCTTACCGCCGATTGCTGGAGATATTCCGAAGACTTAGTGCCTGACCGGGAAATAGAAAAGGCCGCTATTGAATTATCCGACGTTATTACTTTTCATTACTACGGCTCGTTCGAAAACATGGTCATAATAATCGAAAATCTGAAAAAATACGGCAGACCGATTATCAATAACGAGTGGCTTAATCGCATTTCAGGAAACAACGTATGCGAAATATTTCCGTTGTTCTATCTCGAAAAAATCGGTTCTTATCACTGGGGACTGATCGCAGGTTTTTCTCAGACATATGAACCCTGGGGGAATTATTATGCGGAATATCTTAAAGAAGGTTCTGATCTGGATTTGACAAAATGGCAACACGACATATATCGTTTTAACGGACTTCCTTATGACGTAAAAGAAATCAAAACCATCAAGCGTTTTTGTTCGCTTGCGGCAAAAAAAGAGTCTCTCGAACGATAATAATCCGAAAAGAATTTACGAAAAACTATTTTAAAACATCTCTCCTTTATCTCTTTTTACCCACTCAATATATACGGGAAAGTGTAACATTTTTCTGACCACCCCCGTTTTTTAGGGTATTTTTCGAGTTTTGACGAACTAAATGCAGAGAAAAAAGCAGTCGCTCTTTCGCAAGAATGACTGCTTTTCGTGTATTTTAGTATAAATTATGCGTTTTTTAGCCGATTTCAGACTTATTTGGTCGCCCTCGGATTACGGATGTTAGCCTGCGCAAAAGCTTTCAAAAGCGACCGATAGGTAACATTACTGTATGCAATCGAAAATCGCCCGTCTTCGGGATATATATTATCGCACAACTGTACGCAATATTTTTACGCCGCTTTTGCCCTCTTCTTTTTCCTTACAAGTACTACCGTTACGACTACCGCCGCGGCAATCAAAATAACACAACCGCCGAGAATTAACACATAACCCCACATAGGCATATCGGAAGAGTGATCGCGTTTGTCTATCGTATCCCCGTCTGCTACGAATTCGGGAGCGCGCTTTACGCTCATATCGAATTCCCCGACACGAACCGCCGACGTTTTGTCGACCGTAAGTACAACGATTTTGGATTTTTTCATCGGAACCACATATACGGAAAACGTAAGCGGAAAAAAAATATTTTCCTCTGACAACGTGTACATGACGGAAAGAGTTTTCTCTCCGTCGTTAACAACGATTTGTCCCACGTTTTTACCGTTTATTTTCAACTCCGGATTGTCTATCGAACTTCTTTTGAAAGTGAGTGTCAGATAATATAATGTTCCGTTCTTTTCAAGCGTTGCATTTTCGGAAATATTGCTTTTTCCCATAGGCATATCGTTCGACACTTTTACGTCGTACATCCCGTTTTTCATCATGCTCTCTTCCGCGAGCGCGCTCGCGTTATTCCTAAAATCGAACGCAAACATTATTCCCGGCAAAAAAACGAGAAGCGTCGCAATCAACAAATTAAAAATCACTGTTTTTTTCATTTAAATCACCGTTCGGCTATGTAAATGCCGACAAAAAGCCCGTCGGCGTAATAGTCGCAAGCATCCGTGCGGGTTGCTTGCGACTGATTTTGTTTTTATTTGGAATAAATCATATATCCGCTTTCGGTTGCGATTTTTTCCGCGCCTACGGCGTTGAATTTCGCATCGTTAACTTCGAGACCGTCTTTTACCTTTATGATTTTTGCGTTTTTCATAAACGTATTCAGCGATGAGAGAACTATATCGAGCGTTTCCTGACTGTTTACCGTTATCGAATTAAGCGAAGAACATTGATCGAAAGCGTTTGTCGCAATCGTTTTAAGGCTTGCGGGAAGAACGACATTTTTAAGCGAAGTGTAATAGAACGCTTTATTACCTATTTTTTCAACCTTTTCACCGAAAGTTACGTCGGAAAGTTTGTTGCAGTATGCAAACGCCTCGTTGCCGATTTCCGTAACGCCGTTGCCTATAACGAGCGTTTTTATCTTAGTGCTGTTAGAGAAAGCTCCTTCACCGATCGACGTGATTCCGTTGCCTATAATTACGGTTTCAAGCGATGTGTTGAAATAAAACGCCTTAGAACCTATAACCGCATTAACGTTATTACCTATAACTAGCGAGGTCATCGACGAACCGTAGAACGACATTTCCCCGAATGAAGTTACCCCGCCGTTTACCGTAACCGAACCGAGCGTAGCATAGTAAAACGCATATTTGTAAACTTCGTAATTTCCGCCGTTATACGATTCGGGGAGAACTATGTCTTTATCCGTTCCTTCATAGCCCACAAGATAATTTTTATCTTCCGCCGTGAAGAAAATAAATCCGTTCACGCCAACAAGATCGGTTTCGCCCGAAGTTTTAACGCTGAGAGCGCGTCCGTCGAGATTTACCGAACTTAAATTGATGATTTCCACAAGAGTTCTGCAACCGTCGAATGCCGTCGCATTTACCGTTTCAACGCCTGCCGGTATGGTTATACTTCTTAAATGTATGCAGTTTGTAAACGCCCCGTCCGCTATTTCTTTGAGATCTCCCCCGAGAGTTACGTTATAAATGCTCGTACATCCCGAGAAAGTCCCGTTCGCAACGGTTTCTACACCCGAACCTATCGTTACATCGGTAAGTTTCGAACAACCCGAAAACATATTCTCGCCCGTAACGATAATTCCGCTTATATTTACCGAACGAAGTTGATACGAATTTGAGAACGCTCCCGATTTTATTTCGTCGATACCGCCGTTAATAGTCACGCTCGTAAAATCAGAGCCTTTGAACGCGTTGGTATAAACGATGTAATTTTTGCCGTTATACGAAGCGGGCAAAGTAACTTCGGTCTGAGAACCGACGTAAGCGATAAGATAGTCGACACCACCTACCGTGAGGAACTTATATCCGTTTTCGTCGCGGATGTCGCTGTCTCCGCTCGTTTTTACGCTGAGCGCGTTTGCGGCTACTCCGCCGGCTTCGCTGCCGCCTTTCCTAATCTCGATTCCGCTGAGATTGATTACCTCAAAAAGCTTATTCGCTCCGCTGAACGCATTTTTCCCTACGTTAGTCAACGTTGCGGGGAACGTTATCGAAAGAAGAGAGCTGCAGTTATAGAACGCGTAATCACCTATTTCGGTAACGCATCCGAGTTTTACGAACGCAAGTTTAGAACAAGCATTGAAAACGCTGCTGCCTATGGTAACGACTTTCGATGCGTCAACGTCGGTAAGCGAAGTGCATTCGTAAAACGTCGAACCGGAAAGCTCCGTAACGTTATTCAACGTTACTTTTACAAGATTGTTGCAGCGAGAGAACGTTCCGTCCAAAACGGTAATTCCGGAAGGAATGACTATTTCCTTTATCTTTGTGCTTGCAAATGCGCCGCTGCCGAGTTCCGTAAGTTTATCGTCCAGAACAACGGATGTAAGTCCCGCGCCGCTGAATGCGTTGACACCTATTGCGGTGATATTTGCAAAATCGAAATATTTTAGCGACGAGCAGGAAGAGAAAGTTGCGTCCGGTACATAATCGAGTTTTCCGTAAACGACGTTTTCGAGCGACGTACAGGAGTTAAACACTCCCACGCCGAGCGTATTTACGGAAGAGATATCGGCTTTCAACAAAGACGAGCAACCCGAGAAAGCATAATCCGCTATTTCTTCCGCATTGCTTAAATTCACGTTTTCAAGCGCGGAACATGATGCGAACGCTCTGGCACCTATGTATTTAACACCCGAAAGATCGGCGCTTACAAGAGTCGAACGTCCGTAAAACGCTCTTTCGGCAATTTTTTCAACTCCTTGGGGCGCGACGTATACTTCGTCCGCATCGGCGGAAATAACGCCGGCGTATAATATAAGAGTTTTTCCGTCTTTGCTGTAAAGCGAACGATCGACGCTCTTAAACGTCGCGTTTCCTTCGCTTATGGAAATCTTTTGTATGCGATTTGCCCCGTCGAACGCATCAGAACTTAAAGTTACCAAATTTTTAGGCAACACGATTTCGGAAATCGACGAGCAACCTTTGAACGCTCCCGACGAAATCTCGGTTATGCCGTCTGAAAAAATTATATTTCTGAGAGCAATATTACCGTTAAACGTACTTGAAGGAATCGTTTTCAATCCGTTTCCCGTAAACGTTACGCCGTTAAGAACGCTGCAACCGTCGAACACGCTCGATTCGAGTTTTTCCAATTTTTCGGGAAGCGTAACCGTTCTGATCGCCGTGTTCGCAAATGCATATTCTCTTATCGTGGTAAGATTACTGCCGTTTTCGAAAATCAATTCGGTAATTGCCGAACTTCTGAACGCTTCGGCTTCTATCGTGGTTACCGAAGCGGGAATGGTAATCGTTTGAATTTTCGTTTTATAAAACGCGCCGTTAGGTATCTTTGTAAGGCTTGCGGAAAGCGTTATCGACGTTAAATACGCATTGTTTCTAAATATGCCGTCGGGAATGTTCTCCAACTCGTCGGGCATGACGTAAACCGACGACGTTTTGTTTGCGGGATAATAAAGCAAGTTCTTTTTATCCGCGGAATACATTACTCCGTCCTCGATGGAAATGACCGCGTTGCCTTCTTCTACCGCAACGTTATCGAGTTCCAGCGAATCGCAGCCCGTAAATACGCCGTCTCCGAACGAAGTTACGGTGTTCGGAATATTTATCGACGTAAGGCTTTCCATCGACGCGAACGCGGAATCTCCTATGGTTTTAAGTCCGGACGGAAGCACGAGTTCGGTTATTTCCGTACAATCTTCAAAAGCGGAAGATCCTATGTATGTTACTCCCGAAGGAATTGTTATCGCAGTAAGATAATCGCAACCCTCGAAAGCCGAATTTCCTATTCTCGTAACTCCCGACGGGATATAAATCTCTTCGAACGAGCAACCGTTGAACGCGTCATCCGAAATTTCGGTAAGTTTACTGTCTTGTTCGATCGTCACCTCATCGAGTCGAGTACCCGAAAAAGCCGCCGACCCGAGATATTCGCAACTTGCGGGAATCGTTATGCTGCCGAGCCAAGTACAATTTTCAAACGCTGAATCGCCAATTTTTTTAAGGCGCGAAGAAAACGTTACGTTTCCTTCGAACGAAACGCTGATAAGATACGTCCAACTGTAATAAAACGCTGAATCGCCGATCGAAACGAGCGTGTCGTTAAAGGGGAATTTTTGAAGATACATATCGGAAAACGCTGAATCGCCGATCGTCCAGTCGATGTTTGACTTGTCGTCGTTAAATTTGACGACTCTTAAATTTCCCCTTCTGAAAAACGCCTGATTGCCTATTGTTTTAAGGTTAGAAGGAAGAGTTACTTCGGTAAGTTTGCCGTAAAAAGAATATTCGTAGTAATTGCCCGTTTCCCTTATATCGGCAAAAGCCTGATCCGCGATCACGGTTACCGCGGCGGGTATAATGTAACTTTCTCCGTTCTTAGCCAACGGGTATTTCACCAAAGTGTGTCCGTCGGCGGAAAAAAGCACTCCGCCAATCGACTTGAAGTTCGCCGTTAAATTTTCGACTTCGTAAACTTCTATCGCTTCGAGTTTTTTAAGATTTGAAAAAGCCGAAGGTTCTACCGTCATTATGCTTGCGGGTAAATTTATCGTCTTAAGTTCCGCAGCGGCGGAAAAATCGAGCACTGCGGTTACGGGTTTATCGTTGTGATAAGCGGGAACGGTGAGGGTTTCGAATTTCGCAACCGCGGCACTTGCGGAGACCTCGTATCCGGTTCCGTCTTCGTTTTCGACGTAATCGAACGCCGTTTCGACATGCGCGTAAACGGTTATGTCTCCGAATCTTTTATTCCAGACCTCGAGCGATGCTCCGTTTTCGTCGGTCAGCCTTTCTCCGCCCTCCGCCTTTGTGTACCAGCCGACGAAAGTATAACCGTTTTCGACCGAAGGTACTTCGAGCGTATAGTGCATCCCTTCCGTTACCGTAAAGGTTTCGTTTCGGGTTGTACAAGAGGTATTGTCGTACGTAATCGTATTTACTACGGGAATATATTCCCACTTTGCATACAACGTTAAGTCGCCCGTAACGCTTGCCGCAAAATCGTACAAAGCGTTTTCCGAACAAGCGGAATCCGAATACCAGTCGACGAAGTTATAACCCGCCTTAACGGGATCTTCGGGTTTAACGATTTTTCTACCGTTTAGAACGCTTTGATTTTCGACCGCACTGCCGCCCGACACTTCGAATTTTACGGTATAGGTTATTTTTTTAAGGAAAATCATTCGATTGCCGTTCTCTGTCAACGTAATTTTTCCGTCCGCATATTCGGCCGAAAGAACTTCTTTTCCTACCGTTATCCGCAAATCTTTTCCTTTCAACGTATAACTTCCCGATTTTTCCTTTCCGAAATTCAGTTTAACTCCGTAATTATTCTCTATAGTCAGAGTATACTCTGTATTTTCGTCGTAATCGTAATAATATACGCCGATGTCTGCCTCTTCTCCGCTATTCTTTTCGGAACAAGCCGAGAAGAAGACCGTTGCCGCAATTGCAACAAACGCTGCTAATACGGCTGTTAGTATTGTCGTTATTCTTTTTTTATTTGCCATGTCGGCACCTCCTGTTTTATATCTGATTAAATGTAAAAACCGCATAAACGGTAACGCCGTCGGGAATATCTTCGATTTTATCAATCGTATACTCCGCCTCTTCCGACTCCATGACGGCAGACCACCCGACGAACGTATACCCTGCCTTTTCGGGCGGAGCAATCCCGCCGAATTTACCGATATTGCTCATATTGTCTTTATTTTTCGTAAAACCCTCGACTACTCCGTTTACGACGATGCAACCGCCGATTACGGGTCTGTACGAACCGTTCCAGGTTTTCCCCCACTTGTTTACGTCGCCGTCGGTGTAAAAAGTCGTTTCGTTCATCGATGCGAACGCGTATTTATCGATTTTTTCGATCGTAGACGGCAAAAACACCGCTTTCACGTTTTTCAGTCCGACAAACGCATACTTCCCGATTTCTTTCAGATTCGACGGCAAATCGAGACCGGTAAGAGACGAACAATTCATAAAAGCATACTCGCCTATTCTACTTACGTTTTCACCCAATTTAAGCAACGTAAGCGCGCTGCACTTATAAAATGCGTAAGCGCCTATTTCTTTAACTCCGTTGCCCATATCGACGTCTGTTAAACTAACGCAACCGTAAAAAGCGTTGTCGCTTATTTTTTCCACGCCGTCGGGAATAACTACGGCCGTAAGGCCGAGAGCCTTGAAAAAGGCGTGATCGCCTATCTTTTTAAGTCCTTTGCCGAAATAAACCTTTTCGAGAAGCGAATTCCCGTAAAAGGCGCATTCGCCTATTTCTGTAAGGCTATCCGACGTTATAAGTTCGGTAAGTCCCGACCTGTAAAACGCATAATCTCCTATTTTCTTCAGGTTTGACGGCAACTTTATCGCCGACAGTTTTTCCGTCATATAAAACGCGGATTTTTCTATCATTTCAAGCCCTTCGGGCAAATTTACGGTCTCCAGTGCCGTACATTTATAAAACGCATGATCGCTTATCGTTTTCACTTTTGCCGGTATGGTTATTTCGGTGAGCGCGGAACACATTCCGAACGCGAAAGAACCTATTTGTTCGAGCGAATCCGGCAAAGAAATCGCTTCGAGCGACTGATTGCCCGAAAACGAATAATCCGCTATGCCTTTTATGCCGTCGGGGATAACCACGGAAGCCGCTTTTTCGTCGGTAACGCCTATAACCCAATCGCCGACGGATATAACCGAAGAAGAAAGGGTGACGTTCAGCGTTTCGTAAAAAGCGTATTTCCCGACTTCGAGAAGTTTTTCGGGAAGATTGCCGACATAAAGCGCGGAACATCCGAAAAATGCGTAATCCCCTATACTTTTTAAGTCGGTTCCGAAAGTAACCTCGGTTAAATTCTCGGCTTTATAAAAGTTGTAACTGCCGATATATTCTATCGAATCAGGCAAAGTAACCTTTTCCGCCGAAGGAAGTTCCCGAAAGGATAAATCGGCTATTCCGACAGTTCCGTCTTTAACCTTTACTTCCGAAACGTTTACGTCGTTGTTTCCGACTACCCATTCCCCTATGTACGCTATACCCGAAGCGCCGTCTTTTATCGCCGTTTTATCGAAAGCGTAGTCGTCTATATTCGTTATCGTTTCGGGCAGATTTACAACAGTCAAAGCGGTACAACCGTAAAAACTCTGAACTCCTATCGATTTCGTTCCATCCCCGATTTCGACGTTTTCAACGGAGTAATCGTTCATGAATGCCATATCGCCTATCGAGAGAACGGTTCCCGGAATGGTAAGTTCCTTTAACGCGACGCATTCGTAAAACGCCCCCTCTTCTATAACTTCGAGTCCGTTCGTAAAACCGACGGAAATAAGATTTTTGTTCCCCGAAAAGGCGTATTCGCCTATTTCTTTTATTCCGCCCGGAATTTCAAGCGAAGAAAGGCTCCTGCAATCGGCAAAGGCGTTGCTTTCTATTCTGTCGAGACCGCCCGGCAGTACTACCGATTCGAGCGAAGTACAATACGAAAAAGCGTATTCACCTACGTTTGCGACCGTTTGAGGCATATTTATCGCTTTGAACGACGAACAACTCTGAAAAGCGTACGCGCCTATATCGGTAAGCCCGACGTTCATCGTTATTTCGGATAACTTCGTACAATTCTTAAAAGCCGATTCGCCTATCGTTTTTATGTTATCACCGAGTTTCACCGACGAAACGTATGCGTTTGCGAACGCTTTGTCGCCTATCGAAGTAATCGGCAACCCCCTGTATGTGTTTTCGATAATCACTTCGCCCGAGGCTATACCGGCGCTTTTTATTTCGTATTCGGTGTTCGCATTGATAAGTTTCATTTCAAAGGGCGAAGTTTCTTCTTTTACGTAAGAAACGCCTTCCGACCATGGCGATTCCTTTCCGGCTTCGGTTACCGCTTTAACCTTAAAGATGTATTGCCCGACGGGCAGAACGTCAAGCGAAAATTCGGCGGTATCCGCATAATACTTTTGTTCTCCGGTGTCCACAACGTATTTGTCGGCATTTTTCACTTTATCCCATATCAAAACGTCGTTTTTACTATCGATTTTCAGATTTTTCGGCGCGACGAGAGTGCCGCCGCAAGCGGTCAGAGTAACCGCCATACATAATACTGCCAAAATTAAAAGTAAAGTATTTTTTATTTTCATCGAATTTACTCCGTATTTCCGAAAATTTTAACTTGTTTTTTTCTGCCGAATTTTTCTGCCGTCGGGAATTCTGAATTTTCTCACGGCCACGTCGGCAAGAAGCGCGATTATAGTTACTATCGCAAACGCCATTCTCGGATCGTCTTTCACGGCGTAATGCGTAGTCAAGGTTTCAAAAACTTCCCCGGAAGAATTCACTTCTCTGCCGTTGCCACTTTCGGCAAGTCCTTGCAAAAACGCCGCTCTGCCGTCACCTAAAAACGGATTGTATTCCGCGGAATATGAAAAAGCTTTATAAACGACCCTTTGCGTAACTACCGTTCCGTCGGCGCCCGTCACAGCGACGGTTATTCCGTAAACCCCCGACGTACGGGTTTCAAAGGATATTTTTTTGCTTCCCGAAAAATCTGCGAGTTCGGACGAATAAATTTTCGTATCTTCGTCTCCTTTTTTTATAACGTCTACGCTGATTTTTTCGTTTTCTCCGAGTTTTGCGTAAACCGTGGCAGACGTTGCGTAATTGTCGCCGTCGAGAACTATTTCTATCTTCTCCTCTTTCACGCTTTCGGTCGGAAACAATCCGCTTATTATGTTCGTAACGAGTTTTTTACCATTGTCCGCCGAAATAAAATCCGCCGACCAATACCCGTTAAGATCGCACATAAAACTGCCGACTTTACCTTTTCCGTAAGTCCACTCGGCATATATCGGCTGCATATAATCGCCAACGATATAACCGTGCGCGTTCTTTTTAAGTTTCGTTCCGAAAAATCCGTTTAAGGACGGTATATCTTCGATATCGATGCCGGAAAATACCGAAGATGAATATTCGCCGACTTCAGGCGTGAACTTTTCGTAAACGAACTCTCTGATTTCTTTCTGAGAAAGGTCTCGTCTTATCGCTTCCGCCAACGCCGCTCCGCTCTGAGCGAAATAACTCTTTCCTCCGCCCGCTTCCGCAATGTTTTCGAGAACATCAACCGCTTCCGTATAAGATATACAAGAGGTGGTTATCCCGGCATTTTTGTTTTCTTCGGTTTTTGCAGTGTAAGACGAATCGCCTCCTCCCGGAGCACCGTCGCTTATAAATATAATGTGTTTTTTATTTACTTTCGTCACTGCACCGAGCAAAACGCCCGCTTTTTCCATTGCAGAAGAATATACGGTGCCGGTCATTTCAAAATCGATTTTGTCTATTTCGTTTTCGATCTTTCTACGTTCCGAAACCGGAGTCATCTGCAATGCGACTTTTGCGGAAGAACCGAATGTAACTATCCCCACATAGTCCCGCGAATCGAGTGCTTTCAAGCCTTCTTTCGCGGCGGCTTTGGCTTCGTCCATATAAGACTTACCCGAAGAATTTATTGTTCCCATGCTACCCGAAACGTCTATGACGAGCGCGACGGCGATCGGCGGCGTGTAATCCTCGGCGGAAACGGGCAGCATTTCCTGATAAAGCGTGTCCGCCATATCCGCTCTGTCATAAGTGTTGGCGACCGTTTCTCCGTTTACTGTTTTTACGCCGCCGACGGTAAGCAATCCGCCGCCGTAAACGGAAACATATTCATTTAAAATCTCGTCGAAACCTTCGGGCATGTCCGCGGCGGCTATATTCATCAACACCACCTGATCGCAATCTCTAAGTTCCGACAGAGTTTTCGGTGCGTCAGATATATTTCTCACTTCCGCGTCGTAATTATTCTCGAAAGTCTGCAAAAGACTTTGAGATTCGCCCTCTCTCTCGAGAATAAGCAAACGATTCAGAGGATCTATGTAAACGTAGGAATAAAACTCGTTGTTTTCGGATATTTCGTCGTCGCCGCTCGCGAGAACGAATCTGAGTTCGTGCAGTCCCGACGTTTTGAACGAGTGCGTTATATAAATTCGGTTGTTACCCGAAATAACGCTCTGATATCCGGAGGAAATTTCTTCGTTGTTATCATAAAACGTTATTTTTACGTCTGCTTTTACCGAACTTGCCACCGAAAGTTCACCCTGAACGCTTTCGCCCGGAATTATGGCAACGTCCGGGAAAGCAAAACCGTCGATCAGCGTTTCGCTTTTTTCAAAGCCGCCGCACACGTTTACGTCAACCTTTATGCCGGCAATCGCCGCAGCCGCCACCGCGGATTCAGCATCTCCGTCCGTCTGAACCCCGTCGGAAACAATCACTATTTTCGACGTTTCGGGCGAAGTGAATTTGCTTGCCGCAAACTCTATCGCCGAAGCAAGATCGGTTGCACTGTCGTCGACGTGATTTTCCGACGAAACTTCGACGTATTTTTCATAAGCGTCGTCCGTTTTATCCGTTAAAGGAATCGCATAATATACATCGTAACCGAATATTACCACTCCGATTTTCGACTTCCCGTCCGCTTCGCGTATTATGTTTTTCACAAGCGAATCGCTTTTATTTTCTCTATTGCTGAACGAAGCGTCTACAAGTATCATTATTTCGTTTTTATCGTTGTCTTTCTCATATGCGAATCCGACTCCCGATACCATCGTCACAGCCGAAAACGAAACAATTATGCCGAAAATCAACGATAAAATCCTGTTTAGTTTGTATCTGAACTTTTTCGGCGTTTTAAAAAACGAAAACAAGACGACCGCAGCAAGCGGAATAAAACAAAGTAGCAACCAAGGATATTCAAAGGTTATATGAAAATCCGACATAATGTCCTCCTTCACATCGTCTTAACGGAATACAACAGTCTTTCCGTAAACAGAAATACGCATACCGCTATCGCAAGGTAAAGATACATATCTTTACTTTCGGAACGCGCCGTGTTTAACAAATCCGCCCCGAAAATTTCTTTTTCGCTTTTCTTAAGCAGACTTTCTTTTTCGGGTATTTTCACGAACACGTTGGTCACAGATTCCTTTCCGGACAGCAATGTCTGTCTTATCGAATATCTGCCGACGGAAGAAGTTCCGATCGTAAAAGACGATTTTTCTTCTTTCACGGTCTGCGCTCCGTCGCTGTACGACACGTTTTCTCCGCGAGCCGTCACGGAAATCGATTTGCCCGCGTCATAAACGAGTTTATCGGTTGTCTTGTGGAAATAATATTCAAAAAGATTGTTAAAAAATACGGGGAATCCGAACAACATCGGGAAATTCGACGTGTTGAAATTTATTCCGAGTACGGCTATTTTTTCGGCGGCGCTGTTTTTGACAAGCAATACGGGGTCGGCTTCACAATACATAAGCGCGTCGTAACCGCTGTTTTCGTTCGCCGAAAGCGGATAATAAGTTGTCGCCGTTATTTTGTCCGTATCGACAAACTTCGTAACGGGACTCACTGCTCCCGGCGTCAGCGCAAAATTACCGTTTTTCTTATATCCTACCGTAATACCCGATTCCGCGGGTACGGACGGTGCGTCTATAATCAACACTACTCCGTCCGTCGGCATAACCGAAGGATACGAATGCTCGAAAATATAAAAATCGAAACCGCTTGTTTTTATCTGACTGCTTTTCGACGGCTCGTATATTTCGATATCGTATACGGAAGAATAAACCTCCTGTAAAACAAGCAATTGCCCGGAAACAAAATTGTTCTGAGCCGTACTGGAATACTGTATCTTAATCGTATCTTTTTCACCGTCGTACAGAAAGTAAACGTCGTCTTCGGGAATTCCGTCCGTACCGCCGTCCACGTAAGAAACCGTTACCGACGCATTTTTATATGAATATATCCCCGTATCGTCGAATTTGACCGAAACGGTTTTCCCGCCCGAGCAATTGACTTTTTTTTCGATTCTTCTCGACGAATCGTCGTCGTTCACACCGTTTACGGTCAAAACCACGCTTACGTACTCTTCGCTCCCCACCGACGTTACACTTGCCGTAAAATCGTAAAAGTTTTCGTTAGTTTCCGATTTAAGTCCCGTAACCGAAATATTACGATCCTTCGAAGCCGAAACGTTTATAATCTCTACGCCGTTCGTATTTTCGTATTCAGTTGCCGTATAACAGTAAACTATTACGTTTTTTTCGCTGCCGACAGACTTTTTTGCCAGTTCCACCGCCCCGTCGATATCGCCGATGCCGTAGCCACACGTCACGGCAGTCAACTCGCCGACTATTGTATCGTAATCGATTCCGCTTTCGGTAACGTATTTCGCTTCGGTGTCGGCAAGAATAATCGTTACGGGGATTTTTTTGTCTGCAGACTTTTTTATAACTTCCGTCGCTCGCGCAACCGCTCTTTCGAAACGAGTGTTCGTACCGTCGGACGCGCGCATATCCGCCGACGCGTCGATTATGATTACGTTTACGTCGACTTTGTCATCCGCGCTTATTATCGCCACGGGGTAAGCGATTATTGCCGTCGCCGCCAGCAAAACGGCAGCCTGACACAAAAAAGTCAAAATATTGCGAAAGATACTGTCTTTTTTGTCTTTCTTTCTGTATTTCAGACTCTCTTTCCATATATAGGTAGAAGGAAGAGTTTTATTTTTATAACTCGGTTTTACCAGATATATAACAACCAGAATGGCAATCGATACAATCGCGATAAGCCCGAGCGGTATCATAAATTTCATTTGATAACATCCGCCTTTATAAGTCCGTTAAAAATCGCCTTTTCTATCGGCGTTTCCGTAGAAACGAACGCATACCCCGCGCCGCGCGAAACGCAATAATCCCTGACGTTCGATTTTATCGCGTTATACGCTTTCTCGTAAGCGGCGTAATGCTCTCCGTTTATGCGCATGCGCATATTGCGAACGTCGTCCGTTCCGTCTGCCTCCGAATCGACAAGATTGAGATATCCGGTATAATCCGGCGAAACTTCCTGTGACGCAAACAATTGAACAAGCAATACTTGCTGCCCCTTATATGTCAGATAGTCCACGGCTTTTTCCCAGTCGTGATCGGTTAAAAAGTCGGAAACTATAACGGAAAGTCCGTCTTTACTTCCGCATTTCCGGTCGCGCATAACGGCTTCCGATATAAACGAATCGCCTGAAAATTCTATATTTTCGAATCTTTTTATCGATCTGAAAAAATTATTCGTGCCGACTATTACTCCTTCTCCTTCGTCGAGTTTGTTGCCGCATATCGTTTTCAGCGAAAGTTTATCCGTGTTATGCACCGCCAGAAAACCCAGCCCCGCGCATATCGCCTCTGCGTAATAGCCCTTTTCGGGTATTGTTTCGCCCATCGAAGCCGAACAATCGAGATAAATTCTTACATGCATCTGTCTTTCGTCGTTAAAAAGCCTGATGAAATATTTACGGAATCTACTATATAAATTCCAGTCTATTCTCCTCAAATCGTCGCCGAGCATATACTCGCGATAATCGGCAAACTCCACCGTTTGCCCGTATTTGTTTGTTCGGTGCTTTCCCCCGAAAAACCCGGCAAGATCGTTCCTTAATTTTAAGGATTCGCGCTCGAGTCGACTGAAAAACGCGCCGTTTATGTACGGATTGCTCATTTTGTGCCTATCTTGCCTTTATTTCTTTCAATATTTTGCCGCTTTTGACTTCTTCTGCTATTTTTAAAACGATTTCGTCGGGAGAAACGTCGTCCGCAACCGCCTCGAAATTAAGTTTTATTCTGTGCCTCAACACCGGGAGAATAAGCGCATCTATATCCTCGTAGGCAACGTTATATCTGCCGTTCATCAGAGCGTGAACTTTCGCCGCCGAGATAAGAGCCTGTCCCGAACGAGGACTTGCTCCCGTCTGGACGTACTTTTTCGATATTTCGGCAGAATACTTTTCATCGGGATGTGTGGCAAGACAAATCACGGTCGCATAAGTCAGAACTTCGTCGGCAACAAGAATTTCGTTCGCCGTTTTTCTCATTTCAAGCAGTTCTTTCGCGCCGAGAACGGATTTAGAAACTTCCTCCATGGTCTTTTGCGTCATTTTTATAATCGACTTCATCTCTTCGAGGTCGGGACTTTTTACAATTATCTTAAACATAAATCTGTCCAGTTGCGCTTCGGGAAGAGAATAAGTTCCGTCCTGCTCTATCGGGTTTTGCGTGGCAAGCACAAAAAACGGTTCGGCAAGTTTATGCGATTCTCCCATAACGGTAACCGTATGCTCCTGCATGGCTTCGAGCAACGCGGACTGCGTTTTCGGCGTGGCTCTGTTTATTTCGTCCGCAAGAACTATATTGCTGAACACGGGGCCCGGTTTAAAACAAAACGCGGTGTTTTTATTTCCGTCATCCGTAACGATATTCGTTCCCGTTACGTCCGCAGGCATAAGATCGGGCGTAAACTGTATACGTGAAAAGGGCAGATCGAACACTCTTCCGAGCGTTCTTACAAGCCTTGTCTTTCCGACGCCCGGAACGCCTTCCAAAAGGACGTTGCCGCCCGCTATCATAGCGATGACCGCTCCTTTGACTACCCCTTTCTGTCCTACGACGTCTTTTGATATCTCGTCGAAAATTTTTTCGGTGAGCATGCTGAAATTTTTTATATTCTGTTCGTTTGCCATAATTCTCTCCGTTATAAAATCACGTTATAATATTTTTGTATTATTACTCTTATATATTCCGGAACGACTCCTCCCTCGTCCAGAATTTTCATCGCCTCGTCGTAATATTCGCGATACACGTCGCGGTAATACGTCTGCCCGTCAATTACCTGATTATACTCTTCGTATTTTCCCGCGGCTCCGCCGGCAGGAGGCATATCGCCCGGTTTTTTATCAAGATCAATGTTGCCGTCTGCCTCGTCGCTCTTATCGTCCGCCCGATTGTTTTCTTCGATTTTCGTAAAATAAGCGTAAATCGTTCGAGAGGAAAGCACCTCGGTATCTTCCCTGAGCGGCGTACCCACGCCATCCGACCATACGTCGAAAACATAACCGTCGTCGGCAACCGCCATAACCTCCGTACAATTTCCGCCTTTTTCGACTATTTGCATCAGATCGCCTTCTATCCGTCCGCCGTCTCCATCCGAATAATTTATTTCCACATATTCCTTTTCGGGATTTGTAGGCGTGACGATGTCATCAGGAGAAGGAACTTTACCCGTAAAACTCAACGCGGCGACCGTCGTCGTAGTAACCGACAACAAAAACGAGACTAAGCAAATGATGACCGAAATCGCGCTTACCTTGATTTTTATGCGAAAATTTTTCATTTTTTCAAGTTCTCTCGCGGCGTCTTTTCTCTGCATTTCCGCCATGAAAGAATTATCGTTTTCGTATTCAGTCATCGTTATAATTCTTTCTTTCAGTCCCGCTTTATCGACTTCGGCGGCAACAGATTTAGCCGTCGGTCGATTCTTTGCGAAATACAATATCACGGTAACCGCAACCGCAATGATAACACCAATAACCGCGGAAACCCACACGACGTCCGTTCTTAAAAAATAGAAAAAAACCGAAAGAACGGATGCTGCGCCGAAACCGAAAGTCAATCCGGACAAAAGAGATTTCGTCAAACCTTTCAACGCCGCCCGATTATAGTGTTTTTTTAATATTTTGTCGTATTCGTTCATTTCTGCACCCGAATTAAATTTTTTTGAAAGTCATCTGCGAATCCATTCCGCCCGTGACTATTTCTCCGACCGATTCCAGCGCGGAAGACTCCGAAACTTTCATCCGCATTTCTCCTCCTGCATACGCAAACTTAATCACGCCGCCCTTTTCAAACGCCCACGTTCCGACGTTTACGGTTTCGCCCTCGATATATCCGCTTTCGCCTTTAACTCCGCTGTCTCTGCGCGAGTATTCGTAAGTTTTATCGGCATTCAGCGTTAAATCGAAGATAAACCGGGCTCCGTCCATTTCGTTCACCGAAACGTTCGCGACGTAATTGCCGACGGGCGAAGCGTTTACTTCAACTCGACAGGAATATTTCATGCCGTTATATTCTGCGGTTATCGTCGAAACGCCTTTGTCAACGCACTTCACCTTGCCGTTTTCCGCGGTTGCCACGGTAGAATCCGAACTGCGCCAGATAACGCCTTCCGTCTGTTTTTTTCCGTTTATTTCAAAATAAAGAACTTCTTCGTCTCCGACGGAAAGATATATTTCATTTTGCGAAAGCCCCGTCTTTTCGGCGGAATTTACCGTTACGTTGCATGTAACCGACGATTCCCCGTATGTCGCCGTTATAACCGCTACGCCTTTGGTTCCGGCTGTTACGATGCCGTTTTTTACGGTTGCCGTTTTTTCGTCGGAAGAAATCCATTCTATTCCGCTTATAACGACTATTCCGTCTTTTTTCAATTCCAACTTTTCAGATTCACCCTCGTTTAAGACAAGTTCCGTTTCGTTTAAGGTCAAATCGTTTTTATCCGTTCCCTGCGAGCACGAACATACGAAGACCGAAAACAACAGTACAACCATTATAAAAATACCGAATTTTTTCATTTTTTGCCTCTTGCCGAATGTATATTTATCGAAATCGACGCAACGTTTTGCGTCTGTCTTTTTATCTGTTTTATCCTTTGAAATACTCTCTCACGATTTCTTTTCCGCCCGATTTTGCGACCACTCCGTTTTCTATGTAAAAGGCTTTGTCGCATAACGTCTCGGCGCAACGAACGTCGTGAGTTATCGTTATCATCGTGTTGCCCGTTTCCTCGTGAAGTCTGTTTAATATGTCAGTCATTTTGCAAAGACCTTCGTAGTCCTGCCCCACCGTCGGCTCGTCGAGAAGCAAAACTTCGGGTTTGCAGGCAACAACCGCCGCTATGGAAACTCTTCGTTTTTGTCCTTCCGAAAGCGATTGCGGATGACGATTCCATAAATGCTTTATTCCGAACAGTTCGGCTATTTTCTCAGCATATTCGGGAGATTCCGCTCCGAAACCCACTTCTTTTTCCACCGTCGGCATAAACAGTTGGTAATCGGGGTTCTGGTAAATCACTCCGACCTTTTTGAACCACTTTTTATTCGCCTTGGTTTTCTGTCCGAATTTTCCCTCAATATATTGCGTTATTTTTCCGCCCGTCGGTTTATACAGCCTTGCGATCAGCCGCATAAGAGTGGTTTTTCCGCACCCGTTTTCGCCTAAGAACACCGTTCTTCCGCCTTTCGGAATTTTGCAGGAAATATCTTTAAGTATCTCTCTTTCTTTTACCGAAAACGCAACGTGATCCAAATCGAAAAGCGACTTATTTCCCGCAAAAACGGGGCAAATATCCTCTATTTTCGTCGTCTGACTTACAAGGTATTCTTCCTTGTTTTCTATCTCTTTTATTTTGCCGCTTCCGACGTGATAAACCTTGTCCACATAAGGAAGCACCATATCCAAGCGGTGTTCTATTACAAGCACGCAGTACCCCGCGCCCGCGAGCGAACGGAGAGTTTGCATTAAGTTCGCCGCACCGTCTTTATCTAAGTTTGCAAGCGGTTCGTCCAAGATTATTATCTTCTGCCCCATCGCAAGCGTAGATGCGGTTATGAGTCTTTGTTTCTGTCCGCCGGAAAGTTTTCTGCACTCCCACGCGGGGCTTAACTTCATCAATTTACAGACTATTTCTATTTGTTTTTTTATCTTTTCGGGCGGGAAAGCGAGGTTTTCGCAACCGAACGCTATTTCGTCCTCTATGCGCTTTTGTATAATCTGCTCGTCGGCATTCTGAAGTACCACACCCACCTTGTGGCAAATTTCGCCGAGTTTTCTGCCCTTTATATCTTCGTCGTTTATTTTAACTTCGCCGCTTAATTTGCCGTAGGTTATATTCGGAATAATTCCGCTTATTATGTACATCAGCGTGCTTTTTCCCTCGCCCGAATGCCCCGAAATTAGCGAAACTTTGCCGTATTCGGCGGCGAAATCGACGTTATCTAAAATTTTCATCTTTCCGTCGTAGGAAAAAGTTACGTTTTTAAGTTCTATCGCTCTCATAACGCCACCGTTAAAACCGCACCCGCGGCAAGCCCCAAAACGAACAATATATCCGAAATGGTAATTATTTCCTTTTTATATACCGTATACGGCGTTTTTTCGAGAGAAAATCCGCGCGTTTCCACCGACAGAGAAAGAGTGTCGGAAATGTTTACGATTCGCATAACGAACGGCACCAGAAATGCGCGATACAATATTTTCGGGTTTAATACGCTTCCCGCGCCGCGCGTTTTCATAGCCTCTCTTACTCTTCTCGTTTCCGCGCCGAGTACCGGCGGAAAGGAAGTTGCTATAAGCATTCCGAGCGTTATACCTCTCGGAGCTTTTAACGTCGATAAATTTCTCGTCATATCCGCGGGTTCCACGCTCATACCGAGCGCAACCGCGAGAAAGACCGCGCCGAAACGGTTTATCATGGCAATCGAGGCGTTTACGTCCTTGCCGTAAGCGAAATACGCTATCACGCCGAACAGTCCGCCGACGATTATAAACGGCGGCAAAATCCGCAAACAGCCCTTACGGCAACCGAATACGAAAAGCCATATCCAGCACCCCGCAAGAAAATACGAGCATTTTATATCCCTTGCCGTGAGAATCCCGAAAATCATCAGAAACAAACTCGCCAAAAACACGAATACGGGATATATTTTCTTCTTAAAGGAGAAAAAGCTCATTTTTTAAGTACTCCGGCTTTTTTAAGTTCTCTCGATATAAGCATACCTACAAGCGAGCCGACGAAGCACAATGCTACGACCGCAACCGAAATTCCGATTACCGTGCCGACGTTCGCTCCGCCGATAAGCATACTGACCGCCGCTTTTTCCTCGCCCGTAACGGTATAGAAAAGTTTATAATATCCGTACATAAGCGGCAACGTCATCGGCATGTAAATCGTTCCGGCAAACACGCAAGCCCAATCGTTTTTAAAGCCGCGGAATATAAGAAGCGCAAGCGCTTCGGCTACAACCGCGCACACGATAATAAGCGCCATCGGCGGAAACATAAAGATTAAAAATACCGATATGAATATTGACTGAAATAAAAGCGCGCCCGGTTTTCTTACTTTCATCATTCCTATCACGGGAAAAATCGAGAATTGAAGCCCAAGCCCTAATTGCACGATTCCAAACAGCGGAACGTTTACAAGAAGCGGCATAACCGCGCCCGTTGCAAGCGTACAAGCCGTAATAATTGCAAGAAACACTATGTCTTTAATTTTATATTTTTGAAATATTTTTCCGTCTGTTTTTTCTTCCGCTTTCACTGTTTTTTGCTCGTTAATCGGCTTATATCCCGTCGTTTCCTCTGCGTTCGCTATAAGCGAAGAAGCCGCTTCGGCTATTTCGTTTTGTCTTTTTTCGTTATCCGTCATGCGTTTGCGACCTCCTGCATCTCGCCGTTATCCACCTTGTAAATTCTGTCGGCTATCGCCATGGTAGACTCTCTGTGCGATACCAAAATTATGCTCTTTTTACTCTTCTGCTCGGCAAGCGATTTCAGTATCATGCCCTCGTTTATCGCGTCCACGTTGCTCGTAGGCTCGTCTAAAAGAATAAGTTCGCTACCCTTTAAGAACGCGCGCGCCAAGCCTATACGCTGTTTTTCGCCGGCGGAGAGGTTATCCCCCATCGCGCCCACTCTCGTTTTGTATCCGTCGGGAAGTTTCATTATAAAGTCGTGTACCGAAGCGAGTTTACAAGCCTCTTCCAGTTCCTTTTGCGTTGCGTTCGGCTTTGCGATCCGAAGGTTGTCTTCAATCGTTTCGTCGAACAAATAAGTGCTTTGGCTTACAAGCGTTACGTTGTCCAAAAGATTGCTCGTTACGATATTGTCTATATCCGTGCCGTTATACGCGATAACGCCGCTGTCTTTCTCCCAGAACCGCAAAAGCATTTTAAGGAAAGTACTCTTGCCGCAACCGCTCTCGCCCACGATACCGATGACTTCGCCCTTTTTGGTGTGCATATAAATGTTTTTAAGTACGGGCGCATTCTTTTCGTACGCAAACGAAAGATTTTTCACTTCAAGATTTTCGAAATTAAACGTTTCGCCCCTTTTAATTTCCTTAACAGCGGGTTTTTCTTCGAGAAGATTAAGCACTCTGTCGCCCGCCGCAAAAGTCTGCGTTAAGTTAGACGGCAAACTTGCAAGCGCAATTACAGGACCGAAAGATCCGAACACGGCGGTAATGCCGACTATCATCATTCCGACACTTAACTTACCCGCGCATACGAGAACGATCCCCACGACAAGCGTTGCGATAATAAACAAAGTTACCAGAAGTTCGGTTGCCGCCATGGTTTTGGTCGTTTGATCTTTCATCTTCTTCGTTTCGTACAATAGTTCGTCCGAACGGCGGTTTACTTCCTTTTCTCTTTCCTTTTCGGCGTTGTTAAGGACGATATCTCTTATGCCCTTGATACTGTCGAGGAAATATGCGTTGAACGACGCAAATTCCGCGCGGTATTTAACGCCGGAAGCCGCTTGTTTTTTGGAAGCGATCGGCGGCAAGACCGCGCCGATTACAATATATCCGACAAGAGCCACAAGCGCGAGATACCAACTCGAAACAAACCCGACGAACAGGAATACCGCAAGCGAAACCAAAATCGCTATACAAATGGGCGAAATGGTATGTGCGTAGAAAACTTCCAATGCCTCTATATCCGAAGTTATCATCGCGATAATATTGCCCTTTTGCTTGTTTTCAAGTTTTGCGGGGCAAAGAACGCGAAGCGCGCCGAAGATTTTATCTCTTATTTTTGCAAGAAGTCTGAACGCTATATAGTGGTTGCAGTACTGCTCGATATATCTCAGTCCGCCTCTCACCGCTCCGCAACCTACCGCCAAACCTATAAGCCAGCCGTAAGAAAGCGCGATGCTTTCGCCCAATGCTTTCGCAATGCCCAGCGCGCCGAAAAGCGTTACGCCGAGCGCGCAAAGGTAACCGATTACGCCGTTTACTACGGCAAGAATCATAATGTAAGACAAACTGCCAAGCATGACGATTAAACTTGCCATTATTTTCGCGCCGCTTCTGCGAAGTTTCTCTTTCATACTCTCGCCTCCTTCGCATTTTTCCATGCCGCAAACTGTTTATACCCCTCTTCCAATGTCTTTTGCGTTGTATAAAGGGAAGCATAGCCGCCGTTTTTGCTCATAAGCTGTGCGTGGCTGCCGCTCTCCTTTACTTCGCCGTCTTCCATATAATAAATATTGTCCGCGGGGACTACGTTGGCGAGGCGGTGCGAAATAACGATAACGCTTTTATCCTTGCTCATCGCCTTTACGTTATTCATAATGATCGCTTCGCTTTCCACGTCTATATTGCTCGTCGCTTCGTCGAACACGTAAATATCTTTATCCGCAACGAGGTTTACCGCCAAGGCAAGGCGTTGCTTTTGTCCGCCGGAAACGTTGTTCGCGTCCTCTACTATAACTTTGTCAAGTCCGCCGTTTTCTTTTACAAACGAATCGAGATTCACTTTTTTAAGAGCCGACCAAATCTCTTCGTCTTT
>CABTOK010000004.1:0-169674 GCA_902486425.1 uncultured Eubacteriales bacterium | reverse complement strand
CGTGGCTTGCTATTGGGGTACCGTCATTTGTTCGTCCCCCATCACAGAACTTTACAATCCGAAAACCTTCATCATTCACGCGGTGTTGCTGGGTCAGAGTTGCCTCCATTGCCCAATATTCCCTACTGCTGCCTCCCGTAGGAGTCTGGACCGTTTCTCAGTTCCAATGTGGCCGATCACCCTCTCAGGTCGGCTATCCATCGTCGACTTGGTAGTCCGTTACACTACCAACTATCTAATGGAACGCGAGCCCATCTATATCCGATAAATCTTTTACCCCTGTGGGATGCCCCACTGTGGTCACATGCGGTATTAGCACAATTTTCACTGTGTTATTCCCCAGATATAGGCAGGTTGCTCACGCGTTACTCACCCGTCCGCCGCTAAGTTAAAAAGCAAGCTTCTTAACTCCGCTCGACTTGCATGTATTAAGCACACCGCCAGCGTTCGTCCTGAGCCAGAATCAAACTCTTGAGTTTAATTATTTAAAGCCGAATCTTACGATTCAACTGCTCTAACGATTTTCGCTATTATAGCGCTTTGTCATTTATGACTGTTTTGTTTTAAGTACATATATACTCAAATAAAATTTGACAGAAACTTTTTGCAAAAAAACAATTTGTCTTATTTCCATCTATTCAGTTTTTAATCTGCGATAAAGTCAATAGCGATTGACTTGCCATCTTCGCGACAGCTTATCTATATTAACATATCCGAATCTTAAAGTCAACTGTTTTTCAAAAGTTTTTTAAGATTTTTTTATCGTTATCAGATAAACCTGCGATTCGAGAATTAGGAACATTAAGTATTTATCAAGCGATTTGCTTATTAACCCGTTTCCTCTCTCAAGGCTGCATTATGATACCATATATAAATTTATAAGTCAAACGTTTTTTCGAATGTTTTTAAACTTTTTTTTAAAAACTTTTAAAAGGTCAAAATACTACAAAATATAGTGCTTTTCGCGTGAAAAACACACAATTCGTTTTAAAACCTTAAATTTCGGTTTTTTGTTTTTGCAAAGACAATAGCTTCATAGACGTTCGGATTTTATGTCGGACAGTCAGCAAGCCCTTAAAAACTTTTAAGATAACCAGCCTTTATTCTTGTTCCGATTTTTATTATTATCATAGTTTATTATATTTATTATCCGAGTATTTAAATTGAACGAAGTATAACAGAGTTTTACGACGAAATAAAAAACTGCAATATAAAAGAGCAACAGACTGTCGCTCTTTTTGTTTATAAAAAAATAATTGCATTCCGTTCTTGTTTCGGATTATTTTTCAAAGTTGCCGAAAACAGCCTTTTCGATAACGCCGCCGCCGATGCACTTTTCACCGTCGTAGAATACCGCGTACTGCCCTTCGGTAATGGCTCGTTGTTTTTCGAAAAATTCCACTTCGATACGATCCGGTAAAATTCTGACCTTGACTTTCTGTTCTGGCTGACGGTAGCGGAACTTTGCCGTACACTCAAATTCGTCCGAAGAAGGCTTGGAAGGTATCCAGTTACAGGACTTCATGATAAGCCCGTCGGAGTAAAGTCTGTCTTCCGAGCCGTGCGCGACGTAAAGGATATTGTTTTTAAGATCCTTTTCGATAACGAAAAATCTTCCGCCGTCGTCGTTCTTCTGTCCGCCGATGCCGAGTCCCTTCCTCTGACCGATCGTATAGTACATAAGTCCTATGTGTTCGCCGATGATTTTTCCGTCGGTGGTCATTATCAATCCTTTTTTGTTCGGGATGTACGTCTGCAAAAAGTTGCGGAAATTTCTTTCCCCGATAAAACAGATCCCCGTGGAATCTTTTTTCTTCGCGGTGGCGAGCCCGTTCTCTTCCGCTATACGACGGACTTCGGACTTGTCGAGATCGGCGAGCGGAAACAAAACGTTTTCAAGCTGTTTTTGCGAAAGCTGATTTAAAAAGTACGTCTGATCTTTATTCTGATCTTTCGCCTTCAAAAGATAGTGAACGCCGTCCTCGTGGCGGATTCCGCAATAATGCCCGGTGGCGATATAGTCCGCGCCGAGCGAATAAGCGTAGTCCTTGAAATCTTTGAACTTGATCTCTCTGTTGCACAAAACGTCCGGGTTGGGCGTTCTGCCGGCGTTGTACTCTTCCAGAAAGTACGAAAACACCCGCTGTTCGTATTCTTTTGCGAAATTAACGGTAAAATAAGGAATGTCGAGAAGGTTCGAAACTCTTCTGACGTCGGCGTAATCGTCTTCGGCGGTACAGCGTCCGTTTTCGTCCGTTTCTTCCCAGTTATTCATAAAAAGTCCGACGACGTCGTACCCCTGCTTTTTGAGAAGAAGCGCGGCTACCGAGCTATCCACTCCGCCGCTCATTCCGACAACAACTTTTTTTGCCATGTTTCGCCTCCGATTTTTCGCCGAATCCTCTTTTTCGGGTTCAATACACAGTTTAACACAATAAAACCGTTTTTGCAATTATACAAAAAGCCTTTTGCAAATTTGATACACAAAACCCGAGCGGACTATTTTGCGACATTTTTGCTGAATTTTTTATTGAATTATAGCCGAAAGCGTGCTATAATAAAAACCGACAAAACGTTTTTGCTTTTCGCAAAGTTTAGTAGCGTCGGTTCTTATATAATCAGAATTTTATATAATATTATTTATTTATTATATAGTATATAATAATATACAGTAAAATAAATATCGAATATACTATAATAAAATACTAAATATGATAGCATACGCCATATGATAGCATACGCCCGTAGCTCAATTGGATAGAGTTTCAGATTCCGATTCTGACGGTTGTGGGTTCAAACCCCGTCGGGCGTACCAAAAAAAAGCATCTCCGGAACTTTCCGAAGATGCTTTTTATTTTTGCAAACCGATAGTTGTCTTTTACATACCCTGTACCGCCGAAATCACGCCAAATATAATTTTATTTCATTAAAGAGTACGCCGCTTCGTCTACAATAAGAGTGCAGTCGGGATGAAGCTGCAATACGCTCGCGGGGATAGTTTCGGTAACGGGTCCTTTAAGCATGCCGTAAACCGCCTTCGCCTTATTCTCGCCGCTCGCCAGAACGACTATTTTCTTCGCATGCATAATGTTTTTAAGTCCCATCGTAAAAGCCTGACGGGGTACGTCCTCTATCCTTTCGAACAATCTCGAATTGTCCTTTATGGTGCTTTCGGTAAGATCAACTATATGCGTTTCGCTGTCAAAAGCGGTGCCGGGTTCGTTGAATGCTATGTGTCCGTTGCTGCCTATGCCCAGAATCTGAAGATCTCTCGGCAATTCTTCGATAAGTTTATTATAGTTCTCGCATTCGAGTTCCCTATTAACAGCCTTGCCGTTTTCGATATGAGTGTTGTTAAGGTCGATGTCTATATGTTTGAATAAGTTCTCTCTCATAAAGTAAACGTACGACTGATCGCTCGTAACGTCAAGTCCCGCATATTCATCGAGATTGAGAGTTTTTACGTCCTTATAAGAAGTTCCGTTTTCTTTATGGTCTTTTATCATTTCGGCGTAAAGCCCCAGGGGGGTGCTGCCGGTAGCGAGTCCGAGAACTGCGTTTTTATTATTAACTACTACTTCTTTTACGATTTTGAATGCCTTTTCGGACATTTCGTCATAATTTTTGGTAACGATTACTTTCATATATGCCTCCGGTTCCGTAAGGTTTTTACGGAATTATTTATTTTTACGTTTCTATTATATTCCTTTTTTACGGCTAATTGTTAAGGTTATACTGTCAAAAATTACTATGTTTATTTTTCGCCCTTGTTTTATTTGAATCAAACCTAAAACTTCAGACTCCGGCGAAAATATTCATATTCCTTATATTGCCGTCGGAAATTTTTCCGTTCACCTTATAGGCGTGTTCTTCGAGATTTTCGGATAAAGAGTCGCTTAAATTCTGCTTTTTTATTTCTTCAATGAATTTTGCCGAAATATTCTCTATGACTTCGGACTTCTTTTTATAAAATGTTTCGTCGTTCGGAGTGGTCGTTAAAAAATCAAGGCTTTTTTCAAGATCTTCGCCGTCCGGAAGAGTTCTTAACGCTTTAAAACTCCATTTGTAAAACGGCATATAGCGTTTTTCAAGCAAAAACTTAATCGCCGCGGCGGACTTAACGAATTCGAACACCGCGAGCTGGGCGGCGGATTGTTCGCCGTGTTTATAGCATCTGTGATAATTGTACTGCCCCGACTGAGCCGCCGTGATTATATTCCCCGCAAGCTTTTTGAGTCTTACGTCTTCGGGATAATATGCAAGGCGTTTGCGTATAGCCGAAACTTCGCCGTAATTATCGCAAAAAATTTTGCCGTTCGTTGCTTCCGCAAGATAATTTTCGGGCAAAGACAGCCACTCTCTTGCCGTAAGATTGCCGTCCGGACTGCCTGTCTTTTCGGTAAAAAACTCAGCCGTACTTATAACGCCCTTCCGGTTGCCGCCGACGGGAGATAAAAACCCCCTTGTAAATCCCATATATTCTTTGGGGAGTTTGTAATACGCTCTTTCAAGCAGAAACGCGTCTCTTCGGGAAACTACGTCTTCGCCGGGCAGAAAAATCATAAATCCCGCTTCGAAATCGTGGTCGGTCGAAATATCGTCGTCGAATCCGAAACATTCCGAACCGCTGCCGATAAGTCCGACGGCGAGTTTATCCTTTATACCCGGGAATTCTTCGAGCATGTTTTTGCCGAATTCGTTATAATAGCTTTCCGCAAGTTCGAGTCCTTTCATATCTTACGCTCTTTCGTAAATAGCTTTGGCGCGCTTCATATATTCCGCTTCGTATAAAAAGTATCCGTAATAGCCGAATACCGGCGAACATTTTTCGCAGACGAACGCATAATTGCCGTCGCGTTTCGTCGCTTTATCTAAAAGGGCGGCGGCTCGTTCCGCGCATGCGGCTATTTCCTTTTCTCCCGCTTCGAGTCCGTCTCTCGCTTCTATCAAAGAAGCCTTGTTTAGTTCCGTTATCGCGGCTTCGGGTTCGCCGTCCGCGTTTTCGGATAAAATTTCAAGAGCTTTGTCGTAATACTCTTCCGCTTCCGTAAATCTTTTTATATCGACGAGAGCGAGCGCGTAATTGTTGTAAAGTCCCGCAAGGCGGACGTCTTTCGGACTAAGAAGTTTTTCGTATAAATCTTTAGCAGTTTCGTAATACAAAGCCGCCTTTTCGGGTTCGCCGAACGCTTTATAGACGGTGGCGGCGTTAAGCGTCGCCGTCCCCTCGGAAGAAGATCCTTTTATCTCTTTATACCCGGCAAGTTCGATCGAGCGGGCGGCAAATATATAAGCTTCGTCCTTTTTACCCGTTTTACGGTAAAGTCCCATAAGCTCGTTCGAAACCGCAAACTCTCCCCTTACGTCTTTTAACTCTTTCGCTTCCGAAAGCCAGTACAAAAGATGCTTTTCGGCGGAAGAATAATCGTTTCTCGATAAAAAATCGTCGAGCTTTTCGATAACTCTTTCGACGGGAATTTTTCCGTTTGCGTTTTTAGGGCGTTCCGCGGCGAACGTCTCTCCGAAATAGTCGAATTCTTCCATACAGATTTCCTTTCCGCTTTTTATTACCGCTTACGGTAAGTTTTACGGCGGCGTATTTTGTTATTATCATGTAATATTGTATCATTTAAAGATAATATTTACAAGAATAACGATTATTATCTTTTCAAAAAATTTTCCGAAAAAATATTACCCGGTACGGAAATAAAATATCCGTTTTATTTTTTGGTTTTCGCTTGAATAGTTGCTCCTTATTTGCTATAATAGTTATCGTTACGAAAATTGTCCGACGGACAACATTTACGGTTCCGTGCGGGAAAGTATTTCGAGCGAATTTACGGGAGGGAATTATGATCGTTTCGGGCTTTCAGAAACTTACGCTTTTGGACTTTCCGGGTAAGGTTGCCTGCACGGTGTTCACCGGCGGCTGCAATTTAAGATGCCCCTTCTGCCACAATTCGGCTCTCGTGACGAAGCTCGATCCGTCTTCTTACTATGATACCGAAGACGTTTTAGGTTATATCAGATCCAGAAAAGGCTTACTTGACGGCGTAGCGATAACGGGCGGAGAACCTCTTTTGCAGAGCGACATAGACGTTTTTATAGCGAAAATAAAAGACATGGGGTTCAAGGTCAAGCTCGACACGAACGGGACGTTCCCCGATAAGCTTATAGAATTCGTTAACGCAGAACTTGTAGATTACGTCGCGATGGACGTAAAAAACCGCGAAGAGAAATATGCCGAAACGGTTGGCGTAAAAAACTTTGACCTTACCCCGATAAACAAAAGCATAGACTTTTTGCTCGAAGGCAAAGTTCCTTACGAATTCCGCACGACCGTGGTAAAGCAGTTTCACACAGTTGCGGATATAGAAGCTCTCGCAAAAAGAATATCGGGTGCCGAAAATTATTTTTTGCAGAATTTTACCGACTCGGGCGCGCTTATAGGAGAGAATCTTAATCTTTCCGCCGCGGATAAAGAAACCATGTTTTTAATGAAAGAAGCTGCGAAAAAGCATGTTAAACACGTAAAATTACGCGGAGTCTGACGATTTGTCGTCAACTATATATTGTAACATTTTAAAAATCAGGCACAATATCTTGTGCCTTTTCTATTGACAACAGGGTTTTTTGGTGTTACAATCAATATGCTTCGGGACTTTTATAAAGAAAAAGCAACCGGCGGATAAAATCCGCTTGGGTTTTTATAGACATAAATACGAATACATTTAAATAATTACTTTCAAATATATACAATAAGGAGAAGAAGCTATGTACAGAGTAGTCAAAAGAGACGGCAAGACCGTCGACTTCGATTTATCGAAGATCAGAAACGCCATCGAAAAGGCGTTCAATGCATGCCGCATGGAGTATAATCCCGATACGATAGACTTTTTAGCGCTTAAAGTTACCGCGGATTTCGAACTCAAAATCAAAGACGGCGTAGTCTCGGTCGAAAACATTCAGGACAGCGTAGAAACCGTTCTTATAAAAGCCGGTTACGACGAAGTCGCAAAGGCTTACATTTTATACCGTAAACAGAGAGAAAAAATCAGAAACGTAAACGAAACGCTTCTCGACTATAAAAAGGTTGTCGACAACTACCTTCAGATCAGCGACTGGAGAGTTAAAGAAAATTCTACCGTAACCTATTCGGTCGGCGGACTTATTCTTTCGAACTCCGGCGCGGTTACCGCAAACTACTGGCTTTCGGAAGTATACGACGAAGAAATCGCGAACGCTCACAGAAACGCGGATATTCACATTCACGACCTTTCGATGCTTACCGGTTACTGCGCAGGCTGGTCTCTTAAACAGCTTATTCAGGAAGGTCTGGGCGGCGTTCCCGGAAAGATAACCTCTTCCCCCGCAAACCACCTTTCCACCCTCTGCAACCAGATGGTAAACTTTTTGGGCATCATGCAGAACGAATGGGCGGGCGCGCAGGCGTTCTCGTCTTTCGATACTTATCTTGCTCCCTTCGTTAAAAAAGACAACCTCTCTTATAAAGAAGTAAAACAGTGCATACAGTCGTTCGTATACGGCGTAAATACTCCGTCGAGATGGGGTACTCAGTCGCCGTTCACCAACGTAACTCTCGACTGGACGGTTCCCAACGACCTTGCGGAGCTTAACTGCATCGTCGGCGGAAAGGAAACGGACTTCAGATACAAAGACTGCGTCAAAGAAATGGCGATGGTCAACAAAGCCTTTATCGAAATCATGATCGAAGGCGACGCAAACGGCAGAGGCTTCCAGTATCCTATCCCCACTTACTCGATAACGAAGGACTTCGACTGGTCCGATACCGAAAACAATCGTCTTCTTTTCGAGATGACCGCTAAATACGGCACGCCTTACTTCTCCAACTATATCAACAGCGATATGGAACCGTCTGACGTACGTTCCATGTGCTGCAGATTGAGACTCGATTTAAGAGAACTCCGTAAAAAATCTGGCGGCTACTTCGGAAGCGGCGAATCCACCGGCTCCGTAGGCGTAGTTACCATCAATATGCCGAGAATAGCTTACCTTGCAAAGGACGAAGCGGACTTCTACGCGCGTCTCGACAAGCTTATGGATATTTCGGCGAGATCGCTTAAAGTTAAACGTACCGTTATAACCAAGCTTCTCGAAAACGGCTTATATCCCTACACTAAGAGATATCTCGGAACGTTCAACAACCACTTCTCCACGATAGGTCTCGTCGGTATGAACGAAGCCTGCCTCAATGCGAACTGGATAAGAAAGGACATGACTCATAAGGAAGCTCAGGACTTCACCGTGAACGTTCTCAACCATATGAGAGAAAGACTTTCGGACTATCAGGAAGAATACGGCGATCTTTATAACCTGGAAGCGACTCCCGCCGAATCCACCGCATACAGACTCGCAAAACACGACGTCAAACGCTATCCGGACATCATCACCGCGGCGAAGACGAAGAACGACACTCCCTACTACACCAACAGCTCGCATCTTCCCGTAGGATATACCGAAGATATATTCTCCGCACTCGATATTCAGGACAAACTTCAGACTCTCTATACTTCGGGTACGGTATTCCACGCGTTCCTCGGCGAAAAGCTCCCCGACTGGAAGGCGGCGGCGAACCTTGTAAGAAAGATTGCCGAAAACTACAAACTTCCTTACTACACGATGTCCCCCACATACTCGGTATGCAAGAACCACGGATACATCGCCGGCGAAGTTTATAAATGTCCCGAATGCGGCGAAAACACCGAAGTTTATTCGAGAATCACCGGTTACTATCGTCCCGTACAAAACTGGAACGACGGCAAAACGCAGGAATTCAAGGACAGAAAGGTTTACGATATAGCTCACTCGAAACTCACCCACGACGGATGCTGCTGCGGTTCGGATTCGCACCTTAACGACGATCTTATCTCTAACGATAAAGAAAACGTAGCATATCTTTTCGCTACTCCCACCTGCCCCAACTGCAAAATAGCCTGCGCTACTTTGGACAAAGCCGGCTTCGGTTACGAAAAGATTTACGCCACCGACAAGCCCGAACTTGCGGCGAAATACGGCGTTAAACAAGCCCCCACTCTCGTAGTGGTAGCAGACGGCGAAGTATCGAAATACGTAGGCGTTTCGGATATAAGAAAGTTTCTTCACGACTGATAAATAAAAAGACGGGCGGCGGATTACGTTCCGCCGCCCGTTGTTTTTTGAAATTTATTTTATAGAATGTCACTAAAAGGTAAAATAATGTACGATATTATAATTATAGGCGGCGGTCCCGCAGGTCTCACCGCAGCTTTATATGCAAGAAGAGCAAACAAAACCGTTCTCGTTATCGAAAAGAACGTATTCGGCGGACAGATCACATTTTCCCCGAAAGTAGAAAATATTCCGGGATTCATCAGTCTCACCGGCAACGAATTTGCCGAAAAGATGGTAGATCAGGTCATCGAACAGGGCGGCGAATTCGAACCCGCCGAAGCGACGGAAATAAAAGACGGCGAAGTTAAAACCGTAATCACCGATTCGGGCGAATTTCAGGCTAAAACCGTTATAATCGCCACCGGAGCGAAACACAGACTGTTAGGCTTAGCCGGCGAAGACAAATTCGTCGGAAACGGAATATCATTCTGCGCGGTATGCGACGGAGCGTTTTATAAAGACAAAACCGTAGCCGTCGTAGGCGGAGGCAATTCCGCGCTGCAGGAAACCATTTTGCTATCGGATCTCTGCAAAAAAATTTACGTCGTTCAGAATCTCGACTTTCTGACCGGCGAGAAGAAGCTCGCGGACGAAGTCTGCTCTAAACAAAACGTCGAAGTAATAACGGGAACCGTTCTCACCGGTTATATCGGAAACGAAGATCTTACAGGAATTACCGTAAAAAACAACAGCGGCGAAGATAAAGAACTTGCGGTCGACGGCGTGTTTATGGCGATAGGACTCGTTCCTCAGAACGAAGCCTTCAAAAACGTTCTTCCGCTCGATAACAGGGGTTACGTCGATACAGACGAAAAACTTACCGTAGGTAACGGTATATTCGTTGCGGGCGATTGCCGCAGTAAAAACGTAAGACAGGTTACCACCGCATGCTCGGACGGAGCGGTTGCGGCTCTCGCTGCGTGCAGATATCTCGACAATAATAAATAATACGCTTTTGCATTACCTGTATCATTGAAATAATACCGTGAATTAAAATATATCATTAAAAAAAGGCTCAACCGAGCCTTTTTATTTTTTTGTTTTTCCTTATTCCGCAGTCTTTTCGTCTTCGGTTTCGTAGTTATTTATAATCTCTACGTTTTCGTAATTATCGAAGCCTTTGAGCGGTTTGTTATCGAAAAATTCGGAAGCGGGACCGTCGTCGAAGAATTCGGCCGCAGGATAAAGTCTCTTACCTCCGTCTTTTATGCAAACGCCGTGCTTATAAACTCTTTTAATCTTTTTGCCGCCGTCCGTATAAGTAGCCTTGCCGTCGAGTTTGCCATTTTTATAGTTACCCGAAAGCGCAGCGCCGTTTTCAAGATAAATCGTTCCTTCTCCCGTTCTCTTGCCGTTTTCGATCACACCGACAAAGCGCGAACCGTCGGTATTGTATTCGTTAATCTTTCCGCTTAAAACATTTTTATCGAAAGAGCCTTCGCTTCTTCCGCCGTCCGCATGATAATAAACGCCTTCGCCGTCTATGCTGTTACTCTTGAAATCACCGACGTAATACGAACCGTCCGCAAAATGATATTCGCCCTTGCCGTTCATCTCGTCCGCAACAAAATAGCCTTTGTACCAGACGTTTTTAGCGTAATACCTTACGCCGTAGCCGTCCATGAGACCGTTCTTGAATTCGCCTTCGTAATAATCTTCGTCCGAAATAACGTACTTGCCGAGTCCGTCGGGAGTTTTGCCGATAACGTCGCCTTCGTAATATTCTCCGGCATAATCGAGCTTGCCGTAGTATCTGACGTTAAGAGGAATCGCGAGTTCCTGCGTGCGAAGCATCTCGGCCTCGTCGTAAACGGTTTTTTCGATTTTTCTGATAAAAACCGCCTGACCTTTTTCAAAATCCGCTTCGAAATATTTGCCGTTCACGCCCGCATAATACGCTTTGCCGTCGACTAAATCGTCTTTGAATTCCGCCTTATAAACGTCTCCGTTGGGATAAACCACTATGCCGAAACCGCTGCGTTTATCGTTTTCCCATTCGCCGTTATAGCGGATTCCGTCCGCATACACCGCAAAACCGGTTCCGTCTCTTTTGCCGAACTTCCAGTCCCCGTCGTAGACTGCGCCGCTTGCGTAAGTATAAACGCCGTAACCGTCTCTCATATCGTCTGCCCATTCGCCGTCGTACTTATCGCCGTTTTTATAATTGTAAACGCCGTAACCGTTACGTCTTCCTTCAAAACACGTACCCTGATAGCGGTCGCCGTTTTTATAAGAATACGTCCTGCTCTTAAGTTTTTTACCGTCGGCTGTTGTAAGCGCGACGGATTTTTTAACTTCCGGCTGCAACTTTTCTGACATAATATTCTCCCGAGGCATATCGGAAACCCGAGTTTGCTTTTAACGTTTATTTATAAACGAAACCCCTCCGCCCGTATTTCAGGACATTCTTCCCCGTTTATATCGTTATTATTATATATTATAGTATAAAAAGGAATAACTTTCAATACTTTTTTGAACTTTTTGACGAATTTTTTCTTTTAAATCGTAAAGACTTCGGTTTTTTTCAAAAAATAACGCCGCTTTTTACAAACGGCGTTACAGGATTTTATTTATTTGTCTGTTTATTCTTTCTTTCATTATCGGCGTAAACGGCATTCATATGATCTTTTACGTACTGCTCGTTACCCTCGTACGGTTTATCGTCGTGATTTATACCGAGTTTATGCTCGCGATTTATATGATCTATCTCTTCCTTATTTCTGAATCTGCCGACCGTTTCCGTAACAGTTTCGAGCGTGGTGAAGGTATCTGAATATTTTTTGAGGATTGTCTTGAAATCTTCTACCTGATGTTTATTTACGACGCAGATAAGTATATCCTTTTCTTCCCCGCTGTAAACGCCGACAGCCTTCATTCTCGTTGCTCCGTGGTGGAGTTCTTTTACGATTTCCTTCTGAATTTCATCTGCGTGCGAAGTTATTACGGTGAACTTGACGCCCATCTGCATGCCTTTTATTATAATGTTTCCGACGTAACTCGAAGTAAAGCAGTACACAAGGCACAACGCTACCGGTTTGAAATCCGGCGTGTATGCGCCCGTCGCCGGATCGTAAGCGTATACGAAGTACGAAACCGCGCAAACAGCGGCGTTTATGGCAAGCGTTACCCAAAAGAAGTTCAGAAGCGGCTTCTTTTTGGATATATATTTTGCGAAAATATCAACGCCGCCGGTAGAAGCGTTATCTTTGAAAGTAAGTCCGTATCCGAATCCGGAAACGGCTCCGCCGAGAAGTGCCGGAAGAATAGTATCCGTTTCCGCCTTATATACGAACTTGGAAAGATTAATCACTTTGTTTCCGACCAGAAGATAAATAACCGAAGTAACTATACAAAAGAAAAACGTTTTAAGGGCAAATTCCTTATCGACGAAAATCCACGCGAATACGCACAGAGGAATATTTACGAGCATCGCAAAATATCCCATGCTGAATCCCCAGAGATGTTCGAACATCATCGCTATACCGTTCATGCCGGCGGGCGAAAAGTTATTGGGCTTTACGAAAAGCTGGTAGGATACGCCGAAGATAAGACCTATGAACAAGAGTCTTATGTAATCGAGTATTACCTGTTTTGCCGGCTTGTTTCCGAAACAATTCGTTTTTATTTTATATGCGGGAGTCTGCGTCTCGCTTCCTTCTGTATTTACCGTGTTTTTTTGCTGATTATCCATTTTCTTTTATCGGACAGTGTTATCCGCCGGAACTTTATTTTTGCGACGGTGAATCAGATCGTCCCCATCGGCGTTTCGGCAAAAACAATTATACTTCTTTTTTTTGCAATAAACAACTTCTTTTAAGCACAATTTTTTCTCAAATTCATCAAATTCTTATTTTTTAGCGGCTTAGTATTGCAATATCGGACGTTTTTTGTTATAATACCCGTATAAGTAAACGCGCGTTGCTTATCCGCCATAAACGATCGAATCGTCATTTAACTTTCGGGTTAAAACCGATTCGTAAGGGATTCAGAATAATAAGGAACGGTTTCGGCGACACAGGTAGCATATGAGCGTGCTGTTTTAAAGGGAATTTTTAAGAAGGGGATCACATAAATGAAAAATCCGTCCGATAAGAGAGTCGTAAAAACACGCAAGCTTATCATCGACACTTTTAAGAAAATGATTATCGAAATGGACTACGAAGACATTACAATAAAAGAACTCGCTTCGAGAGCGAACATCAACCGCAAAACTTTTTATTCGCACTTCGAGTGTATAGAAGACATCGTGAACGAACTTACCGAAGAAATTGCGGATAAAGTTCTCGATAACATGCGCAAAATAGGATTTTTCAAATATCCGTCCATCTCTCCGTTTACCAAGGCTTTCGTTATGACGGTGAGCGAAAACGTAGAACTTTACAAAAAAATCATAGTCGCCAACTCTTACCGCTTCTTTTCAAGAAACGTTAAGGATATAATCAAAGTCGAACTCGAACAGAACGCCCTTAAAGACAAAATAACTTGCAACGAGGACGAACTCGACCTTTGCTGCGAATATATTTCTTCCGGAATAGCAAAAATTTTCAAATTATGGTTCGAAAACCCGAGAGGAATCTCGCAGGACAGAATTTCGGAACTTGCCGGCGATCTCGTTTTTCACGGTTTTTCTTCTGTGCTAAAAAGCGCAAAATAAACTCGTTTTAATAAAAAGGTGGTAGCTTTTCACCGATACAGGTGTTATAAACTATCGCCTTTTTAATTGTTTTTAATGCAGTAGGCAAAAAATGCGTTTACTTTTCTTCCGCCGTTTCGTCGTCTGAGTTATCCGCCGCAGGAAGCAGTTTGTTCTTCTTACCTTCCGAAAAATATCTTGCTATAACGAATATAACGAGGAGCACCGGGAACACCGTCGAAACAAGAACGCCGGTTTTGAGATTATCGCCCGCCGCACTCGAAACGAATCCCAGAAACGCCGGTCCCGAGGAGCATCCGATATCCCCTGCGAAAGCAAGAAGCGAAAACATTTTCGTACCGCCGCCCTTTATCGACTTCGTTGCTAAACTGTAAGTTCCCGGCCAGAGTACCCCTACCGAAAACCCGCAGATCCCGACGCCGACGAGATTGACTATCCTGTTCTGCGGTATTGAAGTAAGAAGATACCCCGTTATGCACAAAATTCCGCTTATGAATATCGCGACGTTAAGATCAAGTTTTTTCGAAAATCTGGAATACAAAAGTCTCGACGTTCCCATAAGCACGGCAAACGAGAACGGCCCCGCCATATCTCCCACGGCTTTACTTACGCCGAGACTCATTTCCGCAAAAGTAGAGGCCCACTGGCTTATCGCCAGTTCGCACGCGCCCGCGACGAACATCATCGCAAAAAGGAGCCAGAATGACTTATGCCCGAACAGCGATTTAAGACTCATGCCCTCTTCTTCGTCTTCCGGCGAAAATACGGGTACGAACATAAAGTAAATCATGTTAAGGATCGGGAAAGCCGCCCATATAAGAGTAAGAATCTTCCAGTTTTCGGTTCCGAAAAAGAAAAAGAAAGCGGTTGATACGGCTATTACGACGGCACATCCCCAGCAGTAAAACGAGTGCAAAAGGCTCATAAAGCCTTCTTTGTTTTTTGTAGGACACGCTTCGACGGCAGGACTTACAAGAACTTCCAGCAAGCCTCCACCTATTGCGTAGAAGAATACCGATATCAGAATCCCTGCGAAAGGATCCATTATTTCGGGCATAAAAGTAAGTCCGGCAAGTCCTGACGAAGCGAAGACATGCGCAAGTGTGAGCGAAGTTCTGTACCCTATCTTCTGCACAAAAAATGCCGAAGCGAGATCTACGCAGAGCTGAATCGAAAAGTTAAAAAGTATTATTATAGAAATCTTTTCTATCGGAATAGAATACTGCAAATTGAAAGTAATGAAAAGAAGCGGAACAAAAATATTCACAACCGCCTGCACGACGTATGCGAGCGAACATGCGGCTATTGTATGCTTGTAAGATAAACGTTTCATTTTTTGAAATCCTTAAAATAATTCTTGGCAAACCCTTTCGGTTAAATTCTGCGACAAACGCGCAGAAATAAGGTATCAACATTGTACATTATTTAAAATATCTTGTCAAACGAAAACAAAAAGGGTTTTACTTTTAATTTTTTATATGCTATAATCATTTTATGAAGAGAATTGCTAAATTTGAAAAGATTTCGGAAGAAATTTTTATAAATTCGGGTTACACTAAGGAAGAATACGAAGAATATTCGCTTCCTCTCCGAGCAACCGCGGGCAGCGCGGGATACGATTTTTTTGCGGTAAGAGAATTCACTCTCAATCCGCATGAGACGGTAACCGTGCCTACCGGAGTAAGAGCAAAAATCGCGGACGGTTGGGTGCTGAAACTTTACCCCCGCTCTTCGCTCGGATTCAAATACCGCTTCACGCTCGACAATACCGTCGGAATAATAGACGGCGATTACTATTTTTCGGATAACGAAGGTCATATTTTCGTCCGTGCGACCAATCTCGGCGAAAAGCCTTTCACCGTAAAAAAAGGTCAGGGTTTTTGTCAGGGCATATTCTCGGAATACGGCATTACCGAAGACGATAACGCGACAAACGCAAGAAACGGCGGCTTCGGCAGTACCGACAATAAAACACGTTAAATCATAGGAGGTATATATACCATGTACGCAAAAAATATTTGGAAAGACATGACAAGCGAAAAAAAGACGGAAGTCGATACCTTCGCAAAAGAATACATCGACTTTTTATCGGCGGCGAAAACCGAACGTCTTGCCGTTAAGGAAAGCGTTAAACTTGCCGAAAAGTACGGCTTCAAACCTGCGGATTCGTTCAAGGCCGTAAAAGCGGGCGATAAGCTTTACTTTGTAAACAGAAACAAAAACCTGTTCCTTTACGTTATAGGCGAAAAGCCCGTATCCGAAGGCGTCAGAGTTTTGGGAGCGCATATCGACTCCCCGAGACTCGACTTCAAACAGAATCCCCTTTACGAATCGAATGGATTCGCTCTCTGCGACACCCATTACTACGGCGGCGTTAAAAAGTATCAATGGGTAACCATTCCCCTCGCTCTTCACGGAGTAATCTGCAAAAAAGACGGAACGACCGTCGACGTAAACATCGGCGAAGATCCGTCCGATCCCGTAGTAGGCATCAGCGATCTTCTTCCGCACCTTTCGCAGGAACAGATCAAAAAGACCGCGGATAAGGTTATCGAAGGCGAAGATCTCGACGTAACAGTAGGTTCTATCCCCCTTTCCGGCGAAGAAAAGGACGCAGTCAAAAAGAACGTTCTTAAAATCCTTAAAGAAAAATACGGAATGGAAGAAGAAGACTTTTTATCGGCGGAAATCGAAGTCGTACCCGCCGGCAGAGCGAGAGAATACGGACTTGACAGAAGCATGATCGCAGGTTACGGTCACGACGACAGAGTTTGTGCTTACACTTCTTTGAGAGCGGCTCTCGACGAAGGCGCAAACGAATATACTTCTTGCTGCGCGCTCGTAGACAAGGAAGAAATCGGCAGCGTAGGCGCGACCGGCGCTTGCTCGGTATTCTTTGAAAACACCCTTGCGGAACTTCTCGTAAAAGAAGGCAACGACGATCCGCTTGCTTTGAGAAAGACTTTCGAAAGATCCAAAATGCTTTCGTCCGACGTATCGGCGGGCTTCGATCCCTTATATCCGAGCGTTTTCGAAGCGAAGAACGCAGCTTACCTCGGCAACGGCATAGTTTTCAACAAATACACCGGTTCGAGAGGCAAATCGGGAAGCAACGACGCTAACCCCGAATATTTTGCTTGGGTAAGAAACGTTATGGATTCTGACAATATCGGCTTCCAGACCGCAGAACTCGGCAAGGTAGATCTCGGCGGCGGCGGAACAATCGCTTACATTCTCGCTAAATACAACATGGACGTAGTAGACGCGGGTATAGCGGTTCTCAACATGCACGCTCCGATGGAAGTAGTTTCCAAAGCCGACGTTTATGAAACTTATCTCGCTTACAGAGCTTTCCTTAAAAAATAATTTAAGTCCGCAAACGATAAGATTCGGTTAAACCAAAAATAAACTCATGCATAAAAGCAGCCCCTTTTTACAAGGAGCTGCTTTTTACTTATAATTTTTTCCGACCTGTTTATACGATATCTGTTAATTTTTAATACTTTATTTTTATCGGGAAGTTGTGATAGTTGATTATACAGTAGTTATCTTCACTTATTATAACAGGAACGGTACCTTTTGTACTGATCACTTTAAATACGAACGAAGTAAACTCGTCAGTTTCTTCTCTCCGTCAAAATCGTCAAAACATGTATCGAAAACGGCTTTTATGCTTCCGGTTTTCCATTTCAGCTCTAATACGTCTTTTGTGGTTATATTGGGCAAATTTTTATAAAATGTTTCTATAACAGGTTGTTCTTTTTTCGAGAAAGACATAATCTTATTCTTCTTTAAATTTTTTAGTCTTGCAGGAACACTATGACTAAGTCATCGGTGCTACGCCACCCTTTTTATGAGTTTGCGCAAATTCGCTCTCAAAACATATCAGTTTGAACCATATTCACACACTGATTCCAACAGTAACGATGGCGTCGTAACAACCCCTATCGTTTCTCCATCCTTATCAACAAATTCTACTTCGTATACGCTATCATCGTATTCATTGACAATAGTGCCTATGGTTCCCGCTTTTATATCTTTATAATCTTTGACCAATTTTACGACATCTAATTCCTTCATTTTTATACCTCCTTCTTATTTGGATAAACGGTAATTATTTTATATGTTATTCTTTCTTTGTCTTTTTGAACCACAACAACGACTTTCGCTTGAATTTTATTGCCTTTTTTCCCGACAATTTCTGTTTCATATATATGTTTAACACCATATTCTGTTTGTTGTGTTTCCGTTGGTTTACGACCAATTATTGCTTTTACAACATTTTTATGAAACAATTTTGAATCTTTTTCTGTATAACCCAAAACATCTTTAAAAAATTTTGCTTTTGAACAACCAATAGGATGATTAAGGTTTAACAAATACCCTTTTGTTTTTCTTTCATTATACCTAACATCTCCAACTTTGTTTATAGGTAGATCCAATTGCTTATTTTTTTGTAGTTCGCCATAAGTTTTTCCGAAACCGCCGTGATAACCTGCTCCCATTACGCCACCCCCTTTCTGTGAGTTTACGCCTTCACAACTGAAATTCTTTGTCGGCGATAAGCTCAGATATGCCCGCTATTTTCGCTTTTTTCAATAAGAGTTTTATCTTTCGGAACAAGTGAGTCGTCAAAATGGACGGGACAGTTTTGCATTTCCATGGCGGCTTGCAATTTTTTTACGTCTATGTCGTAAACAGGCTTGCCGCAATCTATCGCTATCGAGCACGCGTTGCCTGCGGCCTGTCCCGTGAGTATTGCCGGCGGAATAACGCGCAGAACGTCCCAACCGTAACCGCTTGCGCTTGCCGATCTGCCGGCAGTTATAATGTTGTCAAAACCGCTTTTTACCAGCGTTCCGAAGCGTACTTCGTACAAGAAATCCTTTCTGTCGAAATCGTTTATCGCGCACACGCTGTCATCGAAATGCACGTACGCATCCTTCTCCGAGAACGTAGCGTCGCCGTCTATTCTTCTCGTCGTGCGCATTTGCGGCATTACGGGCAACAAAGTCAAATCAAAAGTTTTTTTATCTTCTTTTTGTATGCTGTTAAATAATATTTTCTGGTTTTCCAAAACGTATTCATTTACGTCCTCTCTTTTAACCCCGGAGTACAATCGTCTGCCTTCCGGCTGACCGCCGCCGTAGAGATTGGCTCTTCCGCCCATATACCAGCGATACGCCGCCGAAATATCCTGTTTTTCTATCGCCGACCTTATGGTACCAAGATCCATTCCGAAAGCGTAATAAGTGAAGTAATTGCCGCCGGTAACGGTGGGGACGCCTGCCCGTGCAAGCAAATCGGCGTCGCCGGTGCAGTCAGCGAAATAGTCGGCTTCTATGTATTCCCTTCCGGATTTACTTTCGATTATTATGCCGTTTATGTGTCCGTTCTGAGTTATCGCGTCGCTTATTGTCGTATCAAGAAATATTTCCGCTCCGGCTTTTTGAACCTCGTTGGATAACGCCAACGCAAATATGGCAGGCGAAAATTTCGCGTCCAATCTTCCTTCCTTTCGAGGATAATCGTTTTTCCAGCAATCTTTAAGCGTGGTCCAGCTCGTTTTCACTGCGAGACGCAACATTTCTTCTGCCATACCGAATATAACCTGTCTTCCCCTGCCGTTACACATAGGAACAAAATAATTCACGAGTCCGTTGGTTGCAAGTCCTCCGAGAGACAGAGTTTTTTCTATCAGCAGAGTTTTTTTGCCTGCTCTCGCCGCCGTTATCGCCGCCGCAACGCCCGAAACTCCGCCTCCGCACACTACGACTTGCCATCTGCCTGCTTTTTTAATTTTTTCGTTATGCTCGATATACATTGTCATTTCCCCATAAAATTTCGATCTTCGTCTCAAAGACCGAAAACTCCTTTTTATTCTTCATCCGTTACGATCGGTCCGAATTTTTTCGGTGATTCCGTTGCTCTGTTTTCAGTAGTACCGTCGCGACTTTTCAGAAACTTTATTTGCTTGCCAAAAAACGTTATCGGCAATTACGTTAATATACTTCCCCGTCTATAATTTTATTTACTGAATTTATGTTTGTATTTATTTTAATTTTAACATTTTCTTCGTTTGTTTTCAATATTTAACTAAGAAAATACAAAAAAGTCTGCAAAGAATTTTTTATAACACATTTTGACAGAATAATCAAGAGGAAAACGGGTGATCTGAAATATATTTTCGGCTAATAAAAGAGAAAAGTCCGATGATGATTTCGGACTCTTTTACGAACTCGCTATTTGCTATAAATTTCTATAATTTGTTTTTTAAATTCCCCACGAATAATTAACTAATAGGTTGCTCTGTTTTTGAAAAATACATAATCTTACTCTCATTTAAAACCTTGAATTTTGGTTTTAAAGTTTTAATTTTATTTATTGGTTTTATTTATCGGATTCGCCATCCGCGCTTTCCTGTTCGTGAGCGGCAAAAGTATTCGCCGCGGCAGGAGAAGCGTAAGAAGCCGAAGACGGTCTCATTTTAATTACCTGCTTATGTCCCTTCCGTCTGTAAAAGAATTCGCATACAAGGCACAAGAGAATGATGAGCGCAGTGCCTACGAATAAAATAAACCAACAGTTTATCGGCGTGCCGGATAGAACAGGCTTGTTTATACACATCGCGTCCGAAACGCCTATTACCTTCATGTCGAAAAGTCCCCAGACTATGTATTCCGAAAACACGAGCGGATAAACGTACCAGTTTTTGAGTTCCGGTCGGAACCAGCCGAATTCTACGAGAGCGACGCACAAAAGCACGTCTAACGAATGATGTATAAGTCCCGTAATGGTGTTTATGTAAAAGAAAGATTCGTTCTGCGGCAAAAAGTCCGGATATATCACCGTCGCAAGTCCGCCCACCAACGCGAGATACCAAAGCGCGTGATATATTTTCGTATCCTTTTTGCCGAGAAGAACCGCTATCGAGAACGAAATACTGGTTACGCCGCACAAGGTGTTCGGCAAAAACCGATCCCATCCGTCGCTCGCCGCTATGGCAAATCTATTCACCATAACGCTTACAAACAACGCTCCGGCTATCGCTTTTATAAAAATAGTCTGCGACTTTTCGGTTTTAAGATATATTTTCGATAAAACGGTCATCGCAATCGCTATTACGATAAATATCGCGGCGTAAACAAGGTGCTGCCACCCGAAAACCTTCGGCGCAAGTGTCATAAAAATCAGATTGTTGTTCATAAAATAAACCCCTCTTTTACTGAAAGTTTCTCTGTTAAATATATTTATATTATAATTTAAAAATAACGATATTTCAATATCTTCTCGCTATTTCCGGATATTTTAACGTGAAAAATATAGGATTCAGCCCTTTTTAATCGTTTGCTTTGTAAATCTCTTAAAAATAACGCAAAAACTCCCGCCGTTCCGGTCGACATGGAAAGGCGGGAGTAAAATTTCCGTTAGAAATTATTCAGGAATTATATTGTTTATATATTCGGATTATTTTTATATACGAATAGAATATTAAAACCAGAAACTTTATGCGAATACGGTGCACATTACCACGATGTACGCCGTATACACCGTAAGGGCGATAATACCCTGCGAACGGCGGATTTTTTGCGAAATAAGCGTGGGAATCAGGATAATCGCCGAAATCAAAAGACATACCGGCATATCGAGATACATGTTCTGTGCGATAAACGGCACGCTTCCGCCGCCTACAAGCGAACATACGGGAAGTATTACCGAAAGGTCGATTATATTCGCGCCGATTATATTGCCGACCGAAAGCGCGCCCTGCTTTTTCGCGATGGCGGTTATTGCGGTTACAAGTTCGGGGAGCGACGTTCCTATCGCGACGAATATCGCCGAAACTATAGCTACGGGAATGTGAAGAAGATCCGCCGCTATTATCTGACCGTTATCGACCAGAAGTATCGCGCCGACAGCCGTCATAGTCGCGCCTGCGATAAACTTTATGATATTTACGGTAAGACTCTTTTTGTCCGCTTTAGGTCTGTCTTCCTTTTCGCCGAGTTCCTTTCCTTCGAGCATAGCTTTACGCGCGTCCTTTATGTTGAAGAACATAAACGTAACGTAAATAGCGATAAGCAGCACCGAACCTACCCACGTAAGCTTTCCGTAAAGTCCGAATGCGGCAAGCACAAGCGCAGACGAAAGCATCAGAACAGCCTTCAGCAAAAATCCCTTACGATCGGTTTTCCCGGGGGCGGCAATCATTAAGATAGCGAAGATAAGACCTAAATTCGCCGAAACAGAGCCGACTGCGTTTCCTATCGCCATAGACGTATCTTTGCCTATAGCTGCGATAAGCGAAACCAGAAGTTCGGGAAGAGTCGTTGCGAATGATACGATCGTCGCACCGACGAGTATTTTCGGAATACCGGAAACTTCGGCTATCCATGTGGAGGAATCGACGAACATATCGCCGCCCTTTACGATTAAGAACAGCCCGACTAAAAACAACGGGATCGCAAGATAAGGCGATACCGATAAAATTGCGTCTTTTAACATATTTTACTTCTCCTTTCCCTTTTTGCAAACACAAAAAAAGGGCAGGCGCCCTTAAAAATTATCTTGATTTAAAAAGAGAGCACCTTATAAAAAGTCTCATCCTTCGAGGTAAGCCAGACTTAAAGTCGGGATTGTTGACTTACCGGACCTTGCGGTGCAGATTACTCCCTCTTTTTTATCTATAATACGCCATGAACTCAAAATTGTCAAGCGATTATCGCCTTTTGTGAAATTGCGGTTGCTTTAAGGCTATTTGCTCTTTATTTTGTTTCACGGCATTGAATTATTTTACCTGTATCGGCGAAAGCATACCGGAAATTATATAAAAAGTGATTATTTATCTATCGTGAGATAGTAAAGGTCGCTTTTTTTGACGTTTCTGTCCTTTGCCACGCGTTTTAAGGCTTCCTTTTTATCGAGCCCCTGTTTAAGATAAAAATCGAGATGTTCTTCGGGCGTCAGTGCCGAAAATCCGGAAGTTTCGTCCTTACCTTCGACTATTATGACGAATTCCCCCTTCGGTTCTTTCGGGTAGCCGTCTTTTAAGTTAAAATGAACGGCTTCTTCGTAAATTTTCGTAATTTCTCTTACTGCGACGGCTCTTCTGTCGCCGAGAACGGAATAAATCGTATCGATTGTATTTTTCACGTCGTGCGGAGCGCAATAAAATATGAGCGGCATATCGAGCGAAGAATACTTTTCAAGAACTTCAACCCGCCTTGACTGTTTGTCGGGCAAAAATCCCAGAAAACAGAATTTAGAAGAATCTACGCCCGAAAGCACGAGAGCCGAAACAAAAGCGCACGCCCCGGGGATTACGGTAAATTCCAGATTGTTTTCGAGAAGAAGATTTACCAAAACGTTGCCGGGATCCGATATTACCGGCATGCCCGCATCCGAAATAAGAGCGACGTTTTTGCCGCTTTTAAGCTCTTCGACAAGTTTTAAGCCTTCTTCTTTTTCGTTGAATTTATGATAAGCGACTAGCGGTTTTTTTATTCCGTGCGCCGATAAAAACGTGGCGGAATGCCTCGTATCCTCGCACGCGATAAAATCCACCGAATTCAAAACTTCGAGTGCGCGGAGAGTTACGTCTTTAAGATTGCCGATAGGCGTCGCTACGAGATAAAGCATGTTTTATATCTCCTTTCTGTCGTTTTTTATACTCGGTAGAATCGAAATTCCTTCTTTCCCGCCGAGAACGGCTTCCGCCATGATGAGGTACGGCGTTTTGTCGTCCGCTCCCAGAATGAACTGCAACTTCTTCGGTTCGAGATTTTCTTTTTTAAGTTCGTACATTATTTCCGCAAGTCTGTCCGCACGGTGAATAAGGCAGAACCTTCCGCCGAATTTTAACATTCGTTTAGCCGCGTATATTATCTCTTTAAGCGTTATCGCTTCTTCGCTTCTGGCGAGATTCGACGATACCGTTCCCGCCGAAAAGCCGCTGTTTTGTTTTGCGTACGGCGGATTGCATAGTACGAGCGTGTACTTGCCGTAATATTCATCGGGAATATCCTGAACTCTTATGTTATGCGGGAATAATTTATCGGTAAGGTTGTTTTCCGAAACGGTTTTAACGCAGGCTTCGTGCAGTCCTTGCTGCAATTCGAAAAAGTCCGCGCGTCTTACCTTGGTCTCGTTAAGAGCGTAAAAATGAACGCCCACTATACCGCACCCCGAACATAGGTCGGCTACCGTTTCGGTGCCGTTCGGCTTATAAAACCGCGACAAAAGAACGGAGTCCGAAGTAAACCTGTAAAGCTCCGTATCCTGATATATTACCATGTCGCCTATGTTGAGCGTTTCTTTTCTAAGCATAAAATCTATAAATTATCCCATTAAGAAAAACAGGCCCGGCAAAACGCCGAGCCCGAATTTCCGTTAAATTATTCTTCGGATATCGCACCGGCAGGACAGCCGGCGGCACACGAACCGCAGCTTAAGCATTCGTCCGCGTTGATAACGAATTTATCGTCGTCAGCGGTGATTGCGCCTACGGGACAAGTTTCGGAGCAAGCTCCGCAACCCAAGCATTCTTCTTTATTGATCTTGAAAGCCATGTTTGTACGCCTCCTTATTTTTATCACCGATATGATACCATAAATTTTATTTTTTGTAAATACTTTTTTTCGGCATTTTTCCGTTATTTCAATAAAAATTTGAGTATTTTTTCGGTTGTTTCAGGCTAACTTTGCGTTTTTTAAGATAACCCGAAAGTTATTTTAAACTAACTTTTTCGTTGCTTTTCGCTAACTGCTTTTACGGCGGGCGGCTTTTTATCAGTCCGTTATGAGCGTTGCGAAATCCGACGACGCTTTGCGCTTTTCTTCGCCGTCCGCTCCGCGATGATTTTTATTGCTTCTGAAGTTCTTTTTAAAGTTCTTCTTTTCGCCCGGTCTTTGTTCGTTTTGTTTGTCGCCGTTTACAGCCGCTCCGGCGTTTTGCGAAATCTCTTGTCCGCGATTTTTATTCTGTTCGCCGTGATTAAAGTTCTTATTATGTTTATGTCTGTGTTTTCCGCCACTCTGCTGATTTTGTCCGTTCTTTTGTTCACCGTTCGTCTTTTCCTGTTTTTCGGCGTAACCGGCTCCCTTTACTTCGGCGGGCGCACTTTCGTTTTTGTTCTTATCGAAGTTTTTGTTTTTGAAGTCTTTTCTTCTTTCGAACTTATCGAAACGCTTTTTATTGTTTTTGTTTTCTGCGGAACCGGATTCGGAAACGTTAGCCGGTGCGGGTTCCTCTTTGTTTTCTTCGGGAATAACCGCACTGTCCTTTTTTACTTCTTCCGCTTCGGCTTCGTTTACTTCTTCCGCGGGTTTGTTGCCGCAACCGTCGCACGAAGAATTGCCGCATGCGGAGCAGTTCTTGTCGCAATCGCCGCAGGACGGAATAAGGTCGTCGAGTTCGCCGTTTTCAGGCTGAAGTCCGAGTTCTTTGAGAGTGAAATCTTTATAAACTTCGCTTCCGTCGGGTTTGCAGATTTTAACTTTTATGATGAGTTTTAACATATTGTCCGAAACGACCGTGCCGACTCCGTCCGGGGTTTCGATCTGACAGCCGACCTTGGGCATGTATCTGGATACTTCGGCATAATAGTCGTTTTCGTAATCGAGACAGCACATAAGTCTTCCGCAAAGACCGCTTATCTTCGTGGGGTTAAGCGAAAGTCCCTGTGTTTTTGCCATTTTGATCGATACTTTTTTGAAGTCGGGTATGCAGCCGTTGCAGCAGCAAGGTCTTCCGCACGGACCGAGGCCGCCGAACATCTTGGTCTCGTCTCTCGCACCGATCTGATGGAGTTCTATTCTCGTTTTGAAAGTGGCTGCGAGATCCTTTACGAGTTCCCTGAAATCCACTCTCGTATCGGACGTGAAGTAGAATACTATTTTTTTACCGTCGAAAGAATATTCAGCGCCGCTTATCTTCATGTCGAGACCGTGCTGACCGGCCTTTTCTTCCGCGATTTTTGCGGTTTTAAAAGCCTTCTTTTCGTTCTCCTTCATCTGCTCTTCTTCTTTTTTGCCGATCTTTCTTACGATAGATTTGAGCGGTTTTATTATTTTGTCGTCTTCGACTTCTTTCGTGCCGAAAACCACTATAGCGTATTCCTGACCTTTCGAGGTTTCCACAATTACGCCTTCGCCTTCTTTATAAACGGCGTCCGGCTTTTCGGGAGCGAAATAATACACCTTTGGGGCGGATTTGAATTTTACTCCTACGATTTTTTCCATATATATCTTCCCTCCAGTATCGAAAGCAAAGTTCTTTCGATAAGCATGGTTTCGTTGTTATTTAAATATTTCCTTTTAATCGCTTCGGTTATTTTGTCCGACGCGTATATGACCGAAGCGAGATTATAACCTTCGGTAAACTTTTTATAATCTCTGTCCGAAAACGGTTTGCCGCCCGAAAGATACGCCGCCATGTCGCGGTATATTACAGAGAGCGCCGAAAGGTATTCGTTTATATCGGTAAACGTTACAACCGAGTTTACTATACCCAGTACGTCCTTGCTGTTTTTTAAGTTAAGCACCGTGTTTTCGGCAAGAGTTACGACCTTATAAAATTCGTCGTCGCCGTACAGCTTTTCGGCGTCGCCGACCGTTCCGTCGCAGTTTATACAGGCGGTTTTAAGTCTGGTTTCGTCGGAACAGGTCGCCTTTAATGCGTCCAGCAAGGCTTCTTCGGTAAACGGCGGCAAAGTCAGCGTATTAACTCTCGAACGAACAGTCGGCAATACCGAATATTCGCTCGTCGCGCCGAGAAGTATATACACGCCTTCGGGCGGTTCTTCGAGCGTTTTTAACAGTTTGTTCTGCGCGGCTGCGGTCATAAGAGACACGTCCGTTATTATGTAAGCCTTTTTATCCGCTTCGTAAGGTTTAAGCGAGCTGTCTTCGATAAGCGCGGTTATATCGTCCGCCGAAATTTTACCGCCGACGGTTTCGGGATAGATTTTTACGTCCGTAAAATTTTCTTTTCCGATAAGATTACACGATCTGCACTTGCCGCAAAATCCGTCCGGGTCTTCTTCGGTACAAAAAATTTCTTCCGCAAAGGCTTTCAAGTATTCCCTTAAATATACGGGATCGGGCGTAAGCAGCAAATACGCGTGCGAAAGTCTTCCGCGGGCTTTGTCCGCAGAAAAAATTCTGAAACATTCGGTGTTTTTTATTATTTTTTTTACGTCGATCATGTTCCGCTCTTTCGCCTTCCGTCCGTTCTGCCGCGTCTGGTTTTTAATTGATTGCTTTAAGCCTTGTTATTGTTAAAGAATACCCCTTTCTTTTAACGCCGCTATGATTTTTTCATGTGTTTCTTCCCTTTCTCCGGAGCAGTCTATGGGAATAATTCTGTCTGAAAATTCTTTCGCAGCTTCAAGATAGCCCTCGTAAACCTTGTTGTGAAATCCGAGTCCCGTCTGCTCTATGCGGTCGTTCTTGTCTGCCCCGCCTTTACGCATAAACGCGTCCTTGGGCGAAAGATTCAGAAAAATCGTCGCGTCCGGAAGACACCCGTCCATCGCCCTTTCGTTAATGGTTTTTATATAATCCGCGCCAAGACCGTTCGCCACCGCCTGATAAGCGTACGACGAATCTATATATCTGTCGCATAAAACGTAAATACCCTTTTCGAGATTGGGTCTGATTACGTCATGAACGTGCTGCGCCCTTGCCGCTGCGAATAAAAGAGCTTCTGTTACGGGAGTCATTCCGCCGCTCTCGGTAGACAAAATAATTTCTCTTATCTTTTCCGAAACGGGCGCGCCGCCCGGCTCTCTAGTTAAAATATATTTTATTTCGTTTTCGTCCAGATAGTCGCACAAAAGCTTTATCTGACGGGATTTTCCCGCGCCTTCGCACCCTTCGAACGTGATAAATTTACCTTTCATTTCTTTATAAAGGCTTGTCGCCTGAGTTTTCGTTTGTTTTTAATTAAGATACGCTTCGATACGCGATCGCTATAAGTTTTTCAGTCTAAAAAATCGGTCGTTTTACGGACGAGCGCGGATAAAACGTTTAGACTTTCGTACTCGTCTTCCTTCTGGAAGTACGACATGTCGAATATAGTAAGCACCGTGCCTTCCGCAGTGGTTTTGCCGGGGAGTCTGGAATATCTGTCTATGCCGGTTTTTCCTTCTGAAACGGTGAGCTTCGATAAGTCCACGCCGTAAAGTTTAGGCGTTTCTTTTTCGTAGTCTTCTTTGCTTGCGTCACCGAGGGAGTAAAGTGCGGTATACTTACGGTACTCTTTAAAAATTTCTCTGTGTTCGGTAAGGAGTCTTTCAAGATCGTTAACCGATGAAAAGAGTTTTATTATTCTTTGCTTTTCCAAAGATAAGCCTTCGGCTCTCTTTTTTGCGGACTTATATTTGCCGTTTCTTTTAAGCCGTCTTTCAAAAGATTTTTCGATCGCTTCGTCCGAAATATTTTCTTCTTTAAGTCCGGTTGTTTCTTCTTTTAAAAAGCTCTCCGCATATGTTTTTGCGGAATTATACAGCGATTCGAAATCCCATATGTTATATTTGTCTACGGCATAGGCGAAACGGGTTACTTCTTTATATTTTTCGTCTTCCGAAAGAGCTACGTCGTCGAAGATAACCGCATCGAGTTCGCCCGTTTTGGAATAAGCGTTCAGCTGTTCTTCGCTGTAACCGTCGGAAGTAAACCTGTAAACGGAAGTATATTCAACCCCGTAGCTTAACGATGAAGAGACCAGTGAATTCATTTCCGAAGAACAATCGTCCAGTCCGTATGCATAGTTTAAATAATATCTGCCGCCGGCGTCGAGCTTTTTCATCTCGCCGCCGAGCGTGGTAAACACGACGTACAATATAAATATCGACGCCGCTATCGTTCCTATTATTTTTAACCACTCGTACTGCAAAAAATCGTAGAGTCTTTTCTTCGTTATTTTAGAATCCATTCTTTATCAGGCGGCAGCTGCGGCTTGAATAAAGCGGCGACTACCGGTTCGTTAACTGAAAATTTATTTGTTTTTCGGCTTCATTGTCGGGAAGAGTATTACGTCTCTTATCGACGCGCTGTCGGTCAAAAGCATGACGAGTCTGTCTACGCCGAATCCGAGACCTCCGGTCGGAGGAAGTCCGTATTCGAGCGCGGTTACGAAATCTTCGTCTATCTTCGCGTCGTTGCCGCCCTTCGCTCTCTTAGCCGCAACCTGTTTTTCGAAACGTTCTCTCTGATCGATGGGATCGTTGAGTTCCGAGAAAGCGTTGCCCATTTCTCTCGCATAGATAAAGTATTCGAATCTTTCGGTAAACGCAGGATTCGAAGCTTTTCTCTTCGCCAGGGGAGAATTTTCGACGGGGTAGTCGTAAATGATTGTCGGCTGAATAAGCTTATCCTCGACAAATGCGTCGAAGAACGCTATAAGAACGTGACCTTTCGTCGCTTCTTTGCCTTCTTCCACTTCGACGTTCATTTTTTCGGCTACCGCTCTCGCCTCTTCGTCGGTTTTCCAGTCGTTGTAGTCTACGCCTGCGTACTTTTTAACGGCTTCGACCATGGTAAGTCTTTCCCAGGGTTTGCCCATATCAATATCTACGCCCTGATAAGTGATCTTATCGGTGCCTTTCACTTCGATAGTTATTTTGCGGTACATGTCTTCGATAAGGTTCATCATATCATGATAATCCGAATACGCTTGGTACATTTCGACAGTGGTGAATTCGGGGTTATGCGACTTGTCCATACCTTCGTTTCTGAAAATTCTGCCCACTTCGTAAACCTTGTCGAAGCCGCCTACGATAAGACGTTTAAGGTAAAGTTCGGTTTCGATTCTTAAATACATGTCTATACCGAGCGCGTTGTGGAATGTCTTGAACGGTCTCGCCGAAGCGCCGATTTCAAGCGGCTGCAAAACGGGCGTATCCACTTCGAGATAGCCGACGCCGTCGAGATACTTTCTTATAGCGGACATGATTTTCGAACGGGTTATAAATGTGCGCTTTACGTCGGGATTTGCGATTAAATCGACTTCTCTCTGACGGTAACGCATATCTTCGTCCTTAAGTCCGTGGTACTTTTCGGGAAGAGTGAGAAGCGACTTCGATAAAAGTTCGACAGACTTCGCATGGACGGATACTTCGCCCGTTCTCGTTTTGAAAATAAAACCGGTGATACCTATAATATCGCCGATGTCGTAGTCTTTGAAAGCCGTGTAATCGTCGCCCAAATCGTTTATCGAAAGATAGGACTGAATAGTTCCTTTGCCGTCTAAAATCACCGCGAAAGAAGCCTTACCCATAACTCTTTTGGATACGAGTCTGCCTGCGATGCCTACGGTCTGATTTTCATACTTTTCGAACTCGTCTTTTATGTCCTGCGAATAAGCGGTGCGGTTGTATTTAACCTTTTCAAAGGGGTTTTTACCTTCCGCTTTAAGAGCGTCGAGCTTAGCTCTTCTTACCTTTAATATTTCGTTGAGTTCGAGTTCCGCCGCCTTTTCTTCGTTTGCGGTTTCGGCGGTCTTTATTTCTTCTGCCATGTTATCACCTTTTTATAAAAAATTCGGTTTCGGGTTCCGCATCAGAGTTTGCGGAACAATCGTCCCTTTCAGCCGGAAACGAACGGATCGTTTTGTTTTAACTCCGTTTATTTGCGACGGCAAAAAGCAACCCGGTATCAAAACTTAATAAACCTTTTTGATAAGAAGGCTTATCTTTCCTTCGGGAGCGGTAAGTTCTACGGTTTCGCCTTCTTTTCTTCCCAAAAGAGCGTTGCCGATGGGCGATTCGTTCGAGATCTTATCGTTAAGAATATCCGATTCCGTCGTGCCGACGATTTCGAGAGTTCTGTCTTCGTCGTAAACGTTATCGTGTACTTCTACCTTGGAGCCGAGCGAAACTACTCCTTCCTGCTTTGCGTTGTCGTCGATAACCTTTGCGAATTTGAGCATCGCTTCGATATCGAGAATACGCGCTTCGATTCTCGCCTGTTCGTTTTTAGCCGCGTCGTATTCGGCGTTTTCGGACAAGTCCCCGAAATCTCTCGCTATTTTGATTCTTTCGGTAATTTCCGCTCTTTTTTCGAGAACGAGATAGTTAAGTTCTTTTTCGAGGTCTTCTTTACCTTTTTTGGTTAAGATTACTTCTTCTGCCATATTTATTCTCCTTATAAAGCCGACCATCGGCTTATATATATTTATCTATTTTATTATTATAAATACAATCGCCCTTTTTGTCAAGAGTATTTTATCGCCGGACCGATTTTGGATTTATAGCAAAAACCCGTCTTTTACCTTTGTTACGCCCGGGTTCCGTTTACTTTATAATTTCCTCATTTATAAAAAATATCCGCATTAAAAAGAGAGCGTTTCCGCTCCCCTTTTAAGAACAATTTTCCGCTTTTTTACGAAAACGATCGTAATTACGACGGCTTTTTATAAAAATTATTCTTCGTAACTACCGCAGCAGGTGCAGTCTTTGCCGCATCCGCAGGTAACTTTGATCTTACCTAATTTACAGTTGCAGCCCTTTTCGTTGTGTTTGCAGTTTTTTACGTCGCATGTAACGCCGTGATTTTTTTCCATAAAATTCACCTCCGATTTTATTATCGGCAAATACGCTTAAATTTATAACAAAGCATTGACTTTTTTTTGCGGAAATAATAAAATAAAACAAAAGGAGTTTTTTATGAAAGTTATTTTATTGCAGGACGTCAAGGGCAGCGGCAAAAAAGGCGATATAATTGAGGCGGCAAACGGCTTCGCACAAAATTATCTTATTAAAAGAGGTCTCGCAAAACCGGCGGACGCGCAGGGAATGGCGGAATCGGCGGCTAAAAAACAAGCAGCGGACTTCCACAGAGCGGAAACGCTTAAAGCGAATGCGGCTCTTAAAAAAGAACTCGACGGCAAAGACGTTACTCTCACCGTAAAAACGGGCGAAAACGGCAAATTTTTCGGCTCGATAACCAATAAAGAAATCGGCGACAGACTTTCGGAACTCGGCTACGATATAGATAAAAAGAAGATCTCTATCCCCGCCATAAAAGAACCCGGCAGATATTCCGCAACCATACGTATTTCCGCGGAAGAAACGGCTAAAATAACCGTAATCGTTCTCGCGAAGGTCGGCTGATTTTTACTTATAAAGTAATACCCGACAAGCGTACAAGGCGGTTACCATGGTAAAAATCTGGGCGAAGATTCTCAAAAAGGACAAAATAATAAAAAGTTACGTTTACGAAAAGGACGGAGCTATGGACTATTCGGAATTTTTCGGCATTGTTTCAGAAATATGCTATAAGCTCGACGTCCCCACTCCCGTAATCATAAAGCACCACATCTTCAACTACGCGAAGTATAACTTCGTGACTTTTAAGCAATCCGATTTTGTAGAACAATTTTCTTACGACAAACTCGTACTCGAAAATATCGAAGGAAAGTAAGTTTTATATTCGGGCGGTTTCTACGGAAGACGTATATCGGAATTTAATAAGAACAAGCAAAAGGCGAACCCAAAGTTCGCCTTTTTGTGTCTTGTCTTAATTTTCGCGTAAACACAGGTATTGTTTCGCCGATACAGGTAACATAAATTCGTTCCATTTTCCTCGTTTACATTAAAAGTTCGCCTTCGGTACCCGATACCACCTTGAACATTTCGACCTGTTTTTTATCTATTGCCGAAATGTAAACGTAATAGGTTATATCGTCGTAAACGCCGGCGTACTCGTAACATAAAACTTCGGACGAAGTACCTACCGGTACGAGAGCTTTTCTGCAGGAACTTATCTCTATCTCTTCGAATACTTCTTTTTTGCACTCTTCCGAATCGAAAAGAGCTACCGGCAACGTTCTTTCGGTATGATTAAGATAGTATGACGAAGCTTCCATTCCGACGACTTTGCCGCCGGCGACCTTTACTTTTATAAGGTCGGAATAGCATATTACGCCTTTTAACTCATAAGCGTAATTTATCGTCGAAACGCCTTCCGCATTTGCGCTCCATACAGCCTTCATATCGTCGATTTTCAGACTTTTAAGAAACGCGTATCCCGTGTTAAGGTCTTCTTCCGACGCTCCGTCCATACCCGTTTCGCCGCCGACGGTATCACCATAATTAACCGTAAAGAGTATTATTTTGCCTCCCGTCTCGGAAACCATCGCAAAAATATCGCCCGTATCGGATTTTGCCGTAACCACAAAACTTTCTATCTCCGACTTGTTTTTGCCGCCTACTTTTACGTCTTTTACTCCGTAATCCTTAAACGCCGCGATTATTATACTCTTAACGTCTTCTTCGGTTACTTTATCGCCTGCGATGCCTTTGGGTATTCTTTCTTTTTTACCGTCCGAAAACGGTCCGTCGTAAATGAGTTCGGGATATTCCGCCGAAATATTCTGAAGGGTATCCAGAGAATCGAGAACTACTCCGCCCTTTTTCAGCGACGAAAAGTTTATATCGTCGAAATCCGCCGAAACAGTGGCGAGACTGTCTTTTAAATCAAGCACTCCGCCGTGAAGTTTTTTATAGCTTTCGCGTTCGGACGAAGACACGCTCCCGCCGTCGATGAGCTTTTTATTTAAGAATTTGGAATAATCCCCCACCTGATTAACGAGTTTTGCGGTGTAAAACTTGGATTCGTCGTTTAACGGGAGTTCCTGCAAGCCGTTTTCACAAAGTTCGGCGTTCACTATAACTTCCGAAAGATACTTTTGCTTTGCTCCTCTATCTTTGGTCGCGAGAATTTTGGACATATATAAGTCCATATTGTCAACGTAAGTTACAATCCCCGAAAACGCCCTTTTATAGGACGCTTCAAGCGTATAATCGGCATTGCCGGGAGTAAAAGCCACGTAAGACAAAAGTCCACCCGTAAGAGCCAGCGCCACCGACAAAACGGCAACCGCTATTTTAAGCCCGCCGGAGTTTTTTCTTTTCTTCTTCCCTTCTTTATCTTTTCCGGAGCCGCCGTTCCCGCCGGAACCGTCAGCGGCAATATCGTCCTGCAAATAACTTCCGCCCGATCTGAAAAGGTCGGCGGTTTTCTCTTTTTCGTCTGTATTTTCGCCGAAATTATCGGACGGAATATAGCCTTCTTTTTCGAAAATCTCTTTTACCTTTTTAAGCCGTTTTTCGTCCGCGCTCGTCACGTCTCTGATCGTCTTTTCCGAAATGTTTCCGGCACTCTTTTTTATATAATCTTCCATATTCTTCTTTTTATCGCCGTCGTGATTTATCGCTCCGCCGACCGCGCTAGTGTAAACGTTACCCGTTCCCACGCACTTTTCCGGTGCGGATTCACCGGGAACGGCGCTTTGAAACCATGCCGCGTTTTCGAATTTCATATCCCCGGCGACGTTGTTCGGAAGTTTGAGTTTTTCTTCGTGTACCGTTTCTTTTTTATCGTTTTTAGCTTCTTCTCCGGCGGAGCTTGCGGGTTCGTAATGCTTTATTCCCGCGATTTCTTCCGCCTTATATAAAGCCGCGTTGAATTTCTTTTTCTTCATGAATCCTCCTTTATATCGCGAACACGTGATCGCCTATCGTAACGGTTGTTTTGCGTGAAAATATCCAGCTCGAAGTCGCTATCTTAGGATTGTAATAATAAATAGCTCCGCCGCTCGGATCCCAGCCGTTCATCGCGTCGCTCGCCGCCTTTTTTGACGAAGCGTCGGGCGCGAGATTTATCTGTCCGTCCGAAACGCAGGTAAAGGCATACTTCTGATAAATCACTCCCGAAATAGTGTTCGGGAATGACGAACTTTTAACTCTGTTGAGAACCACCGCACCGACCGCGACCTGCCCCTGATAAGGTTCGCCGCGCGCTTCCGCATGAATTAACTTAGCCAGAAGATACACGTCGTTTGAAGAATATCCTCCCGCCCCCGTAGCCGAAACAGACGACGATGATGAAGAAAGAGATATTCCCAGAGCCGCGGCGGTTTTCGCCCCGACTATTCCGTCGGCGGTAAGTTTGTTCTTTTTCTGGAAAGCTATTACGGCCTTTTTCGTTCCCGAACCGAATATGCCGTCGACTGATCCGGTGTAATATCCCCATTTTTTAAGTTTTTGCTGTATGGTTTTTACCACAGTTCCGCGGCTGCCCTGTTTTATCACCGTTGCGGCGGAAACTACTTCAAAGATTTGCGGCGCGTAAGCAAAGTTCACCGTCGCCATGCCGGCCGAAAGCAAGATGATCAAAGCGAATAAAAATCTTAATTTCTTCATATTTTCTCCTTTTATGTATTCAGGATTTTTTTATAAGCTCGGTTTATAAACTCAGAATCTCTCTATTTTCCGCGCTTCGCTTTAAAATCTTTTATGATCTCTATTATTTTACTTTTATATTCGTATTTTACGGGCGCGGACGTAAAGCAAAGCGGCGGATAAACCACACACCACCAGTTGTTGCCTTCGCCCGAACCGAGTTCGAGTATCAATGCATCGTAATACCCGCTTTTCAGGCAAAAGCCGTCGTAAACTCTCGTCGGGAACTCTTCCGCTCCGAGTCTTGCGGAACATTTATAATCAAATCCGTTTTTCTGCAAAACGTCGTCCGCGACCTTTTCTATATTTTTGAGATTTCTTTTTAAATAATTTTCGGCTTCTTCCTTACTCGTTAAATCCGGAATATCTTTTGCCAGATACGAAACGACCGCGTCTTTAACCTTGTACTTTACGTTTTGGTCGGCTTCGTCGTTCGAATCCGCTCTGATATGTATGCGAAGATATTCTTTATTCTCTTCCTTATCCGGAAGAAATCCGTTTTTTAATGCGAAGAAAGCCGACGCGAGAAGAATAACGGTTATAAAACCTATACAAAATTTTCTCATAATAAAACCTTTTCGAGCGGCAGAACCGCCATTTTTATTTTTTGTTTCAACCCGATTTTTCCCCAAAAAAAGAAATTTATTCCGCCGTATCAAAAAAAATCAAGTTAGCTCAAAACTAATCAAAAAAACAACGCAAGATTAACTCAAAAATCGACATTTTATTTTTGTTCAAAATTCTTTTTATCGGCAAAATTTCGGCAAGTTATCTATTGCTAATCGATTCATATATGCCTTTATTCGTCAGAATATTACTGATTTAATCGACTTTTTTACAAAATTCTTTAACATTTTGTACAAAAATGCTTGAAATTTGACAAACATTGTTGTAAGATATTTATAACGCCGGGGAAAAAGCCGACAGATATAAAAAAGGATTCATATAAGGGGGTTAAAAATATGAATAAAAGAAGAGTGTTTTTACTGGAGGAAGAAGCTTTAAATAAAGAGCTTAAAGAATTGTTCGTCAAAAGCGGCGAGTTCGAAGTGGTGGGTTCCGCAACCGATGGAGTCGAGGGGCTTAAAGCCATCGAGGAAAAGAAACCCGACTTCGTAATCACCGAACTCGTGCTTTCCGGTTACGACGGATTGTTCCTTGTCGACAAGATCAATTCTTTGGGACTCGGCATAAAAGTCATCGTACTCAGCGTACTTTCGAGAGAAGATCTTATTACAAAGGCTATCGCCCGCGGTGCGAGCTATTACATGGTCAAACCGTTCAACTTTTCGCTTCTTAAAGAAAGGCTCAACGATCTCATCGACGTCAGCCCCGAAAGCGGAAAAGTTTTCGGTAAGCCCACAAAAATGAGTATCGAAGAAAAGATAAGCAAAATATTCATAAACGTAGGCATTCCGCCGCACATAAAAGGTTACTCTTATTTAAGAGAAGGCGTTAAGATGGCGGTCGAAACGCCCGACGTTATCAACAGCATCACTAAAAAACTCTATCCTAAAATAGGCGAAAAGTATTCGACTTCGGCAAGCAAAGTCGAAAGAGCGATCCGCCACGCCATCGAAGTCGCGTGGAACAGAGGTCGGATAGAAAGCATCAACACCGTCTTGGGCGTAAGAGCTTACGTCGGCGCCGAAAAACCGACAAACGGCGAATTTATCGCGCTCGTTGCGGATAAAATGCTGTTAGAAGGTGCATGATTTACGCATAAAATGTATAAAAGCGCGAAAAATAAAAAATTCACTTTTTGTATTCGGGATAAAACATAAGGGGTTAAAAGAATAAATCATATAAATATCGCTTTAACGAACATCGTTTACGGGGTATTCCCCGCAAAATAAAAAGCATAACTGAATAATAGTCCCGAACATAATCGAAGTCGTTCCGGTTTTTATCGGAACGACTCTTTTTTGCTTTTTTATTTTTATTGCGATTTTTTTAACGGATAATTTATTTTAACATAAGAGTATATAATAAAGCTCTCTTTTTTCGGCTTATAAGCAAGTAATAAACCGCTTTTTAATACCGCTTTTTGATAAAAGGAAGGCAAAATAAAAATTTTTGTATAAAAAACGGCAATTTTTGAAAAAAAGTTTTAAAAATCAGTTTACAAAATAAAATCTTGCTATTATTATATATAGGCGTCCCGAAAAGACGCTTTACAAAAAACACAAAATAAAAAGCGGCGGCGGGAGGTTCCGCATAAAACGACCGCTTTATCGGAGATGCTATGGGAGATTATATTAAATGTCCGAGATGCGAACTCAATTATATTCATAAAGATCAGAAGCTCTGCGACGTATGCAAGGCGGAACTTGGACTCGGCCCCGAACTTGTCTTCGCGGTAGATAAAGAATCCACCGAAAAATTCAAACTCTGCCCTATCTGCAAACAAGTTAAAATTCCCAAGGACGAAGATATGTGCGACAAGTGCAGAGAGAATCTCGACTTCAAGGGCGACCAGATAGACTACGACAACGACGTCGGCTGGAAAGAATACGTAAAAGACGACCAGGAAGACGAAGAAGACGAAAATCTCGATACAGAAGAAAAAATTTCGCTCTCGAAACTTGCCGAAGAAGAAGAGGCCGAACTCGATAAAGAATTCGGCGCAGAAGATTTCGAGGACGAAGAATTCACAGAAGAAAAAGACGATTTCGAATACGTTAATCCCGACGATCCCGAACTTCAGGGCGACGACGATGACGAAGAAGGCGAAGATAAAAACGACGGCGACGACGAAGAATAATTTCGTTTTCGCATCGATAATTAAGGCGGTATAACTATGTATTGCAAAAAATGCGGCGGCAAACTGTCCGAAAAAGATAAATTCTGCCCCTATTGCGGCGAAAAAACAAATTCGGACTCAGACGGCGATAAGGCGTACAGCGTCTACAACGAAGCTTTTAAGGGCGAAAGCGTTCTGCCCGAAACCGTATCGAACGGTTATAACAATTCTTCTTATTATGGCGGAAACACCTATAACAACAATTGTAATAATCCCGGCAATCAGAGTTACCCTTCCGCTTGCCAAAAATCGCCTAACGGCTTCGGCATAGCGGGGTTTGTCGCTTCCGTTTTATCGTTATGGCTCGGCTTTTTATTCGTTATCCCCTGCTTTGTAGCTTTGGGGCTCAGCATAACAGGCATGGCGAAGATGAAAAATTCTTCTTCTTGCAACGGTCTTGCGATTGCGGGACTTGTCGTTTCGATAATAACTACGGTAATCTGGGGCTTTTATTTTATATTGATTATCTTGGTATTGGGGACCGCACGGCCCTTCTAAAACTTATATATAATTCGTATAAAAGCTGCGACTGCTTTACGCGGTCGCTTTTTTATGTATAAATTTTAATAATCGGGCAATAAACAAGGTATGATAAAAGCAAGCAAAAACGTAAACGAAGCAAAAAAAGAAATAACTCTTCTTTCGGGCAAGGCGGTAAACGTCATAGTAAATCTCGGCAGAAACAAAAAAATAACTTATGACGGAACGCTCGCGGGCATATACCCCGCTCTTTTCACCGTGGTGCCTTTTGACAAAGATTTTAAGGGTAAAACTTCTTACTCGTACTCGGAGTATCTCTGCAAAAACGTAGTTCTATCGGCAAAAGAAGGCTGATTCAACGTTTCGCAGCCGATAACAAGAAACGTTTAAGTCTTGTTATTAAGTTATAAACAATAAAGTCAGACAACCATTTAAGCCTGCTGCAAATTTCTCTCTTCCCCCATTTAAGGACGTCCGCATTGCGGGCGTTCTTTTATTTGCATAATTTTTATTTTTTAATAATACAATATAACGAATAAAAACGGCAGGTGAAAATATATGAATGCAAAATTCGAAAAAATATCATACGAAAAGAAAGCCTTCAGTCTCTCGACTTCGGTAAAAGTCGAATGTAAAACGGACGTTCCCGCGGAAGGCTTCGGCGTTATCGCAATATCCCCATCGGTGTACGGCGAAAGTTTTTCGGCAAAAGAAAAAAAAGTGAACTTCGGCGGCAGACTCATAGTTTCGATCGTCGGAGTAAATGCCGAAGGAACTCTTTCTGGTTCGGAATGCGGCACGGCATTTTCGGACGTGATTAACGACGAACGGGTACGCCCCGACATGACCGTGACGGGAAAAACCGAAATAGTAAAATGCGAGCCGTTTTACGGCAGCGTAATATCCGTTTCGGTTACTCTTAACATAACCATGGATGTTTACGAGACTGTCAAAAAGGACTATCTTACTGGCGGCGAAGATATTTTTACGGACGCCTGCATAACGGGACTCACCCGCTCGACGGGCAAGTTCTGCAGCGATTCGGAAACAGAACAGGAATTTGAAATCGGCTTCCCCGTTGAAAAGGCTCTCTTCCACACAGAAACCGTAGGGATAACTTCGGTACGCGCGGGTATAGGCACCGTCATCGTAGACGGCGAAATTCACGCGGCGGTTTATTTGTTGCAAAAATCCGAAAACGGTGATATAGTAAAAAAGAACGAAGTTTTTCCGTTCAGAATAGAAACCGAGTGCGAAGGCGCGATGCCCGCAATGGCGGCTAAATCCGAAGTATCGGTTAAAAATTCGAGATACGATATCGAAGTAGACGAAGAAACGGGTTCCAGCAAAGCCGTTCTGACTCTCATCCTTTTCGCTTGTTCGGAAGCGGTGATAAAAGAAGACGCGCTCGTCCCGACAGATTGTTTTTCGGATAAAAAAATTCTGAACGTAACTACGGAAGAAATAACCGTTCCGTCGTTTAATTATTACAACGTTTTCGAGCAGAAGTTCAACGAAAGAATCCCCGTTCTCGGCGAAGACGACGAAGGAGCGAAGATACTGACCACGTTTGCTTCGCCCGTTACCATAACCGATAAAACGGTCGAAGACGGGATTCTTAAATGCTCGGCGGTCATAAAGGCGACTTCTATCATAAAAACCGCGGGCGGCGTAAAAGCGTATTCGTACGAATTCCCCGCCGAAATAAACGAAAAACTCTCGGAATCCGGAGTTACGAGCGTTGGCATTTACGTTTCCGAAATAACGGCAAGGCCCTGCTCCGAAACGGAAATAGAGTGCTTCGGCAAAATAAAAACTTACGTCACGATAAAAACGGAAGAAAAGGTTAAAATAATCGCCAAGATCGAAGAAACCGGCGATATTCCCGAAAAAACCGCCGCCATCAGCGTGTATATTCCCGCGGAAGGCGAAGACCTCTTCGGACTTTCGAAACGGCTGCGCGTTTCGCCGGAAGAAATAGTCAAAACAAATCCCGATCTCGAATTCCCCTTAAAAGGAACAGAGAGAATAGTTGTTTACAGACAGCTTAAAAAGGAGTAATTTTAATTGAAAACCAAAGTAAAAATCCCCGCCAAAATCAATCTTACGCTCGACGTAACGGGGAGCGAAAATAACTATCACATAATACGTTCGCTGTGCGCTTCGGTCGGCTTATACGATACCGTTACCGTTAAAAAGCGACCGGACAACGCCATTACTATAACCGAAACCCGTATAAAATCCGGTGTACCGGTAACCGAAAACAACGCCTTCAAGGCGGCTAAACTTTTTAAGGAAACTTTCCACGTTCCGGGCGTAGACGTCACGATAGATAAAAACATTCCCGTCGGCGGCGGATTAGGTGGTTCGAGCGCGGACGTGGCGGCTGTTCTCATAGCGATGAACAAACTTTTCAAGATAAACGCGGAATTAAGGCCGCTCGCCGATTCGATAGGAAGCGACGCGTCGTACATGCTTAAAGGCGGCTACGCCGTTTTACGCGGACGCGGAGAAAAAATAACCTATCTCCCGATAAAAACCGTCCTTTACGTCATACTTATAACCGCCGATAAAGGCATGAGCGCGAAAGAAGCCTATAAACTTTACGACGACCTTAAAACTTATTCGGAACCGACGACCGTAGCCGCGGCAAAATATCTGAAGAACGGTGAAGTCGATAAGCTTTGCGGTATGCTGAAGAACGACCTGTATCGTCCCGTGCTCACCAAATTGCCGGAAATAGAAGACAATATAAACGCTTTAAAATCCGTCGGAGCTCTTAATGCGGCAATGTCCGGGAGCGGCTCCGTAGCGTACGGAATATTCGAAAACGAGAAAAAAATGAAACTCGCCGAAAAAGAGCTTTTAAAAACATATAAAAAAGAGAACGTGATCGCCTTAAAAACCGTTCCGTCCGAATAAAAAATAATTTACCGCTCTACAAGCCGCTTGTTTTAATATAAGCGGCTTTCCTTTTTGTTTTGTCTTAAAAAGCTTTATTTTTCGTCCCCCGTTGACTTTTAAGCGAAAAAGCGGTATTATATTGTGGTAATAACGGCGCATAAGGCGCAACCAAAGGAGAAACAATGGCAGAAATCAAAAACCTTATATATAAAGATCTTAACTTTCATCTCCCCGAAAAGCATACGGTAACCGACGGAGAAATCGCCGAAGAAGTCGAAAGATTCAGAAAACAGTTTTCTGAAGAAGAAATAACCGACGAAAACGAAACTCTTAACGTCGGCGACACCGCTCACATGGATTTTTGCGGATATGTAAACGGCGAAAAATTCGAAGGCGGCGAAGCAAAGTGCTACGACCTTAAAATCGGCAGCCACTCTTTTATCGACGGATTCGAAGACCAGATGGTCGGCATGCATCCCGGCGAAGAAAAAGACGTCAAAGTGACCTTCCCCGAAAATTACGTACCCGATTTAGCAGGCAAGCCCGCCGTTTTCAAGGTAAAGCTCCATGCCATCAAGCGTTTTTCGGACAAACCTTTAACGGACGAAACGGTTAAGGCTCACACCAAGATGCAGTCGGTAGAAGAATTCAAAGCGTGCTACAGAAATTATCTCGAAGATAAATACAACCGCGAATTTTACGCTAAAAAGCAGGAAATAATGCTTAAAGAAATAGTTAAAAATTCCGAAATCGAAGTAAGCCCCGAAGAAATCGAAAACGAAGTAAAAGCTAACTTCAACCATCTCGAAAACGACCTTAAAAATTACGGAATGTCGGTAGACCAGTTTTTTGAAATGAACGGCACCACTAGAGAAGACGAAACCGTAAAACTTAAAGCGATGATAGAAGAAAACATTAAGAGCATCACCGCGCTCGAAGAGATAGTAAAGCGTGAAAACGTAGCGGTTTCGGATGAAGAAATCGCCGATTACGTCAGAAGTTCCGGTGCCAAAGAAGACGCGGCTCCCGCAATCAGACAGAACATGGCATATGCGAAAGCGCTTCAGCTTCTCGAAGAAAGCAACGAGTGGTCCGAATAATATAAATTTATTTATAAACTTATCGGCGGCAAACGCCGGATAAATAAAAACGCATAAAAAAAATCCTTCTGCGCAAAATAATCGCAGGAGGATTTTTTATGAAAGTAACTTCGATAATAGCTTACGTTCTGGCGATAATAGGCGCGCTCGTATGGCTCCTTGTGGGACTTTTTTCGTTCAACCCCGTTACCGCGATTTTCGGAAACGGCATGGTCGCGAGAATAATCTATTCGGTAGTCGGCGTTGCGGGAATATGGCTTTTGTTTACCCTTATTCTCGGCGTACCGTTCGGCAACAAAAGAGCTGAAGCGTAACTATAAATAATACCAAAAAATTTACAGTCAGAAAGGCGAAGCCTGCAGCTTCGCCTTTCTGATTTTCTTTTATGTGTTTTCCGGAATATCAGGAAGCGGTTACCGCAGACCGCTCCTTTCATAAATTATTTAAAAAGTTCCGCGCCCGTTTCTTTTTGTCTCGCTTTATCTATAAAGAAGAAAAAGGCCGCGCCGAGAGCGTATACCGAAAGCGTTTCGGACGCAATCAGGAATAATACGCAGATTATGTACAAATGCGAAAGTCCCGTGGCAAAATACCATACGACGGGGAGCAAAAACGCATTTAAGAGTACCGTAGGTATGCCCGCAAGCAAATATTTAAGCCAGGGTTTTTGTATCTTATGACACATAAAATAGGTTATAGCACCCGCTGCGAATGTTATAATCGGTCCGGTTATAATATCTATTAGCGTACATCCCGTTATGATGTTTGCGACAAGACACCCTACCCCCATCGCCACCGACGCTTCGGGAAAGAACACGCAAAGCACGCATAATGCTTCGGACGGTCTTATCTGAATTTCTCCCGAGGCAAAGCTTACCACGGGAAAAATAAGTACGACGTATAAAGCGGCGATGATGCCCGCTCTCGTCAATCGTTTTGTCTGCTGTTTCATAATTAAATCCTCCAGAATAAAAATAAGCGGCAGTCAAAACAACTTCCGCTTAAAAAACTGTGTTTTTAATTAAACTTCGGTTGTTTTATAGAAGTGTTTTCCGAAAACCTTCTCGTTATAAGAATACAACTTTTGCTTTTTAAAATCAAGCTTTTATGGGCGAATAAAATATTTTACTTGCCCGCCGCCTTTTTAAGCTCTGTCTGCGCCTTTTTAAAGGTATCCTTTTCCCTGTCGATGACCGCTTTATCCGCCGGCGCCGGTTCGTAATAGCCGTTGTCGCGCATAAGTTTGAATATTTCGTACTGGTCGTCCGCAGACTCGGTAAGAAGCGATTTTATTGCCGAACGAACGGGTTTGTTCGCCGCTTCGGTAACTGCGGTAACGTACATTTTTACAACGGACTTTTCGAGTTCGAGCATGTCCTGTAAAGAATCTTTTTCGTTAAGCTGATTGTTCTGTTTATATCCCGCCATAATTTCTCCTTTTTATAACAACGCGAGAAGCGCATTGAAACGCTTTTCGTGATTGTCCGCTATCTTTGTAAACTTATCCGCGATTTCGGGATCGGTGAGCTGCTTAGAATAAAGCCTCGCCTTTTTGCAGGCGGCTTCTTCATAAGTTAAAAGATCAGAAATAATCGTTACTTCCTTTGCCGTAAGATCGGTGTTAGGCATATTTTCTCCTTTTGCGGCGTTTATTTTGCCGCTTCTTTTTACTCTTTTTATTGCCACCGTGTTTTTGTTTTATACATTATAAATATAAAAATAATATAAAAATTTTTAAATAAGAAAATTTATCGCCTGAAAACAAATTTGCTATAAGCAAAAACAAACTTGCCGTATTGTTTATAACAAAAAATTCGTTATGCCGCCTTCTCCGTACATACTTCTCTCACAGAATAAAGGCATAAAAAACGCCCCCGCAAAGGGGCGTTTTAACGGATTAAATTATACTATTTTTTAAGTAAGGTTGCGTACGCGCCGTCGTTCGAATCGTAATATTCCCACAAAAGGTTGTTGTCCGTAAGATTCATAACGCTCTTTCCGTCATCGGCTTTAAGAATTTCGTTGATGCCTTTCTGGACTTCTTCCGCAATGGTCTTCCATTCCGCTTCGGTCTTGCCGGAAGCGGGTACGTCGCCGCGTTTTTCTTCGATATAATTGTTGAGCTTATAAAGAAGGTTATCTGCTTCGAGCGCTCTCGTAAAGAGATCGTAAACTTTCTTTCCGTCGTCGGAGATGAGTTTCTTCTGAGCGGCGGTAAGGGCGTTGTATTCGTTCTGGATTGTAACGAAGCCTTCAACGTAAATCTTGCCGTCCTTCATGGTAAGGTTGCCGTCTTTGTCTCTTACGTTGAGTTTCTGATTGGAGTCGTAAGCGTTTGCCTTGAATGCGGAAAGATGAGCTTCGTAAGCGTATACGACGTCTTCGTCGGTCATTACGCCGAGAGCGATAAGCTTTTCGGACTTAAGAGCGTAAGTCGTGGTATCGTCTTCGGTAGTTTCTTCGATATCTTCTGCGGAGATGGTCTTATAGTTCAACGTCTTCATATAAGTGGAGCCGTCGTCTGCGCTGTCCGACCAGAAAATATAGTCGCCGACCATTTTAGCGGAGAACCAGGATGCATTTACCTTGCCGGTAAGAATCTGTTCGTCCTTTATTTCCGTTTCGGAAAGTTCTACTCTCGCGATAAGCGAATCGTCGGTTACATAATACATGTAATCGCCGTCCTTGCCGAGAAGCGAAGTAACGCCGACTTTTGCGACGGGAACTTCGTTATCTGCGGAAGCGGTGAGCGAAGCTCTTACTATTTTATCGCTCGAGGAATAATAAATTTCAGTTAAAGATACGACGTAAGCCGAGTCGAGATTGCTTGTATTTACTACAACCTTGCTTTCGGTAAGGTTGGTTTTCGTAGCGTTTTCTTCATATCCGTAGATAGCGGAAACTTCTACCGCATAGGTCTTTTCGGTATTTACGGTGTTGTTGGCGGGAGTTTCGGTAACGAAAACATAACCCGCTTTTACGGCCTTTATAGCGAAAGTCGAATCGCTCGAAAGTCCGTTGTATTCCATTTTGCCGGAAAGAACGGTTTTAGCAGATTCTTCGCCCGCCTTGTAAGCCTTTACGACGTTGTAAGATTCGGTTTCGGTATTATCTTCTTCATCGGGGTATTTAGCAACCGTTTCGGTAAAAAGTATCGAAACTTCGCCGAGTTCGCTCGTTTCGGTCCATTTGTAAGCCGCCGCCTTTTTGGAAACAGTGGTCTTTTTGCCGGAAGCTACATCGACGCTGTAAATAGCGCTGTCGGATACGTATAAAAGATAAACCTTTTCGCCGCTTAATACGAATCTGTATTCGGTCGAAAGTCCTGTTACGTCGAGAATTTCTTCAACGCCGGAACCGTCGAGTTTAGCTTTCTGGAATTCGAGAACGTCCGTCGCGATCTTGCCGTCGGAATCCTTTTTGGTCGTGGTCGTTCCGTAATAAACGCAGTCGCCGTATACGAAAATACCCGCATTATAATCCTTCGCGCTCATAATTTTAGGAACGACGATTTCGGACTTTTTAAGATCCGATTTCGATACTACCGCAATAGCGCCTTTTACGGGTTTGCCGTAATCGTTTTCGGCTGTGGCGCCTTCCTGACCGTTTACAAAATAGAAATAATTTTCCGTTTCGGAAACCGCGCCGTTATTCGAGATCACGCTGCCGGGGGTTTTCAACGTAACTTTGGTGGAGCCGGAATTACCCTTTGATGAGCATGCCGCGGCTGCCAAAGCAAGTATTACCGCCAGAATAGCGGTAAATATTTTCAACGTCTTTTTTGTCATAATTTACTCCGTTGTTAAATATTTTAGTAGTGTAATATTCCTTATGCCGAATACTTTTACGCCCGTTGCCTTTAAGACAGAGCGCAATAACGGTATTTAACCATAAGTATTTATAATTATATACTATAAATAAATTTATTGCAATATTTTTTTAAAATTTTTTTCGCTTTTCGGGCGGCGTTAAACCGCTTTTTGTAAAAATAAAGGAGAATTTATGAACGGCGGACTTATAAAAAGTCTTTTGGACGGATTGTTCACGGGCGGCGGCGACAAAAGCGGCGGAGAGAAGCAACCGGACGGCGGCGCTCCGCAAAAATCTTCTCTTTTTTCCGGCGGAATTTTAAAAAATCTTTTATCCGATCCGGAAAAAACCAAAAATCTTATAAACGCATTCGGAAATTTTACGTCCGAAAATCAAAGTGCCCATACTACGGATAAGCCTTCGGAAACGCCCCGTAAGGCTCTCGTAAAAAGCAAAAGTTACGTCGATTTTTCGGATAATCCTTTAATTTCCGTTTACTTAAAAAGCGGCACCGTCGTAAAACACGAAACTATAACGACTAAAAACAAACCGATAAAAATCTGATTGCCCCGGTAGTCCGAAAAATCCGTAACGCGGATATTCGTTACGGACAATTCTTACACACTTGCTTAAAAGACCCTCCCGAGCATGCGGGAAGGTCTTTTGTTTGCGATTTGGTTTATAATTTTTCAGTTAAGCTTGAACTGCATGACTACGGGGTTATGGTCGGAATATTCAAAGCCCGTCACTATGTTTTTAACCGTATTTACGGTAACGTTGGCGGAAGTTATAAACCCGTCCACTATTATCGTAAAGTTACCTTCCTTATAAGGCACGTCGCAGTTGCGGCATGTGGGATTAAGTCCGTCCGTATAAGCGGTAACTTTTTTAAATCCTTCGGGAATAAGCTTGTCCGGGAAGGGTTGCGCCCAACCGAAATCTGCGCTTTCGCCGCCGTTCAGATCCTTTGTCGAAGTCCCCGTGAAGTCGTGATTGAAGTCTCCGCCGCAGATAACGTAATTACCTGCGTCGTATTCCGTTTTCATGTCCGAAAACAGCTTGTTCATCTGAGCTTCTCTTATCTCGTCGCTGCCGCCGTAAGCGGAAGTATGTACGTTGAATACGACAAGATATTTACCGTTTTCACACTTGATCTTCGATATCGAATAGCATCTGTCGAGATCCAGAAATTTCGAAAATCCCGTAGAAATCGGCAGGCTTTTCCTTTCGGCAGAAACAATGTTGTACTTCGAATAAGTCGCCATGCCGCTGTTCGACTTTCCGTGCGGCTTAAAGAGCGGCCACATAAGATACGCCGAGTGATAATTCACTGCGAAGGTTTTCGAATACTCTTCGAACAGATTGTCAAAGGCTTCCTTTTCGTTAACCTTATGGCTGCGAGTGGAGTTTGTGTCGATCTCCTGCATAAGAATAAAATCGGGATTAAATCCGCTTATTTCATCGTAAGCCTTCCGTATACATTCGTTAACGCTTTCTTTACTCTTCGCTCTCGAATCTTTTCCGCCGTCCATAAAGAAGGTAAAATCTCTCGTATACGCGCCGAACCCGAAGTTCTGCGTTACTGCCGTGTACGTGTTTCCGACAGACAGGTCCGTCGAACCGCTACCGTTTACCGTGTCGAGCTTAAGGTTGTCTTCTATTCTGTCGTAGCTTATCATAACGTAAGCGACGTAACCGCCGACGATCAGAATAAGAATTAAAAAGAGTATTAAAACTATCTTTAAAACTTTTTTAAGAATCTTCATAAGCTAAGTATACGCCTTTTTTTACTTTAAGTCAAGCCCCGCTTTTACGGCGTGCGGCAAAACACTCCTTACACGTCGGTTCTTATACACTTACCGGTCTTCGCGTCCTGAAATATCACCCAGTACCCGTCGCCCGAATCGTCGTAAATGCTTTTAGGAACAAACGAAGCGATCCCCTTTAATTTTTCGGGCGGATCTTTCGAGTATTCTCCCTTTATTCCGTAACAAACGTATTTAGGCTCGCCCGCCTCACGGATTACGCCGAAAGAAAATTCTTTATCCCCCGTAACCTTCACGAATCTGGAATCGGGAATGACGTCGGTAAGATATTCGTCGGTTTCGTACAAATCGAAGGCGGCTTCTATATCGCCTTTTACGGACTCGAAAAATTTTCCGCTTTCCGTTTCGAAATAGTCCCCCTCATCTTCATCGACGTCAGTTTTAACATCTTTTTCCGCCGCTTTTCTTTCGTCCGCTTTTTCAGGAGCAGCATCTTCAACACCATGTTTTTCTTCTTCACCGTCTTCCCCCGTAATTTTATTCGATTTTTCAAATTCGTAATAGTTTTCTTCCGCAATCTTTTCGTCGTCGTAAACCGTTTTTGCTTCTTTTTGATTTTCTATTTTCTCCGTTTTTCCGGGCTGTTCGTCGTCTTCAAAGAACCCGGCTTTCGGTTTGAAAAGTTTTTCGTAATATGCGGCGGAATACTTTTTAAGTCCGTCGGCAAAAGCAACGGCTTTTATCCCTGCGGGATTTTTATAAAACAATATGAAATCGCACGTGAAATTTTCGGGGTTTATTTTGATTTTTCCGTCAGCCGAAAATTCCGCATAGGCCGAATAAACAGACCGTCCGAGAGTTTCGCCAGAGCAGAAACTTTCGGTCGCCATTTTAAAAAAGTATTCGCCGTCCGTAAGATCTTTCAGATTCAAAAACGTCGCGCTTAGCCATAGTTTTCCGTCTTCGTAAAAAATATTTACTACGCCCGAAACCTTTTTCCCGTTTTTCGAGAAGCCTTCCGCTTCTTCCTTCATGAGAAGCGTTTTTTTATAAAAAGCCATTTTATACCGCCGAATTTTTAATCGCGCCAAGCCGTTTCAGGTAAACGACTTTTCTCTTGTTCTTCAGAGTTTTCCGCTTTTTCGCGTACGGTTATAAAATCCGCAGACTTCGTGATTTTATAAGTAATTTTTTAGTATATACAAATTACTCTATAATGATTTATCTTATTATAGTACTATATTAACTTATATGCTTCAGCTTACGAAAAAATAAATAAAAAACGCTTTTTATAGCGTATTTTGTAATAAATCGTCTTTTCTCCGCCGCACGTAAGTTTTATTTGTTTTTAAACGGCATGAAAAAAGCGACGCAAAGGCGTCGCTTTTCGATTTTAGTTTGTTTGAATGTTCCGTTTTCAGACGGATAAAAATTATCTCTTGCTGAACTGCGGAGCTTTACGAGCTTTCTTCAAGCCGTATTTCTTTCTTTCCTTCATTCTGGAATCTCTCGTTAAGAAGCCTGCTTTTTTAAGGGCTTCTCTCGTTTCGGGTTCCGCTTCGAGAAGAGCTCTCGAAATGCCGTGACGGATAGCGCCCGCCTGACCGTTGTTACCGCCGCCGGTAACGTTTACAAGAACGTCGTATTTAGCCGCGGTTTCCGTAAGAACGAGAGGCTGACGAACGATAAACTTCATCGTTTCGAGATCGAAGTAATCGTCGATGGATTTTTTATTGATGGTGATGGTGCCGTCGCCGCCGGGAACGAGTCTTACTCTCGCTATAGCGGACTTTCTTCTGCCGGTTCCCCAGTATTGAACTTTCTTTTTGCTTGTCGTTTTTGCCATAATTACACCTCTTATCTTACGATAGTCAAAGCAACGGGCTGCTGAGCTTCGTGCTTATGTTCGCTGCCTTTGTAAATTTTGCACTTTTTCATCATTTTTGCGCCGAGGCTGTTCTTGGGAAGCATGCCTTTAACCGCGTTGTAAACGACGAAATCCGACTTTTCGTTCATTAAAGTTCCGTAAGAAACTTCTTTAAGACCGCCGACGTGTCCGGTGTGATGTCTGTACATCTTCTTTTCGAGCTTTTTGCCGGTAAGAACCACCTTGTCGGTGTTAATTATTATCACGAAATCGCCCGTATCTACGTTCGGAGTGAACGTAGGTTTATTTTTACCTCTTAAAACCGCGGCTACCTGCGAAGCGAGTCTTCCGAGAGGAACGTCCGTCGCGTCGACGATATACCACTTTCTTTCTACATTTTCAGCTTTTGCCATGTAGGTACTCATTGTCAATCTCCTTAATTTCTAAAAAATAAAAAGCGTTGTCGGTTCGGGGGGCTAGTCCTTGCCGAGCTACGAATTTTCCTTTATAAAACTTTTTAGCTTAATAATAATAAAACAGCAAACCCGATATGTCAAGCGATTTTCGCGGTTTGCGTTTAAATTTTTGCGGTTATCAACAAATAATCGACTATTTTTAAATATGTCCTGTTTTATTTTTTATTTTACTCTCTTTATATTCGACCTTTTTCAGCGTAAGCCCCCTCGCGGGAGCCACGGTTATAAACTCCGGTCTTATTCCCGTTCCGAAAATCTTGTTTATATCTTCCGGCGTAAGCTTGCCTTCCGAAACCGCAAGAAGCGTTCCGACGATAATGCGGACTTCTTTATATAAAAACCCGTTGCCCGTAACTGAAACGCGGTAAAGCTCGCCGTCCTTTTTTATTCCGATCGAATAGACCGTCCTCACGGTGTCTTTTATGTCCGTTCCGTTTGCCGAAAACGGTTTGAAGTCGTGCTTGCCTTTTATTATTTTCGCCGCTTCCCTGGCTGCCGATAAATCAAAGGTATTAACTCTTGCCGCATACCTATTTAAAAGCGGCAAAGTTTTATCCGAAACGTACAGCGAATAGACGTAGGTCTTTCTTTTTGCGGAAAAGCGAGCGTTAAAATCGTCTGCCGCTTCTTCGGATTTTAATATTCTCACGCTTTCCGGAAGTCTTGCGTTGAGAGCCGGCGCAAATTTTTCGGGAGGAAGCCTAAAGTCCGTCTTAAAGTTCGCCACCTGTCCTTCCGCATGCACTCCGGCGTCCGTTCTTCCGGAACCCGTTACGCCCGAAACCGTACCGCAAAGGTCTTTTATCGCCTTTTCGATTTCTTCCTGCACAGTTATCCCGTTCTTTTGAATCTGCCAGCCGGAGTAATTCGTTCCGTCGTAAGACACGGTTATTTTTACGTTCATTTTTACCCCTTTGCCGTCAGATTTTTATCCAGCCGTTAAGCATGCAGACCGCTACGATAAGTCCTGCCGTAAACAGTGTTCCCAGAAGATCTCTCCAGCCGAGTTTAGCCTTTTTGTACTTTGTCCTGCCCTTAGCTCCAGAATAGCATCTTGCTTCCATCGCGTCGGCAAGTTCATCCGCGCGTCGGAAAGAGCTTATAAGCAAAGGAATAAGCACGGGAATCATAGCCTTCGCTCTTTTAAATAAGCCGCCCGATTCGAAGTCCGCTCCCCTTGCCTTCTGCGCCTTTATTATTCTGTCCGTTTCGTCAAGCAGCGTAGGAATATATCTTAAAGCTATGCTCATTATGAGAGCAAATTCATGCACGGGAAACTTTATAAGTCTGAGCGGCGTAAGAAGACTTTCTATCCCGTCGGCGAGAGCCACGGGCGTGGTCGTAAGCGTTAAAAGAGACGTTCCCATAACGACGAGCATTATCCGGAGAACGATGAACGCCGCCTTTTTAAGCCCTATATCGGTTATTTTGAATATCCACCAATTAACTACTATATTACCGTCTTTGTTGAAAAAAATCTGTAACACCGCGGACAGAATTACAAACACCAGTATCGCCTTAACGCTGCCGATTACCTTAAAAACGGGAACTTTAGAAAATATGCACGCAACCACGATGAACACCGCCGCCGCCAGAAATCCCCAAAACACAAATTCCTTTATCAGAAACACCGCCACGAGGTAGGCTATGGATAATAAAATTTTAATTCTCGCGTCCATTTTGTGGACGAACGAATTTGCCGGATAAAACTGTCCGAAAGCCATGTCTTTCATCTTCCGGTCTCCTTTATCGTCCCGTAAAGCGTTTCGGTAAAGTCTTTTACGGTAAGATCCGAATCTATTTCTATGCCCGCTTCTTTAAGACGATTAGTAAGATAAACGGTCGTCGGAAGATTGAGTCCGTAACTTTCGATCTCCGCCTCGTCCGAAAATACTTCCTTCGGCGTTCCGCTTTTTACTATTTTACCGTCGGCAAATATGGCGGCGCGGTTGCAATTTTCGGTTATGACGTTCATATCGTGCGAAACCACTATAACGGTTTTCGCAAAATCCTTATGCAGCTCGTGCAAAAGCCTGAATAGTTCTTTTTTCCCTTCGGGATCGAGTCCCGAAGCCGGTTCGTCCAGAACCAAAATTTCGGGCTTGGTTACGATAACGCCCGCGATCGCCACTCTTCTTTTTTGCCCGCCGGACAAGTCGAACGGCGATTTGTTTTTTATTTTAAGATAGTCGAGACCTACCGCTTCGAGCGCATATCTCACGGCGTTTTTGCGGTTTATCTCGTCCATTTCCGGGAAGTAATTTTTAAGTCCGAATTCTACGTCCGCTTCCACCGTCTCCGCAAAAAGCTGATACTCGGGGTACTGAAACACCATTCCGACCTTTTTTCTTAAATCTCTGAAATCTTTTTTCTTCGTATCTGCAAGATCGAATTCCCCGACGGTTAGTTCTCCGGAATTTTTCTGCACCCGCACTATCGCATCGAGATGCTGTACGAAAGTCGATTTGCCGCTGCCCGTTTTTCCGACAATCCCGAAAAAATCGCCTTCTTCGATAGTAAGCTCCACGCCGTTTAAAGCGTAAGTCTTGTTTTTTGCTTTGGGTTCGTAAGTATATTTTAAATCTTTGCAAACAATTCGCATAACTTATCCCCCAATTCCTCGTCTGTAAGCGGTTCGCCGAGATCTACGCCCTTCTTTTTCAGATCGAGAGCGATTCGGCACGCGGTCGGAACCGAAAGCCCCAAAGATTCGAGTTCGTCCGCTCTTTTAAAAATCTCTTCGGGCGTACCTTCGGCGTAAACTTCGCCGTCGTTCAATACTATTACTCTGTCCGCACGGACGACTTCGTCCATATAGTGAGTGATGTTTATAACGGTAATTCCGTTTTCTTTATTGAGTTTGTCCGACACGGATAAAACTTCGTTCCTGCCTTTCGGATCGAGCATCGCCGTGGCTTCGTCGAATATCATTACTTCCGGCATAACGGCGAGAACGCCGGCTATAGCGACTCTCTGTTTCTGTCCGCCCGAAAGTTTTGAGGGAGTGGAGTTGCGGAACTTCTCGATATCGCATGCTTTAAGAGCGTAGTCGATGCGCTTACCTATTTCTTCGCGCGGGACGCCGAGATTTTCGGGACCGAAGGCGAGATCGTCTTCAACGATCGAAGCGACGAGCTGGTTGTCGGGGTTCTGAAAAACCACCCCTACGGTTTTACGCACGTCAAAAAGTTTCTGCTTATCCGACGTGTCGGTTCCGTTTACGAAAACTTTACCCGAAGTCGGCTGCAAAAGTCCGTTAAAAAGCTTCGCAAGAGTCGATTTGCCGGAACCGTTGTGTCCGATAATCGCCACGTATTCGCCTTTATTTATTCCGATATTCACGTTTTTTAAAGCCTTTACCCCTTTTGTGTATTCGTAGGTAAGGTTTTCGGTTTTTATATAAGACATAAAAATTCCTCTGAAAATATATTTTAACACAAATTAACGAAATCGACAACGATTTGAACCCGATTTCGATTTTTATCCGTTATTCGGGACCGTACGGCGGGTTTTACCGCAAAACCGAAAAAACGCCGCGTAAAAGTAGTTTAATTTTCGCGTTACTTCTTGCAATTTTTTTTAATCGTGTTATAATAATTATACGGTACGTTATGCAAGTCGTTTAAATAAAGCTTTAACCCGCTTGTTTTATCGAAAATAATCTTACAAAAAACAGGAATACTTTAACATATGAACTTCTTGAATTCCGAAATCACGGCAACCGTTCCCGTCCCGGGTTCGGTCAACTGCCTTTATTATCCCCTTAAGCTTAAAGAAATTCACATAAGAGATCCGTTCATTTTAAATTACGGCGGAACTTATATTCTTTATAAGTCGTCTCCGGACGGCGTAAGTTGCCACGTCAGCCGCGATCTCGAAAACTGGAGCGAATCTTTCCACGTATACAGAGACGGCGACGCGGACAACCTTACCGACAGATTCTGGGCGCCCGAAGTGCATTTTTATAAAGGTCATTACTACCTTATAACTTCGGCAAAGGCAAAAACAAAAAATGCGCGCGACGTTATTTTTATCGCAAAATCGGTTTCTCCCTTCGGCAGGTTTATAAAAATCGCTTCCTTCCCGCTCGAAAACAAAGACGTAATCGACGGGACTTTGTGGATAGAAAACGACACCCCTTATCTCGTTTATTCGAGATGTTTTACGACCGAAGAAGACGGCGTCGGCAAAATAGAAGCGGTCGGACTTTCGGACGATCTTACCGAAACCGCCGGCACGCCGTTCACTCTTTTCAAAGCCGACGATCCCTGCTGGACGAACGACAGAGTAGCGGAAGCCCCGTTTATGTTTTCTTCAAACGGAAATCTTTACATGATCTGGTCGAACTATGAAAACGGGTATTACGTAGTCGGGCTTTCCGAGTCCGATAACGGCAAACTTACCGGGAACTGGTCGCACGGCAAAACTCCGCTTTACGCCAGGAACCTTAAAAAAGAATGGGTTCACGACGGCGGACATCCGATGCTTTTTATGAAAAACGACCATACGGTTGCGATGACATTTCACACGCCGAACGGCGGCTTCTTAAAAGACGGCGATCCCGATAAAGATATTCCGGAAACAGCCGCGCTTTTTAACGTTACAGAAACGGAAAACGGAATAGAAATCGAAAATTTTTAATCGCAAATTATTTTAAAACGGTTAAAAAGTTAGTAAAAGCTAATATTTTAAGCTTAAAAGTTTTTATTTGACTAATAGCCGTTTTAATTATATAATTATTACTGCGGCTTTGAGCGTAACCGCAGAGGGTTTTTTATCCCGAAACGCTTGAATCAAGATAATTTTTTTGGAGGATATACCAAATGAGCACAAAAATGACGATTGACGGAAACACCGCCGCCAGCCACGTTGCCTATGCCTTTTCGGAAGTAGCCGCTATCTACCCGATAACCCCCTCTTCCCCTATGGCCGAAGTTGCCGACGAATGGTCTGCGCAGGGCAGAGTCAATATGTTCGGTCAGAAACTTCGCCTTGCAGAAATGGAATCCGAAGGCGGCGCCGCAGGCGCCGTACACGGTTCTTTGACCGCCGGCGCACTGACCACCACCTACACCGCAAGTCAGGGACTTCTTTTAATGATCCCCAACATGTACAAAATCGCGGGCGAACTTCTCCCGACGGTTTTCCACGTTTCCGCGAGAGCTTTAGCCGCTCACGCGCTTAACATTTTCGGCGACCACTCCGACGTAATGGCTTGCCGTCAGACGGGCTTTGCGATGCTTGCGTCGAACTCCGTACAGGAAGTTATGGATCTCGCTCTCGTAGCGCACCTTTCCACTCTTAAAGCGAAGGTTCCCTTCCTTCACTTCTTCGACGGTTTCAGAACTTCTCACGAAGTTTCCAAGATCGACGTAATCGACTACGACGAAATGAAAACTCTCGTAGACATGAAGGACATCGAAGAATTCAGAAAGAGAGCGCTTAATCCCGAACATCCCGTTCAGAGAGGTACCGCGCAAAACGCCGATATCTACTTCCAGAACAGAGAAACGGCTAACAAATACTACAACGCTACCCCCGCCATCGTACAGGAAATGATGGACAAGGTATCCAAACTCACCGGCAGAAGCTATCACCTTTTCGACTACGTCGGCGCGAAAGACGCAGAAAACGTAATCGTACTTATGGGTTCCGGCGCGGACGCAGTTGAAGAAACAATCAACAAAATGAATTCCGAAGGACACAGGGTAGGTCTTCTGAAAGTAAGACTTTACAGACCGTTCTCCATCGAACACTTTACCGAAGCTCTTCCGAAGACCGTCAAAAAACTTGCCGTTCTCGACAGAACGAAAGAACCCGGCTCTCTCGGCGAACCCTTATATCTCGACGTATGCGCAGCCCTTCTCGAAAAGGGTATGACCGACATCAAGGTAGTAGGCGGCAGATACGGATTAGGTTCCAAAGAATTCAACCCGTCTATGGTTTACGCGGTTTACAAGAATCTTGAATCCAAAGAACCCAAGAATCACTTCACCGTAGGTATCTACGACGATCTTACCAACACTTCGCTCGACTTCTCCGAACAGTACAACGCGGCTCCCGCAGGCACCATTTCGTGCAAGTTCTGGGGACTCGGTTCCGACGGTACGGTCGGCGCGAATAAAAACTCGATCAAAATCATCGGCGACCATACCGATAAATACGTTCAGGGTTACTTCTTCTACGACTCCAAAAAGTCGGGCGGTATAACGGTATCGCACCTTCGTTTCGGCGATACGAAGATTCAGTCCGCTTATCTTATAGACGCGGCAGACTTCGTTCAGTGCTCCAACCCGTCCTACATCACCCGTTACGACATGACCGGAGACCTTAAAGAAGGCGGTTCTTTCCTTCTCAACACTTCCGCTCTTACCGTAGAACAGCTCGAACACGTTCTTCCCCCAAAGGTTAAAAACGACATTGCGAACAAACATATTCACTTCTACGTAATCGACGCTATCGATATCGCCGCGGGACTCGGACTCAAAGGCAGAACAAACACTATTCTTCAGTCCGCGTTCTTCAAAATCGCGAATATTATCCCCTATACCGACGCGGTCGAATTCATGAAGAAGATGGCTTACAAGTCTTTCTCCAAGAAAGGCGACGCGGTCGTTCAGATGAACTACGACGCTATCGACTCCGCTTCCGCAAACCTTGTCAAGATAGAAGTTCCCGAATCGTGGAAGACCACGACCGAAGGAGCCGAAATGGTTAAGGTTTCGGGTACCGAATACTTCCTTAACACCGTAGCTCCGATTATCGCGCAGAAGGGCGACAAACTTCCCTCCTCCAAGTTCTCTCCCGACGGAACCGTTCCCACAGGAACGACTCAGTACGAAAAGAGAGGCGTCGCGGTACTCGTTCCCAAATGGAATGCCGAAAAATGTATTCAGTGTAACCAGTGCTCCTTCGTATGCCCCCACGCATGTATCAGACCGGCGGTAGTCAAGTCCGACGCGGAAAAGCCCGCTTCGTTCGAAACCAAGGCTATGATCGGCAACAAGGGTTACGATTTCAGAATTCAGGTTTCTCCGCTTGACTGTATGGGCTGCGGCGTTTGCGCAAACATCTGCCCCGCTAAAGAAAAGGCTCTCGAAATGGTTCCCTTAGGATCCGTGGTAGAAGAAGAAACCGTAAATTACGACTATTCCGAAAAGCTCGAAAAGGTTGACGTATCGAACGTTCCCGGCTGCAAAGCGACCACCGTCAAAGGTTCGCAGTTCAGACAGCCGCTCTTCGAATTCTCCGGCGCTTGCGCAGGCTGCGGCGAAACTCCTTACGTAAAGGTTATCACCCAGATGTTCGGCGACAGAATGATCGTAGCTAACGCTACAGGCTGCTCGTCCATCTACGGCGGTTCCGCTCCCACCTGCCCCTACACCGTAAATAAAGAAGGTCACGGTCCCGCATGGGCTAACTCCCTGTTCGAAGACAACGCCGAATTCGGCTACGGCATCAACCTTGCTTACGCTCAGAGACGTTCGAAGCTTGCCGACGTTATTACAAAACTTGCCGAAGAAGCTACCGAACAGACCGTAAAAGACGCTGCTAACGCATGGCTCGAAAACAGAAACGACGCCGAAGGAAGCAAAGCGGCTTCCGCAAAACTCGTCGCCCTTATCGAAAATTGCAAAGGCAACTGCCCGCTTTCCGATCTCACGAACGAAATCATCAAAAATAAAGACTGCCTTGTCAAAAAGTCCATCTGGATCTTCGGTGGCGACGGCTGGGCTTACGATATCGGTTACGGCGGACTCGACCACGTACTCGCTTCCGGCGAAGACGTAAACGTACTCGTTCTCGATACCGAAGTTTATTCGAACACCGGCGGACAGGCGAGTAAGTCCACCCCCACCGGCTCGGTTGCTAAATTCGCGGCGGCAGGCAAGAGAACCAAGAAGAAGGATCTCGGCATGATGGCGATGAGCTACGGCTACGTATACGTCGCTCAGTGCGCTATGGGTTCCAACAAACAGCAGTTCCTGAACGCTATCGTAGAAGCGGAAGCTTACCACGGACCGTCTCTCGTAATCTGCTACGCTCCCTGTATCAACCACGGTATCAACATGACCAAGTCTCAGGATGAAGAAAAGCGTGCGGTTGAATGCGGATACTGGCAGCTTTACAGATACAATCCCGAAACTTCGTCCTTCTCGCTCGACAGCAAAGAACCGACTGCAAACTATCACGACTTCCTTATCGGCGAAACGAGATATTCTTCGCTTGTAAAGACTCAGCCGCAGATTGCCGAAAAGCTCTTTGAAAAGACCGAAGAAGATTCCAAGGCAAGACTCGAAAAGTACAAAAAACTTGCAGGAAAAGAATAAGAATATAACGCTTTTCGGTGCCTTACGGCAATAAGATAAAAGCGTATAAAACAAAATAGAACAGGCTCGCGGAAACTTTCCGCGAGCCTGTTTTTTATTACGGTATTTTATTTATAGCGTATATAACAATATATAAATAGATTAAATTATAATACAGATACTTTTATGTTTTTCGGCTATGTTTCGGCGAACCGTTCCGTCTGAAACATAACCTTAAAAATCATTGCTCCACTTTACCTGCAAACCGCAATTACATCAAAATCACGGCGACGACAATTTTAAAATCCGAGACCAAAAAAGAACTCCTTTCAAGGAGTTCTTTTCATATCGTCATAATAAACCGCGACGCCGTTTTCTTTATAAACGACTTTATTTAATTTCTCGCGGCACGAATCTTCCGCTATTATATCGTTCAAAAAATCGGCTACGTATACGTTTTTGCCGTCTCGCGACGATATAAACGCCAATAATTCTTTATCTCGGTACTCGGGCTTTTTCTGCTTGCTTTCTAACGGAATACGATAGAAAGAATAAAAATATTCTTCGGGAATAATTTTTCCGGTATCTCTGTAAATAATTCTGAACGACGACGATCGATTCAAACAAAGCTTACCTTTGACGGAAAACTTATCTAAAAAATTATAAACATATAAACCAGGATCCCGTAAAATAATATTATAAATCGGGGAAAGCTTATCTAAAAACTTATCAATATATAAACTATCAACTTTTTCTCCGCCGAGTTCGTTGATAATGATGTTTTCTTCTTCACCTATGGTTCTTTTATTTACAGCGATATTTTTTTCTTTTTCAACGAGTTTTCGGTCGTATTCAAGCATTTCGATCTGAAACTTGTCTATATAATCATCGTATAAATCGTTATAATAAACGGGAGTATCTTCTTCGCCGCAGCATATATCGTTTAGCTCTTCTTCTAACTCCTCCGAGCCGATTATCATGCCGCCACACACAAACCCCGCGGCATAAACGGTTACTCCGTCTCTCGACGTTATATACGCTAAAAGTTCTTTATCCTTGTATTTCGGCTTTTTCTGATCGTCTTTCAGCGGAATCAGATAAAACGAATAAAAATATTCGTCCGGTATAAGACACTCCGTATCTATAACTATGGCTTTACACGGCGAATATTTTTTCATATCGCCGTATACATTGACAATGAATTTTTCTATATTTTCATAAAAATAGTCAAGGTCTATCTTTTTGCCGTTATATTTGCCGAAAATTATCTGTTCTTCTTCCGATATTGTTCTTGATTCTTTCCCGATTTTTACAAACTTTTTATTGTATTCGAAAACTTCTTTCTGCATGTCCGACAGTTTTGCAATATTTTTATCTACTACCGCTTCTGTTTTTTTACTTTCCTGAGAAGCCGGATTTTGCCTATATAAGCTCCCTGTATTTTTAATCATAATTTAAACACTTTCCTTCGCCGGGGCTATCAAGAATCTCGGTTATTGTTTAGGGAATTCGTCTTCGGCGGCGGCGAGTTTTTCGGCGGTTTCGATTTCTTCGTTAATATCTTCTTTGTCGCCGGTTTTTACCGTCGGTTCTCCCCAACGTATTACTGGCGCGGGTTCCGCCGGTTCGCTATTTTCCTTATCTTCTGCAATAACCGGGCGTGACGTAGATAAATCCGGCAGAGTAACAGCCTTTCCGCCGTAAGATTTTACGAGTTTTTTAAACGCGAGCGGGAACGCTATCAAAAAGAATATCGCGCCGCCTACCCACGCCATGGGATTTGAAAAGCAAACGCCGTCGTAGCCGAACCACACGGCTATGGTGTTCGCCGCGGTTGTACGCATCGTAAATTCCACCACGCCGCCGAGAACGGACAAACCGCTCCTGCCGATCGCCTGCAACGCCGACCTTGCGTAAAGTATGCAGAACAGCGGATAATAAAACGCCGCCTGAATACAATTATACTTAAACGCCAGTCGGTAAACCGTTTCGGCGTCGCCGTCTATCTTGTTTGCGGGAAGCAGAAGTCTCGCGAGCGGTCCCGAAAGTCCCACGTAAAGCGCGACCGAAATTACAAAATACACAAGTCCGACAAGAAAGCCTTTTTTATAGCCTTCGTCTATTCTGTCGAAGCGTTTCGCCCCGTAATTCTGCCCGACGTAAGTAGCCATCGCAAGTCCCGCGCCCCTTAAAATCGCCCCGAAGATATTGTCTATCTTGCTCGCGTTAGCCTGCGCCATCGAAAGGACGGGATCGTTAAGGTCGTTTACCGCTTTTTGGGCTATCATACATCCCGAAGCCGTTACGACGAACTGTAGAGCCATCGGGAAGCCCATCGAAAGATGGAATCCGGCAAACTTTGCAGTAAATCTGAAGTCTGATTTTTTAAGTCTTAACACGGGAAACTTTACGAACAATACCGTAAAGCCCACTATCGCCGAAATACACTGGCTTATTATCGTCGCCCATGCCGCCCACGCTACCGTTAAAGGCGGAATTACGAACATAAGACTGTTCAGTCCTATGTTCAGAGCGGCGCACATTATAAGTATGTAAAGCGGCGTTTTGCTGTCGCCCATCGCCCGCAAAAACTGGTCTGACAGGTTGTACAGCATGTTGAAGATTATCCCGCCGAAGATTACTTTTATATAACTTTCGGAGTAACCTATATACTTTTCGTCCGTGGACAAAAGTTCGAGAACAGGTCTTGCCGCCAATACGGATATTACCGACATAAGAGCCGCTATTATTACCGAAAGGACAAGACTCGTCGCAACGGAATTACGCATCTTTTTATCGTCTCTTGCACCGACGAACTGGCTTAAGACGATACCGAACCCCGCCGAAAACCCTTGCACGAAGCCGACTATCAGAAAGTTCATGCTGCCGGTAAGGTTTATGCCCGTAGCGGCGTTCGCGTTTCTCGACCAGGACACTATAAGCGTATCTCCGAGAGCGTATAATTCCTGTAGCATAAAGCCTATCGCCATAGGCACGGCGAACAGGAATATGTTTTTAAACGGCGAACCCGTCGTCATATCGGTTACTTTTTTCATTTTTTTGTCCGCTACTAATCTGTTTGCAGGTTGTTTGAATTTTAACCTTGTCTTTTGAAATTGCTTTTCGAACCGGTAGGTCTGCCGTGAGCTTTTTTGCCGCCGGCGTACGTTTTGCCTTTACCGGATCCGGATTTAGAATAATTTTTTCCGGAAGTTTTGCCGTAAGAAGAATCTTTGGCGTAGCCGCTTTCGGATTTTTGGTAGGGTTTAGCCGGACCGCCGGAATTTTTGCGGTACGATTTCGAAAAACCGTTACCGGATTTTTGGTATGATTTGAACGAACCGTCTTTACCGAAGCCCGACCTTTGTCCTTTGTTCGTATCCGTAAAGCCGCCGTCCGCGTTTTTGTTTTTGAGGTAATTTTTTACGCCCTTGGCTTTACCCTTTTTGCCGAATATTTTTTCTTCGTTGCCGGTTTTGCGGAAGGTCTTGTATTCGGGATAAGCCGAGCCGCGTCTTCCGCTGCCGCCGTGTTTGCCGTCGGATTTTATTTTTATCTTTTTCTTCTTTTCGGGGAGTTTTACCGTTTTAGAATAGGTACAGAAGTATTCTTTGATAACGTTGCCCGTTTCCTTTTCGATCTTTTTCAAGGTTCTCATCTGGACTTCGGTATTGACGATAGAGTACGCTTCGCCCGTTTTTCCCGCTCTCGCCGTTCTTCCGATGCGGTGAGTATACCATTCGGTATGAATCGGGAGATCGTAATTGAACACGACGTCGACGCCGCTTATATCGAGTCCTCTCGCCGCGACGTCGGTCGCTATCAGAAGATTGCTTTCGCCCGACTTCATTTTTTCGATAACCGACTTTCTTTCGGACTGCGGCATGTCTCCGTGGATCTCAAGAGCCTTTATTCCTTCGTCGGCAAGTTTCTTTTTTAAGGACGAAACCATTTTTTTGGTATTGCAGAAAACTATCGCGAGATTCGGCGAAAGTTTTTTGTAAAGTTCTTTGAGAGCCGCGTCCTTATCTCTGAGACCTACCGAGACGTAACGTTGCAGAACCGCGTCGTTCTTATCTGCTTTGTCGATTTCGAGATATGCGGGCGAACGCATATAACGTCTGGCTATATTTCTTACGTCTTCGGGCATTGTCGCCGAAAACATCACGGTCTGCCTCTCTCTGTTGGATTTGGTAAGAATTTCTTCAATCTCGCTTAAAAAGCCCATATCGAGCATTTCATCCGCTTCGTCCAAAACGAGCATTTTAAGATTGTGGAGTTTAAGCGTTCTTCTCCTTAAATGGTCGTTGAGCCTGCCCGGCGTGCCTACCACTATTTTTGCGCCGGCTTTCAACGCGACGATCTGTCTTTCCATCGTGGAACCGCCTACTATCGGAACGACTTTAACGCCTTCCCTGTACTTTAAAAGTTTTCTGAATTCGCCCGTAACCTGTACGGCGAGTTCTCTCGTCGGGCATACGACGAGTATCTGCGTGGACTTGTCGTCGGTATCAGTCTTTTCGAGCGCGGGTATCGCATAAGCAAAAGTCTTTCCCGAACCGGTCTGTGATTTGCCTATCACATCTTTGCCCGCTTCTATTACGGGGATGGTTCTTTCCTGAACTTTGGTAGGTTCGGCTATTCCGAGTTCGTCGAAAACTTTCAAAATATAATCGGGTGTATTTAAATCGCTGAATTTCATATGTTTTTCCTTGAAACGGACGTTCGTCGGTTTGCCGTAAAGACTCGCCGCAAACGTCTGCGTTTTATACTTATTTAATCAAAAAGGCAAAAGTTATACGCTTTTGCCCCTTTTTAACAAATTTACGTTTTGTATTCGTTTTGGTTTCTATAAGCCGGAGGCTTATTTTATAACCGAAATACCGCCCATGAAAGGTCTCAGTACTTCGGGAACGGTTATCGAACCGTCGGCGTTCTGATACTGTTCGATGATCGCCGGGAATACTCTCGACGTAGCGAGTCCCGATCCGTTTAAAGTATGAACGTAACGGGTTTTACCGTTTTCGTCGCGGTACTTGGTGTTGTTTCTTCTCGCCTGATAATCTCTCGCATTGGAAACGGACGATACTTCTTTATAAATACCCATGGACGGAATCCATACTTCTATATCGTAAGTTCTCGCCATCGATGCGGAGCAATCGCCCGCGGCAAGTTTTGAAAGCCTGAAATGAAGTCCGAGCTTTTCCATAAGAGAGCAAGCCTTGCCGACGAGTTCGTCGAAAGCCGCGTCGCTGCCTTCGGGTTTCGTGTACTGAACCATTTCGACCTTGTTGAACTGGTGTCCTCTTATCATGCCCCTTTCTTCCGCGCGGTACGAACCGGCTTCTTTACGATAGCAGGGTGTGTATGCGAAATATTTCATCGGGAGTTTGTCTGCGTCGATTATTTCGCCCGAATACATGTTTACGAGAGCGGTTTCGGCAGTCGGAAGCATGAATCTGTTTTTCTTCCTGTCGGGATCGACGTCGAGCCAGTAAACTTCGTCCGAAAATTTCGGGAACTGTCCCGCGCCGAATCCTGCGTTATATCCGAGCTGGTGGGGCGGAAGAATCATTTCGTATCCGTCTTTTAAGTGTTCCGAAACGAAGAAGTTGAGAAGCGCCCATTCGAGCTGCGCGCCGAGCCCTCTGTAAAGCCAGAAGCCGCCCCCCGAAAGTTTAACGCCTCTCGTATAATCTATAATTCCGAGTTTGGTGCAAAGATCGACGTGATTCTGCATGGTAAAGTCGAATTCGGGTTTTTTGCCGAATACCTTCACTACCTGATTGTTTTCCTTTTCGCCGGGGAGAAGATCTTCGTCCGGAAGGTTGGGAAGACAAGCGATAAAATTAAATATCTTGTCCGCAAGTTCGTTTATTTTCGCGTCGCCGTCCGAAATTTTTACGCCGAGTTCCTTCATTTCGGCAAAAATCGCGTCTACCGGCTGTCCCGCTTTTTTGAGTTTGGGGATTTCGGCCGAAACCTTATTTTTTTCGGCTTTAAGCTTTTCGGTTTCGGCAATTATTTTGCGGCGTTCTTCGTCCCACGAAAGAAGCTCGGAAAAATCGACCTCGCATCCCTTCTTTTCAAGAAGTTCCCGCACCTTTTGCGGATTGTCCTGTATCATCTTAATATCTAACATAAAAACATCTCCTTCGGTTCGTAGAATTACCGCCACAGACGACGTTGAAATTCCTTTCGCCGAATATTATCTCGTTTTTAGTTAATTATATAACTAATTCTATAAAAAATCAATTTTTTTGTTATTCTTTCGGGCAATTTTTTTGTTATGCGAAGTAAGCGGTTTTTTCTGTACCCGCAAATAACCCGGATTTTCCTTTATCGCGATTTTTTATTTTCGCTCATTATCGGCAGAACCGGCTTTTTTGACGGTTTTTACTTACGATATTCCCGTTTTGCGCAAGAAAAACTTGCTTTACGATAAAAATAATGTGAATATGCGTGAAAACTTTTTGCAAATTTTTCATAAATTTTGGTTTATTTTGTTGTAAAACGAAAAGAAATTTGATATTATATTGTATATAGAATGTTTGGACACAAATTTATGACACAAATCAATGCCATAAAAAGAAAATTAGACACAAAAACGAATTTTCGGGCATAAAAAATCATTACGAATGCGATTTAACAGACAAAAACCGATAAAATATACAAAAAACCAAAAATATCCGAAGGAGGAAACAACAAAATGAAAAAGAATCGCTTGGAACAAATCAAAGAAATTATCGAAAAGTACGGAAAAGTTTCGTACGAGGAACTCGGCGCGCTTTTAGCCGACGTTTCCAACATGACTTTAAGAAGAGACCTTATCGCTCTCGAAGAACAGGGCTACATAATAAGAGTACGCGGCGGAGCCATCTCTCTCGACGAACTCACCAAAAAGTCCGAACAGGAATTCGTTCACAGATTTTCGGACAACGTTCAGGAGAAAAAGGAAATCGCCGAAAAGACCATTTCTCTCATCTCTCCCAAGAGCTGCATATTCATCGACAGCGGCTCTACCACCCTTTATTTTGCAAAAGAACTTCCCAACAACAACTATTATATAGTAACCAATGCGCTTAACATCGCAACCGAAGTTTTAAGAAAGTCTCTTCCCACCGTCACTCTTTTAGGCGGCGACGTCAACAGAAACAACCTTGTAACCACCGGCAGATCGAGTCTCGACTTCTTAAAAGACATAAATATCGAAGTCGCTATAATGACTGCAACGGGATTCACTCCCGAAAAAGGATGTTTCACCTGCGGAAGCCAGGATGAAATGGAGATAAAACGCGCGGTTATAGAAAGCGCGACGAAGGTAATAATGCTTCTCGACAGTTCCAAAGTCAACAAAAACACCCCTTATACCTTCTCGAAGCTCGAAAACATAGACTATCTCGTAGTCGACAAGAGCTTCCCCGAAAAAGTTAAAAACGACATCGTCGAAAAGGGTACCACCGTTATCTGATTTGCGGATAAAGCGGTATCTTCCGGCTCCCGCCGCAGCAACACGGTAACATATTCGCGGCGGTCGGAATAAACATTTACTATGTTTTTTAAAAATTTAAGAAAAGATATAAACGCAGCGAAAGCGAACGATCCCGCCGCGCGGAATAAGTTCGAGATCTTTCTGACTTACGCGGGCGTACACGCACTTTCCGCTCACCGCGTCGCTCATTTTTTTTACCGTATTCATCTGAAACTCCTCGCAAGAATAATAAGCCAGATTTCGAGATTCTTCACCGGAATCGAAATTCATCCTGCGGCTAAAATTGCGGGCGGCGTGTTCATAGATCACGGCACGGGCGTAGTTATAGGCGAAACGGCGGAAATCGAAGAAGGCGTCATCATCTATCAATGCGTTACACTCGGCGGCACGGGTAAAGAAACCGGCAAACGTCACCCCACCGTCAAAAGGGGCGCGGTCATCTCGGCAGGGGCGAAAGTTTTAGGCGGCTTCACCGTCGGCGAATACGCCAAAATAGGCGCGGGCGCAGTAGTCCTTAAAGAAGTTCCCCCTTACGCCACGGTAGTGGGCGTACCCGCAAGAATAGTCAAAATAAACGGCGAAAAGGTTCCCTGTCTCACACAGGAAAAGTGCGATCCCCTGCAAAACGAAATCTGCGAGCTTCGCGCAAAAGTTTACACTCTCGAAAGAGAACTCGAATCGATTAAAACAAGAACGTTTTCGGAAAATGCGGAAAATACCGCCATTGCAGGAAAGAAAAATAAAAAACGCAAAAATTACGGCGAAAAAAACAAAACCGAAAATTAGTTTACGGTATGTTTTCGGCAAGCCGTTCCACGCTTCTTATTCTGCAAACGGAAGGTATTCGGCGCGGGCGCTAGCAACGAAACGCTCCTCGTTATGCGATATACGTTTTAAAACTCCTTTATAAACTCAAAGGTTCATAATATGAAAATTTATAATACTCTAACAAGATCCAAAGAAGAATTCGTTCCGCTCCGCGGGAACAAAGTAAATATGTATGCGTGCGGAATCACCGTTTCGGGCGACGCGCATATCGGACACGCTTATCAGGCTCTTATTTACGACGTTATGAGAAAGTTTCTCGTAAAACAGGGCTACGATGTAACGTACGCGAGAAACTACACCGACGTCGACGATAAAATCATCGCAAAATCGCATGAAACGGGTATCCCCGCAGACAAATACGCCGCAATGATGATCGAAAGAATAAACGCCGTCATGAGCAGAATGCACGTCGACGATCCCGACATATGGCTCAAAGCGACCGAAAACATAGGCAACATAATAGACTTCGTATCGGGCCTTATCGAAAAAGGTCACGCCTATGCGACGAAAAACGGCGACGTATACTTTTCGGTAGAAAGCTTTCCGAATTACGGTTGCCTTTCGGGCAGAAATCTCGAAGACGCCCTTAACGGCGTAAGAGTCGAAAACGACGAAGAAAAGCGCAATCCGCTGGACTTCGCTTTATGGAAGTCCGCCAAGCCCGGCGAGATTTCGTGGGATTCCCCCTGGGGCAAAGGTCGCCCCGGCTGGCATATCGAATGTTCGGCGATGAACAGAAAGGCTTTCGGCGATCAGGTGGATATCCACGGCGGCGGAAGAGACCTTATCTTCCCCCATCACGAAAACGAAATCGCGCAGAGCGAAGCTCTTTCCGGCAAACAGTTCGTAAAATACTGGACTCATAACGGACTTATAAAAGTCAACGGTCAGAAGATGAGCAAGTCCCTCGGAAACAGTATTGTCTTATCAGATCTTTTGGACGAATACAATTACGAAACGGTTAAATTCGCGCTGCTTTCGACAAACTACAAGAACGACATCAACATTACTCCCGACTTCTTTACCGAAGCCGAAAAACACATGTACGGCTTTTACAAAATTATCGCCGAAGTCGAAAAATCGGGGCTTAAATCCGACAAATTCACCGGGAGCATCGATAAAGAATTCGACGAAGCGATGTCCGACGACTTCAACACTGCGCTCGCTCTTTCTAACCTTTTCGGATATTTCAAAACGGTTAAAGCCGAACTCGCCGCAAACGACGTAAAGGCGGCGGAAGACGTAAATCAGATAAGAAAAACTTATTCCCTTTTAGGTCTCTTCACCGAAAACGCCGACGATTTTATAAAGCAGGTCGAAGCGAAAACTTCTTCTTCGGTTCCGGGCGACGTAATCGCCGTAGCGGAAGAAAGAAAGCAGGCGAGAGCGAACAAAGACTGGGCAAAATCGGACGAACTCCGCGACAAGCTCAAATCCATGGGATATTCGGTAAAAGATTCCAAAGACGGTTACTCGCTCGAAAAAATCTGACGGATATAATAACTTGAATAAAAAAGACGGTTCTGCCGTCTTTTTTACGCTTTGTTTTCGTGCTGAAACCAGAAAATTTTTATAAAACACAAAATATTTGGCTCAAAATCAAAAAAATACTTAAAAAACGGTGACGGAACGGCTTTATCGTTGTATAATGGTTATATAACTTATAATAAAAGTAGCGGCAGAAGAAAATTCGTATAGCTTTACAGGCTTTGCCGTGCGGACAAAAAGGCGAAAAATATGTTTACTTCGAAAGAATTAAGAGACAAATGGATTAAATTTTACGAAAGCAAAGGACACGTCAATATAGGCGCGGTTTCTTTAATCGGCGACGGTACCACCGGCGTTATGTTCAACGTAGCGGGCATGCAGCCGCTTATGCCCTACCTCCTCGGCAAAAAGCACCCCAAAGGAACGAGACTTTGCAACGTTCAGGGTTGCGTAAGAACGGTCGACATAGACTCCGTCGGAGATGAAACTCATTTCACCTTTTTCGAAATGATGGGCAACTGGAGTCTCGGCGATTATTTCAAAAAAGAAAAAACAGCGTGGTCGTTTGAATTTTTAACCAGGATTTTAGGCTTTGACAAGGATAAAATCTGCGCCACGGTATTCGAAGGCAACGATTCCGTTCCCCGCGACGACGAAACTGCGAATCTTCTGAAAGAACTCGGCATTAAAGAAGAAAACATATTCTTCCTTCCGAAAGAAGACAACTGGTGGGAACTCGAAGGCACCGTCGGCACTCCCTGCGGCCCCGATAACGAATGGTTCTACCCGAGAGAAGACGGAAAGGATTCGAGCGACTTTTTAACCGGCAACAGATACGTCGAAATCGGAAACGACGTTTACACGCAGTACAAAAAACTCGAGGGCGGCAAATACACCGAACTCGAAAAGAAGAACGTCGATACCGGTTTCGGTCTCGACAGACTTCTTGTATTCCTGAACGGGCTTGACGACGGCTATAAAACAGACCTTTTTTCGGAAGCGATAAGCTATATCGAAAACGTTTCGGGTAAAGCATACGACTCGGACGAAGAAGCGAAAAAGGCTATGCGTATAATCGCGGATCATACGAGAACCGCGGTTATGTTAATCGGCGACGTCAACGGAATAGTTCCGTCCAACACCGGCGCAGGATATATTTTAAGACGACTTTTACGCCGCGCGATAAGATACTGCAGAACTTTGGCGGTAGATTCTTCCATAATGCTCGGCGTAGCGAAAATCTTTATCGAAAAGGTTTACGACGAAGCTTATCCCCTTCTCGTTAAAAAAGAAGATTATATTCTTGAAGAATTCAGCAAAGAAATCAAAAAGTTCGAAGCGACTCTCGTTTCGGGTATGAAAGAATTCGACAAACTCGTGAACGGTCTTATAAGAAAGAACGAATTCATGGCGGCTAAAGATCCGGCCTACGTTAAAGAAACTCTTTTAACCGGCAAGCAGGCTTTCAGACTTTACGACACCTTCGGCTTTCCTCTCGAACTCACCGTCGAACTCGCAAACGAAAAGGGACTTACCGTCGATAAAGAAGGCTTCGACGCATGCTTTAAAGAACATCAGGAAATAAGCAAAGCTCAGGCTCAGTCGGCAAAGGGCGGTCTTACCGAAAGAACGGAAGTAACCACAAAATATCACACCGCCACGCACATCATGCTCGCAGGACTCAGAAAAATGTTCGGAACTCATACCGAACAGAAAGGTTCCAATATAAACGAAGAACGTATGCGTTTCGACTTCAACTGCGATCACAAAATGACCGAAGAAGAACTTAAAACGCTCGAAAATTTCGTCAACGACGCGATAAAGGAGGAAATCGACGTAACCTGCGAGGAACTCCCCTATAACAAAGCTATAGCAGAAGGCGCGTACGGCGTTTTCACTCCGACTTCGGACGATCAACCCGTCACCGTCTACGTCATCGGCAACGTCGACAAACAGATCTGCGGCGGTCCTCACGTTAAAAACACGCGCGAGCTCGGACACTTCAGAATAACCAAAGAAGAATCTTCGTCTTCGGGCGTAAGAAGAATAAAAGCCGTTCTCGAATAATATTTTATCGGCAATAACAGGCTTTTTAGTACGCTTTGAGCGATACAGTCTTAGCGAGCGACGACAAAAAGCCGATAAATCGTAAAATTTACGTCTGTAAGCCGGCTTCGGTTCTGTTTCAATAATACAGATCATATAAAACTTATACAAAATCAAAAGCGGCTCTTATCCGAGCCGCTTTTAAAAGGAAAAATATGGAAGCATTTTATAAAGAGTTACCCGATAATTATGAAATGGTTTTCAAGGTGGACATAAACAGCAAAAAGACTACTTTGCTTTTGAGTTTAGTCAATCTTCTTATAACGGCTGTTCTGACCGCTTTGGTCATAGCTCTGCCGTTTATTTATACGCCGGCTTCCGCAATCCCGAGACTCTCTCCCGATATTTATTTTTTGCTGTTTGCCGTTCTTCTTTTTTTGTATATAATCCTGCACGAACTCACCCACGGCGCGGCGTATAAAATTCTCACGCACGAAAGGCTTACATTCGGCATAACTCTCACCTGCGCTTTCTGCGGCGTTCCTGATATTTACGTTTCGAGAAGAACTTCTCTCATCGCGCTTTGCGCTCCGCTTGTAGTCTTTTCGATAATATTCGGCGCGCTTTCGATAGCAATGTATTTTTACGATTATTATTTGTTTTTCGTTTTCGGCGGACTTTTCGCTTTTCATCTGGGCGGCTGCGTCGGAGATATTTACGACCTTGTTTTATTGAACGGCAGATTCAAAGACGACAGAATACTCGTAAAAGACACAGGTCCCGCACAGATGTTCTATCTCCCGGCAAAACCCGACGAAGAATATTCTGTTCGCTCTTCCGGAATTCAGGACTAAAATAAATATATTGCTAAATAAATATTAAAAATCCGTAAAATTCTTGACTTTTTTATTATTATCTACTACAATATTAAAGCTACAAAAAGACGGCTTTATATATGCGTTCGTTTTTAAGCAGCTTTAATCTTTTCTGAAAGCAATTTAACTTCTAAAAAGCAGATTGCTTGTTTACAACCGAATACGCACCATTAGCTCAACTGGATAGAGCGTCGGTCTACGGAACCGAAGGCTGGGGATTCGAACTCCTCATGGTGCACCAAGAAAGTATAATCCGAATTGTTTGCTTATAACAAGCGAATGGTTCGGATTTACTTTATATTTAAAATAGGCAATGGCGACGCGATTGGCTACCCGGCAATCGCTATTCCGTCGCTTCGCTCCTTACGGATTTACTTTATATATTAAAGATTCAGAACTTTTTTAACATAAAAACAGGGCTTGCGACTAAAAATCGCAAGCCCTTTGCCGTGTTTATAATTTCGAAAAAATTTTACCTTTTAACGCTCTTTTAATACGTCAGACGTTTTAATATAATGAAAATATTCTTACAGTCGGTTTCCGGATTTATTATCCGGAAAGCAGCGGAGATCTCCGACAAAGTACCCCCGTTATAATTATTTATATCGTTCGCTCTGTTTCGTATCCGTTTCAAGCGTCGGTTCTCTTTTCGACGATAAGACCTATTTCAAACATTCTTATCCATGGCATATAACAATAAGAAATCTTATATCTGTTATAAATTTCCGGAAATTCCCGCTTTGTAAATTCGTTAATTAACTGTTCCGCTTTTTCCGCTACGATGCCGTGGCTTTCTTTTGCGTCGGAATATGTGCATCCGAGCCGTTTCAGTTCGTGTTCGCTCATGTATTGCCTAACATACGAACAGTATGAAATATCTTCATACACTCTTTCGGCTGTAAATAAACGATGTGTTTCGGTATTCCCGTAAAAACGGAAAAAAATCGCCTGGCAGATGACCGTTCCGAGCGTGTTGGACGAAGTATTCCACCCGGCATATCCGCCGAGATTTAAAAGTCCCGTCGACTCGGAAAGCATTTTCGCAAATTCAATATCTCCGCCGTTGCTGTACGCTATATCCGCAATCGCAACGGTTTTGCCTTCGTCGAAAAGTCTCTTCGCCTTACAGACAAAGGATTTCAGATCACGGTTATCGTACTGCGCGCCGCCGGGATTATCTATATTACGCATTTCTCCTGCCGGCAGATTGCAGAACAAGAAAATATCCGCGTCGAATTCTTCCGAAACGATCGCTCCTGCGCTTTTAATCTGCGCTTCTATGCTCTTGTAAACTTCTCTGTCTTCAAAGAGAGGAATTACGTTTTTACACTCGTCTTTCGGATAAACCGGATAAATTTTCGGCGAATATCCTTTTATCTTCGTCAAAACTCTTGCAAGAAGCGTAAGTCCGCCTTCGTCCGCACCGGGATGAACGTCGATCTTGATGTTCTCTTTTCCGGTAAATTCTCTGACCGCTCTCTGGTCGAGCGAAGTATACCCGAAAGGATTGGAGTCGTCCTGCAAAATGATAAATTCGTCGATTTCTCGTCCGACAAGTTTCAAGGTTCTAAGTAAAGCCGACAAGTTGATTTTTCTTCTCGAAACAAAATCGGTTATAACGTTTGCGGGAACGTTAAGACGAGCTTTTTCGGCTTCGTACTCTTCTTTCGTAATAAGTTTATCGATAAATTTATGTTCGTTTACGCCGTAAAGAAAAATTTCTCTCCCGTAAGTTTCATAATAATCGGGTTCTTCTTCTCCGCTCGAATAAGTCGGACAGCGCATAACCAGCGAAAATGCGAAAATTTTCAATTTCGGGTTGACAGTCTTCAAAGACCTGATAAAATCCACGCGCGAAAATATTTCTTCCTGCGAAAGATGATGTAATCTCGACGGAACTATTCCGCCGTATAATAACATATCCACCGCTAAAATAAGATAATCGGCATCGGTACATTCGCGCGATAAAAAGTTTTGAATCGCCGAGTAATCGGCGGGCGTCTTTTTTAGTCCCAAATCTTTCAAGGACGGGCGTATAAGTTTAATTTCTGTGTTTTCAGAAGCCAGAAAGCCGCAAAACGAATAATTGCACGGTCTTTCGTCCAAAGGCAAGTACACTATCTTTTTCATAAATTTTAACACCAAATTTGTTTTTAAAATAATCGTATTTATCATGCGCTCAGGATCACGCATAATAAGTTTTAACGCAAGCCAACGCGGTTTTGCCGTCTGTTTACTCCTTAAATGATATTTCCCGAACGCCGCCCTCCGAGGAAGCTTCTTTATACGGCGCAAGTTTTTTAAGCGCGGTATCGATTAAAGCGACATGTTCGAGCGAAACCGCACCTTCCGTATTAACCTTATAGGACGAAATCGCCCCGTCCGAAAGAACATAAAGGTAACCCGAAATATATCTCGCTCTCGTAGCCGACAGCCTGAAAATTCCGTAGCCGGTATAACCTTCGGTTTTAAGATAAGAACTTGTTCCTTCTTCGCCGAAGTTAGAAAGCATAGCTATGTTTTCGAGTTTGCCGTCCTTTACCCCGAACACGAGAACCGCCTGTCTTATATCGTCGTAATCGTAAACCTGACTGCCGACCTCAGCAGAATAAGTCGAGCCGTAATACGAAACCGCGAAACCGAAATAACCGCCTTCGAACACGCACACCGCGCGGCTGTCTCTTATCGCTTCCGCATAAGAAAGTCCCGAAAGCGTGAGATAATCGAGTGCCGTTACCGAAGATTTTGTCGTATCGTAAAGGGTTACTTTGAGAATTCTCCTGTTTGCCGATTGCTCCGTTCCGCCGTAGCCTATGCCGACAGAAAGCCCGTCCAGCTCGCAACTGTGGTCGGGATCGGTTTCGTTTTCTTTGCAAAGATTAAGTATATAAGTCGGGTAGCCTATCGCCGAAAGCTCGCCCGTAAGCGACATGTTTTCGGGATCTGTTATATCCACTTTGAAGAGCGGATCTACGTTTCTGTAAGTGGTTATCAGGCACGAAAGTCTTCCGTCCGCTTCCTTTTTATACGAAACCGATTTTACGTCTTCGTCCGGAGCGATGTTTTTGAGTTCGGAACAGAGCGAAAGATCGCTTGCATTAAACGCAACGACCGAAGTTCCCGCACCGTTGGTTCTCGAACATACGACGTAAAGTTTATCGTCGAACTGCTTCAAAGCCTGTCTGTCGTAAACCGTGTAACCGGAAAGATTCACCGCATTCACGGTTTCAAGCGTGGCGGAATTAAGTTTTAACACATAAGTTTCAAGCTCGCCGAACGAGAAGAAACAGCCGGAAGCCGCGCCGTTTTTCTTCCCCCGGAACACGGGATAAATTCCGTTTTCGGAAACATATAAAGTATCGTACGCCGCGCCGTAAACGCCGCTCATCACACAACCCGCGCCGAAATCCGCAAGGTTGAACTTCATAAAAAGCGTAGCCGTACTGCCGGCGTAATTTTCGCTTGCGAACTTTATGCGCGAAAGATTTTCAAGCGTTTTCCGAGTAAGTCCGTCTTTATTGCCTTCGGAGTAGTTTATCCCCGCGATTGTCGGGACTTTGCCTACCGAACCTTCGGTTTCGGTATACTTAATCGACAGCTCCGGATAGTTAAGAGCAAAAAGCATTTCACCCGTAGTTGTGTTTAATCTCGAAGTAATGTATCTTGCGGGCATCTCGAAGCGATATTCTATTCTTTCCGAAAGATCGAGAGCGGGCTCCGAAGAACCGGGAACGGGAATATCTTTTATATCGAACGAATAAACGGCTAACGTGCTGTAACTCGTTTTTACATATTCCGAATACCCTGCGGTTTCGGAAAGTATTTCGTTGCTTTTTCCCGCTATCACCACGAGTTTGTCGTCCGTAACGTACGTTTCGACGGGAACGATTCTTCTCGTATCCGAAAGACTTGCGACAAGAGTAGCCGCACCTTCCGAAACTTCGTAAACAGTAACTCCGTCGGACTGAACTTTGTAAATTCTGTTTCCGACCGATTTTACTATATCGCCTTCGTCTATCGCGAGTTCCTGAGTATTGGTTCCGCCGTTATCATCGCCTTTTCCGGAACAGCCGAACGCTGATACGAAGCATAACGAAAGTACGATTAAGAGCGTCGATAAAAACAGCCTTTTAAATCGTTTACTCATTGATTTGTCTCCTTTTTGTTGTTATACGAAGCTATATTCTGCGACTTTTTCTTCTTTTGCTTTTGAGTTTATTTAATTATATAATAACGCCGTGCCGTTTTCAAGAGCTTTTGAAATTTAAATTATACCGTTGACGAAAACTTGTACGAAGACTATACTTTTTACGGAAACGGACTTATTCCCGTACATAATTTTATACCGTATTTTATACCGTTAAATAAAACACGAAAACAAACAAGATCTACGGAACCGTTTTTTATATCAAAAATATCCGCCGGAACCGGCGGATATTTTTCTTTTTCCCGCTTTAATAAGCCCCTTTCGGCATATCGTCAGGAATAAATTTCGGGCTTTAAGATGCCGATGTAAGGTAAATTTCTGTAACGTTCGGCGTAGTCGAGACCGTATCCTACGACAAAGTAATCGCCTATATCGAAAGCTTTATAATCGGCTTCGATAGCGGCTTCTCTTCTTTCGAACTTGTCGAGAAGAGTGCATATTTTAAGAGACGAGGGATGACGCTGAGTAAGAAGGTTCTTAAGATAGAAAAGGGTATGACCGGAATCTATAATGTCTTCGATTATAATGACGTGTCTGCCGTCGACGGACTTGTCGAGATCTTTTATCATTTTGACTTCGCCGCTCGTGGTTTTGCTTCCGTAGCTCGAAATAGACATGGTGTCTATCTGAAGCGGAATAGTCATATGTTTTATAAGATCCGCAAAGAAGGGTATGCTGCCCTTTAATATGCAGATTACAAGCGGGTTTTTATCGGCGTATTCTTCGTCGAGTCTTACCGCAAGTTCTTTAACTTTGGCTTGTATTTCTTCTTCCGAGATAAGGACTTTTTCGATATCGTCGCGCATGCTCATTGATCTTTCTCCTTTTTTGCGCAGAATAGCTTCTCCGCTTGATCAAATTTATTTTTTATTTTAACGTCGTCGGAAATCTGTATTCCGAAAACGCATAAAATTCTGTTTCCGTCCGCAAGAAGCGGAATCTCGTCCCTTAAAAGTCTGGGGATTTTTTTATCCGTAAAATAGTCGTTCAACTTTTTCGTACCGGCGTTATAGGGCTTAAAATAATCGCCGTCTCTTCTCGTACGGATTTTCAATTCTTTTATGCCCGACAGGACTTCGTACGAAGCATACAGCACGCCATTTTCGGTGAAATCGGCAACGTTTCCTTGAACACGTTCGATTGAAACCGTACCGTAAGAAAATTCAAAAGAGCTTTTTATCAAGTCGGCAGGCTTCAAATCGTATTCCGGTTTCGCACCGTCGGACTTTATAAAAAATCTTATTTTGTCATACTCGTTTATGGCGGTTACGTTGCCGATAAGATCTCTCGAAGCCCCGGATTGTTTATCTATAAGGGAATACGCCGCTTCGGCGTGTTTTAACTCGTAATCCTTTTTTACGCCGAGCTTTTTGAGTATTTTTATGACCGCACGGTAAAAAACGGCTTTATTCACAGCTTCTTCGTCGGTTAAACTTATATAATATCCGCGTTCGTCCGAGAAAACCTTTTTCTCCGCAAATCCGTCCATAAACGATTCGGTATCCGCCGCTATATGCGAAAGTCTCGAAACGCCGTCTTCTAAAAACGGGAAGCGTTTTTTGAGCTCGGGAATTATCTTTTCTCTTAAATAATTGCGCGAATATTTTGTATCGAAGTTCGTCTTGTCAGTAATGTACGGTATGGATTCGGCGGCAACGTATGCGTCAATCTCCGCCTTGTCTGTGTATAAAAGCGGTCTTACGGCGCGTTCCGTCATAAACGGAATACCCGTAAGTCCCTTTATTCCCGTCCCCCTGAAAACGTTGAACAAAACGCTTTCGGTCAAATCGCTTTTATGATGCGCCGTTAAAATATAATCGCATTTTTTTGTTTCGACGGCGTTCAAAAAGCAATCGTACCTCAGATTGCGGGCGGCTTCTTCTTCCGATTCTCCCGTCATCCCGACGCGTTTTAAGGTATCGACCTTGTAGCCGTAAAATTTTACGCCGTTTTTAAGGCAAAAATCTTTTACAAACTCAGAATCTTTAACCGATTCTTCCCCGCGGATGCCGTGTTCCACGTTGACGACCACTATTTCTTTAAACTCCCCTTTATGCTCTTTCAAAAGACAACTTAAAAGAGCCATCGAATCTTTTCCGCCGGAAACGGCAACCCCGACGACCGTGTTATAAAGTTTTTCGGGAAGAGTTATAAACATACTAATATTTTAACAAAAGAATTTGTTTTTTGCAATTCTTTGATCCCCGTTTGTTCGGTTTTGACGAAACTTTATCTTTTTATAAAATCAATCCCGCAAAATCTCTTTTTGCGGCTCTTTTATTTTTAGTTTAGAAAAATTTTATCATAAACGTTGTTATATTTTTGTATATTTTTATAATTATTTTACTATTTTAATATATAATATTGACAAACGTATATTTAAGCGATATATTTATTATACCGTTTCAATTAAAATTAAAGCGGCAAAACGGACGGTTTTTACATAACGTTTTAAATTAGCCCGTTTACGGATAAAATTCGGTAATTCTCCGTAAACGGCTAAAAATGACAATGTAAAAATCTTCCTTGTATAAAACGGAGGTTAAAATGAAAAAGACAAGAATTTTTACGGCGCTTATTCTCGTAATAATTTCGGCTTTCTGCCTTACGGCTTGTATGAACGGCAGCAAAACGACGAAGATTACGATTGACGGCGTAGAATACGAAGCGGAGGTCGGTTCTCTTCTCACCGAACCGCAGGCACCCGAAAAAGCTTCTACCGCGCAGTACGAATATACGTTCGACGGATGGTATAAGGAAGGCACAGACGAAAAGTGGATCTTTACGGAAGACAAAGTAACCGAAAAACTTTCGCTGGTTCCCAAATTCACCGAAACTTTGAGAGAATATCAGATCAAGATAGGCTCGAACCCCATATTCGCGGCGGCTTACGGCTCGAAACTCGTCAAACCCGAGGATCCGACAAAAGAAGACGAGTACAGAACTTACGAATTCGCCGGATGGTTCAAAGATCCGCAGCTTAAGAACGAATGGAATTTCGATACCGACGTAGTCACCGGGACTACGGTTCTTTATGCGAAATTCAATTCTACGGATAAATCGTTCAGCGTAGTAATAAACGGCGGAGAACCTGTTAGCTACGTTCTCGGTTCGCTTATTCCGCAGCCCGAAGATCCCGAAGTTCCCGAAGCTCTCAGACTCACCCACGTATTCGATAAATGGGTAGTAAAGGAAACGAATAAAGAATGGAACTTCGATACCGACAGAGTTCGGTCTGATATGGAACTTGTCGCAACGTTCAAATATATGTTCCGCATAAACGTTCTTCCCGAAAAAACCACTCTTTTAGGAAAGGATTATAACATTTACTCTATAACCGCAGAGCAGTACGCTGCCATGACGGCGGAAGTAAAGACAGCCGCGGGAACGGTTGTCAAATACGCTTCGATGAAGGACGGCGTTATTTATCTTCCGATAACGAGCGGAGAATACACGTTTACCGTAACGGTTGCGGGAATTACCGCAAAAGGAAGCTTCACTACGGACGGTAACGAAACTTATTCCGTTTACGTAAATCAGCCGGTTATCATCGGCGGCAAATCGGGCGATCTTCCTTCATGGGCGGGAAATTCCTGGAACACGACGGGCGATACTCTCAATATGTGGAGCCACGCTTACGTTTATATCGGAAACGGCGAAAGAACGGACAAGGTTTATATCGAAGCGGATATTCACTTTCCGCAGGCTGCTCTCGGTGCGATGGTAGGCATCATGCCCGCTTGCGAAAATATAAGCCTCGAAGGTAACGGCGGTAAAAAGCTCACCTTCTCGGTAAGCTACGGCAACACCCTTTACTCGCAGATCTTAGGCGGTTGGGGCGGAAGCAACGTAGAAGGAAAAGCAAATAACGTAGCCGCGAGCAACACCGATTATAAGCTCGGCGTTCTTCGTTACGGCAACGTTTACTTCGTATTCGTAGACGGCGAACTCAAACTTACTTACAAAACAAGCGAATTCGAAGCTTCCGGTTTCGGTTTCGCATGCGTAAACCCGAACAACAATTTAAGCCGGAACAATCCGTTTATCGCTAAAAACATAAGATATATCACCGACGGAAAAACTCTCGACGAATTCGCCGGCGACTTTTTGGGAACGGCGACAATAAACCGCGATTCTTCGGTCGTCACGCTCTCTCAGAACGAAAAAGCAGTCGAGGGATCTTCGATATTTGCTTCTTCGGCAGTGTACCTTACATTTACGGCGCCCGACGGAAAAGTTATTTCGGACTATGCGGTTTCGTGCAATTCGGGAGCGGTAAAAGTTTACGACAACGAAAACGGCGTTTACTTCTATCCCGAAAAGGGCAAGGTTTACAACGTAAGCGTTGCTCTTGCCGATAAAATAGAAGCGGTTCTGACTCTTAACTTAAAACCCTACGCGCTTAAACTTAACGATACCGAATATAAATTAAACGACTTTAACATCAACAAAAACGACGTAAAACTTACCGTTCTCGACGTTACTACGGGAGCGGTTACCGCGGTAACTCCCGAAGACCTTGCTCCCACCGTAAACGTTACGGGCGGCAAGTATATAATCACCGCAAAATATCTTAATAACGTAACCGAAACGTCCGTTATCGTTTCCGAAAAAACGGCTTCCGTCGATATTTACCTTTCGGACGCTTATATGGGCGGCTGGGTAACCGGCGGCGGCTATACGGCAAAGAGCTACAATAATATGAGCGAAACTGCCGCTTCCGGCGCAAACTGGTCTTTATACGAAGGTCAGCGCGACACCGTAAGCATGTCGAGCTACACTTATGTATATTACAAAGGACTTTACGGCACTTCCTATTATGCCGAAGCGTATTTCGATACCGAACTTCCCTCTTATAAACTCAATACGTACAATGCGTTTTCCGGAATAATGATAGCGTCGAGACACGCCTATCTTGACGGAAGCGGAACGGGAACGGACGACAAAATGAAGGTGTTCGCAGGCATTTACGGTAAAAGCATAGTTCTTACTTATACGAACGAATGGTCTGCTTCCAATACCGTAACGGTAGCGAACTACTCCGACGTATTGGGCGAAACTCTTCCCGAAAGAGTTAAACTCGGAATCGTAAGAGACGGTACCGATTATTACTTCTTCGTGAACGACGTATTCGTCGCAAAGAAGAGAGTTGCGGTTATTACCAACGCATGCGGCGTAGGCGTAGCCAACCTCAATAAACAGAGCGTAGTTTATAAGTTCAACGCTTCTGCGAATGCGGAACTCATCTCCGCTCTTAAAGCTCAGGCTGCCGAACAGTCCAACCAGATCGATATTTACGTTATAGCAGGTCAGTCGAACGCTTCCGGTTACACGATTTACGACAACGACACCATGCTTGCGTTAAACGAAACTCTTATATACGGCAACAACAACGTTCTTTATGCCGGCAGAGCTCAGTTCACGAACGGTTCCAGCGTAGGCTCCAACGAGTACGGCTGGGGACTTGCCCGTGTAGGTCAGGGCGCCGCAAACGATAAGATGAGCGCCGAAGCCGCTATGTCTACCGTTCTTTCTTCCTACTATAATAAAGAAAGCGGAAAAGTTGCAGGTATAATCAAATTTGCTCACGGCGGAACGGCTCTCCTTAACAACCTCGGCGGCGAAAACGCAGTCGGCGGCAACTGGGTACCCCCGTCTTTCGCTAAAGCAAAAGGTTACAATTACGAAAACAACCCGCTCACCGGCAGACTTTACAGAGATCTTCTTACGCAGGTCACCAAGAGAGTAAACGAACTCAAAGCGGACGGCTATACCGAAATCAATATCAAAGGCGTTTGGTGGATGCAGGGCGAATCCGACAAAGGAAGTCCGAACGAATATAAAGTAGCTCTCGAATATCTTATTTCCGATATGAGAAAAGATCTCGGCGCAATAACGAACGAAGACCTTTCGAACCTTCCCTTCATCATAGGCGAAATTTCGAGAACTTCCGGCGACGCTTCTACCGGTACGGTAAATACCAACAACGCATTTATAGCGATGCAGGACGAATATTGCAATACTCACGAAAACGTTTATATCAACAAGATAGGACATCTCGATATAAATAAGTTGGTAAACGGCAATAACGTAGCGGTCGGCACCGACAGCTGGCACTGGAACCAGAACGATATGGTTACCATCGGTCAGGACGTCGGCAGAATTATTCTCGAAAAGATTTTAAAGGTCAAAGCATAATTTTTAGGAATATTTTTAAGAACGCATTTTGAGAATAAAAGCTTAAACTACAAAAAGCAGGTTTGCGGAATTCCGCAAACCTGCTTTTTTATTATCTCCCCTGACATACTTCGGCGGTACAGGACAGAATAAAGTCGCCTTTGGCGGCGTTGCGGCGATACATACCCGTAAATATAAAGCGGATACGTTTCAAAAACACATGTACGGCGATATTCGTCCGAAAAATTCCGGTAACATAAAACAAGGCTCCGTTTTTCGGAGCCTTGTTTTTATTTAATCAGATCGTTTATTTTAAAAATATTTACTAAGCAGCCGATTATATCGAACTGAAAATTCCGAGTAAAATTATACCGGCGATAGTGAGACCGATTGCTATATAATGCTTCCAGGAGAGCTTTTCTTTAAGGAAAATTCTGCTCCAGATAACCGACACTACGCAGTAAGCGGAAATCATCGGCATACCTGCGTCGAAGTCCGAAAACATTACCGACATATAAAAGATCTGTCCTATCGTTTCGCACGCGCCGCCGAAATAGCGGTACATAAGCGTTTTATCGCCCGCTTCGGGTTTTATAAAGAGTCTGTCCTTTTTTACGAACTTAATCCAGATTATCGAGAAAATCGCATAGCAAAGCGAAGTAAATTCGAAAGCGGTGTTGGAAGCGTATTCGCTCATTCCGAAAAGTTCAAATTCCGAAATAGCCTGATCGCCTACCGTTCCCAACGCGTCGAGTATAAGATAAATTACCGGGATAAGTATCGCCCATATGCTTTTCGTATACCTGAACTGCGATTTATCCTGACGGGCAAGCTTTGCTTCGTCGCTTTCGCGGTATTCGACTATGCCGAGCATGATTATGCCCGCAGTGATTAAAACAACCGCGGCGATCGTCCAGCCGTCGAGAACAGCCCAGCCGCATAATACGCATATTACGAGAGCGAGCGAACCCGAAGAGTTGCATATCGGTGACGAAACGGAGAGTTCGATGTATCTTAATCCCCTGTAACCGATGAGCATAGCGAGTATGTAGATAAACGCTACCGGAAGATAACGGACGAAATCTATAGCCTTAAAGTCGGTATAGATGAGAGGTCTCCACCATTCGGGAGCGAGTTCGCCGGTCGAGGGATCTACCGGGATTGCGGGAAGCCATATGCTTGCGATGATGGTTATAACTGCGTGTAACCCCATTATAAGTCCGACGGCGGTCATAACGCGCCACTGGCTGTTTGAATCTTTCTGGCTCGTTCCCATTTTAGAAAACAAGTCGCTGCCGCTCCAGCAAAGGAGCGCGATGCAGGCGAAAATAAAGTACGTCATTTGTTTTTATCCTTTCTGCCGCGTTTGGCTACAGCGGCATTTTTCAAATTTTTCGGTGCGGTAATTCGGCAACCGCCTATAATAATATAATAATGTTTATTTTAAAGTCAACGCTTTTTTGTTCCGAATTTTCGTTTTTATCATATCAAAACGATTATCGGGCGTTTTATAATGGACTTTTTCGTTATATAATGATATTATTATTTTAATATAAAACAAGCAATACGGCAGAGCGAAAAGGCCATAACGTCGCCCGTCTGCCGTAAGGATACAAAATGGAAAAAATAAAAGATAATCTGAAACTATTGAACGAAGCGGTTATGAATGCGGATAAAGATTTGGCTTCCGTGTTTGAAATTTTCGACCGCAACTGCGACCATAACAGCAAAAAAGTGCTTGACTCGTTTATAAAAAACAGAGTTTCGCAAAGCGATTTTACCGATATAAACGGCTACGGTTATTACGACGGCGGAAGAGATAAGCTCGAAAAAATCTTCGCGGAAGTTTTAGACGCCGAGGACTCTCTCGTCCGTCCGCAGATAATGTCGGGAACTAACGCCATCGCCCTTACCCTTACCGGGCTTTTGCACCACGGCGACACCTTGCTATCGGTTTCCGGTCTGCCGTACGACAGCTTAAGAGGCATTATCGGGCTCAGCGGGAACTCTAAACTTTCGCTTAAATATAACGGCGTGAATTACGAACAGATAGACCTTAAGGACAGCGACTTCGATTACGACAAAATTATGCAGCGTATAAAAGAAGGCGGCGTAACGATGGTCGCCATACAGCGTTCGCGCGGATATGCCGACAGAAAGAGCCTTACGTTGAACAAAATCGAAAAGGTAGTTTCGCTCATAAAGTCGATAGATAAAAACGTTATCTTGTTCTGCGACAACTGCTACGGCGAACTCGTCGAGAAGCACGAGCCGTGTTACTACGGGGTTGACGTTGTAGCCGGTTCCTTAATGAAAAACTTAGGCGGCGGAGTCGCTTCTTCCGGCGGATACGTCGCGGGAAGAGCCGATCTTGTGGCGGAAGTCGCCGAAAGACTTACTTCTCCGTGTATCGGTAAAGAACTCGGCGCAAACTTCAATCAGAATCTGAGCTTTTATAAAGGTTTATACCTTGCTCCGAACGCCGTAAGAAACGCGTTGAAAACGGCGGCGTTTGCGGCGTACGTTCTCGAAAAAACGGGCTTTAGCGGTATTTCGCCCAGGTTTGACGAAGAGAGAACGGACATTATTCAGACGGTAGAACTTAGCTCTGAAGCGAATCTCGTAAAGTTCTGTCAGGGTATGCAGGAAGCTTCCCCCGTGGACGCTTTCGTAAACGTAGAACCCGGCGATATGCCCGGCTATCCCGATCAGGAAGTTATGGCTGCGGGAACGTTTACGCAAGGATCGACAATAGAATTAAGCTGCGACGGTCCCGTTACGGCTCCGTATACGGCGTATCTTCAGGGCGGTCTTACCTACGAATACGGCAAACTCGGAATTATCTCAGCTGTTAAAAAAATGTTCGACTGATTTTTTAAGCATAAAAAAGCGGCTTTTGCCGCTTTTTTTGTTTGCTTTTTGATTTTCGGTTTAACTTCGGCGGAACAGCTCTTATATAACCGGTCCGCTATCGTTTTAATCTTTCGCGCTATCGGATACGTTATCGCCGTCGTCGGTACGTTCCTTTACATATTTAACGTATTCTTCGTTGCTCTGCTTCGCGCGGCGTTTCATCGTTTCGTAAACGCAGTCTCTTAAATATTTTTGATTTTCTCTCACTGTGTATTCGGGTTTAGGGAAAAACGGTCCGTCGACGTAAACGACAGCCTTCGGGCGTTTACGGAAAGCGCGTTTTTTGAAAACTCTCGTAAAACAGAATACGGGTTTGTTTTCTTCGGCAGGGTACTTGAAAGACGCGTCCTTAAAAGGTCTTATGCCCGTATAGTAGGGCCAAATGTGCGCTTCGGGATAAATAACCACCGCTTTGTTTTCTTTGGAAAGTTTTTTCATTTTCCCCGAAAAATTACGCATCGATTTAAGACTCGAAGCAACGGGAATTCCGCCGAACTTTTCGACAAGATCCGAAACGACGGGTTTTGCGACGGCGTCGGGATTTACCAGAATGTTCATTTTTTTGGGATATATTATTCTCGGAGGAGTAAATGCGTCGGCAGCCTTCATCGTGTGATTGCCGTATAAAAAGAAACCTTCCTTTCTGTAACCTTTCAGAACTTTCCTGTTTTTTATCTTCTCGCCGTGAACGAGCTTGTTGTAAACCGTAACTATCGGATAGGCTATTCCGTAATACAGTATGAACGAATTCGTCTTCCAGAGCGCCCCGCGCTTCTTTCCGTACTCGTAATCGTCGGGAAGTTTTGTGTGTTCATTTACTATATCGGCGAAATCGTCGTTCAGTTCGTCGCTGTAATAATTTACTTTATACGGCTTTTCGTCCGCATTTTTTATATTTTTTTTAAGACTTTTTTCCGGATGTTTCGGGAGACTTTTCATAAACTTCCTTTTTCTTCTTTTCGATGGCGGCGTAAAGCATCTTTTCCATGTTTCTCATACATTCCTTCTGATCGAAAGCTCCTACCATGCTCTTATAGCGCTCTTTATACTCTTTCCCGATATCGGGGTTTTCAAACCAGAAATCTATCTTTTTCGCCAGATCTTTTATATCGTCTTTTTTGAACAGATTGTTTTCGTCAAGCGCAAATGCTCTCGTCGCGCTTCTCGGGGAATCGTTTATTACCGGAACGAGTCCGCTGACTATCGCTTCGAGACATGAGATGGCTTCGATCTCTATCTTCGCGGTGTGAACGTAAAGGTCCGCGCCCCTCAGCATGGACATAAGGTCTTCTCTCGAAAAGAATCTGAATTCCGCATCCACGTCGTATTTCGCAGCGAGCTTTTTAAGCTTGTTTTCGCAAGGACCGGTCCCTGCGAATACCACTTTTATATCGTCCTTATGCTTCGTAAGCGGAAGGGCTTTTATCAGAAGTTCCTGCGCCTTCTCTCTGCTGTAACGCCCGGTGCATACTATCGTGAACTTGTCCGAAACCCTTTTGGCTTCGCCGCCTTTGAAAAAGTTTTCGTTAACTCCGTTCGAAATAACCACGCCGTCTGTCTTTTCGGTTGCGAGTTCGAAAACGTTTTTAATAAATTCGGTCGGATAATGGACGTAATCGCAATAACGGTATACGTGCTTATAAAAGTTTTTATAAATAAGCTTGTTTACAAAGCCGACGTTCATCAAAAACACATGCGCGGTTATATTTTCGGCCTGACAATGAAAGCTTGCCGTTATCGGAAGATTGTTTGCGGTCGCTATTTTTATCGCCTTGCGCGCAAGCCCGAACGGAATGAGAATATGAACGACGTCCGAGCCTTTTATCGCTTCGGTTAAAATTTTATCGTCCGTTTTCGCAAGGGAAACGCCGTTTTCTTCGAGTATCTTGTTGCAGAATTTGCCGAGATTGAGCGTCGGCGTGACGTAGTAATTTTCTTTACCTTTTTTATCCTTGTCGCAGCATACCACGCGGACTTCGTGTCCCTGTCCGGTAAGGTAATCTATAAGATTGGTAGCCGCCATGGTAGTGCCGTTGTTTTTTGCGCCCAATACGTCGCAAACTATACAGACTATCATTTTTTCTCCTTTTAATTCTTAAAGTTTTTTACGCTTTACCCTTTCGATCAGTATAACCTATTTTTTATTTTTTTGCAATAGTTTAACTTAATTATCGGTTTTGCGGTACGATTTCGACAAACCGTTTGCACTGAAAATCAACACTTTATGCTTTTTTGTCTATTTTTAGCAAAAAAACGCGCGTGGCAAAGTTTCGGCGAACCGTTCCTGATAAAATCGCGCTTTTTTAACAATTCCGGCGATTTTGCGATTTTTGCCGCGGAATTCATTTAAAAACAAAAGCGGCTTCCGCCGCTTTTATACTTTTTCATTTTTTTTGTTTTCTATCTCTGTTTTCATCTTCGGGAGCTTTTCCGCTTCTTTGATTATTCTGCCGCCTTCGACGGTAAATTGCTTGTAACCGGTTCCCCTTAACAAAGGAGATTCGACGTGAGTAGCGGTAAGGATAGTCTGCATCTTCGTTATGCGCTTAATGAGTTCGCGCTGGCGTTTCCTGTCGAGTTCGGATAAAACGTCGTCTAAAATAAGTACGGGATATTCGCCGAAACGCTTTTTGAATATTTCGGCTTCGGCAAGTTTCAAAGACAATGCGACCGTTCTTTGCTGCCCCTGCGAGCCGTACTTTCTTACGTCCTGACCGTTTAAGACGAATTTTATATCTTCTCTGTGCGGACCGACGTTGGTAAAACCGAGCTTCAAATCCTTTTCGAAAGAATTTTTAAGCTCTACGAACATTAAATCCGCTATCTCTTCTTCTGTTCCTTTGAAAGAATTTTCCGGACTGATTTTAAGCTTTTCCCCACCGGAAATCGCAGCGTGTATCTCCGCCGCGATCGGCGCGAGTTCGGATAAAAAATCGTTCCTTAACTTAAAAATTTTCGCCGCTTCGCACGAGAGTTGTTCGTCCCAGACCGAAAGCGTGTCTCGTATAACGGAGTATTCGCCGCTTTTTAAAAGGTTGTTTCTCTGCGATAAAATTTTGTTGTACTTACACAGCGCGTAAAAGTAATGTCTCGACATTTCGGACAGAGAGACGTTCATGAATCTTCGTCTGTCCTCGGGACTTTCCTGCACGAGTTTAAGTTCGGACGGGTTGAAAAACACACTGTTTATATTGCCGAATATATCCCCTATTTTGCTTACTTCGGCTCCGTTTATCGTAAACTTTTTACCGCCGTCCGCAGTCAGAACCGCCTTCATCGCGACCGCGCCGTAATCGGAGTTCGCCTTGGCGTATATCTCGCACGATGTTTCGCCCTTTTTTATAAGTTCCTTCTCTTTCGCAGCCTTGGGAGAATATCCCGTACATAAGAAAAAGACCGCTTCGGCAAGATTCGTCTTGCCCTGAGCGTTCGCGCCGACGAGAATATTGGCAAAAGGTCCGAAGGAAAAAGTCTCTTCGGAATAATTTCTGAAATTTTTCAGGAATAGGGTTTCGATATACATAGTTACACAAGATAAGGTAAAATTTAAAAAAACGAAAAATTCGCTTTATTTATTTTTAATTTTATTATATAATTTTTTTTATCCGATTGCAACGGATTTTTGATTTTTACGATTTATTTCCGCTTTCGATCTGCGCGGCGGAATCATATACACGTTATAAAGGAAGAGTTATGGAAAGTTACGAAATTTTATGGAAAGACGCCCTTATAGACCTGCAGAGTTCAGAAATATCCCAGCAGGGCTATACCACGTTTATAGAACCGCTCGTCGCGGCGGACCTTAAAGGCAATAAGCTCGTCTTATGGTCAAAAACCAATCTTGCGGCGGAAAGAGTAAACAAAAGCTATGCGGATAAAATAAACGAATCTCTTAAAAAAGTTTCGGGCGGAACGGTCGATAAGTTCGAAATCGTCGTGGGAACGGATAAAAAAATCGCTCTCAGACAGTCTTCGGACGAACCGGCTAAAATAACTTTTTCAGGCTCCCCCGTAAATCCGAACTTCACGTTTGAGAACTTTGTCGTAGGCGGCTCAAACGAGCTTATTTACGCGGCGGCGAAGGCTGTGGCGGAAGCCGACAACCCGTCGGAAACGTTTAACCCGCTGTTTATTTACGGCGGCACGGGACTCGGAAAAACGCATATATTGATGGCGATAGCGAACAGTCTCAAAGTAAGACACCCCGCAAAAAAAGTTTTGTACGCCACCTGCGAACAGTTCACCAACCAGCTTATCGAAGCGATAAGCCGCGGCAAAAACAACGGACAGGAATTCAGAAAAGCTTTCAGAAGCGTAGACTTTTTAATCATAGACGATATTCAGTTCTTATCCGGAAAACAACAGACGCAGTCGGAATTTTTTCACACGTTCAACGAACTCATAATGCAGAACAAGCAGATCATCATCGCTTCGGACAGACCGCCGAACGAAATCGAAGTGCTTGAAGACAGACTGCGCACGAGATTCGAAGGCGGACTTTTAGCCGACGTACAAAAGCCCGACGTCGAGACGAGAATAGCTATCTTAAAGAAAAAGGCGGAAGAAAAAAAGGTAGTCGTAGACATAAGCGTTTTATCGTACATTGCCGAAAAAGACGGCGGAGACATAAGATCGCTCATCGGCAAACTCACGAAGGTTATTTTCGCTTCGCAGCTGCATGAAAAGCCTATTACCATAGACCTTGTAAACGAAGCCCTTAAAGAGAGCGTGGGCGAAACGCAGGAAGCCGTAAAAGCCGACGATATAATAAACTGCGTTGCTGATTTTTACCATATAAAACGCGCCGATCTTTTAGGCAAAAAGAAGAATAAAGACATTGCCGAACCGAGACAGATAGCCATGTACCTTATGACGGAAATGCTGTCTCTCCCGCTCGAAACGATAGGACAAAAAATCGGCGGAAGAGATCACGCTACCGTAATTTACGCAAGAGATAAAATCGCAGACCTTATCAAACTCGACAGAAAGCTCTCAACCGACATAAACGACATAAAAAATCTTATTCTTAAAAAATAATCTTAAAATAAGCCCCTGTTTACGGGGCTTATAATCTTAAAAACAAAGTTATGGAAAACACTTTTTACGAAACTTCATGCGACGTTCTCGTCATAGGAGCGGGACACGCGGGATGCGAAGCCGCTCTCGCGGCGGCGCGGCTTAATATGAATACCGTTATGCTTACGCTCAATCTCGAAAGCATAGCCTTTATGGCGTGCAATCCTTCTATCGGCGGTACTGCCAAGGGACACCTGGTGCGTGAAATCGACGCCTTAGGCGGCGAAATGGGCATAAACGCCGATAAAGCCTGCATGCAGCTCAGAATGTTGAACCGCGGTAAGGGTTCGGCGGTACAGTCGCTTCGAAGCCAGTCCGATAAGCACCTTTACCACGCCCTTATGAAAAAGACGCTCGAGGAAACGGACAATCTCCGTATTCTGCAGGGTGAAGCGGTAAAAATACTGACCGAAAACGGAAAGGTCACCGGGGTTTTAACCGACTTCGGCGGAATTATAGAAGCGAAAGCGGTCGTTCTTGCGACGGGCGTTTACCTTAATGCGGAAATCACTACCGGCAACTGGCAAAAAAACGTCGGGCCGAACGGTTTTGCTCCGGCAAACAAGCTTACGGCGTCGCTCGTAGACCTGGGATTCACTGTAAAAAGGCTTAAAACGGGAACGCCCGCGAGAGTCGACGGCAGAACGGTGGACTTTACGAAGTGCCAGATTCAGCCGGGCGAAGACGAAATTTACCCCTTCTCTTTCATGACCGAATCCGTTCCGAAAAAGGAAACGCAGACTCCGTGTTACCTTACCTATACCAATGGAGAAACCCACCGCATAATCCGCAAAAATCTCGAACGCTCTCCCCTTATGTCAGGTCTTATCGTCGGCATAGGTCCGAGATATTGTCCTTCTATCGAAACGAAGGTAATAAGATTTGCCGATAAAGAGCGGCATCAGATCTTTTTAGAACCCGAGGGCAGACTCACTCACGAAGTGTACGTTCAGGGTATGTCCACCTCTCTCCCGCACGAAGTTCAGAAGGCTATGTACAGAACAATCCCCGGACTCGAACACTGCGAGATAATGCGTTACGCTTACGCGATAGAGTACGACGCGATAGATTCTACCGACCTTAAACTTTCTCTCGAATTCAAAAAAGTCGAAAATTTATTCACCGCCGGGCAGGTAAACGGCACCAGCGGTTATGAAGAAGCCGCCGCGCAGGGACTTATCGCCGGGATAAACGCCGCGATGAAGCTTAAAGGCATGCCCCCCGTTATTCTTAAACGCAACGAAGCGTATATAGGCGTTATGATAGACGACCTTGTTACAAAGGGTGCGGACGAACCGTACAGAATTATGACTTCGCGCGCAGAACACAGAATCTTTTTAAGGCAGGACAACGCCGACATGCGCCTTACCGAAATCGGCAGAGCGTGCGGACTGGTAAAAGACGACCGTTACGAAAGATTTTTAAAACGTAAAGCCGAATACGCTTCCGCAAAAGAAGAATCCGAAAAAAAGCTTTTGCCTAAAGAAGCGAACGACTTTATCGCAAAATACGGCTTTGCCCTGCTCAACACCGCGATCACTTATAAAGACATGATAAAGCGCGGCATATCCGTAAAAGACGTAAAAGAATATTACAACGCTTTTGAAAACGTCAGATGGGACACGCTCGAAATGCTCGAAACCGATTATCGTTACGAAGGTTATCTTCTAAAAGGTCTCGAACAGATAGAACGCGCGAAAAAGCTCGAAGAAAAGAAGCTCCCGGCAGATATCGACTACATGAAGATAGAAGGACTAAGAATAGAAGCGCGCGAAAACTTAAACAAAATCCGCCCCGAAAATTTAGGTCAGGCGGGAAGAATTTACGGCGTCAACCCCGCCGACGTCGCGGTCCTTATGGTCTACCTTAAAAAGTAAAATTAAGGTAACGATAAAATGTAATAATCGCAAAAAAGTCCCTTTGGGGACTTTTTTAATACCGTTTGTTAAACGTCGTCGGATACCCGTCGGCAAGTAAAGGAAAGTCGAATTTATGACGTTTGTTTTCCGATAGCCCGTAGCCTTCTCGTTACTTAATCATAATTTTTTACACTCGGATCTTTAATCATTATAATATTTCGCTTAAAATAAAAACGGCTTCGCTTTTGCGAAGCCGCCCAAGTCAATCTGTAAGCCGAGTTCTGTCGAGTGTGATCATTTATCTAGGCCGTACGTCTCCGCACGGCTCAAGCGATATTTTGTTGTAAAAATACGGACGGGCAGCCCAATGTACCTTTACGTCAATCTTGCATCGGACGGGGTTTACATGGCTATCCGCGTTACCGCAGACACGGTGTGCTCTTACCACGCCTTTTCAACCTTACCTTACGGCGGTATATTTCTGTTGCACTTTCCTTAAAGTCGCCTTCACCGGGATTTCTCCGGCGTCCTGCCCTGTGATGCTCGGACTTTCCTCATCAACGCCTTTTCATGCGTTGCCGCGATCACACGAATGACTTGACCTTTATTTTACCCGAATTTCGGATAAAAGTCAATTTTTATATATCTTTTACTATCATTTTATCGTTTATTTTATAATAAATCGTCTTTTGTTATCCGCCGTACTTATTATAACGGAAAAAGAGTACCGCGCGCGGTACTCTTCCGGAACTATTTTTACATATCCGTAATTATTCGTAATTTATTAAAGTTTTACGCTTTTATTACTTTGTCTGTTTTTGTTCCCGCGTCTGACTTTAACGTTATTTTTACTTTTAATCTTTAACCATCGGAATAGTATATTTCATATTAAAGACTTATAAAAGTTTACGTTCGGCATCGTATAAATTTTCGTTTTTGTTCTTGATTGCGCTATGATTATCCGCCGTAGAAATCGCTTTGTTCATACTTTCTGTTTCGATTTCTCAAAAAGAACCTTATGAGCCGATATTTTTAAGGCAAATTTTACTTTGCGTATTTTTATCAAGCCGCAAACGCTTATAAAATTTTACTTATTGCCTTACGCATAATTTAGTCAAAGATCGTCCACGTCCTGCACGGGTTTTGCGAATTCTTCGTAAAGATCTATCCCCGTGTACGATCCGAAAGGATCGGTGTGCGTTTTAGCCTTTACAGGCTTTTGCCTTGCTACTTGCAGACTTCTTTGCGGTCGTGTTTTTGCTTTTATTGGTTTCTTTTCTCATAATCTTCTCCTACTTAAGTTTTAGCTCTATAAACCCTTGCGTAGAACCGCACACGGGGCAAACGTCCCAACCTTCGGTAGAAGTTTCGATATGTCCGCATTCCGAACATACCCACATTACGGGTTTAGGCTGTTTGTACAGCGTATCTTCCGTAAAACTCTTACTCAGATAATTGAAAATATCCGCATGTCTCAGTTCTATCTTTGCGATAAGTCTGAACTTTTCGGCAATCTCGGTAAATCCTTCTTCTTCCGCAACGGAAGCGAATTCTTCGTACAAATCGGCTTCGTCGTTTTCGGACTTAACCGCGGATTGCAGTCCGCCCGAAATTCCTTCACCGTAATACGGAAATCCCGCAGTGTACGTAATGTTTTTGAATTCTCCCGCCTGTGTTAAAAAGTTGAAAAATACCTTGGCGTGATTGACTTCGTTCTTGGCGATTTTGCGGATTTCGTCCGATAATATCTTGTAGCCTTGCATCTCCGCTATGTTCGCCGTAAGCTGATATCTTAATCCCGCCTGCGCTTCGCCGGAAAAGCTCCTCGCAAGGTTTATTAAGGTCTTTGTGTCTTGCAGCTGCATGTTTCCTCCCTTGCTAATATCTTGCCCCGTTTTCGGCGGATTATGCGTAAAATTTTTTACTTCGATATTTTTTACAATCGGTTTGCTGCCGGTGCAGACGGCGTTGCCGTTTTGCCGATACGCATAAATCAACTTTTACGTTTTGTTATTTATTCTGTGTTGATTTTATTTACAAGCAGTAGTATAATAATAAAAAAATATATATAAGTTTAAAACATTAATTGCAGCTGCCGCTATTACGGAAATACGCGATTTATATGCAAACGATATGCGCGACATGCTATCGGCTTATACGGTTTTTAACTTATAAAAAGGATTAAAATTTTATGCTTGTTTTTGATAAAATAAATTCCGAAACGATTAAAAACTTCAAAGGCGGCAACGGCGAAGTTATCGCCAAAATGTTTTTCGACGGTAAAGTAAGAATCATGAAAGCCGTCCTTAAACCCGGTTGCTCGATCGGTAAGCACACGCACGAAACAAATTCCGAAGTAATTTACTGTCTTTCCGGCAAAGGAGACATTATAGTTGACGGCGAACCGGAACTTTTAGAAGAAGGTAAAGTCCACTACTGTAAAAAAGGCGCAACGCACGAACTTAAAAACAGTTATGCGTCAGACCTTGTAATTTTTGCCGTAGTACCCGAACAGTAATCGTTTTACCGTATTTGCGGTATCGTTTCGATGATACGTTTATTCGTCAGGCTCACCCGCATTATACTTCTTTTTACAAAAAACGGATAGTTTTTTAGATACCTGTATCTTTGAAACAGAACCGATATGCTTAATTATAAATATAAAAACTTAACTTCTTATCAAGGAGAACATTATGAAATATTCAATGGAAAATTATCCCGAATTTTTGAAAGATTTTGCGGATCTTATCGCCGCGAAAAGCGAAAAGGATAAATCCGCCGAAAACGCGCCGTTCGGAAACGGCGTTAAAAAAGCGTTCGACGTATTCAAAAAAATAGCGAAAAAAATGAATTTCGACGTTATCGACTACGAAGGACATATGGGCGAAATCTCAGTAGGGCACGGCGAAGAACTCGGCATCATCGGGCATCTCGACGTCGTTCCCGCGCCGGACGCCGGCTGGAACACAAAACCTTACGTTCTTACTAAAATAGACGGGACTTTTTACGGCCGCGGCGTTCAGGATGATAAAGGGCCCGTTCTCACCTGTCTTTACGCGCTTAAAAGCGTAATCGACGAGTACGGAGAAGCGGCTCTCAAGAAAAACGTTCGCTTTTTCGTCGGCCTCGACGAAGAATCCGGCTGGGGCGACGTAGAATATTTTAAGACTAAATCGCATTTCCCTAAATTCGGATTTTCTCCCGACGGGAACTTCCCTGTGGTATATGCCGAAAAGGGACCTAACAGAATAATATTCGAATACGACTATAAAGGTCGCGGCGGTAAATTTTCAGGTTTCACCGGCGGTACGGTTGCCAATGCGGTATGCGATCACGCAACCGTATGCGGCGAAATCGTACCGGACCTTATAAAAAAATATAATCTTATCGTAAATAACGGTGTTATCGAAAGTTTCGGCAAAGCCGCTCACGGATCCAAACCCGAACTCGGCAAAAACGCAATTCTGCCGATACTTAAATATATCGACGAGGTCGAAAACGGCACCGTTTCCCCGCTCATCGAATATTTGTTTGACGATAAACTCGGCATAACAAAGCTCGGCAACGAAACGGGCAAAGCCACTCTTTCGCCGGATATAATTTCCGAAAACAACGGCGTTATTACTCTTACATGCGACTTCAGAGTTCCCGCAAAAATGAATCTTGACGAGTTTTTACCGCTGTTCGATAAAACTGGCATCCCCTACCGTGCGATCAAAGGCAGAGATCCGCTTTATGTAGACAAAGACGGCGACTTTGTTCAGAGCCTTCTTGCGGCATACAACGACGTAACCGGCGAAAACGAAAAGCCTTACTCCTGCTCTGGCGCGACTTTCTCTTCCGTATTCGAATGCGGCTGCGCTTTCGGTCCAGAGTTCGAAGGAGCCGAAGGAGCCATCCACGAACCTAACGAATACGTCTCGGAAGAAAACCTTTTGAAAATGTACTGCATTTACCGCGCCGCTCTCGTCAACTTGCTTATCAGGTAACCCACAAGATTACAGATATTGCAGCTACCGTCGTAATTTTTTTATTTTTCCGACCGGCCTATCGGCTGCTAAATAAATTTTTAAAAGCGACAAGACAATAGAACGACAACCCGAAAAGCTATCCGATTGATCAGATAGCGTAATATTCGCATAAATAAAAAAATATGTAATTAAAAGAGCCGTAAAAATTTGCGGCTCTTTTTGTATTTATATTATTTTAAATTGGTTTTGTGTAATGAATTTAACGATAATATATCGTTCAAGGTTTATTCGGCCGCTCCGTCAGAATTATCGGACGAAGAATCAGACGAATCTTCGGTATAAACAAAAGTTTTCGGAGCATATTTGCCCTTAACGGTGAAAATTATAACAAAGACAAGGCTTACAAGCGTCGTGACGATAGCGATGACCGAAACCACGCTTCCGCCGATGACCGAAAGTCTGTAATTGTCTTTTATAAAATCGTTAAAATTTTTGACCGAAAAAATTTCCGTTTCACCGACTTTAAGCGACCTTATTATAGCGTACGGTCCATAGCCGGAACTTGACGAACCCGAGCCGGAACTACTTTCGTCGCCGTTGACGCTTTTATTTTCTTCACCCGTTTCATCCGAATTTTTATCGGATTTTGCAGCAAGAACTTCAAGCTCTTCCTTGGTTATATCGTAATAAACGGTATCTCCGGCATTAAGATTTTTAACAGCGGTTTCATTCTTCACGACTTTGTAAAAAACGAAAAGCTTATAATCAAATTCGTCCGCAGCGATCCAATAGCCGTCCTTGTCGGTAGTTACTTCCTTAACCGTAGCGGAATTATAGACGGTTTCGGCATTCACTATCGCGTTGCGTTTTATTACACGCATAATTGTGTTCGGTGCGTACAATGCGGAAAGAACAAGTCCCGCGATAAGCAAAAATATACATAAAGAACGTCTCTTTTGTTTTTCCATTTAATTTCTCCATGACCGATTTAGCGGTTTAATTCGGGTTAAACAACGTCATCCCTTTGTTTCATTTGAATTTTATCATTAAAAAGTTTTATTTCAAAACAATTTTAGCAGATTTCGGATATTTCAGAAAATTGCGATAAATATCCGATAAAAAGCGGATAGATAGCGGCTTTCTCTTTCGGCGTTCCGAAATTCATATTATTTCATTTTTTATCGTAACGTAAAATTGACCGAATGTCGGATAGAAAATTATTATTAAAAATTTATAAAAAATGCAAAAATTATAGTTATATACGCCCAAAAATATACAACTATATATCTAATCAATTAGTAATAAATAATTTTGTACAAAATAAATTGCTCTCTTGTCAATACCTGATTTTTAAGTAGTCGATTTTTGTACAAAAATGGTTTGTTGATTTTTTTATCAGCCAAAAATAAAATCAATATAAATACGTCAGAAAATATCTTAATGGTTTTTTCAACTTCAGCTCCATCACTTTCGATAAGATTTAATTTAGTCATAACATTAAGAATGACGTTTTATAATAATATTTATAGCTAAGATAGTCAACGTGTTTAATCTATAGCTTTTTGTAAAGACGATTAACTCAAAATTTATAAAATAAATTTATAGTAATATAAATGGCGCACAATAAGTATTTAGCGCCATTTAATCATAAAAATTTAATCGGATTTTTGCACCATGTTATAATAAATTTATACATATGTTGTGTCACAAAATATAATAAAAAATTCAAAATATACGTGAAGGTTTTAAAAAGCTAATTTGATTTTATTCTTATCAATATCGTGAGAAAAAATACTTATCCCCCTGCACTTATCTTTGTAATAAGTCAGATAAGCCGAAAGCCCTTCCGTAATCGCAGTCGCCATGTTATATATAAGATTAAGCCTTGTATAATTAAACAGTTTGGTATTATTCGGAGTCTTTTCCGCAACAACCCCCACGATGCTAAGATCTCCGACGTCTTCAAGCTTCTTATTTACTCCAAGTCCCGGTTTTAACCCGGAACCGCTCACTACGATCTTCCCGACATCACTTCTGATTCCCACTCCGGCATCAATTGCTATAATAAAAGACTTTTTATGGGTTTTTATCATATATTTTCCAACAGAATTAACTTCTTTTGCGGTTACGGGCATATTTAAGCTGCCGTATACGTATGGTGAACCTTTAATATTTTTAAGCATAGTTCCGACAAGCGGCCCGAGACAATCGCCTACAACCAAATCGCTCCCAACGCAAACAAAAACAGGTCGCAAATCTTCATAATTATATTTTTTAATAATTTCTTTTATTTTTAAGATAAGATCACGATCGGTGAGTGCAAACTTAAATTTTTTATTTTTTTCAACAAAATCGGCCTTTTTGTATGACTTTATAGACAAATCGCTCATAAAAAATCTCCATATTTTTTATTTTTATGTACAAAATAGCATTTTATATATCTAAGAACAATATTTATGGCAGCTAACCGACACAAGCGATGATATTATTGCCTAAAAAGATTTTTTTAATCGTTTTTACGTAAATCAATCTCGATATATTTATCTTAAACCTATAAAATAATTTTTAGCAAAAATGTAAATTTTTACTAAAAATCGGCGAGCGCAAGGCAAAAAATCGCATTTTCAAGCCATTTTTTGAGTTAAAAAAACCTTTGTCCCATTTATTTTAAATGTTTCACGTGGAACAGAAAAACATCATTGTTTCACGTGAAACATAATAGTGCATAGTAAAATTTGATAAAAATAGACCAAGGCACATAAACCTTCTTTTAAAAATAAATAAAGCAGTATGAAGAAAGCGAAAAAATTATAAAATATCCAGAACAAACCAAAAACACTGCTATAAAAAGCGTCTATTCAAAAATGAAAAATTATTAAAGAAATATAAAAGCCTTAATTTGTAGTGCAAATCAAATTAAGGCAAAAAATATAAATAATTAAAATTAAATGATAATTTTATCATAAAAATATCACATAAAAGAAAAAAGATAATACAAAAACAGAGATTATAATTAAGATATATTAGGAATGTTAAAATAAAAGATGGATTTTAATGTAGTAATTATGCTATTACAAAAATTATTGTTTCTGCAGCTATATATGCATTATACATAAAATATTGCGCTAAATAATCATAAATTTTACCATATAATATAAAGCGCATAATAATAATTATGCGTTAAAAAATCAGAATTATAATAGTCAAATATTGATTTCGAGGTCCGTCCGAGGTACGGTCGTAAGCAAAATTATAATAATGTACCATAAAAAATTTATCCGAAAAACTCTTTATTCTGAAAAAATCATTTTTGACATATTTTATTATTTATATAATACATTGACTGATTTTACAACATTTATAAATATTATTAATGATTTTAAATGAAGGTTTCCCCGTTAAAATTCAAAAAATGCGTGAAAACGGCTAAAAATCGAAATTTTATATTTTTTCACCAAAAACATAGCAAAAAAACGGCATTTTTTACTATAAATAATACTTTTTATCAATTTTAATAATATTTTCTCCCGAACAATGAAATCCTCAAAAAAAATTAATAAAAAACAACATACAGACCAATCTGAAAACTAAATTTATGGTTAAAGTAAAATTCTTCCGGAAAGGTAAACGTTCTTTAAGAACAAAAAGCAAATCGGGGCAGCTTATATGTACAGCTCAACCACTATATACATGGCAACAAAAACAGCAGTAAAACCTAAAAAGAAGAACAAAGCTATACATATAGCGGTTTTTTAATAAAAACTTACATTTTGATTTACGCCTTCAGATCAAATGATGGTTTTTATATAGAAATTGGCTTTTAAAAACAGATAAATCAAACGGTATCATCAAATTACTTTGAAAGAATAGATTTGCGGATAAAAAAGCAGAAATAGCGGAAGTACATATAAAAAATATCATTATCGAATTATAATAACACTAATAAATTTCAAGAAAAAATTCTGAAATAAAATTAAGTCTATATATAATAAAATGAATATATTTAATAATTAAAATACACGTTAAACATGTTTTATTTTCAATCGATAGAAGAGATTAGAAATTTTAACATAGGGTTCGAAAATTAAGTAGATTCATGCAAAATATGTAATCTATTTATTATTTCTGACACAGTAACAGTATGTTTTTAGATAAATTCTGATTCGTTATAAAAATCTTCCGTTTTTGCGGCAAAACCCAAAAACATTATTGTTTTCCCGCTAAAAACAAGGTTTACACGTCATAAAAGTGTTTTTAAGTTATAATTCGGAGAATCACGACAAATTTTTAGTCTTTTGTTATCCTTAAATGTGGTACATTTTCAACGATACAGGTCCGTCGAAACCGCGCCAAATATATAAAATGGTATTATTTCGGTAAACCAGTCGCGTTGAAACACTACCAAAACAAGACTTTAATAAAACCTAATCTTACTTATTATAAAAAATTTAGCAGAATTCAAAACCGACGACAATTTATTCCCTGTTCATATAATTTATCATAAATCTTTGTTATGTGGTTTTGTCCCCCTCGCAAAACTAAAAAAATTAAAAAATTTATGGACTTAATATGAAAAATTTCACCGAGATCGAAATAAACAGTGCGTTTATTATAAGATTAGGATCCTAATGACAAAACAAAAAACTACACGATCCGGTCTCTGTTTACTTTTCGCAATTTAATCTTTAATAAATTCATTTCTACAAAACATATAAAAACTACTTTTACGCTTTTATTTTTTCTAATTCTGTCTCTTTTTTCTCAAAAAAAATTGCTTTTTTCATGTTATAAACGCTTTTTTATACCGGATTAGCAATCTTTTTACAACATTTACATAAAACCGTAAAACAAAAACGAATAATTGCACGATCTTTCGTTTAAAGGCAAATATGCTATCTTTTTCATAAATTTTAACACCGAATCAGAAAAATGCAATAAAACAAGGCGGAAGCATATTATTTGAATGGCGATAAAATACAGAACGTTCTGAGTCCATTAAATATGGAATCCGATATAAAACGAATATAATTTTAACGCTTGATTTTTTTACAAAATTGTATATAATATATAGTAAGATATTATATTTATTCGCTAATTGCGTCAAACGGTGTCGGTACACGAACCGACGACAACCCATACGTCTTAGCGGCGTAACCTGAAATAAGAACTTCGCTTTGCCGCCTTTTTCTTCAGATTATTTATAGATTGATAAAAGCATCAGACAAAAATCTGTAATAATTTATAATAATCAAAATAAGCAAACCGAATCCGATAAAGCAAAATAACTCTGAAACCAACGACAAAGCAAAACAGTAAAAGCTTAATAAAAATAAGTTGAATACTGAATTATGCCATAAAACATCTATCAAATAAAACATAAAAAGCAACAAACACAAAAAACAATTAACGAAAAACAAAGTATCAAAAGGAATTAACAGGAGATCACATGAAAAAGAACAATTCCGGAATGATTATTTTTATAATCTTCGCTCTTGCTGTAATAATAGCGGTCGTATCGGTATTTTCATCGAACAAGACCGTAAATATGGCTTACAGTAAATTATGGAATATAATCGAAGCCGGTGCAGAAGTAGATGAAAACGGCCAACAAGTAACCAACGACAGCGAAAGAATCAAAGAGTTCAAAAACAACACGAATATTCAGCTTAATATTACAAGTTTAACTATAAATTCGGTAAAAGTAGACGGATATAACGTAATTGTTTCGATGACGTACACTTCAACAGGCAAAGACGGCAAGACAACAACAAATACCGTAACTTACACATCGACTTATTCGAGAGCGAGCGGCGCGGTAGATAAGCTTGAAAAAAGACTCGACGCAATCGGCGTAACGTATTCTTACACCGATCCAAACGCGGGTTCGTTCTGGTCGTATCTTGTTCCTATAATCTGCGTAGGTCTTGCGATAGTAGCTCTTATATTCATAATGAGAGCGAGTGGCGGCGGAACAAAGGGCGCGATGAACTTCGCCAAGACAAACGCCAAAATGAATACCAACGTAAAAACGAGATTTTCGGACGTTGCGGGCGCGGAAGAAGAAAAAGAAGAACTCAAAGAAATCGTAGACTTTCTGAAATCGCCTAAAAAGTTCTCAGAACTCGGCGCAAGAATTCCTAAAGGCGTACTTTTAGTAGGCCCTCCCGGAACGGGTAAAACGCTTTTTGCAAAGGCTGTAGCGGGCGAAGCTGGCGTTCCTTTCTTCTCGATAAGCGGTTCCGACTTTGTCGAAATGTTCGTAGGCGTGGGTGCGTCGAGAGTAAGAGACTTATTCGACGTCGCTAAAAGAAGCATGCCCTGTATAGTCTTTATCGATGAAATCGACGCTGTAGGTCGTCAGAGAGGCACAGGCCTCGGCGGCGGCAACGACGAAAAGGAACAAACGCTTAATCAGCTGCTCGTCGAAATGGACGGCTTTAACGCCAACGACGGCATAATTATAATGGCTGCGACAAACCGTGCGGACATTCTCGATCCGGCTCTTATGCGTCCGGGCAGATTCGACAGACAGATTTATGTAAACATGCCCGACGTCAAAGGAAGAGAAGCTATTCTTAAAGTACACGCAAGAAACAAGCCTCTCGCAAAAGACGTTAATCTTAAAGCCGTCGCACGTATGACGGCAGGTTTCTCCGGCGCAGATCTCGAAAATCTTCTTAACGAAGCAGCAATTATCGCTACGAGAGAAAATAAGAAAGAAATCGGCAACAAAGACCTTTTCGAAGGCGTAAATAAGGTAATGATGGGACCTGCAAAGAGGTCGAGACTCGTTACCGAAACCGATAAACGCATAACGGCTTATCACGAATCAGGTCATGCTATTTTAGCTAAATTACTGCCGAATTGCGACCCTGTGCACGAAGTTACGATAGTTCCGAGAGGTCAGGCTGCAGGCTTCACCATGACTCTCCCCGACAACGACGATTCTCACATACTCAAAAACAAACTTTTGGACGATATAGTAATGTCCTTAGGCGGAAGAGTTGCCGAAGAAATTATAATAAAAGACGTTTCTGCAGGGGCTTCCGGCGATATTCAGGCGGTAACGAAGCGCGCGCGTCTCATGGTTACCGAATGGGGCATGAGCGAAAAGGTAGGTCTTATCAACTACGGCAGCGATAAAGAAGTATTTATCGGCAGAGATATGGCTTCGCACGTTACTTACAGCGAACAGACCGCCGCGCTTATAGACTCCGAAATCAAGCGCATTGTAGACGAAGCTCTCGCTAAAGCCAGAAAATTACTGAACGAAAACAAACCGCTTTTAGACGTTATGGCAAGGGTTCTTATCGAACGCGAAACCATTTACGGCGAAGAAGTAAATCTTATCATGGAAGGTAAGTCCGCCGAAGACGTCATAGCGTTTATGGACGAAAACGAAGGACGCCTTTCTGAAAACCCGTTTGAAAGAAACGTTACCACCGCTCCCGTTACCGATGAAACCGCAAACTTAAAAGAAACGGAAAAATCGGATACCGAAAAAACGGACGAGGAAGGATTCTCCAAAGATTCCGAAAAGTCTGAAAGCGGTAATAAAGAAGATCCTTCAAGCGAAAGCAAAGAATAATTTTTAAGCTGTTATTCCGTAGCGGATGAATTCATCCGCTACGGAATAATTAAAATAAAAAGATAAAGTCGGAACAGTTTTATACAACCTGTATTACCGAAACATTACCACAAAAAGTAATAAAAAAGAGAAAGGAAGGCAAAACTCAGATAAAACCAAAAATTTTTATCGGGTTATATAAGGAGAAAAATATGAAGAACAAAGGACTCGGCAAAGGACTTGCGTCCATATTTTCGGACGCGGAAGAAGACTACGGAAGAAATATTTTATTCAACGAAGATAAAAAACAGACGGTTTCGGAAGTAGATATAGGATCGGTTTTCGCAAATCCCAACCAGCCGAGAAAAGTTTTTGACGAAACCGCACTCAACGAACTCGCGGATTCGATAAAAAAACACGGCGTAATAATGCCTATCATCGTTAACGACGAAAGCAACGGCAAGTACATGATAATTGCCGGCGAAAGACGTTGGAGAGCGAGCCGTATAGCGGGACTTAAAAAAATTCCGGTAATAATCAAAAATTACACCGAAAGACAGATTAAAGAAATCTCTCTTATCGAAAATTTGCAGAGAGAAGATCTTAATCCCATCGAATCGGCTACTGCGATGCGTTCGCTCATGGACGATTACGGCTTAACGCAGGAAGAACTTGCCGACAGAATAGGCAAATCCCGTCCGGCTATAGCAAACACCTTAAGACTTTTAAGCCTCACTCCCGACGTAGTAAGCCTTGTCGCTAATAACAAGCTTTCCGCCGGACATGCGAGAGCTTTGATCACTTTACCCGAAAGCGAACAGGTTAAATTCGCCAAGGAAGCAGTAAAAACAGGCATGTCGGTAAGAGACGTCGAAGAAAAGGTTAAAGATTACTTCACTCCGCCGGAAGAAAAGAAGAAAAAGCCGCACGTCGAGCAGAGCGCAGACTTAAAAGAATTTATCTCGCGCATGCAGAGAGTTCTCGGAACAAAAGTCAACGCCATCGGCAACGAAACAAAGGGCAGAATTTATATAGACTATTACATAAAAGAAGACCTTGACAGAATCGCCGACATTATTGATTTTGTCGAAAAGAACATGAAATAATTTTATAAATTTATTCGTATCTTAACATCGGATATGTCGTTTATCAGAATACATTAAAAAGTATATCGGAATTAAATAAAATAAATTACCGTAAATATTTTAGTAAACAACGAAACAGCCGAAACAAAAAATAATAAGGAGGATAAAAGCGAATGTGGGTTTACATATGGGTTGCGATAATTTTACTTGCGATCGTAGTTGAAATAGCCACGGTCGAACTCGTAGGAATCTGGTTCGTTCCCGGCGCACTGATCGCTCTCGTTCTGGCGCTATTTGGCGTACATTGGGCGATACAGGTAGGAGTATTCGCTGTCGCGACCGTACTCTTTATCATATTTTTCAGAAAGAAACTCATACAGTATCTTTCGAAAGACAAATCAAAAACCAATACCGATCTTTTAATCGGAAAAGAACTTAAACTGATAACGCCGATAGCCTTTCAGACGCCCGGTTCCGTAAAAATAAACGGGGTTGTGTGGAGCGCTTCTTTGGAAGACGAAACGGCGGAACTTAAAGAAGGTTCTTTGGTAAAAGTGGTGGAAATAAAAGGAAACAAACTTATTGTCAGGGAGGTAAAATGACATGAAAACCGGTTTAATCATCGCTCTTGTAGTTTTAATAGTCGTACTTATAGTGATACTTGCGACCTGCGTAAAAATCGTAAGACAATCAACAATAGTAATCGTCGAAAGAATAGGAAAATACCATAAAACGCTCGAATCAGGACTGCATTTTATCGCTCCGTTTATCGACAGAACCTTAAAGCCTATTTCTCTTAAAGAAAAGGTAGCCGACTTTAGACCGCAGGCCGTTATCACCAAAGATAACGTAACAATGCAGATAGATACCGTAGTATACTTTCAGGTAACCGATCCGAAGCTCTTCACTTATGGCGTCGAAAGCCCTCTTATGGCTATCGAAAATCTTACCGCAACAACTCTTCGTAACCTTGTCGGCGAACTCGAACTTGACGGAACTCTTACTTCGAGAGATACGGTAAACGCAAAAATGAGAATTATTCTCGACGAAGCGACCGATCCGTGGGGAATAAAAATCAACCGTGTAGAACTCAAAAACATACTCCCGCCAAAAGACATTCAGCAGGCGATGGAAAAACAGATGAGAGCGGAACGCGAAAGACGTGAACAGATATTAAAAGCGGAAGGCGAAAAGAGAAGCAGTATTCTTGTAGCCGAAGGCGAAAAAGAATCCACTATTTTACGCGCAGAAGCTAAAAAAGCCGCCGTTATCGCGGAAGCCGAAGGTACCGCCGAAGCGATAAGACTCATAAACGAAGCGAATCCGAATGCGGCCTACCTTACCTTAAAAGGCTATGAAGCGTTGAAAGTTTTAGCGGACGGAAAGAGTACCAAGATAGTAGTTCCGAGCGAAATTCAGAACGTTTCCGGCTTACTCGCAAGTCTTAAAGCGGTCGTAGAAGACGATAAAGCCACTCAGACGACTGCAACCAAAACGACAAAAACGACTGCGACAACAAAACCCGCCGAAAACAAGTAATTAAAATATCGTTATAAAAGGCTCGCTTTATTAAAAGCGAGCCTTAAATTTAACGTTGCGCTTACGGCGAGTTTTACTCTTATTTTTACTCTTATACTATATTTTAAATACGCCAAATAACCATAAAACGCATTAAAATTAAAAAAAATTATAAAATGGAACTGCTTTTCGATAAAATAAAAAATCCGGTTATAGAAACCGAAAGACTCATAATAGACGACGTTACTCCGAACGATAAAAACGAATATTACGCTCTTTACACAGACGACAAACTCAATAAATACTGGGGATACGATTACCATGAAGATTTACCTGAGAAAAAAGAGCCTTCGCCCGATTATTTTTATGACTTTATGACTTCCCTTAAGAGAAAAAAAGAAGAATATTCTCTCGCTATAAGACTTAAAAACGGAAATTCAATAAAAAATAACAGCGACTATTCTCACAATAAAATGATAGGCGAAGGAGTTTTTCATAACTTTAACGGAAGCAGCGAAGTCGAAATAGGAATAAGACTTTTTAAAAATTATCAGGGATTCGGATTCGCTACCGAAGCCGTAAAAGCTATGATAGAGTATATTAAAAAGTTCAAGCCTTCAGTTATAAAAGCAAAATGTTTTTTACAAAACAACGCTTCAAAAAATACTCTGCTGCGGTCTGGTTTCAATAATACAGGTAGCGACGACACATACCTTTATTTTAAAATACCGCTTTAATTCGGCTTAAAAAACACAATAAAACAACATTTTATCGGTTCTTTACTCTTATAATTAAAATCGTTTTTTTATTAAAATAAATATTAAACAAATAACCCTTGCTTAAATCAGGCAAGGGTTATTTGTTTTCGTTTTCTTCTGTCTTATTTTCCGTCGGCACATTACAGGAACAGATTTCGTTTAAGTTAACAGAAAATCCGTAAGATTTTATCGGTTTGTCGTAATCGGAAGCAAGTCTTACCGTTTGATATGTTCCGCCCGAAATTTTATAAATATAAGAGTATACGAGCGAACAATTTTTTACCATAAAGATATTACGGTTTCTCATGCAGAATTCGTCGTAATTTTCTTGCAGAACATAAATTTTATCCGCGATTTTTAAAAATTCGGAATATTTTTCTCTTATATTCTGAGGATAATACTCGTACTGATTTTTGCACGGAACGCATGCAACGATCTTTATGTCTTTATACGTTTTTTTAAGTTCCGACAAAGCGTTAAAACAAGCCATATCGAATCCCATCGCCATACCGACGTTAAAAACTTTATATCCGCTTTTTATTATTTCGGCAAGATCGCTTTTTAATACGTTATTATCGAATTTACGTTCGAGTATTCTATGTCCGGTAACCGTGCATGCGGTTTCTTGCGGAAACTCATATACTGAATCGAGATAGTTCTTCATAACGGCTTTTTTCGTTCCTTTCCGTTTCCGCGCGGATACTTTTCTGGCGTTTTTTGTACCTTATTTATAACCACAACGGTACGTTTATTACCGAACAGGTCGAACAAAACAGTACCTTTAAGCTTACCGCCGAGTATTTTCACTGCGCTTTTTGCTTCTTTTATCTCTTCTTCCGCGTCGGCTTTGAATGCAATAAAATTTCCGCCAGGTTTAACAAACGGAATACAGTATTCCGAAAGCGTGTTGAGTCTCGCGACCGCTCTCGCCGTGCATATATCGAAGTTCTCCCTGTACTTAATATCTTTTGCAAGTTCTTCGGCTCTGTTATTTATAACTGTTACGCCGGTAAGATTAAGCTCCTTTACGACTTCTTTTAAGAACATGCACTTTTTGCCTGTTGCTTCGAGCATGGTAACTTCTATATCGGGACGCATAATCTTAATCGGAACAGCCGGAAACCCGCCGCCTGAACCTACGTCTATAAGCGTTTTTCCTTTTAATTTATCGCAATATAAAACGCTGTCTATAAAATGCTTTTTTATAATCTCTTCGTCTTCGGTTATAGCGGTAAGATTAAACCTGTCGTTATAAGTTTTTAATAGATCTTTATAGGCGGCGAACATATTAATTTGTTCGTCCGATATTTTTATACCTGCTTCGTCAAAAAAAGTTTTCATACCCCGATTATATCACTTTAAAAAAAAATTATCAACATTCTCGACAAAATTTAAAATTAACTTTTCAACACGGTTGATAACTTTGTAGATAACTTTTTTAACGATTACTTTATTTTGAAATTAAAATCGAAGCCGGAAGAAGTTATCAACTCTCTTTACAAACAATCAACATAAATTTTAACCGGAACAAACAAAGTTACAAACACTTTTTACACTTTAAAATATTAAGATTTTTTATGATATTTTTTTACTTTTCAACAATTCAACAGAGTTATACTAATATTACCGATATTATTTAAAAAAATTAAAAATAAATCTTACAACCGAAAGGACGGAAAGTTTTTTTCATTAAAAAATTTATAAAAATCCCGTAAAACGGACTAATAAAGCGGTTGATAACTTTTTGTCATATATGTTTGCTTTTTTTACCTTTGTATTATATAATATATAAGCTGTAAATAATGCGGAGCCTGTAATAAATACGCGACAAATTAAAAATTACGGAGACAATATGAAACTCATTTGCAACGGTCTTGATCTTTCGGACGCGGTTCTGACCGTATCCAAGGCACTTAACTCAAAAACAACAAATCCCGTGCTCGAAGGGATAAAACTTTCCGCTTCAGGGGATAAACTTGTTCTTACCGCGACCGATACCGAACTTACCATCGAAAAAACTATAAAAGCCGACGTTCTTATGGAAGGCGAAACCGTAGTTACCGGTAAAGTTTTCGGCGATTTTGTAAAAAAACTCGAAGGCGAACAGGTCGAACTGTATAAACCGGAAGGCGATAAACTTCAAATAAGATACGCCGACAGCAATTCGGACATTCAGGTAATGAACGCCGAAGATTATCCTAAAATCAGCAAGAACGTAAACGCGAATTACTTCGATATGAAGCAGTCCGATTTTAAATCTGTGGTAGAAAAGACCGTTTTCGCATGCGCGACGGACGATTCGAGACCTGTTCTTAAAGGCTGTCTTTTCGAAATAGATAACGACGGTCTCACCGTAGTCGCTCTCGACGGATTCAGAATGTCCGTCGTAAAAAAAGAACTTCTCTTAAAAACGGGTAACTTCAAAGCCATCGTTCCTTCGAGAACTCTTATGGAAATAACGAGACTTTTAAATAAAGACGACGACGTTTTAAGAATAAGCGTGGAAGACAACGCCCTTAAGGTAGAAGTATCGGATACCGTACTTATTTCAAGACTTATAAAGGGCGACTTTATAAGATATAAGGACATTATGCCGAAAGAATTCATCACGAACGTAAGAATAAACAGACAGATGTTTGTCGGCAGTATAGAAAGAGCGAGCGTAGTCGCAAGATCGGAAAAGCTTAACGTAGTAAAGCTCGAAATAAAAGACGGTTTTATGAACGTTCTCGCTAAATCCGAAATAGGAACCGTAAACGAAAATATTCCCGTTACCGTAGACGGTAAAGACGTAACGATAGCTTTTAACGGAAGATATTTACTTGACTATCTTAAAACCACTGACGAAGAATTCATCAGCATGAATCTCAATTCTCCCATAGATCCGTGCGTTATGATGCCTGTACTCAATACCGATTACACTTATCTCGTAATTCCGATAAGAATAAACGGCTAAAAATAGCCCGTATATTAAAAAAAATCGGGCAAAAAACACAAAATTAAGCGGTAAAACAATAATTTTGTCTTAATAGAGGCTTAAATAAAGTAAAATAAGGTTAAATTATTTGACAATACGCCCGAAAAAAAATAAAATTAAAAAGCGAGTTTTATTTTTATATAAAAATTTGCGAAAATAAAAAATAAATTTCGATAAAATCGAATTAAACAAGGAAGGAATAAAAATGAAAAGAACTTATCAACCGAAAAAAAGACAGAGAAGCAAAGTTCACGGATTCAGAAAGAGAATGCAGTCCAAGGGTGGCAGAAACGTTCTCGCCAGAAGAAGAAATAAAGGTCGTCATAAACTTTCCGCTTAATTTAGGCTGAAGTTTGACTATGGTTCCGTTTCTTCGGAACCGGGGTTTCAAATTGGATAACAGACTGAAAAAAGAAAAAGATTTTTCGAGAGTCTTAAAAAAGGGCGAAAAGGTCTATACAGACAGTCTTACTTTGGTTATGATGCCCGAAAAGGAAACCAAAGTAGGCTACGCCGTCGGAAAACGCCACGGAAAAAGCGTTCAGCGTAACCGCGTCAAAAGACTTTTGCGCGAATCTTTCAGAAGTTTTAAGTTTAAAGACGCTCAAAACTTCTTTTTTGTTATTATACCTAAGGTTAAAGAAGAATATTCTTACGATAAATTCGTTAAAGATTTAGGCTATGCTTTTAAAAGAAAGGGACTTATCTAAACGATCGTATAGTAAATAATTTTTTTACAGAATATTAAGATTTAAAAATATTTTTTATTTCGGAAAGGATAATAATAAAAAAGTATTAAGAGAGTAAAAATGCTGAAGTATTTAAGCGTAAAAATGATACGCTTTTATCAGAAACATTTATCGTTTCATAATTGCAAATATATGCCGAGTTGTTCGGCTTATACTCTTGAAGCCATTTTAAAGCACGGATTTTTTTACGGCGTTCTGCTCGGTATCTGGCGAATTTTAAGATGCAACCCGTGGAGTAAAGGCGGGTTTGATAAAGTTCCGGATAAGAGAAGCGTCGTCAAATGGGTATATTAAAATGAATTTTATTGAAATAGCATACAAACCTTCGGTAGGCGGTTTGACAAAACTTATTGCCGATCTTATCACGTCGTTTCCGGCGGTATGGGTAGGTATTATAGTTTTTACCGTCTTACTTAAACTCGTAACGCTTATATTCGATTACTTTTCAAGATCTTCGATGCGTAAAAGTTCGCTTAAAATGAAACAGATGCGTCCCGAGCTTGAAAAACTTCAGGAACAGTATAAGGACAGAAAGGACCTGTATTCCCAAAAGGTAATGGCTCTTTATAAGAAAGAAGGTTACAGCGTTTTCGGCTCGTGTTTACCGACCATCGTAACGCTCGTAATATTCATAATAGTTCTTAACAGTTTCAACAGTTATTCTACCTTCCAGCAGGAAGAAAATCTTTACAACATGGCTGCTGCGTACAATCATGTCGTTATCGATGGTATAGAAGCCGACGGTGCAGACGAAGCCGGTTATTACGTAAAGGTAGAAAAAAATAAAAAGACAAAAGCGGACGAGCTTATTTTCAACGCAGACGCTATCGAAGGAGCTTTGAGCGGCGTTTCTGATAACGGAGCGGTTACGAAGAAGTTAACTAAAGGCGAAGAAACTTACGAGCTTACTATTACCAAAGGAGTTTCAAAAACGGAGAACGGAGTAACTTCCACTCCCGTTACGCTTTCGACACAGCACAGCTACGTTACTTTAAAAATCACTCTTACTAAAGACGCAGACGGCAAGGTAAGTTATACAAAGGACGACGCTCTTTTCGGAGTAGATCTCGAACAGTTAAAAAAGAACGAAACGCTTAAGTTTGAAAACAAGACATTTGCGGAAACGTACGAAGAAGCAGAAAGAACGGTCGAAAATGCCGAAAAGTTTGTCGTAAACATTCAGCAGCGCGCTTCGGCAGACGTATATTATAAAGAAAGACAGTCTTTCTTCTGGGTAAAAAACATCTGGAAGCCCGACGCGGTTTATTCTTTCAGCGGTTGCACGAGAATAGTAAAAATCACTCCGGTAATAGATAACAACAAAGTTTTGTCAAACGACGATTATAAGCTCGTTATCGGGGATCTTTCAAAAGAATCGAAGCAGCCCAACGGTTACTATATTCTTATAGTTCTTACCATAGGCACGATGATACTTTCTCAGTTCGTTTCGATGAAGTCGCAAAAAGATCAGCTCGAACTTCAGACCGTAGACGGACAGGGCGCGCAGACGCAGAAAATGATGATGTGGATGATGCCTGTAATGATGGCGTTCTTTGCGTTCATTTACTCCGCAGCATTCTCGCTTTACATTATCGTAAGCACGCTTATGAGTACGATTACAACCGTTATAATCAATAAAATCGTCGACGCCAGATTCGCTAAGAAAGAAGGCTTAGAAGAAAATAATAACATTGTCAGAAGAGGTTAAATAATGGAATTTACCGGAAAGACGACCGAAGAAGCTATTGAAAAAGGTCTTAAAGAACTCGGTCTCACGCATGAAGAAGCCTGCATCACCGTTATCGAAGAACCCGTAAAAGGTATTTTCGGAACGGTTAAGAAACCCGCAAAGGTAGAAATCAAAAAGAGCAACACCGACGGCGAAAACGCCGTAGAATTTTTGAACGGCTTATTCGATAAACTCGATCTCGAAGCAAAAGCTAATCTCGTTTCGGAAGGCGAACAGGTTGAAGTAGAAATCATCGCTACCGATTCCGCAGCTTTAATCGGCTATAGGGGCGAAATTTTAGACGCTATTCAGACGCTTGCCGGAGCAGTTGCCAATATAGGAAACAAAGAATACAAACGAGTTTCCGTAAACTGCGAAGGTTATCGCGAAAAGAGAGAAGAAACACTTATAAAGCTCGCCCACAGACTTGAAGAAAAGGCAGTAAGATACGGAAGAGACATCTCTCTCGAACCCATGAATCCGTATGAAAGACGTATCATTCACTCGGCTCTCGCGGACAGCAAGACCGTTACTACCATTTCCGAAGGCAAAGAACCGAACAGATACGTGATAATCGTTCCCAACGAAAAGAAGCCCCAGCGCGAAACTTACAACAAAGGCTATAACAAGGACGGCTATAAAAAGCCTTATAACAGAGAAGGCGGCAGAAACTTCAATAAAAACGGCAATTTCGGCGGAAAAAGAGAAAGAACCGGCGGCTTTACCGACAGACCTAAAAGAAAGACTCCTTCGGGCTTCGGTACGTTTTTAGGCAACAGTTTCAAAGACGGCGAATAATTAAAAATTATCCGACTATTTACAAGGATTTATCTTAATATTTATTATGAGAATAAATCTTTACAAAAACATAGTCAAATAGTTTGATAATTTTTAAAAATGTTGTATAATATAAAGCGGACGAAATAAAGTCCGTTTTACGACTGGGTGTAGCGCAGTTGGTAGCGCGCTTGTCTGGGGGGCAAGAGGTCGGGTGTTCAAGTCACCTCACTCAGACCAAAAACCATGCTTTAAGCATGGTTTTTTATATTTTAAATTATATTTAAAATATAAAAATTAATTAAAAAAGCTCTGCCGTAAAACAGAGCTTTCAGTTTATTCGGTACGGTTTTGATAATACCGTTATTACCGAAATATTACCTTTTTATTTTTAAATAAAGTTATCGTCTGAATATAACAGTTATAACAATAAAATTATTTCTGATTATTATAATTTTTATTTTTGTATATATTTACTATCTCGCCGTTTGTTTTGATTACGTCGGCATAATAGTAATACGAATCTTTAGGATATCTTTTAAGAGTTTTGTAGTCGACGTAAATAAGACCGAAACGCTTTGTATATGCGGAAAGCCATTCAAAGTTGTCGAGCATGCTCCAGTAAAAATAACCTCTTATGTCCACTCCTTCGTCTGAGGCTCTCATAAAATTTTCGAGATAAGAGCGAATGAATTCTATTCTCGCTCCGTCGTGAATTTTATCGTCCGGAGTGAGAAGATCTGTTACCGCAACGCCGTTTTCCGTAATATAGAATGGTACTTTATAGCGTTCGTATAAGAATTTAGGTCCCCAGTATAAAACTTCGGGCGTGACGGGCCAGTTCATCATGGTCATCGGATATCCGTAATGAAAATCTACTCTTTCCGGTTCGCCGTTTTTACCCGCTTTGAAGTAGCATTCTCCGTTATATGTATTCTGCGCCAAAAAGTCCGCGGAATGAGCTATAAGTTCCATATCGCCTGACTTTATATCGGGAAGTTCGTCTTTAGCGAAGATTTTGTAATATTCTTCGGGATAATCGCCTAAAAATACGGGATCGAGCCATGTAGCGGTGGTCCACGGCGTTGCTTTTCCGGTAGAGAAGAAGTGTCTTCTCGCGGCTTCAATATCTTCCGCTTTTTCGCTGTAAGGAATATCTATTCCGCCGCAGGAGGACATGCCTACCCGAACGCCTTCGTATTTATGTAAAATAGCCGCGGCTTTACCGTGACACAACAAAATGTTATGTATCATGGTAAGCATTTCTTTCGAGGTGAAGTTAGAATTTCTGTAAGTTCCGCCGAGACCGCCGAGAACGCATTGTGGTTCGTTTATGGGAATAAACATTTTTACTTTATCGGCAAAATTTTCGGCTATAACTTTGACGTATTCGGCAAACCAGTCCGAAATTTCTGGATTTAGCCAGCCGCCTCTTATATAAAGTTCGTAGGGGAGATCCCAGTGGAATATTGTTATTACCGGTTTAATATTCGCTGCGATAAGATCGTCAACCATCTTTTTATAATAATCGAGACCTTTCTGATTGATTTCACCTACGCCTTTCGGAATAATTCTCGGCCATGCGATAGAAAACCTGTAAGCGTTTACACCGAGATTTTTTAATAATAAGAGATCCTCGTCCCATTTGTGGTAAGAATCGCAGGCGACTTCAACCCCGTCTCCGCGGTATGTGAAATTTTTAGCCTTCGGGTTGACGTCCCAGACGGATAAACCTTTGCCGTCCTCGAACGCCGCGCCTTCGATCTGAGTTGCGGCGGTCGCCGTTCCCCATAAAAAATCTTTTCTGAACATTCCTTTGTACCTCTTTTAACTACGTTTTGTATAAAATTTTATTATATTTATTGTTTTTTGATTAAAATCTTATGATTTTATCCGTTTTTAAAGTGTTTTACGCAAAAAAATAGGACAAATCGCATAAAGCGATCGTCCGCTAATAATTACGAATATTACCTTATTTCAGGCAAAGTCCGTTTTAATCGGACAAAAGTTTGTGTCTTTAAGTATTTTTATTATATATCAAATCGGACGAAATAGCAACAAAACGCCGCAGCATTATATCGGCAATTTGTTACTTAAATTCGTAAAAATCACGTTGAATTAAGTATTTTTTACTTTTAAGCGGCAAAAACGCAGCGGTTCAGGTTAAATTTTTTCCGTTTTAATAGAATAAAGACAATATTTTAACAGCTCTTTCGGCGTCGGCTTCGGAGCAGAAAGAGGAGTATCTCATAAAGTATTCGCCGGATGCTCCGAATCCCGCGCCGGGCGTAGCCACCAGTCCGCTTGCGATAAGCGCATCGAAAAATCTTTCTGACGGTATTTTATCGGGAGTCTCGGCAAAAACGTACGGGGAGTTTACACCGCCGGAAAATCTTACGCCGCGATCGGAAAAGAATTTACAAAAACGTCCTGCGTTTTTAAGGTAATACCCGATATTTTTTTTACATTCAGCTTTGCCGGCAGTGGTGAGAGCGGCTTCGGCTCCGCGTTGAGTTATGTAAGAAACCCCGTTAAAAAACGCAGCCTGTCGTCTTTCCCACAGTTTGTTTATGTATACGTTGCCGTTATTTTTCGAAAAAAGCCCGGAAGAGTTTTGTAATTTCAGTTTTTCGGGGATAACAGTATATCCGCATCTTACGCCGGTGAAACCCGCCGACTTTGAAAAAGATTTTACCTCTATCGCGCAGTCTTTTGCTCCGTCGATTTCGTATATGGAGCGCGGCAGATTTTCTGTAATAAAGCACTCGTACGCCGCGTCGAAAATTATAACCGATTTTGTTTTTAATGCGTGTTCCACCCAAGAAACGAGCGAATTTTTATCGTACGTCGCTCCGGTAGGATTATTCGGCGAAGTTATATAGTAAACTCCCGATTTGTACTTTTTATCGGGGAGCGGCAAAAAGTTATTGTCTATATTTCCTTCGATATAGGTTATATTGTTTCCCTTTATGGTTTCCGCATCTCGATAAACAGGATAAAACGGCGCGATTATATAAGACCTGTGTTGCCGAAATACATCCATAAGCCCGGATAAATCCGATTTTGCTCCGTCGGATACGAAGATTTCGTCTTCAGATATGACAATGTTGCGTCTTTTATAGTCGTTTATTATGGATTGCTTTAAAAAGGAATAACCGCTTTGCGGGGGATACCCTCTAAAGCTTGCTTTTTCTCCGAGTTCGGTTGCCGCGTTTTGCATGGCGGAAACTATCGTTCTGCCTATCGGCAGAACGGCGTCGCCTATGCTTATCCTTGTTAAATTTATTGTTTTTATTTCGGCTTCTTTCTTTTTAATGCGCGAAAAAAGATAGTCTTTCGGTAACTTTTCAAAATTTTTATTTGGTTTAAGGCTCATAATAATATACTCCCGTAAAGACCTTTTTAACGTTCCCGCCGACCGACAAATTGTAACTTTGGTCGCATTTCACTGATACCGTTCCGCCGTTAAAGGCCGTGTTTATGTTTTTCGAAGCGAGTTTTTTGAGTAAAACAGCGGCAGCTGCGACGGCGCAAGCACCGGTCCCGCAACAAAGAGTTTCGCCCGAGCCGTTCTCGTATACTCTCGTAAAAAGAGAATTATCCGAAGTGACTTTTGCGATTTCGAGATTGAACGGCGCGGTAAAAATTTTCGAGCGTTTAACAGCTTTATAAAAATTTTCGAGGTCGAAGCTTTTTATATCGTCGACAAACGCCACCGCGTGCAGATTGCCGACGGATAGAAGAGTGAGCGGAACTCCGCAGCAAAACGTGTAGTTGATTACAGGCTTTTTCAAGACGGAAAACTTTTCTCCGGCGGAAAAATCCGCTTTTCCGATTTCAGCGATAAAGCCGCAAGAGTCTTCTTTTTTTACCATTTTTATGCCGGAAGCCGTCTTTATTTTATACGAACTTTTCTGTAAGCATGATTTTGCGAGTTTTTCGTCCAGAATACAAGCTGCGCTTCTCAAAGCGGTGCCGCATAATAAGCCCTCAGATCCGTCGGAATTATACATTCTGATTTCGAGATCGTATTCCGTTTTTTCTGCGGGGAACTTGTAAAAAACTGCCCCGTCAGAACCTATTCCGAAACGGCGGTCGGATAAAGAAACGGTAATTTTTTTAAAAAATTTATCGTCGGTAATCAAGGAGGTTTTACTTATTGATTCGCGGAATATGGGGGAGCCGGAATCTATGTAAACGTAGTCGTTTCCGCAGCACTCGCATTTTGTAAAAGCAATTTTCATAATCAAAAATCCGTGTCGGTATAAAATCCCGCGGGCATGGTAATCAGCTTTTTCGCTATGTTTATCGCGCCCGAATAAAAGCAGGAACGTGATAGAACCTCGTGCGTGACGGTTACTTGTTCTTCTTTGTTTCTGAAAATAATTTCATGCTTGCCGAACTCGTTGAAAAGCCGAACAGAGTTCATTTCTACCGAAGAATTCGGTACAGATTCGGCAATACAGTCCTTAAGAAAAAGCGCCGTTCCCGACGGACAGTCTTTTTTACCGCGGCGGTGGGTTTCGGTTATTCCGACGCTGTATCCGTCGAGATACGAAGACAGCGGTCTGAGAATTTTAGCTACGGCGTTTATTCCCGCAGAAGCGTTTTTTATTACCGCCACGGGGGCGATTTTAGCCGCGCGTTTTAACAATTTAATATCTTTTTCGCTTTGACCGGTAGTCAGAATAAGAGCCGGCGTGCAGGTTTTTGAGACGTATTCCGAAATGTAAGGCGTAGCTTTCGGCGAAGAAAAATCTATCAGAACGTCGTAACGCCCGTCGATGAAGTTAAGTCCGGTAACCGCTTCGGACGTATCGCGTACGTATTCTTTTTTAAGGTCGCTTTTTTTGAGAGCGATATCTGCTCCGCCGACAGCCGCGATTCCATCCGATAAAAGACAGGCCTTTGTCAGACCGAAGCCGTTTATTCCTAAAAAACCGTTGATCAGAACGTCCATTTTTTACTCCGCCACCTCCGATTTCAGCATTTCTCTTCTTCCGCCTAAAAGTTCGGGTTCTTTTTTGATAAATTCTCCGAGCGTTTTTATAAGCGCTCTTTTTTTGTCCGCGCTAAGCTCCGTTAAGGGGGCGGTTACTTCGTCGCTGTATCCCATTATAAAATTCAGGGCGCGTTTTACGGGAACGGGATTCACATCCGAGAACAACGCTTTTATGAGCGGAAGAGAGAATAAATGGAGTACTTTCGCCGATACCGTTTCGCCCGAATCGTAACTTTCATATATAGCTTTTACGAGTTTCGGAGCAACGTTCGATAATACTGAAACGCAACCCGTCGCTCCGATCGAAAGCTCAGACAAAAACAGTTCGTCACAGCCGCAAAGAACAGAAAATTCGTTGCCCGCTACCGAAGTTATCTCCATGATTTTATTAAGATTGCCGCTCGCTTCTTTTATTCCGACGATGTTTTTATGCTTGATAAGCTCTTTTATCGCCGGAGCCGGAAGGTCGTAACCGGTTCGTCCGGGTACGTTGTAAACGATAACGGGCGCCTCGGAAGCGTCTGCGACCGCATAAAAATGCTTTATCGCGCCGAGCTCGGTACATTTCTGGTAGTAGGGCGAGAGAACTAAAATCCCGTCGACTTCTATTCCGCGTTTCAGTGAAGTAAGAGCTTTCGCTTCGTTTACGGCGGTTTCGGTTTTCATTCCGGAAACGCCGGCAAGTATCGAAAATCTTTTCGCCGCCTTGTTTGAAAACAGTGCGTCTTTCGCCGATGTCGCAGTTTTTAAGAGATTCAGTTTCTCGTCCGCAGTTAAAAACCCGCCTTCGCCGGTGGTGGAACCGACGACTATTCCGTCCGCACCCGATAAAATCTGACGTTTTACCGAATCGAAAAAAGCCTTTTCGTCGATTTTTCCGTTTGAAAACGGCGTGGTTATCGCCGTAAACACTCCCGAAAACTTCATGTTAACCTCTTACCGCAAAATAATAAATAATCGAAAAATTAAAGCACAAAATAGTATATGCGACGGTCCCGATAAAGTTGATAACAGACAAGCTTAAAAGCGGATTTTGCAAAAAAAGTGCGAAAAGGGACCGATAACCTGCGAATTGTAATGAAAAATTTGCCAAAAATGAAAATTTTGTTTGCCTTTTACAGCTCGTATATCGCCGTAAGTTAAAAATATGTGAAAAAGTTTAACAAAAGTACTTAAAAAACACAAAAATCAAAAAATTAACCCGAAAAGTGCAAAATATCGTAAATATTAAGTAAAGTCGTTAAAACGGTAAAGTATTAAAAGCCGAATAAACGAAACGAACTTTTTATAATAAAGAAAATAATTTTCATTTTTACGCTATAAATAAATAAAAATACATAAAAATTTTTTCAAAAAGTCTTGATTTAATTTTTTTTTATGTTATAATATTTATGCTTAATGAAATTTAATGGGTTTTTGCGCCCAAAACAGGCTTTAAATATTAAGTATTTATAGTAAGCAAAACGAACAAACATTAAAATAAAGAAAGTAAAAAAGTAAAGAAAGTAAAGTCGAAAAACAAAGCAGATAAAACGCAGATAAAACGATTAAATCACGAGGAAAAGCAGAAATCCGGTTTAATTGTCCGTTTATATCCCGAGGTTACCGCAAAATGCGGCAGAAGCCGGAAAATACCTGATTCCGGCGTTCCGGTAAAAAACGGGCATAAAAATAAATGTTTTTTCAAAAAAATCAGGAGGAGAGAAAAGAATGAAAAAACTTATAACGATTATCTTGGCAGTACTTATGACCGCCTCGGTAATGATGTTCGGCTGTAACAAAGGCAGCTCCGGCACCACCGTCACTCTCGAAGAAGGCAAAACCTATTCCAACCAGGTAGGCGTAGTCGAAGACGGCAGTGAAACCGATAGCAATTACAGAAAAGACATCTTTTACCGTAACGACGTCATGGACACATGCGCAGACCCGTTCGCTTTCCGTTGCGAAGACGAAACCGACGAAGAAAATTACGGAACGTATTTCCTTATCGGAACGACCGGCGTAGGCGTTTTCAACATGTTCTTCAGTAAGGATCTTGTAAGCTGGGAACCCAAAGCGGGCATCTATACTTACACGACCGAATCCTGGGAATACAACAACACGTGGGCACCCGAAATCGTCTGGGACAAAAACGCAGATCCCGAACAGTACGGTCTTGAAAAGAGCAAAACGTCCACCGGCGTATACTTCTTCTACTATTCGTCTACGGCGATCTCTAAGGTAAAGCAGGCAGACTACGATATCGGTCTTGCGGTATCCACCTGTCCTTACGGCCCCTATAAGCAGTGGACCGGCGTAGAAACGGGCGCTACCATCGCGGGCGTTAACTATGCTGAAGGCGTTAACTTCGCAAAGTACACCAACTATGCGGACGAAATCGCTACCAAAGAAGATATCAAGAGCTACTCCGGCGAAAAGTATATCATCAGAGGTACCGACAGCGTAACGACCATGGATCCGTGGCTTAACACGGCGGCTCTTCGCGCTTCGCTTAAATTCCAGTGGGATCACAGCAGAAACAATCCCGAAAACGCCGCTAATATCGGTACCGATCACGATAACACCGTGGTAGGCAAAACTTACGACGGAACCGTTCTCAACTCTTATGCCGACTTAATGCAGGTAGACGAGAGCAGAGACGTTATCAATTGTAACATCGACATGAGCCCGTTTATAGATCCCATAACCGGCGACTATTATATGTACTGGTCGTTCATTCCGGAAAGAGACGAATTCGATCCGCTTAATCCGACGATGAAGCTCTTCCAGGGACAGAATATTTACGTAATCAAATTCCTTAATCACGACTGGTCGCAGCCCGACTATTCGACGGTTACGAGAATTACCAGAACTCACTACAACATGCTTTCCGCTCAGGCTGCAGACGTTTATAACGAACAGGCAGCGGCTTTCAAGGCGGAAGATTATGTAAAAGGTTATAAAGAAACCGCTCTCGCAACTTTCAAAGCTGCGGACGGCGAAAACAGAGAAGCTCCCATTAACGGCGGACAGGGCGACGTTAACGAAGGACCTTTCTGCTGGTATAACGAAGAAACCGGTCTTTACTATCTTACCTTCTCGGTAGCGGGATACACGACTTCCAACTACTCGCTTGTTCAGGCCGTAGCGTACAGCCCCATGGGTCCGTTCAGAAAACTCGACCTTGCTGAAGGCGGCGTAATGCTTACCGCAGACGGCGGCAGAACCACCGACAACGTATCCGGTCCGGGACATCACAGTTTCGTTAAATGCGGCGACGAAATCATAAACGTTTACCACAAACATAAAAATCGTGAAGTAAGCGTACACGACAGAGGCGCAAACGCAGACAGATTGCTCTTCATAAAGAACGATCAGGGCATGTACGTAATGTACACCAACGGTCCGACGACGGCTATTCAGCCCAAGTTCTACGGCACCGGCACAACCAAATACGACATTATTTCCGGCGACGCTAAGGTAACTACCGACGACGCAGGCAACAGTACCGTTAAGTACCTTACCGACGGTATACTTACGATGCACGTTCCGGCAGTTGCGCCTTTCGTACACGAATTCACCACCAAGAAGGAAACCGTAAAGATAACGCTCGACTTCGGCGAATACAGAAATATTGCCGCTATAATGATTTATAACAGCAAAAACTACGCCGACACCTTCGACTCTATAACCAAGATCGAAATGGAAGCTAAACTTAACGACACCGAATTCACCGCGGTTATAGACAATCTTATGTTCTATTGGAAGCGTTATTCCAACGGCAACACTATGAGACCGGGCGGTTCCGCCGTAGCGGCGTTCAACGAAATGGGCGTTAAGAAGATCACCATCACCGTATCGCCCGACGTCAACAACCCCGCATATCAGGAAAACAAAGCGGAAGGCACCGCTAAGCTCGGAATTTCCGAAATATACGTCTTGGGCGTACCCAAGGCTAACTGAGGCAAAGGGGGATATATATTATGAAGTTAGTAAACAAAATTAAACTTATAGTATTATTTGCGATTATGCTTGTAGCTTCTCTCTGTGTCGCGGCTTGTACGGGTGGCAAATCGGATTCCGTCGAAATACCCGACTATCAGAGCAAAATAGAAAAACAGCATAACACTTATACCGACCTTCACGACAATACCGTGGTTACCATAGACGGCACCATAACGGAAGCCGAATGGGAAAAACAGAACAAATGGGAAGAAACCCTTTCCATCGCCGGATACGATCATCATATCGAAATCTGGTCGAGATTTACCGAAGAAGGCGTCGTTATGGCATACAGAGTAACGGGCGCGCCCGCTTACTACGACGCAGGCAGAGGCAACTATGCCAACTCCGGTATCGAAATTTATATCGCTAACGGCAGCGCGACGACAGCCGCAGGCAATCAGTGGGAAATGGAATTCTTCGCCAACGGCGCTTACCATACGTCCAAGTATATCAAATTCAACGGTCACGACGGCTATGCGAGCAACAACGCTTACGTAGACGTGGCAGGTCGCTGGCTCGATAAGAACGGCAACACCACTTACACAAACGATCCCGAAAACAACGGATACGAAGACGAAGTAATGATACCCTGGTACGTACTCGGCGGTAAATGCGACTCTATCGTATTCAACGCGGCTATCCAGTACATGGCTTCGGCTACGTCCACTTCGAGAAGCGGCTACATCAACATGCTCGGAGTAATCGAAGGCGATTATTATTGGAACAGCTGCCAGAGCTGGAGAAGATTCGATAAAGACGGCTATTACGACAAGAGCAAAGGCGAATTTGCCATAACTCCGTACGACGTAGGCGTAAAAACTTATAACGACGGCTATGCGTTCACCGGACACGGCTGGAACAACGGCAACTCGCAGCTTTACTACAATACTCCCGTAGCGGCAGGCGAAGATTACATTCTCACCGCCAAGTTATACGCTCCGCACCTTGCTCACGAAGAAGGCAGCGAAGGCTGGAACAAGAACTACGCTAACGAAACCAACTATCTCCCGCAGGGACAGGGCGGTACCGAAACCGCATACAACGGTCTTTTCGCTACGAGAAACGGCTATAAAATCGAACTCGCATTCCAGAAGGGATGGGGCTCGGACGGCGTATTCTTCAGATGGAACGGAGGCGACTGGGGCTGGACCAACGTAAAACTTTCGTCCGCTCAGCTTGAAAAGTACATGACCGTAGGTCTTAACGTAGGTATGTACGTAAAAGGCAACGTGGTAACCCCGCTTCTTGAAAACGAAGCAGGCGAACTCGTTATGCTCGACGGCGGAATGGTTAAGGCCATAGACAAATGGGCAACCGCAGGCGAAACGAAACTTGCCGTATACTATCAGTGCGACGCTAAGTTCGATCAGTGGAATGTTTACGCAGGCGAATCGATGAACGGTTCTCTTACCGTAATCGACGAAACCGCAGCCGACGCTCACGGTTCTGTAACCGCTGTCGGCAAAATGTATGAAACCGTAACCATAAACGTTACTCCGGAAGAAGGATACGAACTCGCTTCGCTCCTTGTAAACGGCGTAGAATATGCGGCCCGCGTTGAAAACAACGTCGTAACCGCAAAAGTTACCGGAACCAAAGCTACCGTAAAGGCAACTTTCAGACAGACTATCAATCAGGTAATCACCTTAAACGTAACGCGTAAATTCGCTTACGAAGCAACAGACTATTCTGCGGACGGAGCGGAAATCATTCTTACCGACGCGGAAGGCAACGCTTATACCGGACTCGTAGCCAACGGTCAGGTTACCGTCAAAATAGTTGACGGCACTTACACGTTAACCGCCAAGGGCTATGCGAACGCAACTCCCGTTACCGTAGAAAACGGTCAGGCTTCGCTTACCGACGTTGTTCTTTTAAGAAAGTTATTCAACGACGTAGACAAAACCGTAACGGCGAAACTTACCGGCGACGGCACTTCCGAAACGGGTGCAACTTTACAGACGACCGTAAAAGAAAATAAGAACGTAGGTCTCGACAACAACCAGTGGAAGATTGAAAACAACGTCGACTTCTCGGGCAAAACGGTACTTATCTACACGCTCGGCATGGGCAGCGAAAGACAGTGCTACGCTACTATCGGAACCAACAGACACTTATATACTATCAACCAGGGACACTGGAGCGATACGACCGGTTATTACGACGCTCCCAACAATAAGTGGACCGTCGGCGTAAAGCACTCCGAACCGACGACCTTCATGGCGATTTTCGAAGGCAGAGCTATCCAGCTTTACTACAAAGTAAACGGCGTATGGACGCTTCTTGCCGATTATGAAGACCAGGGCGAAGGCGAACTTACTTCGATCATCTTCACTCAGGGCGAACACTCCGCAATCATCACCTGGTCGGATATCAAGGTATACGACGGCGCAAGAGCGGACGAAATCTTAAAGAACACCGCTACTCTCGGATACGATCAGGCAGTCGTAGAAGCAACCATTTCCAAGACTACCGGCATCGAAAAGGGTGAAGAAGTAACCGTTACCGCTTCCGTAAAGGATTCCGCTACTCATCAGATAGCTTCGGTAACCGTAAACGGCACAGTTCTTACCGCAGGTGAAGACGGAACTTACAAATTCACTGCGAACGGCTACATGGAAACCTATAACGTTGTAGTTACCGCAGAAACGCTTGCAACGGAATTAACGTTTACCACAACTCATAAGTTCGCTTATGAAAAGGCATATTACAACCTTCCGGACGGAACCGTTCTTAACTTCGTAAACGGCGACATCGTTAAACCCGCAACCGTAGATAACGGAAAGGTAACCGTTTCGCTTTCTAACGGAACCTATACCGTAAACGGCTTAACCGTAGTGGTTACCGACGGCGCGGCGGACGTCACTTCGCTCGAATGGACCCGTACGTTAGTCTACTCCAAGACCGATAACGTAACCGCAACCGAAAACGAAAACGGCTTAAGCTACACGATTTCGGGCGGCGGCAACCTTGTAATAAACAAAGGACTCGATATGTCGAACAACGTAATGGTATTCGACGTAAGAGCGCAGTACGACGGCAATACGGCATGGGCAGACCTCTTTGTAGAACCTTATAACGACGGTCCCGTAGACAGCGCAAAGGTTTACCCCGGTAACCACAGTGTAACCGAAGGCGTAGGCTACAGAGTAGACTGGCTTCCCAATCAGCCGGGAACACAGCTTCAGCTCGGCGGAAACAAGAACGGCGATCATGCCGCAAGAACCACCAAGGAATGGACTACTCTTCTTGTAAGAACCACCGTAACCGAAGGAGTTGCCAAAACCGAAGTTTACGTCGGCAATATCGACGGAACCTTCTCGCTCTTCGGCTATCTCGGCAAGAACGGCGTCGACGTATCCGCAATGGACTATAAATTCCAGCATGCGGGCGCTAACGAAGTAAAGAATATTAAGGCATACGACGGCGCGAGAGCCGAAGCGTATATGGAAGCTCTTAAGCTTATCGACGTCGCAACCGCGACGGTCAACGGAGTAACCGTAACCTCGAACAGACATGCGGATATTTCTAAACTCGCTTCCGACGGCACTATGGTACTTTACGGCGTAGGCAGCAGCGCTAGCGGCGAAGAAGTAGTAAAATTCTCTTCCGAAGAAAAGATCGTCGCTATGACCTATAACATGCAGATCCTCGACAAGACGTTTGTCGGAACAAAGGACGCAGACGGCGCATGGGTGACCTTCGATAAGACCGACGGTGCGGAAATCCTTCACCAGATGCCCGGATTCCTCGGCTACAGATTCAGATACGACTGGGGTACCGAAAAATTCTCCGATTCGTACAAGACGGCTGTATACGAAGACGGCGGAGCTAAATTCGCTCTTGCTATTTCCGGCAACACCGCGTACTACCTCACCGAAGGCGCGGACGGATACCTTTATAACTCCAAGTCGGTAACTTATAAAGACGGCGAAGCTCCCTCTAAGCTTACCGGTATAAAAGTGGCTACCGCGATTAAACTTACCAACGTTAAGTTCTACACGGCGGCTCAGTGGAACGAATATCTTCAGACCACCGCTCAGGCAAACGTTACCGTAGTAAACGGCGATAACGGAACCGCGACCGCAAATCTTGTTTACGGCGGAAACACTACCGTTACCGTAGCTCCCGCGGAAGGCTACGTGTTAGAAACTCTTAAAGTAAACGGCGAAGACGTAACCGCAAAGGTTTCCGAAAGCGTTTACACTGCCGAAAAGTACGGCAAACTCGGCATTAAGGTTGAAGCTACCTTCAAACTTAAACCGGCTGAAAAGTATAACGTAACTCTTAACGTTACGGTTCACAACACCGCAAAGACCGCTTCCGCCCTCACGGGCGAAGCGACCCTTACGGGCGCAAACGGCACCTATAAGGTTACCGCCGCAAACGGCAAACTCGAGTTCAAAGACGTTGTCGAAGGCGAATATAAGCTTCAGATAGCGGGCTATACCGAAACTACGATAACGGTAGATAAGGAAGTCAACGAAACAGCCGAACTTTACTTTGTAACGAGCGGCGCGACGACCGTTAAGAACGAAGCGAACGACGCTGTTTACACTCTTAACAACAACGGCGACAAGATCAATCTTCCCGCCGGCACCAAGGCTGTATCTTTCAGAATAAAGGTTGTTAACTACACCGTTCCGTCCGGCAAAGACGGTTGCGGTTTACACGTTAACACCAACGTTCCTTCAAGCGAATGCGGAAACGCTCCCGAAATCTGGCTTGTAAAGAGCACCTTCATGGCGCGTATCTGCTGGGGAACTTGGGCACCGTTCAACAACTGGCAGCTCGCTAAACTTACCGGCGAAGGATTGTTCTTAAATCTTGAAATCAAAGACGGAAAGATCTGGTACTATGCCGAATCTTATGACGGAACTCTTCTCTTTATGGCTAATAAGGCTCCCGAAGGCGGCACTGTTCCGACAAACTTCACCGACATCAATTTAAGAGACATAACCGGCGGCGTCGTTATTTCCGAACTCACCGTTTCGGATACGGTAGACAATGGCAGAGTCGTTGTCGAAACGACTGCCGAAGCAACTATGGCTTCCGATAAGACCGCTCTTAAGAACGGCGAAACCGCAACCGTAACCGTTACGCCGAAAGAAGGCTATAAAATCGCGGGCGTTAAAGTAAACGGCGAATACGTAGCCGCTACCGTAAACGAAGCGGGCGTTGCTACCGTTACTATCAAAGGTCAGTACGGAGTGATCTATTACGTTTCCGCAGTAGTAACCGCAGTTGCGGAAGGCACTGCTAAAACTTATACCGTAGCTCACGGCTATGCGTATGAAACTCCTTACGCTCTTGCGGACGGAACCTTAGTTACCTTTGTAAGCGAAGCAGGCACCTATCAGGGCGTTGTAAACGGCGGCAAACTCACCGTTACCGCTCCCGCAGGCACTTATACCGCTGTTCTCGCAAATCACACTTCATTAAGCGTTGAGATTACCGAAGCCGCGGAAGAAGGCTCGCTTACCTTCATAAGAACTATTATTAAAGACGCAAGCGCAACCGACCTTACCGCTGTAGACAACGGCAAAGACGGAGCTACCGTTTCCAACAAGAACAATGCTCTTGATAACCCGCCCAAGTCTTACATTCAGATAGGCGACAAGATAAGCGGCAAAACCGTTTATACCATGACTCTCAAGGTTCCCTCTCTCGGATGGGGTTCCTGCCCGAGACTCTGGTTCTTCGACGAAGCAGACAGCTATAACTATACTGAGATTGAAAACATCGTCAACATAGTTATTTCCGGCTCGATCGAATTCAATCCGCAGAACTCCAACACCGCAAAAGTTGCTTCGACAAGTGTAGATATTCTCGTAATCGTCGAAGGCACCAAGGTTAACGTTTATGTAAAGGCTTCTTCCGCAGCGGAATATGTTCACGTAAACGCTAAGGGCGGCGCAACCGATTATACCTTGAACTTACCGTCGAACGTTAACTTTATGGCGATCGGCGCAACCGACGGCAAAAAGACTTGGGATATGGCAAATATCAAGGCTTACGACGGCGAAAGAGTAGAAAACGTTCTTGCAATTACCGCTTCGGTTGCTGCAGACAGCTCCGAACAGGCTGAAGTAGTTCTTTCAAAGACTACCGCTATTGCGAAGGGTGAAGAAGTTACCGCTACCGTAACTCTTAAAGATTCCGAAAACTATCAGATAGTTTCGGTATCGGTTAACGGAACCGTACTCACCGGCGAAGCAGGCGTTTGCAAATTCAACGCAGACTCTTACGCTACTAACTATGTTGTTAAAGTAGTTACCGAAGCGACCGCTCACGAAGTAGCTGCTACCGCGCAGTACAAGTACGCTTACGAAAGCGACCTTTACAACATGGCTGACGGTACCGAACTTACCTTTACGAGCGGTTCGATCCAGAAAACCGCTACCGTAAAAGACGGCAAGCTCACCATAGCTCTTTCAAACGGAGAATACACCGTAAGCGGCGATCGCATCCAATCTTTCGCTCTGGTTGTTACCGACGAAGTAACTACCACTAAGCTTGAAGCTAAGAGATTAACTCTTGTAGCTACCGATGAAAGCAAAATGACCATTGCCGAAGACGAAAACGGTGCTGCCGTTACGTTCAACGGAAAAACTTTCGGCTCGGCTTACGCTCTTCTCCCGACTATTTCGGGCAAGACCGTTATTAAGGGTACTTACGTAGGCGCAGGATCCTGTGACGACAGTATATGCTTTATGAACGCCGACGGCTCGAAAAAGGATTATCTCCTTAACATCGGCACCTGGGGCGATAACGTATTCTTTAAATGGAGAAACGATAATAATCTTACTTTAGGCAAAGCGCAGAATGATTATAAAAATTCTACCGATAATCTGTTCCACATAAGATTTGCTATCGTTGTCGACGGAGACAGCATTACGGCATGGACTTCGTTCCAGAAGGCAACCGGAGAGTGGGAAGCTTATGAAAGCAAGACGTTTACGGCTCTTTCCCTTTCATTCGGATTTGCTTCCGGCGGCGCTTGCTCGTTCAATAACGTAACGATTGCGGCTCTTACCGGCGAATTCAACCCGAACAACTAACCAAACATACGAGGGGTTAAGGTGCAAGGCAGGTCTCAAAGGCTTAATTCAAGCCTTTGGGGCTTAGCCGAAACTTTTACCCTTAATACCAAAAACTTACGCCCTGCGGGTTCTTTCCGCCGGGCGTTTTGTTTTGCTTTTTCCTTTACGGACTTATTCCGTTTCTGTGCCGGATTCCGTCGTTTTTCGTATCACTGTAATATTTTAAGCAAAAATATTAAAAAGTAGCTTAAAGATAGGCGTAAAACTTGAAAACGCATTAAAAGTATGTTAAAATAACCTTATGAAATCTGCAGATGGGGGAACGCTTGCGGATTATTTATCAGATTTTTTGTCCGAAGATATTCCGGACGAAGATAAAAAATCCGTATGCGCAAACGACAAAACTTCATTAAAACCGACCGAAACCGCAGGAAAACCGCTCTTAAAAAACGCGGGCGCGGCTAAAACCGCTTCGGAAGAAAATTTACACGCAAACCACCGTTCGAGAATGATCGGACGGTTTTTAAAAAGTCCCGATTCGTTAAACGATCACGAGATTTTAGAGATTCTGTTGTACTTTACCGTAAAACGCAAGGACACGAATCCGCTCGCGCATAAAATTTTATCGTATTTTAAAGACCTTTCGGCAGTGTTCGAAGCGGACGCCGACACTCTTAAAAAGATAGACGGCGTAGGAGATAAAATCGCCGCGGAATTACTTACGATTTCGCAAGTTATAAAACGGGTTGAAAATATTAAAAAGAACTCCGATAAAACGGAATTCAGATCGCTCAGAAACATAAAACCGCTGATCGACGAAACGTTTTCGGGAGCGACTACCGAAAGAGTCGCTCTTTTCACCTTCGACGAACGGAAAAAGTTCAAAAACAAGATTATTTTCGAATCGGACGACTTCTCAAAAGTGGCTTTCGATTCGGCAAAAGTAGCCGACGCGGTAGCGATTACCAAACCCAAATTCGCGCTCGTCGCGCACAACCACCCTTCGGGTATAGCGGAGCCGTCCAATGCGGACGACCTTGCCACCACCAAGTTAGAGATGATTTTATCTCTGCACGGCGTTACTTTGTTAGACCACGTCATCGTCGGCAAATACGGCGAAACGTTCAGTTATTTTGCCGCAGGTCGGCTTCAGAATATCAAAAACAGTTGCAATATCGACCGCATGATAGAGCGTTCGATAAAAGCGGAGGACTAAATTATGACCACCGAAAATTTGAATAACACAAACGCCCTTTCCGAAAAAGAATTCGACGAAAGGGAGGGCGTTAAAGAAGGCGTTACCGTAAGAACGCGTTTTGCTCCCAGCCCCACGGGCTATCTCCACATCGGCGGGCTCAGAACCGCGCTTTACGGCTACCTTTTCGCCAAAAGACATAACGGAAAGTTCATTCTGCGTATCGAAGATACCGATACCGCCCGTTATGTGGACGGGTCCGTGCAGATTATTTACGACACGATGCGCGACTCCGGCGTTATGTATGACGAAGGCCCCGACGTCGGCGGCGATTACGGCCCCTACGTTCAGAGCGAAAGAAAGGCTATTTATAAAGAATACGCCGAAAAACTCGTAGAACTCGGCGGCGCGTATTACTGCTTCTGCGACGAAGAACGTATAGCCTCCTTAAAGGACGAAAACGGCAACGTACGTTACGACAAGCATTGTCTTCACTTGTCCAAAGAAGAGATCGAAGCCAACTTAAAAGCCGGCAAACCTTACGTTATCCGCCAGAACGTTCCGCTCGAAGGAACCGGAACTTATCACGACCTTGTTTACGGGGATATTTCGGTGGACTACAAGGATATCGAAGACGGCATATTGCTAAAGAGCGACGGCATGCCGACTTATAACTTTGCAAACGTCGTCGACGACCATCTTATGGGTATTACGCACGTAATAAGAGGAACCGAATATCTTTCGTCCACACCCAAATACAACCTTATGTACGACGCTTTCGGATGGGAGAGACCGGTTTACATTCACCTTCCGCCGATCATGAAGGACGCGCAGCACAAGCTCAGCAAGCGTAACGGCGACGCGAGCTACGCCGACTTCGTCGAAAAGGGTTACGTCAAGCAGGCCATAATAAATTACATCGCGCTTTTAGGCTGGAGCCCCAAGTCCAATCAGGAAAAAATGAGTCTTGAAGAACTTACGGAACATTTCTCGCTGGAAGGTATTTCCAAATCGCCGTCTATTTTCGACGACGTGAAGCTCCGCTGGCTTTCGGGCGAATATATTAAAGAAATGTCCGCAGAAGAGTTCAAAAAGAACGCTTATCCTTTCTTTGAAAAGAGCAAGGCTTACGGCAAGTACGACGAAGACAAGCTCCTTGCTCTCGTAAAGGGCAGAGTTCAGATTTATTCCGAAATCCCCGAAAAGCTCGACTTTCTGGAAGAATTCGGCGAATACGATCTCGCTCTCTTTGAAAACCAGAAACAGAAACCTTCCGCCGAACTTGCTAAAACAGTTCTTCCGAAAATTAAAGAAGTTTTATCGTCCATGACGGACTTTGATAACGGCGAACTCTTTAATAAAATGGTTGCGTTATCCGCAGAACTCGGCATCAAAAAGCAGGCTCTGTTATGGATAATGCGTATCGCGATTACGGGCAAAGAAGCCACCGCCGGCGGCGCGACCGAAGTTGCCGAAGTTTTAGGTAAAGAAAGAACGCTCGGACGTATCGACTACTCGGTATCGCTCCTTAATAAATAGGCTTTACCGACAGGTATCCGAACGGTAATAACCCGGTTGAAATTAAATTTTTGTAAAATAAAAGCTCCGCAATAGGCGGAGCTTTTTTACGTCTTGCCTTTCACTAAGGTACCGTTTTATAATACATGTATCGCCGAAAGTATACCAAACGTAGAGTGTCTGTTATGCTGTGTTGCCGAAACCGTACCGTACGGGAGCATAAAACGCATACAGTATACGCGAAACGTAACCGTCGCTATACCGCTATATCAGAACAAACCTACTATTTTGCCGTCGGAAGTAACGTCTATCTTTTCCGCCGCAGGGACTTTGGGAAGCCCGGGCATAGTCATAATATCGCCGGTAAGCACTACGATAAATCCCGCGCCCGCCGATACTTTTACGTTTTTAACGGTGACTTTGAATCCAGTCGGCGCGCCGAGCTTTGTCATATCGTCCGAAAACGAATATTGCGTTTTGGCTATACATACGGGGAGATTGCCGAAGCCGAGTTCGGTAAGACGGTCTATCTGCTTTTTCGCCGCCGGAAGCACGGTTATGCCGTCGCCGCCGTAAACTTTTTTAACAACGGCTTCTATCTTTTCTTCTATACTTAATTCAAGCGGGTACGAATAGGTAAAGTCGTTCTTTTTTTCGCAAAGGTTTATTACTTCTTCGGCGAGTTCTTTGCCGCCTTTGCCACCGTCTGCCCATACGGTCGAAAGTTTTACGTTCACGCCGAGTTCCTTGCACTTGTTTATCACGAGTTCGATTTCTTTATCGGTGTCGGTCGGGAATCTGTTGACCGCTACGACGCAGGGGAGTTTGTAAACGTTTATTATGTTAGAAACGTGGCGGAGAAGATTGGGAAGACCTTTTTCGAGAGCTTCGGTATTTTCTTCGCCGAGCGATTTTTTATCCATGCCGCCGTGCATCTTTAATGCGCGTACAGTCGCTACGACTACAACCGCGTCCGGTTTGAGATCCGCCGCGCGGCACTTTATGTCGAGGAACTTTTCCGCTCCGAGATCCGCGCCGAAGCCTGCTTCGGTAACGACGTAGTCGCCGAGTTTTTTTGCGAGTTTTGTGGCGATTACGGAATTGCATCCGTGCGCTATATTCGCGAAAGGTCCGCCGTGAACGATTGCGGGCGTTCCTTCGAGAGTCTGTACAAGGTTCGGCTTTATCGCGTCTTTTAAAAGAGCCGTCATCGCGCCTACGGCTTTAAGGTCGCCTGCGGTTACCGGTTTATCGTCGTAAGTGTATGCGACTACTATTTTCGAAAGTCTGTTTTTAAGATCGTCTATATCGGTCGCAAGACAGAACACCGCCATTATTTCGGAGGCGACGGTGATGTCGTAACCGTCTTCTCTCGGAACGCCGTTTACCTTGCCGCCGAGCCCGTCGACAACGAAGCGGAGCTGACGGTCGTTCATGTCGACGCAGCGTTTCCAGGTGATTTTGCGGGGATCTATGTTGAGAGAATTGCCCTGATAAATGTGATTGTCGAGCATCGCCGCGAGAAGGTTGCTCGCCGCGCCTATCGCATGGAAGTCGCCCGTAAAGTGCAGGTTTATATCTTCCATCGGAACGACCTGTGCGTAACCGCCGCCTGCCGCACCGCCTTTAACGCCGAACACAGGACCTAACGAAGGTTCTCTTAAAGCTACCACGACGTTTTTGCCGAGAAGTTTAAGTCCGTCGGCAAGTCCTATGGTCGTGGTCGTTTTTCCTTCTCCCGCCGGGGTGGGAGTAATAGCCGTAACGAGAATCAGTTTTCCGTTCTTGTCCGTTTTTATTTTCAGCGGATCTATTTTTGCCTTGTATTTTCCGTAAGGTTCCACGGCGTCATCGGGGATACCGGCGGTTCCGGCGATTTTTGTTATAGGTTGCATTTCGCACGCCTGTGCGATTTCTATATCGGTTAAATATTTCATGATGGTCGTTACCTCCGCTTTGTTTTTTCTGCTCGGCTCCGGTTATGTCGCCGGCGCATAAGCTTATGTATTTATAGTTTATATAATACTATAACAAATTTTAAAAAAATTCAACGATTTTTTCGTCATACAGCAAAGTTATTCTGTATGTGTTTAATAAGGGACGATTAAAACAAAATAAAACCTTAAATTATGTCAATTTAATGAAATTTGCCGCATTTTTGCCTTGAAATATCGGTTTAATCGTGATAAAATGTATTTGTAAACGGATATTCAATAATAAAAAGCGTTTTATCGTCCGATAAAACGTCGGTAAGGAGAAATCATGAAAAAGCTTTTTAAAGAATTTCAGACGTTCATCAAACGCGGCAACGTTTTGGATCTTGCCGTAGGCGTTATCATCGGCGGAGCGTTCACCGCGATAGTCAATGCTCTTTCAAACGGCATTTTGAAGCCGATTATCAACTGGATAATCTCTCTGTGTGCAGGCGGCGACGGCGATCTCAATAACGTTTATACGTTTTTAAAGACCGTCTACCAGGTAGACGCGACTACAGGCAAAGTAGTTGTCGACGCAGCCGGCAACAATGTTATAGACCTCGCTTCGTCCATCTATATAGACTGGGGCGCATTTATCAGCGCGATAATCAATTTCCTTTTAATCGCGATAGTCGTATTCACCATAGTCAAACTCATCAATAAGGCGAGCGAAAGTCTTAACTATAATCTCAACATGAAAAAGATTATCGAAAAGAAGTACGCCGATAAAGAACGCCTTAACAAAACGGAAATCAGATGGATCGCGAGAATGGAAAAGAACCATCCCGATATGGTTCCCGTAGATCCTTCGGCAGCTCCTGAAGAAGCGGAACCCGCTCCGGCGCCTGCTCCGGAACCCACGACCAACGAACTTTTAACCGAAATCCTTGCCGAACTCAAAGCGGCAAAGACGGAAAAACCGGCTGAAAGTAAATAAATCAAGGCCGATCATCGGTTATAGCTAAGGCGCAAAACAGCGCGGTTAAGACCGTACTGTATTGCCGAAATCGCACCGTGAATAAACAATACAACTAAATAAAAAAAACAGTTTTTAACACAAAAGGTGTAAAAATAAACAAAAGAAGGGAGATAAAACCATGGAAATGAAAGGTCAGTTTGCTTACTACAAGACCGCTAAGGGATATTTTAACTATCGCCTTAAAAGTTTTAACAAGATAACCATCGCCGTAAGCGGCGGAACGGGGTATTCGTCCCTCGCTTCGCTTAAAGCCGGTGTCGAGAGCGTCAGAAAGAACGCAACCGTTCACGTCGACGACCTTACTCTTAAGGATCGTAAAGAAGCGTTAAAATTCCCCAAGTTCGAGATTTATCAGGACAAGGCGGGCGAATACCGCTTCCGTCTGTACGCTTCCAACGGCGAACTTCTCTGTATATCGGAAGACGGATACGCTTCTAAAGATTCGTGCAAAAAGGGTATTCAGAGCGTTGCGAAATGGGCGCCGACCGCCGACGTCGTCGCAGAAGAAAATTAACCGGTATTTGGCGGAATAATTTACAGACAGATTTATAAAGTGAATTTTTGTAAACTTAAATCGTATCTTATAAACTGAAAGTTATATGTCCGTAAATTGAATTTTCATAAAATAAAAGCTCGCAAAGCGAGCTTTTATTTTATTTATAAATTGTTTAAAGAGTCGCATCATTTTTATAATTGACGATTGATTTTACTTTTTGGGTTTGATATAATAAAAATATAAGGGGGTTTTAAAATGAATAAAGGAGCAGAAGAATATCTTCCTATAATACAACAAAACGAAATAGATACAAGAAGTGCTTTATTGATAAAAAGAAGCTCGAATGTAGAGGATGTAATGGACTTTAATAAATGTAAGGTTTATTATATCAGCGATATACATTTACCGCAGAAATTAGAGAAAGTAATTTTTAAGAGTCAAAAGATAGATGATATTGTACGAAATTTATTAGAAAAAATAAAATTGTCTGATTTTGGGAATAAAATTTTGCTTCTCGGCGGAGATATATCTTGTGATTTTTCAATTTTTAAGCTATTTGTAGAAAAGCTGAAAAATTGTATCTTTGAATTAAAACAGGAATTTAAAGAAAAGAATGAATTTATGGCAAGTTGTCTTGGTGATAATGCAATAACTATTAAGGTTGTTTTTGTTTTAGGGAATCACGAATTTTGGGATTTTGAGCGAAAGACGGTAAATGAAGTATTTAAGATATATAAAGATTTGTTAAATAAAAACGGAATGTTTTTGTTAAATAATAATTTATTATTGTTTAAAGAAAACGATACAGAAGAAATATCGGAAGAAGAAATAGAAAAAATGTCCGATAGCGAGATATTTAATTGTGCAAAAGATGCCAGAGAAATAGTCTTCGGTGGAACTGGGTTTTCTGGGTATAATGAAGAATTAAATGCAGATAACGGAGTATATAGGAAAGCGATAGACAGAAGAACTGAAAAAGAAGAGAGCTCGAAAATAGAACGGCTATACAGTAAAATTTGTAGTGCTTTTAATAATAAAAAAGTAGTTATTTTGACACATATGCCGCCTGTTGATTGGTGCCATAATTTTGAACCGCATAAAAATTTTGTTTATGTAAACGGACATACTCATAAAAATAATTTCATTGATAATGGAACGATTAGAATATATGCGGACAATCAAGTTGGATATTATCAAAAGAGCTTCTTTTTAAAATATTTTTATCTTGATAACAGATATGATATTTTCGAACTGTATCAAGACGGAATATATGAAATAACAAGAGATGAATATTACGATTTTTATCGTGGGAAAAATATATCTGTAACCTTTAATCTTAATTTCGTAAAATTGTACATGCTAAAAAAGAACGGTTTTTACATGTTTATCGTTGAAACAAAAAACGAAAGTTTAAGTGTATTAAATAAAGGCGCGAGAAAAAAATTAGATAAAAACGATATTAACTACTATTTTTCAAATATGGATGCTGAAATCGAGTTTTTGCAAAAAGCGATCGTTTTATATACAAAGAATCAAGAAAATATTGCGGAGTATGTAAAGAAAATAGGTGGAGATGGTCGCATACATGGTGCTATTATAGATATAGATTTTTATAATCATTTATATGTTGATCCTATCGGTGGAAAGGTTACGCCGTATTATGCTAAGGATGTTAAAAATAAAGTAATTTACAAAGATATAGGCGGGTTATTGGTAGATCATTCTCCTAAACTGCTTGCAAATTATGTAAAACAAATTTCTTCAGGAAAAGGAAAGGCAGCAGTTATTAAAAAATTTTCAAAAGAAACCGAAATATATCTTGATACTGATATTTACAAAATTTCAAATAGATTAAAGAAAATCCAAATGCTTGAAGATCCTATCAAAGTTTTGGTGTTATGGATAGAGAAAGGACAAAAACTATTAGAAGAATAAAAGAGCGGTAAAACCGCTCTTTTTAGATATTATTATTTTCCGGTTCTGCGCTGGTTTTTGCGGTATTTTCAGATAAATCTTTTTGTTCGGGTTTCGGCTTTAATACCTTTTTTATCGCGTAAAATCTTACGCTTTTCGGTAAAATATCGAGAAGAATAAGAAGTTTGTTCCGGTTTATAGAATATGCGAATTTCGGCTTCTTATTTTCGAGAATTTTAATTGCTTTTCCGGCGAGTTTTTCAGGCGGGACGGCTTTCGCTTCCACGCTATCCACGATCTTTCTGAAGCGTTCGGCATTGTATTTATAGCGAGTGGTCTTTTCGCAGAATTTATTGAGTTCCGCAGTCGAAACGCCTAACATTCCCGTCGAAACCGCGCCCGCGCGTATGACCGAAACGTAAATATCTTTAAGCTGAAGTTCCATTTTAAGCGAGTACGCATACTTGTCGAGCGCGCCTTTGGTAACGGCGTAAATACCGGTAAAGGGAAGGGGGTCCAAAGGTGCGAGTTCGCTCGTCGTGATTATTATACGCCCGTTTTTAACGAGCATATCCGCAAAATTTTTATTTATAAGATACGCCCCGAAAAAGTTCACGTCGAAGATTTTCCGCATACTGCTTTCCGGAATTTCGATCAGAGAGTCGAGCATATATATACCCGCAAAATGAATTATCGCGAAAAGATTTCCGGTAATTTCGGTAACTTCCAGATAAGCTTCCTTAACCGAATTTTCGTCGGTGACGTCGCACTCTATCGGAAAAAACGGCAAGGGTTCGCCGGTAACGGTGCTTTGAAAGTCCGCCATTTTTATTTTTTTATCGAGAGCGATGACAGCGTAACCCTTATTTAGCAGAAGTTCGCAGGTTTTTAGTCCCATTCCTCCGAACGCTCCCGTTACGAGAACGTATTTTTTAGTATTGTTTTCGGTAGTTTTTTTGTTTTCCATATAAATATAATATCAAACTCCGCCGAATAATGCAAGGGATAAAAAAAGAACAGCCGAAGCGCTGTTCTTTTAATGGTTGCGGGGATGGGATTTGAACCTCATGACCTTCGGGTTATGAGCCCGACGAGCTACCAAGCTGCTCCACCCCGCGATATGATATCGGAAATGGTTCCGATATGTTTATAAGCATAAAAGCTTACCCCTGCCGAACAAAAAGCCTTTCGCATTCTCGCTTAGCCTATATATAATAGATTGTTTTGACCGTATTGTCAAGCGTTTTTAGCTTTAGAGCATAAAAATAATGCGATTATGTTAAAAACATAATGCCTTAAACCCGAATTTAATGCCGTACCTTCGCAAGTTACTCAAAATACAATACAAAACGGTTTACATTTATATATTTATACAAATAAGAGGTAAATTATTCGTATAATTTTTGTTTATCCGATTTCGATGATAAGAAGGCTCCCGAAAGGCGTATGTTTTACGACGGGTTCGGTGGCTATCTGTAAAATATCGCCGTTATCTCCTTTTAATTTTGTCGCGCAAAAATTATCTGCGCCGCAAAAAACGCCTTTTATCACGTCCGCGCCGTTTGAGATAATCGAATACACGGCTTTGTCGGTAGCGGTATCCGAATCTCTGTTCCCGGTAAGGTTGTTAAAATTTAATTTTGTTTCGGGATTATCCGCTTCGGATGCGGAAGTTATATCGCATATGGTCGAAAAGAGCGGTTCGCTCTCGAAGATAAGAACCGAAAGTCTGTTTTTGCGGGCAGAATCAAGGTCTTTAATAAGAGCTTCTTTCTGCGAAAAAAGATAGTGCCCCGAAAATTCTTTATCAGAATCGGCGCCTTTGTCGGGGCGGACCTTCGTCGCGTTTATCATCGTAATTATCATAACGCTACCGATGATTTCGGAGCGGTAAAACATATCGTTTCCGAGTGCGGCTTTAAGAGTATTTACTCTTTCAAAAAGAGGAGTCGTGTCGAAGGTGTGCGTTCCCGTTTTTTTAGTGAAGTCGGTTCTGCCGGGAACGGCGGTAAAGTTAAGAACCGAGCTTAAAATATGCCGCTTGACAAGCGTTATCGCCCCGTGCGAAAGGTAGTCGCAGAGATTGCCCGTAACAATCGTTTTATCTATATTGCCGAGCGATTTTATAAAGTCCATTGCTTTATCCACACTTTCCGCCGATTCGCCGAAGGCAAGTTCGGTTCGTTTCGAAAAGGTGTATTGAAGTTCGGGATCGCTTAAATCTTGTATATCGCACGAATTGAATCGCGGATCCGAAATCATTGCTATGCGTACCGTACCGCCGTTTTTTGCGGCGCTTACGTTGATTTTCAACCGCCGGAAAAATACGTTCTTATCGTCGTCACGATATTCTTCCGTAAGTTCGTAAAGCGTATTGCCCGTATTCATTTTTTTGTCTTTTTTAAGACTGTCCGAAAATAATTCCATATATAAATTTTAGCAAAGATAAAGAGTAAAGTCAACGGCGGCGCGCGGCGGCTTTTAAAACGAAAAAATAAAAAAAATTTTTTTAGTATAGTAAGAATCGTTGACAAAAGGACCTTTAAGGATTAAAATTTTAATACAATTGAAGATCGGTAGGCAAGGCTCATACAGGGATATGGATTGTTGCCGAGCAAAAGTGGAGACAATTTTGCTTCGGTTTGAACAGGTTGCGTCGACTCAAGGCGCAGCATAACACAATTTCACCGCCCTGTAAAGTTAAAGCTCGGACGATAGCCCGTTTAACTATAAACCTCATGCTTTCCGCATGGGGTTTGATTTTTTTTAAGAGCGACCAGTTAGGTGAATTCCGCCCGGCAAGCAGGCAAAAAGGAACCTTTCCGTTTCGAAGATAATATCAAGGAGCATACTATTATAGTAGTTAACTTTAATTAACCGCAGATAGCATAAAACTTAAAAAGCCGCAAGGATTAAATAAACAAAAGGAGGCATAAACATGGAAAACGACGTAATGGACGTAGAAAACGTTTTCGCAAAACTGAACGAACTGTTAAAAGAAAAGAAATACGGTGAGTTGAAGCGAGAGCTTTCCGATATGTACGAACAGGATATAGCGGAATTTTTCGAAGAAATCAAAGACGACGAAGACATGGTCAAAGTTTTCAGATTGCTTCCCAAGGGCGCGGCTGCGGACGTATTTTCATACATTTCTCCGGATATACAGGAAGAAATCATCCGCAAACTTTCGGACGCCGAAGTTCACAACATAATCGAAGATTTGTCTCTGGACGATGCGGCCGACCTTCTTGAAGAAATGCCCGCCAACGTAGTTAAAAGAGTTCTTGCAAACTCCAACCCGGACACTCGCGCGGCGATAAACAAACTTTTGCAGTACGAAGACGATACCGCCGGTACGATAATGACGACGGAGTATATCGACCTTAAGACTGAAATGACCGTAGAGACTGCTATTGCCAGAATCCGCAAACTTGCAAAGGATACCGAGCAGATCAATACCTTTTACGTAACCGACTCTGCGAGAGTTCTTAAAGGCGTAGTTTCGATAAAAGATATTATTCTCGCAAAGCCCGAAGCCCGCATCGGCGACATAATGGAAGAGGACGTTATTTACGGCGAGACTTTCACCGATCAGGAAACCCTCGCTCACTTATTCAAAAAGTACGACGTTCTGACGATGCCCATAGTCGATAAAGAAAAACGTCTTGTCGGCATCGTAACCGTCGACGATATAATCGACATCATCAATAAGGAAGCTTCCGAAGATATCGCAAAGATGGCGGCTATCGTACCTACCGAAAAGCCTTATCTTAAAACCAGCGTATGGAGAATATGGGCTTCGCGCATACCGTGGCTGCTTCTTCTGATGGTTTCGGCAACGTTTACGGGACTTATACTCAATCATTACGAAGCGATGCTTCCGACCGTTCTCGTTGCATGCGTACCCATGCTTATGGACACCGCAGGTAACGCCGGAGGACAGTCGTCGGTAACCATTATCCGAGGAATAGCTCTTAACGAAATAGAATTTAAAGATATTTTCAAAGTCGTATGGAAGGAATTGCGGGTAGGGCTTATCTGCGCCGTATGTCTCGGCGCGGCTTGTTTTTTGAAGCTCCAGCTTATCGACAGACTTATTTTCGGATACGATTATACGGTAATCCGTTCGCTTGTGGTTGCGTTCGCTCTTGCCATAACCGTCGTTATGGCTAAATTCATCGGTTGTATGCTTCCGCTCTTCGCAAAGCTTATAAAACTCGATCCTGCAGTAGTCGCAAGTCCGTTCATAACAACCATTGTAGACGCGCTTTCGCTTCTTGTATTCTGCGCTCTTGCAGGCGCATTGCTTTAATACCTGTATCGTCGTAACGTTACCGTATATAAACGACGGTTTGTTGAAACCGTACCGAAAAATATATAAAAAAATACAAAAAGCCGTCCGACGTTATCCCGGACGGCTTTTTGTATTGCTTTGAATATAAGTAAAATTGAAAGGTTATGTTTTTTGTGCTTTTTATAAGTTAAATATATCTTGTATAAAAATTTATTCCGAAATATTCTGAGAACGGACGTATTCTTTAGGGGTGATCCCGGTCACTTTTTTGAAGTTAAAAAAGAACGACTGCAGGCTTTTGTATCCCGAGAGGAAAGCGACTTCCGAAAGGGGCAAAGTTTCGAGCATTTTTTTTGCCTTTTCGATTCGCACGTTGTTAAGGTAAGTTCTGAAGTTCGTTTTGAATCTCTCGTTAAAAAGAGAAGAAAAGTAATATTTCGAATACCCGAATTCCTTGGCGGTTTCGTCCAGAGTAATATCGTCCGAAAAATTTTCGTCTATATATCTTAAAACCTCGGTGGCGAAGCCGCTTGTTTTCGATTTCGGGGCGTCGGTAAATTTCACTTTCTGGAAAATTCTTCCCAGAACATATTTGTAAACGCCGTCTTTAAGTACAGGAGAGGAGGTATTGTTTATTACCGAAAGATGTTCTTCGAGTTCGGCGGCAAGGTTAAGGTCTTTTACGATAAGAGAAGCGGGCGTTTTGCCTTTTAAAAAGTTTTCCCATATGTCGCTGTATTTTGAGGGCAGGACGTTGCATTTTACTGCACCGCCGCCCTGTATCGGATGGAACGAGTGGGGAAAGAGAGGAGGAACGATCAGAAGTTCCCCCGCTCTGATAACGCCGGATTCCGATCCTGCGGTATAAGGCTTCTCTCCCGACTTTACGAACATGAATTCTATCGACCGGTGAAAGTGAATAGGCGTCTCGTCGTCAAACGAAGCGTAAAATTCCTCAAAATCTCTGTGCGACTCATAATTAAATTCGTTTCTCATAAACACCGCAATTTTTTTGATAATATTGTAAAGTTTTTTTAACAATTATGCCAACTTTTATGATAAGTTTAACATGAAATGAAATCTTTTTCAACTAAATGGAAAAAAGATTTCCGATTAAAAACAAAAAGGTAAAATTCAAAGAATTCAGGAAAAAAAAGGAGAGAAAATGTTAGACAAACATCTTATCGCAAAAACTTCGCCCAGGGCGAATCCGTTAAACGTCGTAACCTATAAAGATTACCGCATAACGGTGCTCTTTGACAGACTGTTCAGAATAGAAAAAGGGAATAAAGGTTTGTTCACGGACGAAGCCACCCAGTCGGTATGGTTCAGAGATACTTCGCCGGTCGACTTTACGGTCGAAGAGCTTGCCGGGGGGATAATGATTATCACCGATAAAACGGAACTTTTCGTCGCGGACGAGTACAAAAAATCATATGCTATCGTAAACGGCAAAAACGTTCTTCTTACCAATAAGGGTAACTTAAAAGGGACTTACAGAACTCTCGACGGATATTGCGGCTCCGTAAGCATATCCGACGATCATTCGACCTGTCCGCTCGAAGACGGCGTATGTTCCAGAACAGGCGTGGCGGTCATAGACGACAGAGAAAGCCTTATTCTCGGCGAAGACGGCGATCTGAAAGACAGGCTCGTACCCGAAGCCGACGATTACGTATTCGTTTACGGACACGAGTACGAAGAAGCGGTAAAGGCCCTTTATAAAATAACGGGAAACGTTCCGCTTGTTCCGAGATACGCTCTCGGAAACTGGTGGTCGAGATACCACGTCTACACGCAGGACGAATATCTTAATATTTTAAGAAGATTCGAAGACCGCGACGTTCCGTTCACCGTCGCTACGATAGATATGGACTGGCACCCCGCAACGAAAGTAGACGAAGATTATAATCTTACGAAAGATTTGCGCAAAGCCGAATACGGCACCGATCCTGCCTGGGGCAACGGTTGGCTCGGCTGGACGGGTTACAGCTGGAATAAAAAGCTCTTCCCGGATTATAAACGCCTTCTTAAAGATATAAAGGAGATGAATCTTAAAATAACGCTCAATCTCCATCCGAAAGACGGCGTAAGATTTTTCGAAGATCAGTATAAAGATATGTGTGCGGCGATGAATAAAACGCCCGATAAAACGCCCGTCGAGTTCGATATGACCGACGATAATTTTATCAATAACTACTTCAAAATTCTTCACAAGCCTTACGAAAACGACGGGGTGGACTTCTGGTGGATAGACTGGCAGCAGGGTACCAGAACCAAAAAGACGGGGCTCGATCCGTTATGGTGCTTAAACCACTATCACTATCTCGATAATGCGGTAAATCATAAAGAACCTCTTATACTTTCGAGATACTGTAAGATAGGTTCGCACAGATACCCGGTAGGATTTTCCGGCGATACGACGATTACGTACGGAACTTTGAATTATCTCCCGTACTTTACCGCTACCGCGTCGAACGTCGGCTATACCTGGTGGAGTCACGACATAGGAGGACATTTCGGCGGCGAAACGGATAACGAACTTTATGTGAGAAGTATTCAGTACGGCGCGTTTTCCCCGATAATGAGACTCCATTGCACCGAAGCGGAAACTCTCACTAAAGAACCGTGGGTATTCATGAACGGTTCGGGACTTGTCGCGGAAGAATATCTCCGCTTCCGTCACTCGATGATTCCGTATATTTATTCCGAGGGCTACAAAGTCCATACTTACGGCGAAACGCTTATAAAACCGCTCTACTATAAAGATCCCGAAAACGAAAACGCTTATAAGTACAGAAACGAATATTATTTCGGCGAACTTCTCGTATGTCCGATAACCGGAAAATCGATTTATAACGGTATATCGGAACTCGAAGTATGGTTCCCCGAAGGAACGTGGACGGATATCTTCACCGGCGAAGTATATTATGCTGGTAAGAAGGGCAAAACGATGAAAATTTACCGCTGGCTCGACACTATCCCCGTATTTGCGAAGGCGGGAACGATTTTACCGCTTTCCGGCGATAAACATACAAATTCGGTTGCAAATCCCGTAAATCTCGAACTCAACGTATTCGAAGGCAACGGAGAATATAAGCTCTACGAAGACGGCGGCGACAAAGAAATGTTTACGACAATAAAAACCGAAGTCACGGGCGGTAAGTCGGTTACGACGATATTCGCGACGGGCGATAAGTCCGTTATGCCGTCCGGCAGAACGGTAACGCTGAAGCTTAAAAACTGCAACGGAAAGGTATACTATGTAACGGCGGACGGCAAACCCGTCGATTACAAGACCTATACGGACGAATATGCCGTAGTTATAATAAAGGACATAGAGTTCGGCAAGACTTACGTTGTAACTGCGAATGTTGCGGATTATAGCGATTATTTTGAAAGAAGAAGTCTCGACTCTCTTAAAAAGTTCGAATATAAAAATCAGGATAAGAACGATTTGTATCATCACCTTTGCAGCGAAGCGTACGACCGCAAGGTAAATCGTTGGGTAGTAAAAAAAGGCGTCTTTACTCCGACTCCCGAAAGAGTTTACGAATTAGCGTCGCTGTTTAACTTCCCCGAAATTTACATTAAAAAACTTATCGAACCGATGCTTGCAACGAAAAAGTAAGTTATCGCTCCGGATATAAAAACCCGAAAACAAAAAAACGGAACCGAAATTCCGTTTTTTTTGACGTAAAATTTCTTTTTTTAATATATATTCTTGCCAAAACGGAGGTTAAATATTATAATAAGACAAAAGAGTTTTTATAGACTTAATATCCGACAAGGTTAAAGGAAGTAAAATGAAGTTCGGACTTATAGGAAAAAGACTGAATTATTCGTATTCCAAGATTATTCATAATAAGTTCGGATACGACTACGATTTATACGAAGTTCCCGAAAAAGAATTCGAAAATTTTATTTATAACTCCGATCTTGACGGCTATAACGTGACCGTTCCGTATAAGACTGAAGTCATAAAGTATCTCGATTACGTCGAACCGCTGGCAAAAGACATAGGCTCGGTAAACACCGTTATAGTAAGGGACGGCAAGCGTTACGGATATAACACCGATTATTACGGATTTATGAACACGCTTTTAAAGGCTAAAGCAAAGGGCTTTGATTTTAACGGTAAAACCGCGCTCGTGTTCGGAACGGGGGCGACTTCGAAAACGGCGGAATACGCTCTTGAAACTCTCGGGGCAAAGGTATTTGTCGCGGGAAGAACGAGTAGAATAAATTATGATAACGTTTATTCGCTTTTCGGGAATTCTGCCGAAATTTTGGTGAACGCAACTCCCGTAGGCACTTATCCTGATACGGGGCTTTCGCCCGTCGACGTAAAAAAATTCAAAGCGGTAAAAGCAGTCTTCGATATGACTTACAACCCCCTTTTAACAAAGCTTATGTACGATGCGCGGCAGTATTACGGCGATACCGTTATGCTCGAAAACGGTCTCAACATGCTCGTTTATCAGGCTGTTTACGCCGAAGAATTATTCGATTTGCCGGATCCGCCCGAAAAAACGAATATGCTTTCCCGCGACATTTTAAAAGCCGAAGAAGAGATTAATAATATCAGGCAAGATATTCTTAACATAACGCTTATCGGCATGCCGGGAAGCGGCAAATCGGTCATAGGCAGACGGCTTGCAAAGCTTCTCGGCAAGAGCTTTACAGACACCGACGAAGAAGTATTAAAGAGAACGGGAAAAACGCCGGAAGAGCTTATTATAAGTGGCGAGACGGAAAAGTTCCGCGAAGTTGAAGAAGAAATACTTAAAGACTTCGGCAAAGGACAAAACAGAATAATCTCGACGGGCGGCGGCGCGGTAGAACGGGAAGCAAACGGATTTTATATTAAGCAGAATTCTTTCGTCGTATACGTAAAGCGGGATATAAACAGGTTGGATCTGCGTGGCAGACCGCTTTCTCCCGATACCGAATCTGCGAAAAATCTTTTTGGAAAGCGGAAAAAATTATATGAAAAATACGCCGATTATACGGCGGACAATAATAACGACACCGAAACTACGGTAAGGGAGATAATAAAAGCTTATGAAATTTTTAGTGCTGAACGGACCTAATCTGAATATGCTCGGCATACGCGAACCCGAGCTTTACGGAAACAAAACGTATATAGACCTTATAGAATTTATAAAAGAATCTGCTAAAGAACTCGGCGTTTCGGTCAAAATAATTCAGACCAATTACGAAGGCGGGCTGGTGAGAGAGATACAGAACGCTTACGGCAAGTACGACGCGATAGTTATAAACCCCGCAGCTTACACGCATACCAGCATAGCTATAGCCGACGCTCTTAAAGCGGTGGATATTCCTTTTGCCGAAGTCCATCTTACAGATCCAGATACGAGAGAAGACTTCCGAAAAATTTCTTATATTCGTCCTTATGCAAAAATCACGGTGAAGGGGAAAGGCTTCGACGGCTATAAAGAAGCGTTAAGATACCTTGCCGATAATTTTAAGCCGGAAACTTCCGTTGAAACCGAAAAACCGGCGGGAGTAAAACTTAAATTCAAAAAGACAAAGGATTAAAAGCCGGAAAGATATAAAAATTACAAAAAAGGAGCGACCAAGTCGCTCTTTTAGTTTAAAAATTACGTTTAGTTGTCCGTTCTCAACGCTTTTAAGGTTTTTACAAGGTCGTCGTAGTTTGTGTAGGCTTTGGGAATTCTTCTCGAAGCGAATTTCGTGACGCCGTTTTTATTCGTCACCGCGCCTTTTATCGTAATGCCGCGTTTGTTTTCCTTAAAAGCGTCCACCGAAATTATCGTTTCGGTTTTATTGTTCGGCTGACTGCCGAAAACATAGTTTTTCACATACGTTTCGTCTTTTAGATTTTTAAGCGTTTCGGCTTCCTTTTTAAAGTACGAAGAATTGAAAAGTCCGGTAAACACGCCGTAAAAGAACATTGAAGAATTAGCTTCGACAAAGTCGTTTTTCGTATAAGTTATAACCTTAAGAGTGCCTTGTTTGGTTTTATAGAACGCGGTGAGCGCGCTTTTTCTTAAATATTCTATACGAGCGGTGCAAAGTACGATAACGACTCCGCAAAGAACCAAAAATATAGCCGCGGTTATTAAAAAGTTAAGATCTCCCAATGCAAAAACGGCAACGGCGGCAACCCCTAAAACGAGAATAAGACACAAAATACCGTAAAAAACGGCGATGCCTTTGTTGTATCCGGCAAAGTTCTTTTTGGCAAGTTTTACGTCGTAAAAATAAAACAATTTTCGTTCCCCGTAATTTTCGCTTTATTTTAAGCGGAGTTTTATAGAATTATACAATATTTTGCTCTTTATGTAAAGCAAACTTAAAAAATCTTCGGGCTTAGTCCGACGTTTTTATTACGCCGGTAAATTCGTAACCGCCGATCTTTATTTGTTTTAAATCGTAAAGTATGTTATCATTATACCGTAATATGAAAAAATATCTTAACGAACAAAAATCTAAAACAGCTATTGTTTCAGCAATATCAATATTACTTATATCATGTTTTACGATATTTACGGGGCATGATGTCGCTTTTGCCTGCGCATCGTTAACCTCGACCGTATCCGACTCTATGACCGTTGATGAAATTGCCGGAAGGGAAAAGTATAACAGCTGCGACTATGGTATTGTAACTCCGAATCTTGACCAGGGAAACACAAATATCTGCTGGGCTTATGCAACCGCAAGCTCGTCGGAAACGTCGGTTTTAAAAGATAAGTTAGATAACAACACGAAAGATACTTTGCGTTTTTCACCGACGCAAATTGCATATAGAACGTACAACAGAGATAAAGATCCGCTTAACAACACCGACGGAGTTTATTCAAATGATAAGTGGAATGTAACCGGAAGTTCATACAACACGTTTTTGATGTTGTCTCAATGGTGCGCTCCGGTGGCAGGCGACATATCCGCAAAAGCCGACGCTTATGAAAATAACCGGTACAGACTATTGGACGCCGAACAAATTGACTTATACTCTGCCGGCTCATACAGAATAAACGAAATAAAGCAGGCAATTGCAAAGTACGGCGCCGTAACCGGTTCTTATTACAATGCCCGCGAAACGTATTATTACAACACGAAAGGAGAATCCCGTGACGGAATTTCTCATGCAATGACTATCGTCGGATGGGACGACGCGATTCCCGCAAGTAATTTTCAGCCAAAGGCAGCAAGCCGGAACGGCGGTTGGATAATCAAAAACAGTTATGATTCTCTTCCTTACTTTTATCTTTCTTACGACAGCCCCGTTGGCAACGTTTGCGGATTTAAGTATGCAAATAAGCATGAATTCGATTTTAACTACTTTTATGACAACGTATACGCCGCCCCGATGAGAAGCGAAAGCAATTCGAAATGCGTTTCGAATGTGTTTTTGGCAAAAAAAGGCGATGACAAGCATAACGAATACGTTAAGGCGGTTAATGTGGCGACTTACGGTTATAATCTGAATTGCCGGGTTAAGGTTTACACCGACTTAACCGATCCGGGCAATCCGGAAAGCGGAACTTTATCCGCCGTCGGCGAGCGAACTTTTGAATATGGCGGTTATCACACGGTTATGCTTGATAATTTGGCAAAGATAGATAAGGGCACGTATTATTCGATTGTCGTGAGCGTCGGCAGCAACAGCGGCGGAAGCGCGTATATTTTATATTCGCTGAATTCAGGCGGAAATACGCATTACAAATCTTCTTATGGCTGGAACGACATAGGTTATGCCGGAAGAATAAAAGCCTATACCGTCTTGAAGGAAAAAGAAGAAACGGAACAAAAAACGGATATTTCCGATGCCCGGTACGATGCGATTCCTCCTGTTTCTTTTACCGGTCGGGCAATTTGTCCGCAAGTGAATTTAACAATAAATTCGCAAACGCTGATTCAAGATATCGATTACAGTATTTCCTACAAAAACAACGAAAATGTCGGCACGGCTGAAATAGAAATAAACGGGATCGGAAATTATGACGGAAGTCTGACTCTGGAGTTCCAGATTTTACCGGTGGACGTGCCGATAAAACCTGATCGCCGGATGGAAATTTCAGTCAACGCAACAACTCTGTCCGATATAATTTTGCCGGCCGGCTGGCAATGGGAAACCCCGGACTTATCAGTGGATAATCTGACAAGCGCGACCGCGATTTATGTTGGCGAAAATAAGAATAATTACAAAAATACAACGATAACGATAAGCTTACGGAAAGAAGAAACTGTCGGTCCGAACCCGGATAATAAAAATCCCGACAACCCGAACGATAACAATGATATAATTTCAGACAAACCGGACGTTATTCCTGCAATAATAATTCCGGCTGTTACCGGAATAGCCCTTATATCTACGGTTTTCCTTTTTATCGTAAAAAAGAGAAAAAAGTAAAATACTTTTTAGATGCTTCGGTCCGGCAGAAAAGGAAGTTATTATCCGCAGATCTTGCCGAATACAAATAATTATGCCGCTACGGAAATAAATTCAATAAAAAAAGGAACTTTGCGTTTAACCGCATCGTTCCTTTTTTATTATGTCGGGAATTTTAATTAAATTATCTTTATAAAAATTTCCGGAAAATTATTTTTCGAAGGTCCTCGCCAAAAATTCTCTCGTTCTCTTTTCTTTGGGATTCGTAAAGATTTGTTCGGGGGAGCCTTCTTCGACGATTCTGCCTTCGTCCATAAAGACTACTTTGGTCGAAACTTCCTTTGCAAACTGCATCTCGTGCGTTACGACTATCATCGTAAGTCCCTGCTCCGCGAGCGACTTCATGACGGCTAAAACTTCGCCTACCATTTCGGGATCGAGCGCGGAAGTCGGTTCGTCGAACAAAAGGACTTCGGGTTGCATGGCAAGGGCGCGGGCGATCGCGACTCTCTGTTTTTGTCCGCCGGAAAGCTGCGCGGGTTTTGCGTTTATATATGCGTCCATGCCGACTACCGAAAGATATTTTTTAGCAAGTTCTTCTGCTTCCTGCTTTGATTTTTTTTGAACCTTTATCGGACCTACGGAACAGTTTTTAAGAACGTTCATATTGTTGAAAAGATTGAACGACTGGAAAACCATTCCTACTTTCTGTCTGTATCCGGCAGGATTTTTGGTGTTTATTATATCTTCGCCGTGATATAAAATTCTGCCGGAAGTCGGCTCTTCGAATAAGTTTATACATCTTAAAAGAGTAGATTTACCGCTTCCCGACGAGCCTATAATGGTAACTACTTCGCCTTCGTTTACCGTAAAATGCACGTCTTTAAGGACTTCGTGATTGCCGAAAGTTTTTTCAAGATGTTCTATCTGTATAATTTCATTCATGTAAGTCGACCTCGTTTATTACTTTGCTTCCCGCAAGTTCGTAATTTACCTTGCCGGAAATTTTCTTTTCGATAAGTTTTATTATTCTCGTTATGATGAACGTAAGTATAAAATAAATTACGCAACAGATGAAGTACACGGGGAAGTTCTTATACGTTTGTTTTACTATAATGTTCGTAAAGAAGTATAGCTCCGTTACGCCGATTACGTTAAGAACGGAAGTATCTTTTACGTTGATAACGAATTCGTTGGAAACGGCGGGAAGAATAGAGCGGAGAACCTGCGGTATTATTACGTGAACCATCGTCTGGAAGTGCGACATGCCTATCGCTCTCGCTCCTTCGAACTGTCCCTTGTCTATACCGATTATGCCGCCCCTTACGATTTCGGCTATGTACGCACCTGTATTTATCGAAACGATGAATATTGCGGAGAGCATAAGGTTAAGAGTTTGTCCGCCGGTCGCAAAAGCGTAACCCCAGTAGATAACCATAGCCTGAACCATCATGGGCGTTCCTCTGAATATTTCGATATATGCCGAAAGTATAAAGTCGACTACCTTCTGAAGAATTCCGAGGCCTTTGTTTTTCGATTTCGGGATAGTCCTTATGATGCCTATGATAAGACCTATAAGCAAACCGAAAAGAGTAGAAACGAGAGATATGAGAAGTGTGTAGCCGATACCCTTTAAGAAGTCTTTCCAGTAGTTTTTAAGGATATTGCCTACCGATTCGAAAAATCCTTCGTCCGTGTTGAAATTCTGTCCCGTTACGTTCATCGCCGTAGGTTCTTCGGCTACGTAGCCGTCGATTGTTCCCGCCTGAAGAGCCATAAGCATGTCGGAAAAAGTAGCGAGACTCGAAACGACTTCGACGTTGCGCGTCTGCGCTTTGAGTGCGTCGAGATGGAAGGTTCCCGGTTGAGCGGCAAGTTTTACTCCCGAAACGTCTATATCTTTAAGAGTGGTTTTGCCGTAAACGGAAGAGTCCTTTCTCGTTACGATAACAAGGTTCGAAGTGTAGTATGGCGTAGAAAACGAAACTTCTTTTTTTCTTTCTTCCGTAGGACTCATGCCGGCGATTATTCCGTCGAGAGTTTCGGACTGGACGGCAGGAATAAGCCCGTCCCAGGTATAGGCGTAAATTTCGAGCTTATATCCGAGAGCTTCGGCTATTTTGAAAGCTATCTGTACGTCGTAGCCGTTGGCGTATTTACCGGCGTTATTGGCTATCGGATAGCCGCCGTTTTTATCGTCGTTTTGCGTCCAGTTAAACGGCGCATAGTCGCATTCCATGCCGATTTTAAGGGTTTTTGCGGCAGACAAAACGGTTGAATCCGCTCTTTCGAACGTTGCGTCGTCCTTCGAATTTATATCGACCATGCTCTGCATAAGATCTTTTTTATCTTCGTCGGAGAGAGTTAAAAGATATTCGTTAACTTTTAAAAGAAGAGCGTTGCCTTTCTTTATACCTACGGCGATAGCCGTATCCGCTTCGGTTGCGGTAAAACCGGTATCGTTGTTCTTTAAGTCAACGTATCCGAGTTCGACAGTGTTGCCTTTCCCGCATCCCGCAAACGCAAAAACGGCAAGAGCCGTAATTATTGCGAGAAAAAGGCTTAAAAATTTTTTCATCGGGAACCTCCCGCCGCATGATTTTCGTTCGGACCGCGCGGCTCACGGAACGGACGGAAAACAAGAAAAAACCGCAAAGTCTAACGCTTTGCGGTAAAAATCATAAAAAATTTACTTAAAACACGTTAGCTCACCGCTTTATAAAAAGCGACAGTCGCCGGAATGTTATTCCGTCGCCCAGCATCTTGCGGATCTTAAACTCAGCAATGCTTCGGCAAATCTTCCTTTCGCCCCGTCCCGTTTAAGCGGTTACGACGGCGGTTACTGATAAAATTTGCGCCTCTACTCATAAGGTTTATCAAGTTTTGTATTGCTATCATATTACACAAGTTGATAAAAAGCAAACGTTTTTACGCCTTTTTTAAAAATTTTCGCGATATTTTTATAAAATTCCGGTTAAAATGCGATATATTCCGACCGTTATTTATGAAATAAATAAAACAAAAATCCAAAAAACGCTTTAATTTTCCGCCGGCATATAGTATAATAAAACCGATTTGAAGGGATATATAATGAAGGGTAAAAAGGTCGGGAGAAAAGTTATGATATTTATAGCGGCGGCGATTACCGTATTCGCCGTTTTTGTCGTAATTTTTTTATTCGAAGCTTCCGTTAAAAGCGAAACGATCGCGGATTTTTATTCAAAAAGCTCCTTTACGACCGACGACGAAAGCGGATTTTCGGTAATGACCTGGAATATCAGAAGAACCACTACCGCAGATAAAGGCAACCGCGAATTCAAAAAGCGTTCCGGCAAAATAGTCGAACTCATAAAAGAAGCCGATCCCGATATAATCTGCATGCAGGAAGCGACTTCTTCACAAATATCGTTTTTTAAGAAAAAGCTGCACGGAATGAGCGTTGTCTATGAGTACAGGGATAAAACGAGAAGTCCCGAGAGCTGCCCGGTGTTTTACAATTCCGACAGATTCGAGCTTATTTCTTCCGAAACTTTCTGGCTTTCGGACACGCCCGAAAAAATGTCCAAAACGTGGGAAGCCGATTATTACAGAATCTGCACGGCGGTTAAACTGAAAGACAAACTCACCGGAAATGAATTAGCCGTATTCAACACGCATATCGACTATAAGTCGGAAGATACTAAATTGAAGAGCGTAGACCTTATTAACGAAAAGGCCGGTAATTTCAATTGCCCGATAGTTCTTACGGGCGACTTCAATTCTGTTCCGGCTTCTTCCGCTATAGAACGGACGAAAGTCTATTTTACCGAAGCCGGCGAAGGTAAACCGGACGGGGGTAAGATAACGTTCAACAATTATCTCGGCGACGGACAGAAAAAGATCGACTACGTATTTTATAAGGGTAATATCGAAAGTTCGGGTTACAGCGTAATCGACAGAACTTACGGCAGAATAATTCCGTCGGACCATTACCCGATTAAAGCAGATTTTACATACTTATAAATAATGAATATAATGATTATAAACGCCCGCTTTATAACCGTTTCAGGCGGTTTGCGGGCTTTATTTGTATTTTGATTTAATTCAGGCAAGAGGACGATTTATATGAAGCTTACTTTTTTAGGAACGGGCAACGCTTTCGTTACCGGGTGTTACAATACGTGCTTTGCGATTGCGGGCGATAAAGGAACTCTTTTAGTAGACGCGGGCGGCGGCAACGGGATACTCAGTGCGCTCGGAAAAGCGGACATAAATTATAAGGATATAACCGATATTTTCGTAACGCACAAGCATATAGATCATTTGCTCGGGGTTATGTGGCTCATCCGTCTTTACTGTCAGCGTATGCGCGAAGGCGTTTTTACGGGCGAAGTTACCCTTTACTCGCACGACGAAGTGATAAAGATACTGACCGTCATGGCGGACATGCTCTTGCAGGAAAAGGAAAAGCCATTTTTCGGGACAAGATTTCGTCTCATTACGGTAGCGGACGGCGAAGAAAGAGAGATTATAGGGAACAAGTTCACCTTTTTCGACATAGGATCTACCAAGGCAAAGCAGTTCGGGTTTTCGGCGGGCCTTTGCGGTAAAAAATTCGTCTGCTGCGGCGACGAACCGGTTTCCGTCCGCGGTGAAGCCTACGCGAAAAACGCCGACTGGCTTCTTACCGAAGCGTTCTGTCTTTACGGCGAAGCGGATAGGTTCAAGCCTTACGAAAAGCACCATTCCACGGTAAAAGACGCCGCCGAACTTGCCGAAAAACTTAAAGTAAAAAATCTTGTTTTATACCATACGGAAGACAAAAACATTTTTAAGCGCAAAGAACTCTATACCGAAGAAGGTAAAAAATATTTTAACGGCAATCTGATAGTTCCTGACGATCTTGAGAGCTTTACGCTTTGATTCCGGCAAAGTTTCGCGGATACAGGTATGCTAAACTCTTGTCGATATAATAAAAACGGACGAATTTAATAAAATGCCCGTTTCGGCTTTGTTTGAACGAGACAGGTGTAATAAAACTTAACTTAAACTAAAAAACAGACGGTTATATGCCGTCTGTTTTCAGTTTGCCGAATATTTTTATCTGTTGCAGGTAGTCTGATAAAGTTCCCGTTAAGTTTTTTATTTATCAGATATAGTTGTATTTTTTGCGCTTTGCGATTAAAAACCCCGCGGTCATTATCGCCGCCGAAAATTCCGCAACCGCTACCGACAGCCATATTCCGTCCGTGTTTAAGAAGATCGGGAAGATAAGTATGCAGACCGTCTGAAAAAAAGCAAATCGTAAAAAAGATATAAGAGCGGATACAAGTCCGTCCGATAAAGCGGTGAAGAACGCCGAACCGAATATCGAGAACCCGTTGAACAGGAATGCGAAAGAAAATATAAAAAATCCGCGTTTCGTAAGAGCCATGAGTTCTTTATCGTACCCGACGAAGAGTTTCGACAAAGGCGTTGCGAGAAGTTCCGCAAGTCCGAACATAAACACCGCCGAAACGCATATAATCAGAAGGCTGCGCTTGAACAGACCTTTGAGTTCTTTTTCGTTTTTCGCTCCGTAATTGTATCCGATAACGGGGGCGATACCCGTCGAGTAACCGAGATAAACGGATAAGAATATCATATTTACGTACATCAAAACGCCGTACGCCGCAACGCCGTCGTTTCCCGCGAACTTCATAAGCTGAACGTTGTATAAAATGTTTACGAGCGACATAGATACATTCGTCATTACTTCCGACGAGCCGTTTCCGCAGGTTTTTAATAAAACCTTCATTTCGAACTTTGTTCTGCCGAGTCTTAAAAGGCTGTTGTTTTTCGAAAAGAAGTACATAAGCGGGATAATCCCGCCGACGAACTGGCTTATCGCCGTCGCGCTCGCCGCTCCTATAAGCCCCCATTTAAAGACCGCCATAAAGAGCGCGTCCAAAACCATGTTGGTAACGCCTGAAATCACGGTTACCGTAAGTCCGAGTCCCGGTTTATTCGCCGTAACGAAGAACGCCTGAAACGCATATTGCGTCATGTAGAACGGAACCGCGATAATTATTATCCTGCCGTAGATAAGGCAATCTTCCAGAAGATCGCCCGCTCTTAAAAGTTTGGCGACGGGCTCTAAGAATACGAAACCCAGGACGGCTATGATTACGCCTAAAATAATATTTGCGTAGACGATGAGCGAAAAATATCCGTTCGCTTTTTCGTAATCGCCTTCGCCCATTGTTTTGGATACGAGCGCGCTGCCGCCGGTGCCGAACATAAATCCGAGACATCCCATAAGCATTAAGACAGGCATGATAAAGTTTACCGCCGAAAACGCCGTTTTGCCGACCACGTTCGAGACGAAAAAGCCGTCGACTACGCCGTAAATCGAAGTAAATACACACATTACTATTGACGGAAGGGTAAATTCTAACGTCTTTTTGAGATTAAAACTGTCCGAAATCCGAATTTTCATAAAAAATTTCCGTTAATAAAAAGCCCGCTGAAACGTTAACGGGAAAATTGCTTAAATCGTAAAATTACGGATTTTCAAGCAAGTATTATCAATGGTAATATAAATAAAATTATAAGTCAACTATATATCGCCTTCTGCTTTACTTATTGCGAAAAAACGTAAAAGGCGGCTTTCGTGCTGCTCGCCGTGGCAAAACCCGAAAAAACGAGTTTTATGCAAAAGTTACGATAAATGTTCGGAAAACATTCAAAAGCACTCGTTTTTTCGTCAATATTAAAGACGATTATCGTTAACGTGTCAAAACGCTTGAAATTTTTGGCCGCATATGTTATAATAAGCGTGACTTTTAAAGTCAATAAGCATCTAATCGCTATAAATTCGCTGCGGAAAAACCGTATGCGGAGTAAAAAAGGAGAAAAATGATGAAAAACCGAAAACTTTTTATTTTTACGGCGTTTATCGCGTTTTGTCTTATGTTTGCGGCTCTTTCGGGATGCAAAGGCTGCGGTAAAGACAAAGATCACGCTCACGTTTACGGCGAGTGGACGATAACAAAGGAAGCGACCTGTACGGAAGAGGGAATCGCTGCGAGAAAGTGCGTCAAGTGCGATAAGACTGAAAGAAAAGCCGTTTCCCGAAAGGACCACGATTTCGGAGAGCTTGTAGCCGGAACCGAGAAGACCTGCGAAACGGACGGAACGCTTTCTTATTACGAATGTAAAACGTGTAAAGGTAAGTTCGACGTAACCAAGACTAAAAGGCTTACCGATCTTACGGTTGAAAAGGGGCATAACATAACGTCGTCAAAGGCGGCTGTTCCCGCCACTTGTCTTGCGGAAGGAAATTATGAGTATTCGTACTGTTCTGCTTGCAACAAGTACCTGGACGAAACCGGAAAAGAGCTTAAAACGGTAGTCATACCAAAGCTTAACCATGATTTCACTAACGGGCGTTTCGATTATGCGGAAGCCACCTGCGAAACGGACGGTCACGAAGAATATTATAAATGTAACATCTGCGACAAGTATTATACCGGCAGCGAAGAATACGGTTACGATGAAGCAAATCCTTCATATATATTCCATCCGAAGACAAATCATGCGAATAAACGTTACGTTGCGGCGAAAGCTCCGTCTTGCGGCGGCGACGGAACGAACGGAGTGAAAGAACATTTCAGATGCGACGACTGCGGTAAGAATTTCGATATCAAAGGCAACGTCGTTCCGGACGAAAGCCTCGTTATCGCTTATAAGCACGATTTAAAGTACAAAGCGGCGGTCGCAAGCACTTGTACGGAAGACGGCGTAAAAGGATATTATTACTGCGCGGATTGCGGAAGGTCTTATTCGGACAAAACCGCGACTACTCTTATCGGCGATCTGACCGTAAAGGCCACGGGACACAGTTTTTATGATCCGGACGGCAAGCCCGATACGACAAAATATATACAGGCAAAGGCTGCTACCGAAACGGAAAACGGCTGTATAGCTCATTATCATTGCGACAATTGCGATAAAAACTTCGACGAAACAGGCAAAGAGCAAGGCAACGTCGTTCTTGTTTACAATCATAATCTTGTATGGGTGGACGAATTCCCCATGAGTTGCGGAGGAATGATCGAAGGCAGAAAAGCTCACTACGAATGTTCGGACGCGGGCTGTTATAAATATTTCGACGCAGCGGGGAACGAAGTTTCTCTCGACTCGCTTACCATTCCGGTAACGCATGTTTTCGGCGAACTTATAAAAGCAAATAAAGGCGACTGCGGACACCGCGAAGTAAAAGAAGATTATTATAAGTGCGAAATCTGCGGACTTTATCATAATAAAAAAGGCGAACGTATTGCCGGCATAGACCTTTTCGGCGATTACGGCGACCATATTCCGGCGTTTGTTTATTGCGACGAATACCGGCATAACGAAATATGCTCCGTTTGCGGAACCGTTACGGGGGACGCTTTACATAGCGGAAATACCGAATATTATTTAAACGCTTCGGGCGAACACGTTAAAAAGGTCGAATGTTTATATTGCGGATACATAAGCGGCGAAACGGCATATTTTGTGGCGGAAGACGCAGTTATCGAGCCTGTTATAGCAGGTAAAAAAGCACTCGAATGGACGAACGTTATATTCTTTTCCGGCGGAGGAGACAGCCTTTATAAAGATTTTTACGATCTTTTAACAGACGAAGAGCTTACTTCGCTCAGAGAATTCATGAATGCGTTTATCGCAGACGCGACTAAGACTACGGCTACGAGAGAAATAACCGTCGTTTACGAAAACTTTACAAAAACTTTGCCTCTTTGTCTCATAAAGTCCGGATACGAACTCAATAAGGTTTATACCAAAGAAAAGAAGTACGACGTCAATTCGCTCGAAAGCTTAGAGAACGTCGATTACGTTACGTATACGATAAACGGCGAAATATATATTTATTCGAATAACGTAACTGTTTCAGACGAAGACAAGCAAAAATTCATTCAGACGAAAGCCATGCTCAGAACCGACGGCGGGGAAAGAAGACTTACTTACGATATAGTCGAAGGAAGCGGAGACAATGCGTTTACTCACCGCGTAAGCATAACCTTAACGAGCAAAACGCCCGTTTACGTCACCGACTTCAGCGTGGAAAACGAAGTTTTAACAGGTTCCCGTCCGAAAATAACGACGGTATTTTACAGTAACAGCCCGTACGTCGGAGAAAGACCGGACGGCGACGTATACTGCGACGAATATTATTTTATCGACTTTGGGAAGCCCGGAAGATACGGCGCCGCGCTTAAGTACGGCGGAACGCTTGTAACCCGTTACGTAACCGTCCGCGGCGCAGACGAAATAAAAAACATCAGTCTTTCGAGCAGTTATATAAATCTCGGCGAAGAGCTTTATCTTATAGTAGAATATTACGGCGGATACAGCGAAGTAATTCCCGTAACCGCGGATATGATAACGTCCGGCGAAGTCGATCTCGAAAGGGCGGGAGAATACAACGGAATAGTTATATCTTACGGCGGTAAAACCTTAGATATATGGCGGATAGAAATAAAAGATAAAAACGATAATTCGCCCGAAAGAATTTCCGTCAGAAACGACAATCTGTTATGGAGAACAGGCTCCGAAGGGGAAGTAATACCGGACCTTACGGGACTCGAACTCAGAGTATATCTTAAAAACGACAGAGATTATATAATCCCGATAACGGAAGATATGATATCTTTCGACGGAGAAGAAGTCAAAGCCGCCATAAAAGCCGGCGAAGGTTTTACCGTTACGGTAAAGTATCTCGGACTCACCGATGAATTCACCGTATATGCGTTGAACGAATCCGAAGCCGATATTTTATACGTAAACGCCGATTTGTATTTTGAAAACGGCGTATTCGGCGAAAAATATATTGAAGTTTCTACGAGAGATAATAAAAAATATTACGTTCGTCTGACGGCGGATATGATTTATAATGCGGTCGAAGAAGAAACTGCAAGCGGTAAAAAGCTTGTAAAAACGACTTTGTTCGATCTTTCATCGGCAAAGAAAGGAATTTACGACGTAATAATCGTTTATAACGGAGCGGAGTATCAAGAAACCGCTTACGTATATTCCACGGCGGATATTCAGAGTTTGCTTATGTGCTATGTGCAGGGCGTTTATATAGCAGGCGCAAAGGACAGCGTTCTTGAATCTGTCGGAATGTTGGGAGCTTACTACTACTCGTACGTCGACTTCGGTACCGAAAAGGTAGAAATAGAAGAAAACGACGAACTTTACGTTTCTTCGCTGAATTGCGTCGTCCCCGAAGATGCTGACTTCTCCGTACCCGGAAAGATAAAGTTAACTGTTTCGTATAAAACGGCGGTGAGCGTTCTCGAAATAGAACTTATCGCCGATCCCGCAGAGAGCGGGCGAGGAGAATATTACCTGCTTCATTACGGCAACGTCGAAAAGGTTACCGTTTATAAAAACGGTTATCTGTACAGAAACGGCATTTACGAAAAGTATTTGGCGGACGAAGAAAACGGAATTATCGGCATATATGAAAATTACGTTATAGCTTCGACGTATTCTTATTATAAAATAAACAACAAAACTAAAACGCTCGAAAGATTTAAGGCGGCGGATCTCGGCGGAACGCTTTATAAAACGCTTTCGTTAAACGACGGTTCTAAAATTTATTCGTTTGAATTTTACAACGCAAACGGTAAAATTTACGCCGACAAATATTCTTTGAGAAACAACGAAAGAAACTACGAAGCTACGTATTTTGCGACCTTCTCTTCGGACGGCGGATACGTTACGATAGACGGCGAGGGGAAGTTCGCTATAGCGGGCGAGAGCTTAAGTTACGCTATGGAAGGCGAAACCGTTTATAAATACGTAATGAATTCCGAGGATAATAAGTCCACCGTGATTTATTTCAACGATAACGGCAAAGTTTACGTTGTCGAAGTTACCGAAAACGAAGACGGAACGAAAACCGAAATCGTTCAGTCCGGCACGCTTGACTGGGTAAAGGAAAGCAATCTCGTAAAAGTAGTCGCTTCCGGCATCGACTTTATGGTGTTTGAAATAGTGACCGTAGAAGGAACCGAAACGCTTGTTCTCAAGTATTCTCTTATGAGCTAAAATTACGGTAAATTCCGTAATAAAAGGAGCGATTATCCGCTCCTTTTATAATTTAGTTTGTACCTGTTTATAACGACCTGTATCACCGAAATAATACCGCAACCTCGGTAAAGTATTGCCGAAAGTGTACCATAAATTATTCTTCCGATAATACTACGGTAGAAACAGAATCGGGTTTTACCTCGAGATAATAGTTCTGTCCGTTTACCGTAAAGGTGAGCTGTCGTTTGTCTTCGGACGGATTGACTACTTCGACAACAATACTGCCGTCGGGGTTAATTACCATACAGCCTTCCGCGCGGATAAAAGGTTTCGAGTAGGAAAAGGTAGCCTGATAACCTGTTATAGTTGCCGGCATAATTTTTGCGCCGCGTTTTATAAAACGCGAAAAGTGAGCGAATGCGCGATACTGTCCGCTGTAGGTAAGATTCCCTGTAACGGAATTTACGGTAACCAGTCCCGCGCAGCCGAACGGGCTTATGTCGGGGCCGCCCTTTTCGTCCAGAAGGAAATTGAAGCCGGTAAACGACTTTAAGCCGTGGTTTAAGGACCTTGCCATAATCATACCCCATTTGCACCAGTCGGAGCCGTAGTTGTCGTAAAGTCTCGGTCCGCCTTCGGTAAAATGGTATTCGAGATAAGGGATCCTTTCTCTCAAGTTTTCAACGTCTTCCGGGCTGCCTTCATAGTAGTGGAAAGCTACCGCATTGACTACGTTTTTAAGTTCGGGATACTCTTTGAACTGCCATAAAACGCATTCCCGGTAAGCAAAATGGTGATCCTGGATCCATATTTCGGGATCGAGACTGTTCTTTTTCAGTTTTTCGGACAGAATAAGAATAAACTGCGCTTCCTGATCGGGCGACCATACGCAGGCGGGCATTCTGCCTTGCTGTTCGGTTCCCGGTTCGTTCTGCGGCGTAAGGGCAAAAATATCTATGCCTTCATCCTTCATTGCAAGGAGGTAGCTGACGTAATAGTCGGCAAACTCTTCGATAAATTTGTCGCGCATATACCCGCCGCATAAGGAATTTCCGGACTTCATTCTTGCCGGCGGCGACCACGGGGAAGAGAACAACTTCATGTCGGGTGCGACTTTCAGTAATTCTTTTATTGCAGGGATAACGTATGCCCGGTCTTTTTCGAGCGAAAAATTGCCGTCCTTATCTTCGTAACAGTAAAGCTCCGCCGAGTAGTCGTTCGAACCGACGCATAACCGTCCCACGTTGAGGCCGAGTCCGCAAGGACTTGCATTCGAGCAAACGGTTCCGTCGTCGCCGTTTTTAAGAGAAGCCGCGGCTTCTTCTTCCGTTGTTTCTTTGGTTGAAAACAAGTTCTCTATGAGTTTTTTGCGGATAGCTTCGTCCGCTTTTTCCAAAAGATAGCACGAACTGCCGGTAAGGCAAACACCGAAGCCCGAAAAGTCCGAGTACAAAGCGACTTTCACCCTTGCCACCGACGACGTTTTGGTTAACTTTCATGTAGGATGTATTGCCGAAACCGCACCAAATTCTACAATAAACAAAAATTGCAACCTTTTGCCCGTAGGTACCGGCAAAACCAGACCGTATATAATAACTTCCGCCGTGACCGAAGACCTGAAAGCCGCTTTTTTAGCGGTAATTGCGGACGACGCGCTTACCGGCGATTATAAAAAGAAGTCCGCGTTTTACGCCGTTCTTGACGGGCTTTTCGAGAGAACAAAGAGTGACAGGTTGTCTTACGAGACCGAAAAGCTGATATATTCCGAAGAGATTTTCACTCTTGACGAAAGGTCGGCGGCAGACTGACTTAACGTAAGCGTTTCGACCTTGCAGCGGTACTTTATAAAGAGGTATCAAAAGAGCTTTTCGGATTTCAGGTCCGCGCTCAGAATCGAGAAGGCTAAAAAGTACCTGTCAGGGGGATACTACACCGTTTTGCAGATAGCCGAAAAACTGAATTTTTACGACTCGGCTTACTTTTGCAAAGCATTTAAAAAAGCCACCGGCTTCACCCCTAAAGAATACGCCCGCACCCATAAATTTGCTTAAAAAACATGCTACTTTCTATGTAATGCTTCTTAAAATTATATAGAATATTGTTGTAGAATTATTAAAAATAAAAAAGAGAACTTTTTTCAAAGCTCTTTTTTATTAAAGGTCAATATATGATGCATTATCGAATAACCCCATTGACTAGCAAAAGGTCGTCGCCGATACGTAGGCGACAAAACCGCCGTATTTGAAAAACGGTGGGTACAAAACGAAAAACGGCGTGCAAGGGTTTACCTCATACGCCGTTTTTGTATAATAAGGTTTTTTGAAGTATACGATAAAGGCGAATCCGTCTCCTAATGGAAACGGGTTCGCCTTTAACTTGTTTGGTGACCCCTACGGGATTCGAACCCATGATACCACCGTGAAAGGGTGGTGTCTTAACCGCTTGACCAAGGGGCCTTGGCGCAATTCCTTGCCGAAGCGAGGATTGCTTTCGGAAAAATTCTACAGCGTAAAACTCTCCCGAGATTATTAAGTTGATTAAGCATAAGCTTAAAATGGTAGCGGCGGTCGGATTCGAACCAACGACCTGCCGGGTATGAACCGGCCGCTATAACCAACTAAGCTACGCCGCCATACGCCATAAAAGGCTAAATTATTATATCTAAACGCTTATGATTTGTCAACGGTTTTTTTATTGTTTTTATTTTTTTAAGAAAATTTTTTTTGCCCGTTAGATTTATCTGTACATTTTAAGCGTATTGTGTACGATTTTTATTTCAAAGGGGATATTTTCGTAAATTTCGCCGTCGACCTGAATAAGGCCCGCGTCCTTGCCGGTAACTTTGATTTCTTCGACAAGTTCGTGCGTGACGCCGGGACATTCGAGGATTTTGCTCTTTTTGAGTTTTAAGAACATTCCCGGAATTTTAGAGCGTTTGACCTTGTCGATCGCGACAAAGTTGAGTTTGCCGTCGCCTACGTCGGAATCGGGAGAAAGTTTGAGTCCGCCACCGCAGCTTACGCCGTTTGCGACGCACGCAATGAACGATTCGAAATGTTTCTTCTTGCCGTTATAATCCGCGTCGAATTCCATAAAATCGAATTTGAAAAGAGCCTTTATAAGACAAGCTGTGTAACCGAACGCCGTTTTGTGCTTCAGATTCGCGTAATATTGCAAAACTTTGACGTCTATGCCGGTGCCGATAAGGTTGATGCCTCTTACGCCCGGCATCTGCATATAGTCGGTGTAAACCGGTTCTTTGTTAAGGATAAGTTTAAGCGCTTCTATCGGTTTGGTCGGGAGTCCCAGCGCACCCGCAAAGTCGTTGCCGGTTCCGCAGGGAATAAGCCCCAGGTTGCACTTATCGAAGTCGTGGAAGCCGTTCAGGATTTCGTGCAGGGTGCCGTCGCCGCCGATGCCGATTATATCGGTTGCGCCGTTCGTTATAAGGTTACTAGTCAGATTTTTAGCGTGGTTTTTATAATTCGTTCTGTGAACGGTATACGGGATATTGTTTTTTTGAAGATAATCTTCGATAATTCTTAAAACTTTTCTTATTTTTTTACCCTTGGTGCTGCCGGCGTTGGGATTAAGTATAAAATCTAACATCGCATTGATTCCTTATTACGGTTTATACGTTTTTGCCCGCCCGATATTGCCCGGCGGTTGCCGGTCGTATGGGCAGACGTGAGATTATCGCCGATTGTTTGTCGACTGTTTTTTGAAGTTGTTCGTTGTTTGTTTTTCGTGATTGCCGGAACATTTGAGTTGTTGAAAAAATTCAAACTACCCGAAAAAATTAAGTTACCCGAAAAACGTACTGCGCGGACGCAGAATTTACTTTTTATAATGTTTGTAAATTTGCAATACAATAAATATATAATAATTTTTCAAAAAAAGCAATTATCTTAACAATTTATATGTTATAATAAAAAAAATTGTCGTTGAAATTACAAAAAAGAGAGCAAATCCAGCGTTCTTTTGTAAAAATACGATTAAAGTAAGGCGCCTTTCGGTAAAGGGTGAGGGGAACATGCCGGCAATAAGACGAAATAAGCGATCGTTTTTACGAGGATAAATTAAAAAAGGCAGAGTATGTCGGATAAAAAAAGAAAAATTACGCCGCGCGGCGAAAAAACAATAGGATACGGAGACGAAACCGCAGGAACTACGGGAATAAATGCTGCGGACAGTTGCGCTACGGTCGCTTCCGCAAACGATTATCGGGAGCTTCTTCGTAAGCTTAAAGAAATTGCTTTTACGCTCGGCAGCCCTCTCTATATAGTCGGCGGCGCAGTGAGAGATTTTATTTTTTCGAAGGAATATTCGTCCGATATAGATCTCGCCTCGTCAGCGGATTTTGAATATTTTAACGCCGCGCTTCTTAAATGCGGTATAGTTTCGGCAGCAATGTATCGTCGAACTCACACCGTGCAGTTTGAATTTGACGGAAAAAAATGCGAGTTTACTTCGTTCCGTAAAGAAAGATACGCCGACGGCGGCGGGCATACGCCGGAATTTACCGAGCCTACCGACGATATTTACGAAGACGCGAGGAGAAGAGATTTTAAATGTAACGCCGTCTATTACGACGTGACCGAAAGAGAATTTGTCGATCCGCTCGGCGGAATCGAAGATATAAAGAACAAAATTTTAGATACGGTAAAAAACCCCGACGACGTTTTTAAAAGCGACGGTTTAAGACTTATGCGACTCGCAAGATTTACCGGAGAACTCGGTTTTACCCCGACTGAAGAAGTTATCGAATCGGCAAAAAAGTATTCGGGGAATCTGAAAGATATTTCGGTCGAGCGTGTTTACGCGGAACTTGTCTCGATAATAAATTCGGACAGAAAACACTGTTTTTCCCCGACGGACGGATTTTACAGGGCGATCGAGGTTTTGCATAAAACAGGCGTGATGAAGTACGTGTTCCCATACTTTGACGATATATCTTTAAGAACTTGCTTTTTTGCTGGGAAATCTATCCGTCTTTATGCTTTGGCGGTAGGGGAAAGAGACGGCGTAAAAGCGAGATTTTTATCCTTAAAATCGCCCGTAAGAGTAGCGGAAACCGCGGAACGTATCGTTGAAACGCTACCGAAGTTTATGGACGGCAATAACGAAAAAGAGACCGAAGAACTTAAAATTTTCGTCTTGAAAAACAGTGATATTATCGATAAAATAATCGAGCTTAAATCAGCATACGCCGCGGCGACGGAAGATAAAACATATGCAGACTCCGCAGAAAGAATAAAAAAGATTTGTAAAAACGCCGCCGATAAAAACTTGCCGAAATCTCTTAAAGAGCTTAAAATAAACGGCACGGATTTGAAAAAATCGGGCATCACCGGCAGCGACATAGGAGCGGCGCTCGAAACGGTTTTCAATCTTGTTGCGACCGAAAAACTTCCGAACGAGAAGGAACGTCTGCTTTCTTACGTCCGCGGAGAAAAGAGTTTATAGATAGCCTTTTTATAAGCGGGTTGATAAACTCAAAAACATATCGTCTGAATAAAAAGTACTAAAAAAGCGACCAAAGCGGTCGCTTTTTTTAGTACCTGTTCTTTTGAAACGAGGCCGTTTTTCCGAAAATCTTAAAAAAACGTCGGTTATTATCCGTCCGGTCAGAATATATCCGTATTCCGCCATGAAAAAAGAAATTTGTAAAAATGAGTTAAAACGGCGTTGTTCCGGATAAACAGGTTGAAGAATCTTTTAATTTGCGATAAAACGAGCTCCTCTTCATCGCCGATAAAAAACAACCCGAAAAAGCGTAAAATAAATTTAAAAACCAGGTCAATTTTTTTAAAAAGCCTATTGACTTGCTGTGAGAAAAGTTCTATAATTAAATAGCTTAAATATAAAATAAGTGTTTCCGTTAGTTTTATTATATTATAAAACAACCGCCACGTAAGGGCAGGCTAAGAAGGGATGGCCGGGCGGTTAAGGGAAAACTTAGGGGAAGGAGACATTATGTTAGGTAAGATGGTTAAGGTGCTTATCGCTTTCGCTCTCGGCTTCGTTATGGGTATAGTCGGAGCGTTCGCGGGGGTAGGGCTCGGCGGTCTTTACGCTGCGTCGAACGTAAAGGTCGGTACGGTTATATTCTTTCTGACAAACAGAACGAAGAATATCTGAACGAAAAGTTCCGCAGCGCATACTTGTACGATGCTGCGAAGATGCTTATCAAAGCGGAAAATCTCGGCGTAGTCAAAAATTATATACCGGGACTCGAAAAGGGGCTCGACGCTCTTCTGGATATCGAGCTGAATGCGTCGAACGGCGAAAAGGTGAGAGTAGGCGATCTTGTTGAAATAGACAAGGCGAAGCTTTATGCGACTACCTATAAAAACATAGGCGACGCCATAAACGCCGTAACGGTAACCGCGAATATCGAAACCGTGCTTAAACTTTTAGGGGTAAACCTCAACGATCTCGGTTTCGGCTGGATCGAGAACCTTGAAATTTATAAAGGGGCGGAATACAGCAAATACCCGAACGAAGGTATAGGCGACGTCGCTTTCCGGCAGATTTCCCCGCAGGAAGCCGCTTCGTATCAGGGCTCGGTTTATACTAAGTCCGGCAATACATATACGCTTGTCGAAAAAGACGACGGTAAAACTCAAAACCTTAGAAGCGTAGTTACTTACTACGTTCTTAACGACGGCTTCGATTATAAAACGCTTCCGAAATATTATTACGTCGATTCGTCTGAAACGTATCAGAACATTTACGAAGTCGGCGACGTAAAGCTCGTAAACAACGACGAATACGTTATAGAACAGGTAACGTATCTTCCTTCGGTGACCGATCTTGCCGAAGTATGGTTCATGGAGTTCCCGGCGCTCAGCAAAATAGGACTTCTCGATATACCCAAAGTTATCGTGAGAAGACTTAAAAACATGCCGATAAACGACTTCGCCATCGCGCTTGAAAATCTCGTTCCGCTCGATATGGATTATCTCAAGCTCCTTTCGGCAATCGTCGGCACGGGTGAAAACGGAACGATAAACGACGTTCTTAATTTCGATTATAAAAACATAAGACTCAACGACATAGCAGACGCCACAAAACTTATTCCCGAAGGTTCGGTAATTACTTCCCTTATCGACCTTATCACGACTAAAAACGGCGAATCGTTAGGTCTTGCGGACACGTTTGAAAATCTTAAAGATCTTTCGTTCAACGACGTAATAGACGAATTAGGATTCGGCTTCGATCTCAACGACTATGGTCTCGACGCCGCTCTCGGCCTGAAGATAGGAACCATCTTCGACGGCTCTATTCTTGGTAAGCTCAAAGATTCGTATCTCGATAAGAGTTTTGACGACGTTATCGAAATCGTCTGCAACATAACCGGTCTTAAATTCACTCTCGCGGACTTCGGTCTCGAAGACTTCGGCAAAATCAAATTCGCCTCGATAGTAAACGGAACGATGACAGACGAGCTTAAAACCGCTCTCTACGACATTTCCGTTCAGAAGGTGATAGACGTTTTCAACAAGAACTTAAAGCTTTCGATCGACCTTGCCGACTACGGTCTTAAAGAACTCGGTTCGATAACCGTCGGCGGACTTGTAAACGCGCCTGTCGACACGCTCAAAGACGCGCTTTCCGGCAAAAAAGTAGGTGACGTCGTCGAAAAGATTTTAGAAAAGCTCAATGTTAATTTCGATCCCTCGGATTATAATCTCGACAGAATTTTCGACGTAACGTTCGACGGGATTTTCGACGGCTCGATAGGAAAAGACTTCCTTGACGCTTTCGGCAGCTATTCGTTTAACGAAATAATAGCGATTATCTTCGAAAAGCTCCTTCATATCGACTATAGTCTCAGCGACTTCGGCGTAGGGGAATTCGGCGAACTTAAACTTTCGGACATCTTCGACGGTACGATTTCGGACGACGTTATGAAGACTCTCGAAGAAAAGACTTTCAACTCTTTGATCGATCCGATATCCGAAAGATTCAAACTTAATTTCAGTCTGGACGACTTCGGTCTTTACGAAGTAGGCGGACTCACTTTCGGCGATATTTTCGACGGCACGATTATAGACGACGCTCTCGAAATTTTAGACGACAAAACAATTAACTACTTCATCGACAAGATCACGAATAAATTCAACGTTAAATTCGATCTCGAAGATTTCGCCCTCGAAGCATTCGGAACGATAACGATCGGCGATATAGTAAGGGGACAGATAGGCGAAAAGGCTCTCGACGCGCTCTATTCGATAACCTTTGACAGAGTTCTCGACGTCGTGAGAAAGTACAGCGGACTTTCGATAGATCTCGATTATTATAAACTCGGCGCCCTCAAAGACATAAACGTCGGCGGCGTTATAAAAGGAACTCAGCTTGCCGAAATGAAGCAGGCATTAAGCGAATCCGGTATTGCGGCGATGCTCTCTAAAGTCGGAGTAAACGTAGACGAACTCGGACACGTTCAGACTCTTATAGTAGGCGGCGTGCTCGGTACCGTTGCCGTCGTAACGAGATTCGTATTCCCCAAACTCTTCAAAACGCTTGTGGACAACAGAAGAGACACCACTATCGGAATGATAATGGACGGCATAGGGCTTAACGTCGATCTCGACAAGTTCGGCGTGGAAGGACTTAAAAACATTACGATAGGGGATATACTTACCGATCTTAAAAAGGCGATCGGCGATAATCTCGGCGACCTTTCGATAAACAAAATCGTAGAAGTCATAACTAACCTTATCGGCGTAAAGTTCAGCCTTTACGATTACGATCTGGGCGGTTTCGGCGAGCTCTCGCTCGGCGACGTTCTCGACGGAACGATAGGCGAAGACGCTCTTAACGAAGTAAAAGCTTACACTCTCGACAGAATTATCGGAATAGTAACGATAATAACCAAAGCCGACTTTACTCTCGCCGACTTCGCTCTTGAATCTTTCGGAGGAATATCCATAGGCGATATATTCGACGGAACTATCGGTCAGGACGCGTTGGACGCTCTTTACGGGATAAGCGTAAGCAGAATTATCGACGTAGTAAACGATAAAGCTAAACTTAATATCAATTTAAACGATTATAAATTAGGTAAACTTAACGGTCTTACCGTAGGCAGCTTCGTAGACGGCTCGGCTCTGGATATTGTAAAAGACG
>CABTOK010000003.1:0-79953 GCA_902486425.1 uncultured Eubacteriales bacterium | reverse complement strand
CGAGTGCGATAAATTGCGTGAAAATAAGGATAATCTCGAAAGTTACGTTACGTCGTGCGTAGTGAACTTTTTGAAAGATAAGAAAAATGCGGAAATGGCAGTTGACGATGTATTTTCCTATTACGAAAAACGTACTGACGAAGACAATCTAAGAAGTATCGTCGCACGAATTGCAAATATACAAAACGAGGCGGAAAAACTTGCCGATGCGTTTATAGATGCGAAGAGTCAACTGCTGAAAAACAAAATTGAAACGAAAATGGCAGAGTATGAAATTCTGCTCAGCGATTTGGAAACGCAGAAGGCGCAACTCGAATTAGAACGCGGGTATAGAATTACGAAGAAAGATTTGCTTGCTTTTATTGAGGAACTGCTTAAAGGCGACGTCAACGATAAAGAATACCAAAAACAAATAATAAACCACCTTGTAAGTCAAGTATTTGTTTCCGATGATGACACCATAGTATTTTTCAATCTTCGCGGAGGTAAAGACATCGAAAAACTTACCATGGACGATACAAAAGATGCTGTAAATAGAGCAAAAGGTGTGCGAACGCAAACATCCCCACTCCACCAAGTCAAAATAATCCGAACCATTATGGCGTAATAGTTATGCGAGAATGGTTCGGATTTATTTTGTTTATATGACTTTTGCGATCTAAATTATTTTTCGGCTTTTATAGATTTTTCAGGCGACGGATTTTTCCCGTCGCTTTTGCTTTTTAGCGTTCTTTCTTGTTGCCGGTTTTACAATGCTACAATATATTTCGTTATACCATGCAAAATATTATTTTTCAAATAGTTTTTCAAATAAAAACAAGAACTAAGTAAATAAGACTGAGAGGTTTAAGCTCTCTGCTTCCTGTCGAAAATGCAACAAGCACGACAAAAAACTTTTTGACAGTGTTAAGCTTCGTTGTTCAATTTTTAATTTTTTTGCAGATTTTTTAATAAAATACCATCTTCATTTTTCCAGTACATATTACCGTTTATGCTACTGCCTGCAATAAATTTTGCAGCCGCAGAACCGCTTTCAAAAAGTATATCTTCCGACAAAATGCGTTCGCCGTTTATTATAGTCGTTTTTTCTTCTCTCTTTTTTACGATTGCAACAGGACAACTTTGGCTACTTGAAACAGACATCTTAGCACCTTTTAACAACAAAAAACCGTCATCGCTCCATACACAAGTCGCGGGGTATTTTTCCATCGTAAAATAAAGCAAAGTACCATTTTTATTGTTATCGTCTTTAGCTGAAGCTGTTGCGATTGTTTCGGTTTGCTCGATTTCTTTATAACGACCTTCGTCTTCGAGTCTTTTCCTTAATGAAGACAATACCTCACCCTTGTATGCAAAATGAAGAGTTCCTTGTATAGCGCTTTTGTGATTAAGCAATTTTTTTGCTAAAGCGCTAAGCGATGTTAATTTGCCATTATAGCTAACTTCTCTGTCATTGGCAACCGTGCAGATGATATTTGCATCGTGAACATAGGTTATTACTTCGCCTTCTTTAATCCCGCATTTGAAAAAAGAGAACGGAGATTTTCGCTCGGACGCGATCGCAGCTTTTTCGGCTATTTCTTGATCTTGCTTCTCTTCCGCTGTTTGTTCAACAAACAATTGAGGCGTTTCTCCGTAAGGACCACCTATATCGCCAAGAATTTCCACAGCTTCTTGCGCTGTCATTGCAAAAAATTCGCGGACACGTATTTTGCCGTTTACGTTTTCTTTTGCTCTTAATTCGGGTTTGAAGCGATCTAAGAGTTTGTGAATGTTTTTATCGGCAAGCCTGCTTGCTACAGGTAGCACAGCATATTTTTTAAATGCAAAAGGAGTACATTCACTTCTGTTCAATTGCACAATTCTTGTATCAACATTGTCAGCATAACCGATTTTTACATATTCGGGAAAAGACGGATTCGTCAAAACGTATATGTATCCTATTTTATCTTCCATAGTCACTTATCCTTAATTTGAATATTTTACTTTTTCCGCAAAGTCCATAATGCAATATCTCTTTAATATCCCCAATATTATACTATTTTTTATAAAAAATGTAAAGAAAAAAACCCACTCGCTTGAGTGCAGACAGTTTATTTTTGTTGAGTTTGCCGAAAAGGAGAATGCATATATAAAAAAATAATCGACCAAGCGCTCTGTTTGTACGTTAAAATACGTATACTTTTACCTGGTGGGGATTTTATATCATATATTACATATAATTATGAACCGATACATCACGAACCTGGGCTTTTAATACGAGTGCGCCAACTAAGAGACATAACACAAATTAAAGTCCCTGTTTGTTGTCCCTAAAGAACGGATATTCGTCGGAGTAACTAAAAAAGGTACAAAAAAAGAGTCTTTCGAAACGAAAAACTCTTTGAAAAACTCTTTTTTATTAAATTTTACCCGTAAAGTTATACGGGCGTTATGCCGTAAAATCTGTAAGCTTTTTTATAAAACAGTTCGGATCGATTTGCCGCTCTTTTTGTCGAAGAGTTTAACAGAGTCCATGTTGAAGCAAAGTTTTACAACGTCGCCGACGTTTACCGTGTGTTTGTTGTCGAGTTTAAAAACTATTCTGCTGCCGAAAGCGTTGGCGTGAACGCAGTATTCGCTTCCCAGAAGTTCGGCAAAATCAACGGTTGCGGTAAACGCTTCGCTCTTATCCCCCGTAAATTCGTCATATAGATGCACGTCTTCGGGACGGATGCCGATAAGAAGCGACGAATGCGCCTTTTCTTCCGCAGAGTAAAAATCTATGTATTCGTCTATTTCTTTAAGGCTTGTTTCATATACGCCTTCAGCCGTAAGTTTCACCTTTTTGAACGATTTAACCTGTGCGGTATCGTCCTTTTTGGCAAAAGAAGCGTTCATCGAAGATCTTTCGCCGTCTAAAATTCCTTTTATGGTGAACGGCATATCGTCGAGATCCAGCGAAATTTTGACGAGAAGTCTTTTAATCGTCCTTTTATCGCCGCCGTCAAACACTTTGATAAGACTTTCTTTATCGCTCTCTGCAAAATCGAAAAGTCTCTTCTTTTCGGAAAGGCTTATAAGCTTATCCGAGAATACGATAAGGTCTTCTTTACTTAAAGTTTTGACCTTACCGGCGAGTTCCTTCGCAGTAGCGGAGAGAGATTTTTCTTCCGTCAGATCGGAATCCTGTTTAAGATTTTCGAAATAATTCTTTCTTTCCTTAATGAATTTTTCGTAAAGGGATTCAAATTCCGCGGGTAGAGTAACTTTTTCTTCCCCGTTTAAAATCGCCGTTCCGTTTGTCTTTGCTTCAAAAACGTTCGTCGGCGGGTTGCCTATAAACATCGCGACGAAAACGTTGGCGGGATTATTGTAAACTTCTTTCGGGGAGCCGATCTGCTGAACGAAACCTTTGTTCATGATGACTATTCTGTCCGCCATGGTCATAGCTTCGGTCTGATCGTGCGTAACATATACGGTAGTCGCATGTACGCTCTTATGAAGTTTAACGATTTCGCTTCTCATCTGAACTCTGAGTTTGGCGTCGAGGTTGGAAAGCGGTTCGTCCATAAGGAAAAGTTTCGCCTGCCTTACGATCGCTCTGCCGAGAGCTACTCTCTGCATCTGACCGCCGGAAAGTTCTTTCGGCTTTCTGTCGAGATACTGTCCGAGATCGAGAATTTCAGCCGCGTCGAAGACCTTTTTCTTTATTTCTCCTTTCGTATAATGGCGAAGATATTTTACGGGATTGCCGTTTTCGTCCATTACGACGTTGCCGTCTTTATCCTTTTTAATGTCCTCTGTCTTTTTCGTTTCGAGAGAGAAGGCGATATTTTCGAAAACGGTCATGTTGGGATACAGCGCGTAGTTCTGGAAAACCATCGCTATATCTCTGTCCTTGCTCGCGAGATAATTAGCCATTATTCCGTCGATGTAAAGGTAGCCCGAAGTTATTTCTTCAAGTCCCGCTATCATTCTTAATGTAGTCGATTTGCCGCAACCCGAAGGACCTACCAGAACGATGAATTCGTTTCTGTCGACCTTCATGTTGAAGTCGTAAACCGCCTGCACTTTGTTAGCATAAATTTTGTTTATGTTTTTAAGAACAAGAAAGCCGTCGCCCGCATCGAGACTTTTGTTGCGGTAGTTTTTTCTGGCTTCCTCCAAACTTATTATTTCTTCCATAAATTTCTCCGATTCTTGTGTTTTATGGTATAATTTCGGTGGTACCTGTATTACCGAAACCATACCGAGCCAGAACATTACCCTTTTACGCCGGAATAAGCTACGCCGTCGATTATCTTGTTCTGCGTTATGATAAACAAAAGCATGATGGGTATCGCGCTGAACATCGCGCTGGCTAAGCTGAGTCCCATTACGTTAGCGTTACGGGCGCCCGAAATATAAGCTACGCCCATCTGAAGAGTCCACTTATCCATATCGCTCGCTCCGAGAATTATCTGCGGCCACATAAGGTCGTTCCACGATCCCATGAAACAGAATAAACCCTGTACCAAAAATACGGATTTGGCAAGAGGAAGAACTATTCTGAAAAATATTCTGAAGTCGCTCGAACCGTCTATTCTGGCAGATTCTATAAGGTCTTTCGGAATGCCGAGATAGAACTGTCTTATAAGGTACATCCCCCCTACTCCGCCCAGTCCCGGAAGAATAAGCGCCCACAATGTTTTGGCTATACCGAGATTGGCTACGTTGGCAAGCTGCGCAGTCATCGTCGCAATGCCAGGGATTACCATTGTTATAAGCATGAAACCGAATAAAACGTTTCTGAATTTGAATTTCAAAAATACAAGAGCGTACGCCGCGGCTCCCGCTAATATAAGATATAAAATAGTGCTTACGCTCGAAACTATAAAGCTGTTCAGCAGCCACTTTCCTACCGGATAATATGTTCCGTCGAAATTTTTCTGATTAAATAAAGCGACGTAGTTTGCGAAAGTAAAACCGTCTTTAGGAATAATATGTCCAGGTTCGTAAGTAAACGCATATTGCGAAGTAAGCGAGCCACAAACGCCGATTACAAGAGGAATTATCCAGAAAAAGCAGAACAAAGCCAGAATAACGAAAGAGTTGAATTTGAGAAGATTATCGTTAAAATATCTTCCGGCTTTTGTCGTAGTGAGCGTTTTGTTTTTACGTTTTACAAGGACGATTATATCGAGGACGATAAGGCTTACCGCGATTATTGCGACTATGGCGAAAATCGCTGTCAGAACTTTACTCATGAGATTTCACCTCCGCTTTACGCTTCTCCACGATGTAAGTAGAGTACATTGTCGAGTATTTCGTTCCCGTTTTGCGTTCTTTTGTAACAGCGAACTGGATAGCGGTTACTATGCCGATAATCACGCCGAGTACCATACCCATAGCGCTGGTCATGCCGTAAACGTCGTAACGCTTGCCGCCCATGAGTTCCTGCAGATAGAACATTATTGTCTTTGTCGTATAAACAATCTGTCCGCCTTCGGTTATTATAGGTCCGCCGGACGTTAAAACGTAAATTTGTCCGTACAATCCGAAATAGCCTATGATTGTGGTAAAAACGCACAAAAGAAGCTGATTTTTAATCTGCGGAAAAGTTACCGCAAGCGTTCTTTTAAATCCCGTACAACCGTCTATCGAAGCGGCTTCGTATAAAGACTTGTCTACGTTTTTGAGAGCTGCGGAAAGAATTATGAAGTTTCCTCCCCAGCCGCCCCAGAGACAAAGCAGCAATATGATGAACCATGCGTTAGCCGGGTTGCCGTTAAGCCAGTTGATGCTCGTGCCGAACCACTGGTTTATATAACCGAAATCCTTGCCGAACATCGCTATGAATATAACGCCGCTCGCGCTGCACGGCAAAACCGACGGAAGATAAATAAGCGCTCTGAAAATCTTGTAACCTTTTGGTTTGCTGTTTATAAGTATCGCCATGACAAGCGGCAGAAAAACCGCTAACGGCACTATTATAATCGCAAACAGCACGGTGTTTTTCATCGTATACCAGAAGTTCTGATGATACGGGTTCGACGCGTCGAATAAAATTTTGGCGTAGTTCTGGAATCCTCTCCACACGGTGTTTTCTGGAGAAGATATGTCATATTTAAAAAACGAAATCACGATTCCATAAACGAAAGGATAAACACAGAACAGCAAGAAGAATAAAAGGAACGGTCCCAAAAAAACAATAACCATACCGTACCTTCTGAAAAAGTCCGAACGCTTCCCCCTGTTTAACGAGTAATCGCTTAAAGTAGTAAATTTTTCCATACTTAATGTTTTTCGGCGTAGAAAGAGGTTTTTAAAAGTCTCTTTCTACGACCGGACTTGTTTATTAAAGGTCTTCGTTCGCGCTGATCGCGTCGAGAGCGTTTCTGTAACGCTGCTGAAGAATGTCTTTAGCGGTAAGCGATACGAAGGAAGCCTGAGTCGAAAGGTTATCCGAAAACGCACTCTTTAACTCTTCGTAAACTTCGGTGAAGTTTTTGGTGTTGCCCAAAAATTCCAAAGTCGTGGGATCGCAGATCTTTTTAACGTATTTGTTGTAAAAGTCTTTGGACTTAAGTTCTTCGCTTTCGAGAGTTCTCTTGTATGCGGGAAGGTGTCCGCCCTGAAGGTAATTTATCGAGTTTTCGGACATGAATTTAGCAAAAATAGCCGCAGCGACAGCGCGTTCCGCATTTTCGGTGCAAACCGAAGTAAGCGAGAATACGTGTCCTACGCCGTAAACCTTATCCGCATAGGAAGCGGTGGGATCGAGAGCGAAAAGTTTGCTCAGATTCATTATTTCGACGGCCTGATATTTGTTGCCGTCCTGATCCTCTTTATCCGAAAGTTCTTCGAATTCGTTGAGCTTGGTTTCGATCTGCCACGGACCTTCCATAGCGAAAACAGTGTTGCAGTCCGCAAATCTCTGCCACATGGTGCTGTTCTGAGCGTCTTTCTGAATGAACGCGCCGCTGTAAGTGAATTCGTCGGGATAAGAATTTTCGCCCTTCCACCAGTCGCGGATAATCTGTAAAATCTTTGCGAGATTGTCATTATTCCAGCCGGGTTTGCCGTCTGCGGTGCTCATGCTGCCGCCGTTCTGCAAAAGAGCGGTTTCTGGAATCCAGCCGGTAGCTATACCGTTGTCGTATTCCATGGATAACGGATAAAAGTTTTCAAGCTTGCCCTTTTTCCATTCCTGGGAATTAAGAGTACGATACCAAAGACGGCTGTTTCTGTTAAGTGTGATAAGCGTGTTACAGACGCTTACAAGTTCCTGTAAAGTGGTAGGAACCGAAAGCCCGTTTTTCTCGAGAACGTCGTTCCTTGCAAAGTATACGCCGGCATGCTCGTCGAGCGGAATCCCGTAGAGGTCGTTTTTATAAACGCATTCCGAAATAACATTCGGAAGATAGTCGTTTCTGTCGATCGGATTTTTTGCCGCGGTAAGATACTTTTCGATGGGAGCTATAATTCCGCTCGACGCGAAGTAAGTAAGTCTTTCGCTGTGGTAAAGAACCATATCGGGAGCGTTCTTTTTATCTGTCCTCAGTGTTGACGGAAGCGATTTGTAGAAGTTAGATTCGTTCATCGATCTGACAACTACTTTTACGCCGTTGTTCTTATAGTAGTCGTTGAAACTTTCGGCTACTCTGTTAAGATAAACGTTGTCCGGCAAGCCGATTACCGACCATACGTTAAGAGTAATATCGTTGAAAATCGGATCGCCGTTTTCATCGAATCTGAGATCGAGATCATTTAACTTTCCGCCGTTGTTTCCTCCGCCGCACGCCGTAAACAGCGACAGGCATGTTACTACGGAGAGAATGACGCAAAGTATTCTGAACCGGAATTTTTTCATATTGTGCCTCCTAAAATTTCGATTTCGCCGAGAGTGAATTCGGAGTCGGCGTCAATCGTTATTACTATTTTATTTGTATATACGTAATCGTTTAAGTATACGTGGAAAGCGGTGTGCGGAAGAATGTACTTTTCGGTTCCTACGGTTAAAGCCCTTTCCCCTATATAATTCGGATTGAAGTATATATCTCTAACTACGTTGTCGTTCATAAAATCAATCTGGTCGATATACCGTATGCTCGTGTCGTAGTCGGCGGAGTTATAAACGTTTACCGCCTTTATCGCGTATTCCTTCGGGAGAGTTACGACTATTCTCGTTTTGCCTTTTTTGAATTTGGCGTCCTGCGAGTTATCGAAAATTCTCGAAGTCTTGTTGTCGATAAGTTTACCGAGATTCGCTGCAGATTGTAACGTAGTAGTTATTTTGACTCCGTCCTCGAGAGCTAGATTTTTAAGTCCCGAAACCTTTTCCGGAAGTCTCTGAAGCGAGAAGGTCGGACCGTTCGTATAAGGAGTACCGTCGCCGGCGAAATAGAAATAATCGAGTCCCAAAGCTCTATAGTTGCCGTGATTGGTCCAGTCGTTACTTACTCCCCAGCTGTCTCTGTTCATGTGAGCGTGGTATGCGAACATGTATTCGTTACCTACTTTCACGATGGAAGCGTGACCTGTGCCGGTCTGGAAGTTGATGTACTTACTTTCGATAGCGGTGCCGGGTTCGCCGGGAACGCCCAAAAGCATGTTCTTCATCGTGTCGTTCGGATCATAGGGCTTTTCGAAATCAGAAAGCGGAGAATCCGAAAGTGCGTAACCTACGTTATATTGATTGTCTACATAGCTGTTCGAAACGTAAGTTAAAATGTACTTTCCGTTCTTTTTGATCATGTAAGGACCTTCCGAACAGCGGAAACCGCTTGCGAAAGAATCGGAACAGTATTCCCACGTGATAAGACCTCTGTCATAATTATCCTGAAGATTTTTAAGTCCCGGAACGGCTATTCTGGTAAGAGTCGAAAGATCCCACGTTACCGGATCTTTGAGCTGAACGCCCCAGATTTCGGCATATTTGCCCTGATTGGCGGCAATTTTCGATTTACCCGTATCATAAGAGAAATACATGTAAAGTTTGCCGTCGTCATCCTGAAAAACATTCTGATCGAGAATCGTTTCGCCTTCCATCCCAGAGAAGGTGTTTCTTGTAGAATCGGCTACTTCGCCGTTGGCGTTGGTACCCGAGAAAAGTTCGAACTTCGTAAGGCTGTCGCCTACGGCTACCGCTATCTGCGTACTCGAATGCATGGGAACGGTAAAGTACATATAATATTTGCCATTTATATACTGAACGTCCGGCGCCCATAATGTTCTTCCTTCATTAGGTTTGTCGGGGTTTTTATCTCCCATCGCCCATGAATTTTTAGGAAGCTGCATGCAAACGCCGCCTCTTGTCCAATTCGTAAGGTCTGTCGAAGTAAAATATTCTATAGTACCGTCTCCGCCACGTGTTCCGTACGCATAGAAAAGGTTCGACTTTTCGTCATAGACGACCATCGGATCGCCCATATCCTGTTTCAGATCGTTGCGGTAGTATACGGTATCGTCGAAACTTTCGTCGTAACTCTTCTGATCTAACAAGCTGTAATCTTCGAACATAACGGTCGAAGAAGTATAGTCTTTGTAAGCGTCGCTTCCCGTATCTTCGGTTCCCCAGCCACTGCATGCGCCGAGAAACGTCGAAAATGCCAGAAGCAATGACGTTATTGCAAAAAATCTCTTTCTCATAAATTGTTCACCGTGGTTTTTATTTCGGTTTAAGTATTTTCCGGCTGACCGGATAAAAAATCGCGTTTCGTTCGTTTATATTCCCGATAAACCTTTCCGCGATCGCCCTTACGGACGGTCGCGGCGGCCTATTCAAGAGGTTTTTTTGAAAAAATACTTTCAGAATTTTTTCAAAGAGTGAGTGTTTTTAAGTCGCGTATTTTTACGCTTGATTGTTTACTGTAATTTTTACGTTCGAAACGGTCGCGCCGCAAGCAAACGTGCCTATACCCGGCGTACATACCGTCTTGGTACCCCATTCGCCCTGATTTTCCATAAACATTTCGTTTTCGAAAATTCTCGTGCCGTTAAGATAAAGTTCTATGCGGTCGTGAGTCTTTACTATTTTAACGTTTACCGAACCGGACTTCCAGATGTCGGCGTATTTGTATCCTTCGGGATAGTCGTAACCCGTCCAAGTATCGTCCTTTAAACACGGAACGAATCTGGCTTCCGGATCTCCCTTTTCGCCTGAAAGTCTTTCAAACGTAAACTGCAAACTCGAAGAAGGAGATTCGCTTCTTAAGTACACGAGGAATTTTGCGTCGATGCCCTTGCCGTCATTGTTCACGCCCTTGGTGAATTCAATATTCGAAACGGTGTATTCGATAGTGTAGTCGCCGGTCAGAGCGGTTCTGTAAGAAATACCGTTTTCAAAATTGTTTACGGGCGGCCAGTCGATGTTATTTTTGTTGCCCTGCCATCTGTTCGACGCGAACTTATACGATCTGTTTCCGTAAGAGTCTGTAGTCATGGTTACGTAACCGCCTACAAAGAAAGGATTTTCTTCGAGAACCCGTTCGATTTCGGCTTTGTCGGTCGTAACGGTTATATCTTTGAACACAGCCGCCGTATCCGCATAAAGTGCGGGGATCGTCGAATCGTCTACGTCTGTAACGGACTTCATGAGTTTGCCGTCGGCAAAGATATAAAGAGTATATCCCTGTTTGAGTAAGCCGATTTCGTGAACTTCGCCTTCCTCCATAGCATCGGTTTCTGCTCCGAACGCGGTGATAACGGTCGACTGAACGGTCGAAATATCCGCTTTGTGGTCGTTGCCGCTGCCTACATAATTAATGGAGAAACGGGTGTAATCGGTAAATCCGTTAAGAGCGCTCATAAGACCTGCTTTTTTGCCTGCAGCGGAGCCTACGGTATTTACCTTTGCGGTAAGATACCAGTTTCCACCGTTTACGACAAGCGGAACATACGTTTCGCCGCTGACGGTAACGGTGTTGTTGTTTACGGTAGCGTTTCCGACAACGGCGCCGGTATCTACGAGAGCCGACTGCGAAGCAGCCTTCTTTTCGATAGCGAATGTTTTTGATCCCGTTACGGTTTCGTCTGCGCTTGCTTTTACGTTTACGGTAATGCTTCCGCTTGCGCCGTCTGAGATTGTAAGAACGCCGTCTTCGGTAAGGGTTACGCCGTCAACGGGCGTAACTAGAGAGAACTTGCCCGATTTATCGAATACCTCTACGGGACTTACGACTGCTTTTAACTTATAAGTTTCGCCGGCGAAAAGTTTTGTGCCGGGCGCGCTTATTTCGATAGCTGTCGGAAGAGTGAATTCAGCGAGTTTATCGGTTACTTCGTCAATGTCGTTGGTTGCTGTAAAGTCAGTCGCTTTGAAGTAAAGGTTCTGACCGTAGATTCCGGGATAGGTATCTACGCCGCTGAAATACGGAACGTCGAAAACGGTTTTATTTATGACGACTCCGTCCTGTTCCGCGATAAGGTAATGTTCGGTGCCGTAACGGATCATAGTGAGATCGAAGGGCTTGGATGTATCGACCTTAGCACCGTCGATATCTTTATGATCGTAGTTAAGACCGAGCGCGTAACGCCAGCCGCCGGTACAAAGCTGACCTGAGGTCGGCCATACCATATACCAGAACATCGTATCTCCGATAGGATGAGCAATGTCTACCATAAACGAGCCGATACCGAACGAACCGGGTTCCGTAGCCGCGTCGGTATAGCTGAGCGTGGTCTTGAAGTACCAGTTCTGCCCCGCTTTATCGGCAAGTATCTGCGTCTGTTCGCCGTTAATCGTAACTTCGCCGTTATCCTCTTTCGAGAAGTCCGCGTTGCCGTTTACGTAACCTTTGTTGTGTTTGAAGAAGTTATGCGAAACGTTGTAGGTAATAACCTTGTTTATTTCGGGCTTTTCCTTTAACGCTACGGTAACGGTTGCGGTTCCTGCCGAAACGCCTGTTACTTCGCCGTACTTGTCTACGGTGACGATGCCGTCGTCGGACGAATCGAAAGTTACTTCGGCGTCTTTGGGTTTGACGTTATAAAGAATCTTTGACGGAACGTCGCCGATCTTTATATTCTGAACCTCGGACGTACGAACGTTAAGCAAATATTCGGTCGAGCCGCTATCGGGCTTGCCGCCTCCGCCGCAAGCCGATAACGTGAACGAAAACGCAAGAACGATCGAAATTAAACTGTAAAATAATTTTTTCATTGTATGATTGTTCTCCGTATGAGAGTCTGTAATTTTGTCTTATTATAATGCGGTTACGGTAATATTCTTAACCGAAACGGTTTTGGAAGAATCTGCGGCAGTGCCGTTGAAAACGATAAACGAGAAACTCTTATCGGTTCTGTCCGAAATAGTTCCCGTTACGGCTTCGCCGCCTTCCGCATTGATGCTGTAGCTTACTTTGCCTTCTGCAGTAACGGTTATTTCCATATGAACGGTCGTGTTTCCGGAAACTCTCCAGCCGGCATCGCTCCAATCTTCATTTGCAAGATGAAGGCATTTATCGCTGCCGTTAAGTTTGTTTTCGATCCATAAGGAATTTCTGCCGCCGAGCTTTACGCCGAATTTAGCGTCGCTCATTCCGTCGGAGAAGTTTACGTCGAAACTTAATTTATAAGCTTCGGGCAAAGCAAGTCCGTAATGGAATTCGGGTGCGTTATTCCAGGATCTGTTGCACATTTCGGAAGTAATCGTACCGGTAGCTTCGTCATAAGAACTCGATACTCCCGTAAAGCCCGCAAATTTAGTAAGACCTTTTTCGGTAACTTTGATGTTGCTTACGACTGCCGTACAACCGTTTGTCGAAATTCTCATCGGCTGAGCGGTCTTCCAGTCTTCGTATCTTCTTATTGCGTAAGTATCGTGAGTGTTGTTATCTGTCTGAATTTTGTATTCGACCCCGTCTACATAGAGATGGAATACGCCGTTTATAAGATCGATCTTATAAGCATGACTTGCGGTAGCATCGAAATTTTCAAAATTCTTCGTATTGGACCAGGCGCCGTCGTCTGTCGAGAAACCGCGGTCTGCCCATTCGTGTTCAGAAAGAGTTTCGATACGATATTCACCGTTTGGCTTATATGCGATGTAGAACTGCGCATGACGTCCGCCGAATGATACCATAAGTTTGGGATATTCTGCGGTAGCTTTATAATCTGATACCGTGAACTCTACGCTGAAGTCACCCGTCAACGTCTTTTTATAATTTGCCGAAAATTCCGTGTTTTCGATGTAGCGGTGTTCCTTTACTACGCCGTTGACGTTCGCATTATTAAAGACGATCTTATAACCGGTTTCGCCGTCGTCCATCATCGTAACGTCGCTGCCGTACGTTTTGAATTCGGAATTTTCGGTATAAATTCTGTCGCCGGTTGCGTTAACGATAGTTTCGGCATATTTGCCGCTCGCAGTGGTTACTCTTACGACGTAGCTGCCTTTCGCGTCGGCGGAAAGAGCTACCTTATTGCCGTTTAACGTTGCTGTGCCTTCGACAAGGTTTTCGGTGTTTATGCTGTAAGTTACGGTTTCGGTTACAAACGAAGGAAGAAGTTTATATCCGATTTCCTGTTCGGTACCTACGGTATGAGATCCGGCGGCAAGAATTTCAAGCGAATAAGCCGTTTTTTGCGAATACGCTTCTGCCGCCGCCGTTACGGAAGCTGCGTCGTAATCGAGTTCGATATCCGAAGCGGTGAAGCCGCAACCGAACTGAGCGAATACTCCCGGGAAGGTCGCTTCGATACCGGTGTAAGGCGTACCGTCGCTGTTTACGGGTATAAACTTACCGAAGAAATCGCCGTAAGCGAAGTAATATTCGTCGTTAAGTCTGATAAGTTCCCATGTCTTGTTTTTGGTAGCGGTAAATACGTCGTTTAACGATAAACCGTTATATCCCTCTATGTTGATAAAGCTCTGTTTGTTTCCCCAGCCGTTGAGCCAGCATACGTAACGCATACCCATAACGTCGCCGGAAGTAATACCGAGAATCAAGGTATCGTTAAACGTATCGCCGCTATTCTTGCCGGAAGTGAAACCTACGACCGTCGCGCCGCTTTCGCTGCTTGCAAAATCGCTGTAAGTTACGGTTGCGGTAACCTTCCAGACCTTTGCGGGATAGCTGAACGCAACGCCCGAGCCGCCGTTTACGGTTACGGATTTGCCGTCTTCGCCGTAAGATAAGGTGCCTCTCGCTCTCGTGGAGTTGAAGATAGTTGCGGTTACTGCGTAAGCTACGGAGTCCGAAGCCTTGCCGTATGTGAAGGTCAAGGTCGCAGCACCGTTTTTAACGCCCTTTACAACGCCGTTATTATAAGTAATCGCGTCGCCGGTTACGGAAGCGGTTGCTTCGAGTGCGGTTTCAAGATTGTTTCTTAAAACTTTATAAGTTACATTGGAAGTATCGAGACCGTATTCGGTTCTGAGTTCGGTCTTTTCGTTATTGATAGTAATAGTGTAAACGGTTGCGAGAACGTTTACGGTAACGGTTTCGGTCTTAACGACTTCGCCGTCAACGGTAAGAGTTACGGTTACGGTAACTTCGGTACTCGCCGCAAATAATTCTTCGTTGGTGATGATTTTGCCGTCTGCTACGGTAAGACCTTCGGAAGAAAATTTAAAACTTATAGTAACGTTTTCGCCTGCCAATATCTGACCGTTATCAGACGCCGAAACAGTGATTGTTCCTTCGTCGCCGGCATATAATTCTTCGGTAGCTTTTACGCTTAAAGCGTAGTTGTGGTTGACTTCGTCAGAAACATGAACGGTTATCGTTTTGGAAACGTTTGTTCCCTTAGCCGTTACGGTTACGGTAGCGTCGCCGGTCTTGAGACCTTTGACAATGCCGCCGGTCAATTCTATACAGTCGCCTTCTGAAGTCAATTCGTATTCGGCTTCAACGTCTGCGTCCGCTCTTACGTAAGGTTTAAGGTCGAGTTCGCCGTAAATTTTGATAGTAGCTTCATCTCCGGTTATTCCGCCGAAGCCTGCTTCGTACCGGACTTCGGGAACGATTACGGTAACGACGAACATCGCCACAACCGCATTATCCGCAGTGATTTTTACGGTAACGTTTGCAGAACCTGCTTTAAGACCTTTGATAGTTCCGTTATATACGGATACTACGTCGCCTTCGTATTCGTAGCTTACTGTATAACCTTCGGTTACGGTAACGCCGTCGTGTTTAACGGTAATTGCGGGAGTCTTTTCTTCGTTAACCTTTACGGTAAGGTTTTCTGCCGAAGCCTTCCATGTGGAGTATGCTTCGTAGTCGCCTAAATTAAAATCAGACACAATTACTTCATAACCGTTGTTGGCTATCTGATCCGCTGCGGTGTTAAAGGTATAAATCTTCATTGTTCCGTAAGCGGCGCTTGATTCTGTTACTACGGGCTGATCGTTTACGTAGAAGGTTAAAACGCCCTCTGCCGTTCTCGTAATTACAACGGTTACGTCTTCGTTAGCGGTAGCTACGGTTTTGGTTACCTGGCTGCCCCAGTCTTCGTTGCCGTCGTTATTGAGTTTAACTCTCGCAGCTTCGATAACGTTGCTGTTAAGTTTGTTATTGATCATGAACGAAACGTTGCCGATTATTGCGACGAACTTAGCGTCGTCCATCGCTTTGGAGAATTTGATTTTATAAGTGAGTTTATAAGAATCGGGTACGGCAGTCGTTCTTATTGCGGAAGTGCTGCCCCATTTGCCGTTCCAGCCGTCGGAAGCGAATCCTACGGTGAAACCGCCGTCGGAGAATTCGTACATATCGTTATACGAAACGAATCCGTCCGAAGCGTATCTGTAACTATCGGAAGCGGAGCCGTTTGTTACAATTACGTCGCTTATTTTACAGGATAATTCTTTAGCGGTTATAAGGAGCGGTAATTCTTTCGTGAAGTCTTCGTATTTACGGATCATCGGAACGTTTGCTCCGTCCTGAGTGATCTTGATTGCCGTCCATTTGTTGTTAAGATAAGCGTAAACTTTGTAAACGCCGTCTTCTACCGCGATCCTGTAACGAACCGCTCCGGTACGGTCGATCATTCCTTCCATACCTTCGCCCTGATACCAGTTACCCTGAAGAACGCCCGCATTGTTTTTGTTTGCAAACGCTTCGAAACGGGTATGCTGACCGTATACAAGGTAAACGTTGTTGGTATCTGCGCCGAAAGAGAACATGAGTTTCGGGAACTGTGAAGATGTCTTGTAGTCTGATACGGTGAATTCTATCGAGAAATTGCCTACGAGCTTGTTTTTAAGCAATGCCTTGTAGGTGTAATCTTCGGTATATCTGCCTTCGTTGGTATTGGGAATGTTTGCCGAACCGACGTATTCCTCGGGAAATTCGATTCCGTTTTCGCCGATCTTTCTTACGCCGCCCTTCATTGTGAAGAGTTCGTTTTCGTCGGTGAGTTCCTTATTGATTACTTTTACGCTTATTACGTCGGATACGTCTTCGTAAGTAGCGGTTATCGTAAGAACGCCTTCGGTTCCGCCGGTAACTCTCAAAAGACCGTTTTCGATAGTCGCAGAACCGGCGATAAGAGCGTTAGTATCGATGTTCCAAGTTACGGTTTTATCGGCAAGTTTTTCGCCGTTGGCATAGCAATCGGCAGTAAGATTGAACTGCGCGCCTTCGCTTCCGCTGACGATCTGAGTGGACATATTCGAGGGAACTGTAATACTTACCGCTCCTACCTTGTCTTCGGGACATACGACAGAGATAGCGGCCTGTACAAGATCTGCGTCGGTTTCCATCGAGAAGTCGGTTACCGTTACAGCCTGATTCTGACTCTGAATGCCCGCGTATGTTTCGATCGAAGTGTCTGTGTTATCGACGTAAGAACCGAACATGCCCGCAATGCTGTAATAGTAGCTTGTTCCGTTCCTGATTAAAACAACGGGAATCTCGGTCGTGCCGGTATATCTTGAATATCCGGTTACGGTCTGATCGGTCGTCGCCTGTCCCCAACCCTTTAAGAAATTGCGGATATATACCGAAAATCTTCCGTCGGCTTTGCCGTCGTTATTCTGAAGACCGAACCATAATGCGCTGTTACCTGCGTCGACGAATGATCCTACGGCTACGGTTTCGGTAGAAGTGTAATCGGTAATATTGAGTTTTGCCGAGAACATCCATACGGAACCTTTTACTCTCGTAAGAGCGGTCGACTGTCCGCCGGTAGCGGTAGCGTCGGTTTCTCCCGTTGCGAAAGTTCCCGTGGTCGCGCCCCAGAATGAGGGTTTACTTACCGTATATGTTACGGAAACCGTAACGTTTTTATCTTTCAGTTTAATCGTTACTCTTACTCTGCCGGGCGCCAATGCTTTGATCGTCGCGCTTGTAGCTGTTCCGGCAGTCTTTTCAACTACGGTCTCGCTTGACAAAGCAATTTCTACTTTCTGATCGGTAACCGCGTCGTCGCCGTACATGACGGTCCAATTAATGACGTCGGTATCGCCTGCCGTAAGAGAACGTGTAGCTTCTCCGTCGAGAACTATACGATACTCTTTGGAAGGGTTGTCGGGCGTATTGGGTTTATCGGTAACCTTACACGCGCCGAGCGTCAGACAACATACCGCGATTAACAGCGTAACCGCAAGAGTCAGCCTTTTTTTCATTTTCTTCCTCCTTTTTAAACCGCTTTAAGTCCGGTTTACGACTTTTTATTTTTCGATCGCTATAACGGTCGTCTTTTAAAACCTTTTTCCTGCTCTCGGATTCAAGTCTTTCCTGTTTTTTCATACCTGACGTATATTAGCAGATTATAATTGTTTCAATACATTTTAACGTTAACATATTGAAAATTAAACAGCATTACGAACGCCGTTCTTCAAATTAAAGAAGTTAACCTTTAAGCCGGTTAAACTTCCGTCGGATCGACTTTGAATTCATCAAAAGTCTCTTTCCTGATCAACGGCGCTCGGATAAACGCACCTCATATATCTCTCGTATCTTTTCACTGGTTCCTTTATTAAGTTTCTCGAAAAGTTTGTCTACCATGAATTCGACATACTTCTTTTTATCGACGCCGACCGAGACGAGGTCTATAGGCATCGGAAGATCGCTTTGTATATCGTCGTATCCGACTACCGTTTTATTTTCACAACTTATCTTTCTGAAAACGTTATAGGCGATTATATCGTTAAAACAAAAAATTCCGTCGGCGTTTTCAAGCGTTGTTTCAAGCTCCTCATCGCCTTCCGCCCATCTGTTGTAATAAACGATCTCGGGGGTAAACCCGTTCTTTTTAAGCTCTTCCTCAAAACCGTCGTATCTGTCCTGAACACAAGTCATTCCGAAACCGTCGCCTAAGAATACGAGTTTTTTTCTTCCGTCGGCGATTATTCTTCTTGCGGCAATCCTGCCGCCTTCGACGTCGTCGGTCGTAACGTAATCGATGTCGCCTATATCTGTACGTCTGCCGAATATCATAAGCGGAACACCATAACGTTTAACTGTCTTTTCCAGATCGTCGGTCGGCTGTAAGAAGCTTATAACGGCACTCGCTCCCGAAGAAACCGCTTCCAGATATATATCTGTGTCGATAATGGACCTTTTTACGAAATAGGGTTGTAAAACATAGTCGCGTTTTGCGAGTTCGTCGTTTATATAATCGGTCATAATGGCGAAGTAGATATTCTTAAGACTGTCGAATACCACCGCTATGCTGTTAGCCTTGCCGTTACGAAGCGATATCGCCGATTTGTTAGGCAGATAATTAAGCTTCCTGCATGCCTCCAAAACTCTTTCTTTAGTGGCGGGCGCAACATAGCCGAGATTACGGCACACTCTCGAAACAGTCTGAGCAGTGACGTTCGCTTCTTTCGCTACGTCTTTTATTGTCGTTCTTTCTTTAACCAATTTATCCCCTTCTTGTTCTTACCGGGTTCCGGGACAAAACAGAATTTATCGTCCCTGACCTTTCGTTATTTGTTTTTGAATTTAAACGCTTCGGCAGCGAATCTCGTTCCGAGCGTGAGCATGCTTTCTTTATCGTAATGCCAGATATTGTTTGGTTCTTCCATCGTAAGGTCCGAAGTATCTACTAATGTTGCATAATCGTCTTCGGCAACAACCTTTTTCTGCTGCACGATGATAGCAGCCTGCCCGTCTATGTTGCTCTGCGACTCCTGCGGAATTTTTATCTGACCGATGATGAACGGAAGATTTTCTGCATTAAGATCGAATCTTAAATCCTTCATGAAGTTTTTAAGAAGCCGGTCGTAGACCTTCTGACTCTGCGGGAGAAGAGCGTCGTTTTCCCCCTGCATCCAGCATACCGAAACGAAGTTTACTTTTGTATAACCCATACCGGTAGCCTTCTGAACGGCTTTTCTTACAGTCTTTATAAGATACCAGTAACCGGGCGCGCAATACATGGCGTCGTCTTCGTCGCAGAAGTCCCGGCAGTTAGTTTTTGAACCGAGATTTTCGTTAACTGATGTGTATGACAAGAAGTAATCCCATAGCGTTCTTCCGCCCCAGCCGAATTTTACTATCGCTACGTCCGTCGTTTCGTCGTTTTTATATTGTTCGGAAAGGTATGCCGCCATCCCCATTTCGGGACCGAAACAATTCCCGTTTACTCCGAGACCGCTCTGTACGTTGATCATAAAAGCGTAGTCAAGAGGTTCGGTACCTTCGCCGTAACCCAAATAATAAACGTCTTTATATTCTTTTCTGCTGTCGCCCCATCTCGAGAAACCTACGGCATTAGACTGACCGGACACGATATAGATGTCGAGTTGTTTTTCTGTATTATTGTCGTCTCCGTTATTGCTTCCGCCCGAAAAACATGCGGTAGCCGACGTCGCGGCAACTATCGCAAGCATTATAATGAGAATACTTTTTAATAAATTTTTAGCTTTCATGTTTCCGCCCTTTTACCCGTCGATAATTATATAAAGGAAAGGTCTTTGAACTATGTTAGGTCTTTGAACTTGAGTTCCGATTAAAGCGTAATTGCTTGCGGCGCAAGACGCAAGCAGAAGAGGTACCTCTTTTTAGTTTTTCGCTTTGTTTTAAGGTTTTTTATGATAAATCGGGCTATATTTACGTTGTTTTTGTTTTATTTTAACGTTAACATAGTCGTTAAATATATAATCACAGTTTCGCCCGCTTAAGTAAAAAACAGACTCTCACCTGTGATTTCAGTTCGATTATAACACGATAATTATACGATGTCAATACCCAAATTGAAATTTTTAAACTTATTTTTGAAAGTTTTTTCAATACCGTTAAAATATGTTTCAGTACGTTTTTTCGGTATGACTCAGGATTTTTATTTAATATTTGCTGCTCTTTTTACAATTTTGCCGGTCTGTTTTCGATTGTGCTTTTGTTTTTCTATTATAATTCCTATTATAATAATACTAAAAAAGAACCCGACGTAGCAAGTTCTTCTTTTTATCGTTATTATTTGTCTTTACTTAATATTGTTTAAAAAGTTTTTATACACTAATGAAATATTACTTTATGATTTCGTCTAAAAAATAGGCTCTCGAGTAAGCGATTCTGCCGGATTTATCTTTTACCGCTATTCTGAAGTACGGCGCCGGCGTATCGGTAAGAACAGAATCTTCTAAAAATTTAGTCATATCGAAAGTCGCTTCGGTCATGGTCGTTTCTCCGTCCCATGTTTTTTGCTGATTGCGACGGCGGTCGGTTATAAACGACACGGTAACCGCATCGGAACACTTTACGTATAACATATTGTCTTCGACCGTGATGTCGTAAATCGACGGTCCGGTAGAAGCGTAAAAATCACCCTTTTCAAGTGCGGCCATTATCGTCTTGTATTCGAGTTTGTCAGCCTTTATCATTATAAACCCGCCGAACCTGTCGTAAGGCTTATGCGCGTCGTCCGTGCATAACGGATAAAGTCTTTCGCCCTTTCTTAGTAAATCTTCGAACGGCTGAACGGTATCGGGATAACCTTCGAGATCGCTTGCGGTGTTATATACTTCTATCCCCCAAAGTCCTTTGAGGTCTTTATAGTCGTCATAATTTTCAAGCGACCAGACGGGATGGTTGAGCGTTACCAGAAAGCCTTCGCTATTTGCGCGTTTTATTACGTCGTTAAGACCTTCGGCAGAATATTCTGCCTTATAGGCAAACTTTTTCATCTCTTCGGTTATGTAATTTTTAGCGTTGCCCCACGCCGTTTCCGGATTTAATACCGAGAGCGAAATATTATTCGGATCTTTTGCAAAAAAGTTAAGATGAGCCGTTGTCATATGCGAATAGGTCTTTTCTGTACGCTTGTTTATAGTCTTTTCAAAAGAAGTTATCGCGAGAAAGTTTTCGTCCGTCAGATCGTTATGCTCCACCAACACTTCATGGTCGGAATAGGCTACTATAGAATAACCTGCGTCCATATAAGCTTTTTTTATCTCCTCCGGCGAGCCTACACCGTCCGAAAACGTAGTGTGCATGTGCATGTTCGCTTTATAAAATCTACCGCTTTCGGGTATAAGATGACGTTTCATTTTATCCTTTCTCCTGTATACGGCAAAACATTTGCTTTTTATCTGCGTTTATAACCGTGCTTACGATTACCGCCGATATTGCCGCGATTTTTTTTATTTTATCACCGTAAAAACCGTTTGTCAATACGGGATTTAACCCTTTGAATCCGATAATTGAGTCATAATTACGGGACTTTTTACTTTCGGGCGGAAACTAATTTTCCGATTTTGTTTTAAATTACTAAAAACGATTGACAAACGCCTTGAAAACTGATATAAAAATAAAGTCGGCTACTTCGGCAGTCGGAGACGTAGCTCAGTTTGGTTAGAGCACTACCTTGACATGGTAGGGGTCGTAGGTTCGAGTCCTATCGTCTCCACCACTCATTTACGGAGGCATAGCTCAGTCGGTCAGAGCGCTTGCTTCACATGCAAGAGGTCGTAGGTTCGAACCCTACTGTCTCTACCACATTGTTCTTCCGTGATTTTTATTTTTACATAAAACTATTTAATATCGTCCGATTTGGGGGTATAGCTCAGTTGGTAGAGCGCTTGAATGGCATTCAAGAGGTCGCCGGTTCGACCCCGACTATCTCCACCAGATTAAACTAAAAACGAACTCCTGTCAAAAGGGGTTCGTTTTTAACTATTTTCACGTTTTACAAGTTAAAAAATATAATTCAAATAAAAATATGAACAAGTACAATTTCTACAAACAACTAAAAATAAAAATAAAGCCGTTCTCAGATAACAAGGGAACCTTCCACGGGTACGATATAAACTTTAAAGCCGACATAACAAAATCGTCTTTACTAAAAAGAACCGGATTTTTAGCCGAAGCTTTTAATAAATAATTATTTTTAATACAAATTTTAACGTAAAAACGCGGACTGTAAAAGTCCGCGTTTTATTGTTATTTTTTTTATTTATTTTATAAAAACGGTAGCTATTAAGTAATACCTGTATCGGCGAAACAATACCGAATATTTTTTATTCGGTTTTTGTTTTTATATCACGATTTTGCATTTTTACTTCTTCCGCGCGTTTTTTGAAAATCTTCGGATCCAATATGATATTAAAAACCGCCCCGATAAGCACCGAGCCCATGACGATAAAAGAATAACCCTGCGTTAAAATAAAAGAATTAAGTCCCTGCGCAAGCATTACGAACACGGTACCGACGGCATAAATTTTCAAGTACGAAACTGCGAAGCCAACTGCCGACGGCGAACAGCCGAACAGCAAAATTATTTCCTTTGCGAAGATAAACGTTACGCCGCCTATTATCACGCCGATAATCGTAAGAAGCAGAGACTCCAAAAATACAACCGGCTTCCTTAAAATTGCCTTCGCCCGTTTTTATGCCCGCCCGCGGCGCGCCGCCCGTTCCTATCAGACTTGAAAACGCCTGAATAATCAAAGTTATCGGAAGAACTATTCCGAGCGCGGCGAGAGCATCCGTTCCTGCCCCTTTTATGCGCGCGACGTACATTCTGTCGACAATATTGTATAAAAAAGTAATAAGCTGCGCTATGACCGCGGGAACGGAAAGTTTTATGATAAGCGGCAAAATTTTACCGCTTTCAAGCCGCTCCGTTATATTCTTCTTTTTCATAATTTCCTGCGTCATGGCATAATCCTTGGTAACTTTCGCGAATTTTTATTTCAGACCGCTACATATTATACAACTTTTATATTATTTTTTCAATTAAAAACCCGGTTAAAGAATAAATACGATTTTATCACTCAAATCAGGCTTAAAATAACACATTATGCTATTGACTTTACTGAAAAAATGAAGTAAAATTATAAAAAATACTTGAATAGTATTTTCGTAAAAACGAAAATTTTTTCAAAATCAGGAAAATCGTTTTTCGTAAATACGAATATCTTAAAAGATATAAAGGAGTAAAAAATGGCAAAAGTCGCTATAATCGGCTCGGGTATGATGGGTTCTGCGCTCGCTTTCCCTATTCTCGAAAACGGACATGAAGTGAGTCTTATCGGAACTCATCTCGATACAGAGATTATTTTAAACGCGAGAAAAACAGGCAGACATCTTAAGTTTGAAAAGGACTTCCCCGCGGGAAAAATAAATTATTATACGATAGACGAAATCGAAGAAGGCCTTAAAAATGTCGATTATTTTATCTGTGGCGTTTCGAGCTTCGGCGTGGAATGGTTCGGCGAAAAAATTCTTCCGATTCTTCCCGAAAACGCTATAATTCTATCGGTTACAAAAGGTCTTATAAACGAACCCGACGGCACCCTTATCACCTACGTCGATTACTGGAAATCAGTCGCAAAGAAACTAAACAAAAACTTCTCTTTCAATGCGATAGGCGGTCCCTGCACCAGTTACGAACTTGTAGCTCACGATCAGACCGAAGTAGCATTTTGCGGCGACGATAAAAAGACTCTCGAATTCTTGAAAAGTGTTATGGCTACCGACTACTACCATATCAGTATTACCGACGACGTTACCGGCATCGAAAGCGCGGTCGCTCTCAAAAACGGCTATGCTCTCGGCATTGCCATAACGATAGGTCTCAACCAAAAGGCTTTCGGACTCGACAGCAAACAGCATTTCAATTCGCAGGCGGCAGTATTCTATCAGAGTGCGAAGGAAATGAAAAAACTCCTGAATATTCAGGGCGCCCGCGAAGAAAGCTATTACATCGGCGTAGGCGACCTTTACGTTACGGTCTACGGCGGAAGAACCAGACTTGCGGGCATTCTGCTCGGCAGAGGTCTCAATATAGACGAAGTCAGAACCGAACTCAACGGCGTTACTCTCGAATCTTTGGTCGTCGCAAAACGCGTCGCACAGGCTATAAAGAGAAAAAGCGAATTAGGTCTTGTTGACATAAAGGACTTTCCCCTTCTTATGAAGATAGATAAAATAATATCTGAAAACTCACCCGCCGTTCTCGACTGGGAAAACTATACTTACGAATCTTTCAGAAACTAACCGGAAACAAAAAACAGACAACTAAAATATAAATTGTATCGCAAAAAAGGCGAACGACTTTATGCCGTCCGCCTTTTTTATCCCTTTTTCTTTTATCTTTTTATTTTAATTTTACGGTAAAAACGCCGTTTGAATAATTATACTCTACGTTATTGAAAAAATATCTGTTGCCGACAGAAACGTTTGTTGCGTCGAAATCGGTAATTACGGTGTCTATATCGTCGTTTACCGTAAAATTCAATCTGCCCGGAGTATAATCGACAACCGCTTTGACGGTGCAATTTTTAACCGTATTGTTTACGAGAATTACCGAGTGTACGTCCATTGCTTTTTCGTTTACGGAATATCCGTTGCAAACTCTTCCGCAAAGAGCGGCTGAACGATTGCTTTCTATCGTAACGTTTTCGACAAGACTGTTTTTTATAACGAGCGTGGACTTGATGAGCTGTTCGCCGATAAAATATTGATCGTTGTTAAATCCTACAATAGCCCCGGTTCCTCTTCTGGAAGCAGTGGTTATATTTGAATTTTTTACGGTTACGTTGTCAAATTCGCCCGCACCGTCGAGATATCCGAGAACGATTCCGGCATAATACTCGAAATTATTCGGGGCTACAGTAACGTTGTCGAAGATAATATTTTTCATAGTTATTTTATAGCTTGCGGCAATAAATCCGGTAGCGGAAATTTCGGGACCGGTAATATTGAGCGTATTTATTACCGAAGAAATTTTAAGATTTTTTACGGCATGCCCGTTTCCGTTCCAAACCGTCCCGGCAAGATTATAACCGTTAAGCGGATACCAGCTTGCACCGCTAAGATCTATATCTCTTTTTAAATTGATTTTATAATCGTTATACGATACCTCATCGTCGTTTACAGAGCCGTTGAAAGACGTAAGACCGTCTGCGTTATAAATATCTACGATTTTATTTACGCTGTCTATTTCGATACCGTTTAAAACGACTATGTCTGCCGTCGCGCTCTTACCTTCAAGCGTCGCCGTTATGACAGCCGTGCCTTTGGTTATCGCAGTTACGAGTCCCGACGAAGAAACTGTTGCGACAGACTCGTCGGAAGACGTAAATACGGGATTACGCACCACATTACGCACCGTCATTTCGCTTTTTGTCGTTATATCCGCTTTTTCGACGTATTCGGTTTTTACCTCGAGTTTAACCGTCTCTCCGGCAAGAAGTTCCGCTCGCGTCGGAGTAAGCGTTACCGATAATTCCTTTTCGGGCTTATCGGGTTCACCCGGTTTGTCGTTGTTGCCGTTTCCGTCGCACGCAGTCAACGCGCATAATGCAAAAGAAAGACAGAATATCAGCGACAATAAAATAATAAATTTGCTTTTTGTTTTTGCGAACATAAACGTTCCCCCTTTTTAACCGGAATAAATCCCGGACTTGTTTCAAAATAAATTGTAACACCGTTTTACGTCTTCGTCAATAGGTAATCCAAAATTTTTACAAATTTTTGATACGGGTTTTTATTCTTCATTATTTTTTTCGGCTTAACATATAGCCGCTTTCGAGATAAAGTCGCTTGCTTTTTCAGTTATATTTCGGCAATACAGGTACTATAAAAACACGCCGTAAAAAAAGAACCGCCGGAACGATTCTTTTTGATGTTTGAATTTTTTAATTACGTTAGTATATCGCCTTTTTTTTGTAGTGCATAAAAACGGGAACGGCGACAAACTGCGCGCCCATAGACGGGTTTTCGAGCCTGTTTTTTATAACGGAATAAATCTGTTCGGAAAACTTGCCGTAGTCTACCGCAACGGTAGTAATGTCTCTCATTCCGATAACCGAAATACTCAATCCGTCGAAGCCCACTATTTCTATATCGGGGAATAACTTTTCGATATCTCCGAATCTGTTCTCCAGAAGTCTTAGCAACGAATATGCTTCGAGATCGTTAAAACAGAAAAAATTTCTGCATCCGCCGATTATCAAAGAGCAAATTTTGTCTATGTTGTCGTTATCTGCGCGGAACTGTAAAATTTCTGCTTTTTCATCGAGCTTTTTGAGCTCGTCTTCAAATATTTCGCGGCGGACGTTATTATATATGTTAAGAGATTCGTCAGGATAATCCGGAATGCCTATATAAATATATTTCCCGGTTTTTTCTCTTCCGTAAAGATACCTTGCGACAAGACGGCAACCTACGTCGTTATCCGCAAAAACGTAATCTTCGCCTTTTTGCGGGTTAAATTCTCCGCCGGTATGCAAAATATGCAGATTGTTGAGTTTAGCCATTTCAACGGCCTTTTCGTCGAAATAGTTGACCGAAATAAGATAATCGGCCCTTATAAGAATACACTGTTTTACGACTTCGACGGGATCTTTGGTAGAAAAGACAAACGTCAGCGAATAATCATCCTTTTCACTGAAAACTCTTGTTAATTCCTGATAAAAAGCATTTACGTACACGTTATTGAAAGAGCTTATATGCACGGCAACGAGAGGCTTCTCTTCGATCTTCATGGTCTGAGCGACGTGATTGGGCATATACCCCATTTCCAGTGCGATTTTGCGGATCTTTTTTTTAAGTCCTTCGGAAATATCCGGCAAATCCCTTAAAGCGTGCGAAACTGTGTTTACCGACACGCCTACTTTGGAGGCTATTTCTTTTAAGCTTACGTTTTTACTCATTTTATCGTGTCTCCCGTAACGGGATCGAAAACGTGTATTCCGTCGGGATCAAAAAATACCGTAATTTCGTCTTCGACGCTGATTTTGTTTTTGGCGTCGTATCTGCCGACCATATCTTTGCCCAAAAAGTCGAAATGAACGTTATATTCTCCGCCTAAAAGTTCGCATACCGCCGGTCTAACTGTAACGACGCCCTTTTTGTCCGTTTCCGAAGTCTTGAATATCTTCATTCTTTCGGGACGGATGCCGACCGTTACCGGGTGCGAAGAACATTGATATTTTTTAAGAAGCTCTAGCTTTTCGGCAACGATGGTTTTTTCCGCAGAAAAGTCGTTTACTTTGGCTTCTTCCTTTTTGAAAAGCCGTTTGAAGAAATTCTTTACCGACAGAACAAAGCCGTTTTTAGCTTTCTTTTTGCTTTTATCGCGTTTGCCTTCTCCGGTCGCGGATAAAATTCTGAATAACTTTTCTCTTGCGGTTTCGTCGAAGTTATTGTATAAATCTTCGAATTCTTCGATCTTTTTCTTATAAAAATCGTCGTGGAGCTTTTTGAAATCTTCACCCATTCCGAGTTCGTTTCTGCCGAAGGTTATCTTTTCTCCGTCAGCCGTAACCGTCGATTCGAAAATATTCATTGCGGGCGAACCGATGAACTTTGCTACGAAGATATTTACGGGATGAGAGTAAACTTCTTCGGGCGAGCCTATCTGCTGGATAAAGCCCCTCGACATAACTACTATGCGGGTTGCCATCGTCATGGCTTCGGTCTGGTCGTGCGTAACGTAAATCGTGGTCGCGCCGATGCGGTTATGGAGTTTGACTATCTCGCTGCGCATTGTGAGACGGAGTTTAGCGTCGAGATTTGAAAGCGGTTCGTCCATCATGAATACGGGAACGTTTTTGATTATTGCTCTGCCCAAAGCCACTCGCTGCATCTGACCGCCAGAAAGTTCTTTCGGAATTTTATCGAGATACGGAACGAGATCAAGCTTTTCGGCAACGTCGTAAACCTTACTTTTTATTTCGTAAGGAGCGAGCTTTTTATTCTCTTTTATCTCTTCGCCCTTGTCGTTTAAAAGAACGTATTCTTCGTTGAATTTTTTTCCTGCGGCAATCGCTTCTTCCGTCTTGCTTTTAAGTTCTTCGGATAAAGTTTTGGTAAGGTTTAACCGAACCTGTTCTTCCAAAACACTGCCGTCCGCATTCTTTATTAAAGTTAAAAGTTTTTTCGCGGCGGGTAAACTTATTTTAAAGTATGCTGCCGTTTCTTCAACCTTTTTTATCTCTGACGACTTGCCCGAAACGGTTTCGGATATTACTTCCTTCACCGCGGAAAAAGATTCGTTTTCAAGTACCCTTAAAACTTCGGAAAGAGCGTAAAGCTCTTCTTCCCTTTTTAACGTCGGATACTTGTTTATGCGAAGCGGAAAAGCGATATTATCGAATACGGTCATTTGCGGATACAGAGCGTAACTTTGGAAAACTATCGCCATGTTGCGGTCTTTGCTCTCCTTGTAATTAAGGAGTTCGTCTTCCATGAATATATCGCCCGAAGTTATGTCTTCAAGTCCCGCAAGCATTCTTAGAGTTGTAGACTTGCCGCAGCCGGAAGGTCCTACAATAACGATAAATTCATGCTTTTTGACGTCGAGATTGAAATCGTAAACGGCTTTTTCGCCGTTCGGATATACCTTTTCGAGATGTTCGAGCCTTAAAAACGGCTTATTGCTTAAATTGTCCATATTTATCCTTTTATCCCCGACGAAGCAAGCCCGTCTATCATTTTATTTTGAGTTATTATAAAGATTATTACGATAGGTATCAGAGCGAAAACGCTCGTCGCCATCTGTATGCCCATAGTGCTTGCCGCGCTGCCGCCGGTATAACCCGTAAGAGCTACCGTAACGGTGTTCCAGTACGACTTTTCGCCCGACAAAAGAAGCTGCGGCCACGTGAGCGAGTTCCAGCTGCCGGTAAACGTAAATAATACTATAAGCATTATCGTCGATTTGGCGAGAGGCACGACTATTTTGAAGAATATCGTCGCATGGCTCGCGCCGTCGGTCTTTGCGCTGTCTATTATGTCCTTAGGAATAGACACAAAGAAATTACGCATCAAAAGAAGATTGAATATTCCCGTTATTCCGGGGATGACGAGCCACATATAGATATAAGCGTACGTTCCGAAATCGCTTTGTATGCTTAAAGAGTTTCTTATGCTCGAATATATCGCGAAGGACGGAGCCGAACCTATAACGCCCGGTATCGCCATCCATAAAATAAGAAATCTTAAAAGCCCGTTCTTTATTTTGAATTTAAGGAATACGAACGCGTACGCCGTAACAAGATCCACTATTACCGTTAAAAGAACGGTTGCGAGCGTTGACCATAAGGAGTTGAACATCCACACGGGCATGTTGTCTATCTTGCCTTCTCTTACGATAAAGCCTTCGTAGTGTTTGAGAGTCCATTCGCTCCACGCCGACGGAAATAATTTTTCGGGATGAAGCTGAAGGTCGAGATCGGACTTAAACGACGTACCGATCATATACAAAAGCGGTATAAGAAAAAGTATGCAAACGATAAAGAGAACGATGAACGATACCGTCTTTTCGCGGCGGCGGGTTCTTTCGGACTTCGTTAGCCTTCTTTTTTTAGTATTCGTTTCGACCTTTTGCGGCTCAGCTGCAGGAGTTTTTGCAAAGTCGTTTCCTGCGGAAAGCGGTTCGCCGGCAAACGCCGTCTCTCGTAACGCTTCCGTCATAACGCTTGTATTCAGATTTTCGTTATTCAATACGTTGCTATTCATCCGAAGCCTCCCCCGAAGCGTAAACGGGTTTTTCGTCCGTTCCCGTAATAAGCGAACGCTTCAAAAGATAATCTTTGCACGAGTCGGAGAACATTGTCTTTTTCCTTCTCGGCGCGGTTACCGTTCTTTCGATTATACTGAATATCATAACGATAAGACCGAAAACTATCGCCGCGGCGCATATGTACCCCGTCTGACTTGCGTAAGTCATGCCGCCCATAAGGTAATACTGTATGAACATCATAGGCGAAACGAAGATATTTTCGTTCTCCAACGCATTCAGAACGTACGGTTGGGCGTAAAGGTTAAGATAGCCTATAAGAGTGTTGAACAAGCAGATAGTTATGGCAGGCTTTATATTCGGTAGAGTAACGCTCACTATTTTGCGCCATTTGCCGCCCCCGTCCATTTCGCACGCTTCGTAAAGCGGCTTTGGTACGTCGCGGAGCGCGCCCGAAAAGATAATAAAGTTGGTTCCCGTCTGCCACCATATACTCGCTATAAGCATTACTATCCATCTTAATATATCGCCTTCCCACGGTTTACCCGAAAGCCATTGTATATCGGTTTTGAAAAGCGAGTTTATAAGTCCCGAAGAGTCGCCTTTGAACATGTTACCGAAAATAATACCTACTATCGTTATCGAAACAATACTCGGAAGGTAAATTATCGCGCGGAAAATTTTATATCCGGGCGGATGCATATTGATAAAATACGCCAGAATAAGCGGAATGATTATCAAAAGAGGCACAGCCACCGCGTCGAATGCGAACATCGTCAGAAACGAGTCCCAAAACGTCTTGGATATGGGATGATTGAACGTGAAAAGATTTTTGTAATTGATAAGAGTAAAACTACTGTTATCCGGAAAATAAGGATTGTATTTCATGAAGCTGAATACAAAGCCCATTATAAAAGGTATAAACGTAAACAGAAGAAACACGATGAAAAACGGACTGATAAGCAGTAACGCGATGGTCGTTTCTTTGCGTTTTCGCGATTTCATCTGTTTTTGTTTTGATTTTAAGTCGATTTCCATAATTAAGTATCAGCCTTTTTTGTTTATAAGCGATCTTTTTATCCGGCAAGGCTTCCGAAACCGATGTTCCGGAAGCCGATACCGTTTTATTAGTCGCTTTTATATTGCGGACAAATTCCGCTTTCAGAGTTTACTTCTTAACCGAAGAAACCTATTGCGTTGTTGACCGCGTTCTGCGCGCCCTTTATAGCAGATTCCATTACCGATTCGGAAGGAGCTTCCCCTCTGCCCTTTACGGTCTGCGAGAATACCGATTTAAGATTGTTGGTGATTTCGGCATAATAAGGAGTGTTGCCTATGCAGCGGAAGTTGTTTACGTCGGGATAGAACTTTGCAAGGAAATCGGAAACGTAAACGTCGCTCTTGTATTCCGCATCGTCTGCGATGGTCTTTGACATACTGATGTGTCCCGCTCTCGCCCAGTCTTTACCGGTATCTACGTTGCTGTTGAACCAGTTGATGAATTCGAGTATAGCCGCCTTTTTGTTGATATCGGTTACAGTCATAGTCATCGCGAAGAAGTGCGAGTCGCCGTAAATGTAGTTTTTCTGTGCGTTATCGCTTAAAGCAAACCAGCCCTGACAAGTGGTCCCTCCGACGTAATCGGATATAACTTCGTCTACGGATACTTTTTTGACTTCGGAATAAGCGTTCAGAGTTTCGACAAGACTCCACGGATCGATGAGATAGAACAATCTGTTGCCCGCATTGAAAGCCGACTGGTTATCGGCTTTGGACTGGTTATAGCCCGCATAACCCAATTCGATAAGTTCGTTTATAGAAGCGGATGCGTTTTTGATAGCTGTAAGATTGCTCTTATTGTCGTACCAGTCTGTAGTATACGTATCTTCGTTATAAAGAGTCGCGCCGTTCTGCAACATAGCCGTAAAGTAAGTATAGTTTGCAAAGTAATCGGCTCCCGTGGACCATGCGATGGGCATATTGCCCGTAGTGTCCTTATAAGCCTTGCAGACTTCTAAAAGTTCCGCTCTGTTAGTCGGAAGCTGCTTACCCGTCTTTTCGAGTTCTTTTTTGTTGTAAATGAAAACCATGCTCTGTCCGTCGCAGGGAATGCTGTAGATCTTGCCTGCATTGCCCAAATCGGAATACTTCGAAAGTCCGTCCGCGTAAGTGGTTAAATCGATATTGATTTTAGAAGCGGTCATCGTTTCGTTAAGCGGCTGGATGAGTTTGTTCTTTTCAAAGTTTTTGTGAGACTTCTGGTGAGACATTATAATGTCCGGAGCGTTGGTTTTGTTTGTTATTTTTTTACCGACGGTATCTTCGAAAGTACCCGCACCGGTATTGGTAACGCTTATTCTTATTTTGTTTCTGTAAGCTACGTTGAATTTGTTTATTATGTCGTTGAAGGCATCTTTATCGTCGCCGGCAACTACGGTTTCGAGTTTTAACGAAACGTTAGAAAATTTTACTTTTCCGTTTTCGTCGAATTCGAGAGTACCTTCGGTTATGGGTTCGTTGTCTTTGTTCCCGCCGTTACCGCCGCACGCAAAAAGCGAAAGCGCGGTCGTAAAGCAAAGTATAAACGCGATTACAACTCTTAAAATATTTTTCTTTTTCATCTATTTATCCTCTTTTTTATATTTTTACGTCTCCGCTTGATTTAGCGGAGACGTAAGTTTCATGTTAAGCCGCCTTTTTAAGACGAATTACCAAACCGCCTCTCGCCTTCATCTGATAGGTCTTTTTGGTATTCTTGTTCACCGTTATTTCTTCTTTTACGACGCTTCTGCCGTCTTCGGAATCGGTGAAAACTTCTGCCGTATAATCGCCGTCTTCGTCAAGGAACGAAAAGTCTACCGTAACGCTTCCTTTTACGAGCGCGTTGGCAGCCCCTACGAACCAGTAACCGCCGGCTTTTACCGCCGCACAGTAATACACGTCGGGTTCACCGCTTAAAAATACCGTTTTTTCTCTTAAAGCGGGTATCGACTTATAAAAATCGTACTGAGCGACGTTATTGTAGTTATATTCGTAATCGCCCATGGACGGAGCGCCCGATTCGAAGAGAACCGAAAGCGACATCTGATGAGCCGCCGTAAGATTGTTGGAAAGCGGTTTTACGACGGGAGTGAAGTCGGAAGGTCCGATAACGTTTCTGATAAAAAGTTCGTTTACGGTTACGGAAGCGGAAACGCTCTTGAATTCGTTACCGTAAATACCTTCTCTGTTTATTACGTTCGGGTACTGTCTTCTTTCGCCCGTCGGTTTGTTGGAACCGTGGCAGTTTACTACCATTTTAAGTTTTGCGGTTTCCTGATAAATGGTTTCGTACCATTTGATCGTGTCTATGTCTTCGCCCTGATGTCTGGGATCGGTAGCATTCTGTCCGTCGAAGAAGTCGATTTTGATACCGGCTACGCCGTAATCCGACCAGCTTTTAAGCTTGTTTTTAAGTATCGCCACATTGCCGTTTCCGAAATCGGCAAGAGCGTTGCACCATACGAGAACTTTAATGCCGGCGGCGTTCGCCTCGCTCATAAACGAGCGGAACTGATCGTCGCTGAAATTAGCGTTCCAACCGCCGTCCAAAAGAACGTACTTCCAACCCATATTCTTCGCAAGTTTAAGATAGGTTCTGTGAAGGGTAAAATCGCTCTGTTCCCGTTTGCCGTTATAAATAAGCCAGCTCCAGGCGCATACGCCGTCTTCTACCCAGTCGTAAGTGTAAATAGACTTTTCTTCGTCCGAAAGAGTTTCGTAATCGTCGGGCTTCCAGTATTCGACGTCGTCGTAAAGAACTTCGACAAGTTCGGATTCGTTAACGGTAGCCATGTCGCCGGTTATACCCACTCTCCAGGGAGAAGTGAACGGATATTCTACCTTATTGTCGTCGATAGCCACGCCTGCGGGGGTATGTTCGGTTTTAAACACGCCGCTGTTTTCGTTACCGGCTTCGATTTTAAGGAAGGATCCGTAAAACCCGCTGCCTATAAGCTCGGATTCGGTTACGAGAGAATAGTAATTACTGTCCGGTACGTCGTATAAAAGCGGCATCGCCATATACTGAGAGGAATCTATATCTTCTACGAATCTTCCCTGATAAGCGGTTTCGTAAGCGAAACAGGTTTTATCCTTAGTAATGGGAACATATTCCTGCGCCCACATCGTACAGTTTGTGGGAATTGCAAATTCGGTGAGTTCGGACTTCACGGTCATCGTGCCGGAAGTTCCGTCGATACGTCTTACACCGTAACGGAAAGCATATCCGTCGTTATATACTCTCATCGTGATGTCGAGATAGAATTTCCACGCCTTATACGTAACGGTAGTTTCGTTGCCGTTATATTCGACGTGATCTGTTTTACCGGATATATTGTCGTAAGAACCCTTAATCTTTTTATTGCTCTCCTTCTGAATAGTCGTGAGAGAAAGGTCGTCTTCTTCGATGTCGAAACCGAGCGCGGATTTGCCGACTACGGTTTTGCCGTCTTTTTTAACCGAATAATAGGTTTTTCCTTCGGCGTCGGTGAACATTTCGGAAACAATGGAGCCGTCGGGCGATTTAACCGTCCAACTGCCTAAATTTTCGGGTTCTGCCGAGCCGGGATTTCCGCCGCCGTTATTACATGCCGTGAGACCGATTGCGGTCGATACGCAGAATACGGCTCCTAAAATCAAGGTCAATAATTTCTTTTTCATATTCTTTCTCCTTAAGAAACCATACCCGCTACCTGCGAATAAAGGTTTTCGGTTACGGAAAGATAATCGTTTCTGGAAGCCTTGGCGTCAGTGAGATACGGAACGATCACACCTTCCGCCGCGGTCGCGTTGATTATCGCCTTTATGTTTGCGCAACCGTCTAACGTATAGTAATTTTCGGGTTTGCACGTTTCCTTGGTAAGTTTAACTACATTATTCGTGGAATTTACGTATTCGTCATTATTTATAGCGTCTTTGTAAAGGGGCGAATAGCCGTATTCGGCAAACATATAAGAGTGTTCGAGAACGTATTTCGTAAATTCTACCGAAGCGCAGATTCTTAAAGCGTCCGACAAAACGTTGGTTGCGCCGTTATAGAAGCCTATACCGATTGTATGAACGGGTGTTCTCGAAGCGATAGAGCTTTCTACTCCTTCGTCCGCGAAAAGTCCCGCAAGAGGCATTACCCCGAGGTTGGAATCTCTTAATATCGTATCGGAAGAACCTGTCCAGGATACGAGTCCCATAAGAGCGTTGTTGTTTTTGACAACGGAAACGACGTCGGAATTTTCCATAGAACCGCCTTTAAGGTCGCCGTTTTTGCCGAAAAGATCGTAAGTTTTAAGCATTGATTGTTGAACGGTAGCCATAACCGCGGGATCGCTCCAGCTGTTAATGTACGCTTCGCCGTCGTACTTAAAGTAGTCTACCCCGTTCTGTGCAAAAGCCGTGTAACTCGTAGCTTCTTTATACATCCAGCTGGTCGTAGTAATAATCGACCTGAAGCCGGAGTTTGTTGCGAGTTCGCCTGCCGCCGCCTTTTTGAGAAGAACGGAAAGTTCGTTATAATTTTTCGGAAGTTCCGCATCGCCGTTATACTTTTCCATAAGCTTTTTGTTATAGACTATATACGGAGCGAATGCCATCACGGGAGTCTGGAGCATAACGCCCTTCGACGTGGATTCGTTAATGGAATTTTTATAAAACTCTTCGGACGAAATATCGTATCCCGCGAAAGTGAACATATCCGCTATCGGATAATAGGTCGTGTAGCAACGCATCTGTTCGGGAGTCTGCTGAACTCTTAAAAATACGTCCGCCTGAATAAGAAGGTCCGTACCCGCTTCGACTATTATCTTGCCTTCGTGTTCTTTATTGAAGTCGCTTACCATCTTGTTTAAAATCTCGGACGGGAATCTGCCGCCGGAGTTCCAGAGATATACGGGAGTATTTTCGTAAGCTATGCTGCCGTCTTCGTTTCTCGGAATGTTCATGGTGTATTCGAACTTTGCGTGAAGAACGGTTTCGTCCATAACGGCGTCTGTATCGAAGTCCCACTTATTCGTCAACGCTTCGTCCTTATACCAGCCGACGAGTTCCATTCCGAACCTTTTTACGGAAGGCTGATATTTGGGATTTATAAGCGATTCTTTTTCGATCGTTATAACCTTATCCGCCGCCCCGTCGTAACCGAAGTCGAAGGTTACCGTGGTCATACCCGGTCTTAATCTCCAGCCCGCATATAAGGTAACGTCCGAATCGGACTTTTTAGTGAAATCGAATTTTTCGGTCGCCGCTTTATCGGTGTACCAGCCGGTAAGACGATATCCGTCTCGGGTGGCTTTCCAGTTATGGATTTTAACGCCGTTCTGAACGGTATACGTTCTGTTTGCGGCACCGTCATAGTTCAAGTCGTACGTTACGGTGTAATAGTCGCTCGCCGCTTCCCCGCCGCCGCTGTTACAAGCCGTAAAAATGCTTAACGACGTAGCGAAGAGCAAAGCGGAAAGAACGAACGCAAGTACGCTTCTATGAGCTTTTTTCATCTTTTTTCTCCTTGCTTTTTATTTTTATATCAAAGCGGAGTTCCGCTTTTAATTTCATGTTCGGTTTTTTTGTATATATCTTTATATTTGTTTTTATAGGCCTTTTTAATGTAATTTCGCCTTCAAAGTTAAAGGCGGATAATGCGATTTTTTTGATTTTCGTTTGTTTTTTAATGATAGGGAGTAAAAATTAACGACTTCCGCCGTCTCCCGCGGGTGCGGGAGACGGTTTCCGCCATTAAAAGGTTTTATGAAAAAATTAACTGCTGTCTTTTTTACAGGCTTTGCCTTATATTAAGCTCCGGCTTCAACCCAGTTTCCGTTGCCGTTGAAGTTCTTCCACATAACGTTTGTATATTCTCCCGAAACGCCAACATTCTTCCAGTGAAGAATTACCGGCTGATTCCAGCGCGAATCGTAGGTGGAATCAATGGTAATAGTTCTCGTTAACGTAACGCTCGTGTCGTCGAGATCGACTATAGTCATCGTAAGTTCTTCGGCAGATTCTTTAAGAATTCTGGTTAAAGTGAACTTTAACGTGTGCGTCTTGTCGAATCCTTTTTCGAACCATTTGCTGCCTTCCTCAAATCTCGGAGTGTTTGCGAACATTCTCGTGTTGGAGCTGTATTCCGCACCGAATACGAAGTTCGTTTCGTTGTACATATAATTTCTGAGTTCGAGCCACATACGGGATTCGCAACCGTCGTTGTTCAGAGTGCTGTTGTTTTTATAAGTCCAGCTGAACGAGAAGTCGCCGTCAAAGTACATATAAGTGCCTACCATAGTGTCGTTGCCGGATTTTCTCGTGCCGTCGACGTATGTATAGTTGATACCCTTTTCTTCGCTCGTTTCGCCTCTTGTGAATAACGAACCGTCGGCGCTTACCGAATTACTTGCCCATGTATCGGGAGCATAAGATACGATTAAATCCGCACCGTTATGCGTGAGAGCGTTGAATTTAGCTTCGGTTGCTTCTTTACCGGTGAAGTATTCGATACCGGAAGCGTATCCTCCTTCGCTTATACCGCTCGTGAAGAGACCGGGAACAGTCGCCTTACCGGCATAGTAACGATTGGTTACGGAGTCTACGTACTGGTCGTTCCAGAAGGTATAGAAGTAATCGCCGAGACGTAAGAAAGCAACCTTGTTTATACCTGCGTCCGCATTGGCGGTGAGACCTCTTACTGCGTCGAGTTTATAAGAGTAAGCAACCCATACGCCACTCTTGTTGTATTCTTCGAGCGTCCAGCCCTTCGACGTATCGAAATCGCTGAGTTTATAGTTGTGATCGCCGTTCGTCTGAATAGCGTTCACAAGCATTCTCGTATGATTGTCTTCGGTAAAGTTAGCGATACCGAGGTTACCCGCAGTTGCGTAATAGGTTACTTCGGCATAGTAGTATTCGGAATATCCGCCTTTGAACTGCGCTAATTGGAAACCGTTTTTACTTACGTTTACTTTCTGCTCGGCATCGGCTACGAAAGCGGTTTCCATAGAGAAAGCGCCGTCGTTCCATCCGAGTAAATCTCTGTAAAGATTTACGGTAATGGTCTTGGTTACCGACTTTTCGCCTTCCGCTATCGTGTAAACTACGTCGTAAGTTCCTTTGGGACCGGTGATAACGCCGTCCTCCAAAGTTACGCCTTCGTAAGTTTCTTTTAAGCCGACGGTCATATTTGCCGTTATGTCTTCGCCGACGGTCGAAGTAGCTGTTGCTGCGGGAAGCGTTAATGCGGCGAGAGCGTATCCGTTCATAGTGCCGCCGGTTTCTTCTTTAACAAAGTTTGCGGTTTCGGCAAAATCGATGTCGGGATTATCTCTCTTTTCCACATTAATCGTGAATGTGTCCTCGCATCCGTAAGCAGATACCGTTACGGTGAAAGTTCCTAATTTTTTAGCGGTGATCACATATCCGTTTGCCGTAATCGCTTCGGGATCGGAGCAAGTTACGGTTACATCGGTGTTGTTCTGTTTCCAGAATTCCGCCGGAGCGAAAGTTACGTTTATGGTTCTCGCGGCGTCCCATTTAAGCCACGATGCGGCAAGTTCTTCTTTATTGCTTACGGTAAGAGAAGTCATCGCCGGACGAACGGTAAGCGTTACGGTATCGGTGAGTTCGCCGCAAGTTACGGTGATTACCGAGGTGCCTGCCGATTTTGCGATTAAAGTAAGTTTGTCTTCGCCGATTCCGATAACTTCGGGTTCGGAAGAAGTTACGGTAAATTCGGGTAAGTTTACGTTGTTGAGCGACGGAAGGAAGCTGAGTTCCAAAGTCTTGTTTCCTTCGCCTAAAATCCACGGAGCGGAAGTAAGCGCGGTTTTGTTGGTGATGCTTACTTTCGCTACGGGGATAGCTTTTGCTTCGGGAGTATAAACAACGTTGCTGTATTCGCCTGCAACGTTTACGTTGTGCCAGAGAACGTTGTTGGGTTTATCCCATTCTGCGTATTCAAGAACGCCGTTCGCTTCGTCTGCTGCCGCGCCGTATTTAAGAGTTACCTCTCTTATCTGCTTCGGATTGGCCTTTGACTGAGCGATAAGGACAAATTCTCTGTAAGTATCGTATTTTTTAGCTCTTACGACAAAGTGTATTCCTTCGGAAGCGTCGAAGCCGTCGTAAGCATAAGCGGTGTTATCGGTGCCGCCGAGAAGTCTTACGTTGCTGTATTCGAAATTAGCTCCGAGATAGAATTTTTCGCCGCCGTAACGATAGTTACGCATTTCGAGCCACATGGTTCCGTTGCCGGAATTCTTTTTATAATCGAATTCGAAGGTAAAGTCGCCGTCCGTATAGATGTACGGGCTGACCATACCGCCGTTCCAGTGAGTGCTTGCATTGGTAAAGTCGAAATTTACGCCCTTTTCGGAAGTCGTTTCGCCTCTCGTGAAGTTTCTGTTATCGATGTTCTTCGAGTCGCCAGCCCATCCTTTATCGGGAACGTACTGCGAAATTACGGTCTTTCCGTTTTCGGTAAGAGCGTTTACTTTAGTTTCTACCGCTTCTTTACCCGCAAAGTAGTTGATACCCTTTACGTAGCCGCTGCCGCTGCTGAAAGATAAGGTAAAGAATCCGGGAATCGTGGGATCTGCGGAGTACCAGTCGAGATTATACGCTCCTACGTACTGATCGTTCCAGAAAGCGTATATAACCTTGCCTACTCTCGCGGTTGCGATTTTATGTATGCCGGTGTTTTCGTTAGCGGCAAGACCTCTGTGATCTCTTAACTGATATGCGTGAGCTATCATAAGCCCGTAATTGTTCCATTCGTCAAGATCCCACGAACCGGAGAACTTGGAAGTATCGAAATCGGTGGCTTTGAAGTCGAATTCGCCCCAGTTGTTTACGGTTAAGCCGAACCATCTTCTGTTGTTGTCTTCTCTCATGTGTGAAAGACCTACGACGCAACCCGCAGTAAGATTGAATTCCGCTTCGGCGTAATAGTATTCGGAAGCCGCCATGTTGAAGTTTGCTACCTGATATCCGCCGGTGCTGTTCGTTACTCTCTGTTCTGCGTCGGTTTTATAAGGATCGGTTACGTCCCACGTGCCGTCGTTCCAGCCGAAAACCTTTCTGTAAACGTTTAAGGTTATCGTTTTTACCGTTTTGGATTCGGGATCGAGATTGTCGGTAGCCGTTACGGTAATCGTATAGCTGCCCTTTGCGGCGGTTAACGATCTGTCCGTCGTGCCGTAAGTTATGCCTTCTGCAAATTCGGTTTCTACTTCGAGCGCAGTGCCGTCGCAGGATTTAGCCGTTATCATCGGAAGAGCGGGAGTTTCGCCCTCGACAGCGTTTATAACGCCGCCTTCATCGGTAGCTTCGAATTTCGGAGCGTCGGCTATGGTGAGTATGGGAACACCTCTCAATACGTTAACGGTAAAGGTGTCTTTTACGTTGCCTGCTGATACCGTTACGGTTGCGGTTCCTACCGCTTTAGCCGTGAGTACGGTGCCTTTCGCTTCGATAACGCCGGCGGGTTCGCAAGTTACCGTAACGGGAGTATTTTCCGCATTGTAGTATTCCGCAGGCTGCATGGTTATTTCCATAGCGCGGGTTATCGTCCAGTCGGTCCATTCTGCGCCGAGAGCTTCTTTATTCTCTACGGTAAGAGAAGTCATTACGGGACGAACGGTAAGCTCTACGCTGTCCGAATAACTGCCCGCGGTTACGGTTACGGTAGCAGTACCGACCTTTTTTGCGGTTAAGGTAGTTTTGTCCGAGCCGACTTCGATAACGTCGGGAGCGGAAGATACCACCGTGTATTCGGGTTTGTTCGTATCGTAATAATCGGGATTGAACTTAACGGTTAAGCTTCTCGCCGCTTCGCCTGATACCCAAGCCTTTTTAAGGTCGTTTTTGTTTGAAATCGAAACGCCTTTAAGCGAGGGCGTTACGGTTATCTCGACGCTGTCGGAAGCCTTTTGCGTCTTTACCGTGATCGTAGCCGTACCACCGCCTACCGCATTAAGGGTAACGTTGTCGTCGCCGACTTCGATAACGTCGGAATCGGAAGAACTTACCGTATAAGTAACGTTCTTCTGAATAACGCCGTTTACTCTGTGAGTTACGTCGAGCGTACGGGCGTCTCCGCCTTCTACCCATTCTGCCGTAAGTTCGGTCTTGTTGTTTATGACTAAAGTTTCTTTCTTGTCGTCGCTGCCGTTTCCTTTACAAGCAACAAAACAGAGCGATGCAACTATAGTCGCAACCAAAGACAGTATTACGATCAATCTTTTTTTGCCGTTCATCATTGTGAACCTCCATAAAATATATTTTGTTCTTCCCTTCGGGAAGTTTACGCCTTGACTTATATCTTATATCCCGGCCTTCTCTATATGAAATTTATTTTCACGTTTTTACAGCCGGCCGTTATTAACTTTTAATAATGTTTCACGCGTATGCGTGCGCCCGAAAACGCAGCATAAGCCCCTTTAATCAAGGCTATTATACCCCCCCCCCGCAGCGGTTGTCAATCATTACGTTTAATGCGGCACGCAGCGGAAAACGCCTGTTTTCAGGTGGTTTTTCGTTGGATTCAACCATATGTAAAACAGTATAATCGTTATATAAAATCTGACGTTATCTACAATCGTATTTTTTTGACGCAAAGTATATTTCATTAAAAATTTTTGCCGTCGGGTTATCGAAAATTTATATAACATTAAAGTTAATCATTTTCAAAATTGTGTTTTTCATTATTAGAAATATGATTTTAAAATGCGTTTTCGCGACGGAAAAATCGGCGTTTTTATTCGCAAAAGTATTTATAATGTACTTTACAGACGATATTTTCAGCAAAAAATACAAAAAACGGGTTTAACCGCTTGACTTTTTTTAAGCGCAAGACTAAATTAAATTCGCAAAAAAATAAAAAATGCCGCTTAGCATAAAGGCGAAGCGAAAGAAGGCTTTTATGGTCGGATCTTCAGGTAAATTTTCTTTTTTGAAAAATCTTCTTAAACCCGTGGACCTTACTACGGGCAAACCTTACAAGGTCATATTAAAATACGGCGCTCCGATAATACTGTCTTACCTTTTACAGCAGATTTACGTCTTAACCGACGCCGTTATCTGCGGACAGGTTCTTTCCGCAAAACAGGTTGCGGGAGTAAACGACACGTTTCCTCTTACGTTTATATTTTTGCAATTCGCATTCGGCTGTACAGCGGGGTTTTCGGTAATAACGGCTAAATACGTCGGAGCGTGCGACATGGCTGGTACGAGAAGGTCGTTTACGGCGCAACTTCTTTTATCGCTTATCATATCTGTAATTTTAACCGTTTTGTCGCTCATTGCTCTGCCGTGGCTTCTTTCCGCGATAAACGTTACCCCTGCGAATAAAGAAGTCTACGACGCGGCATATGATTATTGCTTCGTTATTTTTATCGGCATATTCACGCAGATGGGGTACAATCTCATATGCGGAATTTTACGGGCGTACGGAGACTCGGTAACGCCGCTTATATTCCTCGTGTTTTCGACAGTATTAAACGTCGGATTAGATCTTATATTCCTTGCGGTTTTCAAAGCCGGTCCGAAAGGCGCGGCGGTAGCGACCGTTCTCGCACAGCTGATAAGCATGGTCGCGAGCTTTTTGTATACGGTTATAAAATACAAAGATTTAAGAATAACCAAAGATGACTTTAAGGGTTCGTTCAAAGAATTCGGCGATCATTTAAAACAGGGAGTTCCGCTCGGCTTCCAATTCTCCATTTTAGCTGTCGGAATTATCGTCATGCAGAGCGTTGTGGTCAGGTTTGACCTTACCGTCAGCGGCGAAATGGTACCGTCTGCGCCCGCACAGAACGGCTTCGGAGCGGCGAACAAACTGATAAACTTTTTAATGGCTTTACTTAACGGGCTCGGTTCCGCAATACTCGGATTCAATGCGCAGAACTACGGTAAAGGCAATTACGAAAACGTAAAAAAAGGAACTTTGCAGTCCCTTGTAATAATGCTTATAATATCGGCTTTTTGTCTCGTAACGGGTTTGCTTTTATCGATAAACGGCGCGTACCAGTACATATTTATGAGTGCGGATAAAATAACGCCGGAGTCTATAAAGTTCGGCAACGCCTACATTTATATAGACTTCGGTCTATACTCGATACTCGGATTTTTAATCGTCGTGAGAAGCGCCGTTCAGGGAGTATGCAAACCGGGATACGTTCTCGGAGCGGGCATTGCGGAACTTGTAGCAAGAGTTCTTATATGCCTCATTCTTCCGGTTCTCTTTAACGGCGGAGAAATAAATTCTTCGGCTTCGCTTTTATCATATTGCGCTCTGTGTTTCGGTGATCCCGGCGCATGGATTCTGGCTTCGGTTGTTTTAATCTTCCCGCTTGTAAAAAACATAATAAAAATGAAATATTAAAATTTCGGTAGTATTTCACCGATACAGGTATTATACTAAATCACCAAAAAAGACCGCTTTTGCAGCGGTCTTTTTACCTTTTATACTTTTTATCTTATCGTCGTTATTTTCTTTCTTTAAGAGAGTCTCCGAGAAGAAGCGCGAAACATCCCCCTACCACGCTTCTTGCCTGCGAAAATAATTTTTCGCCCGTATCTCCCATATACCAGTCGCAGAAGGGAACCCGGCTCGGAGAGTTTTTCAAAAAATTCGCTATAGGCGCTATCATTTTTTTACGTTTTTCGGGATCATCCGTAAGCGCCGCCGTCCAAATCGCCCAGTCGCTTTTTACGTAATTTTTTATATCGAAGAACGGCATGCCGAACGGCAGAGATTTTTCAATATAAAAATCGGTTTCCTTTTCTCTTAGGTTTCGGCTGAACAGATTAAGATCCAATACTTTGTCGAAGAGCAGGTTGTACTTTATTCCGAAGCCTTCCTTTTTGCCGTCCCAGGTAAGCGGAAGATGCGTAAGATTTTCGGAAAAATTTTCTATCTCGGTCGCAAATTCTTTGGCTGTTTTTTCAAATTCTTTCCCGTCGCTACCGCTCTCCTCCAAAAGTTTCGCATAACAACCTATTCCGACGGCGGCTTTTATCGCCAGATTAAGATTGTTTGCAAAATGCCCCGCAAAGTCGTCAGAGCAAAGCTGATTTGCGGGTTTCAGACCGTATTTTACGAGATACCGAACCCACTTTTCGCATAAATCCGCATTATCGGCATAAAGAGTTATATCGCCGTCAAACGCATAGCAGGCGTAAAGCATTATAAGCATATTGGCGCATTCTTCGACGGGCATCTGCATATCTTCGTCGATTTCGCCGTTGTTTTCGGGAAACAGATAGTACTGAGGCTGAAGCTCGCCGCATTTGTTTTTGATTATCGAACCGTACTTTCCGGTTTCGACCGCGCCGTACACGTTGCCGCAACAGAAAGGATACGCTCCGACGTCGTGCGGAGTGAAATCGAACTTCCAGATCGGCATGCGCGCGAATTTAAGAATAGGTCTTAACATCCCCTTTACAAGCTCGGTATTGTAAATAAGGTAGAGCGGCATGCTCGGATAGCTCACGTCGAGCGTGCCTATACAGCCGTTGCTGCCGTTTTCTTTCGATAAGAAAACCACCTTTTTGTCGTTATCCGCTATCGCGGTGTGCGCGGCTACGCTCTGACGGAGCGAAGCTGCGAGTATATCGTAATAATCGGGCGAAATTTTATCGGCTTTTATCTTTAACTTTTCGTCGATTTCGTCAAGGCGGGCTTCTATTTTGTCTTTGTTTTCCCTTACGTCCTTAATCGCGTCGATTATGGTGTGATTTTCGAGATACAACGTCTTTTTGAAGTCACCGAAGTAATCTATCGCAACGATACTGTCGTAAGCAAGCGTTATAAAACCTTCTTTGCCCGTTTCGAAAGCGGCGATAAATTTTTCTTCATCGACATTCGAAAAGTCCTTTTTTCCGGTAAGAATATATCTCTCGAAGTCGTAACAGTCGAGCGCGGCGGCGTCTTTGCCGCAGACGTACCAGTAACCCCAGTCTGCGCCCGCCCAGTCTTCGTTATTGGATAAATAAAGCTGTCTCTTAAGTCCGATGAAAGCCGCCCTGTCCTTTCCTACGTTATAAGCGTAATTGCGGCATGTATCGTTCACCGGCAGTTTCGGATTGGAATCGTAAGCTATGCGCCGGCTTATAAAAAGAGAGACTTCCGCCCCTTCTATATCTTTGTTCAGCGAATAACTCATATAACATACGGGTTCCGAAATTCTTTCGACATCGTCGGGCGGAAGCGGCGAAACGAATTTTACGGTAAGTTCTACGGATCCCGCCTCGAATATATATGTAGTCGCGAATGACGAAACGATAACTTCTTTCTGTTTCGCTTTTTTTACGTTTTTACCGTCGATATTATCAATATCGCCCATAAAGCACCAGACTTCACCGTCCGGAAGCCTTAAAAGCCCGTACATGGGCTTTTTTTCTCCGTACCAACTCGTAATATCTGTCTCGTTCAAAACATCCGAAGTACTCCAGAATGAAAAATTGGGATCTTTTACAAAAATCGGATAAGCGGGTAATTTCCTTTCCATACAGCTGCTCCTTTTATCTTTTACGCTTTCATTATACAATGATATATGTTTACGTTCAATCATTATGTTTAATGGTACAATCTTTGTTTTTCAAGTATTTTTTATAAAAATCTTTTTCCTGATTTTTATAATTTTTTAATATGTTTATTCTGCAAAACGGCGTGGTTTTATATATAAACTGACAGTTTTTTATTATATAAAACCGAAGATAAAAAGGAATCGTTCCCGGAACGCGGTTAAGTTTTATAGTCTCTTACATTAAATATAATTATCAATTTGCTATTGACGGCGAATTTTTCGGATGTTATACTGACTTTGATAATAAAAAAATCGAATTAAAATCCGGAAAAACAAAACGGATTTTATCGCAGGCAGAAAATGAAAAACGGCAATATATCGGCTGAAAACAAACACGTTCTTGAATTCATATTCCCGATAAACGGCGACGTTGTTAACGAACGCGACGGCGTTTCTTCGGAAACCGGAATTATTTTAACGGTAAAACTTATCGGAAAGCCTGACGGCGAAGTTTACGTCAACAATATAAAGGCAGCAAACAAGAACGGGGTTTTCACGGCAAACGTACCCGTTTCATCTTACAGAAGCGTACTCGTCGCAAACGATATAAAAAACGGCGAAACGGCAGAAATCACCGTGTTTTATTTTCCCGGCGCGGTAAAAAAGTTCAGACTGTCTTCCGACGACAACATACTTTTTTTGAAGGATATAACCGTTAATAAAGACAAATACTCATCTATCTTCGATAATCCTTACCTTGCCGTGTACAAAAAGGCGCACGACCTGTACGGCGCGAAAGTTCATCTCAATTTGTTTTACGGAATCGACAAGGAAGCGGCGTCCAAATTCAATCCTTCGCCCGAAGGCTTTAATCTTTCGATGACGACGGATAAATTCAAAAACGAATTTATAAAAAATTCCGACTGGCTGAAGCTTGCTTTTCACTCAAAAAGCGAATTCCCCGACAAGCCGTATTTACACGGCACCGCAAAGGAAATCGCGGCGGACTGCATAGCGGTTAATCGCGAAATAATACGCTTTGCGGGCAAAGAGTGTATAAGCGATTCGACGACCACACACTGGGGCGCGGCCAATCTCGAATGCGTACGCGCTTTACGGTCGCTCGGCTACCGTTCTCTCACCGGGTATTTTGAAAAGTACGATGACGAATTCATCGTTTCGTACTACATGCCCGATGAAATGTGCGAACATATCGGCGAACGGGATTTTTATTACGACCTTCGCGAAGACATGATCTTCGGGCGGATAGATCTGGTGCTTAACGAAAAATCTTTCGGCGAAATGTTCGAAAAACTTAAAAATATAGTTTCGCACCCGCATCGCGGCGGTTTCGTTTCGATAATGATACACGAACAATATTTTTATACTTCTTACATAAATCACCTGCCCGATTTCGAAAAACGCGTGCTTACCGCTTGCGAATATTTATATAAAAACGGCTATTCCGGCGCGCACGTCACCGAAGTTTCGGAAGAAAAGCATTTAAAAGACAATCGGCTTTTTAGTAAAAATATATAACTACTTAAATAAGATTAAAACGCTGAAAATAAAAATCAACGGGTAATCTACATTACATTACGGAATAAAAATGACAAACTTTTTACTTATATCGGGTATGATACTTTTATATACCCTGCAATCGCTGTTCTGCAAGCTCTATACAGACAAATATCCCGGACGGAAGGAGGCTGCGACTCCCGTATTCATCATAGTCAGCGGACTTACGGTGGCGGTGGTTTCCGTTCTGCTGACGGGTTTCAGGTTCAACTTCTCATGGCAAGTTCTTCTCATCGGACTGTTAAACGGCGTTGCCCTTATGTTTTACGATTCGTCTCTTATCGGCGCGTCTCAACAAGGTCCTTACTCGATTTTAATGGTCTTTATGATTGCCGGCGGCATAATCGTACCAGCGGTGGTTTCGGCAATATTTTTTAACGTCGAAATGAGCGTATGGAAAGCTTTATGTATAATAATCGTTCTTATTTCGGTATGGCTCGTAAGCAAAAAAAGCGGCGAAACGTATAAAAATAAGAAAAAATTCTTTATTTATTGTACTATTCTGGGACTTTGCAACGGAATTTACGGCACATGCCTCAAATGGCAGGAATTTTTATCAACAAGCGGCGTTATAAAAGAAGCAAGCAAAGAACTCGTTGCGATAACATATATTACGGCAGTTATAATAGCTTTTACGGCTATGCTTATACGCGATAAAAAGGCTGCGTTGAAAGACTTTACCACACAAAACAAAAGCTCGCTTATATTCCTTATTTTATGCAGCGTAATCGCTTCGGCGGCGATAAATTTATTCGTGTTTATAATTCCACTCGTCGATATAAACGTGCTTAACACACTCGACAACGCCATGGTTTTCTTACTAAGCGTCATCTGCTCGTGCATATTTTTTAAAGAAAAACTTTCGGTAGTAAACGTCGTAGGCTGCATTATGATGACTGCGGCTTTAATCGGGGTTACGCTTTTATAAACAAATAAATGTATATCAAAACATAAAAAAGGAGATTTTTATATGAAATTCACTCATAAAGTTGCGGTAATAGGTCTCGGCATGGGAGTTCATCACTTGCAGGCGGCAATATCTTACGGAGCCGAAATACTCGCCATAGTCGATACGGACGAAGCGGTACTGAATAAGATCAGCGAAGAAAACAACATTCCCGATGACCGTCGCTACACGGACTGGAAAAAGGTTCTTACTCTCGACGTGAACGAAGTTATTATAGCTACGCCCGATCAGCTCCACCGCGAAATGGCTATCGCTTTTTTAGAAACGGGCAAAAACATTATGTGCGAAAAGCCCCTTGCTTTAACCCGTGAAGACATGACCGCCATAATACAAGCGGCAAAAAAATCGGATAAAAAATTCATGGTCGGTCAGATATGCCGCTTCACCCCCGCTTTCGTCAAAGCGAAAGAACTTATAGACAGCGGAGAAATAGGCGAAATTTATTATGCGGAATCGGAATATGCGCACGACTACGCAAAAATTCTTGCGGCTGGCGGCTGGAGAGCAGATCCCGTGCGTAACGGAGTAGTCGGCGGCGGCTGTCATGCGGTGGATCTTTTACGCTGGTACGTCGGCGATCCGACGGAAGTTTTCGCCTACGGTTCGCACAAACTTCTTTCTCTTGTCAACTACGACGATGCGACCGTTTCGATAATGAAGTTTAAGAGCGGAGCGATAGGCAAAGTGTTTATTTCGACCGGATGCAAACGCCCGTACACAATGCGTACTCAGATATGGGGCACCAAAGGAACGATACTTTGCGACAATACGTCGGACAGCATGACTTTGTGGAAGGTAAAAGAAAACGGCATTGATTTGGCAGATCCGCAAATTATCCCGGTAAAAGTAAACAACCATAACGCGAACGAAGAATACGCCGCCTTTGCCGAAACGATCGAAAAAGATCTTCCGGTGGCAATGGACGCAGTACTCGGCGCGAGAACGATTTCGGTATGTCTGTCTATCGTAGAATCGGCTAAAACCGGCAAACCGGTCTCTCCCGATTACGATTTTTAAGACGAAAAAATTTATAATTATGGCATGATTTCAACAATACAGGTATAAATAAAACATACCGCAAGCAAAAAAGCAAGCCCCGCTCGGAAGAGCGGGGCTTTATTTTACCATGATAAAAGGGGGCTTAAACCACGGTAAATTTTTAATTTTGTTTTTTTACGAGAAGTCTGCCCAAAACTTTTAAAACTTCCTCCACGTAAAAAGGTTTTGAAATATGCGCGTTCATGCCGGCGTCTGTCGTTCTGCGGATATCGAATTCGAACGCATTGGCGGTAATCGCTATAATCGGTATCGTCTTGGCGTCTTTCCTGTCCGACGAACGTATGCGGAGCGTTGCCGTAATACCGTCCATCTCGGGCATCATGACATCCATCAGAATACAGTCGTAATAATACTCGCTGCTTGCCATAAAAGCTTCCAAGGCTTTAAGACCGTTTTCGGCAGTTTCGACAACCATTCCTTTTTCAGATAAAAGAACTTTTTCGAGCTCTCTGTTCAATTCGTTGTCTTCGACAAGCAACACTCTTACGCCCTTAAATGATTCGATTTCCCCGTCCGCAGGTTTTTCTGCCGATCCGTGAACTTTTTCCACGTCTATCTTAAAGGGCAACTTAACAACAAACTCGGAGCCTTCGTTGAGTTTACTGGATACTACTATGTTTCCGCCCATAAGACGAGCGAGCTGGTCCGATATCGAAAGACCGAGCCCTGTTCCGTTATAATGCGTACGTTCGACATTATTTTCCTGCGAGAAAGGTTGAAAGACGACTTCCAAAAATTCTTCGCTCATTCCGCAACCGGTATCCTTAACCGTGAACGAATAGACAGCCTCGTCGTTTTCAAACGAAAGTTCTTCAACGGTGAACGTTATTTTACCGCCGTCGGGCGTAAATTTTACGGCATTGCCGAGAATATTTATAAGTATCTGCTTTAAGTGAAGCTTATCTCCCAGAACGTCGGAATGAACAATATTCGTTTTAACGAACTCAAAGCCGACGTTTCTTTCGGCAAGCTGGCCGTAAACTATCGAACAACATTCGTCCGCCGCCGACATAACGTTAATGGGTTCGCTTATTATTTCTACCTTACCGCTTTCGATACGTCTCATGTCGAGTACGTCGTTTACAAGAGACAAAAGATGCGAACTTGCGCCTTCTATCTTATTAAGACAATCCATGACCTTTTCTTCGTTGTCCGTGTGCTTTTTTGCGATTTCGGTCATACAGATAATCCCGTTTATCGGCGTACGTATATCGTGCGACATGTTGGAAAGGAATACCGTTTTAGCATGCGAAGCTTCGACCGCGCTGTCCGCGGCGTTTTCTAAAAGCTTATTTGCGGCAAGCTGTTTTTTCATGATAATATCGTTGTCGCGCTTTACGACGAACATTCCGACAAGCATTATACTGACGGCTATAATAAAAGCAAATACGGCGATAAGCGTGGTAAGAACAGCCTTAATAATACTGTTTACATTGCTGAACACGACGGCTTCGGGTACATAAATCGCAAGATGCCATACGTCAGACACGTTGTACCCCGTGGGCGAAAAGTGGATTTTCGAATAATAAACATAATAGTCGCTGTCTGAAAAAACAATGCTTGTAAGTCCGGAATTACCCATTAAATAATCTTTTTCGATTTGTTTGAATTCTTCTTCCGACTTCTGCGATTCGAGATAGCTGAAAAAATTAAAATTATCTTCGTTTTTCGGTTTACTTGCATTATCAGACGTCGCTAACGAAAACCCGTCGTCGCGATATAATGCGGTAACGCCGTTCCCGTCGAAAAACTTTACGCTTAAAAGATTATTCACCGACGTAGGTCTCGCAAAACCGCAAATAGCGGATATTTTAACGATTCCGGTATCGCAACTGCTTTCTATCGGAATGCCGAATACCATCATTTCGCTGCCGTTTATCTCAATTAAATTTATAGCCGCATTATGCTCGACGACGAGTTCTTTTGCAAAATCTTCGTAAAATATACTGTACGAAACGCCTTTACGGAAATATATATCTCCCGTTTCAAGCAGAATTCCCACGTCGGCGAAAGAAAGTCCTTTCCTTATATCGTCTATAGTTGCGTCGATGGCGTCTTCGTTACCTTCCACGACGTTGTATTTCGATACAAGCGACGAAATGACTTTCAATTCATTGAACCAGGAATTAAATTTGGTTGATATTGTATCGTCTATCTGATCCGAAAGGTTACTTATCGTAATCTGCGTTTCTGCCGTCTTTTTTTTCTTCATGTCGCTGCGAAGTGCGAGCATTACGAGTATACAGACTAAAACTATCGCTACGACGATAGTTATCGCCGCAACGTATATACTCCGTCTCGCCGCCCATACCGGCGGCTTTTCGATCAGAGTAAATTCGAGCTTTTTATCTTCCCTCTTTTTTATATCCGCAACGTATGTTTTGCCGTCGAGCCGCGAAACGAACTCCTTGTTTAACGGAGTACCGGTTTCGAGATAATCTTTGAGTCTCTTTACGCTGAACCCGTTCATATCCCTGATTATCGTCGTAACTTCCGGAATTTCGACAAAAGACGCAAGTCTGACGGACAAATCCGTAAAACTACAGTCTGAAACCATTCGCGTTTCCGGATCGTAAATAAAACGTAACTTTATCTTGTTTTTAATCATAATTCGTATCGGAATCTTCCCCCTGTCCGAAAAAGTTATTGAATTGTTCTATAAGACCGTTATATTTTGCGATTTCCTCTTCGGTTAAAAGTTTATTCTGAAAGACGTTAAGACAACGCGCCGTCATATAGTAGGAATAATTGTTTATTCCTTTGAAAACATACCTGTATCCGGTTTCGTCATCGGTTTCGATATATCCGCAATAAATCCAATCGGAAAAATCGTTGTAATCGTCCTCGGTCGTTATCGAATCGAATTCTATACCCAGCTGCTTTTTGATCTGTATTATCATAAGCGTAGAATAAAGTTCGGAAACGTTTGTTTCATACTCGCCGTTATCATCCGTTAATTTGACCGGATAATACGGAGCAATAAGATCGTTACAGGCTTCTTCATAAAGCCGGTAGAATTTATGCACGTCGGCGACAGACGGATTTTTTTCAATCTTCTTTATTTCGGCAACAAACTCTGCGTTGCGCTGCTCGAAAAGCGAGAATAAAAGATCTGACTGACTGTCAATTTTTGCGTCGTCTTCTTTTGATAAAAGGCTCGACTCGTGGCAGTCCCTGTAATTAGAGAGAATCTCATTGGCAAAGTCGCATGCGAGCGCATAATTGTCATCGGTTATTTCCATCGAAATGAAATCGCTTACGTTTATTCTGAAAATGATATCGTAGAATTTGTCTAAATAATCAAAGTTCTTTTCATCGGCGTCTAATTTATCGTAGTTATTGAATACGTTCCTTGCGGCGTCAATGTCGAAATTAACAAGGTCGAAATCTTTTACGGCTTCGTTCGTTTCGAGAATAATGCGGTCTTTGTCCGTAGCAAGATATTCTTCGTAAACGGACGCAAATTCGTTATAACGATAGAGTTTCTTTCTTAAAAGCGGCGCTTTAAAGTAAGAACCGAGATAATCTTCAATTCCGAACACTATAAGGTCGGAATCTGTAAAAGAGCGATTAAGACAACTCTTGATCTGCCGATAATGATCCGGATCTTTGGGAAGATCGATAAAGTCGTTTATCAGAACCGAACAGTGCAAAGCTATTATATTTATAAAATCGCTCCAGCGCAATGAAATCAGCAAAGTGCCGTATACTTCGTAATCGGCATAAGTTTTTTCCGCAATTACGAGATCAAAGTTCTTTGCGTTGTCCGCCACGAGTTCGTTGGCTGTGTCCACGATGTTTTTCTGCTTTAATATGATTTCGTCCGTTCTTGAAAGTATATCGTCGAATTTATCTTCGAGCAAAGTAAGTTCGTCCGAAATTGCCGACGGTAAATTATCGTAATGTTCTTTTATCCGATAAAACGACGTCTGACGAACAAACATGGCATCTTCGGCGTCGGTATAAAAATCCGTAAGAGCGGCTATCGCCGTTTTTTCGAATACTTTTATATAATCGAGCTCTTTGTCGTTTACATAATTGTCCGCGGATACGTAATCGGCCGCGCGATAAGCTGAGTCGAGAGAAAGGAACAATTCCGAAAACATAGCATAAACGTTGGTATCGGGCGATACGAAAAGCATAAGTCTGTTTACATAATCTTCTGCCGCCGCAGTGAAATCCCGCAGCGTAACGTCGCCGTCGAGCCCTATCTTTTCCTTAACGATTCCGAGAGCGTTTGCATATGCGCCCGAAACAACTACTATGCGGTCGGACAGCCTTTGGTTTGCGTCCAATAAAACATTATTCCACTTACTTACGTAAGCGTCTTTACAGTCCTCGCGGACGTAGAACGAAACAGAAGAGCTGAAAACGGAAGCCTTGTCGTTAAACGCTTTTTCTTCGATTTCGGCGGGAACGGAGTTTTCAAAATAAAAGCCGCAAAGATTAGTCGTGCCTGACACGAGATAAGCTCCCTTACGGATAGTTTTAAGAGCGGAGTTTTTGGGAACGACAAAGTATTTTATCGTTTTATTGCCGATAAAAGCTCCCGTAGCTATTACTTCCGTTCTCTGGTCGAGAACGAATTCCGTCATATTTGCGTTGACGGGAATCGAAACAAGCGTCTTGAAATCTTTTGAATAAACCACGCCGTCCTTTACGGTATAACAAGCGTTATTTTCGTCTACCTTAAACTCCTTTCCCCAATAATACGTAAGCGCGTTATTAGATAAATACGAAACGCTTGCAGGAATAGTTAATTCGGCGTCGAGTTCTTTGAAAGCGTAGTCGTTGATATGAGTAAGTGTATCGGGAAGATTTAATATTTTAAGCGAATGGTTTAATTCCGTTGCGTCGAAAGCCGATTCGTAAATCGACGTAACGCCGCTTTTCAAGGTAAACTCTTCTTCGTTTTTACCGAAGCAGTAACGAACGAAGGTCGTTTCATCCTTCGAGTAAACGTTGCCGTCTATTGTCTTGTAACCCGCGTTTTCGGGCGATATGGTTATAGCCATAAGTCTCGAACAGGAAGCGAAAGCATGGAATCCTATCTGTTTTACGTTTTTGCCGACGTAGACTTCTTCTAAGTTGGTGCAGAAATTGAATGCGTACGGAGAAAGCGTGACAAGACTTTCGGGTAAATTTATCGAACTTAATCCCGAGCAATAAGAAAAAGCCGACGCCCCTATAAAGTTCAGTTTCGAGTTTTCCTCAAATTCGACGCTTACAAGGTTCTGTCCGGAAAAAAATGCGTTTTCGCCCAGACTTTCAACCGAAGCCGGTATTACGATCGAAGTAATTCCCACGCCCGAAAAAGCGTCTTTGCCTATTCTTCTAAGACCGGAAGGAAGATCTATTTCTTTGAGCTGAAACAATCCCGAAAACGCCTCGTTTCCGATTTCGGTAACCTTTGAATTATCGGCAAATCTGAGCGAAGAATAGTTCATCATTCCGACGAACATAGGATCGACAAATCCGTCGTTTATCTTAACTACCGGCCGAAGCTTTATAGTTTCGGGTATATACAGTTCGCCGAAGCCCATCAGCATTTCGTTCTGAAGTCCGGTAAGAACTATCTGCCCGTCCGAGTTTTCTTCATAAACGAATTTATCGCTGTAACTTAAATCGTATCCGGCGTAAACGGTTATATCGGACGAGGTGTCTATTCTGCCACTGCCGAAATAATATTTTACCGGAGAAGTAAATTCCCGGTCGTAAAACCACCCTGCGAATTCATATCCCCAGATATCGGGCGTAGGCAAATATCCGGAAACGTCGGTATAATTATTTTCGGCGGAAATTTCCATTGACGTTTTTTCTTCATACGCGCCGTTGCCGAAGTCGAGCGTAAGTTTGGGGTTACGCACCGAATATGTAAAAGTTTTTTTGCACTTTTTGTAGCTCACGGTAAGGGATAAATTTTCTCCCGCAACCGAAGTATCGCCGCCTGTAACGGTTACGTCTTTGTACGGAAGCGGATACGATTTATCTTTTCCGTCCTTGTAAACTATGGTTATATAAAGATCCGACAAGTCGATTACGTCGTTCCTGACGTATTCTTTTTTTATATCTCCGCCGAAGTAAACGGACTTAATATCGTCGTCCTTGCATCCGGTAAGTCCGAAAGCCGCAAGAGCAGTAAGTAAGGCTCCGATAAGTACGTAAGTTAATTTTTTAACCATTCTATCCCTCTCTTCTTATATCCGGCGAGTTATCATTCTTCTTCCGTCGAAATATGAAAACAATAAAGTATCCGAACTTACTTCGCTTCCTAAACTTGCGGAATCCGACAAAACTGACTTTCTATCCGCAGGTATAAGAGCGTAAATCATTTCGTCGTCATTATATTTTTTGCCGTTCTTCTTATATAGCTTACCGTCTTTTACGGTAATACCGTATACGAGCGGATAACTGTCCTTAGATATATCCGAAACTGTTTTAATGAAATCGTTCGCCGTAAGTTCGGCAAAAACAAAAGTTTTTTTCGGAAATACCGCATCCAGATCGCTCTCGGTAAGAGAACCTTTAATAAGAGAACATTTTATATACGACGAAGGCATTACCGCTCCGTCGAGATAAGACGACTCGGCGAGCGCGGATATAAAGAACATACCGAGTTCGGTATTCTTTTTATATACTTCATCCGAAAATTTATATGTTTTGGCTATTTCAGCTATTTTTGTAAATTCCGAATTATGTCCGTCTTTTATCTTTTCGTCCATAACGGTTAACAGCGAGTCGATCGAAAGCCTTGAATTCAGAAAGTCGTAAATATCGTCTACGCAATAGCCGAACGCATAGTTAAACGAGTCGTTGATAAAAAGCATGCCGGAATTTTTCAGGTTTTCGACCAGTTTATAAACTTCGGACGAAACGTTTTCGCCTTTCAGGTAACTTACGTATTCGTCGTTACCGAAATAATCCGTTATAAACGACTGACCTTCCGCCGATGCAAAAAACGAAAGAAATTTTTTTGTCGCCGACCAGGTTTCGAGCGATGCTCCCGCATTATGCGTAAGACTCAGATAGAACAGCGGCGACGAGCCTATACAGGCGTCTCTCGTATTTTTGCCGACGAACGGAGCGCATTCTCCGTTTACCGAGCCGAAAAGATCTTTCAGACTCACGCTGCCGTCGTTTTGCTTTGCAGAGGCTTCTCCGCTTCTGAAATATTCGAGTTCTTCCTCCGCCGTTTTATTTATCGAAGAGAGAGAATAAAATCCGTTATCGTACAGAAGTTTCAGATATTCGAATACTTCTCTCCAGGCTTCTTTGTATTCCTGATCGTTGAACGACAGATCCCCGGTTACCACTCCGCTTAAAAACATCGTTCCTTTAACTGTATTCAGGAACAGCGGATACGCCACGCTCATCAGCGCAAACAGTATCGAATCGTTTCCGCCGAGCGTCGCCGAAGCGTAATAGCCCGCCGGAGCGGATTCTTTAAGTCTTGCAGAAAACGTTAAAAGCTCCGGTATCGTCTGCGGAATCGAAAGACCGTATGCGGCGAGTGCGTCTTTATTATATACTCTCGTGTAATATCTGCCGTTTGACGGAAGAACGTATGCGGAACCTTCTGAATCCCTTAAATAATTTATAATGCTTACCGAATAGCGGTTGATGACGCTCATACGGTCGAGTTTTAAAAGATATTCCGATTTATACAGCGCTTCCTGCGCATAGTCGAAAGTCATAAGCTCGGACTTGTCCTCGTAATGAGTAAGAAAATAATTCTTTTCGTCTTCGGTAGAATAGACTTTTACCGATACTTTTATGTCGTCGTTTTTTTTATTGAAAGCTTCCGCCATGGCGGTGATTACCCCCGCCGTTTCTTTTGTAGTAGAAATCGTCAGCGATACTGCTTTTTTGCCTTTACCGGAGCCGCTACACCCCGGAAAAACCGTTAAAGCGAGCGCAAACGCAAGTATCAGCGTTATTATTCGTTTTATATTCCTTTTTAATCCGTACAACTTCCCCTCTCCTCCTCGCTTAAAACGACAAGTATAAAAAAAGGTTGCAAAACCAACCCGCATTAAATACGGGATGAAATTGCAACCGGACGAACTTTAAAAAATTAAAGTTTCTTGGCTTTGCGTCGCCGCCTCGCGACGGTTTTGCTAAATATTCTTTTTTAGACGTTAAACGCCTGTTTTTACTGTTTTAACTACCGTCAGTCCATCTTTTCGAGAGCTGCGATAAGCGTTTCGTAATCTTTCTTTACCGCTTCGTAAGAAATTTCGGTTCCTGCGACGGGTTTATTGCCTCTTAACATTTCGGTAAGAGCCGAAGACGAAGCATAGAGTTTATCGAAACCGAGGTTCGCACACAGACCTTTAAGCGTATGCACCGCTCTGAAAGCCTTTTCGCTGTCTCCGCTTTTATACGCTTCCGTAAGAGCCTGGTAAGTCTGATCTTTTGCAAATTTTTTAACGAAATATTCTGCGGTCGTAAGCGAGCCCAAACGCTTTTCGACGTCGCCGGCGTCCGAGCCTATTTCATCATAAAAACCTTTGATATCCATATTTCCTTTTCCTTTCCTTTTTTATCTCTTTTGTAATGTTTTTACGATAATATCGACGAGTTTTTCCGCGTCGACTGGTTTTTCGACGAATGCGTTCATACCGGCGGCAAGAACGCGTTCTATGTCATCGGTATAAGTGTTTGCCGTCATCGCTATTATCGGGACGACGGACGCGTCGGATCTGTCGAGCGAACGAATTGCCGCCGTTGCGGAAATCCCGTCCATTACCGGCATCATCACGTCCATCAGAATGACGGAAATTTCGCCTTCTTCCGATTCCGAAAATATATCCAGAGCCTGTTTGCCGTCCGAAGCCTTCAGCACCTTTGCGCCGTTCGTTTCGAGAATAAAATCTGCGATCTCGTAATTAAGGTCGTTGTCTTCGACAAGCAGTACGGTGGTTTTATCGAGTTTTTTGGTTGAAACGACGTTTCTTGCCGCGGTTTCTTTACGATCGTCGCAATCTATAGTAAAAGGCAGGTTTATCGTAAACGTCGTTCCTTCGCCTGTCTTGCTTTGCACGCTTATATCGCCGCCCATAAGATCTATCGCTTTTTTTACTATGGCGAGTCCGAGCCCCGTACTTCCGTTAGAATTGAAATCCGGATTTTCCTGTGCGAAAGGCTCGTACATGATTTTCTGGAATTCTTCGCTCATTCCTATACCGGTATCCGCACATACTATCGTAAAGTACGCCTTCCGATCATCCGAACGAGTTTCTTTTATACTGCAGTCGACATTACCGTTAGGCTTGTTATATTTTATCGCATTGCCGATGATGTTGGCGCATATACGCTTCAGAGTTCTCGCGCCGCCGTACAGCGAAGAATGAATAATTTCGCTTTCATAAGTAAGCGTAACCGAATGTTCCGAAGCCTGAAACGACAACATCGAAATGATTTCGTTCATGACGGAATTCATATCGAAATGTTCTTCTTTCCATATAACAAGGTTTTCGTCGAGCTTGCTCATATCGAGAACGTCGTTTACGAGTTCCAGAAGATATCCGCTCGCTTCGAGAATTTTTTTGCGACATTCCTTTTGCTTTTCGGGATCGTCGGCATAATATTCGCCTATTCTGACCATACCCTGTATTCCGTTTATGGGCGTTCGTATATCGTGGCTCATTCGGCGCAAAAAGTCGTTTTTCGACTGGTTAGCCCTTATGGCTTCGGTCGCTAACCTGTCAAGTCTTTCACGATATTCCTTTTCGTTCTTTTCTCTCTGTTTTTTCCTCGAATCTTTTATAAAAGCTAAGATTATCAGCACGCATATACAGAAAAGCGCATACGTAACGAAAAAGTAAGCCGTTTTTAAATTGCCTTCCTTAAAAACGTCGCCGCGTCCGAGGTAAGTGTATATAAAAAAGCTGTCGATAACGTCTTCGCAACCGTAATATACCGACGAATCTTTGAGCGAAATCTTCGTAAGTTTATCGTAAGAGCCGGCTTCGTTCATCTTTTTTATTTCTTCGAAGTCGCTTATCGGCTTGTTTTCGTACCCGGTGACGTTTGAAGCGACTACGTGCGTTCCGTTTGTGACTATTATGGTCATATCGGATATATTGAAGCCGTCCAGAAGAGTCGAAAGGTTGAAATAAGTTCCGTCTGCCGCCGAAATAAGCTGCGACAGGTAACACAAAACTATTCCGTTGTTTCCGTCGGATATAATCGCATAATCGTAATAATAACCGTCGTCTCCGACAATACGCTGAGAATAGCTTTTTTCGTAACAGTCGGCAACGTTTGCGAATTTTTTAATCATCTCGTCCCAGAACGAAACGGGTTTACCGTCGGATACGTAAAACTCTGCGTCGACGGAGTTCGGATCGCATTTTACGATAATACCCGTAAGTCTCTCTTCTTCGACGTACTCTTTAAGCGAAAGGCTCAGCTCGCCGCCGTCTGCGTCCGTTTTTAAAAGTTCGCGTCTTATAGTACGAGCTTTATCCACGATGGATATAAGACTTTTAGTCTGACTCTCCGACGAAACGTCGTCATAGCGGATACACTGATTTTTAACGTAATCTATTACTTTTTCCATTTCGTAATAGGTTCTGTTTCTATCCTGCGCCGCAAAAACATTGTGCAGAATAAAGAAGAACGCCAGCCCTGCGCAAACAAAGATAATCAAAATAAGGGCCATTCCGTATTTTTCTTTAAACTCACTCTTGTTCATAACCTTTAATACCGTCCAACGCGTATTTTACATCCACGCCGTATTTATCGAGAATTTGTCCTACAGAGCCGTCTGCGGTCATTTCTTCGAGTGTTTCATTTATTTTTAATATAAAATTTCCGTCCGTGCCTTTTGCAAAAGCAATTCCGAGACGCACCTGCATAAGCGGTTCGCTTAAAAACCTGTAGCCATCGTCGGAATAGTTTTTAATTCTTTCCCGTATAGCCGTCATGTGTCCCGCTATCGCGTCGGCATAGCCTTTACGCAAAGAAGCGTAAACGTTGTCGATCGAAGTAAAACACAAAAGATTTTTCAGTTTCAGTTCTCCGCTTTTTATCTTTTCCGAAAATATTTCGTCCGGCTTGCTCGTTGCCTGTACGGCAACTCTTTTTCCGTTAAGATCGGAAAGCGAATATATATTGCTGTCTTTTCTTACCAGAACTGCCTGCGTGCTGTTCATGTACGGTCCTGCCCATGAATAAACGTCTTCACGACCGGTCATCGAAAAACATCCCCACAAACAATCGATTTCGCCGTCCGAAAGAAGAACGTCTTTTTTGTCCCATTCTATCTGAATAAATTTCGCCTTATATCCCATACGGGCAAACGCTTCGGTCGCGATCTCAACGTCGATTCCGGAAAATTTCCCGTCGCCGTTCGTAAAAAAGAACGGTCTGTATTCGTCGCTGCCTATAACGATTTCTTCACGCGCGTCGGTTTTATCGTCCGGGGTATCTTTATTCCCACAACCGAAACAAAACAAAGCGGCAACGGAAAAAACCGAAACTAAGAACGCGCATGCGATTTTAAAAAGCAGCTTTTTCATATTATTTTACAGGATCTCCTTATTGACTTCGATCTCTCTTATGTCGTCCGCGACTTCGGTAAAACATTCCATCAGAAGCGGATTGAAAGTTCCGCACTCGCCACCTAAAATCATTTCAACTGCCTTTTCATGCGAGTAGGCTTCCTTATAAACTCTCTTTTCGACGAGAGCGTCGTATACGTCGCATATGGATACGATCTGTGCGGAAATAGGTATCTCGTTGCCTTTAAGTCCTTCGGGATAGCCTTTGCCGTCCCAGCGTTCATGATGGTAACGGCATATTTCATCCGCAAATTTAAGAAGCGGTTCGCCCGAATACGCCTTTAAGCTTCGGATTATATCCGAGCCTATCACCGTATGAGCTTTCATTGTTTCAAATTCTTCTTTTGTTAACTTACCGGGCTTGTTGATTATTTTTTCGTCAATCGCTATTTTTCCGATATCGTGAAGTGCGGAAGCGTTTATTATATGATTTACGTCCTGCGACGTAAGATTGTATTCGTCCGTTTTCAATAAAAGAGTTTTCAACAGAAGTTCGGTAAGCTTACGTATCATTATTACGTGTCTGCCGCTTTCGCCGTTTCTGAATTCGACTATGTGCGAAAGTATGCTCGTCATTACTTTCGAATCGTTTTCCTGTTCGACCATCTGACGGATGAGCCTGTCGATAAGCCGTCTCTGATTTGCGTAAAGCTGAATGGTGTTTACGACGCGGCGGTAAACGACCTTCATATCGAAAGGTCTAGTTATAAAGTCCGATACGCCCATATCGTAGGCGCGCTTCATCGTTTCGTCGCTCTCGTCGCCCGTGATCATTATAACGGGAACTGTTTCGATTATCCTGCTTAAATTCATATAATCGAGAACGGAAAACCCGTCCATGCCGGGCATAACTACGTCTAAAAGCACGACGGCTAAATCGTCGCCGTACTTTTTAAGTTTTGCGACGCACTCTTCTCCGCCGCCCGCTTCGATTATGTTGAATTCGTTTTTAAGTATCGAAGCCAATATTTCGCGATTAAGTTCCGAATCGTCCACTACGAGAACGTTACTTTTGCGTTTAAGAAGAGCTTTTTCGTCAAAATCGGTTACGATGACGTTCTTTTCTTTTTTTGCTTTGTACATAAATATGTCCGCCATAGAAACGGCTTCGGACATTGTTCTTCCTTCGGACATAACGCCGCCGACCGAGACCGAAAGCTTTATACCCGAATAATTTGCGATTTCTATTCCTCCGACTCTCGCTTTTACTCTATAAAGCTCATCGAAAAACACCCTTCGCTTAATATCCGGCATGATGAGCAAAAACTCGTCGCCGCCGTATCTTATAAGTTTGTCGGTGGAACGTATGCTATCTTTTATTTCCCCGGCGATAACCTTTAACACTTCGTCCCCGACGTCGTGTCCGTATACGTCGTTGTACAGCTTAAAGTCGTCTATGTCGAGCAAAGCCACGCCCGCCTTCATGGGGACGTCGCGAAGTTTTTCTTCAAAATATCTTCTGTTGTAACAACCGGTCAGAACGTCGGTATAAATCTTTTCGTAATAACTTTCGATATGACCGAACATACTTTCGTGTTCGGAAACATCTTCGGAAGTAAGGTCGTCGGTAAATTTTTTTATAAGTTCTATAACGTACGGTTTACCGTCTATTTCGGCATAGATAGCGGTCGACTGGAATATTTTATCGCCGTACAGTTCGAGTTTCGTCGCCACCGACTTGCTCTCCAACGCTCTTTTTACCACACAGTTTTTACAGGACTCGACCTTTCCAACGACGTGCTCACATTCCGCCTGTCCTATGCTCGAATAAACCGCATATACCCTTTCATTCCCCGAAGCATGCGCCCCGTCTATGAGTCTTACGCAGTCGAACACATTGCAGTAATCCCCGATCAGTCTGTCCGCCTCTTCTTTATTCTTTAATATAATTGTCTTCCCCTTCTCCATAAAGAAAAGACCTCCCTTAAATTGAAGTGCAAAAAATCTTAATAACTCTTTTATCCCTTTATATCAAATTGTATTTTAACAAAAAAACGGATAGTTTGCAAGTGATTGTCAACATTGTCAAACATATCCGTTTATTTTTTTGTTTTTTTCGCTCTTGTTTTCGGTCAAAAAGCAAAAATAAGAGACTATTATCCGATTGTTATTGAATATTATCGCGTTATTTTTTTGAAAAATTTTCTTCGACGAATTGTCTGTAGTCGGAATACTTCATCGGCCTTGCAAAATAGAAGCCCTGTACGACGTCGCAGCCGTAAGCTATGAGTTTGTCGAACTGTTCTTTGTTTTCAACGCCTTCCTGCGTTATCTTGGTTCCTATTTTTTTGACCATTCCTATAACGCTCTGAAGCAGCATTTCGTCCCTGTCGGGATGCGAACTTCTGTCAAGGAATACTTTGTCGAGTTTTATTTCGTCCATTTCGAGTTCTTTAAGGACGGAGAACGACGAGTAACCCGTGCCGAAGTCGTCGAGAGAACACATAAAGCCCGCCGCGTGCAATTCGTTGACTATGCCCGCGAGATATTCGTAATTTTCGTAAGCGAAGCTTTCGGTAAATTCGAGCGTGATAAAGTTGTCTTTTATGTTGAATTTTTTCTTTATACGCGTGTAGTACGCCAGAAAGTCGGGCTGTATAGCCGTTACTCTCGAAATATTAACGGATACCGGAAATACGATTATATGTTTTTCGATACATTCCGCAATATTCTGACATGCGCGGTAGAACACGAATCTGTCGAGCTTGTTGATAAACCCGTTTTCTTCGAACAGCGGCAAAAATTCTGCCGGAGAACGGTATGCGTCTATCTTCGAGTCGAACCAGCGGACGAGAATTTCGCTTCCGTCTATGGTCTTTTTACCAAGATTGTATTTCGGCTGATAGAACAAGTGAAATTCGTTGTTTTCGAGAGCGATGTTCATTCTGCCTTCTATTTCGGCGCGCTTTGCGTAATTTTCTTTGAGCATATCGCCGTAGAAGTTGAACGACGCTTCCGAAGTTTTAACCGCGGATTCGTTCTTGACCATCTTGGCTTTGTCTACCATTCGTCTTACGCTCTGCTTTTCTTCGCCGTTTACCTCGTAAATACTGTAAGATACGTTTATCTTGTAGTCTTTATCCGGAAATTCGTCGTACTTGGTTATCTGATTGTAAATTCCTTTGAGCTTTACGATAAGTCCCTTTCTGTCGCGGTAATGAAGGAGCAGCAAGAACTGACCGTCTTTTATATAAGCATAGGTCTCGCCCGTAACGAGCGAATTATAGCAGACGTTGCGGATAAATTTAAGCGCGCGAAGCTTTTCGGCCTCGCCGAACTTTTCGGAAAGATAATCGAAACTCTGTATCTGCAATATTATAACCGCAAAACTTGTCGCCTTATAACGCTGTAAAATCGATTCGGCGTTGTATTCGAAGCCGTCTCTCGTCGGACAATCGAGTTCTTCGTCCTGCGTTGCGAGTTTACGGATCTTCGCGTTCATTTTGATCTGACTTACTATAAAAGATATAAGACCGAACGCGGCGGCGACGGCAAGTATTCCCATCGCGCCGTATATGGTCGATATGAGAGTGTATCCTTCGCCGTAAAGCGCGGATAAATCGTATAAGGCAAGAATAAAAATATTTCCGTTTTCGGGCGATAACGAATACACCGCGAATACGTACGCCGATCCGTCTATGGTAACGGAAACGGCACCTTTTCCGTCATTTGCGCACATTGCCGTTATCTTGGCGTAATCTTCCGATTTTTTTACGAACTTTTTTAAGATACCGTCCTGAACGGTATCGGTACCCGGATCGAATTTTTCGTTTACGACAACTCTTTCCATAATTCTTCCGTCGTATTTGCATAAAACTACGAATTCGGAATCTTTTACGCTCGGTATAAGAGTTTTGTTTTCTTCCGTTCCTTCGTAAACAAAGCTCTCGAGCGAGACGGCGTGACGATCGTATACGATGATTATTTTATCTGAAAACGAACATTCCGCATCGGCGGCAACGGCAAAAGCCATAAAAGTATTTTCATACGAAAAGTTTTTCGATACTCCCGTGCCTTCAAACGAAAGCAGCGCATACATCTCCGGCGACGCCTCATATTCGTCCCCTCGGGCGGTGTAAATTTTATCTTTCACCGAATAGTAAATATCGACAAAATACAGGTCCTTTTCCGATGAAAAACTTTGTATCGAAGAGAGAGCGTTGTGGAACGATTCTTTGTCCTTTTTAGACGAAACTTCTTCCGCAAAGAACTCCGCCGAAGTCTTTACGGCTTCGAGCTGTGCGCTTACGTGAGCCGCTTGCTCGTAGACGTAATCATCCGCACGCGATACGGCTTGGTTTTCGACGCTCGAATAATAGCCGCTGCCGAGAGTCGCTATGTACGCAAGGAACGATATGCAGGCAATCACCGCGACCGCAACCGCTATGGATTTGCCGTTTTTCCTGAGAAAGTTCTTCATCTTATTGTTTTAAGTCTCTTTTTATATGTCTTGTATTATATTTATTATGTCTTGTATTATATTTATTTTGTTATTTGCCGTATTCCGACGGATTTCAGACCTTATTCGCACCGTTTTCGGTTTGCTCGCCCGGATCCGCTTGCTTCTCTTTTTCGTTTTCCGCAGATACGGAAGAGGGAAGCTGTTTTCCGTTATATTCACGTTCGAGCCGTTTGACTTCTTCTTTTACACGGCGGTCGATTTCTTCTTCTCTGTTTTCGGTTTTAATGTCTTTTACTGCCTTTATAAGGTCTGGAATATAGATAAACGCACACGCAAACAGCGTAAACGCCACGATTATAAGAAGCCCTGCCCCCGACGAAAATATTCTGCCGAAGAACGTGCATACAGGGAGATTTTTATCGTAAATCGCGACTATATCGTCCCTTGCTACCGCTAAAGAATCCGCCGCTGGGTTGTTGTCGCCCTTTGTTATGTAGCCGGCTTCGGTTACTTCGATAACTCTGTGAGTCACGAGCGCGTTGTACACGGGCAAAGACTTGTCTTTGCAGACAAACACTATCACGTCGCCGACTTTTACGTCCTTTTTATCTGCCGATGAAACGAGGATATAGGAGCGTTCGTCGATTTCCGGCTTCATGCTGCCCGTTTCTACCCATAAAATCGCCTTGCCGAACGCGAATTTAGGTCGGTTGTTCTTCGCGCGGTTCATAATCATAAAGAAAACCGCCGTCAGAATAAGAACGATTATTACGACAAAAAGCGCGGTCTGAAAGACTTTTGCGGCCTTTTTTTTCATCGTCTGCCGCCCCTTTTGCGTGAAAACAGGCTTCTTGCCTTTTTAAGCATGCCGCTCATGACTTTATTTCCGGATTCTTCCGCCTCTGTTTTGCTTTCCTTTTCGTCCGAAATAAAGTCTTTTACGTCGTCTACGCCTTTAAGCGCGGGGCGGGAGTAATCCATCGAATCGGGATATAAAATTCCGGGGAGCGTTTTGCTTTCGGGTTCGTTTGCGACTTTGTCGATCGCGTTTTTCTCTTCGGCTTTGAGTGCGTCGAAGGTGTTCGGTAAAAATTCGGTCATAGGCGTTGCTTCGAACGGATTACCCGAATCGCCGTATTCGAAGGACTTCAGATCGTCCCTTTCTTTCATCTCTTCGTAAATCGCGTCGGCGGGTTCCGAAGAATTTTCGATCGCGCCATCCGTAACTGCTCCGTTTTGTTCTGATTCGCCGTCAAGAGTCGCGGCAACGCTGTCTTCAACCGTTTCTGCGGTAATTATGCTATTATCCGCAACCGTCTGATCGTTTGCGGCGCTATCCGCATTATTCACCGACGCGTTACCGTTCGATTCTCTGATAAGTCCTGCGGCAAGGAGTTCTTCAAACGAAGCTTCCGGATAGTCGGAGGCTGCGTAAAGTACGGGAGTTTTCGCCTTTTTAAGCGAATATTTTTCCGCTAAAATATCGATAAGAGCGAGCGCACGATTAAACGCCCTGTCGCTTTTTATTTTGAGTTTAGCGGGAGTTTTTTCATATCGTTTTATATCGGAACAGTCGGTAAGTCTGTAAAGTTCGTACTTATCAGGACAGTCGTCTTTGGTAAGAGCCGTATAAAGGCATAAAGTTTTGCCCTTTATCGTAATACGCGCGATACGCGTTCTTCCGGCAGAAATCGTCATGCACGAAAAGCTCTTTCTCGCACCGACTTTGTATTCGCCGAAGCGGTTAATTATGCCGATAAAACGTTCTTTGAGTTCGTCCGCCGAAAGGCGTAACTTGGCTTCGAACGATTTGACGTACCGTATGCCGTTGAAGGTGATCGGATCTTCTTCCGCATTTTCGGCGGTTTCGTCCGCCGTTTCAACCTCTTCTACGGCTGCCGTTTCCTCGGATTCGGGAACGTTTTCGGATTCTTCGCTTGTAAACGGATTTAACTTCAGATATTCGTCTTCCGCTTCGAGAGCGGCGAGAACGTTTATTAAAAGTTCGTCCGTATCCGGTTCGTATTGTTCGGTTTTTGTCGTAACGTCGTAAGCGGTTTCGTCAGGTTTTTCCTGCATTTCGGAGATAACCGGCGAGTATGAAGGCGTTTCGTAAGTAGCGGAAAGAGTCCTTTCGTCCGCGTTTATTCCGTGTAAAAATTCAAGGAAGGCTACCGCCGCCGAGCCGTAAAGCCCGTTTACGCAGGCTTCGTCCGGAGTGAAAACGTTTTCTTTAACCGTTATGCCGAGACCGGAATCGTCGTAACTTTCGATAAATTCCCAAAGTTCGAGACAGTCGCGGAAATATTTGTTTTTGAGTATCGCATTGGTGCGCATTACCGGCGGACGTATAAAGTTTCTGCCGAGTTCCTTGCAAAAATCCGAATTTATATAGGATTTTACTATTGTATCAAGCTTTTCGGCGCGCTTATAAAGCGGCGAAGAATAAACGCTCTTTATACCGTCCGAATCGCTGCCCGATACTTCTTCGGACAGGTTTATCGAAATTTTAATCGTACCCCTTTTCTCGCCCGAAAAGAATTGCGTTTCGTAATCTAAAACGTTGGATTTTTCGTCCGCGCCCTGCTTATTTATCAGACGGAAACGCTCCGTAACGAAAAAGTAAAGGCGGTTTATAAGGGTGTTCAAAAATTTATTTTCATAAGTAAGGTAAGAATCTTCTCTGAATATGTTAAGAAGCTTCGTAGGAGTTACCGTGCCGTCGTCTTTTACTTCAGAAATATAGTCCGTGTGCATGCTGAGATGCGCTATCGAACGCCCAGTGATTTTGCGGGTAAGTTCGATGGGCAATACTTCTTCGGTTTCGGCAATGTAACGTGTGGGATTGCGAAGTAAAAAGTCTATGGAAGAAAGCGCCTTTTCGACCTTTTCGATCCAGCCTTCGTCGAGTGCTTTTAAAGTTAATTTTTCGCTCGATTTAATCTCGGTCACGCCGCCCGAAAGATCGGATAAAATCTTGCCGTATAAGCCGTGGCGTTTCAAAAGTTCGGACTTTGATAAAACGGTGTCTTCGTAGGCGGAAAGTTCTTCTTCCCTGATTTCGGGTTCCGCTCCGGTCGCTTCCGGAACGGTCTGTTCGTCAGAGGCTGCCGAAACTTCTTCCGCTTCGGGCTTTGCGGACTTTTTATTGATCATGCGAATAAGCCCGCGCGCGACAAGGTTGTCAAAGCTCTCGGGCTTAATAACGAAAGGTATAGTTTCGCCGTCGGTTTTTTTGGTAAGTGAAAAACTTACGGCTAATTTTTCGATTTGTTTAACGGCGTTTTTTGCGGCGCCTTCGCTCTTGATTTTAAGAACGGAAGGAGTCTTTTCGTACTTCTTTTTGTCGCCGACGGCAGCCGCCTTATATTTAAGCGACGAGCAGTCTTCGGCTTCTCCGGCAAGGTAAACGTAAAGGGTTTTCCCCTTTATTTCTACCCGGGCGAAAGCGTTTTTGCCGGCGGTAAAAGCAACGCCGCCCCAGCCGTTGCGGGCGCGCGTTTTATCGTAGGATAGTATCTCGCCGACGATTAAAGCGTAATAATCTTTTACGCTTTGGTCTGCGAGAAGAAGTTTCGCCGTGAAAGATTTTTCGTATCTGAGCTTGTCGAGCCAGGCGAAATTTTCACGTTTTAAGTTGTTGGTTTCTCCTGAATCCATACTGCTCACTCTCTGTCAAAATCTTCAGATAAATACTGCTTATTTATCAATATGTTTTTTGTAAACGTTTAAGGTATGCTATACTTTCCTTCATGCTGCCTTTGCCGAATTCCGCATCCAAAAAGTTGATAAGCGGTCTTATCTCGTCGCGGATAAGCGAAAGATTAAGACTTTCGAACTTACGGAATACTTTAGTAACGAAAATATAGTCTACGGCTTCGGTTTCGGTACCGCCGCAAGCAACGTAAACCGGAACGAAGTTTTTAAGCTGTTTCATAATACGGTTACCGAAAGCCACGCGGAAGTGTTCGATGACGAACAGATCGAGACGTTCGATTTTATCGAGCATTTCCTGCGAGACGGGATGTTCTTCGATAGCCTTTTGATACAACTCTTCGACGTACGAGTACGAAATTCTCTTAGCGTCCGTCTTGGGCGCGTCGAAGGGTATGCCCTTGCTGTCGAGATTGATGACGAAAGCACGGTCGTAAACCTTATCCGATACCGAGAAGGTCGAATCGTCGTTGTTGATTGTGCCGATATACCAGACGTTCTGCGAGATCTTAAGACATCCGTCTTTAAGCTTTGCGGGATCGGTGTCCCAGGACGACGGAACGAGTTCGATCTTCCATTCGTCGGGATCGGGCATTTCGAGTACCGAAAGCATTTCGGCAAAGTAATATTCCACTCGGGCGATGTTCATTTCGTCGAGAATGATAACGTTTAAGTCGTCGTTATAACCGGCTTCGTAAATACGGCGTAAAACTTCGGTTTCGTTGAATTTTTTGGTGAATTCGTTGAAGTATCCGAAAAGTTCGTTACGGTCTCTCCAGGACGGCTGAACGGAAGCGATGGTCGCGTCGTTGCAGAAATACTTGCCCATAACGTACGGGAGCGAAGTTTTACCTGTACCGGATATACCCTGCAGGATTATAAGCTTTGTCGAAGCGAATCCGGCAAGCATAAGTCTTATGGTTTTAACGTCGTAATAGAGCGCGTTGTTATAGCACGCGAAGTTCCTTAAATCGTCGCAGAGTTCTCTTAAAGTAAGGCTCTCGTCGTACTTGGGCGCTTCGTAAAAGGCGTACTTTTCGTCAACGGCGGCAAGACGTAAAAATCTCGTCTGCGAATTGTCGGGCAAGGCTTCCCCGCTTTCTTCGTTCACGGCGGCTTCGGCAAGTTTCATTTCTTCGTCGAACATCTTCTTCATCTGCTCGTACGAAAGCCCCGCCTGCGCTACCTTAAGCTGAATGATACGTTCCTTTTCGTTGGTAAGTCTTAACACGTCGCGGTGAAGGTCGGATATTTCTTCTAAAAGATCTTCGTTCCCGATGAGCGTAGAGCGGAAGCGGATGAATTTTCGTACCCATAAAACGATAAGGAAAATAATTCCGGCGACAACAGCGAACGCGAGAATAAACGCGAGAACGGATAAAATCCAGTCCATCACGCCGAAATTCGCGCTTTCGTCATGCCAGAGCTTAAAATAATATGGGAAGTCGAAAATTTTGGCTATACCGAGCCCGATACCCTTAAGTATAGTCCAAAGACCGTCTACAATATTACCGAAAAAGGCTTTGAACCATGTCAGGAAGCCGTACAAAAAATCTGTCATATTACCTTTAATCGCGGATTACTCGGACTTTTCGCCCGAATCGGATTCCGCCTGTTGTTTTTTAATATATTCTTCGATTGCGCGCTGCTTTATGAGTTCTTCGTCCGCTTGCGAAATCATTTTTTTGCCGTCGTTTTTGACCGAAACCACGGTTTTGATAAAAATTATGAGTTCGTAAACGAAGAACGCCGCGAGCGGAAGAACAATGCAAAGACCGAAGACGACAGGTTTACGCAGTCCCGTAAAGACCGCGCCTATGCCGCCTATCTTTTTGCCTGTATATACTGCGATAATTCTCGAAGCGTAAACTTCTTCGGTACCGCCTTTGCTGTACTCGTAATTATCGCCTTGCGTTCTGTAGTACTTGACCGAATCGCCTTCTTTAACTACTTCGACGATACGGTGCGTGTTGTATTCGCCGGCGGAAATTTTCCCGTCGCGATTTATGTCGTATTCAAACGTAATTACATCGCCGACTTCGAGCTTATTTATTTCGGACTCGTTATCCGCGATATACTTCCCTATTATCAGATCGTTCTTTTTGAAGCCGCTCGGCTTATCCGAGGCAACCCCTGTAGGCTTATCCGCGTTCATAGAGTCGGATAAGACCGTCAGATAGCACTTTCCGCCAATGGTCGGAACGTTTTTCTTGTTCGTATTGGCGGAAACGGCTATAACGGTAACCGCTACGGCAAATATAACGAACAACCATAAAAGTACGTTCACTATTATGCCGATAACTTTTTTCGCTTTTCCTGTTTTTTGGTTTTCCATTCCCTTTTACCCTTAAATCAATGGCTATTTTAAGACGGCGCGTTATCTTAAAAATAAACCATTCCCCGCGACGGTTACCCGCCGCAGGAATGATTTGTCTTTATTGTTTATTTTGTGTTAGTTGCTTAGAATCAGAACTGATCTTGATCAAGAACGAATCCGAATTCAGCAGAACCTTTCATATTAGCAAGAGTACCAGTTGTAGTAACACCAGTGGAGTTACCGTCGATAAAGAGATAGATATCAACTTTAACACAGGTTCCATCTTTTCCTAATGTTACGCTGTTTGCAATTTCAACTGCACCAGCTTCGTTTACCGTTGCTTCAAAATAAGTACCGGTAGTAACGTCGGCAACAACTACATATGCTCTGATTTTGATATTGGTTTCACCGGTTAAAGTGCAGTAAGCTTTTACATTTCCGGTATAATCTTTTTCAGAGTCGGAAGTTATTCCGAGATAGAAAGTATACTTAACAGCATAGTTTTTGCAGAAAGCGTTGTTTTCATTGCTATCAAAAGTAACTACTTTACCATTAGCCACACCAGTGTTAGTAGTCGCATCACCTGCAGTATTACGATCAGTGCTGTTTGCTGTATAAAAACTCTTGGAAGGAACACTTGTTGTACCAACCGTTAACGCACTTTCAGTATTGTTGTATGCAATAGGATATCTCGAAAGATCAGTGCTTTCAGTCTTGGTATAAGTAGCTTTTTTCTGAGTGAAACCAGTTTTTATTTTGCCATCCTGAAGATCACCTGACTGAGCAATAACCGCATACAAAGTATTTGCTTTTGCTTCAACAGTCATACCGGTAGCGGTAACCTTGTTGTTCATGGAGAACCATGCGAAGGTCGTAGTGCCGAGCATTACCGCGCTTACAAGTAACATACATAAAGCGGGGATAAGTTTTTTGAACTTTTTCATTTTTTGTACTCCTTAAAATTAAAAATTTTTTATTTTTACCGCAAAACGCGCCTGCGGTATTTGACTTGATTAAACGTTTTTTACTTTATTTTAAGCGGATTTTATATAGTTTTATAAGATTTTAGGCTTATAAGGTTATGTATTTTACTTTCAGCCATACCCTATCTTTTATCTGAATCTTATAAAAACTTCTTCGCGCGGCTTTTGATATTCCTTCGTCGGGAATGGAAAATCTTAGTCGGGAAGTAACAAAAGCCGCGTTCGGAACGGTTTTACTTAATCGTCGTTGGTGCCTACAATCTCGAACAGCATGTCGAGTTTGAATTCGCCGCCTAAAAGGTCGTCGGTGCAGTCGGGATCGTTGCCTTCTATCCAGATGACTACGGTCACCTTTGAAATGTCGCCGGGCTTAAATCCGTCTATCTGCCCTTCGGTAACGACGCCCGCCGACGAAAAGTTTGTCATAACTCTGTCAACGGGATCTACTTCCGGCGCGCCGTTGCCGCCCGTTTTGGGTTTGGCATAATCGACGTATTTGCCGACGTAGTCGTATACGCCGCTTTCCGCCGTGTAATAAAACGGCGTAAAGTAGAGCCTTACTCTCACCGCGGAATCTATATCTGCGGTCATTTTTGAAATCACGAGTTTATAGTCGTAACTGAATTCGAGCGTGCCGGTATTTTTAAGGTAAAACGTGTAAGCCACGTAATTTTTGCCGTTATGCTCGCCGTTTATATCGTTAAGATTCTCCGGGAGATTGTTCCCGTCGATATTTGTTATATCTTTGTTCGCTTTGGAGTTAAGTACGGTTACGGGGTTCAGAAACGCGTCCGTTTCAGAAAGAGAGATGGCGTAATTCCTGTCGTTATAATTTTTTACCTTTATGGTAAAGCTCCCGTATTTGCCGAATAGCAGCGACACCACGTAGACGATGACGAGTAAAGCGACTATCACGCCCGAAACCGCAGGTATAACCCTCTTATAGGTGCGGTATCGTTTTACTTCCGTCGCAGTGCGCCTTAACGCTCCTTGCGATTTCTTTTCGCCTTTCAATCTTCGTTCTCCTTTTCAGAAGCTATTTCTTCAAGAGTTACTTCCCCGCCGCCGTTCCTCGAACCGGTATAATCTTTCGTTACCGCTACGCCGAAACATTCGCTTAAAGAAAGTTCTCTTATACAAAGGTCGCTTGTCGCGCCGACGGCAACGGTGTTTACGCCAAGGCTCGCCGCGTACTTAATTATCGCGCCGACGGGCGTAAAACTCTTTTTGTCTTCTGCCTTTTTTGTCGCCTCTTCTTTCAAAAACAAGTAATCGGGCAACGCTTCGCCTATCACGGTGACGGGCATATATTTGTCCCCGAAGTCTTTTATGGCTATTTTTACGCCGGCGGAACGGATATTCTCAAAAGACTCCGTAAGAGCCGCCGTATCGGTAACGAGTACTTTGCCGCCGAAAACAAGACAGATTTTGTCGCGTAACCGCGGCGATTCCTTAATAAGGTCTGCAAGTTTTTTGGCAAGAGTCTTACTGCCGATTACGTCCGACGAACACGGGAACGAAAAAAATTCCGTACGGTATAAGTCGGGGTTATAAAAATTCTCTTCGGCAATAAATGCCGAAAGCGTTCTAACAAGTACGTCTTCGCCCTGTTTTGCGGCTTCGACCACGGGCAAATATTCGTCCGAGCTTATTATGCCGAGCGTGCCGCCCGCTAAATAAATTTTGCCGATATAACCTATCACCGCGCTCGAAAAGCAGTCGTAAACCCTTTCAAACTTTACTTCTACCGGGCGAACGCCGCTTTTTAAGACAAGTTCTTTACAAAAATTTATCCGGTCCTTTTCGGTTCGGGTTTCTTTTTCGGCAGCTGTTGCCGTTTCGGCTTCGGGTTCGGCGGTCGCTTTTGTTATCGCTTCGGCGGTGTTTTCTGTCGGGACTTCCGCTTTGTCCGCCGCACTTTCGGCTTCGGGCAAGGTCGCGGAGGCGGCTTGTAATTCAATATTTTTTATATCTATCGATTCCATGCCGCTCTCCTTTAACCTTTTCCTTTCCTTTTTACGCTCTGCAGTCCGCTTAGCCGTTTTTACGGTCAAGCCGCGGCTGCCGGTGCCTCCGTCCGCATAAACGCTTTGCCCGACGATTATACACTGCGGTTCGGCGTAACGCGGTTTTACAAATAAAAAAGGTTGCAATAACGCTGTAAACGTAATTGCAACCGGACGAACTTTTTAATAAAATCTACTCAAAATCTTCTTGCCGAATTTCTTTTGTAAACCAAAAAAGTTTCTTGGCTTTGCGTCGCCGCCTCACGACGGTTTTGCCCTTGATATTCTGTTCAAAAAAAGTTTAACATATCGTTTATAACGTTGTCAACTGTTTTTTCGGGTTTTTAGCGCATATTTACCTGTCGTTCCGTCATTTTTTTGATAATATTGCAAGAACGACAACAAAGCCGATAATTTACCGACTACGCCGTCGGTTTGTCAATCCCACTTTGCGTTCGTTTCGTCGTCGTTGCCGCCGTTTCCGACAAGGCTCGACGGGAATCCGCTTATGCTTATGGTCTTATTCAATCGCCAGAAGTAAACCGCCGTTTCTATTTTGCCGTCACCGGAAGGCAGGCTGTCGTAAGATTTACGCTTGTAATAAACGGTATCGGTACCCGAACCGACAGCGAACCCTACGCCCTTATATGCGGGATAGGTCGCCGTTTCGTTTCCGGCGGAATCTGTCGTTTTTACCGTCTGAATGATATTATTATCGTCAAAGCCGGTGGGTACGCTTACAAAATCAACCGATTGCATGGTATACGGAAGTTCTACCGTATCGCCGCTTTCTCCGTTCCCGTTCGCCCCTATATCAAGGTACATAAGGTATGCGGTGTTTTTATTTGAATTTGAGTCGTCGCTACTGTCTTTATACGCACCTATAACGTAATCGCCGGCTGAAACAGGAATTTCAAAATAATATGCAGCTGCATGATTAAGAACCCCTTTTGTCAGCTCGGTAAAGGAAAAAACCAAGGTTAAACCTGTCGTATCAGAGGGATTATAAACCAAGTTTCCGCTTTGATCTTTATAAATAGTTTCTATTCGCGTAAATTTTGTAACTTTACCGACAGAAGTCCTTTCCAACTTGAATAAATCAAACAAATTGTCTTTCTTGCTTTGTTGATAATACGCCCCAAGTATTGTCTTTATAACACCGTCTTCTGAAACAGTGAAGTTAATACCGCCTTTTACAAATTCGTATTTGCTTATTGTTTCAAGTTTTTTCGTTTTGTCATTATATAATTTTGCTTCCGCAGTAGTTATATAACCCGATTTATCGCTCGAAGTAAACCCGCCCGGTAATTGAGCCATGAAATGGAACCCGTGTGCCATATTTGAACCGGACATCGTTTCGTCAAATTCTTTCCTGACGCTTTTATAAGCAGCGCCCTTGTTTGCCAAATTAAGCGTAATATCGGTATATTCTTTCTGTACAAATTCGCTTAATCCGGTTTTCGTTGCTGTTCCGTTTACTCCGTCTTTTATTCTGTACGTTTCGTAATTTCCGTTTGCACCTAAAACCATGGTAAGCATTTCAAACTTTTCTTTTTCATAAAACACGGCGTCAGATTTAGGGCATACAGATTCGCCTAAGGATTTAAATATTCCTCCATATGAACCGTTGGCTACGCTTTGTATTCTCGAACGAATTGACCCTTGTTGTGTTTGAGTGCCATATGCAGAGCCAACAATATAACCGGTATTATTTTCAGCCACAACTTCGACTGTATTAGCCTTATAATATTGATTATATCTGAAATTATTGTTACTTTTGTTTTGTTCTTCGTAAGCAAGCCTCAATTTGCCATCGGAATCTTTTTCTGTTGTTACGTCTAAAGAATCCAAACCCATAGATTTTTTATCTACGTTTATAGGCAAGATAGTTTTTTCATTCAAATATACTACCCCTAAATCAGAAGAAGCCTTTTTATTCCAATAAAATTCTGATGACGAACCGCCATAATAAAGAGAAACTCTAAAACCGCCGGTATCTGTTGTTTCATACCCGTTTCTTTTTTTTGCAGAGATATAACTCAATCTTCTGTTCAACGTACGCATGTCGATAGAGCCGCCCCAAGCCGCGCTGTCGCCGGAGCCTTCTGTAGGTACTTCAGTCCAGCCGACGTTTTCTTCGTCATAGTCGCCTACCAAAGAATATTTTGAAATAGTAGTTCCGTAAGTTTTTCCGGTACCGTTCACGGTCGTTATATCGCTTACTCCGCCGTTCGTATCGCTGCTTACCGATACCTTACTGCGGTAAACGCCTACGTTCTGAACGGTACTGCTTATATACCCTGCCGCCAAGCCGACAAGAGTTTTCGTCGAAACGCTTTTAACGGTTATTTTGTCGATATACATGCTATTGACGTTCATACCGGAATAATACACGACGTTTTCTGCCGTATTTCCGGACGGAAGCGGTTCAAGCTTATTGCTTGGCGTTGTGCCCGTGCCTGTACCCGAAGATTCCTGCTTGTTTTTAACATCTATCTCGGTTGGCACACCGTTTACAAGCACGGTCTTTTTCTTTCCCGTAGCGTCTTTCTTTTCATAGCTGTTTGCAATAAACGAGTTGAAGTCGCCCGTTACCCCGAAAAGCCCCACTATATCGACGTCGGTATTGCCGCTATCCGCCATGGTGAGTACGCTGTCTTTGAACTTGGCATTCGACGGACGACGAGTAAGATCCGATTTATTATTGGATACAGTAAGGTTATATACCGTTTTACCGTTGCCGTTAAAGTAGCCTATAAAAGGATATTCCCTCGTGCCGATCGGCGGTATGGCAATGCTCGACATGTCTATATTGCCCGTCAGCTCGAAAAAGCTCTGCGCCCTGCCGTTGTTGAAATTATCTTTAAGGTTAAAATACCCCAGATATTGCAGCCATGCAAAGTTGTACATGTGTACCGGAGTGCTTATTTTATACGGTTCTTTCTTACTGCCGTTGCCACCCGCAAAGTATGCCGAAGCTGTTGACGAGTTGAAGTTCATCACAAACGTGTTGCCGGTGTCCGCAAGCCAACAAAAAGTCATGACCGAAAACAATATCGCCGCCATAATGCAGACAATTACGGTATTTATTAAGTTTTTACAAATTCCTTTAACTGTCTTCATCAGTGCTTTTGTCCTTTTGCTTTCTGATTGGTTGCGTTCTTTTAATTTTATATGATTTAATCTTTTAATCTATTTATATATTGTTTATTATATATAGCAGTCGTTTTGTCTGATTTTGCCTTGTTTTATTCTGCCGCTTATATATTCGCTTATCTCTCCGCCGTCCGGATTACTGCGTTACCGTTATACTGAAATCGCACAGAAACGGAAGAGTAACGTCATCGGTCGCTTCGGACAAAAGTTCGTTATTAAGATTGCGCGAGAACACCATTGACATCTGATCTTCGTCATAACTGAATACGATTATAACGTAATAGTTTGTCGTTGTATTGCCCCCGACCGTTATCGTTTCGCTGTCGGGAGTTAAGTTTTCGCACACTTTGACGGTATTCACTATCGTGTTGTTATTTTTATCCACAAGCGATCTGAAGCGGGACTTTTCAGGCAGGCTTGCAAGTTTGTAACCGTTTCCGTCCGCCTTTGGCTCATAATCAGTCGCGCTCGCATTATTGCTTAAAAAGGCAAAGCTTACCACGCTCGACAGCGAGTTCGTATAGCTTATCGTCGTTCCGTCTATCGTAGCCGTGCCGGTTTTCGGCTTTGACGAATCGTTATCGTCGGGAGCAAGCAACTGAAATGCGTCGCTGCTGCCCATATAGTAACTTACCGACGTAGTTGCCGTTATCGTAACGGGCGAGTTCGTCTTTACCGAAACTTTCGCAAGCATCTGATACTTGTCGCTAAGCAGGTTGTATCTGCCGAGAGCCGCTTTGCTTTCGTTCACCTTTATAAATTCGTAAGTCTTATCGGAATTTATATTGTAATACTCTATCGTAACGGTGCTTTCGTTCTTCTTTATCGTTGCGCCCATGCCGGAGCCGTCTACCTTGTCGTTAAACGCAAACCACCCGAACGACGTCGCCGCCACGAACAACGCGCAAAAAAGCAATAGCGCGGATATTATTAAGTTGACTAATGCTTTTTTCTTTTCCTTCATATTCCTACGTCTGTATGTCTTTATATGGTTTTATATGGCGTTTGCGATATGCACGCCTGTTTCGCGGTATGCCGTCGTGGTTGTTATATGCCCTTGTCTGGAAACAGGATCAGCCGTATGACGGTTCCGTTTCACACGGTTTTTATAAATAAAAAAGGTTGCAATAACGCTATAAACGTAATTGCAACCGGACGAACTTTTTAGTAAATTCTGAAAAATAATAAAAAGTTTCTTGGCTTTGCGTCACCGCCTCGCGACGGTTTTGCCCTGATCTTTATTTATTTTAGTTTATAATATCATACAAAAAATGAGCTTGTCAAGTTTTTTTACCATCAAGACGAATTACTGCTTCGATTTTTTTGCTAACGTTCCGATTCCTGTTTCACTTTTTATTTATATATAAATAATCGGATAAAATAACCGCCCTTATCCGGGCTTATTGTATATACTTTACCTTACGACAAAGCTTTACCTTACGACAAAGCTTTGAATATCCGGGCAAATAAAAAAGTCCGGCAACTTAACGTCGCTCCGGACTTTATGGTGCGGACGACAGGGGTTGAACCTGCATGGTTGCCCAATGGATCCTAAGTCCATCGTGTCTGCCAATTCCACCACGCCCGCATAATTATTTTTATAAAGCTCGCTTTGTTTTTGTTTATATCCGCTCTTTTAATAACGCATAATAAAGCCTGATAACGCCGACGAAATTTCCACCGATACTATCAAAAACAAACGAGACGGTCTCCCCTTTTTACCGTTTTTGCGTTGCAAACAGCTTCTTACACGACTTAAGCCTACTTGTTAGCCAAGAATCTGACCGCAACCGACCGTTTTTACTAAAATATTTTAACTCATTCGCCAAGTTTTTGCAAGAAATTTTAGGTTATTGATTTTTTTATCGAAAAAATATTTGATATTTCAAAAAAAAGATGTTATAATACCTTGGCTATGTAAAAGAGCGGGGTGTAGCGCAGTTGGTAGCGCGCTTGGTTCGGGACCAAGAGGTCGGGTGTTCAAGTCACCTCACTCCGACCATTATACGGAGAGGTGTCTGAGTGGTCTATGGTGCAACATTGGAAATGTTGTGTACGGAAACGTACCGCAGGTTCAAATCCTGTCCTCTCCGCCAATCAAAACCTAAATCGAATACGAAAGTATTTGGTTTAGGTTTTTCTTTTGCAAAAATTCAGGTTTTATCGGCGTTTTTTATTTGTCCGTGTGCCGTCGTTTTGGTCTTTTCGGGGTTCGTATGGGTGTGTTCGTATCTCTTTATCCGTAGCAGTTGCAAACGGTTTTATGCCGCGAAAGGTTCTTGACATGAGAAAGGAGTGTGTCAGGCTATCTTGCCAAAGGCAAACGAAAAGCCCCTTGGGGCTGTCGGTTGGCGGTTTATTTGCCTACCGACACGCTCCTGAGAGGCTCACGTCAAGAACACCGTGGAATAAATCGTCTGCATATGTATTAAATACGCATTATAAGCCTGAAATCTTTAAGTCCGTGATACTTCTTGTTTTGTATCACATACGGCATTTTAACGTTTTTGTCGTCAAAAGAAAAACCCTGACTTTCGTCAAGGTTTATCGTCTTTGGGGTGTTGTAGATAATAATCATTTTGTCGTCATACAACTGAATTTCTTTTATGAAGTAATTTATTAGTTGTAGCGGCTCTTTTTCAAGCGCGGATTTATAATAATCAATTATTTGTTCTTTGGAAAGTCTGAACGCCGTTTGAGATTTTTCAATCGTCAATCGCTTTTCGATGTCGGTCAGTTTTTCTTCGAGTTCTCGCATACGTTTCATAACCGTTGCGCTTTGTCCGCCTAATTCTATGGCTTGCATAATGTTGTTTATCGTATTCTCGGT
>CABTOK010000002.1:0-46082 GCA_902486425.1 uncultured Eubacteriales bacterium | reverse complement strand
CAATACGGTTCGGATTAAAACGCATTAAAATGGCGTGAGGAAACGAAAAACGGGTAGGCAATAAACTACCTACCCGTATAATTCCCCACGAATAACCAACATTTGGGGTGCATATCACACCCAATGATTGTTTTTATTATATAATTTATATTATAACATTTCAATACATTAAATTGTCCGTATAGTGAACTATTTTGACTTTTAAATAAAACCCAAAAAAAATTTGATATTTTTTTTACGATAAAGTATAATATATTTATTAATTTTGATTTGAGGTTAAACAATGACACGAGTGTTTCACAAAGACAATATCTTTTCAGGAAATTATTTCGCACAGCTCATTAATTATGAGCTTGTCTGTATGCATCGTCATGACTTTATTGAATTTTTTTACGTTATGTCAGGTTCCTGCTCGCACATTTTAAACGGCACAGAAAACGCAATTACCGCAGGTGATGCGTTTTTAATAATGCCAAATGACGAACATATTTTTTTAAATCCCTCCACGAATACGGATTTTATGCATAGAGACATATTGTTCTCATTAGACTATTTTTCGCAAGTTTGCGATAACATATCTCCTCAGTTATATTCTCTGCTAAATAAAAAAGATATTCAAACGTCTTTCCATATTTCTTCCGAAAACATATCGCATATTGAACTTTACGTTTCAAACATCTCAGTTGCAAATGATGACGGTTTAAAGGAAATGTTAAAGAAAAGTTTATTATCTTATATTTTAAACCTAATAAATATAAACTCAATGAAATTAATAAATACTCCGTCCTGGATAAGATCATTGACTGCAAATTTATGCAATCCCATATCTTTTTCAAAAACATTATCAGAGATTACGTCAACTATCAAATACGACAAGTCATACCTTTGCAGAGAATTTAAAAAACACATCGGAGCAACGATGTCAGAATATTATAATAAGCAAAAACTTGTTTATGCAAAATCGTTACTTGCCACAACTGATTTATCTATTGAAAAAATTTGTGTACTTTGCGGAATAAATTCAACATCTTACTTCCATAGGATATTTAAAAAGGAGTTTAAGGAATCGCCAAACGCCTTAAGAAATAAATAATTTTATTTCATTAAAATCACATAATCATTAATTATTTCTATTTTTTAATTCTTCATCTTTGCATATTTAACCGTGCCATATATGCTTCCAAAATCTCTTTTCAAATAGCAAACACACAATCAATAGGCACAGGGATTTTTCTTTCTTTTTAGATAGTGGCGCGGCTTTCATTGTCACGCCACTTCTATAGTTTTTGTTTTGTCTGTTTTTACAGGCTCATTGTCGGTGTTCAGAACGCTTACTGTTCCAACGCAGTTATAGACTATCTTCATTTTCTGCGTTTTTACACCGTCATTTTTTTCGGCTTCATAAACGATTATCTTCTCCACAAACGTTCTTATGATTTCGGCGTTCAGTTCCGTGATGTCGGAATACTTGTTTACCAACTTCATAAACCGATCCACGCTTTCGCCCTCTTCTCGAACGGCAGATATTTCATCTTTCAGCCTTTGAGCGGTTTGCTGTAATCTGTTTTGTTCCGTTTCATACGTTGCCGTCATCTTTGCAAATCGCTCGTCGCTTATTTTACCCGAAACGTTATCTTCGTACAGTTTCTGAATAATTCCGTCTATTTCGGCAATGCGTCTGACGGCTTTATCGAGCGACGCTTTGTTTTCGACTCGTAGTTTTTCGGTTTCTCTTAAAGAACGTTTCTTTGCCAAGTCTAAAAACTCGCTTTCGTGTTCTCTTGCAAATGACGTTACTTGACGTAAATCCCGTAAAAGAATTTTCTCAATTGTAAACAATATCGGATAAAAAAATACTTGCTCTTCAACGAACGGGTATTTTTTATTTTCGTTTATATTTTTTTCGCTTTCACCGCGATTTACTTCAAAATCTCACTTAATCGCTTTGCAAAAATCGGCGTCCACCACCTCTCGTAGCCTTTTAGAGTCGGGTGAATGTCGTCCGCCATAAATTCACGGCGTTCTTCCGGCGTTATATTGTTGAAGCTTTTCTCGTTATACAAATCGATAACGGTAAATTTGTTTGCTTTCGCCATATCCGAAAGCAATTTCGTCATTGCTTTATATCGTTCGTTTTCATAATAAGGGTTGGTGTAAAAAACAAGCGGGCAGCCGAAAGTATCTTTAATGTATGCGGCAATAAAATTTATCGTGCCGCATATTGTGTCCGGCGCATGGTCGTTTACTGTTCCCGTCGGCATATTACGACTTGCGTCGTTGGTGGACAGCTGACAGACAAACAAATCGAAACGCTGCGCCTTATCTATCTTTTTCATGCGCGAAACATAAGAATCTAATCCGTTATCGACAAGCGTGGTACCGTTTACCGCAAACTTAAAACTTTTGCTGCCGTACTTTTCGGCGATGATATCGGCAAACGAAATGCCGTTTGCGGCAAACCCGTACGTCACCGACGACCCCAAAAAACATATTTTTTTGCCGCTCAGACTTTTTTCCATAACCAATTTACTTCCGATTATTTCTCGTTTTATTTTACCACATTAGTTTTCGTTTGGCAATCAATTATTGAATGCACTACTTCAAGGGCTTTTTTATTTATTTTTTTAACGATTAAATTTTCTGTTTCGCTTTTTTCGGTTATTTTTTCAAGTTAGTACACTTTTCTTTATAAATGTGTTACTTAATACTCTTTTCTTTCGGAACGGGTAATAAACAAATGTCGAATAAAGTCTGAAAAACGGGTTTTATGTTGACTTTATTGCGAAATTGTTTTATATTTAAAGTACATATTTTTATTTAAATATAAAATATGTAAAAATCCGGAAATTTCTCGCAAAACCATCTGTTTTTGCGTTTTTTGCGGATATAAAAAAACATAAAGTAAATTAAGGGTTTTACTTTCAGGAGGAAATTATGGTTACATATTTTACGGATACCGATACGGATTTTACGCCCGTCGACGCCGAGAAGTACGGGTTTAAGCTTATAAGCATGCCCTATTGCATAGAAGACAAAACAATTTACCCCTATATCGATTTCGAAACGTTCGATATGAAGGGTTTTTACGATTCTTTAAGAAACGGCGTCACGCCGTCTACCTGCGGTCTTTCGAAAGAAACTTACATAGACTATTTCGAACCCGAATTCAAAAAAGGAAACGACGTATTTTACGTTCATTTTTCGGCTGCAATGTCTTCTACTTTCGACTTTATGCACCTTGCCGTAAACGAGCTTAAAGAAAAATATCCCGAACGCAAATTTTACGAACTCGATACCAAAGGCATTTCGATTAACAGTCTCGGAATTATTTACGAAATCGGCGATATGGTTTTAGCCGGCAAAACGCCCGTAGAAATTCTTAAATGGAGCGAAACCGAAGTGGACAAATTCGCCACTTACTTTTTCGCTAACGATCTTTCTTTCTTTAAAAGAACAGGTAGAGTCAGCGGACTCGGAGCGGTTTTTGGAACGTTACTCGGAATAAAGCCCATCATTTATATTAATTCCGAAGGCAAAATGGTAAGTATCGGCAAAGAAAAAGGCAAAATCAAAGCCATGAACAGACTTTTGCAGTATATGGAAGATTTGGGCGACGATATTAAAAATCACAGAGTTTTAGTCGCTCACGCCGACTGTGCCGACGACATGGAAATCTTCATCAAAAAAGCAAAAGAAAAGTTCGGCGACGATCTTAACATAACGCTCGTTCCCGTAAATCCCACTGCGGGCAGCCATTGCGGGCCGTCTTCCGCGGGCGTTTGCTTCCACGCGATTCACAGGTAACCCTTATGATAACGGTTAAAGAAGTAAAAACAAAAAAAGATATAAAAGCTTTCCTTGACTTTCCGCTCGAACTTTATAAAAATTGCGAATACTTCGTTCCCCCGCTTTACGGCGACGAAAAGAAAATGTTTTCTAAAAACTTCGTTTACAACGACACTTGCGAGTCGGTTTTTTTTCTTGCGGAATCAGACGGAAAAACGGTCGGAAGAATAAGCGGAATAATTCAGAAAGCATCTAACGAGAAAAATAACGAAAAGCGCGTAAGATTTACAAGATTCGACGCAATCGACGACGTAAACGTTTCATCTGCGCTGTTTTCGGCTGTCGAAAGCTGGGCAAAAAGCAATGGCATGACCGAAATATGCGGTCCTTTGGGATATTCCGATCTCGAAAGAGAAGGTCTTTTGATCTACGGGTTCAACGAACTTTCGACTTTCGAAGAACAGTATAATTACGACTACTACCCCGCTCTTGTCGAGGCTTACGGCTTTAAAAAGGAAGTCGATTGGGAAGAACGCAAACTCTACGCACCCGACGTTCCCGACGAAAAGCTTTACAGAGTTTCCGCCATGATGCTCAAAAAACTCGGTTTAAGATTTGCCACATGCAAGTCGGTCAACGAGTTTTTGAATAGATACGGCGACAAAATTTTTGCTCTTTTAGACGAATCGTACGATCATCTTTACGGAACCGTCCCCTTTACAGACGGAATGAAAAAGATGATGATCGCGAACTTCAAACTCATCGTGGACCTTAAATACGTAAACGTAATAGTAGATGAGAACGACAACGTGGCTTGCTTCGGCGTATGCTTCCCCGCAATCGGAAAAGCAGTGCAAAAGTCGGGCGGCAAGCTTACTCTCCCCTGCATAATAAGAGTGCTGAAAGCTCTTAAAAAGCCTGACGTTCTCGATCTTGCCCTTATCGGAGTAAAACCCGAATATTCAAGACAGGGCGTTAGTTCGGCTCTTATCGCTGCGATTATGAATATGCTCGAAAATCCGGCTATCGACCATGCCGAAACAAATCTTAATCTCGAAGATAATCTTAACATAATAAACCAGTGGAAAAGATTCAAAGAGGTTCTTCATAAAAAAAGAAGAAGCTATGTTAAAACGATAGATTAACTTATAAAACGATTTATCTTACGGGCATGTCCGCATATGTTAATTTAATTATTATTTTACCTTAAAACATTAACGCAAAAACGGAACGGAAATAAAATCCGCTCCGTTTTTGTTTTTATGGGGTTTATGGTAATTTCGTATGTTCTTTACTGTTACATTCTCGCTCTGCCCGATTCTACGTCTGAAACGAATTCCGTAAGATTTTTCCAGTATCTCGTCGGCATATAGTTTTTTTGCTGTCTTACGTTCTTTCTTTCGTCTATATTCACCGCGTCGAAATATTCTTTCCAGAGCGATCTGCAGTGAAGTTCCTTTTCGTTTATATACACCGAAAGCGGAACGTCCGGAGTGAAAAAATACACTTTATTTTTATCGTATGCCGCAACTTTGTTTCTTTTTACGTCGTGTAAAACGAAAGCTTCGTTATTAAGTCTCGCTCTGAAATGCGCCGCGACAAGCTTTATTATGTCGTTATCCGGTTCGAATTTGGCGTACAAAAGTCCGTTGGTCGTTTCCGAAAAACGCATAAATCCTTTGATTCTGTGCGCTTCCGTCAAAACTCTATCCTTAAGCGTGTTAAAATCGGCCGTCGTTTTCGATCCGAAATCGTACGAAACGTTTCTCTTATTTTCTATAATCGATTTTACAAAATTAAAAATAACCGTTTCTTTAGCGTCGGAGCATGATAAAAGGACTATTCCTATATCGTCGAGAACCTTTTCGCTCGAATACTTTAAAACTGCGGAACGAACTTCAGAAGCCTTAATTTTGTCCGTTTTTATAGCCGAAACTTCCGATAAAAACTCTATCGCATACATACTCTCGGACGTAACGAGATCGGGCGTTTCTTTATTTAAATAACTGTCGTAAACTGCGGTAAAAATACCGTCCCTTCCCTTTTCGATTTCGTAAACTTTCATAATTCTCCGATACTTGCGCTTATCGCGTTTTCGTTATCCGAAAATAACGATAATTGCGTATAATTAGCTTCGTTTGCGGAAAGCAGAAATTTTCTTTCGGTTAAATTTTCCGTTCCGTAAAATTTACCTTTGCAGGTTATAAAGTGCTTCGCTCTTTTTAAGACGACCTTCATCACAGACAGATTTTCAAAACCGACTGTTCCGTGTTTTCTGGCGTTTATTATTTTATACGCCGACCGAATACCTATTCCGGGAACTCTCAGAAGCATTTCTACCGGTGCGGTGTTTACTTCCACCGGAAAGAGTTCGGGATGTTTAAGCGCCCAGAAGCATTTAGGATCGACCGATACATCGAGATTTTCGCCTTCGTCCGCTATTTCGTCCGAAGTAAATCCGTAATATCTTAATAGCCAGTCCGCCTGATAAAGTCTGTGTTCCCGGAGTAGTCCCGCGGGCTTTACCGGGAGAATGTCGCTGTATAAATTAACGGGGACGTAAGACGAATAATAAACTCTTTTAAGTCCCGCCTTTTTATATAACGCTTCCGAAAGTTTTAATATTTTGCCGTCTTTTTCGGGGGAAGCTCCTATTATCATCTGCGTGGTCTGACCTGCGGGCAAAAATTTTGATTTGCCGTTTTTCGAGCCGTATTCCAATATGTCTTCACGCATTTCGAACATAGGCTTTACTATCGCATTTTTACTTTTTTGCGGGGCGAGCAGTTTCAGGCTCTGTTCCGAAGGAAGTTCAAGATTAAAACTCATTCTGTCCACAAGGTGACCGGCTTTTTCGAGAAGAGTTTTATCGGCACCCGGTATTCCTTTAAGATGAATATAACCGCCGAAGCCGTAAATTCTTCTTAACTTATATACCGTATAAAGAAGCCTTTCCATCGTATAATCGGGATTACGAACTACCGACGAAGATAAAAACAAGCCTTCTATATAATTGCGTTTATAAAAACTTATAACAAGCTCGCATATTTCGTCGGGAGATGCCGTAGCTCGCTTTATATCGTTCGATCTTCTGTTCACGCAATATTTACAATCGTAAACGCAGTCGTTGCTCATTAGAATTTTAAGTATCGAAATACATCTTCCGTCAGGCGTGAAAGAGTGGCATATTCCGCCTTTAAGACAGTTGCCTATAACGCCTTCTCCCCGCCTCGTCGAACCGGACGAAGAACAGGACACGTCGTACTTTGCGGATTCCGTTAAAATTTTAAGTCTCTCATTATCTATCATCATAATACGCTTTACAAAATTTATTTATCCGCCGTACGACAAAATAATACGAATTTCGCCATATTTCGACTTTGTAATTACAGTATAACACGCAGTTTTTAAAAAGTCAAACATATGTTCGTATTTTTAAAAATATTTATTTTCCTCTGCTTTTCACCTTTTTTACGGCTGACGAATACTATAAACCGGGTTTGATTTTTATTTTAATTCTGAACCGCTACGTAAGGCGGATAAAAAAATAACAGGAGAACTATTATGGTAAAACCTTTGGTCGTTGATATACCGTACCCTTCTATGGATTGCGTTAAAGAAAACAGGCGGGCGGCGTACATAATAAGTTCGTCTTATGCAGGATACGAAGGCGAACTTAACGCGATACTCTCGTATAATTATCATTCTTTGTACTTCGAGTCTTTCGGAATGAAGGACTACGCCGAGACCTTAACCGCGATTTCCATTGCCGAAATGAGACATCTCGACATTCTCGGCAGACTTCTTATAAAGCTCGGTGCAGATCCGGTATACACGTTAAGAGCTTTCGACAAATGCGACTTTTATAACACATCGAACGTTTCTTCGAGTAATATACCGGTAAAGATGCTTTTAGACGATATTTCGGGCGAACTTACGGCGATAAACGCTTATAAAGAAATGGAGAAAAAACTTCCGGATGACGTTGCTGCGATAATCGCGAGAATACGGCTCGACGAAGAGTTGCACGTTAAAGCATTAAAATCCCTTATGGAAAAGCTATCTTCCCGCACGGTACTGTAAAGCCTTCTATATTCGCTTTACACTTTGTCTTCCGTCTGCTATAATAAATTTAAATTATACAGGCGGTACACAAATGGAAGATGAACTTTTGATACTTCACGAAGAAGCCTTTCCGATGACGGACGAAGAATTTTCGAACGTTCAGTCGAAACTCTACGAGCTTTCGGACGAACTTTATAATTACGTTTCATCGAGCGGCGACAGCGTCGAAGACTGGAACGAATATTCCGAAACTTTCGGCAAACAATCGTTTTTAACCGTATTTTCATGCGAAAACGTCGAAATAAATCTCTCGTTATGGGAGAAACTCGTCAAAGAAAGAAAAATAAAAGAACTTGCTGATAAACTTAACCGCAACGTAAACGAAATATATTCTATTCTCGTTGCGTATATGTCAGACGATGAAGACGATTGCGACTGCGACGATTGTAAAGACGAACATCACCACGATCACAGCCACTGCCACGACGAACATTGCGGTTGCGAAGATTATAAAAAATGATTTAAAAATAAAAAAGGTTCCGAAGTCTAGGAACCCTTTTTTATTTTACTTTATTCTACTGTATCAAAATATTTCACCGCTTTGTTTTTCAGCATGTCGAGAGAATCTATAAGCTCTTTTCTCTCCCCGTAGTCTTTTCTGTATGCTTCGATAAGCACTGCGCCGTCGAAGCCGACGTCCTTCAACCTTGAGAACAGATCGTCGTAATCAACTGTTCCGGTTGTCGGAAGACACATTTTTCCCGTTTCGTCTATATCGCTGACATGAACGGTAACTATGTTTTCTCCCATTTCTTTTATATATTCTTTATATTCTATCCCGGACTGTCTCGCCTGCTTAATGTCGAGCGTTCCTTTTAAATAAGGACAACGTTTTTTCATTTCCGAAAAGAATCCGATATAGTTATAGTAACACCAATGGACGTTTTCATATGCGAGATTTATTCCGTATTCGGCACACTTTTCGGCTATTTTTTCGGTAAAATATCCGCATTCGTCGTAATTTATGTTTATCGGCGTTTTTTTAATTCTCGCAAACCCGTGAAAAGTGTAATTTTTCGCTCCGATCGTATTACCTGTTTTTAAAACGTTTTCGAGTACGGAATACGCATCTTTAAGCGCTCTGTCGTTTTTACTGTAAAGCTGCGGTTCGAACTGCGTCGTAAGCGCATGTACCGAATTAAATTTCATATCTCCTTTCTTTTTTAACAAAAGATCGGCAAATTCTTCAGTGTATTCCGAAAAGGTAGTTAAAAACGCTTCGCTTGTTTTTACTCCGTTTTCGCTTAAATACTCCGCCGCTTCTTCGGTCGGAAGATCGAGAAAAAGCGACGCTGTTGATATTCCTGTTTTCATTTCGAGTCCTTATATCGGGTTTTAACTATAATTTTATTCTTCTTCGTAAACGAATTCGCCGTTAACGTAATCGACCACAGCGACGGAGTTTTTTTTGATTTTCCCTAAAAGAATGTATTCCGAAAGCTTATCTTCGATTCTTCTTTGAATGACTCTTTTCAAAGGTCTCGCACCGTAAACGCTGTCATAACCCTCCGTTAGAATTTCATTCATGGCTGCGTCCGTTATTTCGAGATCTATTCCGAGAGAATTAAGGCGTTTTCTTAAAGATATGAGCATTATTTCGGCAACTGAAGCTATATCTTCTTCCGTAAGTTTGTGGAAAGTTATAACGTCGTCGACTCTGTTTAAAAATTCCGGCTTGAATTTTGCTTTCAGAGCGTCTTGTATACGCTCTCTCATCTCGTCGTAATCGGAATCCCTTCCGCCCGAATTCAATCCGAACCCAAGCGAAGTACGCTTTGCAAGTTCGCTAGCACCTACGTTGGAAGTCATTATTATAACGGTGTTTTTGAAGCTTACCGTCCTTCCCTTATTATCTGTAAGTCTGCCGTCGTCGAGAATCTGCAAAAAGAGATTGAAAACGTCTTCGTGCGCCTTTTCGATTTCATCGAACAATACGACGGAATAAGGCTTTCTTCTAACCTTTTCGGTAAGCTGCCCTTCTTCGTCGTAACCGACGTACCCGGGAGGCGCGCCGATAAGTTTCGAGACGGCGTATTTTTCCATATACTCGGACATATCTATTCTGATAAGAGCACTTTCGTCGCCGAATACCGCCGCAGCAAGCGCCTTCGACAGCTCGGTTTTACCTACGCCTGTAGGACCGACGAATATAAACGAACCTATAGGTCTGTTAGGATCTTTAAGCCCCGCTCTCGCTCTTCTTATTGCGTCGGAAACGCTCTTTACCGCTTCTTTCTGTCCGATAACTCTTTCATGAAGAATATCCTCGAGTCTTAACAGCTTTTTGGCTTCCTCTTCGGTAAGTCTCGAAACGGGTATTCCGGTCCAGCTGCTTATTATTTTTGCAACGTCTTCGTTGGTTACCATAAGGCCTTCGTTAGGCTTGCCGTCTTCTGCCTTTTTCTTTAATTTTTCGAGTTCTTTGTTCGCTTTATAAATCTGTTCGTCGAACTTCTGAACGCGCTTTACTTCGTTCTGTCTTTTCGCGTCGTTTTTCTGCGCGATTAAAATATTCAGTTCCTTTTCTTTCTTTACTATGTCTTCCGAAGTGTTATAACTGTCGAGTCTTACTCTCGAAGCAGCTTCGTCGATTAAGTCTATCGCTTTATCGGGCAAAAATCTGTCAGGGATATACCTTTCGGAAAGATTTACCGCGGCGTTTATCGCTTCGTCGCTTATAACTACTTTATGGTGAGATTCGTATTTGTCTCTTAAGCCTTTAAGAATTTCGACCGCGTCTTCTTTCGACGGCGCATCTACCATTACCGGCTGGAATCTTCTCTCGAGAGCAGCATCCTTTTCGATATACTTTCTGTATTCTTCTATCGTCGTCGCGCCTATGGTCTGAAGTTCCCCGCGCGAAAGCATCGGCTTTAATATATTAGCCGCGTCCATGCCGTTATCGCTCGAAGAACCCGCTCCTACTATGGTATGAATTTCGTCTATGAACAAAATAATGTTTCCGTCGTTTTTTACCGCGGTGATGACTGATTTAAGCCTTTCCTCGAAATCGCCTCTGTATCTCGAACCGGCAACCATTCCGGCAAGATCGAGCGAAAAAACCGTTTTGCCGTTAAGGACTTCGGGTACATGCCCCTGCGTTATCGCCTGTGCGAGTCCTTCAACCACCGCCGACTTACCTACGCCCGGTTCGCCTATTAGAACGGGATTGTTTTTTGTTCTTCTCGATAATATCTGGATTATACGGTCGATTTCTTTTTTCCTTCCGATAACGGGATCGAGCTTGTTCTGCGAAGCGAGTTCGGTAAGGTCTACGCCGTATTTAGAAATCGCTTCGATAGTCTCTGCCGAAGAAAATCTGTCGGCTATGTAGGTATCGACGCCTTCTACCGGCGGTTTGCCGTTGTTTGTCTCGGCAGACGGATCCACGACCGGATCTATACGCTTTAAAATATCTTTCTCAAGCGCAGCAAAGTCAATCTTCATTATCTTAAGAAGTCTCGAAGCGCAACACTCTGTGTCCTTAATCATCGCATATAAAAGGTGTTCTGTACCTATATAACCGGAATTATATTTTATTGCTATTTCTTCGGCTTCTTCGAACAGAGCTTTCGCTCTCGGCGTAAATCCTACGAGAGTGTTGTTGCGGTCGATAATGTTTACGAAACTTCTCGAAACTTTTTCGGGATCGACTCCCGCTTTAAGCAAAAAGTCGCGTGCGATGCCTTCGGAAGCGTTCACAAGTCCTACGAGAACGTGTTCCGTCCCGTAATAACCGGTGTTGTAACGCTTACCAGCCTTTTTTGATATTTCTATAACCTGCCTTATGCCGTTGGTATATGATTCTTCGCTATACATCTTTTAATTTTAAGGCGGAAAACTTCCGCAAAAATCCCTTCTTGAAATTTGTTTTTACAGTTTTTCGCTCAAAGATTTAAAATAATCTTTAAGTTCTTCTTTTATTTTTTCGTTTTTAAGAGCAAAATCGACGTTTGCTTCGATATATCCGGCTTTATCTCCGATATCATAGCGTTTTTCGTCGAATTCGCACGCATACAGTCCGTCGTTTTCCGCAAGAGCCTTCAATGCGTCGGTAAGATATACTTCTCCGCTGCCGGTTTCTGGACGAGTTGATTTTATATAATCGAAAACCTTCGGAGATAAAACGTATCTTCCGACCGAACCGAGATTTGAAAACGCTTCGGAAAGAGAAGGCTTTTCGATAATATTTTTAACCTTAAGTCTTCCGCCTTCGTATTCCGCGTCGAGATTGCCGTATTTCGAAACGTCGTCGCCGAACACGTTAATGGTGTTTACCTGGCTGGCGTCCGTTTCTTCATACTCGTTTATAAGTTTTTTAAGACACGACGTTCTGACGGACGAATAATCATAAATTTCGTCTCCCATTAAAAGAGCGAAAGGTTCGCCGTCCGCAAAACTCTCGGCACACAATACCGCATCTGCAAGTCCGGTAGGTTTTTCCTGCGCGATGTACGTTATATTCCCGAATGAACGGGTTTTCATTGCGATGTCGTAAAGATCTTTTTTGCCGGTTTCTTTAAGATTGTTTTCGAGAAGCGGATATTCCGAAAAATGCCGTTTTATATCCGTCGAATTGGGACTTATTATTATCGCGACGTCGCGTATTCCGGCGTCTTCGATTTCTTCCATTATGTATTGTATCGTCGGTTTGTCGAAAACGGGAAGCATCGGCTTAGGCACAATTTTTGTTGCCGGTAAAAATCTCGTACCGAGTCCCGCAGCCGTTATCACGGCTTTTTTTACTTTCATATTTTCCTCCTTTTACGCCCGCCTTATAAAAGCGGGTTCACGGCGATATTTTATGAAAAATTTTTTGTTTATATTTGTTTTATAAGGTAAAACTTTAATATAGCGAATTAAAGTTCCGAGTCTTCGATTGCTTTTATTTTATCGACTCTGCGCTGATGTCTGCCGCCCATAAACTCTGCCGAAAGATATGCATCCACTATATCTATCATAAGTCCTGCGCCGATAACTCTTTCGCCGAAAGCTATCATATTCGCATCGTTGTGCATTTTGGTCATTCTCGCCGAAAAGACGTCGTGACAATGACCGCAACGTATTCCTTTTACCTTGTTCGCCGCTATACTCATACCTATTCCCGTACCGCAGATAAGTATTCCGCAATCGCAGTCGCCGCTCAGTACGGCTTTGCATGCAGGAAGCGCGTAATCGGGATAATCGGGACTTTCTTCCTCGCCGGCATTGTAACCGAAGTCGATATATTCTATTCCTTTTTCGTCTAAATGCTTCATTAAAGCGGCTTTTAAGTTAAGTCCGCCGTGGTCGTTCGAAATTGCTATTTTCATATTAAAAATCCTTTTATTTTATTAGTTTCCGAATATCTCGTCGTCGGGCGAGAGTTTCTTAAGGTCTCCCTTTCTTTCTTCACCGTCTGTATCGAACGGAGGTTCTTCTTCGGGCGGAACGAATTCGTCCGATACCGGAATATAATCGCCTTCCGCATCGTCTGTCTTGCCGAATCCCGGTTTTTCTCCTATACCCGCGGTTTCTTCGGTACGTCTGTCTCTCTCTGATACGTCGGCAAGGTTCATGAACTTTGTGCATTCGCCCTTGAAGAAAAGTTCTTCTTCTCCCAGAGCGCCGCTTCTGTGCTTCGCTATTATTATTTTTGCGTGGTTCGGTTTTACCGCTCCGCTCGCAAGTTCTTCGGGTTTTGCGTCTTTATCCGGACGGTGTATGAACATTACTATATCTGCGTCCTGTTCAATAGCGCCCGATTCACGAAGATCCGAAAGCATAGGTCTTTTATCGGGACGTTGTTCTACGCTTCTCGATAACTGCGAAAGCGCGATAACGGGGATATTGAGTTCCTTTGCGAGAATTTTAAGACTTCTCGAAATTTCGGATACTTCCTGCTGACGGCTTTCCGTATTCTTTCCGCCCATCGTCATAAGCTGTATGTAGTCGACCACTACAAGGTCGAGACCGTGCTGACGTTTAAGCCTTCTGCACTTCGATAACATTTCCGGCGGGGTTATCAAGGTTGAATCGTCTATAAATATCTTCGATTTATTGAGCTTTTCTCTTGCATGTGCGATTTTTATCCATTCGTTCGGAGTAAGCGTTCCTCTGTTTGCAGATTCCGAGCTTATTTCCGCAAGAGAACATAAAAGTCTCTGAGCGAGCTGTTCTTTACCCATTTCGAGCGAGAAGATCGCAACTGTTTTATCCTGCTTTGTGGCTATATTTTCGGCAATGTTAAGAGCGAAAGCCGTTTTACCTACGGAAGGTCTTGCAGCTATTAAAACAAGGTCAGTTTTCTGCAGACCGTTCAGAAGATAATCGAGTCCTTTATAACCCGTCATCATTCCCCTGAAAGCGTTCTTATCCTTGTTTACGGCGTCGAATCTCTTCATTACTTCCGGCAGAACTTCTCTTATCGTGGCAAGGCTTCCGTTCTCTTCCTGAGCGGAGATGTCGAATATTTCTTTTTCCGCAAAAGAAAGCGCGTCCTGCTTGTCCTGAGCCTTCTGCGAATTCTGTATGATTTCGGCGGAACATTTTATAAGTCTTCTTAAAAGTCCGTCTCTCAAAACTATGTCGAGATAGTGTTTATAGTTAGCCGAGGACGGAATTATTTCGGTAAGGTCGGTAAGATATTTTATACCGCCCGCCGATTCGAGTTCGCCTTCGCTGTCGAGCTTATCGGTAACGGTAACGAAGTCTATCGGCGTACTCGTCGCCGACAGATCTCTCATTACTTCGTAAATTTTTTTGTGCGATTCGGCATAAAAGTCGGAGTCTTTAAGCTTTGCTATCGTTTCCGGCTGAATATCGGGATCGAGCATCATACACCCGAGAAGCGCTTGTTCGGCTTCCAGATTGTGCGGCATATCGACGCCTTTTACGTTAATTTCTCTGTTCCTGTATCCGGGCATTATTATTCCCCTTTCGGCTTAAAGCCGATTTTTAGTTTAACTTATTGAATTCGTCAAGGTATTCTTTGAACATATTCATAGCCTTTTCGAATACCTGCGGTTTGTTAAGGTCTACGCCCGCGATTTTAAGAAGTTCTACGGGGCTGTCGGAACTGCCCGACGATAAGAACTTAAAATAATCTTTTACCGCCGGTTCGCCTTCGGTAAGTATTCTGTCGGCGATTGCGAGCGCACTCGTTATGCCGGTAGCGTACTTATAAACGTAGAACGACGTGTAAAAGTGCGGAATTCTCGCCCATTCGGTCGAAATGTTATCGTCGGTAACTACCGCTTCGCCGTAATACTTCTTATTAAGATCGCCGTAAAGTTTGTTAAGCGTATCTTTGGTAAGCGGTTCGCCGTTAAACGCGAGATTATGCGCTTCGTATTCGAATTCGGCGAACTGCGTCTGTCTGAAAAGCGTAGTCCTTATCATTTCGAGGAAATAGCTTAAAATATACTTTTTAACCTTTTCGTCCTTTACGTTGTTCAAAATATATCTGTGCAGAAGAACTTCGTTTACCGTGCTTGCGACTTCCGCTACGAAAATCTTATAGTCGGCTTTGGCGTAAGGCTGGTTCGCGCTCGAAAAATAAGTGTGGATGCTGTGTCCCATTTCGTGAGCTATGGTAAACACGTCGTGAGTAGTTTCGGTATAATTGAGCAAGACGTAAGGATGCGAAAGATAGCAACCGGTGCTGTATGCGCCGCTTCTCTTTCCTTCGGTTTCGTAAACGTCTATCCAACGTTCTTCGTGAGCCTTTTTAAGAAGATTCTGATAGTCTTTTCCGAGCGGAGCGAGAGCCTTTACGACATAGTCGTAAGCGTCGTCGTATTTCATCTTCATATCGGCGTCTTCTACTACCGGAACGTACATATCGTACATATACATATCGCCGTCTATATCAAGAGCCTTTTTCTTCGCGGCGACGTATTCGTGAAGAGTCGGAAGTCCTTTATTTACCGCTTCGAGAAGATTTTCGTATACACGCTTATCAACGTCTTCGTTCGAAAGCGCCATTTCGAGACAACCGTCGTATTTTTTAGCCTTAGCGAAAAAGACGTCGTTCTTTACGTTTCCGTAATAAATCGAAGTAAGCGTATTGAGAACGGAGCCGTAAGCCGCATAGTAAGCATTGTACACTTCTTTTCTGAAGTCGCGGTCGGGCGACTGCATGTACAAGGAGTAGCATCCGTGCGAAAGCGGATATTCTTCACCATCATATTCTACCGGTTTAAGCGGAAGATCGACGTTGTCGAGTTTCTGGAAAATTTCCATAAAAGACGAGGTTACTTCGCTTACGCCGGAAAGCATCTCTTCGAGATCTTTTGATAAAACGTGCTTCTTGGATTTAAGAAGAGTTTTAAGCTGATAATCGTAATCTTTAAGATCGGGATCGTTTATATATTCGTTGATTTTTTCATCGGGAAGCGATAAAATCTCGGGTACGGTGAATGCGGTAGTCGTCGAAAAATAGACGTAAAGTCTCTGTGCGAGAGCTATAAGTCTGCAATTTTCGGAAGAACCGCTGTCCGAGTCTGCCATCATGTGAGCGTAAGTATAAATTTTTTCGATTTTTTTCATTATTTCGTCGTTCAGACGATTGAATTTTAAAAATTCTTCTTTATCGCCGAGCTTGCCTGCGTATTCGCTCAAAGACGCCACCGAAGCGTTTACTTCGTCGTATTCTTTCTGCCAAGCCGCGTTATCCGCATACATATCTTCGATTTGCCATAAGTATTTCTTTTCGACTTCTGATCTTTTCATGTTTTTCTTCCTTTTTGATTTTTTAGAAGTAAAAATTACTTCTTTTCATAAGAAAACAAAATGTTTTCGTGTGTTGCCAGAGTTACGGTATCCCCTTCCGAAAACAGCGGAAATTCTTTTTCGTAAGGGATACATATCATTCTTTCGAAATAATCGTTCCTTCTTTCGTTGTAAACCGAAATAACGAACTTTTTTATATCAACCCCGTCTTTTGTTTCCATGGCGGGTTCCACTCTTAAAAACCTGCCCGTAACGACGGTTTTTTCATTATTCATAGTTTCTTTAAGCATTTTGTAATATGCGTTTACTCTTCTGAATTTAAGTCCCATATACAAAAATGCGAAAATAACGTAACCTGCGGACAGAACATACAAAACCGCCTTTATAACCCCTTCCGACGGATCTTTATACGGAAGCCCGTTAAAAACGATTATGCCGGCGATAACCGCGGCAAGATAAATCGCCGTTAAACAGGAAAAAATTATTATCGCGGTATTACGCTGCTTTTTTACCGAATCAAATTCGCTTTTTTCGAAAAATTCAGTCATTATACTCCTTTACAGAACAACTGCGGCTTTTACAGCGGACGCGCTGCCGAGACCGAAAAATCTTCTTACGGAGATTTTAAAGTTATAAAGAGCCGTCGAAAATCCTTTTATTTTAATCGCGAACTCGTCCACGACTCCGTCTATATCCGAAAGTTTGCACGTTTTGAACTCTTTGTAACGGCTGTCGTTGCTGACCTTACGGTTATCGCCCATGAAGAACACTTCGTTTTCGGAAAGTTCGTATTCTTCGCCTTCCGCAAGCCACTCTATCATCTCCGACGTCCGGTTTTTGTCGCTTACGTAACTTCCGCTCGCAACGACAAAATTTTCCGCTCCCGGATATTTTACGAAAACGGAATATTTTCCTTCTTCATTTTTATCCCACTTTATCGTATCGCCGCCGACTGCGATAACGCGTTTTATTATATAATGCGGAGAACTATCGTTTTTGCTTTCGTCGATAATGACTATATCTCCGCGGATCGGCGTTTTGTTCATGCTGACGTATAATACGTCGCCGCTTTTTAAAGTTTCTTCCATAGAAGAACCGTCTACTTCGACTATATCGTAAAACGATCTTACTATGAGCGATACTGCGGTGAAAAACAATATAAGACCGCACATAGTAATCGCTATTATTTTAAGCGCGGTGAGCGATCCCGGACGTTCGGGTTTTAAAGGCAACCCTTCTTCTTTTTCTTCGTCCGAGGTTATTTCTTCCGACGTAAAATTCTCACGGTTTTCCGCGTCTTTATTCAGCTCGTCCGGTTTTACCGTTATCTCGTTTTCATCCATTTTTGTTTTCGTAATTTTACAAAATTCGAAGTTTATATAAAAATTATATTATTCACCAGAAAATCGCCTTTCGAAATTATAAGGACGTTTATATCTTCGTAATTTTTAAGTGGTCTTCCGTCTTCCGTTTTGAATTTTTTAAGTTCTATCTGGATTTTATTCCAGTAATTGCTCGCCGCCACTCTCGCTCCGGCATAATAACTTTTTCTTTCTTCGGTGAATTCGCCCGTTACAAGTTCCACGGTGAATTCCGCATCGGCTTTAGCGCACGCGTCGAATACGAGAATAGAGTCTTCCGTAAGATTTTTATACGAAAGCATAGTTTTTATTCCCCTTTCGCACGAAATACCCTCTATTCCGGCTATTCCTTTTTTTACTTCCGGAAGGTCTTTCGCTATCTTAAAGTCGAGAACGGTTTTTACCGTTAATTCCGCCGGTTCGAATCGCTGAACAATCGCGGAAGAACTGCAATATACCACGCCGAAGTCGGGAGCGTATTTTACGTCGTGTTTTGTATAATCGACGTAAACCACGGGAGAAGACACTGTAAAACCGTTTTCATATTTTACTCTTGCGAAAAATTCGCATGAATCCATACCCTGAACGGGAATATATTCCGTCTCGAATTCCGACTTTTTACATTCGTCTTCAGAAAAAAAGCCGAAACGCTTCCATACTCTTTCTTCGTGAGGAAGATCGCGAGACGCAACGAAAAATTCTACCGTTTTAATACTGGAATCAGAAGTTTTTAAAGTAAGCACGGACTTTTCGTCTCTCGTGCAGTGAATAAGTTCCGGCATTTTCGGAATAAATTCGTCTTTTTTAGCGAGATATTTGTCCAGAAGGAACAATACGTCCTTTCCCGCTTTATAATCGAGATATTCTCCCGCCGAGACGGTAATATACGCAGCCGAATATACGTCCTCGTTAAAAAGAGCGAGCGTGTCGGAAATTCTGTCAAAGTTAGCTTCCTTATATCCCGTCGATAAAAACATCATGGTCGGACATTTTACTTTATCGGCGTAGCTCTGAGCTTCTACCCCTGCGACGGCTATACGCTCTTCTTCGGAAAGGTCCCTGCCGGCTTCGGATATGAACGAACCGTCCTTCATAATCTGCCAGCCGCAACCCTGCACAGCCGCAAAGCATGCGAGATTTTCGGTCGCCACTATATGGAAGCCGGCTGTAACGGATTCTTTGAAAGCGATGAGAGCGACGTCTTCGGCTTCGAGGACTTCTCTTAAAAATGCTATAACGTATCTTGCGTCGCAGGCGTATTGATAAATCGGAGAATGTTCCGCGTCGCCGCCGAGTCCGAAAAGATTCTTTTTCGAAAAGCAGTAATTCAGATAGCCGAACGCTTCTGGATAAATCGTATGGCGGAACTTTCCTTCCGGACCGTCGGTATCGTCTATCCCGTCGGGACTTCCCGCAAAATCCGCGGTAACCGCGGAGTAACCGAAACCGACTACGTTTTTAAGATCGTCTTCGGGGACGGTTTCTCCTATACTTTGCAAAAGGAATACGAATTTACCCGAAGGCCCTTCCTTTTTCTGCGCGGTTCTGAAAAATATACGGATATTCGAGCCGAGAACTTGTCTCGAAAGAAAAAATTCTTTGATAACAACTCCGTCCGTTTCCTTTTCGGAAAGCATTTCGTAATCGCCTATTACCGCTTTGAAGCCGTCCCATAAAGTTTGCGGCGTAAGTATTCTTATAGCCAAAAAATATCTCCTCTCCGCCAAAAATAAATAAAATAAGTCCGATGAACTTGATTTTAGCGGAAAAAATTTGTATAATTAAAAAACCGACGCTTTTTATGCGAATATCCCGTAACGCGACAAACGGCCCGGAAACAAGTTTTTCATACCCTATTATACGTTATATTATAAGAAAAATCAAGTATAAGTTTATCGCATTTTTCATGGAAAACAAAAACGCTTTTATTAACTTTTATTAAATCGCGCAATCGGATTGAACTCTTTTTTACAAAAGAATATTTTCATGAAAGTATATAAATACCCGCCGTTAAACTTTTCCAGTTAAATCAAGCTAATCGGCGAAAGGCAGAATATGAACTTCAATTTATCCAAAGAATCGGTCGTCGCTTCGAGAACCGATATCGAAAACGCTTTTATAACAGAATATCTTCCGTCCGCAGACGGCGACGCCGTTAAAGTTTATCTTTACGGTCTTTATTTATCCAAAAACATTGCGGCTGACGTTTCGCTTGCCGAATTTTCGAAAAACGTAGGTCTGAAACCCGAAAAGATAACCGATATTTTCAAATTCTGGCAGGAATTCGATCTCGTTACTTTTACCGAATCCCCCTTCGCAGTCACATATCTCCCGATTTCGGCAAACTATGCGAGGGCGAGAAAATATAAACCCGAAAAGTATACCGAATTCTGCTCTATGCTTCAGAATTTATTTCCCTCGAGAGCCATAGGCATAAACGAATATACCGAATATTTCAACATAATGGAAATTTATTCGGTATCGCAGGACGCCATGCTCATGATCGTAAAATATTGCATAGACAAAAAAGGCGAAGAAATTTCGTACAGATATATCTCGAAAGTAGCGAAAGACTTCGGCTCGAGAGGTCTCACCACCTGCGAAAAAGTCGAAGCCGAACTCAACAAGTACGTTACGAAGACCGCTGATATAGAAAGAATACTTGCCGCAATGGACTCGAAAAAACAACCCGAAATGGAAAACATAAAGCAGCTCAACAAATGGATAAACGAGCTTGGGTTCACAATGGAAGCCGTTATTGCGGCGGCGGCTTCTCTTAAGAAAGGTAACTTCGACAAACTCGACGCGTTTATGATGGAACTCTACGGGCTTAAATGCTTCGGAGTCGAAGACATAAAATCTTACGTGAATAAAAAGAGAGATCTTTACGACGCTTCAGTAAAAATAGCGAAAGCGCTTTCGCTTTATTTTGAAGTTATCGACACCGTCGTCGAAAACTATACGTCGAAATGGTTCGACCACGGATATACGCAGGACGGACTTTTGTTTATTGCGAACTATTGCTTCAAACAAGGCAGGAACTCTCTCGAAGACATGAACGACGTCATCGAAACTTTATTTAAAAACGGCGTCATCTCCTACCCCGCTCTGACCGAATATTTTTTAAGGCTCGAAAAAGACGACGAATTTATAAAAACGGTTCTTTCGGAGGTAGGAATAAAAAGAAACGTCACACCGTGGGACAGATCGAATCTTTCGGTATGGCGCGGATGGAATTTTTCGGACGATATGATACTGGAAGCGGCAAAACGCGCCGTGGGCAAAAATTCTCCCGTACAGTACATGAACGCAATTCTCGGAAACTGGAAAAACAAAAACGTCTATACGGCAGAAGGAGCGGCGGCGCTCGACAGCTCAAACGGTACGGTTTCGACGACACAGGTATCGACTAAAGTTACCACCGAAATGATTGCGGCAAAGTACGGCGAAAGAAGAATAGCCGCTAATCAAAAAGCCGAAGACAACCTTAAAAAAGCGGAAAAAATAGCAGGCTTCAAGAAAAATTATCAAAAACTCAAAGAAGTCGAAATCGACGTCATCATGTCGGAATTCGGCGGAGATAAATCAAAGCTCGAAGATCTTAAAGCTCAGAAGCAAACGCTTGAAACAACAGTAGGACAAATGCTTGCAGGCATCGGCTTGACGAAGGAAGACTTGTCACCCGTTTACAAGTGTAAAAAATGTAACGATACGGGCTTCGACGGTTCGGAAAAATGTTCTTGCTATAACGAAGTTTTAGAAGAATGTCTTAAAGAAATTTCAAAAAAATAAAGCATGAATACAATAAAAAAAGTCGCTCTGCATAACTTTCGGGCGGCTTTTTTATTTGTCGATTTATATTTCCAGTTTATAAAAACTTTTTAATTAGTAAAATAATCGGTCACAAAGTCGGTCATTTTTTTATTGTCGCAACAATATCCGTGCCAGGCAACAGCAACGTTTTTATCTCTCGAATACATAACCATCTGTCCCCTCATTCCTCCTTTACTGCGCCAGCCGGTGTCTCCTACCGGAGAAAATTCGTAATCATTCTCTTCAACGATCTTCACCCAGTCCTCAGAAACGTAACGTCTGCCGTTATACATTCCTTGTCCCGAATATATAGCGGGGAGCTTGACGGCGTCTTCCGATCTTATATAAAGTCCTGTCGCGCCGATGACGTGTCCCAAAGGACATTTCGTCCAGGCGACTTCCCTGAATTTTGCGGGATAAAAAAGTTCTTTATACAAAAATTTATCAAGAGGTTCGCCCGTCTTTTTTTCGATTATTCTCGCAACCAGATAATACGCCGCGTCGGTATAAATGTATTTTGTACAAGGTTCGGTTTCGAAAGGAGCTTTCAATATGTATTTAAGATAATCCTCGCCAAATTCCGTCGCGTCGAGACAATCGATATCCAAAAAACCTTCTTTAAGACCGATCTTATGAGACATAGCGTCGTGAACCGTAACGTTATCCCATTTTTTATCGTACGAATAATAAATATCGTCTTTTAATATATCGGTAATCTTCTCTTTCAGATCGATTACGTCTCTGTCGTAAAGTATTCCTACGGCATGGACGCAAAAAGCTTTGGCGACCGAATAAGAATTTTGACACGGATTCGCTTCGGTTACCGTTTCGCTTGCCGAAAGGCTATCCGTTATTACCGAAATATCGTAAACGTTAAATCCGTTTTCCAAAATAAAATTTTTAAATTCTCCCAAAAACCCGATGTCATCGGGAGTTTCTACGACTTCCGAAAATATTCCGGAAACATTTCCTGTGTCTGTATTGTCCGTTTTGTTTTTTTTACATGAAGTAATCATTATTAAACATCCTGTTGCAATTAGTAAAGCGATTATTTTTTTGATTTTCTCGAATAACATAATAACTTTTCTTTTACAGAGGGTAATTCATTTAGATCAAACCCGCTGAACTTGCATATATGTGCGTTTACCTTTGAAATATAAATGAGAAAATACGTGCCGTAATCCCGAACGTCGTATAAAGAATCATATCGGATTTCGTTAACCGAAGTCTGACCGCCGAGAAACGTTTTTACTTCGAAATAATCGTCGTAAAAAGTATAATCGCAGACGGTTTTACCTGCAAAATTCGTATTCATCTTTTTATAGCTCTTTTTCAGCGATTTGAGAGTCACCGCAAATACCGTCGAAAAAAGAAAAAGATACAAAAATATATCCGGAATAAATTCGGGTATCAGCTCGAAAATGTCAAGAATAAAAGTTATTATCGTAGCAATTCCGAAAATTATCGAAAACGCCGTTAAAAATGCGGCAGGTTTTTTATATCTTTCGGCAAGCATTTCGGCCATTTCCGAATCGGTAAATTCGGTCACGTTTTTTATAATCATAACTTCCCCTTTATTATCACAAGATTTTCCCTTATTATTTTAGCACTTAAAAGAAAAATAGTCAATGCGATAATCAAAATAAATATCCTGCGTAACTCATATCAGGATATCTACTATAAAAAATATATTTTTTTTTCTATTCTATTCTTCGAAAAAGTTAAGAATATAGTCGAAATACGGGAATACAACTTCGTCTTTTGAACCGTAAATTTCATGTTTTGCTCCCGAAAAAGTTCTTATTTCGGAGTCCTTTACTCTACTCGCGAACTCAAATTGCGGTTTATTGAGAACTACGTCGTCGAGTTCTGCCGAAGCTATTTTAAGCTTTGTCGTTATCTTTTCGGGTTCGCCTTCTTTCAAAATCTTGTTTTTTATCTTTACGGCTTCGAATCCCCAGCCGTAAGTCATACATGAGTTCTGAAGATACGGCGTCGCTCTTTTTAACGCATCGTATTCTTCGAATCTTGCTTTGCTCGTTTTGCACGAATCTTCGAACTTTTCTTCTCCCGTATACGGTTTTGAAGTAAACGCCCGCTTCTTTCTCTGTCCGAAAAAGCACGCCGAACCTAAAATGAATTTACCTAAGAAATACGGAACGTTCCCGGATGACGGAGCTATCATCGGGGACGATAAAACAGCCTTCTTAAAATAGCACGGATTCTTTTCCATAAACAGCGCGCCTATCGCGCCGCCCATAGAATGAGCGAAAAGATAAATGTCGCCGCGTTCTTCTTTACCGACGTAATCGCAAAAAATCTCGAAATCTTCGATATATTCGTCAAAGTCGTTCACATGAGTAAGAGTGAGGTCTTTGACTTCCCTATAAGAAAGTCCGTGTCCTCTATGGTCGATGATATAAACGTTAAAACCGCTCTTTAAAAAGTAGTACGTAAGTTCGTGCCACTTTTCGGACGATTCGGTAAAACCGTGCGATATGATAACGGCGGCGGTTGGATTCTCAATAATATATTTTACAAAATGTATATCTTTATCATCGTATCCCTTAAAAACTCCTTCTATACGGAAAGAGTTTATAAAAGGAAGAACCTTTTCCTTCATATCCGTAAGATAATTTTGTTCCGATATATAAAAATCTCTCATTCTTATTCCTTTTTATGGCAACGTTACATTAAACCTGTATCGGCGAAACACTACCATATTTTATTCTTTTTTATCCGTTTCGCCATTTTCCGAAATAAGCGAAATTCCTTCGTTTTCTTTGGTGTCCGGAGTTTCGATATTAACGGCGTTATTCCTTTCTATTACTTCCATAACGGACTTTTCGTTATACATAAAGAACAATATTGCGCCGACAAGGCAAGCGATCGTCGCTATTATAGCGGTTATACGGTAGCTCCATTCCGATTCCGATACGGTAACGGAAGTAAACACCAGAAGAGATACCGCTTGCCCCATCTTCATGGCAAAAGTTCTCGCGGCAAAGAACATGCCGCTTCTCTGTTCGCCGGTTTTTATCGCGTCGGCTTCCGCTATATCGGCTACTATCGCCTGCGGCAATATTCCGAGTATCGCCATAGGAACGCCTGCCAGAATCGCTATGATATATCCCCATACGATACCCTTACCGCAGAAGAATGCAATTAAGAACACAGCCGAGTAAGCGAAAAATCCTATTATGACGAGTATTTTTTTGCCGAATTTGGGAGCGAGTTTATTGACGAGCGGATAAAGACATAAACTTACCACGGTCATTACGACGGTTAAAACGAAAGAATTGCCAGCGTCGACCTTCATAAGTCTCGTGATATAAAACGCAAGACCTGTCTGAAAAAGCGTCACAGCAAAAAAGTAAATAACGTCGGAATATACGAAACGGCGGAACTGCGCGTTCTTAAACGATTTGAAAAGCGACGAAAACGCTTTCGTTTTTACCGGTTCCGACTGTACGTATTCCCTTTCCTTTATAAAAAACGACGGAACGAGCATCGCTATCGCGGCAATAAGACAAAGTATACCGATTGCCGTTCTTACCGAATCAGCCTTACCCAAAGCGGATTCAAAAAGTCCCGCAATATTCGGAAGCAGGTACGCAACCGAAAATCCGGCTATGTAAGTAAACGAAATATAAGTTGAAACGTTTATGCGGTTTTGCTGCGTATTGCCGAGTTCGGCGATAAGCGCATTGTAAGGAGTGCAGTAAATTGTCATAAAGAGATAAAACAGCATAAGCGTTACGAACAAAATCACGTCGTTAAGCGGAACGCTGTTCGTCTGCGGAAACAAGAACACGCCTACGGTTATAACAGCGAAAGGAATCGCGACAACCTTCATGAAAGGTATTCTTCTGCCGCCTTTATAATTGCTTCTGTCGGACCAGCTTGCGATAAGCGGATCGGTAACCGCGTCGAATATTCTTCCTATCGCGGTTATAAGTCCGAAAAGCGTAAGCCCTAAAAACAACGGCGCAGTCGTTATGTTCGAGTCGAAAACCGCGTTTTCGCCTGTGTAATAATAAACCATCCAGCTGCTTATTATGCCTGACAGCAAACTCCAGCCGAACTGTCCTACCGCAAAAATCCACAAAACTTTATTGGTTATCTTTTTCATATACTCCCCTTTATTATTTCTTTTAAGCTTTTTATTATAGCTCAAAATATTATTTTCCATTAAAATAATAATAATATATTTTTTAACGTTTGTAAATAGGCAACTTCAAAAAAGTATTAATTTTATATGATTTCTTCTGTTCTTGGTTAATACCTTCCGATGATTCAGAAAAAATATAAAAATTTTCGCGCCGCTGTCAAAAGCATTTAAAAAGCAAAAGGGTGAAAGACACGGTCTCTCGCCCTTTTACCCCTCATATATTATTCACAAAGCCTGAATAATCTTAATTTACTTTGCGGCAATCGGCCGCTTCTGTCAATCGAATCTCTTTCTGTCCGGATTATAGGACGTATGCAAAAGTTCGTGCGCCCTGTGAGAATTCGGTTCGCCCAGGAACTCTTTGTAAAGAGCTATAATCTGCGGATTGTTGTGAGACTGACGAAGAGTCTGTCTTTCGTCTTCGGAGTAGAGCGCTTTCGCTCTCTTTGCGACGTAAGTTTCCATAATGTCCGGATCTTCGTCCGGGAGGAAGGCTTCTCTTACGTACGGCTGACCGCCGCCGTTCACGCAACCGCCGGGGCATCCCATGATTTCGATAAACGTATAAGGCGATTCTCCATTTCTTATCTGATCCAAAAGGACCTTAGCGCCCTTCATGCCGCTCGTTACGGCTACTTTAATATTCTTTCCGTTAAGCTCGAATTCCGCTTCTCTTATAGTTTCGAAGCCTCTTACTTCGTTAAATACGACGCCTTCTCTTTCCTTTCCCGTGAGAACTTTATATGCGGTACGAAGAGCGGCTTCCATAACGCCGCCGGTTACGCCAAAAATTACGCCGGCGCCCGAATAATCGTGGACTATGTCTTTATCGAAGTCTTCGTCCGGAAGCTTTTTAAAATTGATGCCGGAGCGTTTTATAAGTTTACCGAGCTCTCTCGTCGTAAGAACCGCATCCACGTCGCGTAAGCCGTTTACTTCCATTTCGGAACGGTTCTTTTCATACTTTTTGCACGAACAAGGCATAATCGAAACCACGAACATGTCTTCGGGATTTATGCCTACCTTTTTCGCATAATAACTCTTCAATATCGCGCCGAACATTTCATGCGGGGATTTGCAGGACGATAAATGATCAAGCTGATCGGGATAATAATATTCCGCATAATTTACCCATCCGGGCGAACAAGACGTTATCATCGGGAGAGTTCCGCCGTCTTTTATTCTCGTTAAAAGTTCAGTCGCTTCTTCCATTATGGTAAGATCCGCCGCGAAATCGGTATCGAATACTTTTTGGAAACCAAGTCTTCTTAATGCTGCGACCATTTTACCGGTTACGGATGTACCTATCTTCATTCCAAATTCTTCGCCGAGAGCAGCTCTTACCGCGGGAGCGGTCTGGACGACTACGTATTTACCTTGTCTGAAAGCTTCGTCCACGCGGTCGATTTCGCTCGCTTCCATAAGAGCGCCCGTCGGGCAGACGTTGATACACTGACCGCACATGATGCACGGAGAATGAATAAAACTTCTGTTTTCCGCAGGAGCGACTATTGTCTTAAATCCCCTATTTTCAAATCCTAAAATACCTATTCCCTGAACGTTTTTGCATCTTGCGACGCATCTTCCGCAAAGAACGCATTTAGAAGTGTCCCTTTTTATTGTGGGAGTCAACGTATCGACCGTTACCGGTGTTTTTTCACCTTCGTAAGCGCCTTCTTTAGCTCCCGTAAGCTTTGCAACGTGCAAAAGTTCGCAATAGCCGTTTTTATCGCATTCCTGGCAGTTGCGATTATGGTTCGACAGTAAAAGTTCTACCGAAATTCTTCTCGCAGCGACGGCTTTCGGTGAAGAAATTTTTACTTCCATTCCTTCGGATACGGGATACACGCACGAAGCGACAAGCCCTCTCGCCCCGGTAGCCTCGACAAGACATACTCTGCACGAAGCCTGCGAACATTCGCCGTGATTAAAAGCGCATAGAGACGGAATTTCGTATCCGCATTGTCTTGCCGCTTCCAGAATAGTCAAACCTTCTTCTACCTGATAAGGCTGACCTTCGATTTTTATATTGATTTTAGCCATCTTTCGTCCCTCCGATTATTTTTTGGAAACGGCTTTAAATTTACACGAAGCCATACACATACCGCACTTTATGCACTTTTTAACGTCGATTTCTCTCGACAAAAGCTTATGCCCCGGCGCGATATAATCGGTTTTTGCGATTGCGTCTACGGGACACTGTCTTTCGCAAAGACCGCAACCTATACACTTGTCTTTATCTATCGAGAACGAAGTCAGCCGCTTGCATACTCCGGCAGGACATCTCTTTTCAACTATATGAGCGATATATTCGTCTTCGAAATGCGCGAGAGTAGACAACACCGGATTCGGAGCGGTCTGACCGAGCGCGCAGAGCGAATTTGTTTTTATGTTCGATGCGAGTTCTTTAAGGTCTTCGAGATCCTGCATCGTAGCCTTACCTTCGGTAATTTTGGTAAGAGTTTCGAGCATGCGCTTTGTTCCTATACGACAGGGCGAACATTTTCCGCACGATTCGTCGCAGATAAATTCCATATAGAACTTAGCGACGTCAACCATACAGTTGTCTTCGTCCATTACTATCGCGCCGCCGGAACCCATCATCGATCCCCTTGCGACAAGATTGTCGTAATCTATTTCGGCGTCCAGAGCTTCCTCGGTGAGACAGCCGCCGGACGGTCCGCCCGTCTGAATGGCCTTGAATTTTTTACCGTTGGGTATTCCGCCGCCTATATCATAGATAAGCTCTCTCAAAGTCGTTCCCATAGGTACTTCGACAAGACCTACGTTGTTTACTTTGCCGCCGAGAGCAAAAACCTTCGTCCCTTTTGATTTTTCCGTTCCGTAAGAAGCAAACTTTTTATATCCTTCTCTTAAAATATACGGAATACACGCCAGAGTTTCGACGTTATTTACTATTGTCGGCTTCTGCCATAAGCCTTTTACCGCGGGGAACGGCGGACGGGGACGAGGCATACCGCGCTGTCCTTCGATAGAGTTTAAAAGAGCCGTTTCTTCGCCGCAGACGAACGCGCCGGCACCGAGACGGATATGTACTCTGAACGAGAAGTCCGTTCCTAATATATTATCGCCGATGAGTCCGGCTTCTTCGGCTTGTTTTATCGCCGTTTTAAGTCTTGCGACGGCTATCGGGTATTCTGCTCTTACGTAAAAATAACCGTTCTGCGCGCCGATAGCGTAACCCGCTATCATCATTCCTTCTATTACAGCGAGCGGATTGCCTTCTAATATGGATCTGTCCATGAATGCGCCCGGATCGCCTTCGTCGCCGTTGCATACGACGTACTTTTCGCCCGCCGGCTGATTGTATGCGAACTGCCACTTTCTGCCCGTCGGGAAACCTGCGCCGCCTCTTCCTCTTATTCCGGACGAAAGAACTTCGTTTATAACGTCCTGCCTGTCCATTTTAAGCGCTCTCGCAAGACCTTTAAAGGCTCCCGCGCCGAGACTTTCTTCTATTTTTTCTGGGTTAATGCTGCCGCAGCCGTGCAAAGCTATACGAACCTGCTTTTTATAAAAAGTTATTTCGTCCTGCTTCTTTATTTTTTCTTTGGTCTGCGGATCGACGTACAAAAGTCTTTCGATGATCTCGCCCGAACAAATGTCTTTATCCATTATTTCGGTAACGTCGTCGATTTTTACCATACGGTAAAGAGTGTCTTCGGGATAAATTTTTACAAACGGTCCCTGCGAACAGAAACCGAAACATCCCGCCTGATTTACCGTTATCTTGTCCGAAAGATTGCGTTCCGCAATCTGTTTTTCGAATTCTTTCATAATTTCCGCGGAATTCGACGAAAGACATCCCGTCCCGCCGCAGAGAACTATATGCCGTTTTCCGTCCGCGCCCGTAAATTTAGCGTCGAGTTTTTTTGTACATTCGCACGATTTTGCGTTTAATTCTTCAAACGTTTTTATCATATGTTCTCTGCCTCCCTTTTATATTCGGCTATTATCGACGGAACCATATCCACACTCACTTTCGGATAAACTTTGCCGTTAATCGAAACAGCGGGAGCTATTCCGCATGCGCCTATACAGCGAAGCGCGTCGAGAGTGAACAGTCCGTCTTCGGTAGTGCCGCCGGGAGTTATCCCGAGAATTTCGGAGAATTTATCTATGACGGTCTGCGCGCCCTTTACGTAACACGCCGTACCGAGACAGCAGCCTATAACGTATTTCCCTTTTGGTTTTAACGAAAAGAAAGAATAAAAAGTAACCACTCCGTAAATTTCGGCTACCGGAACGCCCGTTCTGTCGGATACCAATTCCTGTACTTCCAAAGGAATATAACCGTATTCTTTCTGAATATCCGAAAGAATCATCATAAGCGGCGTTGTTTCGTCCGAATATCTGTCGATTATTTCGTTAATCGTTTTAACGGCCGCTTCGCTTAAATGAGCCATTATAAGCTCCTCCTTTATGTAAAATAAAATATAATGGTATATCTATATTGATATATACTACGATTATACAACCGAAAATAACCCGTGTCAATAGGCAATTTCAAATTTTTTTTGCCTTTTTTAAAGTTTTTTATAAAGAGCATTTATTTTTCGGCATAAAAAAAAGCGAACGATTCGTTCGCCTCGTAAAATAATATTTTATCTATGTTATTCGTCCGCTAATTTTCCTCGGACTTTATTCTGAGCATATCTTCCGCAAAAAGCGGCACGGACGTATAAAGCCTGATTTTTTGCTGGACTATTTTTGCGTCTTCTATACTCTCGCCGTCCTCGTTCTCCATTCTTTCTACTCTAATTATTTTATTGAAAGAATCCGACGGAGACAGAACTTCGAGTTCGTCGCCTTTTTTGAACCTGTTGCGCATCTCGATAACGGCATAGTCCGAATTTTCGTTACCGGTCAGGACGGTCGCTATGAACTTTCTCGTTCCTTTGGATTGCGAATCGGTATAATTCACCGTCTTATCGTTCGATCCGTAAAAATAAGCCTTTGTAAACGCCCTGTGAGCGGTTTTTATAAGCTCATCGTTAAACAGTCCGCTGTTTTTATATCCAGCTCCGCATGCGTAATAAGCGTCGATCGCGCGCCTGTATGCGTTTATAACAGTGGCAAGATAATATTCGGACTTCATTCTGCCTTCTATTTTAAACGATATTACGCCGGCGTCTATGAGCTTATCTATTTCGTCTATAAGATTAAGGTCTTTGCTGTTGAATATGTAAGTACCTCTGTCGTCTTCTTCCACAGTAAGATAATCGCCGCCCTTATTCTTTTCGCGCACTTCGTATTCCCAGCGGCAAGCCTGCACGCAAGCGCCTCTGTTAGAATCTCTGCCGTTCAAATAATTGGACAAAAGACATCTGCCGGAATACGATATGCACATAGCTCCGTGTATAAAAGTCTCAATCTCGACGTCGGGACAGGCTTCGTGTATTTCCTTTATCTCGTTGTACGAAAGCTCTCTTGCGAGAATAACTCTTTTTACGCCGACTTTCTTCCAGAATTCGACAGCCGCTTTATTTAAAGTATTCGCCTGCGTGGAAAGATTAACCGATAATTCCGGGGCAACCTTACGGCACAGATAAATAAGACCGGGATCGGATATTATGGCTCCGTCTATCCCCGTCTTTTCGAGAAACTTAAAATACTTTTCGGCAAATCCGAGATCGGCGTTTTTTGCGAAAATGTTTACCGTAACGTATATTTTTTTGCCGAGAGAATGAGCGTATTTTGTAGCTTTTACGATTTCTTCATCCGTAAAGTTGCCCGCAAGCGCCCTTAAGCTCATGGTTTTGCCCCCTATATACGCCGCATCTGCGCCGTAATAGAAAGCGGTCTTCAATTTTTCGAAATCGCCCGCCGGAGCAAGAAGCTCCGCTTTTACCGTGTTCACTTTAATCTGACCGTAACCGAAACGCCGTCTTCTTCGCTTAATATAACGGTTAAAAGCTCTTCGTCTTCGGTTATTCCTTTGATGAATTTTTTAAGACTTGCTATTATAGTATTGTGTTTGTTTTTTATATTCGGAGTATTTTCGCCGGAAACGTAACCGTGAAAAGCGACGTCGTCCGCAAACAAAACGCCGTTTACCGCAAGCATGTTTTTAAGATAAGGCAAAAATTCGGCGTAATGCCCTTTCGGTCCGTCGAGAAAAATAAAATCGAACGAGCCGGACATAAGCGGAATGATTTCTTCCGCGTCGCCTTTAAAAAAGTTTACTCTTTTCTCTACTCCGTACTTTTTATAATTTTCCGAAGACTTTTCGATACATTCGGGATCCCTTTCTATTCCGTAAAGTATCGAATTTTCCGACACGGCGAGCATTGCGATGCCCGTAAGCCCCCAGGCGGTGCCGATTTCAAGAATTTTTTTCGGTTTTGACGCCGCCACGTAAGTTAAAAGCAGTTTTAAGGAATTATCCCTTAAAACCGCTATTTTATTTTCCTTGGCGGATTCTCTTTCCGCATATATTTTTTCAAGAAGTTCGTTCATTATTTACTTATCAGACCTTCATGATTATCGGAAGGATCATCGGGTTCTTTTTGGTGCGGCGGAATATATAGTTTTTAATGGTCTTTCTCACCATTGTTTTTACCGTCTGTCCGTCGGGATCGTCCTTCATATCGAGACCGGAAAGAGTCTTTTTAAGCATCTCTTTGAGTTCTCTTAATGTAGAATCGTTCATCAGCACGCCGCGATTTATTATTTCGGTGGAAACGAGTTCGCCGGAAAGCTCGTCGATACATACGACGATTACCATTATTCCGTCTTCGGATATGTGTATTCTGTCTCTTAACACGACGCTGTCCGAGCCGTCGATTTCGATACCGTCGACAAGGCGGGTGCCTGCTTTGAAGTTATCGCCGGATTTAATCGCCTTCTGCGTGACTTCGACAGTGTTGCCGACTTCGGGAATTATTATGTTGGAAGCGGGCGTTCCGAGTTCTTTCGCAAGATCGGCATGCTTTTTAAGATGTCTGTATTCGCCGTGGACGGGAATAAAGAATTTAGGTTTTATGAGAGAGTGAAGAATTTTTATTTCTTCCCTGCAGGCGTGTCCGGAAACGTGTATGGGTTCCAATGTTTCGTATAATACTTCGGCTCCCTTTTTGTAAAGATTGTTGATAACGCCGTAAATCATCTTTTCGTTGCCGGGTATAACCGACGAAGACATTATTACGGTGTCGCCGCTGCCGATTTCTACTTTATTGAATTCGCCAGAAGCCATTCTCGTAAGCGCGCTCATCGGTTCGCCCTGAGTACCCGTGGAAATTATTACTATCTGTTCGGGTTTGAAACTCTTCATCTTATCAACGTCGATAATGGTGTTTTCGGGAACGTCGATTTCGCCTATTTTGGAAGCGGCTTCGACTACGTTTATCATACTGCGCCCGGACAGAACGACTTTACGTCTGTATTTTTTGGCAAGGTCGAGTATCTGCTTTATTCTGTGTACGTTCGAAGCAAAGGTGGCTATTATAAGTCTTCTGTCCATATTGGAAGCGAAAACTTTATCGAGCGTTTCTCCTACAACCGTTTCGCTCATCGTAAAACCTTCGCGTTCGACGTTTGTCGATTCGCATAGTAACAAAGTTACGCCGCGTTTGCCGATTTCGGCTATTCTCGGAAGGTCTATACATTCGCCCGCTACGGGAGTAAAGTCGATTTTGAAGTCGCCCGAGTGAAAAACCACGCCGACGGGCGTAGTTATCGAAAGCGCCACCGCCCCCGCTATTGAGTGATTCACGTTGATGAATTCTATGGTAAAGCAGCCGAGTTTTACGGTTGCGCCCGGTCTTACGCAGTTTAAACTTACCGAAGTAAGCCCGTTTTCTTTAAGTTTGTTTTCGATTAAAGTAAGTGTGAGACGGGTGCCGAAGATAGGAGCGTTGACGTTTTTAACCACGTACGGAAGCCCGCCTATATGGTCTTCGTGTCCGTGGGTTATTATATAACCCCTTACTTTGTCTTTATTTTCTTCGAGCCAGCCGGTTTCGGGAATCAGAAGATCCACGCCCGGCATATCTTCGGTCGGAAAGGAATTGCCCGCATCGATGACTATTATGTCGTTGCCGTATTCGAGCGCGGTCATGTTCTTGCCGATTTCTCCTACGCCGCCCAAAAAGCGTACCTTAAGAGACTTTTCGTTCTTTTTTTTCATATTTTTAGTCCTTTTATTATGTCCTTTATTGAATTTTGTTTTAATCTACCCGTTCGGAAGGTAAATTTTGCTTTTAAAGCTTGCCCGACGGGCAGACATCAAAAGCCTGTTATATTTTAACCGCGTATAGCGGTAAAGTTCCTTTGTATATAAAAATAAAAAAATTATTCCGCTTATATTATATATTATTTTTGCCGAATTGTAAATAAAATTATCCGCCCGTAACAAAAGCCTTCGTTTTTGTTTTTATATAATGATTAAAAGTCTCTGTTTTTCGCTAAAAAACACGTTAAAAAACAGCGACGGCGTAACGCCCGGATAAAAACGCTCATATAATATACCAAAGAGAAAAATTCTCTTTTATCTTCCGGGTTTATCATAATCTCCTTAAATTTTCATTTGTTTCTTCTCCTACAAAAACGGGAACGCCGCGAAAAGCTGCGTTCCCGTTTTAATTTTTAACTTAAATTTTCTTTTATAAACGCTATTACACCCGCAGACCAGCCGTGGCAGAGACTATGTCTTAATCCCTTATAGCAATACGCCCCGAAGTCCGCGTGTATATCCTTTTCGCCGTCCGTCGGCGTTTCGTCTATACGGCATGAATTTTTTACCCATTCGATATCGAAGTCTTCCCAGAAAGTCGTCGCGCCTTTATTTATCATCGCACCGTAATATTCTTTCATTATATCTATCGCCGCCTTCTTGTCGAAAGAAGCTATCGCCGTAAGTATATAATAGCTCATAAAGGTCGAAATGCCTTTCGCCCCGCCTTTTAAAAGCGTTTTTCGGTCGGATTCGGTAAGTTTGCCCGTCGCTAAATATTTTAAGGCGATTATCTGTTTTTTATCGCCCGTATTTATCTCTTTTTTGTATAATTTACCGAGAACTCTATCGACGATCTTCATATCTTCTCCGAAAAAACCAAACAATTTTTTCGCGGAATTCATAGCGATGATGAAAATCGCCCGTACTCCTTCCTTTTCCTGCGGGGTGTCGTGAGTCTGCCAGTCGGTAAAATAGGAGTCGAACAGCATTTCGCCGCCGTCCGAAACGTTTTTATCGAACTCGTTTATAAGTCTCTTCATATAAGGGAGCTGCTTTTTCGCAAACTCCGTTCTTCCGGACAATCTCATGTAATCGTAAACGGTAGTTATCCACCACATAGAATACGACGGGAAGGTGTTCATCCACTCCCCGACCGGAGTCGTTTTCCGGGCGAGATTCAAAGAGTTTTCAACGTTTTTGCACTTGCCGTAAACGGATGAGAGAGCTATCGTTTCGGGATGAAGATCGCCGAACCATACAAGCCTGTCCCTTTTTATTCCGTCCCACACGTACTTGCCCGAAGCGCATAAATCGACCGTGCGTTTAGCCGTTAAAAATATATTTTCGATCTCCTTATCGCCCTTATATTCGTAAATCAGCTTGCCGTTATACGAAACCGTGGCGGCGTAAATCGACTTCACCTCGGTCTCTTCGTAAAAATCTATTCTGACGAATCTGAAACCGGTATTGCCGAAAGTCGCGTCGGACAAAAACGCAAGCGGCGTTTCGAAATCTCTTATCGCGTGGTCGTTGGTAGATCCTGAAACGCCTATATCGGAATTTGCTTCGGTAAGACTTTCGCCGAATCTTATACGGACTCTGCCCGCCTTGAAGTGAGTGAGTATTCTTATTCCGCCGGCGTATTCTTTGCCGAAATCAAGAACAATATGACCGCCGGCTTCAAAAACCGCGAGATCGCTTTCGGTAAGAAGAATCTGATCTTCTTTCTTTTTAAGGAGCGTTTTTGCATTAAGAGAGCCTCTTACGCTTACTAATTTTTCAGGCAGAACGTATTTCATATAATATACCGTAAACGCCGCGAAAAGCGGCGTTTTTATCGTTTTTTATTTTGTTCTTCCGGCGGAGTTCTTTTTCGACAAGAGATATTTGAGTCTTGTGGCGTTTCCGCCTCTTATGTGTCTTTCCGAAAGGTTGACTTTAAGTACGGTTTTAACTTCTTTATAAAGAGCGGAATCTATCTTTTTAAGACGCCTCGTTACGTCTTTATGCACGGTTGACTTTCCTACGCCGAAAACTTCTGCCGCACCGCGTACCGTATCGCCCGTTTTTACTATATATTCCGCTTCTTTTATAATGCGAAGTAACGCTTCTTCTTTCATAAACCGTCCTCCTTGACAGTTCAGTTTATGAAAGATTTTGTCGAATAATGTATAAAACGGCTTTTATGCCGGAAAAATTTTTGTTTTTTCTTTTTATCTTCCTATTTTTTTGATATAGAACATTCTCGAAGCGAATACCGATCCCATATCGTGACCGTCGGTCTCGTGCCAGTAAAGGTTATCGAAGTCGAGTTTGCCGTTCATGAGAGCGTCTCCGTATGCGGTAAACGAGAATACTTTACTTTCCGGAAGGTTAGACTGCGGACGCATTTCTACTTTGTAAAGATAATCCGGGTTGAGTCCGGCGAAGGTAAATCTCGGTCTCTTGAACCAGAAGTTGTTTACCTTTTTATCTATAATTACCGCAATCGCTTCCTTTTTATCTTCGGAAACGAAAGACCAACCGCCGAGATCGGACTTGCAAAGACTTTCGCCGAGTCTGTAATATTCGCCGTACTGGAAAACGTTTCTGTGCTTTTTAAAGTAAGCTACCTGCTTTTTGATTACCGAGATGGTCTTTCTGTCGACGCTCGTTATATCGCATTCGTAACCGAAAGCGCCCATCGCCGAAACGTTGAATCTCGATTCCCACGAAACGCCGGGTCTTTCCCAATGATTGGGAACGTGCGCGCCGAGACTCGATACGGGATAGCCGGCAAGAGTACCTTCCTGAATAAAGAGTCTCGCAAAAGCGTTGGTATTATCCGAACACCAGTTCTGCGGCATAAAATACTGCATGCCGAGATCGTATCTGCTTCCGCCGGAAGCGCACGATTCGAAAAGAACGTCGGGAACGGCTTCGGTTATGTCTTTAAGCATTTTGTACTGATTTACGTAATAGTCGTAAAAGTAATTTCCCTGATACGCTTCGCAAGAAGAGTAAACGTCGCTCATAGCTCTGTTATGATCCCACTTTACATAGTCGACTCCGAGATCCTTGAAAAGTTTTATCAGCGTATCGGTAAGATATTGTCTTAATTCCGGATTGCACATATCGACGCAGAGCTGATGACGGCGTTCAATGGGCGTAAGTCCCGGGATCTGCATGGCGTATTCGGGATGAGCGCGGTATAAGTCGGAGTCAACCTGAATCATTTCGGGTTCTACCCAAAGACCGAACTTCAGACCGAGCTCATGGATTTTGTCCGAAAGACTTTTAAGCCCGCCGGTCTTTTCGACGTTGTCGTACCAATCGCCGAGTCCCGCTCTGTCGTTATTTCTCGCGCCGAACCAGCCGTCGTCCAGAACCATCATTTCGATTCCGCATTCTTTTGCCTTTTTTGCTATTTCGTAAATCTTATCCCCCGTGAAGTCGAAATACGTGGCTTCCCAATTGTTTATAAGAACAGGTCTCGGTTTATAAGCGAAGTTCGGGTTTACTACGTGTTTAAGAGAAAATTTGTGCATTTCTCTTGAAACTTCGCCTTCGGTATCCGCCGCAACGAATACCGCTTCGGGCGATACGAAAGTTTCGCCGGCGTTAAGTTTGTAGTTAAAGCCGTAGTCGTTGAGACCTGTTAATATTCTCATTCTTTCGTAAGGAGAAATCTCAACCGTTTCCTTATGGTTTCCCGACCATACAAGATTAAAGCCCATAACGGTATTGTCCGTCTTTACCATGAAAAACGGGTTGTGGTTTGCCGAAGAAATACCGAGCTTGCTGTCTATTTCGAATCTGCCGGCTGTTAACTCGGTATCGTGACGAAGTCTTTCGAGATCCCACGTTCCGTCGTAAGTGGTGACGGAAGCCTTTTCGGCCGCGAAGTCCAACTGACAGGACATAAGACGTTTTACGAATAACGTTTTTTCGGAATTATTTACGACTTCGGAATGTACAGCTATACATGCGCTGTCCTCAAATACGGTGTAATATTGATAAACAACCGCTCCGGTTACGAGATCGGTAAAGCAAAGTCTTACCGTTTCACCTTTGTTTCTCGCGGTGGGAAGCGGCGAAGAAAATCCTTCTGCCATCTCGGCACCTTTGAATTCGAAGCGCGAAGTGAAAGTGCCGTCTTCTTTACTTAAAATAACGTACGCTTCTTTATTGGCGCATTCGCCGTTGCACGAAAAAACGGTGGGTATATTCGTATGGTCGTCGTTCGAGCCGAACCATTTGTCTCTTTCTTCCACGGCAAAAAAGCCGTAGTTATCGCTGTCGTGCAATTTTTTACCATAGTAAAGCTGAAGAACGCGGTCGCCGTACTTTTCAAGTAAAAGCGTGTTTTTCGTAGTATCTATTTTAATGTATTTTTCGGTAAGTTTTATCATAACGTCTCCTTCGCTTATCAGCAAACTCGTTTATTCGTTTTATATTCAAAAGCAAAAGCTTTGCCCTTTATGATCAGTATACATTATTTTTAAGAAAAAGAAAAGATAAAAACGAAATATTTTTTCTTTTTACCATAATATTTTCATAAAAAAGCTAATATTTAATATTAAATTGCGAAAAAACGGCGTTTTTGGAATAAAAAATCATAAAAGGCGAGCGTTTATTTTTTCTTCGGGATTGACTTTATATTTTTATGTGGTAAAATAATTACGAGCGGTAAACGCTTATAAAAAATAAAGGACTTACGCTATGGTAAAATTATTTATACAAAAAGGCGACAAATCGCTTAAAAAAGAATATCTTTTGGAAATACTCGCAAATAACTACGGCAAAAATTACGAAACAAACGATATAAAAAAGAACGGTTTCGGAAAGTATTATATCGAAAACGGTCCGGAATTTTCGTTCACGCACGTCGGCGAATATCTTATAACCGCAGTATCGGACTTCCCCGTCGGCATCGACGCGGAAGAAATAAAAACGGTTTTTAAACCGGTAACGATATTCGGCGTCGCCGCGTCGTCTGCAAAAGAATACGCCGCTTTATATACAAAAGCGGAAGCAATTATCAAATACATGGCGGATAAAAAGGCGGTCGACTTAAAAGACGTAGACCTTTCGTCTTCCCCGCTCGTTCTCGGAGAGACGCTCGACGCAAACGTTTTTACCTTCATTAAAGGCGACTACGTTTTGTCGGTTGTTACCAAAGAAACTTTTGTAGAAACTGAATCGGAAGAAGAAAACGATTAAAAATCGGATATAAAATAAAAAACATTAACGCTTCGCCCTATCGCGGAGCGTTATTTTGAAAAAAACTTTACCGGAGGACTTATACATGAACTTTTTCGAAGAACTTAAAAATTACGACCCGGAGGTTGCGGCCGCCGTGGAAAAAGAACTTAACCGTCAGAGAAACACTATCGAACTCATCGCGTCCGAAAACATCGTGAGCAAAGCCGTTTTACTTGCTGCGGGCGGGATTTCGACAAACAAATACGCCGAAGGCTATCCCGGTAAACGTTATTACGGCGGTTGCGAATTCGTGGATGAAATCGAAAATCTTGCGAGAGACCGCGCAAAAAAACTTTTCGGAGCGGAACACGCCAACGTTCAGCCGCACTGCGGAGCAAGCGCGAATTTAGCCGTGTTCTTCGCCTTTCTTAATCCCGGCGACACGGTCATGGGCATGAACCTTTCGGAAGGCGGACACCTTTCACACGGATCGCCCGTTAATATTTCGGGCAAATACTTTAACGTAGTACCGTACGGCGTTTCGAGAGAAACGGAAACGATAGACTACGACGAGACGGAACGCATCGCGAAAGAATGCAAGCCGAAACTTATAATAGCGGGAGGCTCGGCATATTCGAGAACGATAGACTTCAAGCGGTTCAGAGAAATAGCGGACGAAGTCGGCGCGATTTTAATGGTCGATATGGCTCACATAGCAGGACTCGTAGCTGCGGGGCTTCACCCGTCACCCGTGCCTTACGCAGACGTCGTTACCACGACTACTCATAAAACTTTACGAGGACCGCGCGGCGGAATGATTCTCTGCAAAGAAAAGTATGCAAAAGCCATCGACAAAGCGGTATTCCCGGGCACTCAGGGCGGACCGCTTATGCACATAATCGCTGCAAAAGCGGTAGCTTTCGGCGAAGCGCTGGAGCCCGGGTTCAAAACATATCAGCAGCAAATAATAAACAATGCAAAAGCCCTCGCAAACGGTCTTACCGCACGCGGACTCAAACTCGTTTCCGGCGGAACGGACAATCATCTGATGCTGTTAAAACTCACGGGAACGGGCGTTACCGGCAAGGAACTCGAATCGAGACTCGACAAAGTTCATATAACGGCGAATAAAAACACTATCCCCTACGATCCCGAAAGTCCGTTTATCACCAGCGGTTTAAGACTCGGCACCCCGGCTGTTACTTCGAGAGGATTTACCGAAACCGAAATGGACGTTATCGCCGACTATATTAACAAGACGATAACAAATTTTGAAGCAAACGAAGAAGCCATTAAAAAAGGTGCGCTCGAACTTTGCGCCGCTCACCCGATTTATTGATTTTATATAAATTTATACAATCTGAAACTAAAAGGCCGACGAAAATTCTCGTCGGCCTTTTTTACTTCAAAAAAGCATAAGACTTTTATTTTAATATATAATGCGCTTTGATTTTGCTCTTTTATTTTGCTAAAATATTACGCTTTCTGAAAATTTCGCCTTCGCCGCTTTTTAGTCTTTTTATAAAGTCTGCTTCCGATTGTATTTTGGTATCGAACGCCATACCCGATAAATTTTTAATTGCAATACTGTGCGAATCGCTTCCGCCGGTTTTTAATTTTCCGTAAACGGCGTTATAAGCTTTATAATATTCGTATGCGAGACCGTTGGACAAATCGTCTCTCGAAGAATTATAAATTTCAACCCCCTGCGTTCCAGGAAAAAGCCTGATATGATCTATATATTCCGCTTCTCTGAAAGGATGCGCCTGCACAGTGGTTGCTCCGTGAGAATTTGCGAACTCTATAAACTCTCTCATAGTCATATCCATGATTTCGGGATATTTTTTTGTCGTTTCTTCGTTCCAGCCGTATACCTGAACGTCGGTACCCTTGTATGATACTTCGAACCCGCAAAACACGTCAAGTTTATCTTTTGCAACTTCTTTAACCGCTTCATACCCTTTAAAAAACATTTCTATCTGCTTTTTGAAGTCCTTTTCCGCTTTTATTACCGGCATGCAGTTGCCGTTTAAAAAATGATCGGTTACGAATACGCCCGTATAGCCGTTTTTTGCGTATAATTCAACCATTTGTTCGGGCGAAAGGCTCGAACATGCGCTTATAAGATTTGTATGACAATGGGTTTCGTATAAATATTTTCCTTTCGGGTTAGTTACCGTAAAGTTATCAAGTACGCTTTCTTTCGTTTCCATAATTTTCCTTTTTATATTGTTTTGCATACGAACGATTCGTTCGCTGTCGTTTCGGTTTTTATATCGTTGTTACCGAAGTCCGCGTTACGAAGTATAACTTCGCCGTCGTCCGACCACTTTTTTACGAGAGCTTTTCCGCAAAAATTCTTTATTTTTACGTTTTTAAGAACGATTTTATCGTAATTCGCCGCACGGATAAACTCCGAATCGAAATTTTCTTTCAGATTTATTTCGGAATCTTCGATTTTTAACGTTACCTTTTCTGTTTCGTCCCCGTAAAGCGTGAGCGGCATGGAGATTCCTTCCGCTTTTATGTTTTTAAAGGTTATATTCCCGAGCGGACGATTGCGTTGCCACGGTTCGTTGCCCGAAAAGTTATAATGTAAAAAGCGGGTTGTATCGTAAAAAACGCAGTTTTCGATAAGAATATTTTCGGGCGCATATCTTATAGGACGAGAAAAATCCGAATAATACGTATACGCGCTCAGCATGTTATAAACCTTTCCTTTGCTCTCGGCAAGAACGCCGCTCTTTTTTTCTTCTTCGCTCAGTCCGCCTCTGAAAAGGTATCTGGCGGGACCTGTAAAGCGACAACCCGACACGATGACGTTCGTTCCGCCGAATCTTAGCGCGCTGCATGCGGTATTCATTTCGGAATCCGACACGAATACGTTTATATTGTCTATTCCGGCGACGCAGTCGTCCCCCGTCTCGAATTTACAGTTTTTTATCGAAACGTTATCGCACGAAGTGACGTGTATTCCGTCGTGCCCCGCAAGAACAGTTACGTTGTCCGCTTTTACGTTTTTACAAAAGAACAAGGCGTGCGCCCAGTTAGCGCTGTTTTTTACCGTGTAGCCCGATAAAGTTACGTTTTCGCATCTGTGCATATTTACGGCATGCGGACCGCGGTAACGCTCCTCTCCGGACGCATCGTAACAATCGGATCCGTCTATATACGAACCTTCTTCCCCGATTATCGAAATATTTTCGGCGTCAATCGCTTTTATTATCGCATCGTTCCATCTGCTGCCCGGCTTAGTCATAAAATCGTAATTTTTGCGAACGTTCCACGGTTCCCACAAAACGTCCGTAAGATCTTTATTTTCAAGCGGTTCTATGTCCCCCGCCGCATTGTACTTGTAATCGTCGGGATTTTTCGAAGCGATAAGTCTCGCTCCTTTTTTAAGTATCAGCGAGACTCTGCTCCTTAATCTTATAGTAGAAACATGATATTCTCCATCGGGAACGATTACCGCCCCGCCGCCGGATAAAAAAACTTTGTCTATTTCGTTTTGTATTGCCTTCGTCGCTCCGCAAGTTTCTACTTCGCTGCTTTCTACGATATATAGTTTCATAATTTCCGCCTTTATTTTTTATATTATACTACCAAAAAGAACGTTTTTTCAAGCGTTTTTTATAAACAGTTATAAATGAAGTTATTTATTATTCAACTAGTTAAGAATATGCCTTTTCCGACTTAACGGAAAAAATATTTAAAAGACGGTTTTGATTTTCGTACGGTTCCAAACGTCAACGTAAGACGTCCCGACTATCCGAAAACCGAAACGGACATGATTTTTCGGACAGATACAAAAAGTTTTATTTTTTGAGTTAAAAATATTTGCTTTTTCTTAAAAAAATGTTATAATAGGTAAGCTATCGGGAACGGGATTTACGTTAAGTTCCGTTTTCGGTCTATCCGTGGGGATATGGCTCAGTTGGTAGAGCGATGCGTTCGCAACGCATAGGCCAGGGGTTCGAATCCCCTTATCTCCACCAATGGGAACCGCGGTCGCACCCGTGGTTCCTTTTCATTTGCGTAAAAGGCGTTGCCGGGATAATCGTTAAGACAAAGGTCGCAGAAAAGAAGATTTCTTACGACTGGCTTACGAAACCCCGTCAAAACGGAAAGTTTGTAAAGAGAACCAAATAATATACGATTTAAGGCGATAGAACATTGATTCTACCGCCTTTTTCTTATGACTTTATTTATGCTCCGATTTTCGCCTTTCGTCGTCGCGTTGTAGCACAGTGAAAAGCGGAAGTCAACGGCAAAAAATTGTCGCTGAAAATTTGAATATATATTGAGAGTTGAACTTTACATTAAGTTTGACTCTTTTTATTTACGCAACAATTTTTGTGCTTTTCGTTGACTTCCGTGTGACTGACAATAACGCAAGAGATTTCCATCTTTTCTCGGTGCTACCCCGTTTTTGCCGAAAGGCGAAATAAATCGGAGGTAAATCCAAATGAAAAGAAAAGTATTAGATTTCAGCATTATGAAAGAAGAAATCTCACAAAACAACGTGCTTGAAATGGCGGAACTTGTTGCCTTTATGGAATTGCGTTTCCAGATAGGCTATCAAGGGAGTCGTGCGCAGAAAATGTATGCCGATCTCTACGCCGATATTAAACACAAAAACGAATTGGGCTATATGCTCAGCGATTCTTATGATTTAGTTCAAGAGGGTGCATTGTATCTTTGCGAACATTACGGAAAGCATTTGAACGACGTTATATGTTACAGCAAAAAAGGCAAACCGATTACTATCGAGATTGCCTGTATTCGTAAAATGATGAAGTTGATAAATCTGAAAACGAGAGATTATTACCGCTCGGTCAGTCTTGAGGCTTTAACGCCCGTAAGTGAGCCGTCATACGAAATAAAAGAAGAAGTCTCACAAGATTATACTTTATACGAAAAAATCGTTTCAAGCCTGAATTTGACCGAAAATATGCGTATTGCCCTTGAATGCCGCGTAAAAGGTTTAAGCTATCCCGAAATAGGCAGAGTTTTATCTCGTGCGCAAGCGACGGTGTATGAATACTTCATCAAAATGCGCCAAAGATACACGGCAATTTACGGATAAAGCAATTACGCATAGAGTAAACACATAAAATAACGCGCAATCGTAAACGCCTTTTAGGCTATGTTTTCCTAACTACAAAAAAACAAGGGTTCGTCGCAAATTGTAAATTTTACAACTTGTAACAGAGCCCTCGTTTTTCATTTTTATGGACTATTAGTCTTTATAAAATGTTCTGCCGTTGTCTGTTGTATACCAGTAATTACCGATATCGTCAATGTAAACGTCTCTCGAACGGTATGTATCGTAAGACCTGTAAGTCAAAATTCTTTCGTATCCGTTTTCGTACACCGAATAAATTCGCTTGCTCGTTCCGGTGCCTTCGTAAGCAAAATGAATGAATCCCGCAAACTTGAGAACGAGGGTGCACAGAACAAGCACGATTATTATAAACGACACTATAAACGTGGTAAAGGGCAACAACAACGTAAACAAAAGTGCGGCTATAAGCGCATAAACGGTAGTAAATGAGTCCTTAAAGCGTAAAATGAGCGCGGCAACTTTCAATAAAAAATTGAATATATCGATGATTGTCGCACGAATAACTTCAAACAAACCGTTTGAAGCTTTAAGCGATTTTCCACCGATTTTTTTTAAGGCTAAAGCGTCTGTTCTCAGAATGGTCAACAGATAGCACACGAATGAGCAAACGCTTCCCGCAATAACTGTAAACGGGATAAACCACTTATCGTCGGAATCGAGTAACGGGCGGTAGTTTTTGGTCACGACAAAGAAAACTATATCGAGAATTATGCTTAATACAGCCGACCCTGCCGCAATAAAAAATTTTCCGCGTTTATTTATTTTCAGCGGCGAAACAAACGCTATGTAATACCCGACTGACGGCAAAGCTGTAACCCAAACTAAACCCATAATTATGCCGTACGCTCTGCCGACTTCTTCTGTTGCGTCTTTAACTGTCGAAGAAAGCGCACTGTCAAGCATTCCCGTGGTCGCCGTCAATATTCCTAAAATAAGCGTAACCGCATATAACGCAAAAATTATTATCATAATAACTTTTCTTGCCTTCTGCGGAATTCTTTCTTGCGTAGAGATAAGAGTGCTTGTATCGGCCGAACCTGTATTTGTACTTATTGCTCCGTTTTGCGCAGCATCGGGCGCAACATAGCCGATAAGTTTGTAATATTTGTCTGTTAAAAGGGAATGTTCTTCTGCTTCGCTAAATACGGGTACCAGTTTTTCGCAGCCGTTTTCCGTAAAAACCTCGAAAAAGAACGTGAGTTCGGGGTTAGCGTTTTCGCTCAAATCATTGCCCGCCACAAACAACCTGTTTGCAATGCGTAGAACCGCTTGTTGGCGATACAAAATGGTTGCATCGGGAAAAACCGCCTTAAAAACGTTAAGGTTATTTTTGTCGTAAAACGCCTTGGAATAATCCTCTTCGATTATCGTTTCGCTTGTCGCAAGCCCTTCTTTCAAGAAATCGACAGGCTTTTTGTGTTTTCTTATCCACGGTGAGGCTTTCCGCAATTTTTTTATGTTACGAATAGATATTATACCGCCGATTAGTTCAAGAATTCCTATGATAAACATTAGCAGGAGAAATAAAAACCCCAACTTACTATTAGTTGTTCCATCTGCTTCTGGAATAAGAACTATAAAGCCGACCGCCACTGCGAGAGCCAAGAT
>CABTOK010000001.1:0-174063 GCA_902486425.1 uncultured Eubacteriales bacterium | reverse complement strand
TCTTCGTTTGTAAACATAAACCTGCAGATGTTTTTCGCCATTCTTCCCGCCGCCTCGTCGGGAAGTCCTTTCAACGCCTCGTAATACAAATCGTAAAACGTAAATTGTTTTAATCTTTTATCTTCCATTTATCCTCCTGTTTTTTCAATTTTTATGTTATTTTCTCGCCCGTTCACGGCGGGCGATACCGATTATAATTTTGCATTTATCGCTCCTTTGTTGAGAATAAAAATTGCCGGAAATTCTCCCGACAATCGCACATAAAAAAAGAAGTCGGACTCTTTATCCGGCTCCCTGTTCGTTTTTATGTAATTGTGTATTTTAACAAATTTTAAGATTTAGATTCATCAATCCATTCTATCCATTGTTTTACAATTTCAATGACTTCATTTTCGCCGTTTTCAATATAAACTGCGGCAATGCACGCCTCCATTGCGGTCGCAATGTATTTATACCTTCTTTTAGCATTTTTACCCTGATAATCGTAATCATGCGGTTTTTTCGTATCGTCCCCATCAAAATTAAGACAATTTAAATTTAATATATCATAGTGGCGAGCAATAAATTTTACCAACACCTCATCGCTTTCATATTGTTTTTTCCACTCGGTTAACTTACCTTTGAACCCGAAATTATCTTCATCTTCCCTTTCAAAGTAGATTTTACACAATACACATTTCAAGATTGCATCGCCGTATGTTGCCAATTCAAAATTTATTTCGTCATTATTTTGGCTATGCGTCGTTTTGTTTTTATACGACTTATCTGTTAATGCCCGAAGTTGTAACGGTGTTGCTCGATCGTTTTTCTTGGCGTTTAATAATTCCTCTATCTTATCCACTTTCTTTCTACTCCCCAATTATAAAGCGGTTTTAATCTTTTTCTCCGTCGCTGTCAGTTTTCACTTCAAGCGCGGGCTTATCATTTGCATTAAGCGGAGAAATTACCGATTGTCCCAACTGACTTTCGATGTCCGTTCTTGCATTTTTTGCTACTTTTCCGCCTCTTTTGGCAATTGTTTTACTTTCTTCAAACGTATCGGGCTGTTCCCGTTTCGATATCGCCGTCGTCGTAACTTCCGCAAGCATATTCAGAACGAGTTCGATATTCGTCATATTGTCGCGCAGATTTTCTTTTTTCAGCCCTTTGAGTTCTTTATATTCTTTAACGGATAAACCGCTCCACGCCTTTGTCATTTCGTTCGTTAAAATCGCGTAATCTTTTTCCTGCTCTATTCCGCGTTCTTTCCACTCGTCGGTCAGTTCTTTACGCATTTCTATCGTCTGCAAACGTTGATTGATCCACCCCTCCGTATACCCTTTGGCACGGTAAAAATCCGCGCCGCGAAGTATCGCCTTTTCTGGATCGGCTATTTCGTCAAGCCGCTCGCTTCCAACCTGCGCGAGCCACATTTTGAACGGCTCCGCTTTCGGCGACGGGATCGACTGTACAAGCCTCAAAACGCCTTTCGTATCAAGACAATCGGTCTTGTAATATTTCCCATCGGCTGCCTGCATTTTCAGTCCGTGACAATTTGTCACGACTTCACTTCCTTCGTTTTTTAAGCGTTGTTTCAGTTTGCGCCAGTATGCGCCCGGATCTTTACTTGAGGAATCCGCCAGAACGTTGCATACATCCACTACGGAAAAATACCATTCTTCTTCGTCGGCATTCCATAACGTCCGCACCTGCTTATTTTCAAACACTTTAATTTTGTTTTGCATTTTAATGTTCCTCCTGCCTGCAAAAAAGTTTTACACCTATCAAGCGAAAAAAACGCCGAAAATATTCCGAAATATAAAAAATTTTTTAAATTATTTTTTCTTGCGGAATTCCGGGTTGGATAATTCCGGTGTCGGACCGTCTCCGAATATATCCCGAAGTTGTTCTTCTATCGGGCGCGCGTCATTTTCGTCCGCCACAACGATATTCTGATATTTTCGCCTGTAATCTTTGTAACGTTTCCCGCGCTTTTCCGCTTCTTTCGGTATAAATCGCTCGTTTATAAACTCTTCCGCCGTCACATCGAGCCGCTTGCAGATTTCTTCCGCTTTCTGAAAAATCTTCTCAAAATTTGTTCCCGCGGGCTTCTGCGGAAAAGTTTTCTTACGGCTTTCCACCTCTTCGCAAAGCGCAAGATACAGCCATTGCAATTCTTCTACCTGTCCGTCGAAAATTTCGTAGTACATATAACGGCTATGATAAGGCAATTCGTTCATTCTGTTCCCGAATTCGGTTTGGTCGGTTACTTTATCGAATGGACGAATTATGAGATACGACAGCCCGAATTTGTAAAACTCGCGATAACTATAAAACCAACTTGCTATATCCGCCTGCTCCTCAACGGGTAGCAAATATAAAAACATATCCCACAAAATATCTTCGTCGTCATCCGTGCGGAATTTGCGAAGAAACTTCTCCCACTGAGCATTTGCGCAATCCTCGTCGGTTTTGTTTTCCTGTAACGCGTCGCCGATTTTCATCAACCGTTTTGCGACGTAACCTTGCGTTTTACCGAGTTCTTCCGCAATTTCCGCCTGTCTGAAACCGTCCACATAATACATTTTGTAAATTATCTGGTCGTCAGGCGAAAGCGCGGCAACTTTTTTATCAATATCGCACTGCTTGTGAATTTTACAGGTAAAGTCCACGCCGGAAACATCGTCGTCATCCGAGTCGTCATCCGAGGCTTGTCCGAAATCGTCCTTTTCTATATCGATTTTCTTATAGCCGTTGGTATTTGCAGCCTTTTTGAACGTCGTTTTATGATCGTGTTCACGGCGTTCGAGATTATAATATTCCCTGTCCATCTCCACGAGTTTATCGAACTGCTCTTCGGGAAGCGCAACCGCCGTCAGTTTTTTTCGGTCATAAAAATAATACAGAAACTTCCCGTCCTCCTCCGCCGCCCGCTTCTCTTTATTCAGTTTATATGCTCTCGGAGTATCCGCCATCGCTTATCCTCGCTTATCAATATCTTCTGTTTTATTAAATTGACAACTTATTCTATTTTGTTTACAGAATCGGAATAGTAGCCTTTAACGGAATCATCCATATTTCCGACAACAACTACCCGATCCAAAAGCGTATTTGAAAATTCGCAGCAGGTTTCGGGCAATAACGCACAAGTATGGCATGCCGCATAATTCAACGCATCCATTCCTTGCCCTTCGCTAAAACTGCAAACAGGATCGTTTGCACAAAATTTCGCCGATTCGATTGCGTGACTAAAAACTCTCGGTAAACAATCGATTTGTCCCTGTCTGACCAATCCGCCGAGTGTTCCTTCCGAATCTCCTCCGGTCGTATAAATAAACACTCCACACATATTTTCCCCGCCAGCTTCTCCGTAATACAGTCTTTCTCTGATTGATGCCGTCGGATATCCGCAACTGAAGCTCAATTCCTTAATTAACAGGTGAGACATAGTATGTAAAAATAAAAATACGGAATCTACATTTAATTTTCGATTTTTACCGTAAAACGAATTATTATATCTGTCACTCAATTGTTTTGCCCTGCCGTTAAAAGGTTCTGCATTAAAAAACTTTTCGAGTTCATCTTTATCAAACTCTATGAAAATACCTTCCCCTCTCGACATCGTTGCAGGATATGCCGCTCTTACCGTACTCGTCTTTTTCCTTTTAACGGAAACAAGAACCCCTTCGGAAGATTCGTCCATATCGTTTGTAGGCTGGATTCTCGAAAACCCGATAAGAGCCGTAACTTCTTTTACTTTATGAATAAGCGCTATAGATTTTACACCCCTTAAACCATACGCATCGGAATCGACCGATTCTCGTTTAAACTCGTCTTCACCGAAACTTTCGCCTGAAATTACACCCGTTAAAGCCTTATATTCTTCGGATTTATACAATAATTCTTTGTCTTGGTCTTTGTTTTCGGTATTTTCGGATAATGAAAACTTACGTCTTAATATAGAAAAAATCGCTTCCTTGTTTTCACAGATTTCTTTAACAAATTCATCTATATATTTATCGATTTTTTTCAGTATAAATTCTTCCTTGTCTTTATCGCAACAAAATTCGTCTATACCGTCACCGATTATGTCGGAAAGTTTTCTCAAAGCATCGGATTTTTCTATTTTATCGTTTAATAATCCGGAATACGGAGGAATCACCAAAGAACTTATAATTCTGGGGAAATAAACCGAAGATGCGCCTCTTTGCTTTGTTTGCGGATATTCGGAACAAATACTCTTTTCGTTCTTCCAAGGATGTCTTCCGGTACAATGAAAATCCGTGCCGAATTTACTGTCTTTTGTTTCGACCTCGAAAGTATCTTTGTTAAACGCCCCGAACAACGAAGCTTTCGCTCCGCAATTAGTACACTCCACTTCCACCCCTTCAAGTCCCGATGTCGCAGACGAACCTGTTTTAAATAAAAGTTGCGGATGAGAACATACTTCTTTCTCTCCGAATCTGTTTTTGCAGTGTACCCATTTTATCCACGGGAAATCGTCTATATGACCGTGTTTGCAAACCGTTACAATACGAGCGGGAACCAATTCTTGGCGATCTTCCGAACATACAGGTTTACCTATCATATACGGATCGTTATCTGGCATATTTTTTCTTGCCGATTTCGCCTTATATTCTTTTTGCCATTCCTCAATCGGCTTAAATTTTCTGCATTTCGGACAAAAATACCATCTCGGAAACCGGACAAACGGAATACCGCAATCCGAAGGAGTAATAAATTCGCTTACACCGAGCAATTTTTCCAATCTCTCGTCATGTATAATATCAGGATTTTCCCACAGCTCGGATGTTGCGGTCATCAATACTTGGCTCGGAAAATCTATCATAGCTCCGACACCGTATTGTAAAACGGCTTGACTCCTTCTCACACTATGAGTTATCTCGTCCATTTTTCTTCTTGTTTTAATTTCAGTCATATTCACCCTCCCAAACAACAACCGACACAGGCACGGTTTTATCAACGTTTCTCAAAGACGTTAATGTCTTTTGCGCATCATCCTTGCTTTTATCATCAAACCGTTTTATCAAACGGTCTGCTCCCTTGGGAGCATCTTTTACGATAAAATCATCTCCGTATGTCAAATGTTCGTCTTTCTCCGCCTTACTAATCCATTCATTGATAAACTCCGTTATCTCTCCTTCGGCGTCTTCGCTGTCGTCTTTCATACCTTTCGGGTTAAAAGAATTTATTTCTTTTATTCTGTCCGAAATATATTTTGCGATCTTCTTTATCTTCTCTGTTTGATATTCGTCGCAAGCCATACAAGCATCCTTATCGGAATTTAACTCGGACACGGATTGCCGTACCGCGGATAATAATACGGCATGAAGCGCCCTGTCGCGCGAAGGTGCCGAAAAAGGAGTAACGCCCGTCGGTTCGACGAATTTATAAAAAGCACTGTGAAATGCCTTAAATTGTTCATAAAACGACCTGTCTCTGCTTTTTGATGCGTCGTATAATGTTACGGCAAGTCCGGGATAACTTCTCCCTATTCTGCTCGACGCTTGAATATATTCGCTTACGGATTTAGGTTGTCCCTGCAACATCATAAGATTCAATCGCGCGACGTCTACACCGACGGAAATCATATTCGATGCCAGCAACACGTTAATCGGATATTTCTGATTTTTCATATTATCTTCCGAAAACGTCAGATGTTCCAACTTGTCCAACGTGTCGTTCAACTCGGTTGTACTTACACGACTGGTTAATTCGTATGCCATACCGATATTTCTGGATGAATATCTCTTGACTATTTGTCTGTATGTAATTCTTTTTATGAAGTCTTTCACATCGTCCGCAACAACGGAAGATGCTTTACCGAGTTCTTTTAAGCTATTAAAATAAACGGCTAACGTATAAAACTTATCTTTTTCTTCGTCGGGGCAATCAAGTTGCCAAACAAATTGCAATGCGGCAGCAGTTGCTCTCGCTTGTAACATAACCTTTGTTTTTCCGGACGGCATAACGCCCAAGTAGAGTCTTCCGAAATCTTCGTCTGTCGGAATTTCCTTCGCAAAAAACGAATCCGCGGCATCTAATCCCTGAGCGGGGAACTGCCGAACTTCTCTGTTATATAAAGCTCGACATTGTAAATCGGCTTGTCTTATCGTAGCCGTCGACGCAATAATTTTAGGTCTCTTTCCTTTATACGAACACAAATAATCTATAGCCGTTTCATACAATCCTACCATCGATCCGAGCGGTCCCGCTATCAAATGTAATTCGTCCTGAATTATCAAATCCGGAGCATCGTTGCCGTTTACGCCGAAAAACGATCTTATATCTTTTTTCCACGCCATCATCGCGAACTTATCGACGGTACCGAATAATAGCGTCGGAGGATTGGAATACAATTCTTCGTCTACGACTTATATCGGTAAAGACTTCTCGAATACACAGCCCTCTTGAGTGCAATGCAGATAAAAATGCTTATTCTTAAAAGCGTAACCCCACGTTCCTTTTATTTTTCGATTAATTTCGTCTTGTACGATTTTCGTTCCGCACCACGGGCATTTTAAAACCTGAAACTTATTATATTTGTCTTTCGATATTTTAAGATTGCTTCCCGACTTTAACTTATCGAAACTTTCTTTGGCTTTAGCATTCGTGTTAGGCGTATGTTCGCCGCCTATCCATAACCCTATGGTTATTTTCTCATTTCCGAGATTATAGTTTTTATAACCGCTTTCTTCCTCGTCTTCTCTGATTTTTTCGCACGCACATATCAAAGTGGACGCACGAACAAATTGTTGCGAAGTCAGCAATCGCAATGTATATCTCATCATAACCGTCGTGCCGCCGTTTGCGGGATTCTTCAATCTTCTATAGAAGATCGTAAACGCAGTTACGCCCAAATAAGCCTCGGTTTTACCGCCGCCTGTCGGGAACCAAATCAAATCGACAAAATCCCTGTCCCTACTTGACGGATTCACGATTCCGTTTATCGACATCAATAAAAATGCTAACTGAAACGGACGCCACCTTGCATTTTCGTCACTTTCCTTAAAATAATCGATGCAAGAAATCTTATCTTGCCATTCGGCATCATCCGGATATTTATCTTCTTTTTGAAAAGCCCCGTGAATCCGTTGCATAAACATTGCGCGATTAGCCAAATTAAACGCCCGATACGCCGTTTCGTCTTTTTTCAGAAGTCCTATCCCGTCGACCATTCTTTGATACGATTCAAAGCATTGAGATATATGCTTTTTTGCCGTTTCCTCGTATCTTTTATATCCGACATTATTTTCGATTTCGGTACGCAGATTTTTTATCCACTCGCCGTATGTATTGATAAACGTAGATAATTTTTTCGTCTTTTCGATTTTATCGTCGGATTCGAGATCCGATAAATACTTCATCGATAAACATTTTTCGTCTACGTTTTTTTCGCTTTCGGTACCTCTGCGCAAATTCAAATTTATTTTCGGAACCTCATAAATAGGCATAAACTCGGTATGAATTTCTCCGATACCTTGTTCTATATTCCAATCGACCGATACACCGTGTCCCGTTCCGTATATTTCTTTCTTGCTGTATAATAAAGCCAATGATTTTTCTTCTTCGTCTAAATTATCCTCTTTTGCGATTTTATTATAGTCAAGAAAAATTTCTCCGAATAAATCGCCGCTTTGTATCGATATCACGGGTTGAAAAATATGCTTCTTTTTACCATCTCTGTCTTCATTTACAAGCATAACCGTGATGCCGTAAATCTTTTCCGTAATTTTTCTTTTTACTGCGGTAACATAACCTCCGGTGTTCTTTAACTCGCATTTTGACTTATTCCCGTCAAAATCCAACTTTAATTTTTCTTTATACGGGAATCTCCTGTATGATTTTCGAGTTTTAAAAATTTTATTCAGATTAGCCGTTGCCGTAAACAATTCCGGATTCTCGATTGCGTTGTGTTCGAATAAATCGCTTAAATCGCGATAATTAATCGATCTCAATTTTTTAATCGTTTGTGATTTTTCGTCAAAAGATATATACGTCGATAAACAGTCGGGGATATTTAACGTATCACCGAAATACGGAACTTCTATCTCGTTATCCGCCGCCAAATTATAAATCGCATAATCTACCGATACATACATCGATTTTATATCGCCCGAAACAAAAAACGTGAGTCCTACGGAAGACGGCTTGTTCTGTTGAGCCAAATTCACTTCTTCGTCGCACGAATCATCCTTGTACATCGAACCGGTCGAAGAAATAATTTCCGTCTCTTTCTCCGCATCGCTTTCTTCGTCGAAATTCTCATCTTCTGTATCTTCCCGAGAAACAGCCTCCGAGACTTCGTCGTTATCTCCGAATTTATCGTCTTTCGGATATAATATACCGACGGAATATCGCTCGAAAGGCACTTCCGATATCAGTTCGTGCTCTTCGTCCGGATACGAAACTTCGGATCCGGGGCCTAAAAGTTCGGATTTCATCGCTTTAACGATTCTCTTCCTGATTTCAAGTAAATCTTTGTTTAATGTATTCATTTTTTCCTCCCATCGTAATTATAAGATACACGGTTTATTTGCCATATAAACGGGAACTTTCGCATTCTCTTCTGGTTCGTTGATAGATGAAATTTGTTCGATTTGAGATAAATCGTCGGCGTTTTTCTCGACTTCTTTCCATATCGGATCATTATTTTCCGACAAAATGTTTTTTATTATCGCCTTACCTAATAAATTTAAGATTTTTCGTCTTAGCTTTCTTATTTCGCCGCAACTTTTGCAAACTTCTTTGAAATCCAAACTCGATCCGATTGTACTTAAAATCGCTTTATAATCATTCTCGTCCGTCGGTCCGACTATGTGACATTCTTCGGTTAACCAACTTCTTACGGCTGCATATGACCTCGAACATCCGTTTTTATCCAACATATCGACAAAATTTACCAGCGAATAATTATTGCTCTCGATAAAAGTTCTTATTTCATTTTTCCACGCCAAAGACTGTTTATAGTAATTCGGATAATCTGTCTCCTTATATTTATCGTTTAAGAGATTATTCAACAACAAATCGACTATATCTTTATTTTCGGATTGTTTTGTAAAAACAATACTGTCCCCGACTTTCAAATCCGCCAAATCGGTTTCGTCTATCGATTCTCCCGATATTCTGTACGCTTTAAACTGCTTTGTAAAAAAGCCGGCGTTTCCCGATAAAAATGTTAGAATTTTAGCAACCGGAACTAAAGAATCCGTTTTTGAAAATTCTCTTTTTAGATATGTATTTGCACTTTTTACTTGTAAGTTTTGAGTCAGTTGCTCTATTTCCTTTTCAAATCGGAAATCCAAGTCATTATCTTGCAATCTTTCGTCCGCAGTTTCTTTATTTTCAGACACTCGACCGTATTGTATCCCTTGTTTTTCGTATATCGTTTGCGACTCGCGTAAAGTGTTCTTTTTCATATAATTCGACTGATATTTTTCATAGTCGTATATTAAAAGATCCGCATAAGCAAACGAAGCTTCGGCGTAAGGGTTAAATGTAAAATCATAGTATGCCGTCGTAAATATAACGTGAGAAAAAACGCTTCTGTTTTTTTCAAATACGGAAACAGTCAAAACATCCGGTAATTTATCTCTTTCGATATTTTCGTCGTTTAACCACAAATCGAAAATAGTATTATAATATGCCTTTGTAGTTACAATACAATCTACTTTTTCCGTTTTTATTTTTTGTATTATGATATTTGCCTTCGGATTTTCATAATAAAGTCGGTCAAGCATAAGCGAAATATTTGAATTTATATATTCTATATCTTCTTTAATTTCCGCATCCGTTTCTGTTCCGAAAGCCGCGAGCGAACTTAATTTATCATCTAACGTCCACCCGATTTGTTGTTTCTCAAATGCAATGTTACAATATTTCAACGGAAAATAGGCAGACCTACATAAGTTCAATAGAAAATAACAATTGATTATATATTCTTCGCTGCCTTCAAAATACGATAATTGCCGTTGAATAGTCAATAACCGCTTTTTTATTTCGTTAATAACGCCGTTCCAATCGGTATTAATAACGGTTTCGTTCAAAGTCCTTTTTGAAAATAAAGTAAATTCTCGTATAATTCTTTTTCTTTCGTCCGAATCAAATCGACTTGTTTCGGGAAATTCGATTTGTTCCGGTAGAACGGAATAAATATGATATGCATCATCGTTAATAAATTCGGCAAATTTAACAAAATTTAATTTTCCCTCCAGAATCGAAAATTTCAGGCTTTTTCTGCTTGATACACTAAGTTCACTGCTATTATACCAAATCGATTCGTCCGGGAAAACACACCCGATGAGAGACTTCCCGTTATCGTCTATAACAAAATCACGCAACGTCGAAATTTTTGAATAAAATTTAATTATCGGATCTTCCTTTGTAGGATTATTACCGATTTGATATTTTTCTCCGTCGCTGAAATATGCCGCAGTAACCAATTCGGATAATTTAATTTTTTTGCCGTTATAATCGATAACAACATTATTATACACATTTTCCGCAAAACCCCTATCGCATACTACGGCTATAGATTTTTCTATCTCGGTGCTTATTTCCGACTTCTTTTTGTCCGTACAATAACTTATAAAGTCCTTTCGTTTCAAAAAGTCCGATTTAACACCCCTTCCGTCTAATCGTTCGGAAGATCCGTTATACCGAGATATATTTTTATTTTTTAGACTTTCTAACGGATAATATCTTTTACAGGAATTACTTTCATAAACAAAATAATCTTTATCATGAAACAAGCCTACTCCGTTTAGTTTCCCTAAACTAATAAATTTAACTCGTTCTCCGTCTATTATCAACAAATCTCCCGGATTAAGTTGTTCTATCAAATCAAGAATATCGGTGTTTTTATAAAGAACGCAATATATAGCAGAAAGCGCGATCGTCAGAACATGGTAAAACGAGGAGCCCGAATTCAGCATAAGCGCATTTTCGTGTTTTTCCTCCGATTCCAAAACTTTGCACACATAATTTCCGTATTTTTTAAATACCGGCAAATCCGTCAACACAATATTCTTATAGGATATCGTAATTTCTTCGTAAATCTCCGTAATCGTCATCTTTTGTTCCCCTTTAACAAATAAATTATATTATTAAATACTCAAAACATCCGAGCATAAATTCCGCCATACTTTTTATTACCGGAATCGTTACCGAATTACCGAATTGTTTATACATTTGCCCGTCTTTTGTGCCCTCCGGAAAAGAAAATCTATCTTGACCGTTTTCGACAAAAGCATAATTTATAAACCCTTGCAATTTTCCCCATTCTCTCGGAGTCATAACTCGTATTCCTTCGCTATTCAAAGGCGAGTGTTTCCCTTTTATCTCTTTTCCCGAAATCCCCTCTCTGTAATCGACAATCAAATTACGCTCTTTCCCCGAACCGCCGGTTGCCAAAAGGGTATTTGCTATCGGATGTTCGATTCCGTCTCGGTTTACTATCACATATCCATACCCGTTTCCGTTTTTCTTTTGCCTTGCTTTATGCCTTTTCAGTGTTTCCCAATACCCCGCAGACATATAATATTTTTCGGGAGCATTCATTTCTAAAACGTCACAAAGATCTTCGTATATTTTTATGTCATTATGAGTAGGCAGCACCATATCGCATAAAGCCGATTCGTTTTTAATAAGATTACGATCAAACCCCATGATATACGTTCTCGGTCTATTTTGCGGAACTCCGAAATGCTTTGAGTTTCTTACATAGTCTCGCCAATCATAGCTTATCTCACCATTTTCATCTCTTTTTGCACCGATAATTTTATAATTTAATTTTTTCTCCAATGTTTCTATTATTATCCGAAAAGTTCTGCCATTATCGTGTTTGACGAGATTATCTACGTTTTCAAGAAAAAAAGCTTTTGGATGCGTTTTTTCGATTATTTCGGCGATATGCCAGAATATCACGCCTTTTTCGCTATCGTCAAATCCCTTTTCCAATCCGGCTCTGCTAAATGTTTGACACGGAAAACCCGCCAAAAGAACATCATAAGGCGTTTCGATTACTTTTCTCTTAAAATCATCCGAGGTTAAATCATTAAACGGATTTTCGCCGAACAGAAGCTCATAGGTTTTGCATGCGCTTAAATCGATCTCTGCGGAAAGCACATTTTTGAACTTTCCCGTCATTTCAAATCCTTTACGAATTCCTCCTATCCCCGCGCACAAATCTATCGTTTTATACATTTTTCAATTTCCTTTACGCAATTTTCCGTTTGTTTCTTTATCTCCGTTCCCCAAAATCTTAAAACCGTCCATCCCTCTTCCGAAAGTTTCATATTAACCTCTTTATCTCGTTGCATATTACGCTCTATTTTCGGAATCCAAAAGTCTTGTCTTGTTTTTATCTCATTCTTTTTACGTTCCCAATCGTAACCGTGCCAAAATTCACTATCACAAAATATAGCAACTTTTTTCGATTTAAAAACAATATCGGGGTGTCCGAAAATATCTTTAACGTTTTTTCGATAGCGGTATCCTTTATTCCATAAAGCATTTCTCAAAATTTTTTCGATTTCGGAATCTTTAGATTTTACTCTTTGCATATTATAATGTATTTGCTCTTGCGTCTTCTTCATCAGCTCTTCTCTTTATTTTATCATACATAACATGACAACTACGGTCATAATTAAAAAATTATTCTTAAATTCGGCAATTATTTTTCGTCGTCCACGATTTCGACGATATCGTCAAGCGTACAACCAAGTGCCGTGCAGATTTTTATAAGCACGTCGGAATTTACGGAAACGCCGTCTTTCTTCATTTTTGCAAGCGTTGCGGGGCTTACCTTTGCGAGCGCGGCGAGTTCCTTGCTCTTCATCTCCCTGTCTATCAGTAATTTGAATAATTTTTTATAACTTGCTGCCATAATACACCTCATTGACTACTTTACTCAATTATACCATATTCCGGTATGTTTTGCAATAGGTATTTGAAATAAATTCAAAGAAGTTTTAATTTGTTTTACTTTTCCCTATCGTCTATGATTTTATTTTCGTCCAGTCCAAGCGATTTCAGCCACATTTCCTTTTCCGTTTGAATCACGGAATACATCACCTTATCGCTCTCGCAATAAGCCAACAAAAAATTGTAATGTTTCAATTTTGTTCTGATTTTATCGTCCGGATCGTCAACCTGTATTTTCGGTCGGCGGTAATCGTTATACGAAGTCAGAAACACTTTCCAACTGTATGCCGCAAGGTTTTGCTTTGCCGCGCGTTTGCAATATCTTCGCCAGCAAAGCCTGATTGACGAACGGTGCTTAACCATCTGAAACTCTTCCCACTTAAAATCCGGAATCAGATACCCGTCTCCCGGTTTCGTCCTTTCCGGGAAAAGCAAATAAGCAAGTTCTTTTTCGTTCATTTCGCTCAGTTCTCCGATTCCGATACCGATAGCGTTTACTCGTTGCAAAACGCGCCAGACCGTCATACGGGAACAATCGCAAAGCGTAGCGATCTGCGTGCGATTGTTTCCTTTTAAGTAATACTCTGAAATCAATTTATATTTCGACATAAAATACCTCTCTTTTGTCGCCCTCTTTTACATACAACAGTATATATGGAAAAATGTAACATTTGAGGAACCACCCCTTAATTTTAGCACATTTTCCGATTTTCGACCGCTTTCAGAAGAGTAAAAAAACAGCCAGACTCAAGCGAGAATGGCTGTTTTTCATAAAATTCAGTATTAAAATGCCGGAATTTAACCGTTTTCCGTCAAAAGCTTACGCCCTCGGATTGCGAATGTTCGCCTGGGCGGCGGCAAGACGAGCGATGGGTACGCGGTACGGCGAACAGGAAACGTAGTCGAGACCGATCTTGTGGCAGAACTCGATAGACGAAGGATCGCCGCCGTGTTCGCCGCAGATGCCGCAATGAAGATTGCTTCTTGTACCTCTGCCGAGCGTAACCGCCATATTCATAAGTTTGCCTACGCCGTCGGTATCGAGACGAGCGAACGGATCGAATTCGTAAATTCTCGCGCCGTAGTATGCGGGAAGGAACTTACCGGAGTCGTCGCGGCTGAAACCGAAAGTCATCTGAGTAAGGTCGTTCGTGCCGAAGCAGAAGAATTCCGCTTCTTTGGCGATTTCGTCGGCGGTTAAAGCCGCTCTCGGGATTTCGATCATGGTGCCGACTTCGTATTTAAGCTCTACGCCGGCTTCTTTGATAAGCGCGTCCGCAGTGTCGGTAACTATCTTTTTGCAGAAGGCAAGTTCTTTTACCTCGCCGACGAGCGGAATCATTATTTCGGGAACGACGTTCCAGTCGGGATGACGCTTATTGACGGCGATAGCTGCTTTGATAACCGCCTTTGTCTGCATTCTGGCAATTTCGGGATAGGTAACTTCGAGACGGCAGCCTCTGTGTCCCATCATGGGGTTGAATTCGTGAAGCGACGAGCAGAACTGTTTGATTTCAGCAACGGTTTTGCCTTTCGCTTCCGCAAGAGCTTCTATATCGCCCTGTTCCGTCGGAACGAATTCGTGAAGCGGCGGATCCAAAAATCTTATGGTAACGGGCTGACCTTTAAGCGCTTCCATAAGTCCTTCGAAGTCCTTCTGCTGCATGGGTTCGATCTTGTCGAGAGCAACGACTCTTTCTTCGACCGTTTCGGAGCATATCATTTCTCTGAACTTGTCTATTCTGCCGGGACCGAAGAACATATGTTCCGTACGGCAGAGACCTATACCGGTCGCGCCGAGCTGTTCGGCTCTTACCGCATCTTCAGGAGTATCGGCGTTAGCCTTTACTTCGAGAGCTTTATATTTATCGGCAAGCTTCATTATTCTGCCGAAGTATCCGCTGTTGGGATCTGCGGGAACGGTCTTTATTTCCACGTCGTAAATCTTACCCGTGGAACCGTCGAGCGAAATGGGATCGCCTTCTTTGAAAGTTTTGCCGGCAAGTTCGAAATACTTTTCTTCTTCGTGCATTCTGATTTCGTCGCAACCCGAAACGCAACAGGTACCCATACCTCTGGCAACTACGGCGGCGTGAGAAGTCTGACCGCCTCTTACTGTAAGTATGCCCTGAGCGTACTTCATGCCTTCGATGTCTTCGGGCGAAGTTTCGAGTCTTACGAGAACGACTTTTTTACCCGCTTTGCCGAGTCTTACGGCTTCGTCGGGTTCGAATACTATTGTTCCTGTCGCTGCCCCGGGAGAAGCGGCTATACCCGAACCTACCACGTTATATTTATCCGCATCTTTTAACGCCTTTGCGTCGAAGGTGGGATGTAAAAGCATATCGAGAGTCTTTGCGTCGATCTGCATGAGCGCTTCTTTTTCATCGATCATGCCTTCGTCGATAAGGTCGCACGCGATACGGATTGCCGCAGCCGCGGTACGTTTGCCGTTACGCGTCTGAAGCATGTAAAGTTTGCCCTTTTCGATAGTAAATTCCATATCCTGCATGTCTCTGTAATGATTTTCTAGAGTCTTGCAGACGTCGAGAAATTGATTGTAAACTTCGGGAAGAACTTCCATCATCTTGGATATGGGCATCGGGGTACGTACGCCTGCGACTACGTCTTCGCCCTGAGCATTCATAAGGAATTCGCCCATAAGTCCCGGTTCGCCGGTGGCGGGATTACGCGTAAAGGCTACGCCCGTTCCGCAATCGTTGCCCATGTTGCCGAATGCCATCATCTGAACGTTGACAGCCGTTCCCCAGCTGTACGGAATGTCGTGATCCATTCTGTAAACGTTGGCTCTGGGGTTGTCCCAGCTTCTGAATACGGCTTTAATAGCTTCGAAGAGCTGCTCTTTGGGATCGGACGGGAAGTCTTTTCCTAAAGCTTCTTTATATTTCGCTTTGAACTTATTCGCAAGTTCTTTAAGATCCTCCGCAGTAAGTTCAACGTCGTATTTTATACCCTTTCTTTCCTTCATCTCGTCGATAAGGGATTCGAATTCTTTTTTGGAGACTTCCATAACTACGTCGGAGAACATCTGAATGAATCTTCTGTAGCAGTCCCACGCCCAACGCGGATTGTTCGACTTAGCGGACAAAACTTCTACGACGTCTTCGTTCAAGCCGAGGTTAAGGATGGTATCCATCATGCCGGGCATGGACGCTCTCGCGCCGGAACGTACGGAAACAAGGAGCGGGTTTTCTTTATCGCCGAACTTTTTGCCGGTGATTTCTTCCATTTTGGCGATATTTTCCATTATTTCTTTCTGAATATCGTCGTTTATCTTCCTGCCGTCTTCGTAATACTTGGTACACGCTTCCGTCGTGATGGTGAATCCCTGCGGAACGGGTAAACCGATATTGGTCATTTCGGCAAGGTTGGCTCCTTTACCGCCGAGAAGTTCGCGCATTTTGGCGTTCCCCTCTTTGAATAAGTAAACGTATTTCATTGAAATTCCTCCTCAAGAACTTTATAAGAAAAACTTTTATTTTCGTTTTTATTCCGATTAATTTATGTAAAACCGCTTGTTTTGAGGCGCGTTAAAGCGCCCCTTGTCAAGTTACATTATAATAATACACTATGACGGACGTTTTTTCAAGTATTTTTTTTGACATATCGGCGATTTTGTTAATTTTTTTCAAAAAACTTCCGTCTCCGTTTTGCTGCCAAAAAATTTATGACACAGCAAATGCTTTGGATTTTGCGAACGTTTTTTGCATTTTTACAAAAAAGAACCGGATTTTTGTATCTTCAAAAACCCGGATTTTTACAGTTCGGTAAGTTCCTTTAACGCCTTTATACTTTCCGAAACTTTTGCTTCGATATAATAGTTTAAAAATTTAAGCGCTTTTATGAGTCCTTTGTTCTTCTCTTCCGAAAATTCCGCCGCCTTTTCGTTTTCGGACGCTTCTTTAAGCATTTTATAAGTAGAAAGCGAGACTCGCATATCGCCTTCTTCCGCGCAATCGCCGCAGACGAACGCCCCCGATTTCATATCGAAAAACGCCATGTTTTCGATCTCGTCGCCGCAGCGACAGCAACCTTCGACGTTTATTTCATATCCGGCGGCTTTCAGACCGCTTAAGATGAACGAAATCGTTTCTTCGTAAGGGTTTACGTCCGAATATGTAAGATTTTTTATTGCGGTTACGGCGAAATCAAACAAGTTTTTATCGGCTTCTTCCAGTCCGAAAACTCTTAAAAAGCCGAGCACCACGCTGCCGGCGTAAAATTTTACCACGTCTTCTCTTAATCCGTAAAATCCGTCGTAAATGCTCGCCCCCGTAACAACGTTGCGATTTAAGCCCGAAGCGAGAACGAATTCGGCAAAACAAAAAGGCTCGGAACAAGCTTTCAGCTTTGCTCCCGCCTTTTTTACTCCTTTTATACGAGCGGATACAAGTCCTTCTTCAATGGTGTAAATCGTTAAAATTTTATCCGATTCTCCGTAAGAGACCGCTCTTATAACGATTCCGTTCACCTTCTTTTCCATGACTTATCCTTTTGCTTATAAGTTTGTATCGTCGTCGGGTTCGATCAGCTTCTTATAAAACGTAAGGTAATTTTCTTCCCCCGTACGTTTATAAATTTCAAGCGCAATGTCCTTGACGTATCTGAAATCCTTTTTTCTTTTCACGGCACACTCTCCAAAAGCCTGCGGCTTCAATTTAAGTATGCCCCCGTTTTTGTTTTTAATTCGGGTTATGTATAAAACAACCGGCTTTTACGGCCGTTCTTTATTTTCGGTAGCGTTTCGGCGGAAATGTATCGTCAAAACCATACCGACTACAAAAAGCTAAAACTCTTTATCCGGGTTATAATAACCGTATTCTTTAATAGACGCTTCGGTATCCTTCCAGCCTTCTTTTACGAGAACGTAAGTCGTTAAAAAAACCTTCCTTCCCAAAAGCTTTTCCATATCCTGTCTCGCATAAGACGAAACCGCCTTTATCGCCGAGCCGCCTTTGCCTATAAGTATGGCTTTATGTTGAGGTTTGGAACAGATTATATCGAGATTTACTTCATATACGCCGTTGTCGTTTGATTTGAATTCGTTTACCTTTACGACTACGCCGTGCGGGATTTCTTTATCGAACTTCAGAAGAATCTTCTCGCGCATTATTTCGCCTACCATAAAGCGTTCGGATCTGTCGGACAAAACGTCGTCCGGAAAAATAGGTTCGCCGTCCGGAAGACTGTTTATTATAACCTTTTTAAGTTCTTTAAGGTTTTTGCCCTTTCTCGCGGATATTGGAATTACATCGAGATTGAGCCCTGAAAACTTACTAAGTTCCATTATTACTTCTGCTTCGGGCATTATGTCGATTTTGGTCATCGCGACGATGGTCTTTACCCCTTGCGAAGAATACTTTTTCAGAAGTTCTATATCTTCCGCTTTTACACCCTCGTGTCCGTCGATTAAAAACAGAATAAGATCGACGTCCTTTGCGACCGACGACGTGGTTTTCTGCATAAACGAGTTAAGCGCGCCCTGCGCTTTGTAAATGCCGGGCGTGTCTACGAACACTATCTGATACCCGCCGTGATCGTTTCCGTTCAGCACCGCGAGTATTCTGTCGCGCGTGGTCTGGGGTTTCGGGGACACTATCGAAACCTTTTCGCCTACAAGCACGTTTATGAGCGTCGATTTACCCGCGTTTGCCCTGCCGATAACGGCTACTTCGCCCGATCTCATTCTTCTTCCTCGATTTTAAGACGTTTCAATATGCTCTTTTCGTGCGAGCGCATTTCTTTTTTGTCTTCGTCGGTCATATGGTCGAATCCGAAAAGGTGCAAAAGACCGTGAATAACGAGATATACGTATTCCCTTTCCGTCGAATGTCCGAGTTCGTCCGCCTGACGTTTAGCCTGTTCGAGACATAATGCGACCGAGCCGACAAAAAGCCTGTCTCCGTCGAGTTCGTAAGGGTAATCTTCGGGATCGAGTATTTTATTTCTTATTCCGTCCAGAGCCGGGAAGGATAATACGTCCGTAACCTTGTCCACGTTTCTGTTTTCGGCGTTAAGTTTTTTTATTTCTTCTTCGTTCACGAGAACTACTTCAGCTTTAAGCTTTGCTTTTTGCTTAAGTTCTTTATAAACCGCTCTCGCAATTTTTTTATAATTTACTTTTCCTTCGCCTTCGATTTTAAGATTATGAAAAAACATATTTTCTCCGTTGTTTTGTATAGTCGGTTGTTTCGTTACGATATGATTTTAAGAATCTATCCTGTTTGAACCAGATTCGCCGTTGCAGTAGTCGATAAGCTTCTGCACGTCGGTCTTCGGATATTCGATACGCTTATGATAAACGCCCGTGAGAGTGTTTACGAGAACGTGTTTTATAACGGTAAGATCCTTCATCGTGATGGGACAGTCGTCAAACTGACCTAAATTCATACGCTCGGTTATAATCTTCTGAACCGCCGCCGAAACGGCTTCTCTGGAATGATCTTTCAGCGTTCTCGTTACCGCTTCGGCTCCGTCGCAAATCATTATGATCGCGCAGATTTTGGTCTGCGGTTTGGGGCCCGGGTAGCAGTACGTTTCGAGGTTTATCGCTTCGTCGGTGTATTTTTTCGCTTTGGCGAGAAAGTACGAAATGGGAAGAGTCCCGTGATGTTCGAGACATACGTCTGCGATTTCTTTCGGGAATCTGTTCTTCATCAGAAGCTCGTAGCCGTCTTTTGCGTGGGCTTTTATTATCGAGGCCGAAAGCTCGGGAAGTATATCGTCGTGCGAGTTCTTTTCGGTCTGATTCTCTTTGAAAAATTCGGGAGCGGAAAGCTTGCCTATATCGTGATAGTACGCGCACGCTTTGGTCAGAAGCGGATCTTCGCCTATAGCCGAAGCGCATGACTCCGAAAGACTTGCGACAACGAGCGAGTGGTTGAATGTTCCGGGCGCTTCTTCCCTTAATTTTTCCAAAAGCGGAGCGGTATGCATGGTGAGTTCAGCCAGTCTGAAAGAAGTCGCTTTTTTGAACAATGTTTCGAAAACGGGCATGAAAGTCAGATAAAGTATCGCCGAAAACGTACCGGAACAGCAAGAGCAAATGAATCCCGAAAGATTATCCGCCACGTTGAATTCGTTAAGACTTAAAAAGCATAAAATGTTCGGAGCTACAAGAACCATCGACATCAGAAGCACTTCGCCGCGTTCTTTAAGTTCTCCTATAAGATACACCGCGAGAACCGAAGTCGTGAATCCCGAAAAGAGAGTCATACAGGCTTCGTAAGTCGTTAAAGACGAGTTGGTGAACGTGTCGGTCAGAAAAATAATCATGCACGTCACGAGCGAAATGTATATTGAATTGCGTTTTCCGAAGAACTGCGCCGAAATAAGCGCGATAAACGGAATGGGACGGAGATATACGTTGCCGTACTTACCGATAAAATACGATATTAAAATCGTTATTTCCATACTTAAAAAGAACGCTTCGGTATTGTTCGCGTCGGCAAATTCTTTTCTCCGTATTCCTATCGAATAGGTTATCATCGACAGTATCAGAAAAGTCGCCACGACGAGACACCAGAAGTTATGCGTGTTCTGTCTGAAATATTCGACGAAAGACTTCTGATCCGCCGCGCTGCCGTTTAAAAATATCATGCCGAGATAGATAGCTATTATCGCCACGAAATTTATAGCGAAGACCACGGCGTTCGCTATAATGATATTTGACCTTTTCCCTTTGACCGGGGTTTTTTGGGTTTTAGGGGCTGTTGTTTCCTTTTTCATCGTCATAACCTTTTGTGTTATTGAATTTATTGCTTTAACGTAAACTCGTTTTTAGTTTTATCTGCCGGTTGCGGCTGTTTTGTATGTCGAAACGGCTGCCGTTTTTATCGCTGTTACGTTAAACGTATATCCGCCGTCTTTATTTTTAAGAGCTTTGTCTTCTTTTACCGAAATCTCGTCAAAATATTCTCCGGTTTCTTCCTTTTCGGTCTTATAAAGGACGACGGCGGCGACCGGATCGTTTGTTAACAAGGATATTTTATCATTTACCGTTACCCTTATCGTAACCATAGCGATAATATCCGTTTCGACTTCGTTACCCATTATAAACTCTTTGGTTTTTACTAAAACGTCGTCCTTTTTTACTTTGTCCCCGACCTTCACCGCGGCGAACCCGCGATATACCTGTACCGACGAAACGATACCGCTTACGTCGGAGACAAGGTCGGTTTTTATCGGATTTTTCACGTTTAGATCTTTAACCTTTTTTATAACGGTCGCTTTCAGTCTCGAACCGCGTTTTTTAAGCGATACAAAAGACAGATAATCGTTTTCCTTAAGAGTCTTCGTTTCGAGCTCTTTTAGCTTGGCATCCGGAAAGAGCCTGTAACTTTTAAAGCCTTGTTTATTAAAATAGGTCGTAAGCCTTTCGGAATATTCCGCGCCGGAACCATAAAAATCTATTCCCGTAAACACTGCCGAAGCTGCGTACGAAGCGACCAAAAAAACGAAAAAAGCTATAAGAAAAACCGCGGCGTTTTTTATCTTTTTAAAAAAACTTTTTACGCCGTACTCTTTTATTGTTTTAATATTATAGCACGTTTTATCCGTAATTGCAAAAAATTTTGAAAAATCTTCTCTTTTTACGGTAAAAAAACAAACTTTGGGCGATTTTTTAACATAATCGTACACGGTAACGCCGTTTACCCAAAGCTTTTTTAAAAGATTCGTCTGATTAAGTCCCGTAACTTTTACCCTTTTTCCGTTTTTGCCAAACTCCGCCATCCAAGCTCCTTTATCCCTTTTTGTCTATAAAAAATCCTTCTATTTCGCCGCCGATGCAGACGTCGCCCGTTCCGTACTTTTTAAGAAACAGCCTTTTACCCGTTACGGTGATCGTTCCCCTTTTTAAAAACAGCTCTACCCTGTCTTCGTCGAAGCTCTTTATTCCCTTTACGTTTTCTATATAAGCGTACCTGTCCGAAATAATTTCCGCACGGTAATTGCACGGAGCTACCTGTTCGCTCGAAACCGTACCGAATAACAAATCCTGCAAAAAGCCCATTTTACCTCCGTATATGCGGCTTGCGATTTTTACCCGCAAACCGACGCTTCAAAAAAATAGTAAAAAACCCTTTTCAAATCGAAAAATAGTGATATAATAGTGGTATGAACGATACCTTAAACAAGAAGTCAAAGTCTTACAGAATAAAACAGCCCGTCTACATAACCGTCATCTTTATTGCGATGATAGTCCTTTCCCTTGCGGTTACTATTTACGACGGATATTACATCCATAAAAGACGGATCGACGGATTCGACAGTCTTTCGTTATGGATAACTGTAATCTTTTGTATTCTCATAATCGTCGTCGCGACCGTTTCTCTCATATTTTCGAGTTACAAAATCAAAAACGGATATATCGTAAAACGCACGGGCTTTTTTGTCGAAAAGATCGAAATCAAGGATATAACGGAAGTCAAAAAATTCAAAATGCAGAACGCTCTCGTCGTATATTCGGGCGAAGATTACTCGATCATTTCGATAAGTCCCGCTTTTTACGACAATTTCGTAGACGAACTTATCGGAGAAAATAAAAATATTTCTTACCTTATCGTATAAATTTTTTATATTTTGTTTTTTAACGCCGCCGAAAGCGGCGTTTTTATTTTACGAAAAAAGTATTATCGCCGCCGCGAGCAGCAATAAGTATACCGAAAACGCAGAGTATCTGCCCGATTTAGCTATTTTTTTCATCAGAATAATCGCTATAAATCCCGAAACGCATGCGGCTATCGTTCCTATAATATACGTCGCCGAAAAATCGAAAGTCTTTATACTGACCGCTTCGAGAGCAAACGACGCCGTAATTACCGGAAGACTCATCATGAACGCAAAGTTCGAATTTTTTTCCCCTCTTATTCCCAAAAAATTCCCTGCCGAAAGACAGCTTCCGCTTCTCGATATCCCCGGTAAAAGAGCCAATGCCTGCATCATTCCGTAAAAACAAGCCGAGCCGAAGCCTATATTACGCCTTTTTTTGCTTCCGAACTTTTCGGATATAAACAAGATCGCCGCAGTAAAAACAAACGCCGCCGGCAGAAATTCAACGCTGAAGGCTTCTTCGATCTTATTCCCGAAAAAGTAACCGGCAAGCCCCGCGGGGATAGTTGCGATTACGAGAAAAAACAGCTTTTTTATACTTTTTATCGTCTTAAAGATTTCATCTCTGAAAACGACTACGAGCGGTATGAGAGTGCCTATATGCAAAAGCACGTCGAAAAACATATTCTGCGGACAGCCGAGCATGTGCGTAAAAAGAACGAGATGACCGCTCGAAGAAACCGGCAGAAATTCCGTCAGTCCCTGAACTATCCCTAAAACTATCGCCTGCCAGATTTTCATAAAAAACCCCCGTTCTTTTATTATGCGAACGAGGGGTTTATTATGTTATCATTTATAATTCTACCGAGTTTTATCGTAGCGTTCCGGCGATATAACTCCGTAAGTTTTTTATTTACCTACGCAGAATTTCGAAAATATTTCGTTTATGACGTCTTCGGATGCGGATTTACCCGAGATCTCGCCGAGATACTGCCACGCTTCTTTAATATCTATCGACGACAGATCGAGCGGCATATCTATTACGGAAGCTTTTGCCGAAGAGATCTTATTTTTAGCGCGTTTTATTGCGTCGTAATGCCTTTCTTCTGTTAAAAAGTCACCGCCAAGGTCGATATTCGCCCCGACTGTATGCTCGAAAACGTACCGTTTGAGTTCTTCGACTCCCGCGCCCGTTACTGCTGAAGTTTTAAGATCCGACAAAATTACGCCGTTATTTTTGCCGCCTGAAAGGTCGGTTTTATTCATTACCCTGACGACGTTCAGACCGTTAAGATTTGACAAAATTTCTTCGTCTTCTTTATTAAAATCTTCGGCGCTGTAAACAAAAAGAACGAGATCGGCGTTTTTTACCGTTTTCAAAGCAATGCCAACGCCTATGCCTTCGACTTCGTCCGAAGTCTCGCGTATACCGGCGGTATCGTAGAAATTGAACTTTACTCCGTTTATAGAAGCCGAACCTTCGACTACATCGCGCGTTGTGCCGGGAACCGAAGTAACTATCGCCTTCTCATAACCCAAAATCGCGTTAAGAAGCGAACTCTTGCCCGCATTGGGCTTGCCGCAGATGGCAACCTTCACTCCGTTTTTGAGAGTTCTGCCCGTTCTGTAAGTAGCTAAAATTTTATCGAGCTCGCTCTCTGCTTTATCCAAAGTCTCCTTTATCTCTTCGCGGGAGACGGCTTCGAGATCTTCTTCAGGAAAGTCAATATCGGCATCTATTTTTGCGAGAGCGTAGGTAAGTTCGTCCTGAATAACGTCTATTTTCTTTTTCAGTTTTTCGCGGTACAAACCGTAACCCGCCCTTACTTCGCTTTCGGATTCCGAATTTATCATGTCGATAAGGCCTTCCGCCGAAGAGAGCGAAAGCTTGCCGTTTACAAAAGCCCGCTTAGTGAATTCGCCGCGTTCGGCGGGGCGCGCTCCGAGTTCGTAAATACGTCTTAAAAGTCCTTTTACTATCGCTACGCCGCCGTGACAATGGAATTCCACCATGTTTTCGCCGGTATAGCTTTTAGGAGCTTTGAAGTAAACGCACATTCCGTAATCGGTAAACGTTTTGCCGTCGATAGTCCCCGTGTACATTTTATACGGTTCGAAATCTTTTACGGGCGTTTTTCCTTGCGGGGCGAACATTTTTTCGGCTATTTCAAGCGGAGAATCGCCGCTTATTCTTATTACCGCGACGCCCGCCGTCGCAAAAGCCGTCGAAAGCGCTGCTATATTTTCTTCCATAACTGTTCCTTTTTACTGGTTTTATATTTTTACGATAAAAAGTCGCCGCGCGGCGACTTTTCGTCAGGAATTTCATTCCCTGTTTTTTTAATTAAAGATCTCCGAACGGATCGCCGGGATCTTTACCGTTCTGACCGCCGTTGCCGTTTTTATTCTGATCGTCCTCTCCGAAAGGATCTGCATACCTTCCGTCGTATCTTCCGTAAGGATCTGAACTATTCTGCCCGTTATCGTAACCGCCGTAAGGATTATCGTAACCGTTTCCGTTATACGGGTTGCCGCCGTTTGCTCTCTTCATATATTCGTCCATATTAAAAGGCTTTCTGTTTCTGAAAATGAACACGAAAAGACCGCCGATATTGAGAATAGGCGACGACGCGCCGATGATAGTCGCGACTAAAACGTACGCTATCGTCATTCCGAAAGGTTTGTACTTTATGAAAATCGAGCTCCATACGCTGTACATAAACATTATATATGCGATTTCGGCAACGTAATTGAGATAGTACACTACGTTATCGAAGAGTAAAAAAGCGTTGCTGTAATAGAGCTTCTGAAAATATTCGAAACTCATATCGAAGGTAATGTTTTCGGTACTTCCCGCCGGAATAAGGTAAAACGCACTGTTCGTGGACGAAAAGATTATTTCGTAACCTTCGCGGTAAGCTTTTACCATACCTGCTCCTTCGCAAATCATATAGGACAAGCTCGTGAACACGGTAACCGCAACCACGATAAGCGCGATGAGACCTATTTTATTGCTCTTCCTTCCAAAAAATATTCCGTTTCCGACGATTTTGCCGAGAACGAGCCATCTGTAAAAAGGAATGAACGCGTACCCGGGATTTTTGATACCGGCGTTAGACGCCATTCTGAAAAGACCGTACGACATGAAAAAGTAGAACAAAAGTCCGACTAATGCCGCCATCGCTACGGACACGTATACGCTGCTTAACGGCATCGCCATAACCTTTCCGCCCATTTCTACATAATACATAATTTTCTCCTTAAAAGCCGCCTTTAATATTCCGCTTATGCCCGGTTCTTATTCGGGGCAGCTCCGGACGCTTATAAAAACGCTTCTATAAAATAATATAAAAACAGCCGTTTTTATCGCACCTTCACGCGTAAATCAGTATGCGCGGGCGAATACGACTTTATGCTTTGCGGGTTTGCCGCAGACGGCGCACGTTTCTGGGACGCCTTCTTCGTCGACCATTACTCTCGACGTGGCGGCGGCGACTTCTTTAACCTTGTCTTCGCATTCGCGGCAACCGCACCAGCCTGCTTTTACGAAGCAGTGGTTTTCGACTCCTTTAAGTATTCCGTCCAAAGTATCGGCTTCGACGATTTTAGAGTCTCTTCTTTCTCTCGACTTTTCGAGCATATTCTTCTGAATTTCGTCAAGAAGTTCGACTATAGTCCTGTCTATGTTTTCAAGCGGAACTTCTTTCTTTTCGAGCGTATCTCTTCTCATGACCGCGGCAACGCCGTTTTCGATGTCGCGCGGACCGATTTCGATACGAACGGGTACGCCTTTCATCTCCCATTCGTTGAACTTCCAGCCGGGACTCATTTCTCTCGTGTCGGTTTCCGCTCTGAGTCCCGCGTTAAGTAAAAGCTCTTCTACTTCTTTCGCCTTTTCGTTGACGCCGCCCTTATGAGCGGCTACGGGAATTATTATCGCCTGTATCGGAGCTACTTTGGGCGGAAGAACAAGTCCTCTCTGATCGCCGTGAGCCATTATTATTGCGCCGATAAGTCTTGTCGAAGTCCCCCACGAAGTCGTGTAAGCGATCTTCTGCTTGCCGTCTTTATCTAAAAATTTGATATTAAAGGCTTTCGCGAAGTTCTGACCGAGATAGTGCGAAGTACCCGCCTGCAAACTCTTGCCGTCGAGCATCATCGCTTCCATGCCGTAGGTTGCTACCGCACCCGCAAATTTTTCTTTTTCGGTTTTTCTTCCGGTGATTACGGGAATGGCGAGAGTTTCTTCGGCGAAGGATTTATAAACGTTAAGCATTCTCATCGTTTCTTCCATCGCTTCTTCTTCGGTGGCGTGTACCGTATGACCTTCCTGCCATAAGAATTCGCTCGTTCTTAAAAACGGTCTCGTGGTCTTTTCCCAACGCATTACGTTACACCACTGGTTCATTATTACGGGGAGATCCCTGTACGACTGAATCCACTTCGAGTACATAGTTCCGATAATAGTTTCGCTCGTCGGACGGATAGCCAAAGGTTCGTCGAGTTTCGCCCCGCCGGCGTGCGTTACAACCGCGACTTCCGGAGCGAAACCTTCTACGTGTTCCGCTTCTTTGGTAAAAAAGCTCATCGGAATAAGGAGCGGGAAGTAAGCGTTTTTAACGCCGGTCTTTTTGAATCTTGCGTCCATATCCTTCTGAATGTTTTCCCATATGGCGTAGCCGTACGGGCGGATAACCATAGTTCCCTTTACGGGACCGTAGTCTACGAGTTCGGTTTTAAGCACCACGTCGGTGAACCACTGCGTGAAATTTTCGTTAATGTCTGCGATTTCTTTTACGAATTTTTTATCGTCCATTTTACTGCTCCTTATAAAAGCGTTGCGCTTTTATCCGCCGTTTACGGTATAAGCGGCGCGCGTTTCGTCCATAAATTTATTATAGTATATATTATTATAGCAAAACAAAGCATAATTGACAACAAAATAAAAGCGTCTCGGACGAAAGTTTTTTATACCGTATATACGGGCGGTTATTCTTTTTAAATCCGAACTTTTTAAGCCTATAAGCCCGCTTTTAGTTGAAAAATATTTTATATTGTTATATAATCATAATAAAGTTTTATCCGATTCTTTACGGCAAAAGCCGCGGTCGGATTTAATCCGGAGGTTAACGGTAATATGTTAGGAAAAGTTTCCCCTAAAGATCTTCTCGCAGTAAACACCATAAGAGTTTTGTCCGCGGAAGCGATTACTAAAGCGAATTCCGGTCATCCCGGCATCGTATTAGGTGCCGCGCCCATAGGCTATTCGCTCTTTTTGAATCATCTTAATTTTAATCCGAATAATCCGTCTTTCGACAACAGAGACAGATTCGTTCTTTCTGCGGGACACGGATCCATGCTCTTGTATTCCCTTCTTCATATATTCGGATATAACATTCCGATGAGCGATATCGAAACGTTCCGCCAGAAGGGCTCCATATGCTCCGGTCATCCCGAATACGGTCTTTGCCCCGGGGTTGAAATCTCGACAGGTCCCTTGGGACAGGGCATCGCGAACGCCGTCGGCATGGCTATAGCCGAAAACAAGCTCGCTGCTAAATTCAACAGACCGGGACTCGAAATCGTAGACCATTATACCTACGCTCTCTGCGGCGACGGCTGTATGGAAGAAGGCATTGAAAACGAAGCCGCTTCGCTTGCCGGCACTCTTAAACTCGGCAAACTCATCGTTTTATACGACAGCAACAATATAACCATCGAAGGCGACACCAAAAACGTATTCTCCGAAAACGTAGGCAAACGTCATCAGGCTCTCGGCTGGCACGTTCAGACGGTAAAAGACGCCAACGATATAAACGCGGTTTCGAGAGCTGTCAGAAAAGCAAAAGCGGTTTCGGACAAGCCGTCGCTTATCATCGTAAAATCAAAAATCGGCTACGGTTCCCCGCTCGAAGGAAACGAATCGTGCCACGGTGCGCCGCTTTCGGAACACGACGTTGCGAAGCTCCGCCAGAACCTTAACTACACTTATCCCCCGTTCACCATTCCGGACGAAGTTAAAGAAATAACCGCCGAATACAAAAAACGCGGCGACAAGCTCGAAGCGGACTGGAATAAACTTTTCGCTAAATACGAAAAGAAGTTCCCCGTTCTCGCCAACGAATACAAGACCTGGATGAACGGCTATTCGCTTACTTCGCGCGACGACGATCTCTGGGCGTACTCGAAAGACGACGCAACGAGAGGTTACGGCTCGACAGTACTCAACAAACTCGCCGACAGAATACCCAACCTTATGGGCGGTTCCGCGGATTTAGGTTCTTCCAATAAAACCATAATCAAAAAATCCGGCGACTTCAACGCATTATATAAAGACGGAAACAACTTCCACTTCGGTATAAGAGAACACGCAATGGGCGCGATAGTCAACGGTATGTACGTTCACGGCGGAATAAGACCCTACTGCTCGACATTCTTCGTATTCTCCGACTATATGAAGGGCGCTATGCGTATGTCAGCAATCATGAAGCTCCCCGTTATTTACGTTATGACGCACGACTCGATAGGCGTAGGCGAAGACGGTTGCACTCATCAGCCGATAGAACAGCTTACCGCTTTGAGAGCCACTCCGAACACGGACGTTTACCGTCCCGCCGACGGAACCGAAACAACGGCAGCCTGGATACACGCCATCGCAAGCGATCGTCCCACCGTTCTCGTCCTTTCCCGTCAGAAAGCCCCTATGCTTGCGAACTCGTCAAAAGACGCGCTGAGAGGCGGCTACGTTATCGAAAGGGAAGAAGGCTCAACACCCGACGTAATTCTTATAGCGACCGGAACGGAAGTAAGCCTTGCGGTAAAAGCAAAAGCTCTTCTTAAAGAAAACGGCGTAGACGCAAGAGTAGTTTCGATGCCCTGCACCGAAGTATTCGAAAGACAGTCCGAAGAATATAAAGAATCCGTTCTTTCCTCCTCGGTAGAAGCGAGAGTTATCGTGGAAGCGGGTTCCGGACTCGGCTGGGGTAAATATGTAGGTCTTAAAGGCGGTTACGTAACCATGGACCGCTTCGGCGAATCGGCTCCCGCAAGCATTCTGATGAACGAATACGGTTTCACTCCCGAAAACGTTGAAAAGGTTGCCCTTAACGTTTTGGGCAAAAACAAAGAATCCGTTCCTTCGGAAGAAATCGCCGAAACGACCGAACTCACTCCGGAAGAAGTCAAGGCCGACAATGCCAAAAAAGAAGAAAACGTTTAATTAAAGAGCATTTATCGGACGACGAAATTAAATAAAACATCGAAGCGTTCCCCCGTTTCACCCTGCGGGAACGCTTTTTTTGTCTGAATTTATTGCCATTATCAAAAAACGGTGCTATAATAGTACACGCGTGTCCGTTAACTCGCATCGATTCCGCTAAATCACGGACATGCTTCATATAAAACAGGAAAACGGAATAAAATAAATTATGATTGAAGTTATCGAAGTAAAAACAAAAAAACAGTGGAAGGATTTCGCAACTTTCCCCATAAAACTTTATAAAGATTCAAAATACTACGTTCCGGCTTTCGTAACCGACGATATGTATATGGCAAACGAAAAAAAGAACTTTTCGGCTAAAAACTGCATAGTAAAAGCGTTTTTGGCTTATAAAGACGGCGTTTTAGCAGGAAGAATTGCGGGAATAATCGTAAACGAATCGAACGAAAAGTTCAATCAGAAGAACGTAAGATTTTCGCGTTTCGACTTTATCGACGACAAAAGCGTTGCCGAAGCTCTTATAAAAGCGGTCGAATTTTTCGGCAAAGAGTACGGAATGGAAGTTATTCACGGGCCGTGGGGTTTCAACGATGCCGACCGCGAGGGCATGCTTACTTTCGGTTTCGACGAAAAAGCCACTTACGCCACAAATTATAACTTCGACTATTATCCCGAACACCTCAAATCGCTCGGCTTCGACGAAGAATCGGTCTGGATAGAAGAAACCATCGTCTGCCCCAAAACCGACGATCCCCTTTACGGAAAGTATACAAAACTCGGCTCCTACGTTAAAGAAAAATACGGTTTAAGAGAACTTACCGACACACTTTCGGTCAAACAGATCGTAAAAAAATACGGCGACGGATTTTTCGACTGCTATAACGAAGCATACAAGCATCTCGATATGTACATTCCGATAGTCGGCGACGCGAAAAAGGTCGTATTAAAACAGTTCGCTACCGTAATAAACCCCAAATATCTTTCCGTTCTCGTAAACGAGAATGACGAAGTAGTAGCCTTCGGCGTAATTCTGCCCGAAATCGGTCCCGTTCTCAAAAAGCACAACGGCAAGCTCACTCTCCCTGCGATTTTCGACCTTGCAAAAGCATTGAATAAGCCCAAAAATCTCGAACTCACTCTCGTAGGCGTGCGCCCGGAATATGCGAAGCTCGGCTTCACTGCGGCGTGCATCGGCAAGATGATGAAAGAAATAAACGAAAACGATATCGAAAACATAGTGTCTAACCCCACTCTTTTAACCAATACCGCCGTAAGAGCGCAGTGGTCGAAATTCGATCATAAAGAGATTAAAAGAAGAAAAACTTATATCAAAAAAATCGCTTCGGTATAACGGTATCTATCCGTTTTTATACCGGTTACGGTATAGTTTCGCCGATACGTTAAATTTTTAAGGCAAGCTTTCGGCAATACAGGTATAATAAAAGCACACCCGCCTTAAAAAATATTATAAGCATACTCAAATTTATGGCATGCATACAAAAAAGCTCCCTTACGGGAGCTTTTTATTTCGGTTTGTTTAAACATCGTTTCGTTTACGCCATAAGACGTTTTACGTAATTTCTTTCTTTTAACGAAACTTTGCCGTCTACGGTCATGATGCAAAGACAAAGGATGACGATGTCCGCCTGAAGATCTTCGTCGAGCATGCCGAGAATTTTTGAAAGTTCTTCGGTATACTTTTTGATTTCCTTAGCGGTGTCCTTGTCTTCTTCGAAAGACTTTTTGATCGTAGCGAAGTCGAAGTCCGCGCCGAAAGTTTTTACGAGAGCGGGATAAATAAGAAGATATTCCTTCTCGTGAAGTTTACCGTCGGCAACGACCGAACCCATAACGAACGCGGCGAGCGTTTCGACGGGATCGATGCCGTCTATGTCGTAAGTAGAAAGAGCCGCAAGTATTTTAACCGATTTTTCGGTAATAACGAGTCCCCTTTCCACCGCGCTCATATTTTCGTATTGTTTCATAACTTTTGCAAATTCAAACATAATTTCTCCTTTTAAAAGCGGTTTCGCCGCTTAACTTCCTTTCTTTTTATTATACTTTATTTTTTCCGCGCGGTCAATCCCTTTTTGAACGCACGATAATTTACAATCAGAGCGGTAAGTCTTTCTTGACGAACTTCACGGAGGAAGGTAAGATTTCCGTCCATGATCGAAACGACGTCGAAGAGTGAAATGATGGTCGTGTAATTGAAGTAGTTAAGAGAATCGAGTCTTACGACCTTGGGAATGACGGGGCTGCCGAACAAGCCGAGCATAGCCGCGACGAGAGCAAATATGCTTAAACCGCCGCCGATCGCCATCGAACGCTTGCTTCTGTCGAACCGGCACGAAGTGAAGAAGTTGAGCCCGGAAAGAGCGAACAAAACAAGGAACGCGCCTGCGTTTTGACGAGATCGATACCGTCTATATCGTAAGTAGAAAGAGCCGCAAGTATTTTAACCGATTTTTAGGTAAAAAGAGTCCCCCCATCTCCACCGCGCTCATGTTTTCGTACTGTTATAACTTTTGTAAATTCAGACATAATTTCTCCTTTTATAAGCGGTTTTTCCCGGCTAATTCTTCGCCGCTTTCGGCGGGCGCAAAAACGCCGCCTTGTAGCTTCTATAAAAGGTCGAATAGTCCTGATATCCGAGTTTTGCTGCGACCGATAAAGGCGGCTCCCCACGGTGCAAAAGCCCGTCGGCAATGGTCATTTTCTTCTTGGTTACATACTCGTAAACGCCGATTTGCATGCTTTTTTTGAACCTGTGGCAAAGGCTCGACGGGGAAGTGTAAACCCCGTCGGCAATCGCTTTTAGGGTAATCGGCTCGAAGATGTGTGCATTTATATATTCAAGCGCTTTAAGGGTAACGTCGTCCGCTTCGATGAAATTCACGTTTCCGCCGCTCCCTTCGAGCGACGCGGCGAAAACCAATTCGCATAAAAGCGAATCGTATAGTTCGGGGTAGGCTTCCGGCGGAAAAATATCGGAATAGTCTCGCATGCTCTTCATAATCTTAAAAACGCGGCTGTTTTTATCTAAACGGAGCGTTTCGGTAAAGCCGTTTATTTTATTCCTTATGCTTTCGGGGAACTTTGTAAGATCGAACTGCACGCAATATCTTTCGTACGGAATATCCGCGCTGTTTATCTCTATAAAGTGATACTGCATCGGCTTGGAAAGCACCAGAACGTCGGGTATAAGAGCAAACTTTTTGTGTTCGACGACGTAACTTGCGTCGCCCGATAAAAAAAGCAAAAACTCAAAGTCGCCGTGCACGTGTTTTGAAAACCTTGTTATATCGAATTTTACGAAATTGGCGTAAGAAAAAGTCGTTCCGTTAAATTTAAAGTCGTTCATACTTCAATTATATATTTTTTTTGCAAGATTTGCAATGTTTTTAAGTAATTTTAGTAATTGATTTGAGTTATTGTAGCGGTATAATTGAATTGTAAAATAAAAATCGTATTATCGGGAGCGTAAAAATGATTGAATTGTGTGCGTTTGCGGACGAGGCGGCAAGCGGTTTAAAAGAGCAGATTTCCGCTTTAAAAGAAAACGGAATCAAATATCTAGAACTCCGTTCGATAGACGGAAAAAACGTTTTAAGTTTTACCGATGCCGAAATTAAAAAATATAGCGAAGAGTTGAAAAAAGCGGGCGTAAAAGTCTGGTCGATAGGTTCGCCCGTCGGAAAAACCGATATAAGCGTTACCGAAGAAGATTTTTTAAAAGACGTATCCCTCGCCGCTCGGATAGCGAAAGGCTTTGGCTCAAAGCGTATAAGAATTTTCAGTTTTTTCAACGCCTATAACTCTTGCGAAAAAGTCGTCGATTTACTCTGTAAGGCAGTTTGTTTAGCCGACAAAAACGGCGTTAAACTTTGCCACGAAAACGAAAAAGAAGTTTACGGCGACAGCATCGAAAGGGTGCTCGATTTATATGCGGCGGTAAAGGGGCTTAACTTTGTGTACGACCCCGCAAACTATATACAGTGCGGTTTTTCTGCGCGTGAAGCGCGTGATAAAACACAATTCTGCACCGACTACTATCATATAAAAGACGTAATTAAAAATACGGGCGAGATAGTCCCCGCGGGCTTTGGCGACGGAGACGTATCGGGGCTTATAGACAGTTTAGATGGCAGAAACGCCGTTCTTACCTTAGAGCCGCACCTTAAAGTTTTCGACGGTTACGCTAAAATAGACGGCACCGAAATGAAGAATAAATATAGCTTTAATACGAACCGCGAAGCGTTTGACTGCGCGGTCAAAGCGCTCAAAAAACTATTAACCGAAAAGGGTTATAAAGAAACCGAAGGAGGGTTTTTAAAATGAAATTCGGTCTTAACTTATACTCTATAAGAAACTTAATCGACACCGACGACAAGTTTATAGATACTTGTTTAAAGCTTAAGGCCGCGGGGTACGACTTTTTGCAGTATTCGGGCATAGAGTTCAAGGTTGACAAAGTTAAACGGGAACTTGACGAAGTAGGCTTGCCCGTCTACCTTACCCACGTACCTATGGACAGAATTTTAAACGACACCGACGCGCTTATAAAAGAGCATAAAGAAATAGGTTGCTATAACATAGGTTTAGGCGGCGTTTTCAAGCCGATGCAGGAGTTTAAGCCGCTTATAGACAAACTCCGCGTAGCAGCAAAAAGAATAAGCGACGCAGGGCTTAAATTCTTTTATCATAACCACATGCACGAGTTCAGCAAGGACGAAACGGGCAAAACTTATTACGACTATATTATAGAAACCGCGCCCGAAATAAACTTTACGCTCGACACTTATTGGGTTCAGCGCGGCGGCGTCGATTTTTACGACCTCGTAAAACGCATTACGGGCAGGGTTGACTGCGTGCACTTAAAAGACCACAGCGTTATTTTAGACGGCGACCCAGCAAAATGCGTCTTTATCAACAAAGAATGTCCTTGCGGCGACGGTACGCTCAACTTCCATAAAATGATTCCCGCGGTTTTAGAAGCGGGCGCGAAGTATTTGTTCGTCGAGCAGGATAACGCCGCCGAAAAAGAAGACAGCTTAGGCGAAGTTATAAAGAGCATTATATATTTAAAAAACAATTTTTAGGAGAAATCTATGAATATAGTAAGATACGGCATTATCGGCTTAGGCAATATGGGTACGGGTCACATGGGCTATTTTCAGAAAGGAGAAGTTCCCGGCGCGAAAGTAACCGCTATATGCGATATCCGTCAGGACAGAATAGACAGAATGGTAGGAAAGTACCCCGACGCGGGCTTTAAAACCTATTTATCTTATAAAGACTTGGTTGACGGCGGCGAAGTAGACGCGGTTATAGTAGCCGTCCCCCACTACTTTCACCCCGAAATAGTCATTTATGCGCTTAAAAAGGGCTTGAACGTTATTTGTGAAAAGCCGGCGGGCGTTTACACCAAACAGGTTAAGAAAATGATGGAAGTCGTAAAAACCGCAAAAGGTTTGTTTACGATGATGTTCAATCAAAGAACCAACTGTTTGTACAGAAAGATGAGAGAGATTATTTTAAGCGGCGGCATCGGCGAAGTTACGCGCGTAAACTGGATAATAACCGACTGGTACCGCCCGCAGTTTTACTACGACAGCGGTGACTGGCGCGGGACGTGGTCGGGCGAGGGCGGCGGTGTGCTGTTTAATCAATGTCCCCACCAGCTCGACTTAATATCCTGGGTAACGGGAATGATGCCGACGGCTGTCAGGTCGTTTTGTAACTTCGGCAGATTCCACGATATAGAAGTAGAGGACGACGTTACGGCGTATCTCGAATACGCAAACGGTGCAAATGGCGTGTTTATAACAACTACGGGCGAATTCCCCGGCACAAACCGCTTCGAAGTCGCGGGAACGAAAGGCAAGCTCGTCTGCGAAAACGACAAGCTTATGATGACGAAGGTAACCCCCGACTTGCGCGAGTTTACAAAAACCGCAAACTCGGCGTTTGCGCTTCCCGAAAAGGAAACATCCGAGGTCGAAACGGACGGCGTAAACCTTCAGCACGTGGGTATATGCCGCAACTTTACCAACGCAATACTCGGTAAAGAGCCGCTTTTTGTCGACGGCAAAGAGGGCATAAACGGCGTTGAACTTATGGACGCTATGCTTTTATCCACCTGGCTCGATAAAAAGGTTGCAATTCCCATTGACGATGAGTTATACTATAACGAGTTAAAGAAGAGAATTGACGTTTCCCGCCGTAAAGAAAACGTTATCGACACCGTTGCCGATACCGAAGACACTTACGGAAGCAAGGTTAAGCGTTAAATTTTCATCTCACGATTATTTTTTCGGCAACAAATCGCTTTATGCGGCGCTAAACACCGCTCACCGTACGGCAAGTACGGTTTCGGGTGTCCGGCTTGCCAAAATAAACCGCTTTGCGGGTAATTTCTTGCTCGAAAAAAGCATATTGCGACGCAGTGCGGGACAATATTTAATCGTCGATTAAAAATTTATAGCTTAGAAATTTTATCGCTCATAAATAATCGTGGGCGCAAACTTGCGAAAGCATACACGTGGGCGGCTTTTCTTTAAAGTCGCCTTTTATTATAAGGAGAGTTATGAAAGCAGCAGTTATCGGTGTAGGCGCGATAAGCAAAATCCACATAAACGCGCTTAAATTGAGAAAGATAGATGTCGTCGCCCTATGCGACAGCGTTAAAGAGCGCGCGGAAGAAGCGATTAAAGAGTTTAACTTAAACGCTAAAATTTATTCCGACTATAAAGAACTTTTGGATAACGAGAGTTTAGATGTCGTTCATATCTGCACGCCGCATTTTCTGCACGCGCCCATATCCGTTTACGCGCTCGCTAAAAACGTAAACGTATTGTGCGAAAAGCCCATCGCTATCTCGAAGGAACAACTTTCAGATATCGAGGCGGCGGTTAAAAACAGCAAGGCGGTTTTCGGCGTTTGCCAGCAGAACAGGTACAACCCGTCCGTTTTATACGCCAAAAAGTACTTAGAGGGCAAAAATCTTATATCTGCGGCGGGAACGCTTGTTTGGAAGCGCGACGCAAATTATTATCACAGCGGCGACTGGCGCGGCAAAAAAGCGACCGAGGGCGGCGGAGTTATGATAAATCAGGCGCTTCACACCCTTGACATTCTGCAGTGGTTTATGGGTATGCCCGACAGCGTTATCGCGAATGTTTCGAACAACTCGCTTCGCGGAATAATCGAAGTCGAAGACACGGCTTTCGGGTTGTTTAAGTATAAAAATAATCCGAATAAGGATTTTATTATAAACGCCACCAACGCCGCAAAATACAGCTTCCCCGTAAACATATCGGTAAGCGACGGCGAGCACACCGTGGTCATCGTCGGCGATAACCTTATTATAGACGATAAGTTCGTCGAGACCGAAAAGGGGCAACCGATATTCGGCAAAGAAGTGTGGGGCACTGGGCATATAAACCTTATTAAAGATTATTACGACTGTTTAGAGCGGCATAAACCTTTCGCGCTCGACTTTTTCGAAGCAAGAAAGGTCGTAAAATTGATACTTGCCATGTACGGCTCAGACGGAGCAGAAAAGGAAATAAAATAATATGAAATTCGATTATAGTAATACCCGTAGTGGTCATTAAAGAAATCGAAGACGCAATACCCACCCTTAACGCGCTTAACGAAGATGAGTTTCCATTTAAGGTCTCGTGTGCGAATACGTAAAGTATTGCCGCGACATCTCCGCCGTTACGCCCGAAATATTGTACGAATACACCAAGACGTGGTCGAAAAGTTTTAAAACCAAACCTGTCGGAGACGAAAAACCCGGCGTGATAACCGCACAGACCTTATAAGGAGATACTCATCATGGAAAAAGAATTTATACAAACAGAAGAAACGGCGGAAGAAGCAGCAATGAACGCAGTGAAAAAACAAGTCGAATTTTCGGATAAAGCGGGTAAAAAAGTCTACGAAAAACGAGTTATAGACCTTGCCGTAAAAAACGACGACGATTTTTTATCGCCCTTTTCGTCGGTGGGTAAGCCGGTTATCTCGCAGGAAGTAGCGGATTTTCTTGAGAACGCCGCAAGCGGCTCTCACCCGAAAGCAGAAATAGATCTCAATATTTACGGCGACTGCATTTCGGATTCCGAACGCCCCGTATACGAAGAAGCGATAAAGAATTATTACTCCTTAAAATTCACCGAAGCTGCAAGATCCGTCGCGCGGAAAGGCTTTATCTCCCTTATTTTTACGATAATCGGCGTGGTTACGCTGTCGCTTATGTTCGTTCTCTCAGAACTCGGCGCAGGTGCGGTATGGACTGAGTGCGTTGATATTTTCGCCTGGGTGTTTTTATGGGAAGCCGTGGACCAATTCTTTATCGAAAGAAAGGGCGTTCTTCTTAAAATGAAGCGTTATTACGCCTTTATGAATTCACACATCGCCTATATAAGCTCTCCCGAAGAATAAAAATTTTATTTCGTATTAAAACTTTATTTTACGCAAAGTTTCATACAAAAACCAAATTTAAACGCAAAAAAGGTTCGGATCTGATCCGAACCTTTTTATTTTGATTTTTAATTTTATATCCGCCGATTTTTCGGCTTGCCCGTAAGTCTTGAATTATTCGGGGAGATTCTGCGCGCGGCGGACGAAGTCGTACGAGCTTGCGTCGCTCGGCATTCTGAAATCGCCTCTCGGAGAGAGCGAAACCGAACCTATCTTTACGCCGTCCGGGATACAATTACGCTTGTATTGCTGGCTGAAAAATCTCTTGTAAAAGGTTATGAGCCATTTCTTTATAGTCTTTTTATCGTATTCGCCGTCAAAAGCCTTATTTGCGAGGGCGTAAATCTTTTCGGGAGTAAAGCCGAAGCGGAGTGTGTAATATATATAAAAGTCGTGAAGTTCGTAAGGCCCGACCAAGTTTTCGGTCTGCTGCGCTATCTTGCCGTTATCGGACGGCGGTAGCAGTTCCGGGCTGACGGGTGTGTCCAGGACGTCCGCAATAATGTCTTTCGCCGACGGGAAGTACGTTTTTGCGATGACCTTTACCACGTTTTTAACCGCGGTTTTCGGAACGCCGGAGTTAACCCCGTACATGCTCATATGGTCGGCGTTATAAGTACACCAGCCGAGAGCGAGTTCCGAAAGATCCCCCGTTCCCACGACTAAGCCGCCTATTTTACCGGCGTAATCCATAAGCACCTGCGTGCGCTCGCGCGCCTGCGAATTTTCATAAGTGAGATCGAACTTATTTTCGTCCTGACCTATATCTCTGAAATGCTGTAAAACCGATTCTTTAATAGGTATTTCGACATATGTAACGCCCAAAGCCTTCATAAGACGTACCGAATTATCGTGAGTTCTCGAAGTAGTTCCGAAACACGGCATGGTTATGCCGACTACTTCGGAAACGGGCTTATTAAGTCTTTTTACCGCTTCTGTCGCAACGAGAAGAGCGAGAGTGGAATCGAGCCCGCCCGAAACGCCTATTACGGGTTTTGCGGATACGACTTCGAGTCTTCTTTTAAGTCCTTCAACCTGCATTTCGAAAATTTCGTTACTGCGACTTTCGAGTTCTTCTTCGTTTTCGGGAACAAACGGGAGTTTTTCGATTTTGGCGTATTTCAGGTCGTTTTCTCTTTCTTCGTAAGGAATACGAACTTCATATACGTCGTCCGCGCTGCCGTAAAGATCCGCGCTCTGACCGTAAGTCTTTATTTTAAGTCTGTCCGTTCTTATCTTGCCGAGATCGACGTCGCCGTATAAAACGTAATCGGTGTCGATGAACTTTTTATTTTCGGCTATAAGTTTCCCGTCCGCACAGATAAGACCGTGTCCCGAGAATATAAGGTCGGTAGTGGATTCTTCCGATCCCGAAGAAGCGTAGGCGTAAGCGCAGATCTGCGCCCCCGACTGCTGGCTGACCATTTCTCTCCTGTAAGATCTTTTCAGAAGATACTGGTTGCTCGCCGAAAGGTTGAGCATTACTTCCGCCCCGTTAAGGGTTAAACGGCAGCTCTGCGGAATCGGTGCCCATATATCTTCGCACACTTCCGCGCCGAATCTGAAATATCCCGTATCGAATACGAGATCGTTGCCGACGGAAACGGATTCTTCCTGAATATCGGATATATTAAGATATTCCGCCGTAAGTTCGCCGACGTCGAGTTCGGTACCGGAAGAGAACCATCTTCTTTCGTAAAATTCGTTGTAATTGGGAATAAACGTCTTAGGAACGATGCCGTAAAGTTTACCGCCGTAAACAACCGCCGCGGCGTTGTAAAGTCTTCCTTTTACTTCGATCGGAAGCCCTACTGCTATTACCGATTTAAGGTTTTTGCTCGCTTTTATGATTTCTTTAAGACCGTTTGTGTTTTCTTCCATAAGAGTTTTCTGAAAGAAAAGATCCCCGGCGGTGTAACCGGTTATCGCAAGCTCCGGAAAAAGCACTATATCGGCTTTCTCTTTATCGGCTTCGGTCGCTTTTTTTATTATTTCGTTTACGTTGTAGGTAACGTTTGCGACCGAAACGTTCGGAACGGCGACCGCAATTCTTATATATTCAAACATATTTCTCTCTTTTTAATGGTTTTGGTACGGTTTCGGTAAACCGTTGGCTATATTTCGGCAATACAGGTATAGTTAATCCGGTTCTCAGTCGGTAAACCCGGCGAGCTTTGCGACCGCTTCGGAATCGGTGAATTCCACCGTGCCGTTATCTATCGCTTCGCGCGTTTTTGTTTCGATCGGAAGTCTGACGATCTTCTCTATACCGAATCTGGCGGCGAATTCTTCTATATCGCTTTCGCCGAAAATTTTATGTTCTTTTCCGCAATCGGGACATTTGAAGTAAGACATGTTTTCTACAAGTCCGATGATTTTTACGTTCATCATCTTCGCCATGTTAACCGCCTTTTCGACTATCATCGAAACGAGCGTCTGCGGAGTGGTTACGACGATTATTCCGTCAACTTTGAGCGACTGGAAAATTGTAAGAGGAACGTCGCCGGTTCCCGGAGGACAGTCGATGAACATAGTGTCGATATTTCCCCACTTTACGTCCTTCCAGAACTGCTGTATCGCGCCGGCTATTATCGGGCCTCTCCATACGACGGGATCCGTAGCGTCCGGAAGAAGACAGTTCATGGACATGATTTCTATCCCCGTTTTCGTTTTTACCGGAAGAATAGCCGTGCCGTCCGATTCGGCGCGTTCGTTTATGCCGAAAGCGTTCGGAATGGACGGTCCCGTTATATCCGCGTCGAGAATAGCTACTTTTTTGCCCTTTCTTGCTTCCGCTACCGCAAGAAGCGACGTTACGGAAGATTTGCCTACGCCGCCTTTGCCGCTTATAACGGCGTAAACCTTTTTTACAGAAGAATCCTTGTTGAAGGGAGTTTTAAGATCCTTTTCGGAACAGTTTTCCGAACAGGACGAACAATCGTGATTACATTCGCTCATTGTAATACCTCCTGACTTATATTCCTTTTATATCCGCGCGGCGGATTTTTATTCTTTTAACGCCGCATAAAATCGAAACCCGATTCTCTTAAATTTTATCACCTTGCAAAACTATTGTCAAAGAAAAACCCGCTTTTATCGTCGACATTGTTTATTGTTCGTGATACAATATTAAAAAGAACAAAAATAATATACAGGGACGGCAAAAAAATGAATTTAACAAAAGGCGAAATCGCTTACCGTAACTTTTTATCGGGAATGAACTGCTCGGAATCGGTAGTTATGGCTTTTAAGGGCGAAATACCCGTAGACGAAGACGTGTTGAAATCAATGGTTACGGGACTCGGCGCAGGACTCGGCAGACAACGGCTCGTATGCGGAGCCGTTTCGGGAATGACCATAGTCATATCCGCTTTAAATCCGATGCTTTCAAAAGCGGAAATTTACGCTCTCGTGCAAAAAGCGTGCGCGGACTTCAAAGCCGGAACGGGTTCTCTTATCTGCGGAGAGCTTTTGTCGGGAATAACTGCAGACAGTACTCCCGTACCTTCGGAAAGATCGGACGAATATTATAGAAAACGCCCCTGTCCCGAACTTTGCAGACTCGCCGCCGATATAGCCGCAAAATACGTCGGTTAAATAAAATCAGACAGCGAAAAAGAACGCCGTAAAAAGCGTTCTTTTATTATCGTTTTTATAAGGGCCGGCGTTTACCGGACATATTCTCTGAAACTATTCCGCTTTTGCCTGCGTAGTTTTTTCGACAAGACGCCTTATTTCGGGATAAAGTTCCTTTTTGGCGTATTCGATGGAAGCCTTGTCCTCTAAGAGACAATAATAATCTATCGAAGATACGATAAGGTGGAAAATCGGCTCTATCTCTTCGATCGATACGCCGAACTTTTCGGATAAAGTCTCTTTGCAGTCGTCGTAAATCTGATGCAGCGGCATTACGAGCTTTTGTATTTTTTCTCTGTAATTCGGGCTGACAACTACCTGATATAAAAATCTGATACCTTCTCTTACCGAATAGCAGTCGTCGATAAGCTTGTCTATGTTCTCGATAATATCTCCGTCGTTGTTTTTGATGTCTCTTACTATAATATCCGAAATCATCTCGAAACTTCTCGAAGTACATGCGAGAACGATTTCTTCCTTGCTCGGAAAGTAGTCGTACATGACCTTCGGATTGACTTTCGCCGCTTTGCAAAGTTTACTTATCGAAGTAGCTTCTATTCCGCCTTCAGAAAACGCCTTGCGACAGCTGTCGATAATTTTTCTTTTTTTTAAAGATCTTCTCGCTTCGAGTTCTGCTTTATCGTTCATTGTTTAACCCCTTTTAACTTTTTTACGAATTTATTTACCCAAAAAAATAAGCGCCATTTGTTTTATCCGCTTCCGTCCGTACGGAGAAACGAAGTTTTATAAACGTTTACTTATTTTACCGTATATTATTGTATATCATAAAAATCTTTTTGTCAATAGTTTTTGTAATCTTTTACTTTATTTTTTATTTTTGTCGCGAAGTGCTTTATTTCTTTCCTGTCTCCGGGAAAGCTCCGCCGTTTTTTCGGAAATAAACGAAAAAAATCCGCAATAAAAATTAAAATAAAAACTTGACAAGCTCGTTTGCCGGTGCTATACTGTCCTTAATAAATAAAAGCGATGACGGAACAAGTAGTTTTATTCACCCGCATAAGAGATAAGGCGGTCGGTGCGAGCCTGAAACGGAAATAAACACGAAACCACTCCCGAGCCGTAAATTCGAAAATTTACCGTAAGCCTGCGTTAAAGGTTAAATCAAGTTATAAATTAAGGTGGAACCGCGCATTGCGCCCTTGACTATTCGTCAAGGGCGTTTTTGATTGTTTTATACGTCGTTTTGTACAAACAAAAAGCAACCGTCCCCCGATAAAAATAAAAAATACAGATCCGTACAGGAGGTTTATTATGAAGATAATCGAAAACAACGGAACGGTCAGAGAACCCGTTTCAAAAGAAGAAGAATTACACGTCATCCGCCATAGCGCGGCTCACGTTATGGCTCAGGCGATCAAACGCCTTTACCCCGACGCTCATTTTGCATACGGTCCCGCGACCGAAAAGGGATTTTATTACGACGTCGATCTCGGCAGCGTAAAACTCGCCGACGGCGACCTCGGCAAAATTGAAGCGGAAATGAAGAAGATCGTAAAAGAAAATCTTCCGATAAAGCCGTTTATTCTCCCCAGAGAAGAAGCAGTTAAACTCATGCAGGAACGCGGCGAAATTTACAAAGTAGAACATATCGCGGATTTACCCGAAAGCGAACCTATATCCTTCTATCAGCAGGGCGAATATATAGATATGTGCGTAGGTCCACACGTTATGTACACCAAAGCGGTCAAGGCGTTCAAGCTTACGCAGGTTTCGGGCGCATACTGGAAAGGCGATAAAAACAACAAAATGCTCACCCGTATCAACGGTATAGCGTTTGCTTCGCAGGAAGAACTCGAAACGTACGTTAAACTTCAGGAAGAAGCCGAAAAGAGAGACCATAACAAAATCGGCAGAGATCTCGAATATTTTACTACCGTAGACGTAATCGGGCAAGGACTTCCCGTTCTTCTTCCTAAGGGCGCGAGAGTTATTCAGCTTTTACAGCGCTGGGTTGAAGACGTCGAACAGGAAAAGGGGTATGAGCTCACCAAAACGCCTCTCTTCGCCAAGAGAGAATTTTATAAAATCTCGGGACACTGGGATCACTATCTCGACGGCATGTTCGTCCTCGGCGATCCGAACGACTACACCAAAGACTGCTTCGCTCTCCGTCCCATGACCTGTCCCTTCCAGTATCAGGTTTATCTCAACAAAAAACGCAGCTACCGCGATCTTCCCATGAGACTTGTGGAAACTTCTACCCTGTTCAGAAACGAAGATTCCGGCGAAATGCACGGACTTATCAGAGTAAGACAGTTCACTATTTCGGAGGGACACTTCATTCTCCGTCCCGATCAGCTCGAAGAAGAATTTAAAGGCTGTCTCGAAATGGCTAAATATTTCTTAGGTACGGTGGGGCTTTTAGAAGACTGCACCTTCAGATTCTCGCAGTGGGATCCCGCTAACCCGAACAACAAGTACGAAGGCACCAAAGAACAGTGGGAAACAGCGCAGGCTACCATGAAGACCATTCTCGACGATCTCGGCGTAGAATACACCGTAGGTATAGACGAAGCAGCTTTCTACGGACCTAAACTCGACATTCAGTACAAAAACGTTTACGGAAAGGAAGATACTCTGGTAACCATCCAGATAGATATGCTTCTCGCTCAGCGCTTCGGCATGACTTACATCGATAAAGACGGACAGGAAAAAACTCCTTACATTATTCACCGTACTTCGCTCGGCTGTTACGAAAGAACTCTTGCGTATCTTCTCGAAAAGTATGCGGGCGCTCTGCCGATGTGGATGATGCCCACTCAGTGCGTGGTTATTCCGCTCGGCGAAGAATACGCCGATTATGCCGCCGAAGTCGTAAAAGAACTTAAATCGAACGGCTTGAGAGTCGAACTCGACGATCGTAACGAAACTATGGGCAAAAGAATCAGAGAAGCTCAGCTTGAAAAGATCCCCTATATGCTCGTCGTCGGCGCTAAAGAAAAAGAAGACGGAACCGTTTCCGTTCGTTCGAGAAAGGGCGAGAACGTCGGAGCAATGTCCGTAAAAGACGCCGCCGCCAGATTCGTTACGGAAACCAAAGCGAAAACAATCGGCTGACACTCCTTTCTTAAGCTTATAAAAATTAAAAGAGATTTCCTTATGGAGATCTCTTTTTTATACAAAAATATACTGAATTGCCGACAATACGGTTCCGTACGGTTTTTCGGTTGACTTTAAGTTTTTTATAAGGTATAATTATAATACAATTTATAAAAAGAACCGTCGATACAAGCGCATAGAAGGGCTTTTAAGTATTTTTACTGTGAGGTAAGCGTATGAGAAAAGCTCCTTCTATTTTTTTACGCAAAGAAATTTTTCCGAAAGACATCGACAGAATGATCGTATGGATGGAAACTCCGTCGGTAACCGAATACATGAACGAGGACTCACTTGTCGCACGCTCGTTAAAGCAACTTGTAACGACGGTACCGGTGCCGCTTTTGACTTATCGCTTTAACGAATACGGCAAATTTTTTATAATATGCCGCAATAAGGACGAACCTATCGGCTTTATAAAATTTAAGCAAGCCGATAAAAACGTTTACGAAATAGTTTATGCCATCGGCGACGAATCATTATGGGGACGCGGCTATGGTAAGACGGCAATAAAGCATGCCTTAAACGAAGCCTTCTTATTTTTGCGAGCGGATAAAGTTGTCGCTAAAGTCGATAAAAGGAATACCCGATCGGTAAGACTTATAAATTCATGCGGGTTCGGGCATATCCGTCCGGACGATAAGTTTCATTTTTATCGTATTTCTTCGGACGATTTTATCTTAAAACAAAAATAACTCGTCAATCTTTGAACTTCGATTAAGAAGACCGCAGACGCTTAATCTGCGGCCTTTTAAATTGTTTTTATGGCATACTTTCGGCGAAACAGGTAATATCTAACCGAGCCGATTATATTTTTAGTTGCAGTCCGGACGGCTCTTTTTATCTGCTTTTTTATAGGGGCAATCGTCTTTGCCGCATCCGCAGCAACCGCCTTTTTTTTTGCGTTTTATTGCAAAACATGCCGCCGTTATGATTAAAACGGCGATTATTACGATTATTATTATATCTATAGCTTTCATATCAGAACCCGAAAATAAGACCGACAAGAGCCACTAAGCCTGCAAAAATCCATGCGATAACGCACTGGAACACGGCGATAAAAGCCGCTTTTTTACCGCCGAGTTCGCCCTTTATCGCGGCAAGCGCGGCTACGCACGGCGTATATAAGAGACAGAACACGAGAAGAGCGAGTACCGAGGAAACCGGCATTGCCGAGAGCACAGACTCAGCTCCCACTACCTGTAGCGTCGAAACGACGCTTTCTTTGGCTATAACGCCTGTAAAGAGCGACGTTACTATGCGCCAGTCTCCGAAACCCAACGGTTTGAATATAACGCCGACCACGCCCGAGATTTTTGCCATCATGCTCTCCGACGGATCATTTACGAGTATCAGCCTGAAGTCGAACGACTGTAAAAACCACACTATAACCGACGCTATAAAAATTATCGTGAAGGCTCTCTGAATAAAGTCCTTGGCTTTTTCCCAGAGAAGCTTCATAACGTTTTTAAAGCCCGGAAAACGATAATTGGGAAGCTCCATTACAAACGGCACGGCTTCGCCCTTAAACGCGGTCTTTTTGGCTATAAGAGCTACTATTATGCCGACGAATATTCCGGTAAAATACAATCCGATCATCACGAGCCATCTTACCCCCGCAGGGAAAAACGCCGTGAAAAATACATACACGGGTACTTTTGCGGAGCAACTCATAAACGGCGTAAGCATAACCGTCATTTTGCGGTCTCGCTCTGACGGAAGAGTCCTTGTAGACATGACCGCGGGAACGGAGCAGCCGAACCCTATAAGCATGGGTACTATGCTTCTTCCCGACAAACCTATTTTCCTTAACAGTTTATCCATAAAGAACGCCACTCTCGCAAGATAGCCGCTATCCTCAAGCATCGACAGGAAGAAAAAGAGCGTTAAAATTACGGGTAAAAAACTCAATACGCTCCCCACGCCCGCAATAATTCCGTCGGAGATAAAAGATATGAGAAAATCGCTGGCCCCTGCGGAAGCAAGCCCCCTTGTTATTGCACCCGATAATAAATCTATACCCTTTCCGAGAAGTTTTTGCAGCGTCCCTCCTATTACCGTGAACGTTAAAAAGAATACCGTCGCCATAATAAGCACGAAAAAAGGAATAGCCGTATACTTGCCGGTTAAAACGGCGTCTATTTTACGGCTGCGTTTATGCTCTTTGCTTTCCTTTGGTTTTACTACCGTAAGAGCGCAAAGTTTTTCGATAAAATTAAAGCGCATATCCGCTATAGCCGCGGCTCTGTCGAGTCCACGTTCTTCTTCCATCTGCTTTATAATTTTTTCGATTGCATCCTTTTCGTTGGAAGTAAGTTTAAGTGCGTCCATAACGAGATTGTCGCCTTCGATAAGCTTTGTCGCTGCAAATCTTATCGGTATTCCTGCGGTTTCGGCATGGTCGGAAATAAGCTCCATTATGCCGTGTATACATCTGTGTACCGCCGCGCCTTTGCCCGAATTTTCGCAAAAATCGGTTTTGGAAGCGCATTCTCTGTACTTGGCAACGTGTACGGCGTGCTCGATTACTTCGTCTACGCCTTCGTTTTTAGCCGCAGAAATCGGGATAACGGGAACGCCGAGAAATTTTTCCATCGCGTTTATGTTTATCGTTCCGCCGTTGCCTCTTACCTCGTCCATCATGTTAAGAGCGATTACCGTCGGCAACCCGAGTTCCAAGAGCTGCAATGTAAGAAACAAGTTCCTTTTGATATTCGAAGCGTCTACGATATTTATTATGCCCTTCGGTTTTTCGTCCAGAATAAAATTACGCGAAACGATTTCTTCGCCGGTGTAAGGCGAAAGCGAATAAATGCCGGGCAAGTCCGTCACGAGCGTGTCCGGTCTACCTTTTATCGGTCCGCTCTTTCGGTCTACGGTGACTCCCGGGAAGTTCCCGACATGTTGATTAGATCCCGTAAGAGCATTAAAAAGGGTTGTTTTGCCGCAATTCTGGTTGCCCGCCAGTGCGAACGTCAGAATTGTTCCCTTAGGAAGCGGATCTTCCGTCTTTTTTTCGTGATATTTGCCGTCTTCGCCGTAGCCGGGGTGTTCGGATTCTTTAAAAGTCGTAAAATCACCCGAAAAATTCGGTTCCGCCTGAACATTATCGGATTTTTCGACTTCTATTTTTTCTGCATCGGCGACTCTTAACGTGAGTTCGTATCCGTGAATCATAAATTCCATCGGATCGCCCATAGGCGCAAGCTTTACGAAAGTTATCGCCGCGCCCGGAATAACGCCCATATCGAGAAAGTGTCTTCTCAGTTCGCCTTCTCCCCCGACGACGGTTATAACTGCAGTTTCGCCTGCGGATAATTTACTTAATTTCATCGGTTTCTCCCGAATTATTTTTATTTTATTATTTATCGGATAATGACTATACGTGCGCTTTTATATAGTAAACGCCGGAATTTTTTAATAAAAAATCGTTTTCGGCATTTTTTACGACAAAAAGTCGCCCGATAAATAAGATATTTTAAATTTTTCGCATATGAAAAGCCTGTATTTGTCAGCCACAAGCTAACCAAACACGGACTTTTTAATAAAATTCATTCTTTTTTCCTTTACCGCCGATAAAATAATCTTCGGCGATATTTTTGCAAATCGACCAACGAAAAGCGGATATAAGTACATAACCTTAAATAAAAGGGATTTTTATACAAAAAAAGCGTAGTTATAACCCTACGCTTTTTACTTGTATATTGCTTTATGTCAGCTTCCGCATATATGCGAATATATAAAAAGCGAACAATTAAAGCGATTTTGCGGTAAATCCGCTTAAGACGGATACCTATTAAACGAGTTCGATGATAGCTACTTCAGCCGCGTCGCCCTTTCTGGGACCGCATTTAAGAATTCTGGTGTAGCCGCCGCCCTGTCCGAGTTCTTCTTTACGAGCCGCATATTTGGGAGCGATTTCGTTGAAGATCTTTTCGATGAGGGGGTGATTGATATCTTTCGTTCTTGCTTTGAATGCGGAATTCGTTTCCTTGAATCCCTTTACTTCCTGAAGGTCGAAAAGCGAAGCCATGAGTTTTCTTCTTGCGGCAAGTTTCTTCGGGCCGTCTTTGATTACGGTTACGGTTACTTCTTTGCCCTTGGAATTAGTTTCGGTCTTTTTTGTTTCGACGTTATCGGAATAAGTATTCATAGCAAGGGTGATTAATTTTTCGGTATAAGAACGAACTTCTTTAGCTCTATCTTCGGTCGTAGTGATCTTACCGTACCAAAGTAAATCAGAGGAAAGATTTCTTAACATAGATTTTCTCTGCGCAGTAGTAACGCCTAATTTTCTCGGCATTGTATTAGTCCTCCTTGTCCTTTAAGCTTAAGCCTAAACTTTCGAGTTTGTTGATAACTTCTACCAAAGATTTTTTGCCGAGGTTTCTTACCTTAAGCATATCGTCTTCGGTCTTTTTGGTGAGATCCTCAACGGTGTGTATGTTTGCTCTCTTCAAGCAGTGATACGATCTTACCGTAAGGTCGAGATCTTCGATGGTCATTTCGAGAATCTTCGTCTTCTTGTCTTCCTCGGGAGCAACGAGTATGCCTACGTTGCCTACTTCTGAAAGATCTACGAACATTCTGATATATTCTTCGAGTATCTTCGCGGCAAGACTGACTACGTCTTTACCCGAGAATGCGCCGTTGGTCCATACTTCGAGAATGAGCTTGTCATAATCTACGCTTTCGCCTACACGCGAATTTTCAACGGTGTAGCTGACCTTTTTGACGGGCGTATAGATACTGTCTATAGCGATCGTTCCGATCTCGTCGGTTTTGTTGAATTTTGCGTCCTGATAGCCTCTGCCTCTTCCGATCGAAAGTTCCATATCGAGAGTGTAACCCTCGCCGACGGTACAGATGTACGTGTCGGGATTAAGAATTTCGATTTCGGCGTCCGCTTCGATATCGCCTGCGGTTACTACCGCGGGGCCCTGTTTGTAAAGGCGAACGGTCTTCTTATAGTTCTGATCCAAAGAAGACGTCTTGATATTAACGGTCTTTAAGTTAAGAACTATTTCGGTAACATCTTCCTTTACGCCGGGAACGGCGGAGAATTCGTGTTTGATATTCGCTCCGTCGAACTTAATCGTCTGGATAGCGGCTCCGGGAAGTGCGGAGAGCAAAATTCTTCTCAAAGCGTTGCCTATTGTAAGACCGAATCCTTTTTCAAGCGGTTCTACGACAACCTTTGCGTAACTTTTATTTTCGTTTTCTTCCACAGCTATTTTCGGCATTTCGATTTCCATCATAACGGGTTAATCCTCCTAAATAAAATAGTTTCGGGGAACCTGGCAAAAAGCATTCTTTTCCGCACATGTGGAAAGGTGCGGGTTTCCCCTTTTTGCCGTCCGCCGTATTTAATTTTTTTATTAAGACCGATAGTCTTAAAAATATTACTTCGAGTACAATTCGACGATAAGATGTTCTTTGATCTGCGCGTCGATGTCTGCTCTTTCGGGGTTAGCGAGAACCTTACCGGTCAAAGTTTCGGGATTGAATTCAAGCCATTTGGGCATTGCGGCAACCTTCATTTCTTTGATTTCGGTAAAGTACTTGTTGTCCTTTCTCGATTCTCTTACCGCGATAACGTCGCCGGGTTTAACGGAGTAGGAAGCAATGTCTACAACCTTGCCGTTAACGGTGAAGTGAGCGTGCGTAACGAGCTGTCTTGCCTGACTTCTCGAAGCGCCGATACCCATTCTGTAAATAACGTTGTCGAGTCTTCTTTCCAGAAGGGCAAGCATGTTTTCACCGGTGATGCCCTTCATTCTGTCTGCCTGTTCGTAATATTTTCTGAACTGACCTTCGAGAACGCCGTAAATTCTCTTGCATTTCTGTTTTTCACGAAGCTGCAAGCCGTATTCGGAAACCTTCTTTCTGTCTGCGCCGTGCTGACCGGGAGCTACAGGTCTCTTTTCGAAAGCGCACGAAGCTTTATAGCATCTTTCGCCTTTAAGGAAAAGTTTAGCGCCTTCGCGTCTGCATAAACGACATTTTGAATCTGTATATTTAGCCATTTATCTTACCTCCGTTATACTCTGCGCTTTTTGGGCGGTCTGCAACCGTTGTGCGCGATCGGGGAAACGTCTTCGATAAGGGTAACTTCCATTTCGCAGTTGGCGATCGCTCTTATTGCGGATTCTCTTCCTGCGCCGGGACCTTTTACGAAAACTTCAACGCTTCTCAAACCGTGTTCTTTAGCGGCCTTGCAAGCGGTTTCCGCAGCCATCTGAGCGGCAAACGGAGTGGACTTTCTCGAACCTTTGAAGCCGAGCGCACCCGAGCTGCACCAGGAAATGGTGTTGCCCTGCATATCGGTTACGGTTACGAGAGTATTATTGAAAGACGACTGGATATGTACCTGTCCTTTGTCTACCTTTCTTACTTCTTTACGTTTTTTAACTAATTTTTTCTTTACAGCCATAACTTACCTCCGTCTTATTTCGAAGCAGTCTTCTTCTTAGCGACTGTACGGCGCGGACCTTTTCTGGTTCTCGCATTTCTCTTGGAACTCTGACCGCGAACGGGCAAGCCCTTTCTGTGTCTTACTCCGCGATAGCAACCGATTTCCATAAGTCTCTTGATGGAAAGGTTAACTTCGCTTCTCAAATCACCTTCAACTCTTAAATGATGTTCTATATATTCTCTGAGCTTGGAGATGTCGGTTTCAGTTAAATCTTTAACTCTGGTATCTGGGTTGACGCCGGTTTCCGCAAGAATTTTTTTAGCGGTGGGCAGACCGATACCGTAAATGTAAGTAATACCTATTTCAACTCTTTTATTGTTAGGTAAATCTACACCGGCTATACGTGCCATTAAATAATTCCTCCGTATTTTTTTAGGTTTATAGTGTATAGTGACTTTTATAAATTCCTCGGTCAAAAAATCGGAATGCGACTTCGGTATTTACAAAAGATTGTTTTTATGCTTGCCGCAAGAGAAGGATTAGCCCTGTCTCTGCTTGTGGTTTTTGTTCTTGGAACAGATAACCATGACTTTGCCGTTTCTTTTAATAACTTTGCACTTATCGCACATAGGTTTTACAGAAGGTCTGACTTTCATAATATTTCTCCTTGAATTTTAAGTTTATGCGTTAGTTTTTGCTACGCCAAATTATTCTGCCTTTCGTTAAATCGTACGGACTCATTTCGAGTTTGACGCTATCTCCGGGAATTATTTTGATATAATTCATACGTAGTTTTCCCGATATATAAGCTTTGATGACGTATCCGTTTGAAAGTTTTACCAAAAATTCGGCATTGGGAAGAGCTTCCTGAATAACGCCTTCGGCTTCTATTACGTCGTCCTTTGACATAAACCGTCCTCCATTTTTATTTTACAGCGTTAAAATTTCAACGCCGTTGTCGGTTATGGCTACCGTGTTTTCGTAATGAGCGGAAGGCTTACCGTCCATAGTGGCGACGCCCCATCCGTCATCTAAAAACTTAACACGCTTCGTTCCCATGTTTATCATGGGTTCTATGCAGATAACCATTCCCTTTTTCAATCTTACGCCTACGCCCCTCATACCGTAATTCGGAACGTTAGGATCTTCGTGCATTTCTCTGCCGATACCGTGTCCGACCATTTCTCTCACTACCGAGAATCCGTTTTCTTCGGCGTGATGCTGAACGGCGTAACCTATATCGCCGAGCGGAACGCCTTCTCCAACCACCTTGACGGCTTCGAAAAAGCATTCTTTGGTGACGTCGACGAGTTTTTTCTTTTCGGGGGTAACTTCCCCTACGCAGAACGTTCTCGCTCCGTCGCCGTGGAATCCGCCGTAATAAGCGCACAAATCGACGCTGACGAGCTGTCCCTCTTTTATAATTATTTTATCGGAAGGAATACCGTGAACTATCATATCGTCTATCGATATGCATGTCGCCGCGGGATACCCGTAATAATTAAGACAAGACGGGTAAGCGCCGCACGATACGATGTATTCGTGTAAAATTGCGTCCAGATCTTTCGTAGTCATGCCGGGTTTTATGCTTCTTCCCGCAAGTTCCAAAGTCTCTTTAACGATTCTGCACGGATCGCGCATCGCGTCGATTTCCGCCATAGTTTTTATTTTAATCATCTGACTGCCTTAACGACGTCTGCGAAAATTTCTTCTATACCTTTATCGCCGTCGATAACCACTAAGTTGCCTTTCTCTTTATAAAAGTCGATAAGAGGTTTCGTCTGACTGTCGTATACCGAAATTCTTTCTTTTGCGGTAACCTCGTTGTCGTCTGCGCGCTGTACGAGAGTACCGTGGCACACGGGACAAATCTTCGAGTCGCCTATTACGTCGATATGATAAGTACCGCCGCAATCGGGACAAGTACGTCTGCCCGCGATTCTTCGTATAAGCTTTTCTTCGGGGACTTCGAGATCTATAACGTAATCCACGTCGGCAAACTTTTCGAGTTCTTCAGCCTGATATACTGTTCTCGGAAATCCGTCCAGAAGAACGCCGTTTTTGCAATCGTCTTTCGAGATGCGGTCGGCTACCATTTTACAGGTGAGTTCGTCCGGGCAAAGGTGTCCCTGATCGATATAGGATTTCGCTATAAGTCCGAGTTCCGTCCGATTTTTTATGTTTTCTCTGAATATGTCGCCCGTCGAAACGTGCTTTACGTCATATTCTTTCGAAATAAGGACCGCCTGGGTTCCTTTTCCGGAACCCGGCGCACCCAATAAAATTATGTTCATTATTTTAAGAAGCCCTTATAATTCTTCATCATAATCTGCGATTCCAAAGCCTGGTTGAATTCGAGAGCTACGGATACTACGATTAACAGTCCCGTTGCGCTGAATACACCCGAAAGAGAAGGATCGATGAAAGTGAATATTATCGAAGGAATCAATGCTACGATCGCAAGATAAATCGCGCCGAAGAGAGTGATTCTGTTTGATATCTTTTTAAGATAATCTCCGGTGGGCTTACCGGGTCTGATGCCGGGTATAAAGCCGCCGTTCTGCTGAATGCTCTTCGAAATATCTTCGGGGTTGAACTGCATCTGCTGATAGAAGTAAGCGAAGAATAAAATCAATAAGCACAGAAGAACGTTGTAAAGCCAGCTTCCGGAACCTACCCATTTAGTCCAGCCCGCATAGAACTTGCTCGTTTCGGTAGATAAACCGAAAAGATTCATGATAAGTTCGGGGAAGGATAACAAAGCGAACGCAAAGATGAGCGGCATAACGCCGGACGCGTTGAGCTTTATGGGGATGTTGGTGGAGCTGCCGCCGAACATCTTTCTGCCCTTGACCTGTTTTGCATACTGAACGGGAATCTTTCTTTCCGCGTCTTCTACGGTTACTACCGCCGCGAATACTACTACCGCTGCGATCGCAAAACCTAAAACTTTCCAGAATTTGGTAAGCGAGAAAGACGTGAAGAGCGAAATTACCGAGTTGCCCGCGGTTGCAAGGATACCTGCGAAGATAAGCATGGATATACCGTTGGAAACGCCGTAGTCGGTGATTCTTTCGCCGATCCACATCGTTACCGCCGCGCCCGCAGTGTATACGATTACGAGGAATATATAGCTTAAAATTTCGAGGAACTTGCTGTTGTCGTAAATGTTGAAGATCTTGGTCGTATCTACGTAACCGCCCTTAACGCCTATACCGATTATGATACCGAGTGCCTGCGCGATAGCGAGAAGCAAGGTCATATATCTAGTGTAGTTGGCGATTTTCTTTCTGCCTTCTTCGCCCTGTTTCGAAAGTCTTTCGAGACTGGGAATAGCGTAAGCTAAAAGCTGAATGATAATCGAAGCGTTGATATACGGTCCGATACCCATTGCAAATAACGTGCCGTACTGAAGCGCGCTACCCGAAACGGCGTTCATGATGGTTAAGTAGTTATAACCTTTAAGTCCTTCGTACATGTTGCCCATGCCCGGTACGGGAATATAGCAACCGAGTCTGTACACGAACAATAATGCTAAGGTAATAAGAATTTTACGTCTTATTTCCTTGATCTTGAATGCTTTAATTAACGTCTGAAACATTACTTCGTCCTCCAAAGGGATTATTCTATTTCAGCTTTGCCGCCAGCCTTTTCGATTGCCTCTTTTGCCGATTCCGAGAATTTAGCCGCTTTTACCGTTACCGCAACGTTTATTTCGCCGCTTGCGAGAACTTTGAGTCCCGCGTCGTTTTTAACTTCTTTAATAAGACCTTTTTCAAGAAGAGCAGCCTTATCTATTACGGAACCCGCTTCGAAATTGTTGAAAGCCGAAAGATTAACGATAGAATAAACCTTTCTGAAGTTGTTGTTGAAACCGCGTTTGGGTAAACGTCTGGTCAAAGGCATCTGACCGCCTTCGAATCCTACTCTTACGCCGCCGCCGCTTCTTGCCCACTGACCTTTATGGCCTTTGCCGGAAGTTTTGCCGAGACCGGAGCCGATACCTCTTCCGAGTCTTTTCTTGGAAGTGGTCGCGCCGATTGCCGGTTGAACTGTATCGATTCTCATATTATTACTCCTTTATACCTTTGGGTTACGCTTCTTCGACGGTAACCATGTGGCTTACCTTCGCGATCATGCCGAGAATGCAAGCATTGTTCGGATGAACTTTGTAAGATCTGATCTTTTTAAGACCGAGAGCCGCGATAACCTTTTTCTGGTAAGGCGTGCAAGCGATGGTGCTTTTCACTAAAGTAACTTTTATTTTAGATTCTTTTTTCTTTGCTGCCATAATAAAAATTACCTCCTTAACCGTTTACCTGTTCTACGGCGATTCCGCGTACAACCGCTACTTCTTCTGCCGTTCTTAACGTTTTAAGACCTTCTACAGCAGCTTTGACCATATTGATGGGGTTGTTGGAACCGTGCGATTTGGTTCTGATGTTCTTGATGCCTACAGCTTCCATTACGAGACGTACGGGACCGCCGGCGATAACGCCGGTACCTTCCGCAGCCGGAAGCATAAGGATCGAACCTCTGTTGAACTTGCCGATGGTTTCGTGAGGAATAGAAGTTCCGAGAAGCGAAACCTTAACCATGTTTCTCTTTGCTTTCTGCGTTGCTTTTTCGATTGCTTCGGGTACTTCGGTGGATTTACCGATAGCGTATCCGATCGATCCTTTGCCGTCGCCGACGACAACGAGAGCAGCAAATCTCATATTCTTACCACCCTTAACGACTTTGGTAACGCGGTTGACGCAAACTAATTTTTTGATCATTCCGTCGTCTTCGGTACGTCTGGGTGCTCTGTTATTTTCTCTTGCCATAATTATATCTCTCCGTTTTTATTTTGAGTTCGGCTTAGAACTTCAAGCCGCCCTCTCTTGCGCCGTCGGCAAGAGCCGCAACTCTGCCAATGTAAAGGTATCCGCCTCTGTCGAAAACTGCGTTTTCGATGCCCTTTTCGAGAGCCTTTTTAGCGAGAAGGTTGCCTACCGCTTTTGCTTCTTCGGTCTTGGACTTGCCTTCGAGCGTACCTTTTAACGCCTTGTCAAGGGTAGAAGCGGTAACGAGGGTGTTGCCCTTAACGTCGTCGATAAGCTGCGCATAGATGTTGTTCAAACTTCTGTATACGCATAATCTCGGAGCATTTGCAGTACCTTTAACTTTTCCTCTGACTCTGACGTGTCTCTGTTTTCTGTCTGCATTTTTGTCGATTTTAGAAATCATTTTTTAATCCTCTTTAATACTTTTCGCATTGCTGCACTCAGCAGATAAAGCGGACAAAACGCTTTATCCACCAAAAGTAACTAAACGTTACTTGCCTGCCGTCTTGCCTTCCTTACGTTCGATCACTTCATCGCTGTAGTGAATACCGTATCCGTGGTAAGGTTCGGGGCGTCTGATGTTTCTTACGTTAGCCGCATACTGACCTACTTTGGTCTTATCGATGCCCGAAACTTCGATTTCGGTTGCGGACGGACAGTTAAGCTTGATGTCTTCGTTTTCGAAGATTTCTACGGGGTGCGAATAGCCTACGTTAAGTACGACTTTGTTGCCCTGTTTAGCCGCTTTGAAACCTACGCCTGCGATAACGAGAGTCTTTTTGTAGCCTTCGGTAACGCCGGTAACCATATTGTGAATGAGCGCTCTGTATAAACCGTGTTTCGCTCTGTTTTCCTGTTCGTCGTTGATTCTGGTAAGAACAACGTGACCGTTTTCTTCCTTAATGGTGATATCAACCGCGTCGAAAGTCTGAGTAAGAGTTCCTTTGGGACCTTTTACGGTAACTACGCCCGGTTTGATGTCAACCGTTACGCCCTGGGGGATCGCAACGGGCATTTTACCTATTCTTGACATGTTTCCGTTACCTCCTTACCAAACGTATGCGAGAACTTCTCCGCCCTGGTTGGCTTTTCTCGCTTCTTTATCGGTCATAATGCCGTTGGACGTCGAAAGAATGGCGATACCCAATCCTCCGAGTACGCTGGGAATATCTTCTGCGCCTACGTATACTCTTAAGCCGGGTTTGCTGACTCTTTTAAGTCCGGTTATGACTTTTTTGCCGTTGCCTGCATATTTAAGAGTGATAACGATAGTTCCCTGAATGCCTTCTTCGTATTTAACGTCGGAAACGTAACCTTCCTTCAAAAGAATTTCGGCAATCGCCTTTTTGGTGTTGGAAGCGGGGATTTCAACCGTTTCGTGTTTGGCAGTCAAACCGTTTCTGATTCTTGTAAGCATATCTGCTATTACGTCTGTCATGTTATACCTCCCGTTACCAGCTTGCCTTCTTTACTCCGGGAAGTTCTCCCTTGTAAGCAAGTTCTCTGAAGCAAATACGGCAAATACCGTACTTTTTAAGAACCGCGTGAGGTCTTCCGCAGATGGAGCATCTCGTGTACGCTCTCGTGGAATACTTAGCGGGTCTCTGCTGTTTGTTTATCATTGATTTTTTAGCCATCGTCTTTACTCCTTATTTCGCAGCATACGGGATTCCGAGTGCTTTTAAAAGTTCGTAAGCTTCTTCGTCGGTCTTTGCCGTCGTGGTGAAGCAGACGTCGAAACCTCTTACCTTTTCAACCTGGTCATAAGAAATTTCCGGGAAGATAAGCTGTTCTTTGATGCCTAACGAATAGTTGCCTCTGCCGTCGAAAGACTTAGTGGGTACGCCTCTGAAGTCTCTTACTCTCGGAAGAGCGATAGAAACGAGTTTGTCGAAGAATTCGTACATTCTGTCGTTTCTCAAAGTAACTTTCGCGCCGACAATCATGCCCTGTCTTACTTTGAAGTTAGCGATAGACTTTCTCGCGGTGGTCTGCAAAGGCTTCTGTCCGGTGATGATTTTAAGTTCTTCGATAGCCTGCTGAACCGACTTCGCGTTATCCTTAACGTCGCCTAAACCCGTGTTGACCGTGATCTTTACGAGTTTGGGTACTTCGTTAACGTTTGCGTAATTGAATTTTTCTTTTAAGTAAGGAACGACTTCGTTCAGATAACGAGCTCTTACTCTGTTCATAGCTTCTGCCATAATCCGATATTACCTCCCGTTATTCTGCGTCCGCGGTCTTCGCGGTCTTCTTTGTCGTTTTCTTAGTAGCGGTCTTTTCTTCGGTTACCGCTTTCTTTGTTGTCTTTTTAGCCGCGGTCTTTTCTCCGGTCGCTGTCTTGGTCGTTGTTTTCTTTGCGGTTGTCTTCTTCGTTGCGGTTTCGTCGGAAGCTTTCGCAGCCTTCTTTACCGCTTTCTTTTCGGCAGCCTTAGCAGCTACTTCCAAAGAAGCTCCGCACTTTTTGCAAACTCTTACCTTTTTGCCTTCTACCGTATTGTAAGCAACTCTCGTCGCCTTGCCGCAAGCTGGGCAAACAACCATTACGTTGGATGCGTCGATCGCGCCGGACTGAGTCTTTATTTCGCTTACTTCCTGTGCGTTTTTAGCTTTGGTGTGTCTTTTCTGAACGTTTACGCCGTCAACGACTACCTTGCCGGTCTTGGGTATTGCTACCAGAACCTTGGCGGTCTTGCCCGCGTCCTTGCCGGAAAGAACCAAAACCGTATCGTTTTTCTTAATTTTCATAACAGTTTCTCCTTATAAAACTTCCGGTGCAAGGGAAATTATTTTCATGTAGTCCTTATCGCGGAGTTCTCTCGCGATGGGTCCAAAGATACGGGTACCGATGGGCTGTTTCTGTCCGTCGATGATAACCGCTGCGTTTTCGTCGAATCTGATGTGAGTTCCGTCGTTACGTCTGATGCCGTTTACCGATCTTACGATAACCGCTCTGTATACTTTGCCTTTTTTAGCCGAACCGCCGGGGGTTGCGGACTTTACGCTGCATACGATTACGTCGCCGATGTTTCCGGTTTTTCTGAAAGATCCGCCGAGAACTCTTATGCACATTAACTCTTTAGCGCCGGAATTGTCGGCAGCCTTCAATATAGTCTGTGGTTGTATCATGTTCCGTGGTCCTCCTTATTTAGCCTTTTCGACGATCTGCGCGACTCTCCAATTCTTATCTTTGGAAAGCTTACGGGTTTCGACGATAAGTACTTTATCGCCTATTCCGCATGCGTTAAGCTCGTCGTGAGCTTTGAACTTGTGGGTCTTTTTTACCGTCTTTTTGTATAAGGGATGTTTATATCTTTCTTCGATAGCGACGACTACCGTTTTATCCATCTTATCGGAAACGACGATGCCGATTCTTTCTTTTCTTAAATTTCTTTCCATATTAGCACCTCTTACGCCTTTAATTCCTTACTGCGGATAACCGTCTGTACTCTGGCGATATCCTTTTTGCAATTTCTTAAAGACACAGGGTTTTCAAGCTGACCGGTTGCATGACGGAAACGAAGGTTAAAGAGCTCTTCTTTGAGTTCCGCAAGCTTCGTATTCAATTCCTGTTCGGTCATATTCTGAAGATCTTTCGCTTTCATTATTCTGCGTCTCCTTCTACTGTTTTCTGGTTAAGGTCGCTTTTCGATACGAACTTAGTTTTAATGGGAAGCTTACGTCCCGCAAGTCTCATAGCTTCTTTTGCGGTCGCTTCGTCGATACCCGCCATTTCGAACAATACTCTGCCGGGTTTAACTACCGCTACCCAATATTCGACGGAACCTTTACCGGAGCCCATACGGCTGTCGGCAGGTTTCTTCGTAACGGGCTTGTGGGGGAATATATCTATCCATACCTGTCCGCCACGTTTGATAAATCTGGTCATTGCGACACGAGCCGCTTCGATCTGGTTGGACTTGATCCATGCGGGTTCCATCGCAACGAGACCGTATTCGCCGTAAGCGATTACGTTGCCTTTAGTGCACTTGCCGGTCATTCTGCCGCGGTGAACTCTTCTTCTTTTAACTCTTTTAGGCATCAACATAATTATGCTTGACCTCCTTCCAACTTCTTCGCGGATTTTTTACCGATAACTTCGCCTCTGTAAATCCACGTTTTTACGCCGATTACACCGAAGGTGGTGTGAGCGACAGCTACGCCGTAATCGATATCGGCGCGGAGCGTCTGAAGAGGAATCGAACCTTCGTGATGGCTTTCGGAACGAGCTATTTCCGCTCCGTCGAGTCTTCCGCTGACGGTAACTTTGATACCCTTTACGCCTGCCTTGGACGCTCTCGAAATAGCCTGCTTCATAGCGCGTCTGAAGGAAATTCTCTTTTCAAGCTGGCTTGCGATCGATTCGGCGATAAGCTGAGCGTCGCAGTCGGGCTTTTTAACTTCAACGATGTTGATCGAAATCTGTTTGCTCGTGGTAAGTTTGGAAACGAGCTTCTTGATAACTTCGATTTCCGCACCCTGCTTTCCGATAAGAACGCCGGGTCTGCCGGTATGAATGGTAACGATAAGTCTCTGAGCGGCGCGTTCGATTACTATCTTGCTGATAGCAGCCTGATAATAAGCCTTTTTAAGCGCAGTACGGATAACGTTATCTTCTTTAATGTATTTAGCGATATCTTTTTTGGGAGCGAACCACTGAGTGTTCCAATCCGCGATAACGCCTACTCTCAATCCATGGGGATTAACTTTCTGTCCCATATCGTCCTCCTTAAGCTCTTGCGTCCAGAATCACGGTGATGTGACTGGTACGCTTTAAGATTCTGAATGCTCTGCCCTGCGCTCTCGGCTGAACTCTCTTGAGCGTGGGACCCTGGTCTGCGTAGCAAGCCGCAACGTAAAGGGTTTCTTTCGATAAACCTTTGTTGTGTTCCGCATTCGCAGCCGCGGACATAAGAACCTTTCTGATCGGTTCGGAAGCTGATTTCGGGGTGTTAGCCAAAATCGCTACTGCTTCGTTATAGCTCTTTCCTCTGATAAGGTTAAGAACGATTCTTACCTTATAGGGGGAAATTCTTACGTGTTTTGCGACGGCGTAAGGTCTTTTATCTTTGTTTTCTTCTATTCTGAGAGTCTTTTCTCTCATATTCGTAGCCATGTTATCGAGACCTCCTTATCTAGCCGACGTTGTTTTTTCTCCGCCGTGTCCCTTGAAGGTTCTGGTGGGGGCGAATTCGCCTAATTTACAACCGACCATATCTTCGGTAACATACACGGGGACGTGTTTTCTGCCATCGTATACCGCGATGGTGTGACCTACCATTTCGGGAGAAATAGTAGTCGCTCTCGACCAGGTCTTGATGACCTTCTTGTCGTTGTTTGCGTTTAACTCTTCTATTCTCTTTAAGAGTTTAGGTTCGATATAAGGACCTTTTTTAACACTTCTGGACATATCCTATTACCTCCTTAATTTATTCTCGTAATGATCATCTTGCTCGAAGCCTTTTTATGCTTTCTGGTCTTGTAACCGAGAGCGGGTTTACCCCACGGAGTAAGAGGACCGGGATGTCCGACAGGGGATTTGCCTTCGCCGCCGCCGTGCGGGTGATCGCAGGGGTTCATGACGACGCCTCTGACGGTGGGACGGATACCGAGATATCTCGTCTTGCCGGCTTTGCCGAGTCTGATGATTTCGTGTTCGAGGTTGCCTACCTGACCGATGGTTGCTTTGCAGGTCAAGAGAATGTATCTCATTTCGCCGGAAGGCATTTTTACGGTCGCAAGGTTTCCTTCTTTAGCCATAAGCTGCGCAGCCATACCCGCGGAACGCGCGATCTGACCGCCCTTGCCGGGCTGTAATTCGATGTTGTGAATCATAGTACCTACGGGGATATTAGCAAGGGGAAGCGTATTTCCTACCTTGATATCCGCGTCGGGGCCGGAGACAACCTTATCTCCTACGTTAAGTCCTACGGGAGCGAGAATGTAACGTTTTGCGCCGTCGGCATAGACGAGTAAAGCGATGTTCGCGCTTCTGTTGGGATCGTATTCGATGGTCTTGACGGTTGCGGGAACGCCGATCTTATCTCTCTTGAAGTCGATGATACGATATTTGCGTCTGTTGCCGCCGCCGATGTGTCTTACTGTAAGGCGACCTGTGTTGTTACGGCCGCCCGATTTTCTCTGATCTTCCAAAAGGGATCTTTCGGGCTTTGTCGACGTAATTTCGTCATACGCGTGCACCGTCATGAAACGGCGAGCGGACGATGTCGGCTTATATCTTTTAATAGCCATTGTCTATTCCTCCGTGATTAGGATAAAGAATCGAAGAATTCGATTGTCTTGCTTTCTTTCTTAAGTTGAACGATGGCTTTTTTATAAGCAGGGGTAAGTCCCTGATGCGCACCCATTCTTCTCATTTTGCCGTCAACGTTTACGGTGTTGACGCTTTCTACTTTAACGCCGAATATTTCTTCTACCGCGAGTTTGATTTCGGTCTTGTTTGCGGTCTTGGGAACTTCGAAGGTGTACTTCTTGTTCGCGATGCCCGCATAACTCTTTTCGGAAAGGATCGGTCTTATGATAACGTCATGTGCTCTCATTATATTTCGTAAGCCTCCTCGATCTTTTTAACAGCGTCTCTGGTGATTACGACTTTCGCATTTCTTACTACGTCGTAAGTGTTGAGCTGTTCAACGGGAATAGTCGTGATTTCCTTAACGTTTGCGCTTGCTCTCAAAACCATTTCGTCGGAGTTGTCCATAACGAAAAGTACGGTTTTGGAAAGTTCGAACTTCTTCAATAAGTTAACCATCTCTTTGGTCTTGCCGGTCGAGGTAAGATTGTCGAGGAAGATAACTTCGTTTTCTCTGATTTTCTGCGATAACGCCGAGAACATTGCGACTCTCTTTGCGGTAACGTTCATCTTTTTGGAGAAATCTCTGGGCTTCGGAGCGAATACCACGCCGCCGTGAATCCATTGCGGAGAACGGATAGAACCCTGTCTCGCTCTGCCGGTGCCCTTCTGACGCCACGGTTTGATACCGCCGCCTCTTACTTCGCTTCTCGTCAAAGTGCTTTTCGTTCCCTGTCTGTTGTTAGCAAGACGGGTTACGATTGCCTGATGAATAACCGGTTCGTTATATTCAACGTCAAAGAGCTGATCGTTCAACGTCAATTCGCCAACTTCTTTGGCGTTCATATCAAATAATTTTACTTGCATGATATTTCTCCTTATTTAACGGTAGCTCTGATGGTTACGATGCCTTTGACGGGACCGGGAACGGCGCCCTTGATCAAAAGTACGTTTCTCGCCGCATCGACTTTTACGACTTCGAGATTCTGAATGGTAACCTGTTCGTTACCGTACTGTCCGGCAAGCTTTTTGCCTTTGAATACTCTCGACGGAGAGCTGTTTGCGCTCATAGAACCTACTTCTCTGTGAACGGGGCCTACGCCGTGGGTTTCTTTAAGTCTGTGATGATTCCATCTCTTGATAACGCCGGTGTATCCGTGACCTTTAGTAAGTCCTGTTACGTCGATCTTGTCGCCTGCCGCGAATACTTCGACGGTTACGGACGAGCCTACCGAATATTCCGATACGTTTTCGACTCTGAATTCTCTCAATTCCTTCTGCGGATTTACGCCGGCCTTTTTGAACTGTCCGAGAGCGGGCTTCGAAAGCTTCTTTTCGGAAACTTCTTCAAAGCCGAGCTTTACGGCGTTGTATCCGTCGTGTTCTTCTGTTTTGAGCTGAACGACGGGACACGGGCCTGCTTCGACTACCGTTACGGGAATTACTTTGCCCTCAGCCGTGAAAAGCTGAGTCATTCCTAACTTTTTGCCAATGATTGCTTTATACATAGATAAAGTTCACCTCCATGAAATTTGCGTTTTTTAGGAAACGCCGCCTTATTTCGCGTTTATGAGGAAACGCAACCTTGTTCGCGTTTTACGGGAACGCAGCCCTTATAACCTTCGGCGCGGTGCTGTGTGTTTTGTGCGCCTACGGGAATTATCACGGGAATTATCTTTGTTCTTCTAATCCGGAAATTAGAGTTTGATTTTGATATCTACGCCCGCGGGAAGGTGGATGCTGTCCAGAAGCTTTACGTTCGGGGAATAGATGTCGATAAGTCTCTTGTGAGTTCTGATTTCGAACTGTTCGCGCGAATCCTTATATTTGTGGGGCGAACGAAGGATGGTAACTACTTCCTTTTCGGTGGGAAGCGGAACCGGTCCCGAAATTTTAGCGCCCGCCTGAGTCATCGTTTCGATAATTCTCTGAGCGGCCTGGTCAACCATGTCGTGGTCGTAAGAAACAAGTTTGATTCTGATTTTCTGACTTGCCATTGTTTTCTCCTTTTTATACTAACGTTTTGTAAACTTTGCCGTGTGTGTCGCTTTAAGATAAATAAAAAATCATTCGCCGATACTTAAACCGTTTTAAGTCGCTGCGAATGACCGGATATCTTTATACGAAGTTAGTCGTAACGATCGCGTCGTTACAATTGTCATCGGAAATTATCTCCTTGTCCCCTATCGCGATTAAGGGGTAAAAGGTTAAAGTAACTTTCCGAATCAACCCATTTTTACACAGCTTGACTATTATAACCTAACGCATAAGGTAATGTCAAACTTTTTTCATATGTTTTTTAAACTTTTTTTCACGATACACACGGTAAAGTTTGCATATCCCGTTTTCCCGCGCCTTTTATAGCGTTTTTATCCTAAAAGAACACAAAATATTGTGGTTTTTATAGTTTTTGCCGTTTTATAAATATTTTAAGAAATTTTTTTTATTTTAATCTTTTCTTTCTACCTGCTTTCTATCGTTGTCTTTTCGCAAAGCCCGATTTTATCTGTCTTTATAGGCAACCCGCTCTATTCCCTCTATTTCTATATAATTTATTGTATATATTCTATATTATATACTTTAAATATAATAAATACCTGCGATTGGAAAAAATATGAAAAGCAATAAAAACAGCCGGCGGAAAGTCTTAGTTCCGTCGGCCGCTATTATATCAGATCTTAATATGCTGAAACCGTTACAGTCCGGGGATAAACGGAAGAGCGGCAAGCGCTTCGTTCATACACGCCTCCAGCACTCCCATTTTCCATAATAAGAAGAACAGCCCCGTCAAAAGTCCGAGTCCCAGCAGAACGGCTATACTTACTCTTACGGGCGAAGCGGGAAGTTTACCGGTAACTTTGCCGTTAAATCCATTTATGAAAAAGTTATACGGTTTTTTGTTAAATATAAAATTGCCTACCCATATCGGAATGAGTTCGAGTTTATATGTAACGCCGGTGTGCTCCGTCGACACGTTGAGATACCCTACGACGTCGTAGCGGTACTGGCTTAAAATATTTCGTTTTAACGCAGCGTCCATTTTATCCTTCGCATCCGACCAACAATCGGTTATGGGACGTTCGGAATTATACGCCATAAAACCGTATAAAAATTTATCTTCGTAAACTCTGTTCTCCGTCTCCGGGAATCCGCCGAGCTTTTCGAGATTCTTCTGCGTTAAGTTTTTAACGGAAGAAATCGTTACGTCGTTGAAAAACTCTCTGTAATTGCCCTGTATGTATCGCCACTCCGTCCACGTTTCGGTACGGCGATTCTTGCCGGAGCCTACGGTTCTCGTATGATATATACCGATTTTACCGTTATAGCTCGACTGCGTAAGGCTGTCGAAAGTATAGCACGGCATATAAACGCCTTTAAGATTTTCCGTTTTAAGACTCTTTTTGAACTTTCTCGGAGCGAAGAGATTCTTTTTCGCCCAGGTTTTTACTTTTTTTACAGCCTCTTCTTTCGAAATCGAAAACGGAATTACGACGTTCGGCTTTATACCCGCCTGTTCTTCGATTTTGACTACGTGCGAGGTTCCGCAGAAAGGACATACGTCGGCAGTAGCGTTTTTATCGAGAATTACTTTTGCGCCGCAATTTTCACAGCGAAAAACCCTGACTTCGTTATCCCATTTTTCATGAGTTTCGAAGCCCTTCGCTATATCTATTTCCACATAGTTTTTGTCTTCTTCTATATCGAATTCCGAGCCGCAGTATTCGCAGCAAAGTTTACGCTTTTCCGGATCGAACTTCAAATTGTTTCCGCAATTGGGACACTTCTGGCTGCTCGTTGAAACGTCCTTTTCGGGCGCTGTATCGGGCGCGCCGCCCTGCGACGGGGAATCGTCAAAAAAATCGTCTGTCATACCTCTCCCTTGATTTTTCTGATTTTACGGTTTTATTTAAGAAGGCAACCCGCGTCCGGAACCCGGGCTTTGGATTGCCTTGCGTTTTTATTTTTCGGATAATGTACCGAAATTTGTTATTCTTCTACGTTATTTAATTCTTCGAGAAGAAGTTCGAGATCTTCGCCGTGAACGCCTACGGCTTCGGCTACGGTTTCACCGTGAGCGAGAGCGCATCCTAAGCAGTGCATTCCGTGAGCCATCAATATTTCGCCCGCATTGGGGTTAATATCGAGTACGTCGATAATTTTTGTATCTCCAGTGATTTCCTTTTTCATAATGTATCTCCTTCGGGGCAATCGCCCCTATAAATATGTTTTGCTTGTTTTTTATATTTTAATCGCTTTACTTCTTACTTAGTCGGTTTTTGAGCGGCATGTGTCTTTGAATCCGTACCGCAACGCCGTTTTTACTATTATTTTTCGGTATAAACCGCAAGTAAACCGTTTCGGCTAAGTTTCGCCGATACAGGTACTGTAAAACAAAGCGATTAAACGATTATTAAAGCTTCTTTCCGCATTCGGGGCAGAATTTAGCGCCTGCGTCTACCTTTGCGCCGCATTCGGGGCAGAATTTAGCCACGGGCATCTTTTCGCCGCATTCCGGACAGAACTTTGAATTTGCGGGAACGCTCGCGCCGCACTTGGGGCAAGCTTTCGTAGCGGTCGCCGCGGGAGCCGCAGCCGTCTGCGGTTTAGCCTGTTCTTCTTTAGAGTTAAGCGCGTCGCTGAAAATTTTGCCAACGCCAACTCCTGCGCCGAGGCCTACCCCTGCGCCCATAAACGTACCGCCCATTCCCTGATTCTTTGCGGCTTCCTTCATTGCGTCCGCCGCGGCAACCTTCATCATGGTGTCGGTAGCGCCACTCAATACGCCGTAGCCGGAACGTTCGTCGATTCTCTTTTCGACTTCCTGCGGAAGCGAAAGATTTTCAACGACGAAGTTTTCAAGTCTCAAGCCGATTTCGTCGAACTTTTCCTGAACGTTGTTCTTGATTATAGTATTGAATTCGAGCGTATTACCCGCCATATCGAGAATCGAAATTTTACTTTCGCCGATAGCGTCGGTTATGTACGAAACGACGAGCGTTTTAAGCCAGCCGGTAATATCTTCGGTAACGAAAGACGAGTTGGTTCCGAAAAGCTCTTTAAGGAACGTTTCTACGTTCTGAACTTTAAACGAATACGAGCCGTAACCTTTGACTCTTACCATGCCGAATTCGGGATCTCTTACGATAATCGGGTTAGAAGTTCCCCACTTCTGATTGGTGAACTGCTTCGTGTTAACGTAATAAATGTCGCAGGTGATCGGCGACTGGAATCCGTAACGCCAGCCCGCGAGTTTAGAAAGTATCGGGAATATATCCGTGCCGAGATCGTACGAACCCGCGGGGAAAATGTCGCATATCTGTCCTTTATGAACAAATACCGCTTCCTGCGATTCTCTTACGATAAGTTTACTCTTGTTGTTGAGTTCTCTTCCCGCTTTTTTAAGGGGATATTTATATACGAGAGTATCCTTTGTATCGTCGGACCATTCGATTATTTTTGCAAATAAAGCCATTTTAACCCTCCTTGGAGTTTATCTTTTGTTATATTATACAATATTTTGTTTTCTAATGCAAGAGTTAACGCAAATTTTTATAAACCCTTTATAATTTGTCTTTTTATAAAAAATTTTGATTTTTCACCGCGAATTTTCATCCGTTTTTTTAAAGTCGCAAAAAGTTTTACAATTTGCTTTTTTTTCGCGAAGTTTTGTGATAATATATATTAGCTAAGCCGAATAATTATAAATCGGTCGGCGCAGGTGTAATTTAACGGCAAAACGGTTGCTTCCCAAGCAACACTCGAGGGTTCGACTCCCTTCACCTGCTCCATACGCCGGGATTTCCGGCAAAGTCATGCGGATATGGCGAAATTGGCAGACGCGCAGGTTTCAGGTTCCTGTGGGCAACCGTATGGGTTCAAGTCCCTTTATCCGCACCAACGTAAATCCCCGTCGGACCGATAAGGTCTGACGGGGATTTTTTATCTTCTTGTTTTTAAGTTTCGTTTTATATCGTACAAGGCAGATATTCGGCAGGAACGGTTGCGTCGAAACTATACCATAAAAAATAAGCCCGACCTTGTAAGCCAGACTTATTTTTTATAATACAATCTTTATCTTACCTATTTTTACTTTTCTATCGCGAAAAATTTATCCGCATAATCGGGATATTGCGACTTGAAGGCAGAAACAAGATTCTCCTGTACGTAAACTGCGGTTATGCTGTCGGGAAGGTACGCCAAAGACAGTTCGCCGAAATCTATATTTGCATTTTTAATCGTTATCTTTTGCAAAGTAGTATTTCCCAAGAACGCGTTTCCGATAAACTCTACCTTTTCGGGAACGATAAGTTCCGTTATCGAGCAGTTCTCGAACATACCGAATTCGAGCCTTGTAAGATTTTCGGAAAGCGTTACGCTTCTTAAGCTCGTACAACCCGAGAATACGCCGTCTTTTATCGAAGTTACCGAATCCGGCATGACAAACGTTTCGAGCGAAGTACAGTTATAAAATGCGTAAGCGTAAATATCCGTCAGAGTATCCGGCATGTTTATCGTTTTTAATGCGGAACAATTTCCGAACGCACCTTTACTTAACCTCGTTAGAACACCCTATTCAATTACCACTTAAACAATATTCGCATTCATTTTTTATTGCCTTTCGTGGTGGCGGTTGTAGCATAAGTCAGCGAGAAAATCAACTGCACGGAAAAATACTACTTAAACATTTAATATTGATAACAGAGTCAGACTCGATAAAGAGTTTGGCTCTTTTTTATTTTACGATAGTATTTTTCGCTCAAATCCTTTGGCGGTTGATTTTCTCCATTGCAACAAAATTTACAAATCGAATGAGTTTCGACTTATGCTCCTTTGCCCCTGCCAGAAGGCAAAAATAAAAAATGGAGGTAATCCAAAAATGAAAAAAGTTGTTTACTCAATCAAGAAAGTCAGAGGCAACTCTGACGACAAGATTTCCGGTCTCGGATTTCTTAACGAAGAAGGAACGTTGCTATGTAAGTGCGTTTCAAAAAACGGCAAACGATATACGCGAGCTTTCGATGACGTTGAACAGCATTGTTTCCCTGTATTCGGAAAAGAAAACGAATACAAAGGTTACGTGACTATGTATTACGAATACGAAGGCAGAGATATCGAGGTTGAATACTCGGTATGGTACAAAACGGTATAAGGAGGATTTGAAAATGATTAACCTTAACGAAATTGCATTTATCGACACAGATGGGTTCGATTACAATGACGGCGAATGTCTTGTAAGATTTGACACCGTTATGTACTGCCCCGACAAGAAACTTATCACTTTTGCCGTTACGAAACAAGGACGCATAAGCGTTCTGGATTATCAAGTGTTTGAAGACGAACGCGGTCATTACATCGAATACGGTAACACCTATGAAAAAATTTATATCGACGAAACGGAGGCTTGCAAATAATGAATAAACCTATTATCGACTTAGAAGAATTGCTTGACGAAGTGCAAGATATGATTGAAGAAAAAATCGCTATCGAAGGAGGCAACTAAAATGAATGGTAACATTAGCATAGTAATCGGATCTTGGGGTTCTTACAACGAATGTAATGAACGTGCCTTAGGCTCGAAATGGCTCAACCTTTCGGATTATTCCGATTGGGACGAAATCGTGGAAGAACTCAAAAAAGAAGGCTTTGAACTTGACGGCATCGACGAAGAATTGTTTATACAAGACATCGAAGGCATTGACGACGGTTCAATCAATTGGGATTACGTCAATCCGGAGGAATTATTCAATACTCTGAACGATTCAGGCGTTCTGGATGACGACGAAAAATATGAAGTTTTTTGCGCTTTTCTCGAAGTGCGTTGTTTCGATGATTTTGAAGAGAGAGTAAAATCCCGCGGTCACAGATGGAATGATGACATAGATCTGTGGCGAGGATATGACTGGGAAGATTACGGCAAAGAAATGCTCGAATGTTGCGGATACCAAATTCCCGACCACATTTTAGATTTTATCGACCTTGAACGCTACGGAAGATACTGCGGCGAAGAATATTTGCAAGAATACAGCGAAGGCTTAATTGAAATTCAATAATTAAAAGGAGTAAAAAACTATGAATATCACAATCGAAAACAAAAAAGCAAAAGCAATCGAACTTATGAAAAAGTTAGACATTTACAAGCCCTACATAAAAGGCTTTGAAAAAGACAATACCGTTTGTTTCTACGAAAACTTTGGCGGATTCTGGGCTTGGCAAGAGCCTGAACTTATGGATAAAATCAAGGCGTTTGAAGAAAAACACAACTGCCTTGTATATGCCGTTACGCACGAATACACCGAATTCGGAGAGTGCTACGACTTTCTCTACATATCCGATTACGAAGAAGAATGGGACGAAATGTTGTATAAGCAAGGCAATACGTACTACGCCTTTGCCTACGTCTGGAACGTTGATGATGACTTTTGTTCTGAATTCGGAACTATCGGTATCCGCTCTTTCGGCGGTGGAATTAAACGTGTTGCGTGAAGTGATATATGAAAATCTATCTTGTTTTATTTCAATATTCAGCAGAAGATTGCGACGGTGTGGATACGCAAGCCTTTTCCAGTTATGAAAAAGCCGTTGAACGCTTTCACGAAATCATAGAAGACGAAAAGAAGCCCGAAATAAGCTGGGCGGCTAACGCTTTTGAAAACGGCGAATTACAGCATAACTACGAATTGGATTGTAACGACACCTTTACCGACGGTAAAGAACACGAACTTTGGTGGAATCTGTTTTGCAAAATAGATTATTTGCACGATTTTATAGAATTACGCATCTTGGAGGTGGACTCGAATGAGTTATAAAGCAATGGCTCATATTCATTCGCTTAACGGCGAAATGGCTGAAATAACCGTACTCGAAGAAGTCGGCGATAACGATTGCATTGTGGACTATAAGGGCGTGAAATGTCACGCTCTTTTTAATTGGTTCGTTTGCGAATATTACGCCGACGACGTTTATAGGAGAATCGAAGAATGAGATTTATATTTTACACTTACAGCGATACAGGCATTATCACCATTGATTACGACGATGGTTACACGCAAAAGAAAAACCGTTACGTCGGATATTCACTTCGTGATGCGATAAAGAAAATCCGTCAAGACAACGGCTTGACCGGTAAGTACATTAAAGTAATCAAATTATATTGAGAGGTGCAAAAAAATGGCTACCATCAAAGACTTAGAAAAATACGTAAACTACGAATTTTCGTCGGGTTGTTACACCGGCGACGATTACAAATCTTTTCAGACGAAATACATCAACTATCTTCGTGCGGTTTGCAAAAATAATCATTGGCGACTTGTAAACGTCGGCAAAAACCATTATTGCTTTTCGGCTTTCATTAAAAGCGCGGAAAACAAATGCGTTTACATATCCATATCCGACGTTCGGTACTTTTCAAACGAATGGTATGACCACATACTTATTCGCACGGCAGAAAACGAAACGGATTATCGCGGCGGTTTTAACAATTACACAACGCTTTCAGACTTGGAAGGTACTGCCGCCGAACTTCTGAACGATTTACCCTTTTAAGGAGATAAAACTATGAAATTATCTAACGAAACGCTTTACCGTCTTTGTAACAAATATCAATGGTTTACGGGTGGTGACTGCCGTCAATACGAAAAATTATTCGAGCGCAACAAACGAGGTGCGAGCCTTGAAACGCTTGCAACGATTATCTGGCTTTGCTCGTCTGGCTACGAAGAAAAAGATATTTTAGAAATACTACAAAAGGAGTGTGAAAACGATGGTTAAATTAAATCTCACAGCCGCAAATAAGCAAGAAGAATTGATACTTGCATATTTACAAGAAAATGCAAGCGAAACGTTGGCAGACAAGATAAACAGCGGCACGCCGTTTGAAAAAGACGGTAAGTCGCTTATAAACAAAAAGACGCTTTCCGGCTTTATGAAATACGCTTGTGACGAAGCGAGAAAACTTGCAGAAAAAGGTGCTTATTCCGCTTGTGTTGACGACGCTACCGTTTACGGTTGGGCAATCCATTATTTTGAGGAAGAGTCGATCGAAGGAACGCTTTACACGATAGACGGAGCAGAATATAAACCCGTTGTAAAACAGAAAACTACGCAAAAATCGACCTATACGCCGACTTCTTCCGTTAAACCCAAACCGCAGAACTTGCAATTCTCTATCTTTGACAGACTCGACGAAACAGACGTTAAGGATACCGTAAACGACACTTCAACTGCCGAAAGCGTTACAAAAGACGACGATTCGGATATGACGACGGAAGAAGAAATGCAAGAGGCAATGCGAATCGTTGCCGAAGAAGAATCGCAAGAAGTAAAGCCTGCCACTGTCAAAGAACAACCGAAAGGCAATCAGACTTACCGAGATTATATGCTTTACCAAAGCGAACGTCCGACGGCTGTCGTAGCACTTCGTTTGGGCGACTTTTATGAGGTTTTCGGGGATAATGCGGTTATGCTCGGTAACGAACTCGAACTAACCATTACAAGCCGTGACGTAGGCTTGGAAAACCGCATACCGATGATTGGTTTTCCTTACCACGCAGCCGAAAATTACTTTGCTAAAATAGTTAAACGGCACGACCTGTATATCATCGAAAATCCCTACGATACGCAATTCATTCAGCGTGTAAATTATTCGGATAATCGACTTATAGACGAAGATACAGGCGAAATTCTCTGCGACGATTTAACCGAAGACGATATGCGAAAGTTCGACGGTGACGTTGAAGAACCTGCCAAACTTTTCAAGGATATGCCTACTGTTGACAACGAAATTATTGCAAAACTCAAAGCAATTTTAGGCGATACGTTTATTGTGAGGTGATACTAATGAAAATCGAAAAAATAAAGCCTATTCCGAAATACATAGTCGAGCGCATCAGGCGTTACGACAAAGAAAATTTGACATGTGCGCCCGGGCATACTCGCTTTTACTCTTATCTTACGAAAAACGACGGCGAACTTGTAAAAGTTACGGTTGCCGTTAGAAACCATTACAAACAGTGGCTGTATAAGCAAGTCGCCGTTCACGGACTTAACTCAAAAGAGTGCTTTGTAAAAGATATGGTATTTTACTATATCGCCGGTTATCAAGTCGGCTGGTACGAGCAAGGCTTGCAAAAATCCGAGCGTTGGTATGAAAGCACCGCTTGGGGCTGCTCCGACGATAAATATTTCGATCCGTTTGCGCCGATAGTAAATCGTGAGTATTTGGATAAATTTCCGGAATACAAGTATTCAGCCGTAAATCTATACTACGGTGTAGATATTTTGAAATACCTACGCTATTACAAGCAGTATCCGCAAATAGAATACCTGATGAAAGCGGGACTTGTCAATTATGCCTTTTCCACGCAAATCTTGAAAGAAGTCGGCAAAAACAAACGCTTTTGCAAATGGCTTATGAAGAACCGCGCCGAGATAATGCAAAACGACTATTACGTTGACGTAATTTTGAGAGCGTTCAGAACGAACAAACCCGTTGCAGATTTACAGGCGTATAAAAAATACCGTATGCAATTATCCAAAGAAGCCGAACTGAAAGAATTGCGAACTTTCTTCAAAAACGACCTTGAAAAATTCGTGCTGTATATCCGTAGTCAGAACACGAACCCATATTCGTATCGGGATTATCTTCGTGCGTGTAACTATCTCGGCTTGGACATGACGGAAAATAAGAACCGCTATCCACACGATTTCAAGCGTTGGCACGATATTCGTATCGATGAATACAACACCGCAAAAGCATTGAAAGACGAGCAGGAACGCAAAGCCCTTTACGATAAATTTGCCGTCGTTGCGAGCAAGTATTTAGGGCTTGAATACGATAAAAAGTCCGTCTATATAGCGATTATCGCACAAAAGCCGTCGGATCTAATACACGAAGGCGAACTACTTCATCATTGTGTCGGACGAATGGGTTACGACCAAAAATTTACTCGCGAAGAGTCGCTTATTTTCTTTATCCGCACCAAAGAACATCCCGAAGTTCCGTTCGTTACAGTTGAGTATTCGCCGGCGCAAAAGCGCATTTTACAGTGTTACGGAGACCACGATTCGAAGCCCACGGAGGAAGTAATAAACTTTGTCCACAAAAAATGGCTACCTTACGCAAACAGAAAGATTAAACAATTAGCGGCTTAACCGCAAAGGGCAACGTGACGTTGCACCCAATTAAAAACCAAAGGAGTTTTACATTATGAACAACAATTACTATCGCATTACCGCCTATCACCCCGAAAAAGATATTTCTATTATTATGGATTCTTTCGGGCTTTTTGAAAAGAAATGGCAATTTTCCGCCGACCTTATAAAGAAAGGTTTCAAAATTCTCGAAGTATCGGACGATTCACAATTTACCGAAGGCAATCTACCTCTTTTAGTAGAACCATCCGATAAATATATTCTTCGTGCCTACAAAACGGGGAAGCCGTCGATTGAAAACGGCAAGGTCGAGATAAACGGCAAGTTTTACGCACCAAATAACTAAATTTTCCTGCATATAAAAAGGGAGTTTTAACGCTCCCTTTTTATGACGAATTACACTCTTATAACCATTCCCATCAAGTACTCCGGTAAATGAACAATCGTCAACCCTATATTTTGAAGCATTATATTCATATATAGACGCGATAGGTATCCATTCAATATTATATAAGTCAATATCATTCACTAAATAATATTTTCCGCTTAAATTGTCGCTTATTCTCTTCAAATCTTCTGCTGTAGAAATCGGAATATAATCAGCATAATCTTCTCCTTTCTCCCACTGCCAGACAGTATATAACATGTAACTACTTTTTGTTCCTACTAAAAATAAGTCATTATCATATTTGAGGGTGATTTTATCAGTAATGACATTATCTATAGCGATACTTAATATCACCAATTTCACATTCCGTTGTTTTCGGTATTTCAACGCAATACAACATTACAATAATATCGTCTGTCACAGGTTCGTCTTCGCCAATCTCGTTTACCTCAAACAACGGATAAATCGTATTATCTTTTTTTAATATTTCGATAAACTCCATACCATCTGAAGATCGGCATGTCACCACAAATACCAACAAATTGTTTAATTCAAAATACGATTCTGTATAGTCAAAATTAAAGTTATATGCAGCATAACTCTTGTAATCAGAAAGTAGTTCTACTCTATCGTACCCAAAAGAACAATTGTCATTCTCATAGTCAATTTGTATACATTTTACCTCGTACCCCGAAGCTGTATAATTTTTATATGGATCAGTAGAATCATTCGTACAAGCTGAAATGGTGAATACACCACTTAATAATAGCAACATTGAGATTATCTTTTTTTCATAAAAACTATAGTTCTTTATTTTAGAATTATTCATAATGCCTCCACTTCCATATTAATAATTAGTTTTTTTCCCAAACTAATATGCTTGGCCCACTGAAATTAATTACTATATTTGAAATAACACACTTAAGCATTTCCGCAGGATAATCTGAATACGAATCACCTATTTGTACAACATAACAACCATTATACTCCCCATAATAACGAATGATCGAAATGTCTTCTACTGAAAATTCATTGCCATCGATTTCTTCTTTTTTAAGCAAATTCAAATACGAGGTTTTTATTGCAAGCTGTTCTTTTATTCCCAACTGATGCACCTCTAATCGAGAAGTAGATATTGTTTGAATGTTTGCAAGCGTCAACTTTCCATTTGTATACGCATCTTGCAAAGAATAAAAATACCCTTCACCGTCAATTTTATCAACCATATCCATTTCTTTCATAGTCTCCACGCAAATTATATCTATTTTGGTCATTTCGTTTGCAATATTAATCTTTATTGTGGCACATTCAACTATAGCGTTTAACTTACTATACCCTGCTCCACTATAAATGTTATTCGCAATCTTATCCTCCTCATATGAAATAACATCCATAATAGCAGAGCGTTTATAGTCTTCTAAAAGTTTTTTTTGATTATTATCGCTTTCAATATCTTGGGTGCAAGCTGAAAATATATTCAAAATAAATAATAAAGTAATTATTAATACTAACTTTTTTTTCATAAATCCTCCTTTTAAGTGCTATAAATATAAAGTGTAAAATCGTTGCGAATACACTTTGTCCCGTTTTGTTCCTTTTCTTCTTTTTAGTCTTTAATAAAAAAATGTAGACAGTCAATTTATTTTACAAATATAAAAACAGCACACAGAAATATAGGGGATACACAACACCCTACAAGTCCATGTGCCATATCATTTTTTGCCAAAAAATCTATATAGTTTTTACAGTATAGACCACTCGGCAAAATATAGCATATACCTTGTCGGGTTTGTGTTACTATCGGGACTTTTAACATTCCTACTCTATCTACTGCTCAATTGTATTATACTACAAACTTTCCAAAAAGTCAATAATTGCTGTGACATTATTATAAGTTTTGCAATTTTAGTCGTATCATTTTTATTTATTTTTTCAAGCGACTTTCCATAACAATACACCGTCATTCATGTTTATACGGACAACAACATAAATCCTGTTCTGTTAATCTACTTATTTCTATAATATTTTTGATTGTATAGACCTCTATCGGAACATTGTAAAACATCAAAAAAAGTCAATTTGCAACCCTGGCGTGTGCTTGTCTTGATACGACGAAGCAAGAAAACTTGCAGAAAAAGGTGCTTCTTCCGCCTGTGTTGACGATGCTACCGTTTACGGCTGGGCAATCCATTACTTTGAAGAAGAAAGCATCGAAGGAACGCTTTACACCATAGACGGCGAAGAATATAAGCCCGTTGTAGCAAAACCGAAAACTACGCAAAAAGCAAGTGTTTCATTTAACAACCTCCATTTATTTGTTTTTTATAATATCAATAGGTTTTTTATTTGACAATGTTAAAAGTGGTATTAAACTTGAAATAGCTATTATCAGTCCTGCCAGCGATATTGTAAGGTAAGTTAATAAATCAACGTTAAAGAAAACAATATTGACAAACGGTTTTGTTTGCAGTAATAAATTTGCGATGTGTACACCTGAATAAACGATAGCTAAAGTCATTAAGAACGAGAACAAAATCATACATAGCATAGAAAATAGATATATGCAAATAATGTCTTTATTGTTAAATCCAATTCCCATCAAAATTCCAATTTCTTTTTGATTATCACGGATTTTGGCATTAACCAAATTGAAAGTTGAAATTATTGTAAGAATTGAAAGTATTACTGAAATTACAATTAAGAAATAACTCATTTGACTTATAATATACTCTTTTTCATAAATCAACATGGCCGGTGTACCGGCTATTACAATTGATTCATTTCTTAAATCTTGTAATATTTTTTGTTTATTATTCAGCGTCGTCCATTGCAGTTCCGAAACATAATGCTCGGCGAGACTTGTATTCGCAATATTAAAACATTCTTTCGTTCCATAAACAGAATAAATAACCTCACCGTCCATATCTTTGTTATTAATTGAATTTACGCCCACTATTTTTTTCTTGAAAATATCAATTACAATATTTCCGTTAGAATCTTCGATTGAAATATCAATCGTCTTACCCAAGTTTGATAATTTATCCGTCAGAAGATTTCCGCTATAAATTCCGTCCCAATAATTCATTCTAAATTCGTCCCAATCAATATTGCTTCCGAATATGTAATTATATAATTCACCATTTATTACTATCTCATCGTCCTGAAGCTCTTTAAACAATTCCCCCTCGCCTCTATTATCTTGTCTTGGGGTAATCAAATACCCTGAATTATCAAAATATTGTAAGCCTTCCAGTCTACCGTTGAAGATATGAATATTCGTTAAATTTGCTTGATAATCTGCTTCCGTTGTACAAATTTGATAACCTTCATCTTGCCGGTAACTACAACTGTTTTTTCCTATATACATCCGGTTAAAGGTTTCAAGTGTAGTATATATGACATTATACTCATAATTAAGCTTGTACTCATAAGCGTTAATATAGATTCCCTTATCTTCAAAAGTCGTTATCTTATTCTCCTTTTGATTGCCTCTTTCATCCAAGTATTCTTTATAATCGGTTTTGAATATTCCGGCAATCTTAAAAAGAACTATATTTTGATATACAACCTCTTTCCCCAATAAATCCTCATAATTCGTATAATCTAAATCTTCGTAATCACCATTCAACTTAATTACGATATCAACAATATAATCTGAAATATAGACTTCGTTATTACCTAAATCTTGTTTAACGTAAAAATCTTTGTTTATTTCGGAATTGTTACAGATAAACACCGTTCCGTATATCGTGCGATACCCGTCGTAAAATCTATCTTCCGAAATATATTTGGATAAATCCGCTTTGATTGGGTATCTTTCTGCAAGGTTGGATATTCCGCTTTTGGAATTGTTTTGCAATACGACTATCGTTCTTTCACCGGATAAAAATTTCGCAAGGTTGCGTTCTGAATTATAACTAAGACAAATTTGCATGATACACACGGTTACCAGCGAAAGCAATAGCAATAAAGCAGCTATCGAGGTTTTAAATTTCTGTGTAAATAAATTTTTAAATCCAAGTTTTAATTTGTATCTGAACGGCACATTATTGACCGTTTTACTACCAGAACCGTTAACTCTTCTTTCTGTTAAATACTGTTGATCTGATACAATTTTCCCGTCGGCAATCCGTATCAGCCTATCTGCGTATTCTTTCGCCAATTCTTCATTGTGCGAAACAACAATTACGGTTTTCTCGAGAGAAATCTTCTTCAATAAATCAAATATTTCTTTGCTTGTATGACTATCCAAATTTCCCGTGGGTTCATCACAAAGTAAAACCGATGTGTTTTTTGCTAAAGCTCTTGCAATTGCAACTCTTTGCTTTTGCCCACCGGACAATTCGTTCATTTTTCTGTTTTCATATCCGGAAAGATCAATTTCTTTTAATACTTTAACTATTTTTTCATTCAGTTCTTTTTTCGTACAACCAGACACGGCAATAGCTATATTGTCATAAACCGATAAATTTTCCAACAAATTGTATTCCTGGAAAACAAATCCAACATAATTTTGCCTATACTTCTCTAATGAAATATCTCTACCCAAAACAAGTTCGTCAACAAGTATTTCTCCCTGTTCCGGCATATCCAATCCACCAATAAGGTTCAATAATGTTGTCTTACCACTGCCTGATTGTCCCACAATAAAAACAAGCCCATTTTTATCAAGAGAAAAACTAACATTTGATAATGCCGTTACTTTTTCTTTTGACGCAGTTTGATAAATTTTTGTTACATCATTTAGTTTTAACATAGCTTACCTCTTGAAATAATTATTACTAACTTGCATACTGGGTTATATCTACGGAATTATCATTGCACAACACATCAAATTTAACCCTTGAGATTTACCACCATTATTTATATAAAAACAACGCATAGGAAATAGAGACACACAACGTCCCGCAATCCTATGCGCTATATTGTTATTTACTAAAAAATCTATATAGTTTTTACAGTATAGATTGCTCGGCAAAATATAGCATATACCTTGTCGGGTTTGTGTTACTATAGGAATTCCAACATTCCTAACTCTATCTACTGTTCTTTTATATTATACTATAAACTTTCCAAAAAGTCAATATTTTCTATGAAATTTTTATAAACTTACACTTTTGGGTGTATTATTTTTATTTATTCTTTCAAGCGTTTTTCCATAACAATATACAGTCATTCATGTTTATAAAGATTACCACATAAATCTCGTTCTGTTGTTTTATTTATTTCTATGATATTTTTAATTGTATAGACCTCTATCGAAACATTGTAAAACATCATAAAACGCAATTTGCAACCGTGGCGTGTGCTTGTCTTGATACGAGAGCGCCGCTTCGCGGCGCAGACAAGCACACGCCAAAAACTTAACCGAACCGACCGAAATAACGGAAAACGAAAGCGTAACGAAAGCGGTGTTCGCCGCTAACCCGCTTGGCGAATCACCGCTATTCTTCGTTTACGGCATTTTCCGTTTTTTGTCCGTATTTTGAGGTGCGGATTTTCGCTTAATTACTTTTGCGCATTTGTGCTATTACTTCTTTGCTCACCGGTCCGACGAGGCAGCCTTCGTCACAGCAATTAAAATTATCGTAAAGCAACAGTTTCCTATCTTCCTGCCCTATCGTGCATACAACGTCCTCGTCCAGAATGTCTGAAATAAAATACTGCGGCAAGCCTTTTGAATACACTATCTTCTCGCCAGTCTTTTCCATATATTTCGTCAGATATGCGACAGCCTCGCCCAACATCCGCCTATCTTCGACGGGCTTAAAATCCGAACGTCCGAACCGTTCGTTGAAATATGTGTTCTGTATCGTATGTTGCACTTTCTTCTTTATGGGAGAATAATCGTGTACCTCTATAAGCTCGCCTACCATTGCGCCGTCGGGAATATAGAATAATCCGTGAAAATGTAATCGTTTCTTTTCCGGTGACCGCTCCCATACCCCTACGTATTTCCAATTCCTTCTATGACACATCATCTTAAAACAGCCTTTTAATTTCCGTATAAAACTTTCTTCCGTATGCTTCGCACTATCGTAAGTAAAAGTGCAAAAATAGTTGAATGTTTGCAAGTTTACCTTACGCATAAGCCTTACTCTTCGACAAATAATGTTCCGTAACTTCCTTTCAAACTGTATGTTGACAAATTCCGCCGTCGCTTGCTTATCCCGAAAATACGGCAACATTTTCTCTGTTATAATCTTCTTACGTTCACTCCGCTTTTTATCTCGCGTTTCATTATATAGTTCTTCAAACAATTCCTTACGTGTCAGTTTACGTTCCGTTTTGTTTTCCGTTCCACCACTGTTTTCGACAGACTCTACAACAGCCGCTTCACTCTTTTTAGAAGTATCGTTAGTAGGCTCATCGGTCTCGGAAAGTCCGTCTATAGTTCCATTATCCGCATTTTCGTTCACGACAGTAATCTGTTCTTCGGGAGGTTTTGGTCGTCGGCTTCGCGGGTTAGGAACATACGGTATGGCAATAAAGTGACTTCCGTCGTGATAAATTTTGGCTTCTCCGTATGGCATAATATCACGCTCCTTCTTCGTCACGGTAAAGACCGTTTATGAAATAACTGTTTTGTGCTTTCAATTCGTCAACGCTTGCTTTCTCGGTTGCATATTCGATATAGTCCATAAGCCCGACGTTCGTTTTGCCTGCCAAGTCGTTGAAATAATCCGAGAAACAGTCCGTAGTGAAACGATTACGATAAATTTTGTAGTTCATCAAGAAATACTTTTTGTTTTCGGGCTTACCGTCCATTGTTCCGCGTTCTTTTTCAACTTTGACGATAGAATAACCGTATTTGTTGTAAATTCGGGCATTGCGTTTCCATAGCCAAGTGGTTACGGATTTCAGAATATGCACGAGCAAAGTATTGTCGCCGCGGCGGTATCTGAAATCGTAATATAGGGCTATAAAGCGATTAAACGCTATTTCAGACACCATATCTTCTATCGTGTAAAACGGCAAAGCAAGTTTTGTATCACCTGCGGAAACGATATTTACAATGTCGCAAAGGTCGCGGGCGTCCGCGCCCCAACTTTCTGGGCGTTGTTCATCCGTAAACACTTTTATGAACGGGAAATTGTCTACCGTTGCGGAATGTCGGCACATTTTGAGCCACGAATTGAACAGGTCGTTTTTTTGGTTGGTTTCGTCGTTCTTTTTCTTTACTTCGCGTAATTCGAGATTGTTTCCGCGTTCTTTTCCTATCTCCGTAATAGCCACAACACCGAACTCGAAACTGCCTGCGTTCGGGTTATTTTCAAGAACCTTTTTACCAAGCCTTAACACGTCGAAATCCAAAATATGAGAGTGTCTGCTACGCCGATGTGCTTCCGAGAAAAAGTCCAACGCCCACAACGGGAAATTGTCTTCCGACAGTAAGCGGTTATCCGTTCGTATAGAATAGTTCGCTACGATAAGGCTCGTTTGCAAAGCGTATATGAAAAATGCCTGCGCATACGTTTCTAACACGTCGAATAATTCGCTTATTTTTAATGCGTCGTCGTATGTAAAACCGTATCTCTGACAGTCATATCCGTATAATTGCCATAAAGCATTGCCGTGTTTTTCGTATCGACTGCGTTTGAGTTTTACCCATTCTTTGACTGTCGCAAGGTTATATACCATTCCGTATTCCATACACGCGGCGAGTTCTTTTTCAAAGCATATCCACGGGAAATACGGAAATTTCATATCCGCTTTCTGCAATATCTCGAATGCTTTTTGTCTGAACATTACTTCTTGGGATAACGTCATATCCGTTATCATCGTGGTTTTGCGTTTACCCATACTGCCGCACGTCATCGAAACGATAGGTAATGCGTTTATAAACCCGCAATTCTTCGCTTCGCATTTGCGTAATTTGTTAAGCGCAACCTTTTTACGCCAACGCTCGAACAAAACGTAGCAGATAATAAGGAGCGACCACCACGGAAAGAACCTGAAAAACGGTTGCAGATCTCGCGCGAGTTTTACGAATTGCGTGTATATAGTATCCGCTCGAAACGATACCGCAAAGAAGAAGTAATAGGCGAAAAATTCTATTACAATACTTGCGATATTTAAGTGAAACGCCCACATAACCGCCCACGAAATCCATATCCACGAATGCTCACGCAAGAAGTCTATATAACAGCATATAAACCGCTTCTTCGGTTGATACGTTACGGCGGATATTTTCTTGAATACACGCAAATGAATTGTATCTACGTTGTGTTTTGTGTTGCTGCTTGCGTATAGCCGTTTTATTACGATTATAAGTGCTATAATACACGGCAAAAGTATGGTTAAAACCTTTGCCCAGACGCTTGCTTTTGTGCCTACCGCAGATAACCAAGATAAGAAATTTTCCTTGCTGAAAAGCATTGAAAAATATGTCGTCGCATTGACCTTGAAACTCTCGAAATCCGACGGTAGAATTACCGTCCATTCCATAACTTTTGAATAGTCCGTTACGCTCGGTAAACCTTCCGCCCCAAAACCGAATAATACGCGGAAATAATACTTAAAACCGCCATATAAGTCGATTAAACCCTCAAATGTGCGACAATAGGCAACTCTGAACACGAACGCTCCGAGTAAAATAAATGCTATCGTAAGGGCTACCGTGAGCGCAATATTAAGTCGTTTTTGCAATCTCATACAGCACCTCCGAAATTGTATTTTCGGGCGGTATTTGCCTCGCCGTATAAACGATATAACTGACCGCCAGAATGGTTATGAATAGCAGTAAAACCGCTATGATTCTTTTTAGTGTTTTCATATTGAAATTCTCCTGTTTTTTATAGATATAATTAACGCCGACGAACCATACGATCCGCCGGCGTCTTTTCGTTAGATTTTACTTCCCGCTTGTGTTCCACCGGTCGGCAAATTCTTTTCTGACACGCTTCTCGGCGCGCCGTCGTTTCGTGGATTTTACAGCCGCCGAAATACCTTTGAACGGTAGCGAAATTATCCATACGATTGCTTTCAGAACATACGGCAAAATCGGGGCGAGAAGGATGATTAAAAGTATGAGCATAAGCAAATATAAAATCATCTTTCCGCGCTTATTCAGACTTATGTCGATGTCCGTTTCGTTGGACGGATCTTTGCTGCCCGATTGCTTGTTGTCTATAACGCCCAAGTTGTAGGTAATTCCGTCTGTTTCAAACTTCAATCGAAGTATCGTTACGTCGCCCACGAGCGTATAACTTTCAAACGTAGAACCTGTTGTAGAATAGCCGCTCAACGAGTAACTCGTTTCTGCAAAACGTAGCACCCATTTCTTGCCTTTGAGTTCGGTCAAGGCTTCGTCCGTCAGTTTCGATGAAGTCTTTACGTCAAGGACTGCGCCGTGGTAGATATTCTCGCGGTTTTCGCCCTTAATGAAGTCGTCGATCGTCTGAATCCTGTCCCACTTATACGTTCCCGCAAATAATCCACCGCCGGTATGCTCAACTTTGTCAGTGTATTTTAGATAGGCGTATTTGTCCGCTTTATCCCCGAACGTTTCTTTTACACCGACAAAGGGAACGGAAGACCAATCGTAACTTTGCGTTGTATAATACACGTCGGCTTCAAGAAGTTTGTCCATAGGCTTATTTGTGTTGAACGCTACGAAATGGCTGTCGCATGCACCTACATACAGTTTGAACCCGTCGTGATAGCGAACGAAACCTACAAACTTATCCGTAACGACTATCGTTTCGATATCCACGCAATTGACATACGGTTTGCCGTTTATTTCGCCGAAACAATATTGCTTGTTTACGGCGTAATTGACTTCGGTGACGGTATTTCCGCCGCTTGCTTGTTTATCTATACTCTCATCGAACGGACGATATATCGAACTTATGGCGTAGTATCTTACTTTATCGTCCTTTACCGTAAGCCCCGAAACTTTGTATTTGTAAAACACGCCGTTTGAATTGAGCAATTCGAGTTTGTAATTCAGATACGAAATCGAATCGTTTATAGTGGTCGATATGTTTATAGACGACGCTTTGAAGTCTTTTACTTTTCCGCTCGGCTGGTAGACGTAAACGAAAAGTTCTTTGTCGCTGCTTTCCGCAAGTTGGATTATCTGTAATGAATAATCGTCGGCTTTGGTCGGGTAATTGCCCGGCTTAAACGACGTATCCTTTTTCAAATCTTCCATTACTCCCGAATAAGTTATGCTTTCCGCTCTTGCCACAAGGGGCGTTTGTGCCGCCGTGGTAATGACGGCACATATTCCCAAGACAAAAGCGAGAAAAATTGATACTAATCTCGTTTTTGTCGTTTGCGTCAAAACTCAATCACCTCCTTGTCGAACGTGATACCCGTAACTCTGCGTTCGAGCGCGAAATTAAGTTTTACGCTCGATTCGCCGTTATACGAAGTAACAATAACCGTGAACATATCGTTGTAACCTTTGCTTTCGCAAGTAACTTCACTTTCGGGATAAACCGCTTTGAGTATTTCGAGCGGTGTTCCGCCTTTGGGAACGACTGTGAAAGATTTTTCCCGCTTGTCGATTACAAAACCGTTTGTAAGGTCTTTTTCGTCGCCGAAGAAACGCGTTTCGCCGTCAACGGAGAAGTCGAAATCTTCGTCCGTCTTGTTCGGAACGATTTTTACGGAATAACCTTTCGTTTCGTTTTTGTTGAACGCAAAAGTGTATTTCACGTCCACTTTCAAAGGCTCGCTCGGCGTAACGACGTAACCGTTTTGAGATGTCATAACGTCTTTGCCGTTTACCGAAACGTAGAAAGTTTTGAAGTCGGTCGTGAATCCGTTTGTGAAGTAGGCGAAAACACCGATGACGGCTACGATAACAAGCAGTATGGCTATGTAAGAAACAACTTGTCCTATTTTAGATTTTGTCATTGATAGCCTCCTTGATTGTTATTTTCGGGTTAAAACGAATACACGGTGTCCGACAGCGAAATACTCGTAACGGTGGACTGAATGTCGATATGAAGAAGTGATTCTTCGCCGCTGACTTTATCTCTTACGAGAACATACCAGATACAATTATCCGGTTTACCGCCGGCACGCGGATCGGTATACGTTCCCTTGTAGGTGAAACGATAACCTGTACGCGGATAAGGTGTCGCATAGGACGATTCCGACTTAATTGCCTTTATCGTGAGTTTGTTGCCGCTGACAGACGCCGTAAAAAATTCTTCGGGCGTAATTGTAAGAGTAAGGTCTGTGCCGAGAACTTCGTCCTTATACTTGTATACGCCTTCTTCGAGATTAAATACGACTTCCGAAGTTGAACTTACGCTGCCGTTTATGATATACTGCTTCGTCAACGTAAACCTGCCTTGTCCCTGAACCTTTACGATTTCAAAGTCGCCGTATTTAGAACCGACCGCGCCGAGCGTGTTTTTAAGGTTGAGCGTGATTTCGTTCGTCGTGCCCGCAGTCAGATTGACCGTGCCGGTGTTGGTGATTTCCTTGCCGTTATGGATAAAGGAGAGAGATTCGGGCTTGCCGTCATACATAATAAGGCAGGTTGCCGTGAAACCGCCGACTCGGGTTGTTGCGGTGACGTATGCGCTGCCGCCTTCAAAACCTTTAAGAGCGGTAATGGTTGCGGTAAGCGAGCCGTCGCTTTCGGGCGTAAGCGTAAGATATTCGCTTATGTCCTTGCCCTCGATAGGCGTACACCATTTGATAGACCAGTCAACCGATTTATCCGGTGCGTCCACGGGCATAACGGTTGCCGTTATCTTTTTCGACACGGTTTGCTGACCGTTTGCCGCCGCTACCGCATAACTCGGACTCATTCTGAGCGAAACAAGGCCAGGGTTTTCGTTGTCCGAAGGACTTTCGGCAGGCTGTTCGATTACGTCCGAAACAGTATCCTTTGCCTTTGCCTCGACGGGCTTGTTCTGAATTGCTATTGCAAGCGAAGTGATTACACCCGCAAGGATAAGAACGATTGCCGTAAACACGGCTATCCATCTGATTTTATTGCTTTTTTCGTTATACATTTTTTACCTCCTGTTAAAACGTGATGGTTGCTTTACTCGGCGTGACTTTGCTTACTTCTTCGCCGATAAAGAACTTGTATTGCGCGGAAAATCCGAGCGTTTTGTGCTTGACCGTGACAAGGAAATACGGATTATTACCGTCTGCGTCTTTAACGCTTGCGTAGTAATGCTTCGTGTATGTTCCGTTAGCCCCGCCGTAGGTTTCGTTTACGTTGAACTTTTCGTAATAATTGAAATACGAGTCTTTGGCTTGGATTTTCAATAAGCCGCCTTCAACCGTTGCCGTAACGCATTTGTCTTTCATTGAATCGAGCGACATCGTAGGAATGTTACTGTATTCGATATTGAAACCCGTTCCGCGCGGATTGATAACGTAGTCTGCCCATTGAACCGTTCCAACGCCTTTGACCGTTACGTCGAAATCGTTAAAGTTGCTGCCTACGTCGTGGAAAACGTTATCCATAGCGAGATTGAGCGAGTAGGTTTTGCCCGCATAGAGCAAATCTACCGAATCTTTGCCGAGATTGTATTTCGTAACGCCCGTAGGAGCGGTGATAGACATACTCGAAGGCACGCCTTCATAAACGATATTGACAGTTCCGGTTTTACCGCCTTGTCTTGTGGTGCAAGTAAGAATTGCCTTGTTGCCTTTGAAAGACTTGTAGCAGTTGACCGTTGCCGTAAGATTGCCTTGCGAATCGTCCGTCACCTTGATATAGTCCGAAATGTTCTTGTCTTTGAGCGGAGCATCGTTTGCCCAAGCGACAGACCAAGTAACGTATTTGTCTACGACGGTAGACGGCGTAATGGTTACCGTAACCGTTTGAGATACATATACCTGTTCGGGTGTGTCAACCTTGCTTACTTCGGGAGCAGCCCTAAAGATAGTTGCATTGCCCATAGTAAGCATAACCATAGGGTTATCCTCAGCTGCAGCCGAAACGTCCTGTCCTTCAGTCTTTACTTCCACGGGCTTATTGCCGATAGCGATTGCAAGGGAAGTAATTACGCCTGCAAAGAGAAGAATGAGAGCCGTAAATACGGCAATCCACTTGAATTTTTCTTTGTTAATCATTAAGTTTTCCTCCGAAATTTAGATTTTTAGTAAAAAAACTACGATCTGCTTAAAAGCAAACCGTAGTTTTTACAAAGGTTATGCTTATCTCAAAAGCATATTCAACAGTGCTTTATCCGAACTTTTGAACGGTTTTACGGGGCATTCGTAAACTTCGCCGTTTTCGTCAATGGTTCTTACGGCATAAGTATTTCCGGTTGCCGTTACCTTGCCCGTTTTTTCGTCTTTCAGTTCATACGGCTTAACCACAAGTTCGCCTTGATTGGTATCGCTGAAAAGGATATCGAGCACTGCCCAACCGCCTTTATCGGGCGGCATCAACGCTACCTTTACGTCCTTTCCCTTGATTTTGCCCGAGATGAAATACGAAGAATATTCCTTGTCGTTGTATTCAAAAGTGCCTTTTTCCACGATGATTTTGTTTTCCATAACTGTTTGTCCTCCTGATTATTATTTTTTACCTTTCTGTCTGGAAATCTTTTTAGCTTCCGCCTTGGTCTTGCCCTCGGCTAAAGCCTTTTTGTACTTGAAAAGCCCCGCGTGATCGGACTGAGCCTGAAGATAGCCCGACCTCATACCCGCCTCGTAATCGGTAAGTTCCTTACCTTCTTTAGGTCCGTGCTGATGGACTTTTGCCTTACGTTCTTCCGCGTAACCTTTCGCACGCTTGGACGGAACGCTCCAACGTCTTTCGTTGTTGTTCGCCATTGAAATTCTCCTTATATTTTTTAATATTGCCCATAACGCAGGGCATCCGCGAATATAACTGTTGAACGATACTTACGAAACATTGCGTTTCTGCCGATAAATTCCTTGACGCGCGGCCGCTGTACGTCGAAATTTTTATCGCTGTACCCTTTTATCGTTCAAGAATTATTTGATGCTCAAAAAGGCAAATATCCGTAAAATTCCATTAACTCTTGCTTTGCCGAATATTCCTTTTTAGCAGCACAATGATGATACGTTACCTTCCATAATTCCACCTGCAGGTCTCTTTCTATACACTTATAGAAATACCTGCGAGCATTAAAGATATCGTCAAAATACTTACTGCCGAAATTACATTCAACTCTGAATCGTTGCATTTCCTTACGCCTCCTTTTCAACGTTCTCACTATATAGGCTCGAAATCCGCGTTTTGCTACGGTCTACGCCAATATTTTTTTTAATTTCGCCTTGATACGCTCCACTCTTTGGCTGATTGCCTGATGGCAAACGCCTTCTTCTTTCGCAATTTCCGTTATTTTCTTGCGTTCGACAAACACCTTTTCAAATAAAGTCCTTTGGCAATCCGTCAAAGTGGTCAAAGCAGCCGATATTCTTTCTTTATCTATTTCTGCAACCATTTTTTCAAAAGGATCGGCTGAATAGTCGGCAAAAGTTTCGCCCTCATAATCCACTTGCGAAAGCGGATAATTATGACGATTGTAATTGTATTTTTGTTTTCTCTCGGCATCGTCCATTTCCTTGAGTAGGTCGTACCATTTATCTTCGATTTCAATTGTGTTTTTAGTGCCGTCGGCAAAGTAATAAGTGTATTCTTTCATTTTTTCGCTCCTTGAATTTGATAAAAATCCGCAGAGCCGATACTTTTCCGCAAACGAAAAGACGGCATAGAAAAAGCGTTTGAGATTTGCTTTCCTTTGCCGTCTTGCGGTCTGCGGATTATATATTGTTTTCAGACGTTACGCAGTCTGCACGTTTTTGATTTCTACCGTTCCGTCGGACTTAAAACGTATCGTCGTTTTACAGCCTTTTATTACGATTTCTACGAGTCTTTCCGACTTATCTATGCGACAGACAAGTTTGTCGCAACCGTTTCTTACGTCTTCCATAAATTTACGTCTCCTTTTTCTCTTGTTGTTCTCTCAAAATGTTTTCGAGAAATTTCTTTGCTATCGGCTCTAAAACAGCCTTCGGTATATTCGCATAGTTCGGCATACCGTTGACTTTGACCGTATAATCCGTTTCCGCTTTCTTTGTCATTTTTTCGCTCCTATTAGTCCGAATGTTTTTATAATGGATTCCATTACTTCCGCGTCTTTGCCGTTAAGCTCCGGCAAGATTCTTTCCAGCAGTTCTTGCTGTTCGCTTTTTAAGTACGACTTGCCCAACCTGAATTTTTCATCTACATAAATACCGCCTCCGTTGCCTTTTGCGGTGTAAATCGGATATTCTAAGGACAACATTAAAATGTCGTTGCGGATTGTTCTTGCCATTACGCCGTATTGAAAAGCAAGATTACTTACTTTTTCAAAGCGGCGCATGCATAAGTCCTCAAGGATCGCGTTTCTGCGTTCGCTTGCCGTCATATCCGATTTCACCTCCTTTGCTTTTCTTGGCGTTATTCTAAAACTCAAATAGGAAGGTTTTTTTCCTATTTGAAAATCTTTTTTAATTTTTTTTGGTTTATTTGAAACGAAAAAAGACCGCCGATACACGACGGATTCTACAAATTATAGAAATCCTATCGTCTATCGGCGGCCTCTCATATATGTCTGGTTTAACCGTCCGAATGAAATTGTTTATCCTATGGCTTTACATTGTCTCTGTTTCAGACCGACCATAAGCCTACGCAATTCCGTATTAAATTGTATTGTTTTTACATATCTTCGTCTAACAATTCTTGTCCGGCGGGAGCGTATATATCTAATTGAACGTGCCTTCTGCCCATTACTTTCGATACGCTTGTTGCTCCGCATCGCGTACATTGATACTTAATAACTCCGTTCTCGTCACGATAACCCGTAGTGATACGAAAACAGTTATTACAAACCACTTTTATCGCTTTTGGTTTCAATTTAATGCTTCCCATAGCGTTCTGTTGCTCCTTTCTCCCGTAATATAATGCCGTTTATATTTGACAAACCTACGATACGGTCGGGAATTCCAATACCAAAGTAAGCCACGGCGTTATACCTCGGAACACAAAATCTTCGGGGCTGAATTTGCGTTCGTTATTATATAAAAGCCGAAAAGGGAAAATCGGCTGTTATATCACGTCTTTGATAACCTTTACGGCTATACCGATTATATCTATATTCTCGGCATAAAAATCTTCCATTTCATCGTTTTCGGGGTGCAAACGGAAACGCTTACGCTTATTCTCTCGATACACTCTTTTCAATGTTGCCGAACTTTCACCGCTGTCGTCTTCCGTCAGCACTACCGCTATTTGTCCGTTCTCGCAAGTTCTTTGCCTGCGTATAAGCACTAAGTCTCCGTCGTCTATACCGGCGTTTATCATAGACTCTCCGCTTGCGACCAACAAAAAGTATTCGCCTTTGCCGAAATAATCCATATTAAGCGGCAAATACCCTTGAATATCTTCAACCGCAAGTTTCGGTTTTCCGCACGCAACCATTCCGAGAATCGGAGCATACCCCATTTCCCAATTATTTACCGAAGAAGTTATTCGTCCTCGCCCTGCCGTATCTATAAGACCTTCGTCTTTCAATCGTTCCAAGAATTTATATGCAGTCGATACAGCGCAACCCGCATTTTTGGCTATCTCGTTTATTGTCGGGCTTACTCGATTGTTTTTTATGTATTCGTTGATATACTCATATATCCTTATCTTTGTATCTTCATTCTTTGCTCTCATAGGCGTTTCTCCAAAGGGCGAAATTATTTTCGTGTTTGAATTATAGCATAAAGACAAATCGATTACAACAACAATATGTCCCGATTAAGCGACACATTAAAAATTTTATATACAAAAAAGCGGCTCACGAATGAACCGCTTTCCATATCAATAATTGTCTGTTATTTCTTTTACGAATGAGTCGAACCTTTCCTTTACGTTATTCGGCTCGATTATTTTTACCTTCCCCAAAGTGCCTACAACCCATAAGAAAAACGTTTTGCTTACCTGAACCGAAAGCGTGGTTTCCAATGCGCCGCCATACTTCCGTTGTATCTCTATATCCGTGCCGAATTTGTCGTATATATCGCTCAGAAGTTCTTTATCGAATTTTATGGTAACTTCTTCGAGTTCACCGCCGAACATAGAAAAGATTTGTTTTCTATACGTTTCCGAATCAAAATTGCCGAACTCTTCTTTTTCAAGTATCGGATCGGATTCCACCGTAACGTCTTCCATTTTATCTATTCTGTAACGAGAAGTTCCGTCATGACTGTCATCATAACAAAGCAGATAGTAATTATCCTTACTCCATATCAATGACAGCGGATTGAAAACGTAACGCTTTTTATCCTTATGATAGACCTTCTTTTTATTTTCGTCCAGATGATAGTACAAGAACGACACCTTTTTCTTCTGTTTTATTGCCGTTTCTATGGCGTCGATATTGTAAATAATGCTTGAATTACCGTGCTTTTTAGAATCCAAGAAAATGATATTGTCCGTGTTATCGGCGTTTTTGTAAATTCCTATCGTGGAATACAACTTGTTTATAATCGTTTCTTTTCTCGTTTCCGTGAGCTTTGACGCCTTTATTACGTCGGTCAGCATTGTAATTTCCGCCGTATCGAAAAGTTGATGCACGGCATAATAATACCGCGATTTCTTTACATACGAACAGATTTCATACCCATATTTATTCAGCAAGTCTATATCCGACGGCAAAACTTTTCTCGAAACGGAAATACCGCGCTTTTTCAATTCTTCGATGATTTCATTAGTCGAAAGAGCGTGTTCTTCGTCCGTCGATTTTAGCAGTATGTCGTATAAGACTAATAATTTAATCGAACTATCCGTGTTCTTTGCCATATTTTCTGCCTTTTTACTGAAGTTTTTTCTAGTCCGCCATTATAAGAACATTGTCATATAAAACGGAATATAAGTTGTGTTACCTTCTCTTTTAACGTCTTTACTGTAAATAACATAAGAGTTTTTAACTCTATCCGAATACTTTTCTTGAAATTTATCCAGCGATTTATGCGTACTATACGATGACGATTTAACCTCGATAGGCAACAATTTTTTGCCCGACGTAAGCAAAAAATCTACTTCGTATCTGTCAAATCTATGGAAAAACAACTCATATCCGGAACAAACCAGTGCTTGCGCAACGACGTTTTCCATTATCATTCCGATATTTACGCCGAGTTTATCTACTATAAGTTGCTTATAGATCGATTGTTCTATGGGCAGTTTGGAATCGGCAAAAATTGACGTTACGAAAAGTCCTGTATCTCCCATATAAATTTTTTGAGTCGAATAATCTTTAGTTCTGTTCAGCCCAACGCTCGGATCGGTGCAATTATTAGCAATATTTACTATCATAGAATCTTTGATTGCTTCATACGAACTATACGTTTTAGACGCTCTGCTGTTCTTGCCTATTGCCACCGAACGGAACAATTTGCTTTGAGTAGACAATTCCGACGGAACGGCATCTAATATAAGCGAAGTCGAAAAATGATATTTAGTATCTAATTTTTTCAAATCGTCGTGGTACAATTTCAAAATATCTCGTTTTACTTCGTCAATACGCGAAAAATCATTCGATTCTATGAGTTCTACAACCGCTTGCGGCATACCGCCGACTGCAATGTATAACATAAAATCTTTCAAAACTTTTCTATGTGCAACTTGCCCTAACGGTTTCAAATTCAAAAAACAGTCTCTGATAATATCCGCAGTGACGGTATCGCCTTTTGCCCATAAAAATTCCTCAAAATCGAGCGGATACATATTTATAGACTTCTCTTCGCTCGGAATCAAAATCTTTTCCACGTTCTGCTTTAACGTTATGAGCGAACCCGTTTCGATATAATCGTATCTTCCGTCGGCAACAAGTTGTTTTATAGACTGTCTTGCAAGCGGAAACAGTTGAACTTCGTCAAATATAATCAATGATTTTCTTTCTATCAGCCTTTTTCCGTATAACAACGATAGATTTCGGAAAAAAGTATCGAGATCGGAAATGTCGTTCTTAAAAAGTTGTTCTACTTTACCGAGATCTGACTGAAAATTTATAAGTATATATGTTTCATACTCGTTTTTTGCAAATTCTTCTACAATCGTCGATTTCCCGATTCGTCTTGCACCTTGAACAAGCAAAGCTCTTTTGCCCGCCCAATTTGCCTTCCAATCCAAAAAACTTTCGTATATCTTGCGTTTTAGTACCATATCTCGCCTCCGAAACTTTTTATATTAGGATTATAGCATACTTCAATCTAAAAATCAATAACTTTTGGCGGACTTTTCCCCATAAATACAAAATGTTTTTGTTGGCATATCCGCAAATATCAAATATTTCACTATTCTTCGACTAAATATTCGTTCGGTCCTTTATTGTTTTTTAGACGAATAGTTTTAGTGTCCATTTCAATATGCTCGATTACAATGTCTTTCTCTTTTTTTTGCGTATCAGAAAAAGTCTTGCCGTCAAGTTAAAAAAATATGGCTTAAAACTCAAAAGTATATAACTGCAACGACGATATTTTTTTGCCGTAAGCCTCTTATTGTTTATACCGCTTGACTGCCGCGTCTTTTTCTGATTTTTCGTGGTTGTCGAAAGACAAAGCAAAGCAAAAAAAATTGCTAAAAGAGCAAAAAATAATTTCAAACCGGTAAAAAAGTGTCCGGTTTGAAGGTTAAAATGTGCTCAAAAGCTAATACAAGGAGGCTTCCAAATGAAGACAGCGGTCATATACGCCCGTTATTCGAGCGACAGACAAACAGAACAATCCATCGAAGGACAAGTCCGTGTATGTAACGATTACGCCGAAAGAAACGGCATCCTAATCGTAAATCAATACATAGACAGAGCAACTACGGGAACGAACGACAATCGTGAAGAATTTCAAAAAATGTTGAAGGACAGCGATAAAAAGCAATTCGATTTCGTTCTCGTCTACAAATTAGACAGATTCAGCCGTAACAAGTTTGAAATGGCTATGCACAGAAAACGCCTGAAAGACAACGGCATTAAAATTCTGTCCGCTATGGAGAATATTCCCGACAGTCCCGAAGGCATACTGTTGGAAAGTTTGCTCGAAGGTATGAACCAATATTACAGCGAGGAATTATCTCAGAAAACAAGACGTGGACAGAGAGAAACTCGAATAAAAGGACTGCATTGTGCAGGGAAACTCAATTACGGTTACTACACCGAAAAGAAAAAAGTCTTTATCCACAGCGAAGAAGGTCCTGTGGTAAAAGAAATCTTCGAGAGATACGCCGCCGGTGAACGCGGTAACGAAATTGCCATAAGTTTTGCGGAACGCGGTATCCTCTATCGCGGCAAGCCTTTCAGCGCCGCAAATATTTACGTTATTCTCCATAGTGAAAAATATACGGGAAGATATGAAATACATGGCGAAGTTTACGATAACATTTACCCGAAAATCATAGACAAGGAATTATTCGAGCGTTGTAAAGCAAAAATAGACGCTAACCGATACGGAAATCATATTCCGGACTATTCCTATCTGCTCCGAAAAAGAGTTTATTGCGGAGAATGCGGCACAAGAATGACCTCTTACAGCGGAACGTCGAAGTCCGGTAAAGTTTCCAAGTATTACAAATGTTGGAATGCGAGCGATAGAAAAAATTGTAATGCAAAGTTCATTAAAAAAGACTTACTCGAAAGCATTGTTCTTAAAGCCTTGCAAGAAACGTTGACGGGTAAAAACTTAACCGTAATCGTTGACGAGATATACAAACAGCATAATGCAAAACTGTTAGGCGATAATCCTGTTAAGACTATTGAAAAAGAGTTATTGCGGATAAACAAATCCCTAAACAACATTATGAACGCCATCGAACAAGGCATTATTACCGACACGACAAAAGACCGTTTGCAAGAACTTGAAACCACTCGCAAGGACTTACAAGAAAAACTCATTTTCGAGCGTATGCAAGAAAAAACAGTTTTGGATAAAAAAACTATTGAAAACTATCTGAAGAAAGCCGTCGAGCAAGAGCCTGAAATGATGATTGAATTGCTCGTCGAAAAAGTGTATGTGTACAGCGATGACCGTATCAAAATTATGCTACACTATGTAGATACACCCATTACCCCCAAACCAATTGAATACGATAAAGACGAGAGCCCTGAAGGTGAAAGCCTTCGGGGTTCTCTTATTTATACGACTAAAATCTTCGTCGATAACGATATCTTTAAGGGTATGAATAAAAAAATCCTCGAACCAACGTTCAAGGAAACTCAAAAAATGCCCGTTTTAATTGAAATTAGAGGATAAAACTATGCTTTTTACTACTAAAAAGTGTTCGTGCGAGGTTAAACAAACGCATATCTGCCTATGATTTCGACGCCGTCGGGAATAGTTACCGAGGTCATTTGATTCTGTCCGTAAAACGCATTTCCGGCAATCGCCGTAGTGCCTTTTTTTATCTCGAAAGATCCGTTTATGGTTCCCTTATATCCGTAGAAAACGTCACCTAAATATACGGGGCCTTCGGAAAGGTTTTCCGACCACTTCGGTTTGTAGTAATCGTTTACGTTACCGAAAGCGTTTGCGCCTATGTACTTTACGTTTTTGCCTATGGCGATATTCGCAAGAGAAATTACGTTAAACGCACCGTCGCCTATTTCTTCTACCGTGTCGCTTATGGTTACCGAAGCAAGTTTGTTGCAACCCTGAAAAACGTTGTCGCCTATATATTTAAGATTTTTCGATGTCGTAATAGTCGTAACCGTATTGTTTATCGTCTGATAATTCTTAAAATAGAACGGGTAGGCTATTTTTACTATCGGAATACCCTTATAAGACGACGGTATAACGAGTTCGGTCGGGTTTCCGTCGTACATCCAGGCGACGTATCCGCAATAATCTTCGTAATAATCGAGCCACAAGCCGCCTTCGGGCATAACTCTGCTTTCGTCAACCCATGCGGCGTAAAGCGTTACGCTTTCGGTCGGATAGTACGGATCTGTTATTCTGTCGCCTTCGAGTTCGGGATTGTCGTACCATCCCGCGAAAGCGGCATTGTTGGCCTTTTCTATTACGGTGTTGATACGGAGAGATTTCTGCCCTTCGCGTATTATCTCATCGGGGAGCGGACCTGTCGGAATTTCGCCCGGTTCGCCGTGATTCTGATAATGACCGCCGTTCATTTCGAAATGTATTGTGATTTTCTTCTTCCATTGAGCGAAAACTTTTATATCTTCGCTCATCGGTATGTTTTTATAATATCCCGAAGTAAAGTACGTTTCGGTATAACCGTTCGAAAACGTGCAACCCCACCCCGCGAAGAAGTAGCCTTCTTTGGACGGATCTTCGGGGAACTCTATTTCTTCGTTTCCTTTTGACTTAACGGTTTTCACCAGCACGTCGTCCACGTAGAATGAAACGACGTATTCCTTGTCTTTACCGGACGGGCTGTCCTTCTTTTTGCACCCCGTAACCGTAAAACACATGGATATAAGCATTATTATGCTTAAAAATATAACCTGAAAATTCTTTTTCATTTTAATAACTCCTCTCTTTTTTATTTTTTACAAATCTTCCCTGCCTTTCCCGATTATCACATATCCTTATCCCCCCTTAAACAAAAAGTGCGACAACCGAAGCTGCCGCACAAAAAACGCAAACTCCGTTGTCGCTACACAATCTAATCGGTATTACGGTATTGCCATAACCTTTTTAGTGGAATTTGAGTTTTTATCAAATTCAATAATTTGGTTATAGCCAAAAAAAGGGTATAATATGCCCTTCGATACCGAAAATCCTATGATTAAATTGTGTAGCTATTTTATTGTAGCATATTAAAATTTTTTAATCAATATCTTAAATCTTAAAAAATCTTAAAAAATAAAAATCCGAAAAATATTCGCCGTCCGTTTTTGCTTTTGCCGATAACGGATTTTACCCGTAAGTCTGCCAAACCGATTCAGCCATAATATATAAAAAATATAAAAGAAAGAACCTGATTTTCGCCTCAAGTTCTTTTTTATATAAAATTCCGGTATTTAGTTATTTTTCGGTTTTCCCTTTTCTCCGGGCGGCGGAAGTGTTCCTTCCCCAAAAAACGCCGTCGGAATACCCTTGTATCGTTTTATCTCTTTCCGCCTGCTCCAATCTGTATTCCGCCCACTCGCAATACAGCGGGTTCTGTTCGATGCCTATATAATGCCGCCCTGATTTTTTTGCGACGACCGAAGTCGTACCCGAACCCAAAAACGGATCCAGAACCACGTCCCCCTTATTGCTGCTGGCAAGTATGAGCTTTGCCAGAAGTTTTTCGGGTTTTTGAGTGGGGTGAGCGGTGTTTTCGGGCATAGACCAGTACGGAATCGAAATATCGTCCCAGAAGTTCGACGGATAAGTATTTCTGAAATTACCTTCGGCGGTTTCTTCCCAATCTTTTGGTTTGCCTTCGACCTTATACGGAGCAAGCACCTTCCGCCGCGACATAACGTCGCTTACATTAAAGGTGTATTCGTCCGAAACCGTTGCGAACCATATGTCTTCAAGCGAATTTTTCCAGTTTCTACGCGCTCCGCGCCCCTTTTCCCTTTGCCACGTTATTCTATTGATAACGTTAAAGTATTTGCCAAGAACAATCCCTATCTGCATACTCGACTGCCAGTCGCAGCAGACGTAAACCGAAGCGGTCGGCTTTAACAACGGTATTATCTTTTTTATCCAGCTTTCGGTATATTCGGCGTATTCGCTTCCTTTTAATTTCGAAAATTTATTCCCGTGGAAGCTTTTATCGAGATTATAGTAAGGGTCCGCTATCAATAAATCCACGCTCTTTTCGGGCAGAAATCCGAGAGTGCAAAGCGTGTCGCCGAGTATTGTTTTATCGAGAATTTTATCTATTGTTACAGCGGAATTTACTTTTACGCATCTTTCCAAAAAATGCTTGCCTTCTTCGAGAGTAAAATCTATCGTCTTGTTTTTAGGTGATTTCATAATCGGCTCCGCTTTCATAAGATATCCGCATTATACCATTTTTTATCGGTTATGTCCATATTCGCACCGTAAATTATTGCCTTTCCCTAACTTACGGCCATAAAAAACTTTTTACGTTATATTTACTCTGCCCTACAAAGATTATTCTCCGCCGTCCGACATGCTTCGTTTAATTATACGCTATCCGTCTTTTGATCGCTGATCGGACTCAATAACCTTTCCCCGTTTTTCTGCTCCGATTTTACTAAAAAAGCCTTCTCTTCGATAATTGATATGATAAAATGCAGAACCATACCGAATCCGAACATAAAAATTATCGTGCCCAAAGAAAACGTTATCGCATTTGTAACGTACAACAAGTAAAAAATCCCGTAATAAACCAGATTTATTATCAATGAATTTATCATATTGTAATAAGTTTTACCGAGTCCCGTAAAAATACCGTCTATAACAACGCAACCCGCATACGAGATATAAAACGGGGCAAGTTTTATAACTATCGAAAATATTTCACCCGCGTTCGGCAAATTTTCGGCATATTCAAAAAACGGCGTCCATAGCGGAACAGTTAATATCCACGCAGCGACGGAAAATAAAACGATAAAAAAATAATTCGTTTTGATAAGTTTGTTATAGCCGTCTTTACAATCTCGCTTTATCACTTCTCCTAATGCCGTCACGGGAATAAGCAGCCAGCCCCATATAAAATTATTCGCAATCCAGTAATCGCCTTGTCTTGCGACCGCGTTTACCATTTTGCAAACCATTACCGCATATATAAAATTATCCAAAAACTGTTGCACGCCGGAAAATACTCCTATTTGAAGCCATCTCTTTAATACCGGCAAATCTTTTTTATTAAACAAAGAAAATTTGATATATTTCTGAAAATATAAAAGCAAAAAACATATAAAGGACAAAATCGCATTTACTATTATATTTGAAGCAGCCACGCCGTAAACACCGAACGCGGGAATAAGAATAAAGTCCGCCGTAACCGAAAAAACTGTTCTTACCGCCAGAAAAATATACACGTTTTTTGCTTTGCCGACAACTATAAACACTACGTTTATGAATTCTAAGATCACCCCTATCATAAAAGCGACCGTTTCGAGACGAAGATAAGTCCTTACTGCGGTTAAGTCCGTTTCTTCCGGATTCATCGCCTTTATCAGTCCGGAGCCGTAAACAAGCACGCCGACAGAAAAAACGGCATAAACAAGAAATGCGATCAATCCTATTTTAAAAGTATATCCCGCAAAATCCGATTCGTTTTCTTTAAGAATTTTGTTGAGAACAGAATAAAGCGGAACGATTAAAAACGCAACCAACGTTTCATTTATCAGATCGAACCATTCCATTTGCCCGATAATATCGAAAGCCGTGTTTTGCGCATTTGACGAAATAATAAACGTTTTTATCGTCTGATAAATCGCGGGAACAAGCGCCAACGCGCATAAGGAAACAAACAATCCCCAATTAAAATATTTTAACAGCCTTAATTTTTCTTTCATCTTTCCCCAGAAAATCACCGTTTACATATTAAAAATCTTAAAAACCGCCTTTACAGGCATATGTCTTTATATCGTTTTAATAATACAGCTTTTACCAAATAAAGTCAATACTGAAGTCAAAAATATTTTCCCTTAAATTTAAGGCATAAAAAAACGGCGGGAAGCCGTTTTTAATTCTACGATCGTCGTCGTCCGTAATTTTCGCGACTATAAATAGAGTATATTCAGGACTAAAACTAAAACATAAGATTTTCCCACAAGGTATAAGGATTAAAGTCCGATACCTGAACGACTTCTACCATATCGGAATTCGCAAGATCGTACGGGAGAACGAGAGTTGTATTCTTTTTAAGCAGATTATACCCGCACTTTGCGTACGCGAACCACACTATATGCGCGCACTGCGTCTTTTTTGCGGACTTTTTGTTAAAACTGCCGACAAACGCGCTGTATTTTATACCGCAAAGGTTTTTTTCGGCGTATTCCGCAACCGATTTACGGACTTCTTCCGAAAACTTCGGTCGTAAAACCATATAGTTTACTCGGTCGGTAAAGTCTGTCATAAAACCGATTTCGCTCGGTTCGCCGTAAGCCACCGCCTGTAAAACTTCGTTATTATCGCCGTCCGTGACAAGGCCGGCGTGACCTATTCTCATGCACGACAAGTGCGTGGACGCGCTTACTATTATATCGCCGTCTTCGAGATAAATATTGGTCGTGTATCTGTCGATGTAATCGGTACACATAAACGGATCGAATTCCGAATTTATTACCTTATATTCGGTAAAAAACTCTTCCTGAATTTTAAGTATACGTTTTTTACCGGCTTCGCCCCTGTTTAACGCTCTTTGTATGCCGATTTCGGTAAGTCCGGTCTGCTCGTATAAAAACGAATAATCTTCTTTTGTGAGATTATCCTTTTCGAGAACGGCGGAAATATCTGCCATTTCGTAATTGGGGCGCCAGCGAACGATATTTTTGTCGGAAATTATATACAATATCCAGCAGGTAAAAATAAAAATAAGAAGCACCGCAAAAATAACCGCGACTATTTTAAGCGCGATTTTAGTCTTTTTGGTCTTATTCTTTTCGGGTGCTTTTTCGTTTTTCTCACGAAATTGCAGGTTTTCTTCTTTTTCCATTTTTCCTTAAAATATTTTTTGCTTTTTATTCTCTTAAGAATATTTTATAAATTTTTTTAAATTTACGCAAGTTTTTCGGACGTTTTATATAAATTTGCCGACATTTTTTTACTGCCGGTTTTGTCTGCGTGTACGGCGCACTCTGTTTATATGCCTTACGAAGCTGCCGTCCGACAAAATTTTAGCGACGGCGTATTGTTCGAGCGCAGGCACGGGACAAGAACGGAAGCCGAACTTTTTATAATACTCGTCCGAAAGATCTTCCGGCAGAATCATATACGCAACTCTTACCGACGGGCATATCGTTTTAGTGAAAGTGTTTACATAAATAACCCGTGCTTTTTTATCCGAATTTTCGGACTGTTCCGCAGCTTCGCCGAAAAGCGTTTCGGTGGGTTTTGCGATATTCGAAAATTCGGATTCGTAATCGTCTTCGACTATATAGCCGCCCGTTCTGCAAACGTGGCTTAAATATTCGGCGCGCTTGGATGCCGTTGCCGAAATCATCGTGGGATAGCTTTTATAAGGAGTGACGTGCAGTACGTCCGCCCGGCTTTTTTCAAGCTCGCCGGAATCTATTCCGTCCGCGCGAAGAGCCAGCTCTTCGACTTTTACTCCCATCGACAGATAGGTCTTTTTTATGCCGCCGTAAGAAGGCGTTTCGACGGCGAAAACTTTATTCTTGCCGATAAGCTCGACAATCAAGCCGTAAAGATATTCCGCCCCCGCTCCGATTATAATGTTTTTTTCGGCGGTTTCGATATTTTTATAAACTTTAAGATAGTTTTTTATTGCCGTTTTCAAAACTTCAGAGCCGCTGCCGTCGGTTCTTTTCATCAGACTTTCGCCGTAATCGGAAAGCACCGCTCTCACCGCCGAAGCATATACCGAGAACGGAAAATATTCTTCCGCTTCGTTACTGACCGCGTTTTTCTCTTCTTCCTTACGGGCGAACTTGTTTATATTAAAATTTTCTTCGACCTTTCCGCTTTTTACCGTAAACATATCGGGCGAATAGGCAACAAAATACCCGCTTTTTTCTTTCGAATCTATATAACCTTCGCTCGCGAGAGCGGCGTACGCCCTTTCGACGGTGATAACGCTCACGCCGAATATAAATGCGGCGTTACGCTTGGACGGGAGCTTTTCGCCATATAAAAGATTTTTATTGACTATGTCTTTTTTTACCGAATTGTAAACTTTAACGTACTTTTTCATAAAATATACCGACCGCCGTTTATCGGCGGATAAATCCTTATACTTTTTGCTTTCTATAAAATAATTCCGCTGCGTTTACCGCGGACGGATATTGAATCTGGTTATATAAAAAATATTTTATTTGGTTATTTTATATATCCAAATATATGATATACTTTTGCGGTAAAAAAGTCAACCGCTTCTTTAAGGCGGGAAAAGGAATAACTATGAAAATTTCGATTAAAAAAATATGTCTCGCAGCGGTTTTCACGGCGATGAACGTGGCTCTTTCGTCATTCGGAGTACCCGTACCCGGCGGTCACGTATATCTTAACGATATAGTAATATGCTTTGCGGCGCTGTTTCTGGATCCTTTCCTTGCATTTGTGGTAGGCGGCGTGGGCGCGTTTCTCGGCGATATGATTTTTTATCCCGCCCCCATGTTTGTATCTTTGGTAACGCACGGCGTGCAGGCGGTCGCTATAGCTCTTATATCGGGCGGCTATAAAGGCAGGCTTCCAAAACTCTGGCGTTCGGTTCTTGCCGTATTTATCGGTATGATAATAATGGTCGGCGGCTATACGTTAGGCAAAATTTTTGTTTACAGCACTCTCGAATACGCAATCATGAAGCTCCCGTTTGAATTTTTACAAGGCGGAATAGGCGCGGTCTTCGGAACTCTTTTATTGTATGTTACCCCCGTTAAAAAATTTGTCTATCCCGAAAAGATGGAAGAAGAGAAAAACGAAGCCGCATAGTCTCTATATTGATTAACGGAGCCGTTTAGGCGATACAGATAACTTTGTAACGATACAAAAACAAATAAAAAAATCAGGTCCCGGAAAAATTTGCGGGACCTGATTTTTGATTTTACCGGTCGTCCGAATTGCCTTGGTATTACATATTATTTAAAAATTCTTGCGTTTTAAGCGATTTTCTTATATAATAAGTCGGTTATAAATATAGAAGTAAAACTAAAAATTACGGAGACAATATGAAAAAGACCAAAATAGTATGCACATTAGGTCCCGCAAGCGATACCGAAGAAGTTATTTCGGCTATGTACGACGCCGGCATGAACGTTTGCCGACTGAACTTTTCACACGGGACGCACGAAGAACAGCTTAAAAAAATCAACATAGTAAAAAAAATAAGAGAAGAACGCGGCATTCCCCTTCCGATAATGCTCGATACCAAGGGACCGGAATTCAGAACGGGCAGATACAAAAACGGTAAAATAGTTCTTAAAAAGGGCGATAAATTCACATTCACTTCGGACGATATTTTAGGCGACGAAACAAAGGTTTCGGTTTCGTATAAAAATCTTCCCGAGTCCATGCAAAAAGGCGACAAAATCCTTTTAAATAACGGACTTATGTCGTTCGTCGTAGACGAAGTAAAAGGAAACGACGTTCTGACTACCGTACTCGTCGGCGGAGAAACTTCCGACCACAGAAGCATGTTCTTCCCCAACAAGCACTTAAAGCTCGACTTTTTGTCGGAACAGGATAAAAAAGATCTCCTTTTCGGAATCGAATGCGGCGTGGACTTTATCGCTTTATCATTCGTATCCTGTAAAGAAGATATCGAAACCGCCCGCAAATTCCTTGCGGAAAACGGAGGTGCGGATATAGACCTTATCGCCAAAATCGAAAACAGAACTGGCGTGAGCAACCTCGAAAGCATATTAAAAGCTTCCGACGGCGTTATGGTCGCAAGGGGCGATCTCGGAGTCGAAATCCCCTACGAAGAACTTCCGAACATTCAGAAACACATAATAGATATGAGCCGTATTCTCGGTAAACGCTGTATCACCGCAACCGAAATGCTCGAATCCATGACTCACAACAAACGCCCCACCAGAGCGGAAATCTCGGACGTTGCGAACGCCGTTTACGACGGAACGAGCGCCGTTATGCTTTCCGGCGAAACCGCCGCCGGCGAATATCCCGTCGACGCCGTACGCGCCATGGCAAAAATTGCGGAACAGGCAGAACACAACAGAGTTTACATTCAGGTAATTTCCGAAGAATCGTTTGTCATCTCTTCCGATCAGATAGCACTTTCTCACTCGGCGTGCATGCTTGCGCGCGACCTTAACGCAAAAGCTCTCGTTGTCTGCACGAGAACGGGTATGACTGCGAGAATGGTTTCGAGATTCCGTCCCGAAGAACCGATCATCGGCATGACCACCGATAAAAAAGCTTTCAGAAAGCTCGCTCTTTCCTGGGGCGTAACCCCTGTTATGAGCGAAGAATATTCTTCTCTCGATATACTTTTATACTTTGCCAGGCAATGCGCCGTTAAAAGCGGAATCGCCAAAAAAGGCGACAAAGTGGTTATAACCGCCGGCACCCCTAACGGCAAAGTAGGTAATTCTAACCTTATAAGCATACAGACTCTTTAATTGCACGTTCAATGCGGCGGATATATTTCACCGATACAGGTCGGATAAAAACTTACGCAAAACTTAAATAAACAATTAAAAAGACGCAATTTGAAGTTGCGTCTTTTTAATCTCTTCATATATAAACGATTCCTTTTATCTTTAAAATCCAATCGGATTTATCGTCAAATCCGCCGCCGATTTTGTCCGCTATTCTGCCGCGTTTATAAATATTTTCGTATTTTTTACGCACAAAATCCGAAAGTGTCTTTTATTTTAATTCTTTTTCCGCCCGATAAAATTGATTTTACAGTCAATAATTTGTTATACTTTTTATGAAACGTTTCTGATAACTGAAAATCAAATAAGAAGGGATTACGAATGAAAAAAACAAACGAAGAAAGATTGAGAACGACTAAAATCAAAAAACCCGGATTCGCATACGCGTTTTTAGGGGCGGTTTTAACGCCGATAATGAGAAAGAAGTACGGCGTGCATATTCACGATAACGTCGGAATGAAAAAGGTAAAAGAACAGCATATTTTTATAAGCAACCACACTTCGAGAATAGACTATTTTTTCAACGCCTTTACCCCGCTTCCGAACAAATACAACTTTATCGTAGGTTATAACGAGTTTTACAGAAAACAATTCGTTATGATCTCAAAGCTCCTGCATCTTATTCCCAAAAAGAATTTTGTCGCCGACACGCTTTCGATAAAAAAAGCGACGAGAATAATAAAACAGGGCGGCAATATCGCGATCTTTCCGGAAGGAATGAACTCTATTTCTGGTGCGAATCAGCCTGTCGCAATAGGCACGGGCAAGTTCCTGAAGCATTTTAACCTTCCCGTTTACTACTCTAAAATCGAAGGCGGCTATCTTACGACTCCGAAGTACGCTTTAAACGAGCGTCCCGGCAGAGTAGACGTAACGTACGACAAACTTTTCACCCCGGAAGATCTTAAAGCTCTTACGCCCGAAGAAATCGAAGATAAAATAAACGAAGCTTTATACCATGACGCATATGCCTGGAACAAAATACACGGGTACAGTTATAAAGTCGGCGATAACGTTGCCGAAGGACTCGAAACCTTGTTGTATCGGTGTCCGAAGTGCGGCAGCGAATTCACTATGACGACGAAGGGCGACGAGATCCGTTGCTCTCATTGCGGCAACGGCGCAAAGATAAACGACAAGTACGATATGATTCCGTTGGACGACACCTGCGTTATTCCCGAAACTCAGACCAAATGGTTCAATGACGAACGCGCGTTTGTCAGGGAAGAAATCAAAAATCCCGATTTTTCATTCTCGGACGAAGTCGAACTCGGTATTCTCCCCGAAGATCATCTCGTAAAAGGGGCCGATACTTCCGAAAAGGTCGGCAAAGGCAAACTCACGATAGACAGAAGCGGTCTCACCTACGACGGCGATAAAAACGGCGCGCCGTGCAAATTTCATATCGACAGTCTTAACCTTCCCACGTACGGAATGTGTACCGACACGTCGAGATTTTACACTTTTCAGGACGGCAATTTCGTTGAGTTTTACCCTAAAACTCCTTCTGTTATCAAGTTTTTACTTGCCACGGAAGAAATCCACCGCTTAAACGGCGGCAAATGGCAGGACTTTAAGTTTGAAAGATAATTTTTTTATTAAATCGGTCGGCAATTTTAAGCCGCCCGTTTTTATGGTCAGGTTTCAGAGATACATTCGGATAAATCTATATAAATCGCGGTTGTGTTCAGACGATACAGGCACTGTCAAATGGCTCCTTTTAAAATTTCAGACGCAGCCTTCGGCAAGAACCGCGGCAGCGACTTTTTTATACGAAGCTATATTCGCTCCTGCCGTCAAATCACCTTCCGCCCCGTTTTCTTTTGCCTCGTCGCGGCAGGTTATATAAATATTTCTCATTATTTCTTTGAGCATTCTATCCGACTCTTCCTCGGTAAAATAAAAGCGTGCGGAGTTCTGTATAATCTCGAACCCGCTTGCCGCCACACCGCCGGCATTTGCGGCTTTGAACGGGGCAAAGATAATTCCGCTTTTTTTAAATTTTTCAATCGCCGCTCCCGTACAAGGCAGGTTCGCACCTTCGGCTATAAGCTTACAGCCGTTCTTTATAAGAGCTTCGGCATTCTCTTCGTCAAGCTCGTTCTGAGTGGCGCACGGAAAGGCGAAATCGCACTTTATTCTCCATATGTCTTTCGGGTTGTCGTAGTATACGGCTCTCTTTTTAATCGCCGCGTACTCTTTTATTCTGCCTCGTTTTTCTTCTTTGATTTTTATTAAAAGATCGAAATCTATTCCGTTTTTATCGTAAATAACGCCGTTAGAATCCGAAACGGCGACGACCGTCGCGCCGAGAGATATTGCTTTTTTTATCGCGTATAGGGCAACGTTTCCTGATCCCGAAACGATTATTATTTTGCCCGAAAGTTTTTCGTCCATATCTTTTAATATCTCATTCACAAAATAAACGAGACCGTAACCCGTCGCTTCTTTACGCAGTTTAAGACCGCCGTAATTTATTCCCTTTCCCGTGAAGGAGCAGCCGAATCTCTCGGTAAGCCGCTTATATTCGCCGAACATATAGCCTATTTCGCGCTCGCCTACACCCATATCCCCGGCGGGGATATCCTTATCCTCCCCTATGCCGTTATAAAGTCCTTTGACGAACGACTGACAAAACCGCATTATTTCGCCGTCGGATTTACCCTTGGGATCGAAGTCCGCGCCGCCTTTCGCTCCGCCCATCGGAAGCCCGGTAAGCGCGTTTTTGAACACCTGCGAAAACGCAAGAGTTTTGATCTCGTCGAGATTTACGCCGCTTTTAAATCGAAGTCCACCCTTGCCTGCGCCGAGAACGGTCGAAAATTTTACTCTGTATCCGCGGTTTACCCTTATCTCCCCTTTATCGTCCGTCCACGGAACTCTGAAGATAATCGTTTTTTCGGGTTCGGTAATTCTCTCGGGAATACCGCGGTAAAAAAGTTCGGGGCTGCTTTTATAAAGCGGCTTAAGAGAGTAAAAATACTCTTTTACCGTTTTTGCGAACATAGGCTCGTTCGGGCATCTTTTTATCAGATTATCCAAAATTTCATTTATTCTTTCGTCAAAATTTTCTTTATAATATAAACAACTCATTTTTTCCCCTTAAAAAATATCGCGGATTATTCGTAATAATTATATTTTCGGGGATATGGATTTTATGATAAACAAATAAAAAGGCCTGCCGGTAAGCAAGCCTCTTTTTTGCTTTTATTAAATATGTTCCGCCCGTCAAAAACAATGTTGCAGGTCGACAAGCACGGCAAAACCGATTAAGAGAACGAATCCTATAAGATGAATAACCGCTTCTACGTTGCGGTTTATAGGTTTGCCTCTTATCCACTCTATCGTCGTAAATACTACTTTTGATCCGTCGAGAGCCGGAATGGGAAGCAGATTGAAAACTCCGAGATTGACTCCGATTAAAGCGGTTATCTGCAAAAGGAACGGGAACCCGTAATTTTTGACGCCCTGAGCCGTAGCCGTTATCGTTGAAAACGTACCGCCCATCGACGAAATTCCTACCTTGCCCGTTATAAGTCCGCCGAGAACGGACAATATCGACATGCCGAGTTTGAACGTGTAGGCGAACGTTCTTCCTATCGTCTCGAAAAATCCGAATTTAACGTATTCGCCTCCCATCGTTATGCCGATGACGGTTTTGCCTTCGTCGTTCTCGTGTAAAGCAGCCGAAATTTTAACCTTTTTGCCGTCTCGTAAGACGGTGAATTTTATGCTGTCGCCCGCAGACTTACCCGAAGTATACTTTGCAAAATCGTCGAACGTGGCGTACATATCCTTGTCTTCGATCTGCAATATTATATCGCCCGCCTTAAAAGCCTGCGCTTCGTAATCATCGGTCGAAACTATTTTATACATCGGCGCGCCGTAAATTCCGAGAAACATTCCGGACACAACCAGTGCAAAAAGAAGATTCATCGTCGCCCCGGCAATCAGAACGAGTATCCTCTGCCACGGCGGTTTTGAGTTGAAGTCGCCTTCTTCAACGGCTTCGTCGTCTTCTCCGTGAAAGGCGCAGTAACCGCCGAGCGGCAATGCCCTTATTGAAAAGTATTCGCCGTTCTTTTTTTGTTTTCTGACTATTGCGGGACCGAAGCCTATCGCAAATTCGTCTATTTTGAATTTAAAAATTTTACCGACTATATAATGTCCGAACTCATGTACCGTTATCATAAGCAAAAGTATGAGTATCGCAACAAGTATCGGCCATATTTTGCCCCATACGTCCGCAAAGGACGCAAGCATATTCGACGCCATGTTTTACCCTTTTTCGGAATGTTCCGATTTTTATTTAATTTAATTTGTTTTTTATGAATTTTTCGGCAAACTCGGTCGCAAATTCGTTCGCCCGTTCTATCGATTCGAGCGACACGGACTCTTTTACAGTATATGCCGAAAGCGCACCTTCTATTATAGCGTAAATATCGGGATACGATATAACGCCCTGTCTGAAAGCGAGATTGGCGGCTTCGTTTGCACCGTTGAACACTGCGGGATATAACCCGCCTTTTTTTCCGGCTTCTATCCCTGTCTGAAAGCACGGAAATTTTTTACCGTCGATTTCCTCGAAGTCAAGCGTTTTAATCTTAAAAAAGTCGGGTTCATCCACGCTTTGCGTAAGCCTTTTGCCGTCCGTCAGCGCGAGAGATATAGGGATTTCCATCGACGGGTACGAAAGCTGCGCCATAACGGAATTATCGCAAAACTCGACCATTGAGTGAATAATGCTCTCCCTGTGCATAACAGCTTCTATTTTCGAAAAGTCAGCATTATAAAGTCTGTTCGCTTCGATTACCTCGAAGGCTTTGTTCACCATCGTCGCGCAGTCCACGGTTATTTTATCGCCCATATTCCAGTTCGGGTGTTTAAGCGCTTCCTTTGCCGTTACTGTTTTAAGTTCTTCAATCGTCTTATCTCTGAAAGCTCCGCCCGAAGCCGTTAAAATCAGCTTTTTAAAAGGCGTTGTCCTGTCAAAACCGAGACATTGCCATATCGCGGAATGTTCGCTGTCTATCGGATTAAGTCTTATTCCCGACGAATTTATCGCATCCATTATAAACTTTCCGCCGGCAACGAGGCTTTCTTTATTAGCGAGAGCTATGTCCTTGCCCTTTTCTGCCGCTTTCAGAACGGCTTTAAGCCCATCGAATCCGACGAGAGCGATAACGACGAGATCGGCTTCGTCCGTAATCGCTTCAAGATAAGCTTCGCTTCCGAAGTAAACTTCTTTTACTCCGTAATTATTGCCGTTTTTTAAATCGATATTTAATTTTTTCAAACCGGTTTCGTTCTTTAACGTAATAACGTCGGGCAAAAATTCTTCCGCCTGCTTTAAAATAAGCTCCGCATTGCTTCCGGCCGCAAGCGAAACGACCTCGAACAAGTCGGGGTTACGCCTTATTACGTTTAAAGTCTGCCTGCCGATGGAGCCGGTAGAACCTAAAAGAGCGATTTTCTTTTTCATTTTAGCAAAACCGTCGCCGTTATTTGCGGAGAGTAAGCAAAACCGGTTGTCCGATTTCTGCCGGCCGATCCGCGTTCCTAAAAAATTCGGGCGAAAATTCTTCTTTCCGCCCGAAAACGTTTTTATTATAAAAGACCTACGACTATCGTAACGAGAACCGCTGCGAATGAGATTCCGTCGAATCTGTCGAGAACGCCGCCGTGTCCCGGGAAAATAAATCCCATATCTTTTACGCCGAGTTTCCTTTTAATATAGCTTTCGGCAAGATCGCCTATCTGTGTTAACACCGAGCCGAATACGCCGAGTGCGGCGAAGATAAGCCATACGAGTTTTACGTCGGTAACGGGCTTTAAGATAAACGACAGCGCGACCGCCACGATTATTCCGCCCGTAAGTCCGCCTATCGCGCCCGAAATCGTCTTGTTAGGGCTGATTTTCGGACAAAGCTTTTTGCCTTTTAAAAGAGATCCCGCAAGGTATGCCATAACGTCCGTCGCGGGAGCTATCGTAAAAATAAGGATAAGAGCTAAAAGCGAGTTGTTTTCAAGCGAATTTGCATATAAAAACGCCGTCATTATAAGCTTCGGATAAACTGCGGTCAAAAGTCCCTTTAATGCGAGTTTGCCCTTTTCTTTCGAAAAGATCGAAACTATCGCTATAATAGCGGCTTCCGCCATTATCACGCAGTACGCGGTGAGCGGCTTCAGACAGTCGAAAGCCGGCACCACTAAAAATGCCGAGAGCATCGTTATCACGAAAGCCGTAACCGACGCTCCGTCGGTATCCAACGTTTTTACTTCCTTGCCCTCTTCGTTTTTGGTTATTTTGAAAAGGAACAACTTCGACGACAGTTCATACGTTCCGACGATCATGAGAAACGCCGTGTAAATATCGAATAATTTAACGCTTATGTTTCTTAAAAAGAAAAACGAAACGGTAAACAAAACAAGCGCGAGTCCCGTTATTACCCTCGTTAAAAAATTACTTTTCATCTGTTCTCCGTATCCCCGCGATATGTTTTCCGCAGAGGATTAAACGGTATAATTTTATATACCTTGATTATATTCCGCAATTATATCCCGCCGAAACGGCGTTTGCGTTTAGAAAAATCTTCCAGCGCTTTATCGAATTCTTCTTCGTTAAAGTCGGGCCACATTACTTTGGTAAAATAAAGCTCGGAATATGCCGCCTGAAACAGCATAAAGTTCGAAAGTCTGAGTTCCCCGCCCGTTCTTATTATAAGTTCCGGATCGCCTATGTCCGCCGTATACAAATATTTTGACACGGTTTCGGGCGTAACGGGTTCGCCGTTTGCCGCCGCAAGGCTTGCCGCCCGAGCGATTTCGGCCCGAGCGCCGTAGTTAAGCGCAATGTTGAGAACGAACTTATCGTTACACTTCGTTCCATTTATAACTTCTCCCGCTTCCGACAAAAGCTTTTTGGGAAGAGCCGTAAGATCTCCCGAAAAGACGACCTTTACGCCGTTATCTTCCGCCTTTTTTATATACTTTTTAAGAAACGAAACGATAAGCGAAAATATTTTATCTACTTCTTTTTCGGGACGGGACCAGTTTTCGGAAGAAAACGCGTATAACGAAAGAGCTTTTACGCCTCTTTCAAAGGCGTGCGAAACTATTCTTTCGACGTTTTCGGCCCCGATTTTATGACCGTACGAACGCGGCTTGCCTGAAGCGGAAGCCCATCTTCCGTTTCCGTCCATGATTATCGCAACGTGATAAGGAAAGGTATTAACCGCAGTTTCGCCGTCCGTGTTTTCTTTAGCCTTTTTCTTCTCGTTAAAAAACAGCATTTTCTTTTCCTTCTGCGATAATAATATTTTTATCAGACGGTTAAAACGTCCTTTTCTTTATCCGCTTCTGCTTTGTCGATGGCTTCGATATACTTTGAAATTATCTTTTCTACTTCCTTTTCGCCGGCGGCAAAATCGTCCTCGGATACTTCCTTGTTGTTTTTGAGTTTTTTAAGAACGTCCATCGCTTCTCTTCTGATGTTTCTTACCGCAACCTTGGCGTCTTCGCAAAGTTTTTTGACTTCTTTAACGAGATCTTTTCTTCTTTCTTCGGTAAGAACCGGAAATACGAGTCTTATTACCTTACCGTCGTTGGTAGGATTTATTCCGAGATTTTCGGCTATAAGCTGCTTTTCGATAACTTTAAGCATACTTGCGTCCCACGGGGCGATGACGAGACATCTTGCGTCCGAAACGGTAATGTTGCCTACCTGATTGATAGGCGAAGGCGTTCCGTAATAATCTACTAAAACTTTGTCTAAAATATGCGGATTAGCTCTGCCGGCGCGGATGCTCGCGTATTCGCTTTTAAGTACCGAAACAGCCTTTTCGGCGCGTTCTTCGGTATCCAATATCATCATTTCGTACTGTTCGTTTTCGATTGCCATAATTTTCTCCTTGATTTTTATATATTATTTATGATTTATGTTTTTATAGTATAAACTTATTTATATGACCTTACGGTTATCCGTTGCAGATAAGAGTACCTATCTTTTCGCCCGTCACCGCGCGGATAAGCGCATCCTTTTCGAAAAGACCGAAAGCAAGGACGGGAATATCGTTTTCCATACACATGGTAACGGCGGTGGTATCCATGGCCTTGAGTCCGTGCGCGATGAAGTCGAGATACGAAAGCTTTTCGTACTTTTTGGCGGAAGGATTCTTTTTAGGATCGCTGTCGTATATTCCGTCTACGTTTTTGGCGAGAAGAAGAACGTCCGCTCCGATTTCGGCCGCTCTCAACGCCGCGCCCGTATCGGTCGAAAAGTACGGGTTGCCCGTACCGCATCCGAAAATTACGATTCTGCCCTTTTCGAAATGTTTCATGGCTCTTCTTAAAATATAAGGTTCGGCTACTCTCGAAATGGTAAGCGCGGTCTGAACTCTCGTTTCGACACCCTTTCTTTCAAGCGCGTCCTGAAGAGCGAGACAGTTCATAACTGTCGCAAGCATGCCCATATGGTCGGCGGTAGTACGGTCCATTTCGGTTCCTTCTCTTCCGCGCCAGAAATTACCGCCGCCGATAACGATGCCTATTTCGACTCCGAGATCTTTGACCTGCTTTATTTCGTCGGTAATGGAATCGAGCGTTTTTCCGTCTATTCCATTGCCCTTATCCCCGGCGAGAGCTTCGCCCGAAAGTTTGATTAAAACTCTTTTGTATTTGGTATTCATAAAAACCGCCTTATTGTTAGCTTTTGAGTTCGTCTCTTTGCACGGAATCTTCCGCAAAAGTAAATTTACTCTTGTATAATTATACACTATTTAAAAGTTTTTGTCCATACCATTTAAAATATAATTAAATTCAAAACCGTTTTTATCCGGATAAATTCTTTTTTACCGCAGCAGAGTACGGTTTTTGATTATACGACAACAAAAAAGCCGGCGGGTCCGTCGGCTTTTTATTTTTTATTAAAGCTTATTTCTTAGCCATCTGTTCGGCAACTTCGGCAGCAAAGTCGTTCGACTTCTTTTCGAGACCTTCGCCCATTTCGAATCTGGTAAACCTGATTACGTAAGAATTTTCTTTCGCAAGAAGATCTTTGACTTTTAAGGAAGGATCTTTTACGAAAGCCTGGTCGTTAAGACAGTTTTCTTCATAATACTTTTTGATTTTGCCTTCAACCATCTTTTCGATAACCTGCTGGGGTTTAGCCGCAAGCTTCGGATCGTTTTTGATCTGCATCAAAAGGATTTCTTTTTCTTTTTCGAGAACGTCCGCGGGAACTTCGTCTTCCTTAACGTATAAGGGTTTAGCCGCAGCGATCTGAAGAGCTACGTCGTGAAGAGTTTCTTTCGAAACGCCGGCAGCGCATTCTACGAGAACGCCGATCTTGCCGCCCATGTGGATATAGCTGTCTACGGCGTTATCCGATACGTATTTATCGAAACGTCTGATTTTGATGTTTTCGCCGATCTTCTGGATAGCTTCGGTGGTCTTGGCTTCCATAGCGGTCTTTACTTCTTCAACGTCTTTCACGTCGTTATTGAAGATATATTCTGCAACTTCTTTGGCGAAAGCTTTGAAAAGATCGCCCTTCGATACGAAGTCGGATTCGCAGTTTACTTCGAGTAAAACGGCGGTGTTTCCTTTAACTTCGGCATAGCAGATACCTTCGGAAGCGATTCTGCCCGACTTTTTAGCCGCGGTAGCGATTCCTTTTTCTCTTAAATAATCTATAGCCTTTTCCATATCGCCGTCGTTTTCTTTAAGAGCTTTCGAACAATCCGAAATGCCCGCGCCGGTTCTTTCTCTCAACGTTTTTACGTCTTCCATCGTGTACATAGTTATGGTTCCTCCGTTATATATTTTTTATAGCGGCGGACTTATGTTTCATAAACCCGCCCGCATAGAATTATTCGGCTTTTTCCGCAGTTTCGGCAGTAGCTTCTTCGACGGGAGCTTCGGTAGCTTCCGTAGCGGTTTCTTCCATCTGTTCGCCGCCTTTGGCTTCGATAACCGCGTCCGCGATTACGGAAGCGATGAGTTTAACTGCTCTTATAGCGTCGTCGTTGCCGGGAATTACGTGATCGATAAGGTCGGGATCGCAATTCGTATCGGTGATCGCAACGATGGGAATATTAAGCTTTTTAGCTTCTTTAACTGCGATATCTTCGTCCGCGGGGTCAACGATGAACATTACTCCGGGAAGATTTCTCATTTCTCTGATACCTCCGAGATTTGCCTGAAGTTTATCTCTTTCGGTCTTTAAAAGAGCTACTTCCTTCTTGGGAAGAAGTTCGAACTCGCCGCTCTTTTCCATATTGTCGAGCTTGTTGAGTCTGTCTATTCTCGATCTGATGGTCTTGAAGTTTGTAAGAGTACCGCCGAGCCATCTTTCGTTAACATAGAACATTCCGCAACGTTCCGCTTCGGTCTTGATAGCTTCCTGAGCCTGTTTCTTGGTTCCTACGAAAAGTACCGACTTGCCTTCTTTGACGGTTTCGACGATAAAGGGATATGCGTCTTTTTCGATAAGTTCTACGGTCTGTTCAAGGTTGATGATGTGAATACCGTTTCTTTCACCGTAGATGTACTTTTTCATCTTCGGGTTCCAACGTCTTGTCTGATGTCCGAAATGGACGCCTGCTTCGAGTAACTGCTTCATAGTAATTACTGCCATAAAATTATACCTCCGTTAATCCTCCCCGACGTAAAATAACCGGCGCCACGGCAAATGAAATAGAATTTTTGCCGCACGAAAAGCCGTTCCGTTTCGGGTGTGAATTTTTTAGCGAAATTATTTTACCATATTTATATATTAAAATCAACTTTAAATGCCTAAAAATTAACGACATTTTATATATTTCAGAGATTTTCAGGTCGTACGGAAACGTATGTTTACGCATTATTCCCTTTTTTGCGACGGAATTTACGCTTTTTTTATTTTTGTTTTTTATTTACGGCAGTATTTCAAAAGGCACGGTTCGTCGAAACCGTGCCTTTTCCGTTTAATTGTAATTTTTTATAAGGCATAACGCCCGATTATTCCTTTACAAAAAGTTTTTCGCCGTCGGAATCTACGGTTATAGTCGTGCCGGGAGCGATATCTTTCAATATAAGCTCCTTCGCAACCATTGTTTCGACGTTATGTTCGATAAATCTTTTAAGCGGTCTCGCTCCGTAAGCGACGTCGTAACCGTTCTTAACGATATACTTTTTAGCGGCGTCGGTAACATTTAACTTGACCTGTTTATCCGAAAGCCTGCCTTCGACCTTCTTAAGAAGAAGATTTACTATGCCTACTATTTCCTTCTCGGTAAGCGGTTTAAAGAAGATTATATCGTCGAGTCTGTTCAAAAATTCCGGTCTGAATGCCGCTTTAAGTTCGGTGGTTACTTCGTCCATGGCTTCTTTGCTTATCGTGCCGTCGGGTTTGAGTCCGTTAAGTATAGCGGGCGCGCCGATGTTGGAAGTAAGAATGATTACGGTATTTTTAAAATCTACCGTTCTGCCCTGCGAGTCGGTTATTCTGCCGTCGTCGAGTACCTGCAAAAGAATATTGAAGACGTCGGGATGAGCCTTTTCGATTTCGTCGAACAATACGACGGAGTAAGGTCTTCTTCTTACCGCCTCGGTAAGCTGACCGCCTTCATCGTATCCGACGTATCCCGGAGGCGCGCCGATAAGTCTCGAGACGCTGAATTTTTCCATATACTCGGTCATATCTATTCTGACCATGCTGTTTTCGTCGTCGAAAAGTGTTTTCGCAAGGGTTTTCGCAAGTTCGGTTTTACCTACGCCGGTCGGGCCTAAGAACATAAAACTGCCTATAGGTCTGTCGGGATCGGCTATACCGGCTCTCGAACGAAGTATCGCTTCCGAAACTTTGGTTACCGCTTCGTCCTGACCGATTACCCTTTCGTGAAGCACGTCGTCAAGGTGTAAAAGTTTTTCTCTTTCGCCTTCGACGAGCTTACTTACGGGGATACCCGTTCTACGAGCGACGATTTCGGCGATTTCGTCCTCGGTTACCTTGCTCTTTACGAGTTCGGTCTTGCCGGCGCCGTTCTTTTCTTCTTCGGCGATTTCTTTTTCGAGCTTCGGAATTACCGAATATTTGAGTTCGGCAGCCTTGTTAAGGTCGTATTCTCTTTCAGCCTTTTCCATTTCGGCTTTGGCTTTGTTGAGCTCTTCTTTCGCCTTATGGACCTTTTCGATAGCCGCCTTTTCGTTCTTTAATTTAGCTTCATACGCGTTGTACTTGTCTTTAAGATCCGCAAGTTCTTTTTCGAGTTCTTTAAGTCTTTCGACCGAGAGTTTATCCGTTTCTTTTTTAAGCGAAGTTATTTCGATCTCGTGCTGAACGATTTTATGTTTTATTTCGTCCATTTCCGCGGGAGAAGAATCTATTTCGGTTCTTATCATCGCGCAGGCTTCGTCCACAAGGTCGATAGCCTTATCGGGCAAAAATCTGTCGGTGATATATCTGTTCGAAAGCGTTGCCGCGGCGACGAGCGCGTTATCCGCAATCTTCACGCCGTGGAATACTTCGTATCTTTCTTTAAGACCTCTTAAAATAGAGATGGTATCTTCAACGGTAGGTTCGCCTGCCAAAACAGGCTGGAATCTTCTTTCGAGAGCGGGATCCTTTTCGATATACTTTCTGTACTCGTCGAGAGTGGTCGCGCCGATGCAGTGGAGTTCGCCCCTTGCGAGCATGGGCTTTAAAATATTGCCCGCATCCATCGCGCCGTCGGTTTTACCCGCGCCGACGATAAGGTGAAGTTCGTCGATAAAGAGTATGATTTTACCTTCGGACTTTTTGACTTCGTTAAGAACGGCTTTAAGTCTTTCTTCGAATTCGCCGCGGTATTTCGCGCCGGCGACGAGAGATCCCATATCGAGCGAGAATATAGTTTTCCCCATAAGACTCTGCGGAACGTCGCCTTTTACTATCCTCTGAGCAAGACCTTCGACGATAGCGGTTTTACCTACGCCGGCTTCGCCGATCAGAACGGGGTTGTTCTTCGTCTTACGCGACAAAATTCTTATAACGTTACGGATTTCGGAATCTCTGCCGATAACGGGATCGAGTTTATTCGCTCTCGCCGTTTCGACAAGGTCGATGCCGTACTTTTTCATGGCGTTGTAAGTAGCTTCCGGATTTTCGCCAGTAACTCTCTGCCCGCCCCTTACTTTTTCGAGCGCGGAAAGGAATTTATTCTTTTCCATACCCATCGCGGCGAATATCTCCTTCATATCGTCGTCGGGTTTATCGATCATACCGATGAAAAGATGTTCTACCGAAATATAATCGTCTTTCATTTCCGCCGCGGCTTTTTCGGCGTCGGTCAAAGCTTCGTTAAGTCTGGAATCTATATAAAGTCCGCTTACGTTGGAGATCTTGGGGTACTTTGCGACCGCGGCGTCTGTTCTTCTTAAAACTTCGTCCGATCTTAAATTAAAGTTCCCGTCTAAAAGCTCTTTCAGAAACGAGTCGTCGAGCGTTAAAAGTCCGTATAACAAATGCGCTTCTTTTATCTCCTGATTGCCGTTTTCGACGGCGTACTTTTTAGCCGCCTCGACCGCAAGAGCGGAATTCTGAGTGTATTTATCGAAATTCATATATTTTACCTCCTTATTCTTCCTTGTTCCCCTTTTATATTTTTTTATTATAAAGAAGGAACTTAATGTAAGGTCTTTATTCGCTCCCCGTTACACGGTAGCGGAAAACAAATTCTTTTTAGCACTCTATGTGTTAGAGTGCCAACCTTTTTATACCATATTATATACAACAAAAAATTAGCACTGTCAAGTGTTGAGTGCTAATTTTTAAAAATTTTTTATAAATTTTTCTGCGAATACCTTTCCACCCGTTTACTGCTTTTCTTCGGTATCTTTATTTTGTTTTTCTTTTGCCGGGAAAACGAGTTTCAGTATAAACGTAGCGAAAATTATCAGCGAGACTACTATAACCATCGCGAGAAGTCCCTTCCACAGAATACCGAGAGACGAAAAAAGGTCGTTTCTATTTACCGAATACAATAAGTTGCTTAACATTTTTATTTCTCCTTAAACTATAAGACCTATTATAAGTCCGCCGCATATTGCCGAAGCTATCTGTCCCGAAACGTTCGCTCCGACGGCATGCATAAGCAAAAAGTTGGTGTTGTCTTCTTTAAGCCCCATTTTATGAACAACTCTCGCGGACATCGGAAATGCCGAAATTCCCGCCGCGCCTACCATCGGGTTTATTTTATTTTTGCAGAACAGATTCATAACTTTGGCGCACATAACACCGCCCACGGTATCGAACACGAAAGCAAAAAGGCCGAGAGCCATTATCATAAGAGTTTCTTTCGACAAAAACTTATCCGCCTGCATCTGGAAAGCTATCGTTATTCCAAGAAGGAGCGTTACCAGATTGCATAAGGTATTTTTCGCCGTATCTGCGAGAGAAGAGAGAACTCCGCATTCGTTCAAGAGATTGCCGAACATCAGAAAACCTATAAGCGCAAGACTCTTTGGCGCTATAAGTCCCGAAACGACGGTAACCGCTATCGGAAACAGTATTTTAACCGTTTTAGAGACCTTTTTAGTTGAATATTCCATTCTTATGCGGCGTTCTTTTTTTGTTGTTATACACTTTATAACCGCCGGCTGAATTATCGGAACGAGCGCCATATACGAATACGCCGCCACCGTAATAGGCCCGACGTAGCGACTGCCGAGCTTTATCGCGACGAGAATAGACGTAGGTCCGTCCGCCGCACCTATTATTCCGACCGAAGCCGCATCTTTGAGCGGAAACCCTAAAAGCACTGCCATTATTATTGTAAGGAATATTCCGAGCTGCGCGAAAGCTCCGAGTATCATAAGCTTCGGATTCGATATGAGCGGTTCGAAGTCTATCATCGCCCCTATTCCTATAAAAAGCAATATCGGAAGAGCTTCGGACGCTTCGATGCCGACGTTGAACAGCCATTCTATAATACCCGTCGAGCCGCCGTCCGCGCCTATAACGTTGGACAGCGGAATATTCACGAGTATCGCGCCGAAACCTATCGGCAGAAGAAGGGCGGGCTCCATATCCTTTTTTATCGCGAGATAGATAAGCACCCCGCCGATTGCCCACATAAGGATGGTTTTCCATGTGATAAGCGAAATCGCTTCCGTTAAAAATTCCATTTTTTCTCCTTCAAGGAACGCCGTATAAATAAAAAAGACCATACCGAAAAGACGGTACGGTCTTGCCATTTCAAATTAAACCGGGGCATAACGCCCGTGTTAGCGATTTAATCGCGAAGCATTTATAAATATAAAGGGTAAAATCGCGCTTCGCCGGCTACTCCCCATAAACTAAGACGATTTTATCATATGAAGTTTTTATTGTCAAGCGTGAATTTAAATTCTCCGGATTTTTAAAACCGGTTTTTACGCCGCTACGGGCGTATCGGTATTCTCCTGTCCGGTCGGTTTAAGCGAACACGAAGTTTTTTTGAAAGCTATTATAAAATAAATAATTTCCGCAACGGCGGTAATCGCCCATGAGAACAGATATAAAAGGAAGAGCGACGTAAGCGTTTTAAAGTGTGCGAACACGGTAAATATCCATATCACTCTAAAAACACACGAACCTAAAATAACTATAATGGTCGGAGCGAGAGTTTTGCCGATTCCTCTCGAAGCAGCTATCGTGCAATCCATAAACGCCGAAACGCTGAATGCAAACGCCATTATTCTTATTTTTTCCATACCAGCTTCTATAACGGCGGGAGTATCGGTAAATATTCTTAAGAACAATTCCCCCTTGAAGAACAAAAACGCTCCTAAAATAAGCGCGATCATAAAAGAGTAAAAAGTACATATAAAGTAGCTTTTGAGCATTCTGTCCTTGTTCCCCGCACCGTAATTCTGTCCGATAAACGACGAACACGCCGTATAGAACGCACCCATTACGTTGTAAATTATGGTATCGGCGTTCATAGCCGCGCCTACGCCCGAAATAACGTCGGTCGAGAAAGAATTTACGGCGCCCTGAATAAATAAATTCGCTATCGAAAAGATTGCGTTCTGTATACCCGCCGGAATACCGAGATATAAAACTTCGAGCGTTTTTTTGCCGCTCACCACCAAATCTTTGAAATCGAGCTTGTAGCAAGCCTTTATCTTTACCATTCTGATAATTACTAGCGTTGCCGAAACGTATTGCGAAATGATACTTGCGAGCGATACGCCGTCGACGTCCATTTTGAACACGAGAACGAAAAAGAAGTTAAGTCCTATATTGAGCACGCCTGCGATCGTAAGATATACGAGCGGTCTTTTTGTATCGCCGGTAGCCGACAAAACGCCGTTGCCGAAGTTGAATATTCCGAGGGCAGGCATGCCGAAAGCATATATCTTAAGATAAAGCGTGGCTTTGTCGATAAGTTTCTCGTCCGTTTTTAATACTTCGAGAAAGAATCTGCCGAAGAAGAACGTTGCGATTAAAATTATAAAGCCGGCGACTACGGAAATTATAAACGAAGTCGAAACGGTATGTTTTACGTCATCTTCCTTTTTCGCTCCGTAATACTGCGCTATTTTAACGTTTATGCCGCTGCCGAGACCGATAAGGAATCCGGTAAGAAGCACTACGAGAGTAGAAGTCGAACTGACTGCGCCGAGCGGAATATCGCCCGAAAACTTTCCGACGACGGCGACGTCCGCCATATTGAACAATACCTGCAATACCTGTGAAAATATAAGCGGTATCGAGAACAGCAGAATATTTTTAAAAAGCGGTCCTTCGACCATCATTTTTTTAGCGTCGGTTTTTTGCATAGCAATCGTTTTCCTGAATAGTCTTGCGATAATTTTGAATATATCATAACACCGTTTTTTGTTTTGACAAAACGTTTTTCGGCGGTAGACAATTGTTTACCGTAAATTTTATAATATTTTCGCCGGTATTCGCTGCTGCTAAAAAGCAACTTAAAAAGCCGCCCCCCGAAAAGGAACGGCATTTTATTTTATTTGATTATTCGTGGTCGTGGTTATGTTCGCAGCAATCGCAGGATTCTTCTTCGCAACCGTCGCATTCGTCGTCTTCGTCGAAAGATTCGCAGAACGCTTCGTAAACTTCGTCAAGAAGCGCATCGTCGGTTATGGGCGCAAGGTTCATTTCTTCGTCTCCGCCTAAATCTTCGTAAATATAAACGCAACCTTCTTCTTCGCCTTCGACGGGTTCGGCGGTCTGGAACGCAACATAGTTTTTGCCTTTGTGTTCGAGGTCGCCTAAGTAGTAGCATTTAATCTTGCTTCCGTCATCGGATTCGAGATATATAGCTTCTTCGTCGCAGCAGTCGCAATCGTCTTCGCCGCAGTCGCAGCAACCGGTAGTTTTTTCCTTCTCTTCCATTTTTTGCTCCTTTTTATAATTGTTATTTAAATAATCTTCCAAAATAAGCGTAGCGGCAAGCGTGTCCACATACCGAATACTCTCTTTGTAAGAATAATTTTCTTCTTTTAGCGTTTCGTGCGCTTCGATCGAAGTACACCTTTCGTCCACCGTGTAAACGGGTAAACCGGTAACTTCTTTAAGTTTTTCGATAAAGAACTTCGCCCGACCGGTCTGTATGCTCTCGGTTCCGTCGAAATTCACGGGGAGCCCGCACACTATAGCGGTAGCGCTCTTTTCTTCAATCAGTTTTTTAAGGGCGACAAGGTCGGTTTTTAAGTTTTTGCGATGATACGTGCTCATCGGCAAAGCGTATTTGTTGAAAGGATCCGACACCGCTACGCCTATTCTTTTTTCGCCCAGATCAAAGGCTATAAATCTGTCCACGCTTAAAGTATAACATATAAAAAGCGGAATTTCAATATTTTTATCTTTCTTTTTTCGCTTCGGCTATTTGCAAAAACTTATAAGTTTTTGTTTCTTTTTATATGCCCCGAAATTATAAAAGCGGCGGCATTGTTGTCTGTCGCCGCTTTTATAGGCAGTTCTGCCGCTTTTATTACCATCTCAGAATTTATTGTGCTGAATGTAGTCTTCTTTAAGAAGAAATTTTGCCATTTCGACGGCGCCGCTTGCAAGGCAGCCGATAAGTTCTTTTGCCTTTTGAATGTTGTTTGTCATAATAGTTTCCTCCGGAGTTTTTTCTTTTTCGTAACCTTGTTGATTACGGCGACATTATAACAAACGAAAAATCAAATTACAAGAACGTTACTTTTTTATTACCCGATAATAGATTTGCTATATGGTTTTTTTGAACCATTGAAGCTTTTACATAAAAACGCCCCGTTATACCGAGACGTTTTTATAATATTGTTTTATTCGGTTTTCAGGCTTCTTCCCGCTATTCTTCCTCATATTGTTCCGAAGTTTTGTTTTTGAGTTCGGTAATTTTATCGAGAATTTTATTCTGCGCAGTGGTCACGGCTTTTTTAGCCTTTTGCGAATTGGCTATTATAAGCGCGCCGCCGAGCATCCCGAGGGCTAAACCTAAACAAAATTTACTTTCCATAATTCCCCTTTGCCGGATTTTCAGCCTTTATTTTCGGTTCCCGGCAATATAAGTATGCGTAAATTTTTATTTATTATGCAGTGTTTTATGTTGTTTTTACCGCTTTTTAGCGAGAAAAACTTTATTTTTGCAGATTTCTCAGCCTTTCTACGCAGATTTTAAGCGTTTTTGCGGCGAAATCCACTTCTTCTGCCGTGTTGTTTTTGCCAAACGTGAACCGTACGGAAGACGAAGCTTCTTTTGCGCTCAGTCCTATCGCGGACAAAACGTGCGACGGTTCCACCGTACCGGAAGAACATGCCGAACCGTTAGAAGCGGCTATTCCCGCCAAATCGAGATTATATAAAAGGGCTTCGCCGTTTACTCCCTCGAACGAAAAGTCCGCATTGAGCGGCAGCCTTTTTTCTCTGTCGCCGTTTAACTTTACGCCGCTTATGCCCGACAGAACTTCGTCTACAAAGCGTTCGCGCAAGGCTAAAATTTTAGCAGAATTATACTCTCTGTCGTCGATAGCTCTTTTTAAAGCAACCGACATACCTACAACACCTGCGACGTTTGTCGTGCCGCCGCGTTTTTTTCGTTCCTGCTCGCCGCCTTCGACAAGCGGATCTATTTTCACTCCCGTTTTCACGTATAAAAGTCCAACGCCCTTAGGACCGTAAAACTTATGCGCGGAGAGCGAAAGCATATCCACCCCGGTCTTATCCACCGATATATCGAGCGCACCCACCGCCTGCACAGCGTCTGTCATGGCGTAAGCTCCTACGGACTTTACGGCTTTTACCACTTCGTCCAGCGGCTGAATCGTTCCGATTTCGTTATTTGCGGTCATGCAGCAGACTATGACGGTATCGTTCCGGACGGATCTTTTTAAGAAGTCTACGTCTATTATTCCGCTTTTGTCAGCGGGAATAAAATCTATATCATAGCCGCGGGTTTTAAGATAGTTTGCGGGTTTGATAAGCGCGGGATGTTCTATCGAACTTACAAGAGCGTGCTTGCCCTTTTTACTCGCGGCGAGCGTTCCTTTAAGCGCCCAGTTATCGCTCTCGGTCGCTCCCGACGTAAAATATATTTCGTTTGATTTCGCATGCAGACATTCCGCAATAAGATCTCTCGCTTCGTCAACGGCTTTGACTGCCGAACGCCCGTAAGAATGAAGACTGTCCGGGTTGCCGAAATTCCCCGTAAGGTACGGGGCCATCGCCGCAAGAACTTCTTCCGAAAGCGGCGTGGTTGCGGAATTGTCAAGGTAAATTTCTTTCATACCTATATTATATCCGCTTTTTTTTAAGTAGTCAATTTTTATTCGGTTTTTAAGCCATTTGAGAGTCGCCGTTTTTGCCGTTCAAGTCGCTGATTTTTTGCTTTAATTCTGCGTTTTCGGTTTTTAATGCGGCTATCTCCTTTTTTAGAGAGGCTTCCTTTTCCTTTCCGTTTTTCAAAAGACGGTAAATCATATAGTTTATTTCTTTTTTTACCGAGCGGAACTCGCTATCGCCGAGCACCGCCGCCCTTAACCCGCAAAACGCTTTCGGTCCGAAAGCGTCAGGAGCCAAGTCCGAATTCAGATACTCTCCTTTTTTTTGCTCGCTTAAATAGTAGTCTTTTATATAATTCCCGGAAGTTTTCATACAAATTCTCCGTTTGATTTTTACGGAATAATTATTGCCGTAACCGTACTTTAATATACAAAAAATTTTAAATGGCAGTAAAAAAGGCTCGCAGAAAGCGAGCCTTTTATGCTTTTTATTCAACTTTATTTCTTTACGGTTACGGAATTTATAACGATTCTGTATTCGTATTTGGGAGCTTTTACCGTTCTTTCCTGATACTTGGAATAGTCGTAACCCGCGATAACCATATCTTTATCGAGCGGATTATAAATCTTGTCGAGATCTTCCTGCGTAAGGTCTTCGTATTCGTCGTCGGTAAGAAGCTTTTTAACCAATGTTTTGGTTCCGTCCGCAGCGGTTTCGAGCGAATAGAAAATATGGTAAGTTTCCATATTCTCGGAGTCGTAGTTGTCATAAGATTCGCTGTCTACGGTTAAGCCGAGAATAAGTCTCAAAGCGTCCTTATAGTCGTCCTGAACGTCGCCCGCAACGGTAACGGTGGTGGAATTGTTTTCGGAATCTTTGAACTGTCCGGAAACGGTAGGAATCATAAGCATACCGGGATCGGAAGTATTTTCGTATCCGGTATTGAACTGCGACTGGCTGAGAGTGCCGCTTTCGTTCGCTTCGCCCCAGTGCCATACGAGAATGCTGCCGATTTTCGCTTCTTTATCGGAACCTACGGTGCCGCCGTTAGCAAATTCGCCCGAGATATAGCGGTCGTTTTCGACATCCTGATTGCCTACTACGATTTCGCCGTTTTCATCCGCACCGGTAAGAGTCGCTTTGCCGTTTACGTATTTGACTTCGCCGAAAACTTTAACGCCCGTAAAGCTCGAACCCGCCTTGGTTGCGGCTTCGTAAAAAAACATATTGTCATAGTAACCGCTGTTAGCCGCGGCGGTAATCTTTTCTACGCTCTTGGGAGCAAGCTTTTTGTAAAGGTCGAATTTTAAGGTTACTTCTTCGCTTGCGCCTGCGCCCTTATAAACGGTTACCTTAACCGTAGCTACGGAAGTCGGCTCGGTGGTTTTGCATGCCGCGAAAGAGCAGCAGCAAGCTGCAGCCGTTACGAGAACGAGTAATTTTGTGATAAACTTTTTCATTTCTTTCTCCTGTATAAGGATATATTCCGACCGGAAGGTTTTATTTTTAAAACCGCCCGTCCGTTTATTACCGTAAATATTTTGTTATTTAAATACTATAATAATTTTATAATAAAACTACCCTAATGTCAACGTATATTCAAATTATTTTCGTTTTTAACTCTTTTATATCGCTTTTATAAGAACATTTTTTCAAGATAATAACAAAATACGACACCGTTTTATCGCATTAGGTTTTAATGGTTTTTTACCGCAAACAAAATCCCGCATGGCTATTATGCCACGCGGGATTACGGTTACTTAAATTAAATAATCGAATTAGTCGATAGCCGCTTCTGCGCCTGCTGCCTTTAAAGCGTCAGCAATCTTAGCTGCTTCTTCCTTGGAAGCGTTTTCTTTGATTACGCCGAGTTTTTCAACGAGCTGTTTAGCTTCAACGAGTCCGAGGCCGGTGAATTCTCTTACAGCTTTGATAACTGCGATCTTGTTAGCGCCTGCGCTCTTGATGCTTACTTTGAATTCGGTCTTTTCTTCTTCAGCGGGAGCTGCTGCAGCAGCAACGCCTGCAACCGCTACGGGAGCAGCCGCGCTTACGCCGAATTCGGTTTCGATAGCTTTTACTAAGTCGTTAAGTTCAACGACGGTCATACCTTTGATCTCTTCGATCATCTTATTGATATCTGCCATGATTTTGTTCTCCTTAAATTCTTAAATTAAAATTATTTCAGCCCGAATTAAGCCTGAGCTTCGGCTTGTTTGTCCGCAACCGCCTTGATAGCGACTGCAAGTCCTCTCGTGAAGTTCGAAAGGGTTCCGGCAAGCATAGAGTAAAGTTCGGGTTTCGAAGGAATAGCCGCGTACTTTTTAACGCCAGCTTCGTCTTCGTATTCGCCTGCGATATAACCGCTCTTTACATTTACTTTGTCCGCATACTTTTTAGCTGCTTCGACAACCTGCTTTGCAGCGCCCGTTTCGTCATTGCCGAAAGCAACGGCGGTAGGTCCGTTAAGGTCGTTGTCGAAATTGTTGATACCGAGAAGATCGAATGCCTTTCTTACGAGCGTGTTCTTGTAGACTTTATATTCTACTTCCGCTTTTCTGAATTCGTTTCTTATAGCGGTGTCTTCCGCAACCGTAAGTCCGTGGAAATGAACGAGAACTACCGATTTGGAATTCTTGATCTTTTCCGAAATGGAAGCAACGACTTCTTTTTTAAGTTCGATATTTGCCGACACTGTGTTTACCTCCTGTTTTATTTAACGTAAGTAACTAAACCGTTAAGTTTTTTATTTTATGTCCATAAGGACGAAAAAGAAAGTCCCGCTGACGCCAAGGACAACGGGACTTAAATTTTAAGTCTTAAAGTTTACCTCGGCGGGATATTGAGAACGTTACGTCCACCTGCTGTCTGCGGTTATTTCGTTTTACGCAATAAATTATATAACCAAACTTTGCGTTTGTCAATCGTTTATCGCAGTTTTGGCGGAATAATAATTTCTCGCCGAAGCATAAATCCGTCCCTACATATTATATAATAATCAAATATTATAAAATATATACGAATTTATTTACGACCTGTAAGCCGTTAAGCCTGTCTTGCAACGACTCTTACGCCGGGACCCATGGTGCTTGCGAGAGCAACGCTCTTTACATACAAACCTTTAGCCGCAGCGGGTTTCGCTTTGATGATCGCGTCCATAAGCGCTTCATAGTTTTCGAGAAGTTTTTCTTTACCGAAGCTCTTCTTACCGATAATGCAGTGGATGATTGCGGTCTTGTCGAGTCTGTATTCGACTTTACCTGCTTTGGCGTCTTTGACAGCCTTGGCTACGTCCATGGTAACGGTACCGGACTTGGGGTTGGGCATTAAGCCCTTGGGTCCTAAGATCTTACCGATACGGCCAACGACGCCCATCATATCGGGAGTCGTGATGATTACGTCGTAATCGAACCAGTTTTCGGTCTGGATTTTCTGAACCATTTCTTCGGCGCCTACGAAATCTGCGCCCGCTTCTTTGGCGACGTCAGCCTTTTCACCCTTTGCGAGAACCAAAACTCTTACGGTTTTGCCCGTTCCGTTGGGAAGGACGATAACGCCTCTGACCTGCTGGTCAGCCTGTTTCGGATCAACGCCGAGTCTGACGTGAAGTTCAACCGTTTCGTCGAATTTTGCTTTGGAACCGTTTACTACGAGATCCAACGCTTCGCCTGCATCGTATAATTTAGTTCTGTCGATAGTCTTTGCGCTATCAAGATATTTTTTTCCGTGTTTCATTTAAATCCTCCATGTGGTCTTGTCGAGCGGTGCTCTCCCACTAAAACAATTAGTCTACGACTTCTACGCCCATGCTTCTTGCAGTACCTGCGATCATGCTCGCGGCAGCTTCAAGGGTAGTAGCGTTAAGGTCAGGCATCTTCGTCTTGGCGATTTCTTCTACCTGAGCTCTGGTGATCTTGGCAACCTTATTTTTGTTCGGTGCACCCGAAGCCTTCGCAATGCCGCAAGCCTTTTTGATAAGAACTGCTGCCGGCGGAGTCTTTAATACGAACGTGAACGAACGATCCTGATAAATGGTCATAACGACCGGGATTATAAGTCCTGCCTGATCCTGCGTCTTGGCGTTGAATTCCTTAGTGAAACCGGGAATATTGATACCGTGAGGACCTAAGGTCGAACCTACCGGGGGGCCCGGGGTTGCCTTGCCTGCGGGTAATTGCAATTTGACAATCGCAGTAACTTTCTTTGCCATAATGTGTTTCCTCCATGCCGTGGTGAATAACGTAACGCCGGTAAATTGGATTTGGCGTTACTCCCACTAAATAACGACGCTTTTATGCGTCGGAATTCGTAATTTTATAACCGTATGTTCTATGGTTTATTCTTCCGTCTTTTCTTCGACTTCTACGTTCTTCGGAGTCTTTTTGATCTGAACGTAATCGAGTTCTACTTCGGTGCTTCTTCCGAACATAACGACGTTTACCTTAGCTTTCTGCGTAAGGTCGTTGAGTTCGACGATTTTACCGGAGAACGATTCGAGCGGACCGGACATAACCGTTACGTCGTCACCGACTTCGAAATCTACGTCGACCGCGACTTTGGTAAGGCCTAAACGCATAACTTCGTCCGCGGTAAGCGGCATCGGTCTGCCCTGAGGACCTACGAATCCGGTAACGCCTCTTATGTTGGTGATAAGGTACCAGAGATCGTTCGAGAATATCATTTTCAGAAAGACGTACGCGGGGAATTTTTTTCTTTCGAAAATTTTCTTTTTGCCGTTCGCCTTTTCTTCCATGGTTTCTTCGGTGGGGATCGCTATCTCGAAAATCTTATCCTGAAGATTGTTGTTTTCTATAATTTTTTCGAGGTTGTCCTTAACCATCGTTTCGTAACTCGAATAAGTGTGAATGACGTACCATTTAGCTTCTTCAATCTTGTCTTCGATAGCCATATCTCACCTTAATCAGTTTTTCGTCAAAGTTTTAAGAAGGACGCTCAACGGCCAGTCGAATAAAGCGATGCAAGCCAAAAACGCTACTACGACGAGAATTACTATACCCGTCTGTTTTACGATTTTACCGAAAGTCGGCCACGAAACAAGTTTGATTTCGGAAAATACGTCTTTGACTTTTTTGCCGAAGCCGCCTTTCTTTTTCGCCTTTTTAGCGGCTTTCTGATTAGCTTTTTTCTTCTTTTCGTCTGCGGTGGTTATTTCGTCGGCCTTAGAATTCGCCGTAACCGCGTCGGTCGTGAGTTTTTTTTCTTTTTCCATTTTTGCACCTCGTGGCGGAATAAATTCGTCGGTTCGTCCGCCCTTCACGGAACGAAATAAACGTTAATTATTTACCTTCCTTGTGGACGGTATGCTTCTGGCAGAATTTGCAATACTTTTTGATCTCGATTCTGTCGGGGTCGTTCTTTTTGTTTTTGAAAGTATCGTAATTTCTCTGTTTGCATTCCGTACATACGAGCGTTATTTTGCTTCTTGCTCCTTTCGTTGCCATAACTTCACCTATAATTTTCTCAAAAAATTACACCCCTTTTTCCGGAGTGCTTATTGATTTTATCAAATGCAATCACCGTTGTCAAGTTTTTTTACCGTTTTTTCACTTTTTTTATTATATATTTTTTATTTATATATATAAACTCAAAATATTGCGGTTTGTTTTTCCTTTTACCACAAGATTTTTTACGAGAAAAACGATAAAGCCGTTCCGACGAGAGATTTTTTAATTTTATCGTGACTTCCGCCGGAGCGTTGCCGGAAAAAAACATTGCCGGAACGTTTATATTATATTTTAAATTTTAAATCGAAAATACCGATATTCATTTAAATATAATGCCTTAATACCCGTAAAACAGATAAAAATCAGTCGTTTTTCAAAAGTCTGTATATAAAATAGCCGAGACATCCCACTATTATTACCGCACAAATTATAATTATAGTATCCAAAGTTTCCGAACTCATCTTTTATCCCCCTATTAAAACTAACCTTTTTATAAAACGCAATCGCAAAAAACGGAACCTTGCCGCTTCAATAAATCTTTATCGTCTTTTCGGCGGGTTTTCTGTTTTTGTTTCTTATCGGATAATTTTCTTCGGAATATCCGAGAGCGACTACGAGAGCTATCTTCGCGTTTTTGTCGAGCCCGAGCGTTTTTATTATTTCGTCCTTGTCGAACATTCCGAGTATGCAGGACTTAACCCCGATATCTTCCGCCGCAAGAACGATATGCGCCGTGAGTATCCCCGTATCGTATGGCGAAAATTTTTTGCTTGCGGTCATCTTTACCGGTCCGTCGAGAATACCCGCCGGTTTTTCTTCTATAACGACGAAAGCTCCGGCGTTTTTAGCGAAGCCGTTAGCTCCGAGAACGTTGACCGCCTTGGCGATTTCAGAAACGGTTTCGGGCGTAACGACTGCGTGCATCACCCATGGCTGGGCGTTGCAGGCAGACGGCGCGAGTCTTGCCGTATCGAAAATTTTAAGCACCGTTTCTTTATCAACCGGCGCGCCGGTGTACTCTCTCGTACTCTGTCTTTTCAAAACAAGTTCCGAAAACATTATTTCTCCTTTAAGCCATAAAGCTTGTCCTTTTTATTTACACTTTGATTATACCCCTTTTTACGTCGGTTTTCAACCCATTTTCGCTATTTTTTCATTGTATCGGGCAATCGGGTTTCTTCGATAACGTCGCCCGCCGTTATATAAATCGAACGCCTTTCGGCGGCGGCTTCGACGTCTTCGTCCGAAACCGTACCGATAAACCCTTTATCGTCATACACGTCGAATTCGTTTTTAAGCGAAAAATCGGACAGTGCGAAAAGCCTCTTTACCGTCGTCTTATCCGAAACCGCAAACCTTAAAACGGCGACTCCGCGATAAAGGTCTTCTCTTTTTAGTCCCGCCCGCCGTAAAACGTATTCCGAAGCTCCGTCCTTTTCTATACTGCCGGTAAGAATAAACGCCCCGAAAAATATAATGGAAACATTGACAATGTTCTTTTTCGCCGCCAGATAAAAAAACAGCAGTAAAAGAGCCGAAAACGATATGATTCCGAACGAAACCGAGATTATTTTTTTAGCTTTTTTCCCGAAAAGTTCTTCGGTTAAAATATCGGTTATTTTACCGCCGTCGAGCGGCTTTATCGGGATGAGATTTACCAAGCCCAAAGACAAATTCGCTTCGTAAATCATTTCGGTAAACGGATAGGTTTCGGGGAAAAACCACCAGCTCCCCGCCGTAAAAAACGCTATAAAAAGACTGAATAGCGGCCCCGCGGCGGCGATAGCGAGACCGTCGGACTTTTTAAGCGACGAAAAATTGCCAGATATTCGCGCGCCGTAAGCGTTCAGAGTTATCGAGTTTAAAACGTATCCCATTCGCTTAGCCGCGGCGGCATGACCGAATTCGTGCATAATCGCCGAGACGGCGTATATTATAAACGTTAAAAGCTTGCCCGTAACCGCATAATAAAGACCGAACACGAAAAAAAGCGGGTGAAAAGAAATATTCACTCCGCTTGTTTTGCCGTTTGATTTTTTTGCGGCGGGTTTTAACTTGTTTTTTTGTTTTTTGCCGCCGCCAGCAAAAACGTTGCTCTTCACTTCCTGATTTCTCCGCCGTCCGCGGGCTTCCACACGATCTTGTCGGAATCGACTTCGTAATCTTTTATAAGCTCTTCCCCGGAATAAAAACACAGCGTATATTTCTCGCCTATGCTATAACCGAGCGGAACTTTGCGGTAAACCTTGTCTCCTACGGAATTATACGCATGATCGAGCCCGGTATAAACGGATTTCAGATTTTCCGCATATTCGACTTCAATCGAATATTTACCGTTTTCGGACGTAACCGAAGTAACTTTGCCGTCTAGCGACGGATAAACCGAACCCTTTTTGACTATGCTTATAACGCCGTTTTCCAGGCTGACGCTACCGGACATACACGGAAGAGTCGCAAGGTATTCGGTATAAGGAACGGGTTCCGACGGAGTTTTGCCGAACACCTTTGAAAAAAGTTTGTTTATTCCGAGCTTGCCCCCGAAAATGCTCGCGGTTATTACCGAAACGATAAGAACCGACGCTGCCGAAACTTCGGCAACCGTTCTCCATCTGAATTTTTTTGGTTTTACTTCCTTTTCGGTTATATTTACGGTCGGTTCGTATTCCGCCGATTGTCCGGTTTCTTCTTTATTCCGTTCCATAGTCTGAGATAAAGAATCTTCCGATACGGTATTCCCGGCTGATTCTGCGGCGGGTTCGGCCGTCCCTTCGGCAGCTATATCAGCGGGTAAATCTTTATCCGATTTTTGGCTCTTCCTTTTTTTACCGAAAAGTCTTTTGATAAAGCTCCCTTTTTTCGCCTTCGGTTTTTCGGGTTCGGCGGCTTCTTCGATAGCCTTTTTAAGCTCGGCAAGTCCGTCCGTCTCCTGTTCTGATTCCGTCGTTTCGGCTACGGTAAGTTCGTCCTGTATCGCCGAATCCGCGCCGACATCCGGATTATTTTCAGATTCTTCCGTTATTTTTATATCGCTTACCTTAAGTTCCGGAAGAACTTCGGTTGCCGCATTAAAGCTCTCCGCTTCGACTTCGGACGTTTCGGACTCGTTCACCTTGTCTATTACTTTTTGTTTGAGCTTTTCGGCAGAAGCCTTTTTCCGTCCGCGCTTAGCGGACTTTTTGACCGTAACGGTGCAGGTATCCACGGGTATCTCGACCATGTCGGCGTATTTTGTTTCTTCGTCCATAATGTTTCCTCCGCTTTTTTATCTACACGAAATCTTATGAACGATTTTTTGTTTTTATTCCGGAATTATTCCATTACCCGATACTTCGACAAAATTCTCTTTTTTATAAAAACCAGACCGCGCCTTAAATCGGCTTTTTACCTTTTAGCTCCTTTCGAGCCCTTGCTCCCGGAAGACGAAAATATTCCCGTTTTTATGCTCTTTATCGCGGAATTTTTGCGGTTGAATTCCCTTTCGCCTTCTTCTATAATATCGGTTATCACCGTTTTGAAGTTTTTGGGATCTTCCGAGAACAGATATAAAGCGAGCGAACCGGGAACGGAATTTATTTCGTTTAAATAAAGCTTGCCGCTATGATAAAGATAATCTATTCTGATTATTCCCGTAAAAGAGAGAGCGCCGTATACCTTTAAAGTAACCGCTTTTATTTTGTCCGAAAGCTCCTTTTTTATCTTTGCGGGGAATTCGCGTTTGCCGCAAAGATATTTGTCGTCGAAAGATAATATATTGCCCTTAAAAACAGGCCTTTCACACTCCGAAACGACGACTTTACCGTCCTTTTTATATGCCGCGCAATTAAACTCTTCAGCTCCCGCAAGGTATTCTTCGACGATAACGGTATCGTCGAAACGGTACGCGTAATTCATTCTTTCGTTAAGTTCGGCTTCGTTTAATGCTACTCCTATCCCCACGCTCGAACCGAGAGTCAAAGGCTTTACTATAACCGGGTAGCCGAGTCTTTTCTTTACGGTTTTTACCGCTTCGTCTCTGTCTTCTATTGCAGGAATTTTTATAAAGTCCGGCGTTAAAACTCCGATGGCTTTTAAAAACGTCTTGGTCGCAGCCTTATCCATCGAAACCGCTCCGGCGAGAACGCCTGGCGAACATACGGGAACGCCGAAAAAAGCGAAATACCCGGAAAGCGAACCGTCTTCGCCTGCGCCGCCGTGACAACAGTCGACTATTGCGGAAATAACTTCGCCGCGGATAAGTTTGCCCTTTCTGATAGTATAAACGGCTTTGTCGGGCGGAACAAAAGTCGCTTTTACGGCAACTTTACTAAAATTGCCGTCCGCATTTTTAAACGTTTCGAGACTTTTAAGTTTATCGCCGGTAAAGAATTCGCCGGAAGCTGAAATATAAAGCGGGACCGCGTTATATTTTCCGCCGTCCGCCGCGCTCATCGCAAGAAGCCCCGTCAAAACGGAAACGTCGCTCTCGCACGATCTTCCGCCGAATACGAATAAAATATTTTTCATTAAAAAAGCACCTCCGTTTTTTACGTCTTCGGTGCCTTTATTATTTGTCTTAAGATAGAAAAATCTTTCGCTTATATGAATTTACGCTCGTATAAAATGCGTATTAAATGCGGAATAATATCCTCAAACTTATTCGTAAGTATCGGGAAGGTCGTTTTCGAAAAGAACTACGTCGCCCTTTTCGACAAACTCTTTAAGATGGTCCTTTACTAGTCCGACGTTTTTGAAGTAGTGTATGTTCTTGTTATCCCCGCCGCCGTTTCTGAAACCTTCGATAAGAGCTTCCGCATTGGTTTTTGCCGAAACTATAAGAACGTCGCAGACCTTCGCTATTTCTTCTCCGAGTTTAAAGTTAAGTTCGAACTGATTTCTGCCGAGTTCGACGAGTCCAGGTGTGATTATAACTTTTCTTCCGTCGAAATCTTTTATCGCTTCCAGCGCGCTTTTCGCTCCGTCGAAGTTAGAGTTGTAACTGTCGTCTATAAGGGTTACTCCGCCGAAATTCGGAAGAACCTGCAAGCGATGCTTTATCGAATAAAGTCTCGTTACTCCGACAAAAAGTTCTTTGGGAGTAAGCCCCATATTATATGCGACGGCTATCGCGAGAAGAATATTAGATACCGAATGTTTGCCTAAAAGCGTGGTTGAAACTCTGAAAGGCTTTTCGCCTTCGATACATACGTCAAAGGTGAGTCCGTCCCTCCCGACGGTAACGTTTTTTGCGGTAACGGGACCGTTCTCCGCCGAAATGCAATACTTTTCGCCCTTGAATCTTTCCGAAAGTTCTTTTGCGGCTTCGCCCTCTACGTTAAAGAAAGCCTTTCCTCCCGGCTTTAAGTTATCGAAAAGTTCGAACTTTGTATTTTTTATGTCTTCCGCCGTGCCGAAGCTCTCGAGATGCTGTTCGTTCACTCCGGTCAGGACGGCTATATCGGGATCGACAAGCCTTGCAAGGTCTCTTATATCGCCGACCTGTCTCGCGCCCATTTCCGCAATGAACACGTCGTAAGTGGAATCGAGCTGTTTTACCGAAAGAGCTATTCCGAGAGGCGTGTTATAAGACTCGGGCGTTGCGAGAACTCTGTACTTTACCGAAAGTATGGTTTTCAAAATTTCTTTTACGCTCGTCTTGCCGTAACTGCCCGTAATGCCTATTTTTATTATATCGGACTGTTTTAAGACTTCTTTGGTCTTTTTGACGTAGCGGCGGTTATTTGCGTCTTCGAAAGGCTTCGTCATCGCATAAGCGAGATAAAGTATAAACGGAACGAACATCGGCGTAAGCGCGACGAAAGCGTACTTTAATATATCGTATACTTCTTCCGTCTTGCCTGTAAACGAAAGACCTATCGCATTTATGAGAAGTACCAGCGCGAAAGAAAGCAGCGCGAGAAGAATGGTATAAACGACCTCGAGACGGATAAGTCTTCTCGTTTTTTTGAGCGGAAGTTTTTCGTTTACGTTCTTCTCCGTCCCGATATAAACCGAAATAAAGAAGATATACGCGACAAACCCCGTATACGAATAAAACTTATCGCCGACTACGGGAGCGAAAGTTATTCCTAAAATCATAAAGAATAAAAATCCGAGCAGCGATAAGAGATACAATCTCGAAAGATAGGTGTTTTTTCTCGAAAGAACCCAGCGTATGTAGCGGTAGCCTTTATATCCTAACTGCTGCATGCCTAAAAGAAACTTCCCCGACGCGAAGAACAAAAGTATCGCGTTCAGAACGCTTATTGCAATATATACGAGAGTATTTGTAAGTCCAAACATTTTTCCTCCGTTCCGACAAGAATACCTGTCGGATTAAGATTTACGGTTACGAAAGATTTTCCGCTATCTGTGTTTTGTTTTTAAATTAAAAACGGATTTTATAACCCAAATATTTAACGGCTCTTTTCCATCTTTTTACTCAACAACTCCATTCTCTTTATCCGGCAGAATGCCGTCAGATTATCTTTATTCCGTTTTTATAACCGCCACGAGAAGCGGCGCTATCCGTTAAAAAAGCAAAAACTTCTTCGTTGAACGCGTCCGGGCGATCGATGAAAGCGAAATGCCCGGCGTTTTTCATAATAACGAGTTTCCCTTCCGGTGTCTTTTTAAGATACCTTTTACCCATATAGACGGGAGTTGCGGTATCGTTTTCGCCGAAGATAAAAAGCGTTTCCGGTTTAAAAACGGTCAGAGATTTATCGAAAGTCTCGTTCACTATTTTTATGAGGCTTTGGCGCATGAGCGGCGAAGAATTTTTATAATCTTCCGAAAAAAAGTCGAGTTTTTTCTCTTCGCTCAAAAAATTCTTTACCACTTTATAATAAGTCTTTTTTACAAACGTTTTCAGGCTGAACTTAGGTTTGAGTCCCGCCGCGCCGGTCAGAACGGCTTTACTGAAAGTCGGCTTAAAAAGTTCGCACTTTACGGCGACTCTCGCGCCGAAAGAGTGTGCTATAACCGAAACGTTTTTAAGACCGTTTCTGTCTATGTACGAAAATACTTCGTCGCGATAATCGGACAAATCGTAAGGATAAGACGGCTCGGAAGAAGTACCGAATCCCGACATATCGAACGCGTAACACGGATAAAATTTTTCGAAAAATTTAAGTTGATGATAAAAAGTCCTTTTGTCGGCAAGGTAGCCGTGCAAGAACAAAAGACTTCCTTTTTCGGCGGTAACGGAATTAACTTTTACGTCCGTTTATAACTCCTTCCGCATTATAACAGCGGTCTCTTCACCGTAATATTTTTTTCTTTCGGATATTTTTACGAAGCCGAGCTTATCGTAAAGCAAAATCGCCGCTTTGTTACTCTCTCTGACTTCTAAAAAAATCGTCTTTTCCCCGTCCTCTTTCAGCTTGTCGGAATATCTTTTTAATAAAATTTCTCCGAGACCTTTTCTTCTGAAAGATCTCTCTGTCACCACGGATAATAGTTCCGCTTCGCCCAGTACCGAAGAAAACATAACCGTACAGGCGATTTTCTTCGTCTTGTTTTCGGGTTGCGGAGCAGTTTCGGCGACACAGGTTCCTTTTTTTTGTTCCGGAGTACACGTCGTTTCTATAAGTCCGCCGTAAAACCCGTCCGAGTAAAACGAGCCTTTTATCATATCGGCCGTCCAGCAGTCCGAAAAATTTTCTTTGTGCATGGCGGCGATATTCTCTATATCCGACGCTTCTATATCTCTTATCGTATAACCCGAAAGACTCGTTAAGTCTTCATTGTTTTTTTCTTCGGCGGTCATCTGCCTTCCTCCGCCTGCGACTTTCTGACGTAAACGGGAACGAGCGATTCCGGATCGGAAGAAAGTTCCGTTTCTTTACTTTCGATTGCCTTTTTAAGTCCGTCTGATCTCGATACTATCTCTCCGCCGAAAGGCGTTACCGTGGATGAAACGATGACTTCGTACTCCGGGACTACTTTTTCGACTTCCGCTTTTTGCATAAACGACGGCGGAAGAATTACTTTGCCGCTATCGTACCCCGCAACGTAATATGCGTCGTGATTTGCGTCTATCACAGCGAGAACTTTACCTTGTTTATTGTATGCGAGCGTATCGAACGAAGTTACCGCAAGACACGGCTTGCCGGAAGAAAGCATAAACGCTTTTATTGTGGATATGCCTATTCTTATCCCGGTGAACGATCCCGCCCCCGTAACGCACGCGTAAAAATCGGCGTCCTTTACGGACATCTCCGCTTCGATAAGAAGCTTTTCGAGTTCGGGCATAAGCATAACGGAGTGTTTTTTACCGCTGTCTTCGGTAAAAAATTCGTAAAACTTTCCGTCTTTTTTTACTATTATCGTAAGATGTTTGTCGGATGTGTCTATCGCTATATAATTCATATATCTCTCCGTTTTATCCGCCGCCTATATGCTTGTTTTTTAATTAGAATTCTTTCCTTTATTATAAATTACGGATCGGTTTCGACGAACCGTTACCCGCAAAAGCAAACCGCGGTTATCTTGTCACTGTTATTCTGCGCTTGTTTTTACCGAGCTTTCCGATATCTATTTTTATCATCTTTTCGGGGAGAATTTCTTTAACGTTTTCGCCCCATTCGACCACGCATACGTTATCCGCGTTAAAGTATTCGGTAAGTCCCAGGGCTTCTGCCTGCTCGCCGCTGTGAAGCCTGTAAAAATCGAAATGATACAGCTTATCGCCGTAAACATTAAGATACGCGTAAGTGGGACTGGTAACGGGATCCGTTATTTCGAGTCCCTTTGCGAGACCTTTGGTAAATGCGGTTTTGCCGGCGCCGAGATCGCCGGACAAGCTTACCGTATCGCCGTTTTTCAGGGTTTTAGCCAGATTTTCGGCAAAAGCTATCGTTTCCTTTTCGGACTTTGAAATAAATTCGTCCGTATTATAGCGGGATTTTTTATTCTTTTTTGCCACGTCCGAAGCGTCAACGGAAGAATCGTCGGTTTTTAAATGAATTTTTTTAAACAGCACGTTAACCCTCTTGTACAAAAGCACGGTTATTATCGAAACCGAAACGCTTTTTATCATATTAAACGCTATGATTATCCAGAAAAAGCTTCCGAATAAATTCGCTATTCCGAACAGCGGAAAGTTGATAAACCTGTTTGCGAGAAGACTCGCCCCCGTCTGCAAAAAGCATGCGGCTATAAGCGACGGAATAACGACCTTCAGTCCTTTTTTGAATCTGTAAACGGTTGCGGGCAGAGCGATAAACGCAAGCGTCGTCAGAAAATTCGCGATTTCCCCTACGCCGCCCGTCGAAGACTTTGTGATAAAGCACAAAAATTCTTTTATCGCGCTAATTATAATGCCCGGTATAACCCCGTACATAAACCCGCCGAGCATAATGAACACGTTGGCGAAGTCGAGCTTCAAGAAGCTCGCCGACGGGAAAATCGGAATTTCGATAAAGCTTATGAGATAAGCGAGCGCAGCGAATACCGCCATACCGGAAATGTTTCTTACAGTGAAAATTTTTTTCATAAAAAAGCCCCTTTCGGGGCGCGAAAAAACGATTCTTTTACCATCCGGACTGTTACCGTCGGTTTCGGAATCGCACCGAATCGTGCCGCAAGGCTCGCAGACTATACTGCCGGTAAGGAATTGCACCTCACCCCAAAGAATTTAAAATTATTTTGTTTTCTTGCCCGGGCGTGTTCAGCCGTCCGGAACAGTACAGTTATTTTATATCACATTTTTGCGCGATATGCAAGAACTTGAATAACTTTTTCGGTTTATTAAAGCATTTCCCCGTCTTTTTACATATTGCGCCGTTTTTTTACATGATTTTCGCTATATTTATTGCTAAACTTGCGTTATGGAAAGTCTGAACGTGATAAACGGTTTTTTATGGACCGTATTTATCTTTATAATAAGTTTTATAATCGTTTTCGGCATGAAAGCCGCTTTCGACTTTTTAGGAATACGCTTTGATTTTAAGCGCACCCGCAAAGAGCCGCCCGAAGAACAAAAACCGCCGGTCAAAACTAAAAGGAAAAGAAGATCGCAAGGCAAAACCATTGTGATTGATCCCGACGGAATTACGAGAATTTCATTTAAAAAGTCGTCCGGAAACCGGGATTAAATTACTTTGATTTTGCCGCTTTTCGGTTTATCCGGCAGTATTCTGTCAAAACGGCACGACCGAAACCGCTTCCGAAAAACTTATTCTTTATCGTCGTCGGTGAATTTATAAACGTTTCCGCCGTCGCCCCAAAGTTTTTCGAGATTATAAAAAAGTCTGGTTTCATCGTTGAAAATATGAACAACCACGTCGCCGAAGTCTATTACCGCCCATCTGCCTTCGCGGGTACCTTCTCTTCTTACGGCAGAAATGCCGTACTTGTCCATTTCTTCTTCGAGATATTCCGAAAGTGCTTTTACGTGCGGCGAGGACTTAGCCGTTGCGAGAACGTAATAGTCCGCTACTATGCTCTTTTCTTCGATGTCGATGCTCATAACGTCGGACGCCTTTTTTTCGAGTAAAAATTCGCCTATTTTTTTTGAAAGTTCTTTTGATGTCATATTTTCTCCGATAGCCGCCAAAGTGGCTTTTGTTTTTATTTGTTTTTTAAGTAGTATTTAGCCGCGTTCAGCGTTTCCACGAAAAGTTCGTAACCTTTCGCGGCGAGATGTTCGCATTCTTCTTTTAAGCACGCCTTGAACGATACGTCCAGAGTTTCGGTATAAAAAAGTTTCCTGATTCTTTCAACCCCGTCGTAATCTCTGCCGTCTTCGATCATGTCCGCGGTAAAAATAAGCTTCTGAAGGTCCGTCATTCCTGCCTTTGCGGTCGTGTGATATTTTATCGCGTCCAGAACGTCCCTATCCGTAATTCCGAGTTCGGTTTCGGCAAGATACGCGCCGAGATACGCATGTACGACCTGCTGCGGAATTCCTTTGTATCTGAAGTTTTTGTAATTTTCGGGTTCGAGATACTTCGCATGGTCGTGGAGCGTTGCCGCAAGTTCGACTTTTTCGGGATCGAGCTTTAATTCTTTTCCTTTTATAAGCGCGGCGGTAACGACGTTTGCGGTGTGAATAAGTCTCTTTTCAGTAAGAACCGATCTTAAATATTCGGCATAATTGTTCACTCCGTAAAGATTCTTTTCTTTAATATACTTTCCGACCTTTTCGGGAACCATGCCGCCGAGCGGAATGTTAAGTCTCGAATACGTTCTTACTTTGGTGGACGATACCGAAGAGCCTTCGTAATCTAATTTTATAAACTTTTTACCGTAATGAAAGTCGAAGTAATTCTGTTCGGCAGCAAAATCGACGTAACTTCCGTATCTTCCGCAAACGACTATTTCGGCGTTTTTTACGATAACGTCGGGGCGGTTCCATTTTCTGAAAGTTTTAAGGCTGTCTTCGCCCATTATAAAATACAGCTCGTCCTTTTTATACAGCTTTTTAAAATAGGTTACCGTCTCGCTCGTATAGCTGACGGCGGCTTTTTTTATTTCGTAATCGGAAACTTCAACCCTTTCGATTCCGTCAAATGCGAGCCTTACCATATTAAGGCGGTCTTCTTCGGAACTTGTGTCCGCTCTGTCTTTAAAAGGTGAGACGTACGCCGGAAGAACAATTACTTTTTCGAGATTAAGTTCGGCTATGGCGGTGGTTACGATTTTAACGTGTTCGTCGTGAACGGGATCGAACGTTCCGCCGAATAATCCTATCTTCATATGTTTTCCTTTGCCGGATTACGCTCCGCCGCAAAAAAGGCAAGCTTCTCCGACGATAAAATTATACCATTTAAACGATTTTTTTACAAGGTCTGCCGCTACTTTTATTAAAAACTATTTTTATTAAATAAAACTTGCCGGCATACGCGCGGTAAAAGTATAATTTTTATTCTTTTGGTAATAAATCGTAAAAAAAGGAAAATTATCGCAATCTTGATTAAACTTTTTAAAATCATAGGCGACTCCGTGTTTTATTTTTTTGCGGCTCTCGCTCTTTTTACGGTAACGGGCGCGTACTTTCTTAAAGGAAAAGCTCTTGTCGTAGTAAGCATGGTTTTAGCTTTTGCGGCGGGAATATTTTCGTTTTTCCGCCTTAAAAACAAAAACGCCCTTTTTATTAAAAAGTCCGAAAATATATTGAAAGAAGCCGCTCTTAAAGAGTTTTTCCGTCTCACCGATCGTTTTTCAATATTCTGCGAACTCGAGAAAGCGGCAAAGCGTAAAAACATAGACGTAGCGTACAAAAAAAAGAACTTGTACCTGGACGGGAAGCGCATTTTTTTTATTTTTAATTATTCGGGAGTTACTGCGGACGATCTGTTAAAAATAGCTAAAACGACTAAAAAAAATTGCCTGATACGGACAAATAACATAAGCGATTTTACAAGTTACGAAAGCTCTTTGCTTTTTTGCGACAAGTTAACCGAAGAAGCGATGACTCTTTCGAAAAAGCTGAACTTTTTAACCGTTTACAATATGGAAAAAACCTTCGACTTTTTCGACTCTTCGGGGTACTTTCCGAATATAGCGTTTGAAAAAGAAAAGAAAAAATTTTCGTTCAAAGAATTTTTGAAAAAATTTTTAAAAAAGAAAAACTCTTCCAAGTTTCTTTTTGCAGGCATAACGCTCGCATTTTTATCGTTTTTTACACCGCTTAAAGCGTACTATGTAACCTTTTCGCTTTTCTTTATAATCTCGGCGGCGTTTTCGCGTTTTTACGGCGGGACGGATATATAACCAAACAGAATTAAACTGCTATTTCTGAAAACGATAAAAAAATTTTAAAATAAAAAACCCGTACTTTCGCGCGGGCTTTTTATCCTTAGAGAGGAAGGTTATGGAGGGGTACGGCAGTTTGCACTGCCGAGGGGTAAGCTTTTTAATACGCATATTGCGTATACGGTTTTTACAAGACCTGTATGTCTGAAACCTTGCCGTTTTTGTTATGCGCAGGATCCTGAAATCGTTCCGCTTAAAGCGTCTATCTTGTAAAAATGTTCAATATTAGGAGAGGCTTCGTATTTTATATACACATAATAGTACATTACGGGCGTTCCCCCGCGAAACTCCGCTATGGCGTAAATACGTTTGCTTAAAACGTCTTCCTGCGTTTTGCCTTCTCTCGAAAGCACGTTTGTAAGCGCGTTATTTACGGCACAATATCCGGGGAAATTAAAACCGTCTGATTTATACACGACGTCGCCCGAAAAAGGATCTTCGCCGGCGGCGTAATTTGCATAAGTCGAATACATAAGACTCAGATCCTTTATAGGCATGTTGCAAAGTTCCGAAATCGGATCGCCGAACAGATTTCTGTCGTCGTTCACATTCGGAGCAACCGCTCCTTTGTCTATCAATTTTCTGACAAGCGAATACTTACCTACCGAAACGCCTTTGTCTTTTGCGTCTTTTATCACGTCTTCGTCGGGAGCTATTCTCTGCGCGATTACGGCGCACTTTTTACCGGACTTTCTGAACGCTTCGTTAACCGATCCTACCATTCCGCGGACGAAATTATCGGAAACGGATCCTTCTACGCTCAAAAGAACCGTCGTCGAATCGCTCTGAATATAACCGCTTTGATACATCTCGTGAAGGACGGTTTTTATCATCGCTCCGAATTCTTCTTTTTTAAGATCGATACCGTTTAATACCTCTTCGCCGTCTTTATTTATTGCCGTTGCGCTTAAAACGTTTGCGTATTCGTCGAGCGAAAACTCTATACTCGGATTGACGTCTATATAAACGCTCGTAGCGGAAGCCGTCATCGCGTATTCCGTCGGATTGTATCCGAACGTGGCGAGCCCCCCGATAATTACGCCCGCGGCGATCATCGCGGTGTAAGCGCAGCTTCTTAAAAAGGTGAAAGCAGGTTTGGGTTTGAATCTTCTTTCGGTGCGCTTTTCTTTTTTCGAAGAAGTAACCGCATTTAAAACAATCGGTTCCTTTTCAAGCTGAACGGTATCGTCCAGACGAGCCATTACTTCCGCTAAAACGTCGGGGGTTTCGGATTCGAACTCAGATTTTAATTTGTCGTTTAAATCTTTATTCATACATTCCCCTTTACGGTTTTTAGTTTGGCTATCGCTCTGTTATATTTAGATAAAATCGTTGATAACGGTTTATCGAGCATCTTCGCTATTTCTCTGTGTTTAAGCCCCGATACGAGATGAAGAACAACCACTTCTCTTTCTTCTTCGTTAAGTTTTGCAAGCATCTCTTTAACGTAAAGATTATTAACCGTCGTCTGTTCGGAACTCTCAATATAATGAGATCCGTCAACCGCGGTCTGATTATCTTCGAGCGAAACGCTTCTGTTTTTTAGATTGAACTGGCGATTGATAAGGTTTGTGGCTATGGTCAGTATCCACGCCATGGGTTTTCCCATCTTTTCGTATCTTTTGGCGTATTTATAAATCTGAACGAACGTGTCCGACAAAACGTCTTCGGCGTCCGCCTTATTTTTCGTTTTTGAAAGAGCGTAAGCGTATACATCGGTAGAAACTTCTTTATAAAGCGCGGCGAGAGCGTTTTTATCGCCTTCGGCAACCGCGGCTATCAGAGCCTCGACGTAGTCGTTCCTTCCCCTGAATTCGGGCGAAGGACAAGCTAACGCTTCCGAATTTTCGCTGAAATCAATATTACGGCATAAATCGCGCGTATTTTGTATTGTCGTTAACTCCACTTTCAACCTCTTCGATATAATAACTTTTCAGATTCAAGTTTTATCGCAATTATTATAATATTTTATTTAAATTTTTATTTTATATTGTTTTATAAGGTATAAAGCCTTATTAGTTTATTATAAACTGCCGCGGGCAGAATTGCAAGCGTACTTAATTTTTTAATTTTGTCTTAATTCGCCGGTCGCAGTAAAAAATAACTTTTTATAAATTCTTCATTAAATACAAAATAAAAATACAATCGATTTTGATTTTTTATCAAAAACTAAAAATCGCCGGATTATCCGGCGATTTTACTTCTTATCGTTTAGTTTTTCTTGATGGCTTCGAAATAATCGTTTATAAGATTTTTCTTATCGGAAGACATGTTGCCGTCTTTGGACGCTTTATCCGAAGCTTCGCTTTTAGCTTCGTCGTAATTCTTTCCGCCGTAATATGTTTTTCCGTTCAAGACTTGGTTTCTCGAATCGGTACTTGCATTGTTGTCTAAGTCGGTATCGTCTTTTTTGTTACTGTCGCTGTTACTGTCGCTAGGTTCCTGGTCTCCGGGTTCCTGCTCGCCGGGTTCGCCGTCGGACGGATCGCCGTCGCCGTCACCGTCACCATCTTCATTCTCTTCCATTTTTACGAATATAGCCGTAATGTTTATATCGCCCTGAACATTTAAATCTGTTCTCGTTGGCGATTGAACGCCGTCTGACCATGCGTAGAATACGTAACCTTCATATTCTACTACAGTTACTTCAGTAGCATCTTCGCCTTGAGTTACTAACTGTTCTTCTTCACCGATGATCTCTCCGCCCACGCCTTTATGAACGTCGAACATAATAGAGAACCCGCCAAATAAGCTTTCCTCTTGTGAGGCTTCTCTTGCTTCAACGCTATATTTTACTTCATAAACGGGTTTATTGGCATCGTCTATATCCTGAGCTATATCTTTGCCGCTCTTTACGTACCCCGCAGCCGTAAGCCCCGAAACGGTAGTCATACCGCCGCCGAGTATAAATGCGGTGGTACATAATATAATAAGCGGCACCGACGCGACTATTTTAAGGAGATTCGCTTTTACCTTTCCTAACGAACGTACGGTATCGGTTCTCTGACGTTTCGCCATGAACGAATCGTTGCCTTTAAGCTCTTCCATCGTAAGAACTCTTTCGTCAAGTCCGAGTTCGTCCAATCTCTTCGCAATAGCCTTTTCGTCGGGACGATATTTACAGAAGAAGAAAATCGGCGTCGCCGCGGCGAAAACCGCACCGAGAACAATGAAAGCTATCCAGTATTTGGAAGCTCCTATCGCCCAGAATACCATCGAAACCGCAAACGTTGCAAGAAGAGCAACTATGCCGCCGGACAAAAGCGCCTGTATCCAGCCTTCGAGATTAAGTCTCTTTTTAGCAGCCTTCATTACTACTTCGGTATTCTTCGTTTCGGTCGAAGTATCCGGAAGAGTAACGTAAGCGTTATCTGTTTTTTTGTTGAATAAATCGTCTATATAAACGACTTCATTCTTCGGTTCTGCCGCAACCGCAGCTTCTTTTGCTTTTCTCTTTTTTTCGTTCATATGACAGCCTCCCTTATAAACTTATTCATTTTTAAGCCGCATTTACAATCGATCTGCACGCAGTTCTTAAAAAAGTAAAGATATACTTTCTTTATAAAAAGTACCGATATTATAACTTATTTTATTCGACTTGTCAAAGGTTTTTGCCATATTTTTAAAATATTTTTTTACTTTTTTAAAAGTTTTATTACTTTTTTGTCCGATTAACCACGATTTTATTCAAAATTTTTCTATTGTTTTTTACTTCTGCCACATCGGTAAAATTTTTTAATAAAAAACGGAGTAAAACCCCGTTTTTACGTTTTTCGTCTGTTCAAAGCACTTTATTTTTATTTAATTTCGTTAGTTTTGGCTTTCGGCTATAAATTTTCCCTTGTCCTTTACGCTTATACTACTATACTTAGTATATATAGTATAATTCAGTAAATTAAATGACAATTTAAAAATATTTATAAAAATTAACTATAGTTTTATATAGTAAAGCCTATAACGATTTTTGCGGATACACTATTATTTGTATTCGACATGTTTTACGCCTTTTTTATCGGAATAACGATATAAAACCACTTTTTTGCCGATAGCACATACAAATTCCGCATTAAGTTTTCCGGACAGTTCTTTGCCGACGGCGGTTACTTCGTCGGGACTGTTGTCGAGTACCGAAATTTTAATAAGCTCTCTCGCATTAAGCGCGTCCGAGAGCGCGGCGACGAGATTATCGCTTATGCCGGACTTGCCCACCTGCATTATAGTATCTTCGGTCGAAGCAATAGATCTTAACTTCGCCCTTTCTTTTGATGTAAACATTTTTTCTCCTTAAATTCAAAGACGATTTTTATATTTTGCGACGCTACCTGTCTTCCGAAATATTTTGGCTATATTTCAGCGATACAGGTCGCTTGTAAAGCCGCATAAGTTAGTCGTAATATTCAAATTCGGTATCGGCGATAACGATCGTCGAGCCTTCTTTTGCGCCCATCTTTCTGAGTTCTTTGAATATTCCCCTGTCTTTAAGCACCTTCTGCATGTAGGCGAAAGAGTGCATGTCCGAAACGACAACGTTTCTTTTAAGTACGTCCACGAGCGTTCCCGTTATTTCGAAAACGTCGGGTTCTATTTGTTCGATTTCATAAGTTAAAGATTCGGGTTTTGCGTATTCGAATTCTTCGTATTCGAGCGGTTTAAGCGGCGGAAGAACTGAAAGTTCCGCCCATATCGCATCCAAAAGTTCTTTCGTTCCTTCGCCCGTTATTGCTGTTATCGGCACGATTTTTTTGCCGCGTACGTGTTTTTTGAAGTTTTTGATATTTTCTTCCGCCCCCGGAAAATCGCATTTGTTAAGTGCGATAATCTGTTTCAGCGAAGCGAGTTCTTTGCTGTAAGAAGCAAGTTCCTTATTGATCTTTTTATAATCTTCATAAGGATCCCTGCCTTCCGAACCCGAAATATCTACGACGTGAACAAGCATCCTCGTTCTTTCGATATGCTTCAAAAAGTCTATACCGAGTCCCGCGCCTTCCGAAGCGCCTTCGATAAGTCCGGGAATATCCGCCATAGTAAAGCTGTCGTCGTAATATTTTACCACACCGAGATTGGGAGATAACGTCGTGAAGTGATAATTGGCTATCTTCGGTCTCGCCGCGGTGACTTTGGACAGGAGCGTGGATTTTCCGACGTTCGGGAAGCCTATAAGACCTACGTCCGCGATGGTTTTAAGCTCCATGATAAGGTTTACGCGTTCGGTCTGTTCGCCGCTTTGCGAAAAATGCGGTGCGTGTCTTCGGCTGGTTACGAATCTGGCGTTGCCTTTACCTCCTTCTCCGCCGGTAAGAATGGTTTTCTTCTGTCCGTCGTAGAAAAAGTCCTGTACGACGGAACCGGTTTCTTCGTCGTAGACTACGGTGCCTAAAGGGACGTGCAGAACTATATCGTCGCCGGCCTTGCCGAAACAGTTCTTGGACGAACCGTTTTCGCCGTTACCCGCAAAAAATTTGGTTTTATAATAAAATTCGAGAAGACTCGAAACTTTTTTGTCGGCTACGATTACGACGTCGCCGCCCTTTCCGCCGTCGCCGCCGTCCGGCCCGCCGTTCACCACGCCCTTGAAGTGCAGAAACGAAGTCGCTCCGTCGCCGCCGTTACCGGCTTTTACTATGATTTTTACTCTGTCTACAAACATTTTCAGCCTCTTAAGATGTTATCTTTACGCTCTTTACTTTAATTTTTTATAATCCATATGCTTTTCGCATAAGTCTTTTATACAACAATTTTCGCAATCGGGATTTTGCGATTTACATACGTTACGCCCGTGATATATAAGATAATGGTGCGCTTTCGACCATACAGTTTCGTCCAAAATGTCCATAAGTCCGGCTTCGACCTTTTCGGGAGTGGAAAACGGCGCAAGTCCCGTTCTGTTCGCGAGTCTGAAAACATGCGTATCGACGGCTATCGCGTTACCATTAAACCCAACCGAATAAACAACGTTTGCGGTTTTACGTCCGACTCCCGCAAGCGACATAAGCTCTTTTTTGGAAGAGGGAACCTCTCCGCCGAAATGCTCTATAATATCCTTCGACGCCGATAAAATATGCTCCGCCTTGCTTTTATAAAGTCCGCACGAAAAGATTTTTTTGCCGAGTTCGTCCTCGGTAAGCGTTACCATCTTTCCGGGCGTATTATAGTCCTTAAAAAGCTCCCCGGTAACTTTATTCACCCTTTCGTCGGTACACTGCGCCGAAAGTATTACCGCAACGAGCAGTTCGTATACGCTGCCGAAGTTAAGGGCGGGCTTGTCCGGATAATGCCCGGACAGCTCTTCTATTATTTTCGAAGCTACCTGCTTGTCCATCGTGTCCCACTTCCTTTTTGCGTTCGGAATAACGAGTTTCCGGACTTATCAGACGTCGTATTTGTTTTTACGGCGAAAAAACCGAAAATCTGCGGTTATTCAGGTAAATATGATACCACAATCGGATAAAATTAGCAATCGTTTTGATAAAAGCTCAAAAAAACGGCGTACAAAACGATTTTTATCGGTTTTTATACTTTAAAGGCGGTCAGACCGCCTTTAAAGATCACGCTCTTATTATTCCGGCAAACCCGGACAGACGGAGTCTTCTTGCAAGAGCGATTACGGCGTATTCGTCACCGTAAAATTTAACCGAGAGTCCGCATCCCACGGCGGCGCGTTCGGGAGTAGGAATTATTTTTGCGTTTACACCCCGTTTTTTAAGTTCGTCGTTTAATATCATAGCGTCGGTGCGCGACCTGAAAATTGCGATATAAAAACCCATAATTTCTCCTTTGTGACCGATATTCGGCAAATAACTACGATATTTTTTATTAAATATCATAAAATACGCCCGTATATTATATATTATTAAAGAAATTTGCCTTTTGTTAAATAAGGGCGATAAGCTCTTGCGGCAATAAAAAATGCCGCGTAACATATGAATTTTAAGGAGAAAAATGATTTATTTCGATAACGCCGCAACGAACGGCTTTTTAAGTTATAACGTGACCGAAGCCGCCGTAACAACTCTTAAATATCTCACAGCAAACCCCGGACGGAGCGGACACCGCCTTGCGATAAAAGCCGCCGAAATCGTCTATTCGGCAAGACTTGCCGTGAAAAACGCCTTCAATGCGGAAAATGCCGACAAAGTGATCTTTACGGACAGCTGTACAACCGCTCTCAACGAGGCGATAAACGGAACGGTAAAAAAAGGCGGCAACGTGGTTACGACCGCGCTAGAACACAATTCCGTTTTAAGACCGCTATTCACCCTCGAAAAACAAGGTCTTATTTCTCTTACGGTGATAAAGCCCGATTCCGCAGCAAGCCTTACCGAAAAAATTCTTCGTTCCATAACGGACGATACATATCTTGCGGCGGTAACGGGGGCTTCCAACGTAACGGGCGAAACCCCGGACATAACGGCAATCGGCAGAGGCATAAAAAAACTGAACGAAACGAGGCCCGAAGGCAATAAAATTTTATTCCTTGTGGACGGAGCGCAACTTGCGGGACATAAAAAAATCGACGTAACCGCTTCGGGCATAGATCTTTTATGCCTTGCCGGGCATAAAGCCTTAGGAGCGATTTCTGGTAGCGGCGCGCTCGTAATAAGCGAAAAAGCGGACGTTTTACCGACAAAATCGGGCGGAACCGGTACGGAAACCTTTCTTCTCACCCAACCGATGTTTTATCCGGAACGGTTAGAGGCAGGTTCTCTCAATCTCCCTGCGATAGCTTCGCTTAAAGAAGCCGCCGAAGAAACCGAAAAAAACGCCGAGCGAAACGGCGAACTTTTGCTTTCGAGAACGGCGTACCTGTGCGAAAGGCTGTCAATGATTAAAGGTATAAAGATTTATTCGAAGCCCAATCCGTGCGGAATAATATCGTTTTCGGCAATCGGAACGGACAGCAATTCTTTTGCGGATATATTAAGTTCCGAATTCGACGTCGCCGTCCGCGGCGGCTTCCACTGCGCCCCGCTTTTGCATAAATTTTTAAAAACCGACAAAACGGGACTCGTAAGAGCGTCTTTATCTCCGAAAAACTCGGCGGCAGAACTCGACGCTTTTCTCTTCGCCGTCCGCTCGATCCAATCGCGAAAGTCATAATCACAATACCGCAATATAATCACGATATTATCCGGCAAATCATTTATAATAAAATATAATAAATTTATTTCAAGCTATAAAAAAGAACCGCAATTCAAAAGACCTCGCCCACTTGGCGAGGTCTTTTGTGTTATCAAAATTTTTTAGTGCTATTGACTTAATATAAAAATTATCATATAATTCTACGTAGAGTAGAGTTTGTTTTTACACATTGTGTTTTGCGTACTCTGCCCATATATGATAAGTAGGTTTACTTTTTATCATTCCATTGATAAAATTAAATCAGGAAAACACGCAGGAGTTAAATAATGAACGAACACAGTATAGGTAAAACCATCGCCTCTTTAAGAAAAAGCAAAGGCTGGACTCAAGCCGAACTTGCCGAAAAATTGAATGTAAGCGACAAAGCCGTAAGTAAATGGGAAAGCGAAAATGGTCTGCCGGAAATTTCACAATTTCCCGCGCTCGCAAGCCTTTTCGACGTAAGTATCGATTATCTTATGACCGGCAAAACCGCAGAAAAAGAAATAATTACCATTTCTAAAGCGGAATTGTGCGCCCAAAAGGATGATGTTACCTTAGCCGAAGAAGTTAAAGATTTGCCGAATAATGAGAACAATAAGAATATTGTAGACTATATTTTGCAATATCAAAGTCTTAATGTATTTAAAAAACTATGCGAAATCGATCCCCTATTTATTCAAAGATTCAAAATATTAGATGCGATAACACTCGCTACGTTATCAAATTCTTTATATCTGTTTTCAGAAAAAACATTTATTATAGATGCAATATACAAATTTACTTTTGAAAACGAAAACGAAATAAAATCTTTACTTCCTGCCGAAGATAGAGAATATTTTAGAAATTCTCAAGATAAATGTATTTGTCTGTTGCCTCGTAGTTATTTCACAATGATTATAAGATATAACGAAAACGCAGTATTCTTTAATTATCGATATGGAAAATGTTGAAACTAATCCATTCGAGGATATTTTTGTTTATAAAAATAATCAATGGATAGAAGTGCCATGTATAAATAAGCAATATAAAATTCTTGTCGATTTTAATGATAAAACAGATGCAATAAAATTCTCTTTCGTTAATAAAATTGCAAACGACTATATCCTTAAAGTTACTTATACCGAAGCCGATAAGGAGCAGTATTATTCAAAATTGGAGCAAGCAAAAAAAGACAGCTTGTTGGCCGCTGCCGAAATAAAGGTGTCTACCGGGGCGGATTTGGTTAATATTAATTTTCAACCTTGTTGTGACGAATATGACCATACCGAAATCAAACTGTTTGTGTCCAAAGATTATGCAACGGTTGGTAGTCCGTATGGTCCGGTACAAAAGCCGTCAAGCTGGTCTGTTATAAAAAAATGCGACGTCCCGGCCGATGACTTCTATAAATCCATAAATGGTCTTGCTTACGGAAAATATGCTTTCATTCTCAAACAATTCGATAAGAACAATCAGCCTTTGTTAGAATCCGACTATATAGAATTTTCAATATATGAACCGGACGTTCCTTCTTTTGGTCGACTTAACATCATTTAAATTTTTACACTTAAAAAAGTCTTGCAACCAAGACTTTTTTTGATAAGCACCAATTCACTATAATGAATTGCGCTTTGTTTGACATTACGTTTAATAAGCCTGTAAAGGTTTTCCGCCAGAATTTTCTAAAATCTCGTAGCGGTTCAACCGTTTTTTATTTTATTGCAGATGAAGTTAAGGCGTTTGCGCTTGTCGGGCGGAAGAAACGGCGAAACCACGGCGTTAAATTTGTCGATCTCTTTATCCGAAAGCGTCCCGGCGGCGCGGCGCGCGTTGGCTTCGGCGGTGATCGCTTTTATCAGATCTTCTTCAGACTTGCCGTCGAATTTTTTGAGCATTTCCATAAAAACTTTTAATAAAGAATCGTTCCCTGCGGCTTTTTTATCGCCGCTTCCCGCAGCGTTTCCGTTTTCCGCTTTTCCCGAAGGCTCTCTCATATCGTTATATTCCATTCGTCCCCCTTTTTATTTCCGTTCCCGCCGTATGGTCCGAACGAAAATCCACTTTTAAGTTACATAAACATTTTATGCGGCGCGTATAATATAATGTCATAGGGCGAATATGAAAATTTCGGAAACTGTTCTTAATCTTTTGTTCGGAGCCGACTTTATCGATGCGGTAAAGCCGGTTTATCTGAGATTAAAAGAAAACGGCTTTGATTTGAGAAAAACCTTTTCCGACCTCGATGCGGACGTTTTAATAAAAGCCGTATCCGCAATTATGAGCTTCTTCGGAAAGGATTTATCCGGCGGACTTTTTTCAGCTTTTTCGCCGTCCGCAGACGATAACCGCAATAACAACGCAGACTCCGGGTTTACGTCACAAAGAGAAAGTCCTTTTGTAAGCTCTGCCGAAGGCTATGAATCCAAGACCGCAAAGAGAGAAAAACATTTTAATCTCAAAAAAGTTGCCGGACGTGAAATTTACCCGTTTATGGCGGCGTACTTTGACGATAAGAAAGCTTAAATATTATTTTTATATCCTTTTACGGTACTCTTTCGCCGATACATATAATATAAATGGTGCGTCTATGCCGATACAGGTATAATAAAACCGTACTAAAAAGGCTCCCGCGAAGGGAGCCTTAACGATGCTTTATAATTTACCTTGCGGATACTTCGAGAGCCTTTTTAAGTCCGTCGGCAAAAGCTACGCTGTTCTCCGCCGGAGCGAAGATTCCTTTTTTATGGATATTTGTCTTTTTGTCGGGCCAGTAAATATACGCCGAAGTAAGCTTTATCGCCGAGCCGTGGTTCGATAAAAAAGTTTTTTGCATTATTCCCTTACCGTAAGTTCTGTTTCCGTTCACCGTATCGGGGGTACCGTCCGACGTGACGATAAAGTTATCGTACGAGAGTTCGCCGTAAGTTATAAGCGCGCCGATAAGGCACTCTGTAGCGGAAGCGGAACCTTCGTTCGCCATTACGGTGAGTTTTTCGAGAGGCACATAGCGGTTTGCGGAGGTTTTATATTCTTCGACCTTGCCGTTTTTGTATTTTGCGGTTGCGACAAGCGATTCTTTCCTGCCGTCGTTGTTTATAAAGTACGAAGCAACGTCGCACAAAATATTGAGATACCCGCCGCCGTTGTTGCGCATGTCAAGTATAAGCCTGGTTTTGCCGCGCTTCTGCATATATTTAAGCGCGCCCGCCATTTGCGAAGTCGCGTCCCCGTTGAATTCGTCGAATTTTATATACGCGGTGTCCGCAGGGATTCCGCTCATTCCGACGTCGAACTCTTTACCTTCGGGAACGTCAGAATAATCGTCGCTTCTGAATAAATACGTCTTTTCGCTGTCATAGTACGAAACGTAAGATTCTATATAGGCTTCCCTCGAAACTGTTATTCCCTGTACAACGCCTTCGAGATAAATTTTGAATTCCTTATGCGCTTCATATCCGGCAAGATTTTTACTGAAAGTCTCGTAATCGCTCGCAGCCTTGTAATTGCTTCCGTCTACGTCCGAAACGGCTATTATCTTTTTGCCTACGGGATCTATCCCGAGAGTAAAGCACGCCTTTTCCATCGGAGAATTTCCGCTTACCGAAACTATTTTAAGTATATCCGCTTCGGCAGAGCTTATCCTTACGCCTATGCCGTAAGCGTTGCCTTCGCCGGAAGAAACAAAGTCTTTATACTGTTCTTCGTTCATATATCCCGAATACGGATCGAGAAGTTCGGACGAAATCAGCGAAAGATAATCGTCCACTGTAAAATCTTTCAGATTGCCGTCTTCATCCAGGTCGTAATAGTTGGCTTTTATAACGTCGAGCGCCCATTCGAGTTCGGTATAATCGCCCGAAGAACAGGATTTTGTCAGATACCCCGCGCCGAAGCTGACAAAGCATACCGCTATCGCCAGAATTACGGACATTATTACTTTTGCCGCAGACGGCTTTTTGTTGGAATCGTAATCGTTCATAAATATATTCCTTATAAGCGTTTATTATTTTACTAGTTTAATCAGGACGGTAATCAGTCTGAACGTTACCGCGTCCGAAAATTTGCGGATATTGAGTCCCGTTTTACGTTCGATTTTATCGAGACGGTAAATAAGCGTGTTGCGATGAAGAAAAAGCTTACGCGAAGTTTCGGAAATGTTAAGGTTGTTTTCCAAAAATTCTTCCGCGGTGTTTGTCATTTCGAAGTCGGTAAAGATATCCCTTGCGTTTTCGTCCAGAAGAATTTCGAGATATTCGCTTAATTTGAATTTGGGGAGATCTTCGAGCATCTTCATCAGAAGATATTCTTTAAACGAATGTACTTCACCCTTTGAATTCATTACGCCGCACATTCTGACCGCCATGAGTGCCTGTTGATAAGACGAATTGGCTTCGTATACGCTTTTTACGGTACCTCCCACGCCGGCGTTTGCGCTGACGCCCGTTTCTTCTTTAAGCGACTGCACGAGGTAGTCCGCAAAGTCAGTCGACGACTGATAATCTTCCGACGTGAAATCCGGGAATTTTAAGTAAGCGTAAACGGTATCGTCCATGGATACCGCGTAATTGCCTTCGGACTCGTCGTATTCGTTAAGAACTTCGAGAATCTCTTTGGGCGAAGAACCGCTTGCCGAAATGACGGTTACAAAGCAAGGCTTCTGAGGAACATCGAACCGCTTTTCGTACTTTTGTATCTGCGTGCGGTTACATTCCCCCAAAAGAATACTCTTCAGGTATTCGTCCTGCGGAAGCTGAATTTCTTTAAAAGACGAACTTTCGATAAGGTCGCGTATAAGAGTCGCGTAAACCCTTTCGGTATTGCCTACTCCCGCAACGTATCCCGTAAGTCGTGCATTTTTGTAGCGGAACTTAAAATAAGTATTTCCCGTTTCGTAGTCCTGATATACTTCATCGAAGTCGCTTACGGACGGCGGAACGATTTCGACCACGTTCACTGTTGAAGCGACGTACTTCATCCCGTCGGCAAAGACTACTATGTCTAAGTTCGTCCTGTCCTTAATTCCTTTTATTACGAGTTTGAGTTCGGAATCCATTTTTCTTCCTTTTATTTTAGTCGCGGCCGAAAAGCTTTTATAAAGCCGTCTGCCCGAAATCGTTTATTTAAACAAATTATACAATAATTTTACCGCAAGTTCAAGTTATACGCCGCTTTTTATGATTTTTATTTATGCAAAATGCACAAAAAACCTTGTTTTCCGTCATTTTATAAGTTTTTTACGACGGAATATCTTTGAATTTATTTAAGAACAACCAAAAAGGAACTTATCGCTGCGGTATCTGCGATAAGTTCCCGTTTAAAATTCAAAAAGCAATTAACTTGCGTTAACTGCTTCCTGAATAATATATGATAAGGGGGAAAATGATGAGCGATTTCAAGTGCCGTCGGGTTTCCCTTCGAGCATCTTTAATATACAACAAACAAATTTTTTTGTAAAGCATTTTTTTATACATTTTTAAAATTTTGTAACAAATTTTCAGAAACGTACCGTTTTTTCTGCTTTTTTGAAAATGTTTTCAAATTAGTGTGATTTATTTTCTTATTTGATATTTTCAGTTAATCGGTTTTTCGCTTTTGATAATTTCTTTTAACATTAAATTTTCGATATATTCTTCAATTCACGTCGTCTGTAAGGTAGCCTTTTTTAACGCCCGTCATAAGACCGTCCATAACGTAATCCCATATTTCGGGAACCATAAAAGTTTTTATCGGATAAAACCTGTCTATCGCCTGGCTGAGTTTTGCGTGAGCGAGTCTCCACGTAAACCCTTCGGTATTGGCGTTGAGCATAAACGGCTGAAGCCTGTCGAGAGCGTTGGCGTACTTCGATTCTTCTGTTTCCATCGCATCGAATTCTTCCCAAAGCGATCTGAACTCTTTGCCTATATTCCCGGGGAGCGGAGAAAAGAGCTTGTCCGCGGAATCCTTTTCTCTTTTAGTCTTGGTTTTGTTGCCTTCGGAATCGAAACAGAAGGTATCCCCCGCATAAACTTCGATAAGATCGTGCGCAAGACACATTTTTACTACCTTATCGACGTTTATATTTTTAAAAATGCAGTAATCTTTAAGCGACATCGCCATAACCGCTATATGAAAAGAGTGTTCGGCGTCGTTTTCAGGACGATAGTCGAGATTTACGTTACGTCTGAAAGTAGATTTCATTTTATCTACCGTAAGAATAAAATCGAGTACGGATTCAAGTTCTTTTTCCATTTTGGCTCCGCCATTCGCCTTGAGCGACTTTGCATAAATTCGTTTCTTAATATTTTAACACATAAAAATTCTTGACGCAAGGTTTTGAATGATGTATACTTAAATCGCTATGGGTGCCTACGGCTGAGATTATACCATTGAATCCGCAAGATAATTCTTGAAGGAGAAGTCGATTTACAACCGCTTTCAGGGAGTAAAGGTATATATTTATAAAACGGAGCGCACCGAAGGGTGCGTTTTTTATTTTATTATCCGTCTTATAAAAAACCGACAAATTTTTACCATAGCTCAGGAGATTTTATGAACACTTTGCTTCTTTCGGCGGGCAAACTTTTGGACGCCGCCGAACCCGTCGTTTTATGGACGACCGTCGGCATTCTTGCCGCACTTATCTTTTTTAACGCAATAATGTACTTTGCGAAGAAAGATATTTTCGCCAAAATTGCCAAGTACTCGCTTTTTACGTTTGTTATCTACGCTCTTATCGTAGGAATATTCATGCTTTCGTTAAACATAGCCAAATATTACGGTGCGGGCGGAAAATACAACGGAAAACCCGTCGCTACTTACGTATTTATTCCCATTCTCGTTACTCTCGCTCTCGTTCTTATCGCGGCGATAGCGGGCTTCGTAATCGCAAAAAAATCCCCTTCCGCTCTTAAAAAGTTCGGAAGTATTGCGGGAATCGTCTGCGGACTTGCGGTCATAATAACTCTCGTTCTTATAGCTGTATTCTTTAAAAACAACATCAAAGGCGACGGATATTACGACGGTTACGGTAAACTCAACGGGGCGGCTTTATATATTTCGGCGGCGATTTTAGTCGTCGGATCGCTCGTTGCCGCGTTTATAATCGACCGCAAAGGCAATTTCGCGTTCGATACGCGCGCTCTCGCTTTTGCGGGTATTACCGTTTCGCTCTCGTTCGCTCTTTCTTACGTCAAACTATGGGAAATGCCCCAGGGCGGCTCGGTAACCCTCTTCTCGATGCTTCCGATAATGCTCTTTTCATACGTATACGGAGCTAAAAAAGGCATACTTATAGGTTTTATTTACGGAATGTTACAAGCCGTTCAGGATCCTTATATAATTCATCCGGCGCAGTTCTTACTCGACTACCCCGTAGCTTTCGCTCTTACCGGTTTTGCGGGCGCTCTTAAAGACGTAAAAGTTCTCGATAAAATCCCTCAGCTCAAATTTGCTTTGTCGGCTTTAATCGGCGGATCTCTCCGCTTCGTCGCTCACGTTTTATCGGGCGTTTTCGCATTCGGCGCATATGCTCTCGATAAGGGACAGTCGAACTTTTTCGCTTACAGCGCCGCTTACAACTCGTTCGTTTTCGTAGATCTCGCTCTCGTCATAGTCGCGGGAGTAATGGTATTCTCTTCGAAAGCATTCGTGAAGGAAACGAAGCGTTTCGCCGGAATGACCGAAACGGAAATGACCGCCGAAAACGCCGAAACTTCGGGAAAATAACTTTAATTCGTTCGTTCAAGAAAATACACGCATATATGAAACGGCGTTACGATAACTAACGCTTTTTCAGAAAAGGAAAGTGAGAAAAGGACGCCACGTAACGCGGCGTCCTTTTTTCCATATCGCGTTTTTACGAGACGGACGGCAGATTTTATTTATTATTTAATTGATTACGCGGTTTATTTATGCTAATATTTATTAAAAAGATTTTTAAGGTAAATTATGAAGGTTGCCATTATACTCAACGCGCCCGAACTTAAAGAATACGTGAAAGAAGATTACGTCATTTTTGCGGACGGCGCATATAAATTCAAAGACAAACTTAAAAACAAAACCGTACTCGGCGTGGTAGGCGACTTCGATACGCTTGACTATATTCCGGAAGAGGAACAGATTGTAAAACTTACCCCCGAAAAGGATTTTACCGACGGCGAACGTGCGGTTTATTACGCAAAAGAGTCCGGTGCGGACGAAATTGCGATTTACGGCGCAACCGGTGGCAAGCCCGATCACGTTCTCGGCAACCTGACTCTTTTATCCGTTGCCGAATCGCTCGGCTTAAAAGCGGAAATCGCAGGCGAAAATTGCGTTATAAGGCTGGTTTCGGGACTTAATAAAGAGCAATCCGAAATCGGCAGAACAGTCTCTCTTATCCCCTTCGGCGGCGAAGCTACGGTAAAATACCTTTACGGGCTTTACTATCCTCTCGATAAAAGCAATCCGCTCGTATTGAAATGCGGTAACACTCTGGGACTAAGCAACCGCGCGACCGAAAAAGAATTTGCCTTCGACGTGATAAAAGGCAAAGTTTTAATGATAAAATATTTATAAATCTTTCGTAAAACAATAAAAATTAAAAGGAAGCATCTTTATGAGTAATCAAAAAAATAAAAACAAAATAATACGCGAACTTCTTCACGATTCCGAGCGGGAACTGACGGATGAAGAGCTTATAGGGGAACTTCTGAGCACTAATATTTCAAACAATCCGGAATCCGGCGAAAAATTAACTTTCGGACAAAAAGCTGCAGATTCGGTGGCACGGTTTGCCGGTAGCTGGGCTTTTATTTTCAGTTTTATTGCCGTAATGGTTATATGGATGGTTGTAAACATAATTCTTGCGACAAAAGCTTTTGACGCCTATCCGTTTATTCTCCTGAACCTTGTTCTTTCATGCGTTGCCGCAATACAGGCACCTCTTATTATGATGAGTCAGAACAGGCAGGAAGCAAAAGACAGAAAACGTGCCGAAAACGATTACCGGGTAAATCTGAAAAGCGAATTCGTGATAGCCGAACTTTATAAAAAAATAGAACAAATTTCCGAAGGTCAGAAAAAAATTCTGAAAGCCATCGAAGAAATCGGAAATTCCGCAGACAAAAAATAAATTTGCATAAAGGAATGATAATTATATGTATAAATTCTGGGCGTTTTTAAATAGAATGAAGTATATAAAGCGTTGGTCGCTTATGCACTCAACGCAGACCGAAAACATAATGGAACACAGCTGGCAGGTGGCCACCGTCGCGCATGCGCTCGTTCTTATAAACAACAAAATTTTTAACGGAACCGCAGACGAAAAGACCGTAGTTTTATACGCGCAGTATCACGAAACCGGCGAAGTTATAACAGGAGATCTTCCCACCCCCATAAAATATTTCAATCCGGAAATCACCGGAGCATATAAAGATCTCGAAAAAAAAGCTTGCGAAAGGCTTTTGAAAATGCTCCCCGCAGAGCTTGAAGATTCTTACAAAAGTTATATTTTCCCCGATAAAAATTCTTACGAAGCGAAACTCGTTAAAGCGGCGGACAGAATCTCCGCTTACTTAAAGTGCGTAGACGAGCTTAAATCGGGAAATAAAGAATATAAAAAGGCTTCAGCTTCGATAAAAGCAGAACTCAATAAGTCGGAACTTAAAGAAGTCGAGTACTTTATGAAAAACATCGCCCCCGCTTACGAACTCACTCTGGACGAGCTTGACTGAACTGAAAATTAAATGTTAATTCCGTTCTAAATATCATCGAAATGAAAATATTTTTCTTTTTAAGGAAAAAACCAAATAATTTTTGTGCAAATATACACAAATAAGAGCAAGATATTTGGTTATATTTTAATTGTATTTTTTTTATTAAACGGATAAAATAATAATGTAAAAATTACGGGACATATTTTACGGCGTTTTCAGACGTTTTTCGTTCCCGCTTTGCCGGAAATTCAAAAGGTAACGCTTTAAAGCGGTCCGGCGGAGACCTTAATCGGAGGCTATCATGGCTAGTTTACAACTCAAAAACATTTACAAAGTTTATCCGTCCGGCAACGTTGCCGTTACGGATTTCAATCTCGATATCGAAGATAAAGAGTTCATCGTTTTCGTAGGACCTTCCGGCTGCGGTAAGTCCACGACTCTCAGAATGATCGCGGGACTCGAAGAAATTTCTTCCGGCGAACTTTACATCGACGGCAAACTCATGAACAACGTATCCCCCAAGGACAGAGATATCGCGTTCGTTTTCCAGAGCTACGCTCTTTATCCGCACATGACCGTTTACGATAACATGGCTTTCGGTCTTAAACTCAGAAAAATGCCGAAGGAAGAAATCGACGCGAGAGTAAAAGAAGCCGCAAGAATTTTAGGCATTGAAATCTATCTTTCCCGTAAACCCAAGGCTTTGTCCGGCGGTCAGCGTCAGCGTGTCGCTCTCGGAAGATCTATCGTCCGCGAACCCAAGGTATTCCTTCTGGACGAACCGCTTTCGAACCTCGACGCAAAACTCAGAGCGCAGATGAGAACCGAAATCACAAAGCTCCACAACAGACTTGCTACCACCTTCATTTACGTTACTCACGACCAGATCGAAGCTATGACCATGGGTACGAGAATCGTAGTTATGAAGGACGGCTATATGCAGCAGGTAGACGCTCCGCAGAACCTTTACGATTATCCCATCAATAAGTTCGTCGCAGGCTTTATCGGCACTCCCCAGATGAACTTTTTCGACGCGAAACTCACTGGCGACAAAAACCACGTTTACGTAGAATTCGGCACCGACAAGATTATGCTTCCCGAAGATAAAGTCGAACTTATTTACGATCTCGACCAGTATCTTAACACCGGTAAAGAAGTCGTATTCGGCTTAAGACCGGAAGATCTCCACGATGAAGAAGCGTTCAAAGCTACCGGCGCGCAGACCATAAAAGTAAGAGTAGACGTTGCCGAAATGCTCGGTTCCGAAACTCAGCTTTACTGCAAAACTTCGACTGCCCAGCAGGCAGAAGAAACCGTTCAGGCTATCGTAGACGATTCCAACACCATAATCGCAAGAGTAGATTGTCGTACCAACACCAAGAAAGACGATATAATCGAACTTGCTCTGGACCTTGCTCACTGCCATTTGTTCGATAAGGAAACCGAAATGACCATTCTCGCAAAGAACAAGGAGGAAAAGGAAACTTATCTTAAAAATCAGGCCGAAGCAGCGGCTGCTGCAACCGAAAAAGCGGAATAATACGGAATTTGTACGGATTGTTTTCCGAATAATATATGAAAAAAGGAGCCCCGATATTTTATCGGGACTTCTTTTTCGTTTGGTTTTATTTGTTTTTATTCGTAATGTTTTTTACGATACTTCGTTAGACCTTTTCGCCGAAAACTTCTTTCTTTATAATATCGGCGAATACGTCGTAGCCTTCGTCGGTAAGGTGAATTCTGTCCGCTCTGAAATATTTAGCTATAGGTTCGCCGTCCGAAACGAAGGCGCTTTCGGTATCTATTCCCTTTACGTAATCTACGGAAGCGACGAACTTCTTCATCTCCGTTATAAGATTACCGTATTCCGCCGTATACTTTCCGCCGCCGAAGTTATTCGGTACCGGCATGGAATAAATATAATAAATTTCCGCCGTCGGGAAGTCCGTATGCATTTTATTCAGAAGCGTTTTTAAAAGCTCTGTCGTATACGCTCCCGTATGTCCCATTCCGTTTACATTGTTTCCGCCTAAGAACAGTATAATCTTGCTCGGATTAAACGGTTTTATAAGTCTGTCGTAGCAATACAGCCAGTCTTCGACAATAGTTCCGCCGATACCGACGTTGTATCCGAGACGGTTGCCTATATCCTGCTGCCAGTCCGTCCAGTAATCCATCGTGCTGGATCCCGCTATAAGCACTCCGCCGGTTTCGGCGTCTTTATACGTTTTTTCGAGCGTTGCCATTCTCGATTCGTAAGGAGAAACGTAAACATAATCTTCCGTATTGTCTTTCAGATTCTTAACCGCGGTCTCGTCAAGTTCCGCACTCATGTCGCTTATCTTCAAAACGCCTCCTTTGCCGCCGATTTTCAGGCTCGTTTCGCCGAAAGACGAAACTTCGTAAGAATGATACTTATATCCGTCTGCTGTAAATGTTATCTCCCCGTCCGCACAGATAATTCCCATTTTATTTACCGCTTTGGCGTCCGCCGACGGACGAATGACGAGTGTGTATCCCGTCCAGTTATCCGTTCCGTCTTTTTTTTCGGTAAACACCTGATAATATCCGTTCGGAACATATTCGAATACGTATCTGACCGCATGAGTTTCGTCCGCATAAACGACGAACGATCCCTGAGACCACGCTTTGTAATTTACAAACGAGAACGCAGCTTCCGCATAGTATGCCGGACCGCAGATTTTTTTACCGTCTTTTCTTATCGCTACCGTCCAGTCGGTATCGCCGTCTATATAATACGCGCCGTTCTTCATTTCGAAGGTTTTTACGTTCTCGTCTCCGTCGAGCTCTGCGGAAAGAGCGACTCCCGAAGAGGATCCCGCCAAAGAATTTTTCACTTCGTCCAATGCTTCGCCGTAGATGCCGCGCATTCCCGAGAACGTTACGTCCGTATACTGAATCATCGCAAAGCAGAAGAACGTATAATCCCATTTGACGTCGAGCGAGTACGTAAGCTTGTAATCTTTTGTATAAACGCCGTCTCTCATCCAGACTTTAACGCCCGAAGTATCGTAAATCATTATAAAATCGGTTTCGTACTCGTTACCTTTCGGGAGAGTTCTGTTTTCGACATATTTTTGAGATATGTTTTTGCCGTTATCCGCGCCTTCTACAACAATACTGTTATTCGTCGAATGGCGGAATATCTGCATTTTAATGAAATTTTTAGTATTCTTTGCAATCTGGAATTCGACTTTGCTCGCCGAGTTCCCTTTGCCGTATCCTTTTATTTTTACGTGTCCGGACACACCGTACTCGTACCCGCCTACGGCTACGCCCTCGTTATAGAGTCCCGCCATAATTCTCGAGTTGGACGCGGCGCCCGGGGCGTAAATGCCTTCGCCCGTATACTCGAACTTATCTATGTTTTGTCCTGTTTTTATAAGCGTCTGAGAAGCGTCTTCGTCAACGTAATTTTCGGTATATTTTTTATATAAGTCAGTCGCTTCTTCACCCGAAGTCGTCTGAATATCCGAAAGAGCGTACGTAGCCCTGTACGTGCTTATCGTAAGTTGCGTTTCGGACAGCGTCGGAAGAGTTCTTCTGTAAACGGTTTCGCCGTTTATAATCATCGCCATACTGCCGCCGGTTACAACGACTCCGACCTTTACGGGAACGCCGTCGTATTCGGTTTCTTCTACGTGAACTTTATAATTCAAAAAAGTCGAGCCGCCTACTTTAGCGCCGTCCTTATAATCTGAAAAGACGAGATAATGCGTTTCATCCGTATGTCTTATCGCAAAACGTATCTGTCTGTTTTCGGCATATATCGCAGAAAAGACTATTTCGGATCCCGTTTCAACGGTTATCGGCGTTACGTCGGCAAAAAACGCATAATCGCCTATAAGATCGATACCGTCGGGTTTCGCTGCGACTGTTCCTTCCAGAACGTACGTTAAACGATTAAAATCGTAGTTGGTCGAATCCGCTTTTCCGCCGCCCGTGAGATAATGCGAGCCGAAAGGAATTTCGGGAATTACGGATATCGTTTCGGCACAAGTGTTTTTACCGTCTTCCGATACCGCTTCGAATACAATCGCTCCCGTTTCTTTATCGAGCGCCGCGGTAACCGAAGCTTTTTCGGACGCTGAATATTCGCATAAGTTTTTTATTTCGGTTTCTTCGAACAGCGTTTTTATTTCGGATTCGGTAAGAGTTACAGCACCTTCGCTTACGGGCTTGCCGAGGATGCTCGAAACGTCTATCACCGCTTCTGTATTCGGCTTTTCGGGTTCGGGTTCGGGCTTATCTTCCTTACCGTTATCGGGATCTATGCTTGTTATCGTACAGCCGCAAAAGAGCGAAAATAACGCAAGCAGCAGGATAAGAACCGCTGAAAGTATGTTTCTTTTTGAAGTTTTAAGACTTAAATTGCTCATAAAATCCTCCTTTTTATTATTGACAATGATTATAATTGACTTTTTAAAAAGTCTCATATATACTTATTATATCATTATAAAAACGTGCGTTCAATACATAAAATTGGCTCGTTTCAATCAATTTATTGCACGGATGGCTTTTCCATTCCGTCGGCGGGAAAAATGAAAACTACGATAAGAACCGTGGAACTGCTCGAAGGCACAGATATAGCGTTCCACCCGAACGATTTTATAAGGAATCCCCTTCTTTATAACACAACGCAGATAGGTCACGTCGTCTGCGGCGAAAAACATTCCGTTTCGAGAAACGGCTATTCTTCTTTCGGAATATATTCCGTAACCGAAGGAAGAGTCAGGCTCACTACTAAAAACGGCGCCTTTTATGCCGAAAAGGGAGATCTTTTATTCTTTGACCAGAGCGAAAAACACCTTGTCGAAAACGGCGGAACAATCCCGTACGAAGCGGACTTTGCGTATATTTTCGGTCCGAACGTAAAAGAATTTTTTGAAATTTTTTACGAAAAGTTCGGCTACGTGGCACATGATTTTACGCCGCCGTCGATGAAATCCGTCTGGAGCGAAATAGTCGAAGCATATCGCGAAAACCGCGAAGACGTATACCTTACTTCGTCGCTTTTATACGAAGTGCTTACAGAAATATTAAAATTCTGCGGAAAAATCGAAGATGTTTCCGACATATCGGCGGCAATAAGCTTCGTTACCGAAAATTATGATAAGGCGTTTACTTTGGACGAACTCGCCGGAAGCGTCAGCATGGATAAGTATTATCTTATCCGTCAGTTCAGAGCGAGAACGGGTTATACGCCGAAAGAATATCAGAACGAATTACGCCTTAATAAAGCCGAAAAACTTTTGAAAACGGGAACGATGTCCGTTATGGAAATCGCAGAGCAAACGGGCTTCACGGACAGTCGATCTTTTTTGGTTCTTTTCAAAAAAAGATACGGCGTTTCCCCGTCTGCTTATCTTAAAAGCTTAAACCGGGATAAATAAAACGTGTTTTTGTCGTAAATTTTGCATTAAAAAAGACCGCTTTTGCGGCCTTTTTTTGTTTTAGTTTCTGTAAGATACTTGACTTCGTTAAATTATTCGCCCTTGAACGGTAATAAGTCAACGATTCTCGCTCTCTTAACGGCATTAGCCAATACTCTCTGATGTTTAGCGCATACGCCGGTCATACGACGGGGTAAAATTTTACCCTTTTCGGTAACGTATTTTTTAAGAGTCGCAATGTCTTTATAGTCGATGGTATCTACCTTATTCTGGCAGAAAGCGCAAACCTTTCTGCGGGGAATACGCTTATTTACCTTTTTCGTTGTTGCTTTATTCTCTTCCATGATTGTTCTCCTTAATTATTAGAAGGGTAACTGATTGTCGTCAATCGCTTCGAGAACGGGGCGTTCTCTTTTAACGGGCATTTCGCCGTCGTCGCCGCTCGCGCCCTTGGGCGTAAGGAATTCGACTTCGGACGCTACGATATCGGTAACGTTACGTTTGATACCGTCTTTATCTTCGTAAGAACGATTCTGCAAGCTTCCCACAACGGCAACTTTGTTGCCCTTTCTGAGATATTTGCCGCATACTTCCGCTCTGCCGCGCCATACCGTTACGTTGAAGAAATCAGTTTCTCTGGTGCCGTCGCTGTTCGAGTAATCTCTCGAAACCGCGATGGAAAATCTGCAAACGGCTACGCCGTTAGGAGTTTCGGAAAGTTCCGGATCTCTCGTCAGATTGCCTATCAAAATAACTTTGTTCATAATTTCTCCTTTAGGCTTTGGTAATGAGTCTTCTCATTACGCCTTCGGTTATGCCGACGATACGTTTAAGTTCCTGAACGAATGCGCCGTTTGCTTCGAACGTCGTCAAAACATAGTATCCTTCGTTTTTGAACTGAATCGGATACTGGAGCTTTTTGCTGCCCCATTTTTCGGTCGAAACAACCGTACCGTTGTTAGCTACGATAGTATCTTCAACCTTTTTGATGACGTTTTCTTTCGCCTCGTCTGTGAGATCGGGGTTTAAGATATAAAGCATCTCATACTTATTCATAATTTTTACCTCCCGGACTTATTCGGGTTACGTTATTTCACGTAACCAAGGTTTTATAATAATAGCAAAGATTAAACCCTTTGTCAATTATTTTTAAGCGTTTACCGGAACTACTTTTGTCGTTCCGACCGTTTTTTCACGGCTTTAATCGTTTTTTGTTTATCCGCCGCCAGAGCGCGGCGGATAAATCTTTTTTGATCGGATTACACCCCCTTAGAGGAAATATCCGAAATAAGCTGATTCATCGTCTTGTCGTAACCTGCTACGCTGAGAGTACCGCTTAACAAGCCGATATCTAAAAGAACTTTAAGCTTGGTGTCGCCCAGCTTAATATCGTTGAGATCCCCGAGATCGTTTAAGGTAAGCTTCTTTTCGGTTAACTTAGTAACTGCGCCGACAACGTTTCTGGCGGGATCCGGATCGTTTTCCATAGCCATAAACGTTATGAACCACACTTTAGAAGACTTGCTGATCTTGTAGTACGTACCGGTATTTAAGCTATTGTAATTATATTTTCCGCCGGCCATATCGAGCGTTGCTCCTTCCACCATTGTGTAAACGTTGGTACCCGAGGATGTTTCGAGCGTATAAAGCACGGTATCCGTGACGTATGTGCCGGCGGCGGTTATCTCTACTCTGTCCATAAGCTCTACATTGCCGATTATATCTTTAAGAGACAGTTCGTTGATCTTTTCGCCGATGTTCGCAAGAGTTACGGTCGTATCGTTATAAAGCAACGAAAGAATCTTATTGCCCGACACGTCGGATTCCGACAATACGTCCGAAAGGGCAAGATTTTTGAAGCCTTCGGTAGTGATATTCGTAAGCTCGTTTACGGTTACGTCGTTAAAGTTGTTTCCGTCATTATTAACCCATTCGCCGTCCGTATTCAGCTTATAGCCTAAAACTTTGCGGAGCGCTGCGGACATGGTTCCGACTTCTATGCCTACGTCTCTTGCCTTCATGTTAAGAACGTTCTTCAAGTCGAACAACGCGCTTATCTTATTTACCGTTACGTTTTCGTAGTCCGTGCCTTCTGCCATAGCTGCGGCGGATTCGGAGCTGTCGTACCACTTACCGTCCGTTCCTTTATACGTATATCCTAAAATATTACGTATGCTTTCGTTTCCGGAAAGACCTATATCTTTTAACGTAATGCTGCTTAAGATCTTTTCGGTCGTAAGGTTCGTTCCGATCGCAGTAACAACCGTATCGGGCGCGATGATCTTTCTTATAAGTTCGAATTCGGCATTCGTCTCGTATCCGTCGATTATTTCGGAAACAGTAAGAGTGTTTACTCTGCCCTTCAATTCGCTGAAGGTAAGAGCCTTGCCGTCTTTATGAGTTACCGTATAGAACAATCCGTCGTTCTCCTTAGTAAGTTCTCCGAATAAATCGTCTGCGGTAAGGTTCATAAAATCTTCGTTTCCGAGATCCATTACTTCGGTAAGCTTTATCGAAAGATGGCTCTTTGCGGTGTCGCCGGCTGCGGCGTCTGTTTCAGTTCTGTACCAGTTGCCGTCGTTGCCCTGAACTCCGAAGCCCATCGCCTTATAAACGAGAGTCGGAAGTTTGAAGTTTTCAAAATCGCCTATGGTAAGGTTAAGAATATTGGCGTTAAAATCTACCGACGATATTTCCGTAATTTTAGTATCTGCGGGAATTATCGCCCTTATGGTCTTGAAGTTATCGCCGTCCGCATAGCCTTCCACGAGTTCGCCGATCGTAAGAACGTTTATTCTTGTCGAAAGCTCTCCTATAGTTACGGGGTTGCCGTCCTTATCGTATGCGATCGATTTAAGCAATTCGTTGTTTTCTACCGTTTCGTTTCCGAGAACGTCCACGAGTTTAACGCCGTCGATTATTGTCTTTATCTTATCCGAAACGTCGGCGGACTTAAGTTCGTCTACGGTAAGGTCGAGTATTCCGCCGAGACCGTAATCTTCGAGAACGGTAAGTTCTACCTTAGCTACGGAAAGGATATCTCTTATCGACATATCACCTACTATATCGAATATAGCTCCGCTTATATCGCCCTTGATAACGACTTCGAGCCTGATGGAAACTATCTTTTTGATATAAATGTTTTCGACTGCGAGTACGTTGCCGTTCAAACCGAGAATCTTGTTGATAACGTCTTCGATCGACCAGTTGTAAACTATATCGCCTATATGCTGTTTAAGATCCTTGGTTACGAATATCATGCCTACGGTGAGTTTGCCGAGTTCGTCAAGTTTATAGTCCGCTAAGCTGAACTTGACTCCTATAAGCTTGGTTACGAATTCTATGACTTCGTCGAAGGTCATGTTCGCAGTTATTTCTTTGGCTTTTTCCTTTACGGTGCCGTCCATGACGTCGCCGATCGTAAGAGTAAGAAGTTCGTTAACATAAGTACTGTCTATCTTTACGGCCTTTCTGAAGTATCTCGCCACAGTGTCGATAATTCTGCCAAAGGAATAAGTCTTAACGATTTCGAGAGCTTTATCCTTAATATTCTTTTCGAATATATATCTTATCTTGAGTTCGCCGAGATCGTAAATACCTATCTTGTCGAGATCGAACTTGACGTTTATCGCGGAAACGATTACTTCTATCGCTTCGTTGAAAGTCGTTTCGGCAGTTATTTCTTTAACTCTGTCCAGAACCTTGTTATTGATTATATCTCCCGCAGTTATCGTGAAGAGATCGTCAACGAGTTTACTTTCGGTTTCGATTTTCTTTCCCGCAAAGCCGAGAACGATATTCAAGGCTTCTTTTATCGAAAGTTCTTCCGCAACGGCTTTTGCATCTTTTACGATGCTGCCGTCGATTATATCGCCTACGGTGAGAGCTAAAAGCTTGCTTACGGTTTCGCTCGTTACTTCGAACTTGTATCCCGCGAACCTGAAACCGAGATCCGCTATTTCTTTGAAGGTAAGGCCTTTTACGACTTCTTTAAGATCGGCTACGAAATGTTTGTCGATTATCGAACCTACGGTAAGATCGAATATCGCGCTTATCGTATCGCTGCCCCAGTCGAACTCATAACCTATCTTATCGAGCAGTATCCTTATAATTCTGTTGAAAGAATACTGTTTGAGTACGTTAAGAGCTTCTTTGCCGATCTTGCCTTTTACGACCATACCTACCGTAAGTTCGCCGAAACCGTCCAGATCATAATCGGAAAGTCTGAACTTGAAGTTAAATTGCGTCGCCGCCATAGCGATAATTTCGTTAAAGGTCATATCGCCCGCTATACTCAAAGCGTCGTCCTTAATCGACTTATCGATTACGTCGCCGACGGTAAGTCCTAAAAGCTTGCTTACGGTTTCGTTATTGAATACGATTACTCTTCCGAATAATCCCGCTACGGTATCTATTACGTGGATAAAGCTTATTTCTTTAACCTTCGCGTAAGCGTCGTCTTTTATCGTTCCGTCGAATATATCGCCGAAGGTGAGTTCGAAGAAGCTTGCCACGCCGTACTTTTCAACGTCGATGCCGAGCTTTGTCTTTTCGTTTATGGTGTCTATAACGCTGCCCAGGGTCTTTTCGCCGATCTTGGCTTTAAGTACGTCTGAAATCTTTCCGCCGAACATTTCCGCAAGCGTTATCGTTTCGAGTTCGCCGAATCCGTAATCTTTAAGGGTGAACGTTATTCCTGCCGAATCCATCAACATTCTGACGGTATTCTTATCGCCGTTTTTAACGAGAGTATCGAAGAGTTTCGGGAAGACGAATCTCACTGTTACGGCAGCTGCTCCGCCTACGCCCGCGATTATGCCTATCGTCACCCAGGTAAGATCGTCGGCCGTCATGCCGAATACTTTAAGAACGTCTTCAAAGCCGCTTTCTTTAATCGCTTCTTTTACGATGCCGAGAGCCGAACCGTCCACAAAACTGCCGACGCTTAAGCCGTTGAGTTTACCGAGCTTGTAATCTTCGAGATTTATATTGAGCTTCGCTTTGTCGTTTACTACCGTTATGATTTTTTCGACCGAGATCGCATAAACCGCGTCCAGAGCATCCTGTCCGATAGTACCGTCGTAGATCATTCCGAGGCTGAGCTTTCCGAAGTCTTCGAGACCGAAATCTTTGAGTTCGAAGTTGACTTTTGCGGTATCCGTCGCAAGTTTTACGACGTCGTCCAAAGTCATATCCTTCGTGGCTTCTTTAAGATTGTTTATTACGTCTTTACTTATTATCTGACCGAAAGTGAGATCCAGAAGTTTGTTTATCGTTTCGTCGGTGAATTCGATCTTCTTATCGAACCAGCCGGCGATCGTGTTCATCATGCCGCCTACGGTGTAAGCCTTGAGGGTGTCCAGAGCCTTCGTTCCGATAGTTCCGTCGATTATCATACCTACGGTGAGTTCGCCGAAATCGCCGACGCCGTATTTTGCAAGGCTGAAATCAACGTTTAGCGTATCGGTTACGAACGCGATGATTTCATTGAAGCTTGTGCCTTCCGCAATGTTTTTCGCTTCCGTAAGAATATTGCCGTCTATTATATTGCCGATAGTAAGCGTAAGAAGTTCGTTTACGGTACCGTCGCCGAACACGATCGTTCTGTCGAAGAATCCGGCTATAGTATTTATAATATGTTTAAAGGTTATCGCCTTTACTCTCGATAACTCTTCGTTTCCGACAGTGCCGTTAAAGATCATACCGAGCGACAAATCGCCGAATGATTCGAGACCTACGTCTTTAAGTGTGAAGCTGCTTCCCGAAGTCGTTAAAGCGTAGGTCGATATACCCTGCGTTTTTGTGCCGGAACCGATTATCTTATCGGTTATTACTCTTATTATATCGTCTAAAGTCTTGCTTCCTACCTTTTCGTCGAGGACCTTAAGAATGTTGCCGCCGAACATATCCGCAAGCGTTATGGTTTCAAGCTCGCCGAAGTCGTAATCGGCAAGGGTAAACGTTATGCCTACCGAATCCATCAACATTCTGACGGTGTTCTTATCTCCGTTTTCAACCAAAGTATCGAAGAGTTTCGGGAATACGAGTTTTACGGTAAGAGCAACCGCGCCGCCTACGCCCGCGATTATACCTATCGTTACCCAGGTAAGATCGTCCGCGGTCATGCCGAGCATTTTAAGAACGTCCTCGAAACCGCTTTCTCTTACGACGTCTTTTACAATATCCAGAGCCGAGCCGTCTACGAAGCTGCCTACGGTAAGACCGTTAAGTTTACCTAATTTATAATCGTTTAAATTGATATTAAGTTTAGCTTTGTCGTTTACTACTTTTATAATCTTCTCGACCGAGATCGCATAAACCGCGTCCAGAGCTTTATCGCCGGCCGTGCCGTCGATAATGTCGCCAACGGAAATCGTGCCGAAATCCTCTAATCCGAAGTCGGTCAGGGTGAAGTCTATTCCGGTTATCTTTCTTGCAATGGTTATTATCGTATTTACGTCGATCTTTCTGACTTCGTCGTAAGCTTCGGTTCCGATATTACCGTCGTAAATCATGCCGAGGCTGAGCTTGCCGAAATTACCGAGTTCGTAATCCGAAAGTTTAAAGTCGACTTTTGCGATTCCGGTTATGACAGCGACTATATCGTCGAGAGTCATGTCTCTCGTCGTATCTTTAAGCGTATCGAGTACGTTTTTGTTTATAAGCTGACCTAAGTTAAGAGCTAAAAGCTTGTTTATCGTAGCGTCTTCGAACGTTATCGTCTTATCGAAGAATCCGGCTACCGTATCCACAATATGTTTTACCGTTATGCCGAAGAGTCTGTCTTTCGCTTCCGTTCCGATAGTTCCGTCGATTATCATGCCTACGGAAAGGTCGCCGAAGGATTCGAGACCGACGTCTTTAAGAGTGAAGTCTTTCTTTATAAATCCGGTTACTACGGATACGAGTTCGTCTACGTCGAACGATCTTGCGACAGATTTAACGTCGTCTACGAACGTTCCGTCTATAATCGAACCTATCGTGAGATTCAGAAGTTTGTTTATCGTTTCGTTTTCAAACGTAAGAGTCTTGCCGAAATTCTTAAGAACGGTCTGAAGAATATAGTTGAAACTCCACGATTTTACGATGTTTAATGCGTCCTTTCCTATCGTTCCGTCGAATATATCGCCGAAAGTAAGGTTAAGGAATTCGTCGAGAGCGTAATCGGCGTAGTTGATTTCGATATTGAATTCCGCGAGAATTTTATCTAAATAGAAGCCGAAAGTCTTCGAGCAGAGAATATCTTTCGCATCCTGTCCGATGGTGCCGTCGATGATGTCGCCGAACGTAAGTTCTCCGAAGTCTTTAAGCCCGTATTCGTCAAGATTTATATTTGTGTTAGCCTTGTCGTTTATGGTGTCTACGACGCTGCCCAGGGTCTTTTCGCCGATCTTGTCTTTAAGTACGTCTTTTATGTTGCCGCCGAACATATCCGCAAGCGTTATGGTTTCAAGCTCGCCGAAGTCGTAGTCGGCAAGGGTAAACGTTATGCCTACCGAATCCATCAACATTCTGACGGTGTTCTTATCTCCGTTTTCAACCAATGTATCGAAGAGTTTCGGGAATACGAGTTTTACGGTAAGAGCAACCGCGCCGCCTACGCCCGCAATTATACCTATCGTTACCCAGGTAAGATCGTCCGCGGTCATGCCGAGCATTTTAAGAACGTCCTCGAAACCG